>NZ_CP026516.1:680000-1880000 GCF_002953415.1 Deinococcus sp. NW-56 | reverse complement strand
TCCCCACCTTCGGCAAGGCGATCACGCCCGAGTGGATCACGGCCGACTTCGACGGCCAGCCCGGCGACGAGTTCATCGCCACCAGCAACCTCAGCGACGTGGTGTTCAACGCGCGGGGCGAGGTGATCGGCTGGTACGTCAAGAACTACGCGGGAACGCCCTTTATCAAGCAGCGCCCCGACGGCACCTACGACTTCACCGCCCTGCGCGAGCAGCGCGGCATCGTGAACATGGTGGGCAATCGCAAGGCGCTGGCGCTGGAGGGCGAGGGCCTCGACCCCGCTGCCCCCGCCGAGGCCAGCGCCCCCCGGCTGACCCAGAACCTCGCGCAAAACCGCCAGGACGCCGTGTTCCGGTACACCCAGAACGGCGTGGCCGTCACCAAGACCGTCACCCTGCACCCGCGCAACTACAAGGTGGACGTCCGCACCCGGATCGAGAATGGCCCGGAGACGTATTCCATGCTGTTCCCCGGTCTGGGCAAGGCCGACAACCCCCGCGTGCAGGCCGTCCCCGTGGGGGGGCAGCCCGCCGCCGTGCAGGGCAGCGGCACCCTGACGGTCGAGAACATCCAGTACGCCGCGTTGCAGGAAAACCCCAGCCAGGTCGCGCACGCCCTCATCGTGCGGCCTCAGGGCGAGACCCAGGCGGATGCCGCGCTGACCGGGGGCGAGCAGGGCCTGATCCGGGTGGGCCTGACCGGCGACAGCAACTTGGAGGTCTACGGCGGGCGCAACGAGCTGATTCACCTCTACCAGAGCGGCCTGAGCACCCTGCCGGGGCTCTTCGACCCCAACTGGTTCGGACAGATCAGCCTCCTGATCGTGAAGCTGATGGAATGGCTCTATAGCTTCGTGGGCAACTGGGGCCTGGTCCTGGTGCTGCTGACCGTGTTGCTGCGGCTGATCATGTGGCCGCTGATGCAGGCGCAGGGCCGCACCACGGCGCGGATGCAGGTCATGCAGCCCAAGATCAAGGAGATTCAGGAGAAGTACAAGGGCAAGACCGATGCCGACAGCCAGCAGGCCATGCGGCTGGAGATGGCGCAGCTCTACCGCGACTACAACTTCAACCCGGCGGGCTGCTTCTCGACCTTGCTGCCCTTCCCGGTGCTGATCGCGCTGTGGTCCACCATCCGCAATTTCGAGTTCGATTCGGGCTTTCTGTGGCTGCCCGACCTCGCCATTCCGGACCCCTTCTACATCCTCGCGCTGATCTACCTCGTCGTGAACATCGGCCAGCTCTACGTGATGACCCGCAAGAGCCCCGAGATGTTCCGGCAGCAGGCCTTTATCTACCTCATCTTCCTGTACTTTGCCCTGACCTTCCCCGCAGGCGTGACGATCTACATCATCCTGTCCACCCTGATCGGGATCGTTCAGCAGGTCATCATCAACAAACAGGTCGAGCGCGAAACCGCCTCCCTGGGCCAGACGGTGCAGAAGGCCCCCGCCCGCGCCGCAGGCAAGACCGTCAAGACCATCGAAGCGCCCAAGAAGTAGGCGCCGCGAGGAGGGCCGCCCCGCCGGGAAGGTGGGGCGGCTTCTTATGGTCGGCGGGAGGGCGAATGGCTCCTAGCGCTGCTCAAGCCGTCCCCAGTCTCGCAGCGCCCGCAGCGCCTCCCAGGTCCGCACGCTGCGCCACTCGGCTTCCGCCTGCGGCCACATGTCCGGGAAGGTGCCGCCCCAGTCCCAGGTCGGTGCCCAGGAGCCGTCCTCCCGCTGAGAGGCCAGGAGGTGAGCGAGGGCAGCCGCAAGGGAGTCTTCCAGCACGGGGGCGAGCGGAGAAGCGGGCGTGGGGGCCACCTGCAGAGGGTCGAGGCCGTACCCGGCGAGGGCCTCGGGCGTGGCCGCCACCCGCTCCGGCAGCACGTCGCGCAGGTAGTCCAGCACGGGGAGGCGGTGGTCTTCCGGCACTTCGGGGGTCTGGGCGAAGAGGGCAGCGACCGCGTGCCCGTTCACGTCCCCCGGCTCCAGCCCGGCGAGGATGGCGTCGCGCGTCTCCAGCGTGAGGAGTGCCAACAGGCCCTCTGGCAGCAGCTCCGGCCAGCGCCACAGCCGGGCCACGATTCCCGCGCGGGGGTTGACCCGAAACTGCCCGAAGGCCGCTGCGAACGCCTCGGGTTCCGCCTGGCTCCACCAAGGAGCGTGCGGATACGCCTGCGCTAGAGGGGGCAGGAAGCGCCACACCGACCCGCCGAGCGTGACGTTGAGGTTCCCGCGCAGCCACATGACCGCGCCGCCGAGCAATTCGTCGGAGTCGGGGACGCCGAGGTCGTGCAGCACCTCCAGCGCCGTCCCCGTCGCCAACACGCTGCTCTCCGGCGTCCGCACGTCCGGCTCCAGCGCCCACCCGAAGCCGCCGTCGGGGTTGCGGGAGGCCCGCAAGGCGTCCAGCACGTCCGCTGCACTCCCCCCCTCAAAGGCGTGGCGGAAACGGGCGGCTTCCAGCGGCCTGCCCCGCTCCAGCAGGAAGGTGCGGGCACGGGCAAAGGCTTCCGGCGTGAGGCGGGCATCGCTCGGGAGGGTCATGTGGCAGGGTAACGCAGGGAGGAGTCGGCGGTCAGCCTTTCGCCAGTTCCGCTCGCGCCGCCGCGTAGCCCGGCCGCAGCCGCAGCGCCTCGCGGTAAGCGGCCTGGGCTTCGGCGGTGCGGCCCAGGGCGCTCAACGCCCGGCCCCGCCAGTAGTGCGCTTCCTCGTGGGTGGGCACGTCGCGCAGGATGTTCCCGGCCAGGCGCAGCACGTCGGCGTTGCGCCCGGTGCGGAGGTACGCCTCGAACGGCCCGAAGGAATACCACGTCGCCCGCCAGGGCAGCCCGCCGACCACGCGGGCGGGTCGGGTGGGGTCGAGGGCCGGGTCGGGCTGGGCCGCGAACGCCTGATCGAAGGCCCGCGCCGCTCCCCGCGCGTCCCCGAGGGCGAGCTTGGCGTGCCCGACCGTGAACCAGCCCACCGCGTCCTGCCGCCGCTCGGCCTCGGCCAGCGCGACCCGCAGCGCCTCCGCCTTGGCCCGCACCGGGTCGGCCCGCTCGGCGAGCAGTTCCCGCACCTCGGCCGCCCGCTCCGGCGGCGTCACGACCAGGAAGGTGCGTCCGAACGAGCGCCACAGTTCATCGAAACGGCCATACGGCATCGTCAGCGGCCCCAGGTACGAATCGAGGGCGCTGAAGGTCTGCGCCGCGTCGTCGTACCCGGTCAGCAGGCGGTAGTGGCCCATGCCGCCGCTGTCGGGGGTCACGAACCACGTCTCCACGATCACCGGAATTCCGGCCGCCAGCAGCCGCTTGAGCAGCGGCCGGTCCCCGTTCGTGGCGAGGTGCACGTCCATCCCCTGCGAGCGGGCATAGGCGGCCAGCTCGTCCGGCGACACGTTCACGTCCCCCGACGAAGGCTTGAGCTTCGGGGCGATGTCGTACTGATTCAGCGTGCTTCCCCAGCGGCTCAGCGCCATGCCCACCGTGACCGGGCCGCAGTTGTTCAGCCGCTGGTACTCGTGCCGAATGCCGGACACCTTCGCGGAACTGGGGAGGGGCGGTGGGGTGGGTTCCGGCGCAGGGTCCGGTTCGGGCTCAGGCGTAGGTGGCGCGGGTTCAGGCTCCGGTGCGGGAGCAGGGGCTGGAGGGGGTGTCGTCTGGGCGGCGGCCAGCACCGGGGCAGGCGGCTGGGCGTCCGCCTCTCCAGACGAGCGAAAGCGGTCCACGGCAAAGACCGCCGTCCCCGTGAGCAGGGCGGCGGTGAGCAGCAGGGGTGCGGGACGCATCCCCGTTATGGTGCGTGAGCTTCATGATTCAGCGCTGAGGCCCGAACGTGCCCCAGGGCGCACTCATCTGATTCCGGTGGATCAGCTCTTGCATCACTGATCCACCCGACCAAAGGGAGAAGGGAAAAGTACGGATTCCAGAATGGAGTTCTCCTTCGGTGCTTTCCCGAAGGAGGACGAAATGGCCGGAATCCGTATCGGTCAGTAGGCCATGACCTTCCGAATCGCCTTCGCCACCCGCACCGGATTGGGGCGGTAGGCGTCCTCGATGGAGGTGAAGGGCGGGTAGGGCGCGTCGAAGCCCGTCACCCGCAGGATGGGCGCCCGCAGAAAGTCAATCGCTTCCTCGGCAATGGTCGCGCTGATTTCACTGTGGAAGCCCCCGGTGCGCGGCGCTTCGGTCACCACGATCACGCGGCCCGTCTTCTGCACCGAAGCCAGGATGGTGCCCGTGTCCAGAGGCACCAGCGTCCGCAGGTCGATCACCTCCACCCCGATCCCGTGGGCACGGGCGGCCTCAGCGGCTTTCTGCGCGACCTCGACCATGCCGCCGTAGCAGATGACCGTCACGTCGTCGCCCTCGGTGACGATGCGGGCCTGCCCCAGCGGAATCGTGTAGTGGCCTTCGGGCACCTCCTCCTTCACCGAGCGGTAGAGCTTGATCGCCTCGAAGAAGAAGACGGGGTCGGGGTCCTCGATGGCGGCCAGCAGCAGGCCCTTGGCGTCGCGGGGGGTGGAGGGGATGACCACCTTCACGCCGGGGGTGTGGGCCAGGATCGCCTCGGGCGAGTCGGCGTGCTGTTCGGGGGTGTGGACACCGCCGCCGTAGGGCGCCCGCACGACCATCGGGAGGTGGTAGCGGCTGCGGGTGCGGTGGCGGTAGCGGCCTAGGTGCGAGAGCACCTGATCGAGCGCCGGGTACAGGAAGCCCGCGAACTGAATTTCCGCGACGGGCTTCAGTCCCGCCAGCCCCATGCCGATGCCCATGCCCACGATTCCGGCCTCGGCCAGCGGGGTATCGAACACGCGGTCCGTCCCGAAGCGGGATTGCAGGCCGTCGGTGGCGCGGAACACGCCGCCCATCACGCCCACGTCCTCCCCGAAGATGTGCACGTCGGGGTCGCGTTCCAGGGCGAGGGCGAGGGCGTCGTTGATGGCAGCGACCATCGTCATGGTGCGCAGGGCGGTGACAGTGGCGGTCATGCGGAAACCTCGGGGAAGCGGGGGGTGCGGGGCGTGGGGCGAACGGCAGAGAAGGACGGCTTCACTGCCCTTCCTCCGCCAGCAGCTCGGCCCGCTGCCGTCGCAGGGCCGGGGTCGGCTCGGCGAAGACGTGATCGACGATCTCGGCGGGGGTCGGCTCGGGGTAGGCGTCGGCCTCGGCGAGCGCGGCCTCGAACTCGGCCTCGATCTCGCGGACGATCTCGGCGTCCTCGGCCTCGGTCAGGTGACCCTGGGCGAGCAGGTGGGTTCGCAGGCGCACCACCGGGTCCTTCTCGTCCCAGCCCGCCGTGTCCTCGGCGGTGCGGTAGCGGCTGGGGTCGTCGGCGACCGTGTGGGGCTTGACCCGGTAGGTCACGGTCTCGATCAGGGTCGGTCCCTCGCCCCGGCGCGCCCGCTCCACCGCCTCGCGGGTGACCACGTAGGTCGCCAGCACGTCGTTGCCGTCCACCCGCACGCCGGGAATGCCGTAGCCGTCGGCGCGGCGCGACAGATTGGTCGCCTTCGTCTGGGCGCGGGTGGGCACGCTGATCGCCCAGCCGTTGTTCTGGAGGATGAACACGCACGGGGCGTTCAGCGCCCCCGCGAAGTTCAGCGCCTCGTGGAAGTCCCCTTCCGAGCTGCCGCCGTCCCCGATAAAGGCCATCGCCACGTTCTGGGTGCCGCGCCGCTGCTCGGCCAGCGCCGCCCCCACCGCGTGCGGGTACTGGGTGGCGATGGGGATGTAGAAGGGCAGGACCTTGAGGTTCTCCGGCATCGCCCAGCCGTGCGGGCTGGTGCGCCAGTAGGCGATGGTCTGCGGGATGGGCAGGCCGTAGGTCAGCGCCGCGCCCGTGTCGCGGTAGGTCGGGAACAGCCAGTCCTCGTGGGTCAGCGCGGCGGCGGTGCCGACCTGGCTGGCCTCCATGCCGCCGTAGGGTGGAAAGACGCCCATGCGCCCGGTGCGGTACAGCACCCAGGCCCGCTCGTCGAAGTGCCGGGCGCGGCGCATCAGGCGGTAGAGGCGGCGCTGCGTTTCCGGGTCGGGCAGCCGGGCGGGGTCGGTGACCTCGCCGCCGGGGGTCAGGAGTTGCACCATGTCGTCCGTCATGGCGGGAGGGACGGGATCGGCGGCGGGGGGAGCGGCCGCCTTGCGAGAAGAACGGGTTCGGGTCATCGGACACCTCGGGGAGTGGGGAAGAGCGGGGAAGACAGAGCCGGGCGGCCCACCTCTCAGCCCAGGTCCGGGGAGCGAGGTGGGCCGGAAGGGCCAGTCAGGGCGCCCGGCGCTGGTTGAGCAGCCGCGCCGGAGGCCGCCCGCACGCGGGGGGCGGCAGGCAGGAGGGCGGGCGGGGCGGAAGCGTCGGCATGGCGAGGGGAGCGGCCGGGGGCCGCGGCGTGAAGAAAAGCTGTAGGCCCAGCGTAGCAGATGCCTCCCGAGACGCGCGGGGCGGCGCTCCACCCCAGGCGTACACTGAGCCATGAAAAAACCCCTGCTGGCGCTGACCGCCCTGGCCCTCCTGACCCCTCTGGCCGGAGCCGACCACCAGCAGGGAAACCTGCGGGCACTCACGGCGGCCGACCTCTGCCCGCCCGTCGCCTACGTGTATGTCGACGACGAGGAGGTCGAGGACCTCGCCGTCTTGCTCGACGAGCAGTTGATGCGCTACGCCACCCTGTACGGGGTGCCCTCCGGCGACCCCAAAACCTGCACGGTGCAGCAGGTCTTCTCGGTGGACGCCTTCGAGACCGAGGACGGCGACTACCTCTACACCATCGACCTCAGCCTGCAACTGCGCCCCGACGTGCGGGTCACGCTGGGAAGCCGGCAACTCACGGTCAAGGCCCTGGAACTGTGGTCCAGTTCAGGCTATGGCCGCGCCACGGACGCGCCGGGGCTGGTCCGCACCCTGACGAACAATGTCCGTGCCTACTACGAGGACCTCGCTCTGGCCTGGAAGGCGACCCACCCGGCCCGCTGAGGGTCTGCTTCAACAGTCGGCCAGGGTTCACGGCCTTCCTGAGGACTGCGGGGGGCTGCTCCTGCCCCCTTGTAGTGGGGTGGACGGCGTCGCCGTCCCAGACGGGCACCCTCCCTTTCCAACATCCCGGTGAGGCCGAGGCCTTCCTGAAACAGCTCCTGAGGCCGGGGGAGATCAGGAACACCGCCGGGCCTCCCTCTCACGGGTGCCCGGCGGTGTTCCTGGTCTCAGCGGCGCTCGACGCTGACCTCGTAGTCGGCCTTCTTGCCCTTCTGCTTGACCTCCAGCTCGGCGCGGACAGTGCCCTTGCGGAACTCGCCCCGGAGGTGGTTGCCGGTCTTGCGGAGGCTGGCCTGGGTGAAGCCTTCGGCCTTCAGGCGGGCGGCGTACTCGTCATACACGGCCTGGAGGCTACGGCCCTGTACGGTCGCCTTCCACTCGCGCACGTTCGGCAGGGGCTGCACCGTGATCGAGAGGGCCTGGGCGGTGCGAGGCGGCTGCTGAATCGGCGTGCCGCGGCTGGGGGCAGTCGTGGTGGGCGCCGGGGCGGGCGTCTGGAGGGGCGCGGCCTGTTCCTTGCGCGCGGCGACCGTGTAGTAGGCCGTGTCCGACACCCAGCTCGTCTGCGGCAGCGGATTGACCACGATGCTCAGCGCCTGCGCGAGTTGGCCCTGCCCCTGCACGCTGACGGTGGCGAAGCCGCCCTGCTGGCTCTTGAAGGTGGCGATCTGCCCCAGGTCCAGCGGCTTCAGGCTCGCCAGGGCGAGCACCTTGTTCAGACCGGCGGGTCCCGCGATGTCGAAGGTGAAGGGATCGCCCGCCGCCGGAAAGGTGCGGGTGGTGTTCGCCTTCACAAAATTGCCGCCGCTCTGGTACTGGTTGGGCAGCACGAGGTCGACCTGCCCCTGCGGGTCCACGTTGAAGAGGTACACGTAGGCGTCCTGGTTGACGCTGGCATACAGCCGGATGCGTTCGCCGACCGCGTAGGTGGGCGCCTGCGTGCCGCTGCCCCGGTCGGTCCACACCCGGACCTCCAGGCTGGTCTGAACCGGGTTGACGATGATGCTCTGCGCACTCAGGACGGGGGCGGCCCCGGCGGCGCCCAGCGAGAGGGCACCCAGCAGCGGGGTCATGAACCGGAGGAGGGAGGAAAGACGCATGCCCCCACTGTTCTCCCTCCGCATGACGCCCGGCTGACGCCTGAGCGCAGGGCCAGACCCGCTCAACTCATGTCCTTCTCACGCACTGCCCCCTTGAGACACCGCCGGGAGACATCTAGATTGGGGCCGTGTTCCCCACAAGGCGCGTTCTGTTGGTGGCCTTAGCGCTCGGCCCGGCGGTGGTCGGCAGCCTGCTTCCCGGCGGGTGGGGGCAGGCGGCGAGCACGTCCTTTACCTACCTGCGAACGGCGCGGCCCATCCCGGCCGCCAAGCCCGGCGAGCGCCCGTTGCTGCGGCTGGAGGGCAAGGCCCAGACATTGACGCTGACCCGCAGCCAGCTGCTGGCGCTGCCCACCGTGCGCTACGTCACCCGGCACGCGCAGCTCGGGCGCACCTTCACCTACGAGGGGGTCCCGCTGCGCGACCTCGCCCGGCTGGGGGGCTTTGCCGGGCAGGACATGCGCCTGCACGCCAGCAACGGCTACGTGACGACCATCGCGGCCCGGGATTACGGCGCCGCGCCCATCATGCTCGCGCACACCGCCAACGGGAAACCGATTTCCACCCTGGAAAAAGGGCCGCTGACCGTGGTCCTCCCGCCCGACGAGCGGCGATTCCCGCGCAGCCAGTACGGCTCGGCGTGGGTGTGGTTCGTCGAGCGCATCTCGCCCGCCCCGTGAGCGCCCGCACCCCCGAAGACGCCGCACTGAGCGCCGCGCCCGCCCACCGGGTTCCCCTGTGGGTCCGGGCGCGAGAGGGCTTGCTCGCGCTGCTGCCCACCGTGATCACCGCAGTGCTCCTGCTCCTCGCGCTGCAGCCCGCCTACCTGTCGCTGCTGGACCGGGGCGACGGCTGGTCCATCTACAGCTACCACGGCCTTGCCAAGGACGTGTTGCAGTACCGCGCCGCCCGTCTCGACCCGGCGGTAGCCCGTGAGGAGCGCGAGGAAATCCGCGATCAGGTGCGGTCAAGCCTGCTGAATCCGGCGCAGTTCGAGCACCTGGCCGAGGTCGAGGCGCTGGGTGATGCGCGGCTGAGCCGAATACGCGTCCTGGTAGAGGAGGGCAACCCGCAGGCCCTCGCGGAAGCGGGGCGGCAGGCCGTGCAGCTCAGTGCCCAAGCCGAGGACTTATCGAATCAGCTGGGGAAGGATTACGCGCAGGAGTTCCGGCGACTGCGGCAGGTGCTGCTGGGGACGGCGCTGGTGACCGGACTGCTGAGCATGGCCCTGATCGTGCGGGCGCTGCGGCTGTGGCGCTCGGAGCGCGAACGCCGTGCTCGGCGCGAGGCCCGGCAGCGCGAGGCCCTGAGTCTCGCCAGTCACGAGCTGCGCCGTCCCCTCCAGAGCCTGCTGCTCGCCAGCGACCTGCTGCGGCAGGCCGAGACCCCCGAGCAGCTTCAGCGTCTGCTGGGCATGATCGAGGAGAGCGCCCGGCAACTCGCCAGCCGCGCCGACCTCACCCGGCTGGACGACCTGTACCTCGACGTGACCCTGCGGGTGGCTCCCAGCGACCTGCGGCTGATGGTGCAGCGGGTCGCTGGCGGGCGCGTCACGGCGCAGGTGCCGGAGGAACCGGTCGTGTGGTCGGTTGATCCCGACCGGGTGGCGCAGATGTTGGAAAACCTGATCGAGAACGCCCTGAAGTACACCTCCGGCCCGGTCGAGGTGGCGCTCGCGGTCGAAGATGGGCAGCCTGAGATCACCGTGCGTGACCACGGCCCCGGCATCCCGGCCGAGCGCCGCGCCCAGATGTTCCTGCCCTACGAGCGCGGTCCTCTGGGCGTGGCACCGGGGCAGGGGCTGGGCCTGTCGCTGGTGCGCCGCTACGCCCGTGCCCACGGCGGCGACGTCACCCTGGAGGACGCGCCGGGCGGCGGCACCCTGGCGCGGGTCCGGCTGGGCGAGCCGCCGCTGGTGGACGAGCGGCGCTGAGGCCACCTACCGGCCTGCTGCCTCCAGTGGCGTGGCGAACACCTGGGTCCAGAAGTGGCGGTAGCGGGTGCCCGGCCGCTCGACGTGGGCCACGCCGAGGTGCGTGAAGTCGCCCATGATGTTCCGGCAGTGGCCGGGGCTGCGCAGCCAGGCGTCCACGACCGCCTGCGGGGTGGGCTGCCCGCCGGCGATGTTCTCGGCGCTGGCCTCCACCCGCAGGCCGGTCGCCCGCAGCCGGGTGGCGGGGGTGCTGCCGTCCAGGGCGCTGCGGTGGTCGAAGTAGCCGTGCAGGGCCATCCCCGCCGACTGCGCCAGCGCCGCAACCTCCAGCTCAGGGTGGCGTTTCAGCGGCGGCAGGCTCTGGCCGCCTTCCCGCAGCGCCGTGCAGTTCCAGCCCCGCGCCCGCGCCTGGTTGGTCAGGCGCAGCACTTCCGTCTCGAAGGGAACGCTGCCGGGCAGGGGCGCCATGCGGAAGCTCACCTCCCGCGAGAGAAGGCCGCTCTCGCCGGGCAGCCGCACCGCTGCCCGGTGCTCCCCGGGGGCCAGGGAGAGCGGCCCCGTCCCCACCGGTCGACCATCCAGCGTGAAGCTCGGTGTGCCGGGGCGGTAAGCCACGCTCCCCGCCGCCGAGAACCGCACCTCGTCCCGCCCCAGCAGCACGACGAGTTCGGCCCGCTCGGGTCCCCCGCTGCGCACTTCCAGCGGCCCGGTCGCCGTCGCCAGGGGCTGCCCGCGCGAGTCCAGCAGCCTCGCCCGCACCGCGTAGCGCCCGGCGCGGTAGAACGTGTGCTCCACGCGCGTGCCCTGGGCCGTGCTCCCGTCCCCGAAGTCCCACACCACCCGGTTCTCGGTGGGCGCCTGCGCCGTGAAGGTCACCGTCAACGGGGCCGCCGCGTCCTGGGGCATGGACACCCTGACCTGAAACGGCACGGTCTGTGTCGTCCATGCCTCGACCCAGGTCGTCCACGGCAGGACGGCCAAGCCCAGCGCTGCGAGTGCCGCTCTCCTGCTGCTCACCCGCCGAGGCTAACGGGTGGGCGGCCGCAGCGGGAAGGCGCCAGGTTCCATTCCTCCCGCCGGAGGGAGTTCGTCGCAGTTCATGAATGGCCTGCCGCTCAATGCACGTCCGCCGCGTCGGCGAGCAGCCCGGCAAGCTGCTCCTTGGCCCGGAAGACGCGGCTCTTGGCCGTGCCCACCGCCACCCCCTGAATGCGGGCGATCTCGTCGTAGGGGAGGTCCTCGACAAAGCGCAGCACGACGGCCTCGCGGTACTCGGGGGCGAGTTCCATCAGCGCCCGCTGCACGCGGTCCTGCGCGTCGGCACTCTCGGCGGCCTGCACGGGCGAGCGGGCCGCGCTGGTGACCTCGAAGCCCACGTCCTCGCGGGCCTCTTCCAGGCTGAACCGGGCCAGTTGCTTGCGGCGGTGAGACTCGATCTGGGTGTTGCGGGCGACCTGATACAGCCACGGCAGCACCCGCTCGCCGGGCCGGAAGGTGCGGATCGAGCGCCACGCCCGGTAGAAGACCTCCTGGGTGAGGTCCAGCGCGTCCTCCGCGTTGCCCTCCAGGCGGTAGAGGTAGGCGTACATGCGGCCCTCGTAGGCGGACACGAAGTCGTACCACGCCGCCTCGTCCCCCCGGCTGAGGCGGTCCAGCAACTCGGGGGGGAGGACATCAGGCTCGGGCGTCACGTCGCTGCCCACCATACCCTGCCCGGCCCCCCGGCGCCTCCGCCTTTTGGCGCGGGGTTGAGGTATAGGGCGCTACGATGCCCTCCAGCCCTTGGCCTCCTCTCCCCCCGCCCCCAGCCCCGACGCCTCCCTCACCGAGGCGCTGCGCTCCGTGCTGCCCGACCTCAGCGTGGGGGCGCTGCTGGGCTTTGCCACCGGGCTGGCGCTGCGGAAGGTGGGCCGCCTGGCGCTGACCCTGCTGGGGCTGCTGTTCGTGGCGGTGCAACTGCTGGCCTCCTGGGACCTGCTGACCGTGAACTGGCCGCGCGTGCAGGCGCTGGCCGACCCCCTATTACGTCAGGGCGGGGAAGCCGGGGCCCCGTGGCTGGGGCGGGTGCTGACGGCTAACTTGCCCTTTGCGGGGGCGTATACGGCGGGGTTGCTGCTGGGGCTGCGGGCGCGGGCTTAGTCGGGCCACGTCACAGGTACGCCAGTGCCCACTTCTCGCTCCCGTGGTCCAGCCCCGCCCGCAGCAGCGCGAGGCCATCTGGGGCCGGGTCGCGGTGGTGCGGGCGTCCGGCGGCGAGCGTCTCGAAGGCACTCAGGCTGTCTTTGTGCGGGGGGTGAATCACCCGGCCCACCACGCCGCCCCGCACCTCGTACACCGCGCCGTACACATTCTCCCGCCGCGCGTCCAGCGAGACGGCGACCTCGCCTTCCAGACCGCCCACCAGCCCCTCCAGGGTGGGCACGCCCAGCACCCGCGCTCCCCACACCCGCCCCAGGCCCAGGGCGTAGCTCGCGCCCACGCGTACGCCCGTGTAGGACCCCGGCCCGGTGCCGATCACGAGGGTGTCGGCGTGAAAGGGGAGGCCCGCGTCCGCGAACAGGTCACGCACCGCCCCCGCCAGCCGCTCGGCGTGCGCCCGCCCGACCTCCTCGCGCCAGGTCCGCTCGCCGCCGGGCCAGGCCAGCGCCAGGGTCAGGAAGGGGGTGGCGGTATCGAGGGCCAGGGTGACGGGGTGGGGGGCAGCGGGCACCGACATGGCGGGCATTGTAGGGGGCCTGGGCGCCGTCCTTGTCACCGGAGCGGGAACCGCGTGGAATGGACGGCCCCGGCGCGGCGCGGTGGTATGGTGTGCCCACCATGACGAACACCGCCAACGTCGCCAAGGGGCTGGAAGGCGTCCTCTTCACCGAGAGCAAGCTGACCTTTATCAACGGGACCGAGGGCATCCTGACCCACCTCGGCATCCCGATTCAGGAGTGGGCCGAGCACAGCACCTTCGAGGAACTCTCGCTGGCCCTGCTGAACGGCAAGCTGCCCACCGCCGCCGAACTCGCCGCCTTCGACGCCGAACTCAAGGCCAACCGCGCCATCCCTGAGGCGCTCACCGAGATCATCCGCACCATGCCGCGCGGGGTTCACCCCATGCAGGCGCTGCGCAGCGCCGTGTCGTATCTCGGGCTGCTCGACCCCCAGGCCGAGCAGACCACCGAAGAGGCCCGCCGCGCCATCTCGGTGCGGATGATCGCGCAGTTCTCCACGATCATCGCGGCGTTGGGCCGCGCCCAGGAGGGCCAGGACATCGTGGCCCCCCGCATGGACCTGACCCACGCCGGGAACTTCCTGTACATGCTGACGGGCAAGGAGCCTTCGGCGGAGCAGGCCCGCCTCTTCGACATCGCCCTCGTGCTGCACGCCGACCACGGCATGAACGCCTCGACCTTCACGGCAATCGCCACGGCGAGCACCCTCAGCGACATGTACTCCTGCATCACCTCGGCGGTCGGGGCACTGAAGGGACCGCTGCACGGCGGCGCGAACGAGGCCGTGATGGACATGCTCGATGAGGTCGGCACCCCCGACCAGGCCGAGGCCTACATCACCGGGAAGCTCGACCGCAAGGAAAAGATCATGGGCGTGGGGCACCGCGTCTACAAGTACTTCGACCCCCGCTCGCGCGTGCTGCGCGACTACGCCGAGGTCGTCGCCAACAAGGAAGGCAAGAGCACCTACTACCAGATTCTCGAAACCATCGAGAAGACGGTCGTGGACCGCATCGGCTCCAAGGGCATCTACCCCAACGTGGACTTTTACTCCGGGACCGTTTACTCCGACCTCGGCATCCGCAAGGAGTACTTCACGCCGATCTTCGCGCTCGCCCGCATCAGCGGCTGGTGCGCCAGCGTGATCGAGTACACCCGCGACAACCGCCTGCTGCGCCCCGACGCGGTGTACACGGGCGAGCGCGACCAGAAGTACGTGCCGCTGCAAGAGCGTCAGTAACACTGGGAAGGCGGAGGCCGGGACCTGTGGGGTTCCGGCCTCCGGCCTTGCGGAGCGCCTTCAGGCTTCCAGCGGCTCGACCACCCAGGGGCCGTAGTGGTTCACGAAGCGGGCGTGGCTGTCGCGGAACGCCTGGGCCACCGCCGCGATCCCCGTCCCCGTGCCGGACAGGTCCACGCTCAGCACGATGTCGCCGCGTCCCAGGGCGTGGGCGTACTGCTCGATGTGTGAGCGCTCGTCGGTGAGGCCCTGCATCAGGCGCAGCAAGCGCCCCCACAGGCCGTGGCCCTCGGCGTCCAGCGCTCGGTGACCGTCGTCTCCCATGATGATCTGCACGGCCTGGTCCTTCAGCCCCAGGGCCAGCAGCCGGTCCGTGCAGTGCCGCAGGTCTTCGAGCGAGGTGAAGACGCCGTACACCCGGTTGCGGCTGAGCAGGGTGAAGTGCGCGGGGGCAGGGCGGCGTGACGGCTGAGAACGGGCAGGCATGGCTTCCTCCAGCGGCGCGGGCAGGGCAGCCCGGTTCAGTGGATGGACCTCCAGACGCGGCACCAGTAGGGAAACAGGTGCCCTGAGCCTACTCCGCGCGGATTAGGCCAGGGTGGGAGCCTGGCTCGCCCCCTCACGCCCCCCGCGCCTACGCGCTCAGGCCCTTGCCGCCGTGCAGGGTCCGCTCGACCGCCTCGGTCACCTCGGCCTCGAAGCGGCGCAGGTGTTCGCGCAGGCGCTCCAGCTCCTCCGGGCCGAGGTCGCGCAGCCACAGCACGGCGCGGCCCAGCACCGCGAAGGTGAGGGGAGCGTCTTCCGGCGTGTCCTCCTCCTCGACCGGATCGAGGTTCAGGGCGCCGTAGTCGAGGCCCTGGTTCATCAGGTTCATGCCCATCAGGATGTCCGCGAGCGAGTCTTCCTCGACGTACAGGTCGAGGTCGAGGTGCAGGCGCACGATCACGCCCCCCTGCGGGTCCCGCTCCGCGAAGAGGGCCACCCGGCTCTCGCCGTGGCGCACCAGCGCGCCGTCCTCGACCGCCTCGACACTCAGGCCACTGTCGGCCAGGGCGGTCATGATGCGCTGAAGTTCCGGGGCCGTCATGGGCGCGAGTATAGAGTGGGCGGGTGGTCCCAAAGGGTGGCCGCCGGGGGGTTCAGGCGTGGTACACCCAGGCCCCGTCCTGCCAGGTGCGGGCCAGCGCCCCCAGCAGCCGCAGGTGCTCGGCGTGCGCCAGCGTCTCCGCGAGGGCAAAGCGCCGCCCGGCCACGTTGAGGTCGCGCGGGAACATCACCAGGCTCAGTTCGTAGGCGGTGCGGGCCTCCTGCGCGGCCTCGGCCTGCACGAAGTCGAGCCGCTCGTGGTGGTGCGAGCGCAGTTCGCGGGCGCGGGCCTGCACGCCCTCCATGACGGGACCGTGATGCCCCACGACGGCGCGGCGGGGGTTCAGGGCTTCGAGCTTGCCGAGCGTCTGGAGGTAGTCCCCCAGCGGGTCGGGCCGGGTATAGGCGTACAGACCGATATTGGGGCTGATGCGCGGCAGGATGGCGTCCCCAGCGATCAGCAGACTTTCTCCTTCGTTCCAGAGGCCCAGGTGTCCGTCGGCGTGGCCGGGCAGCCACAGCACCTCCCACTCGGCCCCGGCCAGCGGCACGTGCCCGCCCTCGCGCAGCGGCTGGACCCGGCTGGCGGGGTGAACGCGGTCGCGGGTGCGGCGGCTGTCGCGCTCCAGACTCTCCAGCAACTCCGGCGGCAGGCCGTGGTCCTGCATGTGCTTGATATGCCCCGGTAGCCACTCTTCCCAGAGGTGCCAGTAGCGTTCGCCGCGCCCGATCTCCACGTCGAGCATCTGGACGCTGGCCCCGCTGCGTTCCTCCACCAGCCCCGCCAGCCCGTAGTGGTCGGGGTGGTGGTGGGTGATGATGACCCGTTCCACGTCCGGCCAGTGCAGGCCCAGCGCCGCCAGTCCGTCCTCGATGGCTCCCCGCGCCTCCGGCGTGTCGAGCGCGGTGTCGATCAGGGTGACCGGGCCGCCCGTGTCGACGAGCACCGTGACGGTCTTCATGGGGTAGGGGATGGGCACCTGCAGGGCGTGCAGGGTGCCGTGAACACGCACGGGAGTGGAAAGGGCCGTCATGGCAGGCAGGCTACACCCGCCGGGGGCCGCTCAGGGGGCCAGGACGACCGGCTCGGCCCGCACCCCGCCTCTCCCCAGATACAGCCACGCGCAGGCCACCGGCAGCCGGAAGCGGCGCGGTCCCACCGACCCCGGATTCAGGAAGAGGACGCCACCGCGTTCCTCCACGCGGGGCTGGTGCGTGTGGCCCGAGATCACGACCCGTATCCCGGCCGCGACGGGGGTGAGGTCCAGTGCGGCCAGGTCGTGCAGCAGGTACACCCAGACGCCGCCCAGCTCCAGCAGCAGGGTCTCCGGCAACCCGGACAGGGGCGGCGAGCGGTCCACGTTGCCCCGCACCGCGTGAACCGGGCCGGGAGAGGCCGCCCGCAGCTCCCCCAGCACCTCTGGTCGCCCCACGTCTCCCGCGTGCAGCACGGCGTCGGCCCGCGCGGCGAGAGGCAGAACCTCCGGGCGCAGCGGGCCGTGGGTGTCGGAAAGGACGAGGACGCGCATGGGGGCAGTCTAGGGGCGGGCACCAAAAAAGGGCGCCCCCACATGGAGGGCGCCCCTAAATCGCTGCGTCTTACAGGCGGCTCTGGATGGCGCGGAGGCTGGCGCTGTCGGCCCAGCTCAGGCCCTGGTCCACGTAGGTGCGGGCGGCGGCGCGGTCACCGCGCTGGAGGGCCAGGTAGGCGAGCTTGGCGGCGCTGAGGCTGGCGAGCTGGCGCTCGGTGTCGTTCAGTTCGCCCAGGCGGGTCCAGGCGTTGTAGGCGTTGATCCACCACTGGGTCTTGGTGTAGAGCTGCGCGAGGTAGGCCTGGTAGTTGCGGTTGGTCGCTTCCTGCTGCGCGGCGTAGAAGGCGTGGTCCACGGCGGCCTTCCACAGGGTGCGGTCGTAGAAGGGCAGCGGGTAGGCCACGTCGGCCTGCACGGCGAACTCCTGAGCGCGGGCGAAGTTCTGCTCGGCGCTGAGGGTCGCGGGGGACACGGTGGTCGCGGCGCCCGTCTGGACCGTCGTCTCGGTGGTGGTCGTCGTGGTCTCGGTCGTCTCGGTGGTCGTTTCCGTCGTCTCAGTCTGCTGGGTCTCGGTGCTGGTGTCGGTGGGGGGCGTGGTGGTGTCCTGGGCGGCGGCCAGTCCCGCCAGGGCGAACGCGGTCAGCATGAGAATCTTTTTCATAGCGAGAGCATCTTAAGACGCTAGCTTGGCGAGCGTCCATTCGCCAAACCACCCTGTAAAGGGAGTGTAAAGGAGCTTACCTTCACATGAGAAAAGCGCTGATTCTCTCACTTGCTCTGCTTGCGCCGACGGCTCTCGCTCAATCCTCTTCCATTTCCCCTTCGCCCACCGTCACGTGGTTCAAGGACCTCAAGGTCATCTCCACTGTCGCCGTGTCGGACGACGGTGACCTCTATTTCGTCGGGTCCGACAACCGCCTGCACCGCACGGACGGGCGGGGCGTGGAGCGTTGGAACCTCCCCGTGGGGGACATTGGGCGGGCCAGTCCGGTGATCACGCCGCAGGGCACGGTGATCGCGGCCTCCTACGACGACCACATCTATGCGGCAGATGCCTCTGGCAAGCAGCTCTGGCGTACCCGGCTGGACGGGGACATCTTTGCCAGCCCGGCGCTGCGGCCCGACGGCAGCCTGATCGCGGCGACGGCGGGCGGCACGGTGTACGCGCTGGGGCCGGGGGGGCAGGTGCTGTGGACCTTCAAGGTGGGGGCGCCTGTGTTCAGCAGCCCGGCGGTCGCGCGGGACGGCACCATCTACTTCGGGGCGCAGAACAACCGCCTGCACGCGCTGACCCCCGACGGCAAACTCAAGTGGGCCTTCGGGGCCGGGTCGCTGGTGTTCAGCAGCCCCGCGCTTGACCGTCAGGGGAACGTGTACTTCGGCTCCAGCGACCGCAAGCTGTACGCCCTTGACCCCGCCGGGAAGCTGCGCTGGACCCGGCAGACCGACCTCTTCGTGAACGCCAGCCCCATCGTGACAAGCGACGATCTGGTCGTCGTGGGCAGCTACGACGGCAAGGTCTACGCCGTGAACACGACGGGCGAGGACGAGTGGGTCTATGCGGCGGGCGCCCCGGTCGCGGCGGCGGCCGTGCAGCTCGCCGACGGCAGCGTGGTCGTGCCGGACCTGACGGGGACGGTGCACGCCATCGGCCCGAACGGGCAGGTCCGCTGGACGGTCAAGACGGGCAAGAAGATCGACACGTCCGTCGCCGTGAGCGACCGGGGCGTGCTGTACTTCGCCACCGAGGGCGGCGGCCTGAGCGCCGTGGAGCGGCAGGCCCCGCTCGCCGACGGTCCGTGGACCAGCTTTCGCAGCGTGCCCGCCGGGTGGGGCCGCGTGTTGACCCCGCAGGAGACCGCCGCCCGCACCGCCTCCAAGCGGGCGGCGCTCGCCGCGCTTCCGGCGACCCGGCCGAATGCACCGGTGCCTGCCCCCACCCCCGCCAAGCCTGTCCCAACCCCTCCGGTGGCAGCCCAGCCCCCGGCCCCCGTTCGCCCAGTGACGCCTCCACCCGCCCCCAGCCGCACGCCCCAGGCTGCCGCCGAGGCCGCCGGACGCGGAGCGAGGGCCGTGAACGGACAGGTGGTCCTGCCCCTGACTGACCTCACGGCGGCGCTGGGGGCACGGGTGCAGGTCCTCACGCCGCGCACGGTGACCCTGGGGTTCCCGCAAGCCGGGACGCCTCCCCGGACCCTCCCGGTGCAGGTCGTGGGCCGCGCGGCCTACGTCCCGCTCTCGGCGCTGAAGACCCTGCCGGGCGTCACGCTGAAGTTGGCCGGGACGGCGACAGGACTGCAACTGCGCCAGGGCGAGCGCCTGCTCACGTTGCCGCTGAATGTTGCGGCCCTGGCCCCGCTGCGGGGCGAGCCTGAATACCCGGCCGTCGTGCGGCGCTGACCCAGCCTCGGAAGAAGAGGAGGGTCTAAGACCCCGCTCGCAAGGGCGGGGTTTGCTCTCCCTGACTGGGTCAGCCCGATGCCAAAGAAAAAAGCCCGCGCATGGCGGACTTTCCTGATGGTGGAGTCGAGGGGGATCGAACCCCTGACCTCGTCATTGCGAACGACGCGCTCTCCCAGCTGAGCTACGACCCCACACTCTTCTTCGGCCCCCTTGCAAGGGCGAGGCAGAATCTAGCACGCTCCCCAGAACCGTGCAAGGGCCGCTGGGCGGTCAGGGGTGCGGGACAGTTCCGGCGGCGGCCTCACCCTCCCCAGGTACACTCCGGTGCATGAGTGCCCCCTCGACGCCCGCCCAGCCGTCCCCGGCTGCCCACGAGGACCGCTACGCCTACAAGTTCGGCCAGGAAGGCATCACCTTTGATGACGTGCTGCTGCAACCGCGGCACTCCACGGTGCTGCCGCACGAGGTCAGTGTGGAGACGCAGCTCACCCGGCGGGTGCGGCTGAACATCCCCTTCGTCTCGGCGGCGATGGACACGGTGACCGAAACGGCGATGGCGGTGGCGATGGCGCGGGAGGGTGGTCTGGGCATCCTCCACAAGAACATGGGCATCGACGCCCAGGCCGAGATGGTCCGCAAGGTCAAGCGGTCGGAAAGCGGCATGATCGTGGACCCCATCACCCTGCCGCCCTCTGCGAGCGTGGCCGACGCCGACCGCTTGATGGCCGAGTACCGGATCAGCGGTGTGCCGGTCACGGATCCGGCGGGCAAGCTGCTCGGCATCATCACCAACCGCGACATGCGTTTCGTGGACGACCTCAGCCTCCCCGTCGCGGACGTGATGACCCGCGAGGACCTCGTCACCGTGCCGGTGGGCACCACGCTGGAGCAGGCGCAGGAGATCTTCAAGCGCCACCGCATCGAGAAGCTGCTGGTGACCGACGGGGAGGGATTCCTGAGGGGCCTGATCACCATCAAGGACCTCGCCAAGCGGGTGAAGTACCCCCGAGCGGCGAAGGACGACCTCGGACGGCTGCGGGTGGGCGCGGCCATCGGGGTGGGGGCCGACCTGATGGACCGCGCCGGGGCGCTGGTGGCGGCGGGGGCCGACGTGCTGGTGCTCGACAGCGCCCACGGCCACAGCCAGGGCATCCTGAACGCACTGGCGCGGGTTAAGGAGACCTTCGACGTGGATGTGATCGCGGGGAACGTCGCCACCCGCACCGGAGCGCGGGACCTGATCGCGGCGGGGGCCGACGCGGTGAAGGTCGGCATCGGGCCGGGGAGCATCTGCACCACCCGCGTGGTCACGGGGGTCGGCGTCCCGCAGATCACCGCCATCTTCGAGGCGTCGGCAGCGGCGCTGGAGGCGGGCATTCCCGTCATCGCGGACGGGGGCATCAAGCAGACGGGCGACGTGCCCAAGGCCATCGCGGCGGGCGCGAGCGCCGTCATGATGGGGTCCATGCTCGCCGGAACCGACGAGGCCCCCGGCGAGGTCGTGCTGCGCGACGGCCGCCGCTACAAGAGCTACCGGGGCATGGGGTCCCTGGGCGCGATGGACCAGGGCAGTGCCGACCGTTACTTCCAGGGCGGCAGCCGCAAGTTCGTTCCCGAGGGCATCGAGGGCATCATCGCCTACCGGGGCACGGCGGGCGAGGTGATCTACCAGTTTGTCGGCGGCCTGCGCAGCTCCATGGGCTACTGCGGTGCTCCCGACCTCGGCACCCTGCGCCGCGAGGCCCAGTTTGTCCGCATCACGGGCGCGAGCCTGGTGGAGAGCCACCCCCACGGGGTCACCATTACCAAGGAAGCGCCGAACTACGGGGGGAAGTAGGCCAGACCTAGGGAGCCGCGCCGCGGACTGCGTCCCAGTCCCCACATCCTTCCCGGCCCGCGCTCTACCCTGAGGGGCGTGAAGCGACTGCTGACCGCCCCCCGCGAACCTGTAAACGCCCTGACCCACTGGGGTGGGGCGCTCGCGGGCCTCGCGGTGCTGGGGCCGCTGCTGTGGTGGGCCTCGTCACGGGGGCTGACGCTGTGGCCCTTTGCGGTGTTCGGGCTGAGCATGGTGGCGCTGTACGCGGCGTCGGCGAGCTACCATTCCTTCCGCCCCGGCGAGCGCGGGCTGCTGTGGCTGCGCAAGCTCGACCACGCGGGCATCTTCCTCCTGATCGCCGGAAGCTACACCCCGGTCGCCTACTTCGGGCTGGAGGGCGTATGGCGCGACGCCGTGCTGTGGCTGGTGTGGGGCATTGCGGGGGCGGGCGTCCTCCTCAAGCTGCTCACCATGCGGCTGCCGCGCTGGGTCAGCACACTGCTGTACTTGGGCATGGGATGGCTGGCGCTGCTGTTCCTGCCGCAACTCGCCCGCACCCTGCCCGGCGCGGCCCTCTTCTGGCTGGCGGCGGGGGGCGTCCTGTACTCCATCGGCGCGGTGATCTACGGGACCAAGCGCTGGAATCCCCGCCCCGGGGTGTTCGGGTTCCATGAGATCTGGCACCTGTTCGTGCTGGGGGGGACCGGGGCGCACGTGGCGATGATGTTCCACCTGCGGTAAGTCCGGCAGAAAACAAGGCCCCAGCCGTTCTGGCGGGGGCCTTTGCCGTGGGGAGCAGGCCTAGCGCAGCCCCACCAGGCTCAGCACCCAGCCCTGCACCGTCCCGATGATCTGCTCGATGGGTTCACGGGCCAGGAAGATAAACAGCATCACGATCAGGAACGAAAAGGGTTGGGCCTCGAACTGCGCGAGACTGCGCCCCAGCGAGGGCACCAGGGCGCCCAGGATGCGGCTGCCGTCCAGCAGCGGAATCGGAATCAGGTTGAAGACCGCCAACACGATGTTGACGCTCAGCACGGTCAGCAGAATCACCGGGATCAGCCCGGTCTTGGGCAAGACCGCCAGCAACAGGGCGCACAGCAGGGCGATCAGGATGTTGCTGATCGGCCCGGCGGCGGTCGCCCACAGGGTGCCCCAGCGTCCCAGGTTGTTGGGGTTGATAGGCACAGGCCGCGCAAAGCCGAAGCCTGCGATCAGCAGCAGCAGTGTCCCGAAGGGGTCGAGGTGCTTGCCGGGATTGAGGGTGACCCGCCCGAAGCGCCTCGGCGTGGGGTCGCCCAGCCGGTCGGCGGTCCAGGCGTGGGCGAACTCGTGAACGGTCAGCGACAGCGCCAGCGCCGCCGCGATAATCACGAACGCCAGGGGACTTTCGGTCAGCAGGCTCAGGAGCATAGGGGGGCATTCTACGGGCCGCGCCCGGCCCGCCGCCGTCAGCCCGGTGACGGAGTCGCGGCCTCCCCCCGGAGATAAGCCTCCAGCGCCGCTTCCTCGTCCGACCGGGACTGCACCTCACCGACCCGGCGCAGGGCCGCGAGGTGGGCGAGTGCCGCCCCCACCGCCGGGCCGGGCGGAACGCCCCGGGCGACCACGTCCCGCCCGCTCAGGCCCGCGTAAGCCCCCGGCCGCAGCAGCGCCCGCAGGATGGTCTCCGGGCTGCCGGGGGAGGCCGGGGCATCTCCCAGGGCGCGGGCCAGCAGGGCGCCGGGCTTCTCCCCCAACCCCAGCCGACCTGCCCACGCGGCGGGGTCGGGGGCCGCCGAGAGCAGGGCCGCCGCGGAGGTGGTGGGGGAGACGACTTCGCCCGCGTCCTGCCGGGCGTCCAGGGCTTCCAGCCGCTCGGCGGCTCCGGCGGGAAGCAGGCAGCCCGCCCCCCACCCCTCCAGCACGCGGGCGGCCCGCCCCGGCCGGGGTTCCCGGAGCAGCAGCCACAGCTCGGCCCACAGCCGGGGCGTCTGCTCGGCCATACCGAGGGCGTCGGGCACCTGCCGCTGCAACTCCGGGTGGGCCTCCAAGCCCAGCCGCCCAGCCAGCCGCGCTCCCCGGACCAGGCGGCTGGCGTCCTCGTGCAGGGAGTGGGGGTGCAGGGGTCGCAGCACCCGTGCCCGCAGGTCGTCCAATCCGCCCGTCACGTCCAGCAGGCGGGGCGGCCCATCCGGGGGCACCTCCAGCCCCAGCGCATTCAGCCCGAAATCGCGCCGGGCGAGGTCGTCTTCCAGGGTGCCGGGAAGGGGCAACGGGTTCGCGCCGGGCACCGGGTACGTCTCGCGCCGCGCCCGCACGAGGTCGGCGTGTCGGCCGTCCGGCAGGGTCACGGTCGCGTTGCCGAAGGCGGGGTGAACCAGGGTGGGCAGGCCGCTCGCCGCCGCGAGGGCACCCGCGTCCACCCCCTCCACCGCCACGTCGAGGTCGAGGGGGGTGCCGCCCAGCAACGCGTCCCGCACCGCTCCGCCCACCAGGGCGACCCGTGCCCCCGGCCCCGCCTCCCGTGAGAGCGAGCGCAGCCACTCGCGGTCCTCGGGGCGCAGGCGGTCCCAGACCTCGCGGCCCAGGCTGGCCGGGTCGGCGGTCATGGGGCGGTCACTCGAAGGCGGAGGCGTCGAGGGTGGCCTGTACCTCGCGCTCCTCGCCGTCTCGCCAGACGCGCAGGCTCACGGCGTCGCCCTCGCTCTTGTCCAGCAGGGCGGCCTGAAGATCTTCGAGGGCGTCGACTGGTTGCCCCTCGGCCTCCACGATCACGTCGCCCCCCAGCGCGATCACGCCGCCGGGGAACTCGCGGGCCTCCCCGCCGCGCAGTCCCGCGCGGGCGGCGGGGGTGTTCGGCGCGACCTGCCCCACGACCAGCCCGCGCTCCGGGAGTCCCAGTTGGCGCCGTCCCTCCGCCGTGAGCGCACTCAGGCCCACCGCTGCCTGCTGCCCACGGGCCTGCACGACCAGCCCCGCCGTGATGCCCAGCCGGGGAGCGCGGACCTCGCCGCCCCCGGCTTCCTGCAAGCGGGGCAGCAGGTTCTTGGCGGCGTTCACCGGAATGGCGAAGCCCACCCCGGCGCTCTGCTGGCTGCCGCCCGTGGCGATCTGGGTGTTGATCCCGATCACGCGCCCCGACGAGTCCAGCAGCGGTCCACCGGAGTTGCCCGGATTGATCGCCGCGTCGGTCTGGATCGCCTTCTGGGTGATGCCCTCGCCCGACCCGGACCCCGAGAAACCGATGGGAATCTGCCGCTCGGTGCTGCTCACGATGCCCTCCGTGACGCTGAATTCCAGCCCGAAGGGAGCGCCCATCGCCACGGCCTTTTGCCCCACCGCCAGCGTGTCGCTGTTGCCCAGCGGAATGGGCCGGATCAAGTTCTGGGCCAGCCCCTCGGCCCGGATCAGCGCGAGGTCGTACTGCGGGGCGGTGCCGATCACCTCGGCGGGCACAGCTTCTTCCTGCCCCATGACCCGCACGGTAATGCGGTCGGCCTTGCCCTGGCCCCCCTCGCCCGCGATGACGTGGTAGTTGGTCAGGATGTCGCCCGCCTCGTTCACGAAAAAGCCGCTCCCCACCCCCTGCTGCACCTGCGTCTGACCGCCGCCGAACAGCCACCCGAGGTCCTGCACGACCTCCAGCTCGGTGCTGATAAACACCAGCCCCGGCTCGTAGCGCCGCACGATGTCCATGGTGTTGCGCTCGTTCTGAAGCCGGGCGCCCGCCTCGCTCGCCGGGGCCGCTTCCTCGGCGGCGGGTGGCTGGGCGCCGGACACCGGCACCTGATCGCGCAGCAGCGTGGCGCCCAGGCCCAGACCCACGAGGACCAGCAGGACGGCGGGGAGACGGTTCTTCATGACGGAAGTATCCCAGGTCGGGCTGGGGAGGATATGGTCCGCGCCTCTGTGCCCATTCATCCTCGGCAGAACGCGGGAGGCCCCTGCGCCCGGTCGTTCGCCGCTCAGTCCACCCAGGAGAAAGGGCCACCCCAGCGGGTGACCCTCCCTCCATCAAGCGGCCGACTTCAGGCCTGCGCCCGCGCCGTCTCCGCGTCGAGGCTGGCGATCTCGCCGGGGGTGATCTGGTAGTGCTCGCCGCACCAGTGGCACACGACCTCCTGCCCACCCTCGTCGCGCATCTCCTGGCGCTCGCCCGGCGCGAAGAACTTCAGGCTGTCGAGCGCCTTGCCCCGCGAGCAGCGGCACTGGAAGCGGGCGGGTTGCGCCGCCGCCGCCAGCACGAGGTCAAGCCCCCCCGCCGCCGTGTGCATCGTCTCCAGCAGGCTGCCCCGCCGCAGGTGGTCGGTGAGCTGACCCATGCCCCGGATGTTGGCCTCCAACCGGGCCAGCGTCTCGTCGGTCACGCCCGGCATCGCCTGCACCAGCAGCCCGCCCGCGCGGTAGACCCGGCCGCCTTCCTCGTACACGCCCAGCAGCACCGCGTTGGGAATCTGCTCGGAGACGCCCAGGTACGCGCTCACGTCCTCGGCGATCTCGCCGCTGACGAGCTGGGCGCTGCCCGTGTACGGCTCGCCGTTGTCCAGCAGCCGGGTCACGGACAGTTCGCCGTCGGTGCCCACGATGCCGCGCACGTCCAGCTTGCCATCGGACTCGCGCAGCGGCAGGTCCGCGCCCGGCTCGCGCACGTAGCCGCGCACCCGGCCGTCGGCGCTGCCCTCGGCCACGATCCAGCCCACCGGTCCGCCCCCCTGCACTCGCACGGTGACCCGGCTGTCAGGCTTCTTGCCCAGCACGACCGCCAGCAGCGCGGAGGCGGCCAGCGTGCGCCCCAGCGCGGCGGTGGCGGTCTTGCTCAGGCCGTGGCGCACCCGCGCCTCCTCCACCAGCCCCGTCGCGTCAATGCCGACCAGCCGCAGGGTCCCCCCCGCCGCTGTGCCGCGCAGCACGAACGATTCTGTATACGTCTCCGAAATCATCACGAAACCTTACATGAGGGCACTCAAGCCCGCTGTGCGGGGCATTTCAATCGGAGCGTGATCACGGGTGAGTCACACTTAATCAGGCTGGGAGAAGTCCTCATCAGTGGGCGCTAGGCTGCTATCCTGCCCCGCAGTCCGACCCTTCCACCGGGGCACGGCCGATTGTCTGTCCGCTTCGCTACACTCTGGCCCCACACCGTCCCACCCCATCCCTCACAGGAGTCTCCATGACCAAAGCCGATCCCCGCTTCCGTCGCCCGCTGGGCCTGATCGCCCTGACCACCCTGGCCCTGACCCTCGCGGCCTGCGACGACAAGACCGAGACCAACACCAGCACCGAGAGCGGCACCATCGCGACGACCGAGGGCAGCGGCACCGAGGGTTCCGGCGAGACCGCGTCCACCGGCAGCACCTCCTCCGGCGGCAGCCGCGACGTGCTCGTCGTGCAGGAGAGCGCCGACATCCCCACGCTGGACCCCGGCACCACCTACGACACCGGCAGCGGTCAGGTCGTGGAGAACCTCTACGAGACGCTAGTCACCTACCAGGGCAACAGCCTGACCGAACTCGAGCCGCTGCTGGCGACCGAGTGGAATATCGCCAATGGGGGCACCGAGTACCGCTTTACCCTGCGTGACGGCGTGCAGTTCCACACCGGCAATGAGTTCAAGTGCGCCGACGCCGAATATACCTTCCGCCGCAACCTCGTCACGAACACGAGCGACAGCGGCAACTGGTTCCTCGCCGAGAGCCTGCTGGGCACCGGGGCCAACGCCAACGACGACGATTCGGTCACCTGGGACAAGATCAGCGCGGCGGTGCGCTGCGACGGCGAAACGCTGGTCTTCACGCTGCCCAAGGCCGACCCCGCGTTCCTGTCCAAGCTGGCCTACATCGGTCAGGCCATCGTGGACTCCGAACACGCCAAGGAGATCGGCGAGTGGGACGGCACCGAGGCCACCTGGAAGGACGCCGTGGGCAAGGACCTGACCGGCAGCCCGCTTTCGCAGCAGCCCAGCGGCACCGGGGCCTACAAGTTCGTGAGCAAGGACGCGACCGCCTTCCGCGCCGAGGCCTTCGAGAACTACTGGGGCGACAAGGCCAGCATCAAGAACGTGCTGATCCAGATCGTGCCCGAGCAGGCGGCCCGCCTCCAGGCCTTCTTGCGCGGCGACGCCGACATGGTCGAGACCGGTGGCCGCGCCATCATCGAAGAGCAGCTGCGCGGCAAGCCCGGCGTGGCGGTGCTGGACAACCTGCCCGACACCAGCGCCTTCGGCATCTTCATGAACCAGGACATCAAGGGCGAGGGGCGCCTGGGCAGCGGCAAGCTCGACGGCCAGGGCATCCCGGCGAACTTCTTCAGCGACGTGAACGTCCGCAAGGGCTTCGTGTCGGCCTTCGACGTGGACACCTACATCAAGGAAGTGCAAAACGGCGTGGGCGAGCCGCGCAACTTCCTGCTGCCGGAAACCTTCCCCGGCTACAACCCCGACGTGGAGCCCCCGCAGTTCGACCTTGACGCGGCCCGCGAAGCCTTCCAGCAGGCCTGGGACGGTCAGGTCTGGGAAAACGGCTTTGTCGTGAACGCGACCTACCGCGCGGGCAGCGTACCTCAGCAGACTGGGATGGAACTGCTGAAGAAGAACATCGAGTCCCTGAACCCCAAGTTCAAGGTGAACCTCGAAGCCAAGCAGTGGAGCGAGATTCTGGAAGCCGGGGACAAGGGCGAGGAGATCCTGATCAGCACCGGCTGGGCGCCCGACTACGCCGACCCGGACAACTTCGTCCACACCTTCTACTCCAGCGAGGGCTACTACAACCCCCGCGCCAACTTCAAAGACGAACAGATCGACGCCTGGGTGAACGAGGCCCGCAGCACCAGCGACGCCGAGCGCCGCGACGAGCTGTACACCCAGATCGCCGAGCGTGCCCGCGATCAGGCCTACTTCATCCTGATGCCCAGCACCCCCGGCATCCTGGCCTACCGCGACAACATCCAGGGCATCAGCGAGGAGAACTACAACCCGATGCTGGCCTTTGCCCGCGCCGGGACGTACTGGAAGAACCTCAGCAAGAACTGAGCCTGCCCGCCCTCTCCCCGGAAGCCGCCCTCCCACGTGGGGGCGGTTTCTGCTGGCCTCGCGTATGCTGCCCCCATGCACGACGCCGACGCCTCCGCCGCCCCCGCGCGGCCCATCACCCTGCTCCTGGTCGACGACCACCCGGTCGTCCGCAAGGGCACCCGCGAACTGCTGGAAGGCGAGAGCGACCTGCACGTCGTGGGCGAGGCCGACAGCGGCGAGGACGCGGTCGGGAAGGCCCGCGAGCTGCGCCCCGACGTGATCCTGATGGACGTGTCCATGCCCGGCATGAACGGCATCGAGGCCACCCGCGCCATCAAGGCCTTCCTGCCGGGCGTCGGCGTCCTCGTCCTGACGAGCTACGACGACGACGCTTACGTCTTCGCGCTGCTGGAGGCGGGGGCGGCCGGGTACCTGCTGAAGAACACCTCGGAAGACGACCTGCTGGGCGCGGTGCGGGCGGTCGCGGCGGGGGAGAGTGCCCTGCACCCCTCGGTCGCCCGCAAGGTGCTGGAGCGCTTCAGCACCCAGCAGAC
Source organism: Deinococcus sp. NW-56 (assembly GCF_002953415.1). NCBI lineage: Bacteria > Thermotogati > Deinococcota > Deinococci > Deinococcales > Deinococcaceae > Deinococcus > Deinococcus sp. NW-56. The sequence goes on along the minus strand of NZ_CP026516.1, from coordinate 1,851,621 downwards.
GCCCACGCCGCCGGAGGACGCGCTCAGCCCCCGCGAGCTGGAGGTCTTGCGGGTGGCCGCCACCGGGCGAACGAACAAGGAGATCGCCCGCGATCTCGACATCAGCCCGCGCACGGTGCAGGTCCACTTGGCGAACATCTTTTCCAAGCTGGATGTGGGCAGCCGGACGGAGGCGGTGCTGTACGGAATCAAGCGGGGGTGGATTGATCCGAAGACGCTGTGAGGGGCGGGGGCAAGGGGTCTCGATTCGGTTTGCCCCCACCCCCAGCCCCTCCCCCAGACTCGTAGAGCTGCGCAGCAGAGGGGGCAACGTCTCTGCCGCGCGGGGCGGCCCGCGCGTTGCCGCTCACTCATTCAGCGCGTCTGGTACTGGGTGGAGGGGAGCGGCGCTGCGCTCGGCAGGGCCACATGGGCGGCGCGGGTGGGCGTTGTCTTCTGCCGGAATGTTGGATCTTGGTGTGATCTCGTCGCGGCCACCGTCTCGCTGCGCGAGCCGACGTGGGGAAGGCGGTGCGGGGGCCGTTCGCCCACACCTGTGTGGCGTCGGCTGTGCCCGTTTTTGAAATGCTCAGGCTGTGGCGCCTTTCCTCCTCTCCCCTTGTGGGGGACTCGTATGAGCTGCTTGCAGAGGCTGGGACTCGTAGAGCTGCGCAGCAGAGGGGGGTCGCGAGCGCCAGCTCGCCCTCTCAAATCTGGGCTTGTACACCTTCAAAGCCAATGCCGCCTCCCCAACCCCAGAACCTCTGGCACCGGCGCAGTTCCTCAGCATCTCCTGAACTTTTCCCCATGACCCTCCCCCCCCTCCCCCCCGACCTCGCTGCCGCGCCCACCGTGGGGGCATTCGGCGCGGCGCTGGCCCGCTTCGCCTGTCAGGCCGTGCGGGCGCATGGGGTGCAGGTGTGGGCGGTGACGGGCGGGGCGCTCGTGGTCGTGGGTGAGGAAGGGCGGGGCCTGGGCCTCAGCGACGGCACGCTGGCGGCGCGGGCGCTGGCGTCGGGCCAGCGGCAGGAGGAGGGCATGCTGGTCGCCCTGCCGTTCGGGGGCGGCGTGCTGGAACTTGTGGGGGCGGAGGGGGCCGGGGTGGAGGCGCTGGCCGGGCTGCTGCCGCTGCTCACGCTGGCGCTCGAAGGCGTGCAGGCCCGCGAGACGCGGCGGGGCCGGGGCCGGGTGGCAGAGACGGTCGAGCAGCTCGTGCGGCGGCTGGGCGGGAGCCTCGACCTCGCGGAGGTGCTGACCGCGACCGCAGAGAGCGCCGCGCTCGCGCTGGGCTTCGGGCGGGCGTTCGTGGCCCTCTTCAGCGAGGTGCAGGACGGGCGGGCGCGGACGGGCGAGGTCTTCTCCTACGGCTTCGACTCGGCCTTTACCGGGGGGGTGGGGGTGGGGCCGGTGTCCTTCGGACGGCTGGTCGACCGCGGCGAGGTCATCCTGTACGACCGCAGCCGGGACGGGGCCTCGCCCATGGCGGCGGGCCTGGCGGAACTCGACCCGGAGGTCGCGCTGATTGCCCCCCTGAGTGCACGGGGGCGCCCGCTGGGGCTGCTGTACGTGGACAGCCGCTCGGCGGGGGTGCGCGTCTCGGAGGACGACACCTGGCTGGTACTCGCGCTGGCAGAGCAGGCCAGCCTCGCCATCGACAACGCCCGGCTTTACGGTACCGAGACCCGCAAGCGGGAAGCGGCCGAAGCCCTGCGTGAGGCGGGCGCGGCGCTGGCGGGGAGTCTGCACCTGCCCGACACCCTGTCGAAGGTGCTGGAGCGGGCCAAGCTCCTCTTCGGAGCGGACGCGGCGGGCGTCTACGAGCTGCAACCCGACGGGCGCACCCTCAGCATCCGGGGAGCGCTGGGGCTGCCGGGCGAGTACGTGCTGCGGGTGCGGGCCAAGGTGGGGGGCGGGGTGACCGGGCGGGCCGTGCAGCGCCGCGAGATGGTGGCCGCCCGCGACCTCCCCGCCGAGGGGTACGGGGGCAGCAGCCGCTACACTCGGTCGCTGCTCGCGCGGGGCGAGTACCCCTACCGGGGCGTGGTGAGCCTGCCGCTGGGCACCCGCTCGGGCGTGTTCGGGGTGCTGACCCTGTACTGGACGGCGCCGCTGCCCCTCGACGCCGACGACCTCGCGCTGGCCGAAGTGTTCGCGGGGCAGGCTTCCCTCGCCATCGAGAATGCCCGGCTGTACGAGGAAGAACTGCGCCGCGAGCGCGAGGCCGCCGTCCTGCTGAACGTGGGCCGGTTGCTGGGTGAGGACCAGAGCGACCGCGCCCTCGCAGAAGCTGCGCGGCTGGCGACCCTGGCGCTGGGGGCGGGCCGGGGGCTGATCGCGCTGACGGGCGAGGACGGAGCGGTGGTGCGCTGCGCGACTTACAACCTGCACGCGCCGAATGGAGCCGAACTCGCCTCGCTCGCGGGGCAACTCGGCCGGGGGCCGCGCCCGCTGACTCGGCGGCACGCCCTGCCGGTCGCGGGCAGCGCCCTGATCGTGCCGCTGCGGGGGGGCGGCGAGGGGGAGGAGGTGCTGGGCTTCCTCTACGCCGACGACCCCGGCACCGAGCCGCCGAGCGACCGGGTGCTGGCCCTGTCGCGCAGCGTGGCCGACCAGATGGCCCTGACGCTGACCCGCGAGCGGCTGCTCTCGGCGCTCGCGCGGGAGGAGGCCCGGTACCGCCAGCTCGCGGAAGGCGCCCACGACCTGATCCTGAGCGCGGACGGGGCCGGACTCGTGACCTACGCCAACCCTGCCGCCGTTCGGCTGCTGGGGCCGCTCGTGGGCGCGAGCCTGCTGACCCTGCCCACGCCGGGAACCCGCCCCGCCCTGCACGCCGCCTGGGAAGGAGCGCGGCGTCAGACCGCCGGGGGCCGCGCCGAGATCGAGGTCGGACCGTACCGCCTGGAGGTGCGTCTCAGCGCGGTGAGCGGGCCAGCCGGGGGGATGCTGGCGGTGGCCCGTGACCTCTCCGAACTCCAGACCCTGGCCGCCGAGATTCAGCGCCGGGGCCGGGCGCTGGAGGCCGCGACGAGCCGCCAGACCGAGCTGCGGACCTACCTCACCCTCTTTACCCAGGCGCAGGAGGAGGAACGCCGGCGCATCAGCCGCGAGCTGCACGACGACACCGCGCAGGTCCTGATCGCCACCTCGCGCCGGGTGGCCCGGCTGGCCCGCGATCTGGAGGGACCGGGGCGCGAGCGGGCGCAGGACATCCTGGGGGACCTCGACGCGGCGATCGAGAGCGTGCGCCGCTTTGCGCGAAACCTGCGGCCCAGCGTGCTCGACGACCTCGGGCTGCTGCCCGCGCTGGAGTGGCTGGCGGGACAGGCCGCGACCGATACCCGGCTGGAGGTCAGCGGCCCCGAGCGCCGCCTCGCCCCCGCCGTGGAGCTCACGGTGTTCCGGCTGGTGCAGGAAGCCCTCGCCAACGTGGACAAACACGCGGGCGCCCGCAGCGCGGCCATCCGGGTGGCCTACGCCCCGGACGGGGTGCGGGTGACCGTGCGCGACGACGGGCAGGGCTTCACGCCGGACCAGGCGCAGGCCCGTGCCCAGGCGGGGCATCTCGGCCTGATCGGGTTGCGCGAGCGGGTGGCCTTGGCGGGGGGTGAGCTGGAGGTAGACAGCGAGCCGGGACGGGGCACAGCGGTGGTGTTCGCGCTGCCGGGGTAGGGGAGAAGTCCGTTACCCGTGCCGCGCCAGAAACGCTGCCCGCGTCATCCACGCCAGCCTCGGCTCCGGTTCGGAGGTGGGGACCGCCGTGCCGTACACCCGGCGCATCAGCCGGAAGCCCAGGCTGTAGAGCCGCGTCCGCAGCGGTGGCAGGGAGAGAACCTGAAAGCCCTGCTGCGCCAGCGGCTCGTGAAAGAGGGTGACCGCCACGACCCCCTGCACGTCCGCGAACTCGGGATCGTCGCGCAGCACCGCCGCCACGTCGCGCAGCGAGCGGGCAAAGGCGCGGTAGGCGGCGAGCGGGCTGCGGGCACTCAGTCCCACGAGGCGCGGTGAATGGACGTGCAGTTCGGCCACCGCCGCGCCGGTCGGCCACCCCAGCTCGGGCGGGGCAGGCTGTCGGCTCACGCGCAGCACCCCGTCGGCCCGCTCGGTCAGTGCCCGGACCCGGTGCGCCTGCGCGAAGCGGTCGTCCACCGCCCGGCGGTAGAGGTGCAGCCCCAGGTCCCGCCCCCGCGCCCGCCGCAGCCCCGGCAATTCCCCCACCGGGCCGGGCCGGTACCCCAAGGCCCGCAACCGGGGCACCTCGGCCGCGAGGTCGGTGGGCGAGAGCCGCAGCGTCCCGCCGGGTTCCGGGGCGGTGAGGGGAAGGGGCAGCGGCGTCAGGCCCAGCGCGGCGAGTCGGGCGGGTGAGGCGGGCGGCGCCTCGGCGCTCCAGAGGGTGACGGGCCGCCCGGCGGAGACCTCCAACCCGGCGACGCCCTCCGGGGCGCCCCACCCGGCGATCTCGTGCCCGGCCTGGGCGGCGGCCCGGATGACTTCGGGAGCGAGGCGGGCCAGCGCGGGAGAGACGAGCAGGGTGGCCCGCACCCCAGCTTTCGCCGCTGCCGCCAGGTCCTCCGGCGTCCGCACGGGCACGACCAGCCCGAGGTGGGGTGAGCCGGGGTCGCCGCCCGCCAGCGTTCCCCCGGCTCCGGCCCGCAGCAGGGCGCGGCGCAGGGGCGGCGGCACACGGGACATGCCCTGACTGTAGCGTGCCCTTTCGCGCCCACCTCTCATGCACGGCGTCGTATGCTCTCGTTCAGCGATGCTTCAGCCTCTCCTCAGCCAACGGGTCCGCAGGTGCGGCGCATGAGACCGCTGCGAATCGGGCTTTTCACCGACACCTTCCTTCCCGACCAGAACGGCATCGTGACGAGCGTGGGGCTGCTCAGCGACGAGCTGCGGGCGCGGGGGCATCACGTGGAGGTGGTCGCCCCCTTCTTTCCGGAAGCGCAGGACACCCGGCCCGACGTGCGCCGGGCGGCCAGTGTGCGCTACCTCTTTCTGCCGACCTACCGGCTGGCGTGGCCCACCCGCCGGGACTTCGCCGAGCGCTACGACCTCGTTCACACGCACACGCCGCTGACCCTGGGGCTGGCCGGAGCGCGGCTGGCCCGCAAGTGGGGGGTGCCGCACGTGGCGACCTACCACACCCATATCGAGGCCTACACCCACTACGTGCCCGGCCTGACCGCGCTGCAGCGCCAGACCCGCGTGGTGACCCGCCTGATGGGCCACTACTACCGCCGGGCCGACGCGGTCATCATGCCGACCGCCGGAATGCTCGACGTGACCCGCGAGATGGGGGTGCGGAACCCGGTCGTCATCCCGACCGCCGTGGAGCCGGAAGTGCTGCGCGGTGCCCCGCCCATCCAGAATCCCTGGCCCGCCGGACGGCGGCGGCTGCTCACCGTGGGGCGGCTGGCCCGCGAGAAGCGCTTTGACCTCGTGCTGGACACGCTGGCGGGGCTGCCCGACGCGCACCTCGTGGTGCTGGGGGAGGGGCCGGAGCGCGGGCGGCTGGAAGAGCACGCGGGGCGCCGGGGCGTGGCGGAGCGGGTGACTTTCCTGGGGGTGCGCCCCTGGACCGAGATCGGCGCGTACTACCGGCTGGCCGAGCTGTTCCTCTTCGCCAGCGACACCGAGACGCAGGGGCTGGTCTTGCAGGAGGCCCAACTGATGGGCGTGCCCGTCGTGGCGGTGGGCGCCCGGGGCACGCTGAGCGGCGTGGCGACGGGCCGCAGCGGGTACCTCGTGGCGCCCGGCGACGTTGGGGCGCTCACCCGGCACGCGGCGGCGATTCTGGGGGACGCGGCCCTGTGGTCGCGGCTCTCGCGCGGAGCGCGGCGGCACGGAGCGACCTGGACCCCGGGGGGCGTGGCCGAGCGGGTGCTCGACGTGTATTCCGGCGTGCTGGGCACCCTGCAGGAGGTCCCCTTCGCGGAGGGGGCGGCGGCGCTCACGGGTCGAAATACCCTCGCGTATGACCGCTGAGGTTGAGGATGTGCCGCCACAGAAAAGGAAGTGCGCCCCCCGAGAGGCGCCGGGCACTCGTCTCGACCCTGGCGCCGGGCACGTAGGCCACCTCGCCCAGCCGGGCCAGCGCAAGGCCGAGGCCCACGTCTTCCAGCGCCTCGACATCCGGATAGCCCCCGGCGACGAGCGCCGCCGCCCGCGAGTAGGCCATGTTCGCCCCGGCGAGGTTGGGCCGCCCGGCGAGGGCGCATGTCCGCAGGAAAGCCGTGTACCCGACCTCCGAGGTGGCCGCCACCACGGGCGACACCCCGCAGAAACGCAGGGGGCCGTACAGGGCGACCCGGCCCGGCGCCGCCCCCACGAGGGCCGCGAGCCAGCCGGGCGCGGGCAACGAGTCCGCGTCGGTGGTGGCGACCCAGTCGGTTCGGGCGGCCTCCAGCCCCGCCTGCCGGGCGCGGCCAATGCCCGGTTCGCCGCAGGTCACCACCCGCGCCCCCCAGGCCCGCGCGACCGCCGCCGTGCCGTCGTGGCTGGCGTGGTCCACCACGATGATTTCGCGCGGGGCGAGCGTCTGGCGGTGCAGGGCACGCAGGGTGAGCGGCAAGGAGGCCGCCTCGTTGCGTGCAGGGATAACGACCGTGAACTCCGGCCCGGCGACCTGTGGCACCGCGCCAGGGTAGCAGGCGAACCGGGCGCTGTCTCATGAGAGCCTGGGCGTGGGTGGCCCTGGCGGGCCTGGGAGCCGTCCTTGCCGCCGAGGTCGGGGGCCGCGCCGCCGGGTGGGGGGCGCTGGGACCAGGGGGCCGCGACCGTCCCAGGGTCGCCCTCACCTTCGACGACGGCCCCGGCGAGCGCACTCCCGAGTTGCTCGCGGTACTCGCCCGCCACGGGGCTCCCGCGACCTTCTTCGTGACCGCGCCCGCTGCCGAGCGTTGGCCGGAGCATCTGGCGGCCCTTCGCGCCGCCGGGCACGGGTTGGAGGCGCACGGGCGCTGGCACGTCCATGCCCTGCGGCTGCCCCCCTGGCGTGAGTGGGCACAGGTGCGCTGGCATCCCCGCGCGGGAGAGCCGGGGCCGCATCTCTACCGCCCGCCCTACGGGGGCCACGGCCCGCTGACTCGCCTGCTGGTCCGCCTCGCCGGGCGCGAAGTGGCGCTCTGGGACGTGGAAGGTCGGGACTGGACGGAGGGGGACGCGGCCTCCCTTGCCGCCAGGGTGCTCGCCCGCGTGCGGCCCGGCAGCGTGGTTCTGCTGCACGACGGTCCGGAGGTCACGCCCGCCCTGCTCGACGTGCTGCTGACAGGGCTGGCCGAGCGGGGCCTCCAGCCCGTCCTGCTGCGCGACCTGCCCCCCCGCCGCATCGGGGGGCGGGAGGGCTGGCGGCGGCTGGCCGCGAGCTACGGCCGCTGATCCAGCAAGGCCCGCAACTCGGCCGCAATCACGGGCAGCGCCCCTCCCGGCCCTATCCGCGTCAGTCCGTCCAGGGCGGCTCGTGCCCGCCCCCGGCCGTCCCGCAGCACTGCCCGCACCTCGGCCGCCATCGCCTCCGGGTCCGGCGGGACCGGCCGCAGCGCCTCTCCCAAGAGCCGCCCCTGCCGCCGCACGAAGCCGGGGGTGAACTGTGGCCCCCGCGTGGGAAAGGCTACGACGGGCACCCCCAGCCCGGCGAGTTGCTCGTTGGCGGTGCCTGCCGTGCCCACGGCCACGTCGGCCGCCCGCGCGACCGCTCCGAAGGCCCCGCGCAGCAGCGTGACCCGCGTTCGCTCTCCCTCGGCCCAGGCCGTCCGGTCGTCCTCCACGCGCAGAGTCCACCCCGGCGGCAGGGTCACGGCCGCCCACCCGTGGGGCCAGGCGACGAGCGGCGTCACCTCCGGCAACCGGGCGGCGGCCCGCAGCATCAGGGGGAGGCTCTCCCGGTGGTCCTCCCGCGATCCCGGCAGCAGGGCCAGGGCCGGGCGGTCACCGATCAGGGCGGAGAGGTCTCGCTCGGGGGCGGGCAGCGTGTCCATCGCAAAGCTTCCAGCCCAGCGGGCAGGGACCCCCCGCGCCGCGTAGAGCCGGGCGGTCGCCGCGTCCCGCAGGTAGACCGTGTGCGCCCGCCGGGCGAGGGCGAGTTCGGAAGGCAGCGGCAGGTTGGCCCCCAGCGCGTTCAGTTCCCGCAGCGCTCCCCGCAGCCCCAGCCGCTCGGCGTAGTGGGCACTCAGGAGGGGCTGGACATGCACGAGCGGCACCCCCCCCGCCCGCGCGGCCAGGGTTCCCAGGGTGAGCGCGTGCGCGTCGCCCACCACGGCCACCACTCCCGCCTCCCGGCCCGCCGCCCGTGCCGCCCGCACCTGCCCCAGCGTGGTGCCGATCAGCCCCGCCCGCAGGTCGGCCCGCAGGTTCGCCACGCTCCCGAAGGGAAAGCCCCCACTGGGGAGGCTCAGTGTGGGGCCGATCTTCGTCGCGCCGGGGACCCCCGCGTACGCCCGCCCCTCGCCCACCAGCGGGAGCACCCGCGCGGGCCGCCCCACTTCCTCCAGCAGCCGCGCCCCGATCAGGTCCTCGGCGGTGCCGTTGGACAGCAGTAGCAGGGGCCGGGCGGGGAAGGGAGGCACGCGGGGCAGGATAGCGGGGGGCGCCGGGAACCGTTCCTTCCCGGTTCCCCGACGTGATACGAATACCCCGTGTCCGACTTCGACGCCCTGCAAGCTGCCATCCGTCGCCGCGCGGGCGAGCGTCAGGCCGAGGCGCGGGCGTGCGAGGCGCTGCTGAACGCCCTGTACCACGCGCTGCGAACCGCCAGCGGGCCGGGCCTGCCGCTGAACAACGTCTCCTTGGACCTCGTGCCCGATCCCGACGCGCCCCTGCGTCCACCGCCCCCAGGCGGCTGGCACGCCGCGTGGTTGCGCCTGGGCCTGTGCGAGGTGCTGGTGCGGGTGCGCCGCGACGGGGGGGCTTTCGTGGGCGAGTACGGTCAGGGCCTGAGGTTCCGGGTGGAGGACACGGGCGAGGACGCCCTGATCGCCCTGGCCCGCCGGATGCTGCGCGACTTGACCGCCGCCTACCTGGGTGCGGCGGGGCCGGGTGACGGGGCGCTGAACTGACCCGCACGCAAAAAGGCCCCCCGCGTGGGGAGCCTCTGGCCTGACAGGACCGTTTACGCCTGCGCCCAGCGTTTCAGGTACTCCGCGACCAGTTCGCTCACGTTGACCCCCTCGCGGGCGGCCTTGTCCAGCTGCGCGGCCTTCTCCTCGCGGGACAGGGGCAGCCACATCGCCACATACTCGCGCCCGCCTTCCACCTTGTACTCGCTACCGTGCTCGTCGCGCTGCACCACACCGCTCTGCTGTTCCATGTCGTCTCCTCCGGCTTGCATCAGCCACTCCACCACTCGCGCCCTGAGAAAGCGCCACTCCCGCCCCACCTTGCGCCCCGGAATGTCCCCGCTCCGCACCAGGGCGTAGGCCGTCGTCTCGCTGACCTTGAGATAAGTGGCCAGTTCCTCCAACGTCAGTACTTCATCCATGCCGCCCCACTTCCCTGGAACTGGCGACATCTGGGCTATCTAACACCAAATGGCAATGGATAGGATTGAACTGCCAGATTTGTCTGGCGCCCCTTGCATTAGTCCATTCACGCGGCTTACCGAGCCGTAGCCTGCCCCCGTGACTCCACCCCTCCCTCCCGCCTGGCCCCGCGCCTGGACCGCTTTTCGCCGGGCGGCCTATAGCGCGGCGCCACCGCCCCGCCGTCAGTTCCTGCCCCGTGAGTTCCTGGACCGCCTGCTCGCGGGGGCTGCCGAACGCCTCCCCCTCCTCGACGCGCCGCCGCTGGCATGGGCCGATGCCGAGCGAGTCCACGACCCCGTCTACCTGGCCCGCTGGCGCCGGGGCGAGGTCACACGGGAGGAGGAGCGGGCGCTGGGCTTTCCCTGGTCCCCGGCGGTCGTGGAGCGCGGTCTGGGAAGCAGCGGCGCGACCCTGGCGGCCACGCGCGATGCCCTCGCGCACGGGCTGGGAATCAACCTCGGCGGGGGAACGCACCACGCCTCGCGGGACCGGGCCGAGGGCTTTTCCTTCCTCAACGACGTAGCGATCAGCGCCCGCTGGTTGCTGGACGGCGTGCACGCGCGGCGGGTGCTGATTCTCGACCTCGACGTGCATCAGGGCAACGGCACGGCGGCGCTGTTCGCGGGCGAGCCGCGTGTGCTCACCGTCAGCGTGCATGGGGCGAACAACTACCCCTTTCAGAAGGCGACCAGTGACCTCGACGTAGCGTTGCCCGATGGCACCGGGGACGCAGCCTACCTCGCCGCCCTCGACCGGGAGGTCGCGCCTGCCGGGGCGGCCTTCCGGCCCGATTTCGCCTTCTACCTGGCGGGAGCGGACGTGCTGGAAGGGGACCAACTGGGCAAGCTGGGGCTGACGCTGGAGGGAGTGCGGGAGCGCGACGACCGGGTGTTTCGCTGGGCGGCCCACACCCGGACGCCGCTCGTCACCGTGATGGCCGGAGGGTACAACCGCGACCCGGCGCGGCTGATCGCAGCGCGGCTGGGGACCCTGGACGCGGCGCTCGCGGCCTTCCAGCCCGGCGGGGGCGCTATCATGTCGGGATGACCCACCTCCTCCCGCCCCCGTGAGCGCGAGTCGCAGGTGAGCGTTTTTCCCCAGACCCACAGCGCCGGGCGCGTCCTCTTCCCGCCCGCAGGAGTTCCCGCATGACCACCCCCACCGCCGCCCTCGACTTTGAAATCGCCCGCCGCCGCACCTTTGCCATCATCTCCCACCCCGACGCGGGCAAGACCACCATCACCGAGAAGCTGCTGCTGTACGGAGGCGCCATTCAGGAGGCCGGATCGGTCACCGCCAAGGAAGGCCGCTCGCACACCAAGTCCGACTGGATGAGCATCGAGCAGCAGCGCGGCATCTCGATTTCCTCCTCGGCACTCACCTTCGAGTACGGCGGGCGGCACATCAATCTGCTCGACACGCCGGGACACCAGGATTTCTCGGAGGACACCTACCGCACCCTGACCGCCGCCGACTCCGCGCTGATGGTGCTGGACGCGGCCCGTGGCGTGCAGGCGCAGACCGAGAAGCTCTTCGCCGTGTGCCGCAACCGGGGCATTCCCATCCTGACCTTCGTGAACAAGATGGACCGCCCCGCCCAGGACCCCTTCGAGCTGATCGCGCAGGTGGAGGGGACCCTGAAGATCACGGCGGTGCCGCTGACCTGGCCCATTGGCGACGGCCCCGACTTCAAGGGGGTCTATGACCTCCAGACCGGGCAGGTCCTTGCCTTCGAGCGGACCTCCGGCGGCAAGCACCGGGCGCCGGTGCAGACGGCGGGCCTAGAGGACCCCCAGCTCGACGCGCTCGTGGGCGCCGACCTCGCCGCCAAGCTGCGCGAGGACGTGGAGCTGATTCAGGGCGCGATGCCCGAGTTCGACCCCGCCGCCTTCCTGTCGGGCGAACTCACCCCAGTCTTCTTCGGCTCGGCGATGAACAACTTCGGGGTCGAGCACTTCCTGCGGAACTTCGTGGACCTTGCGCCGCCGCCCGGCCCGGTGGAGACGAACCTGGGCGAGCGGGCGCCCGACGCGGGGTTCGCGGGGTTCATCTTCAAGTTGCAGGCCAACATGAGCCGGGCACACCGCGACCGCACCGCCTTTATGCGGGTCATGAGCGGGCATTTCGAGCGCGGCATGGACGTGACCCATACCCGCACCGGGCGCAAGCTGCGGCTCTCGCAGGCGCACACCCTCTTCGCGCAGGACCGCGAGAAGGTGGAGGAAGCCTATCCCGGTGACATCGTCGGGCTGGTCAACCCCGGCGTCTTCCAGATCGGGGACGTGGTGAGCGTGGACGCCAAGGTCACGCTTCCGAGCTTTCCGCGCTTCACGCCGGAAACCTTCGCCACCATCTCCCTGAAGGACGTGGGCAAGCGCAAGGCCTTTATGAAGGGCCTGACCCAGCTTGCGGAGGAAGGCGTCGTGCAGGTCTTCTACCCCACCGACGGCGCCCGTGACCCCTACCTGGGCGCGGTCGGCCCCCTCCAGTTCGAGGTCTTTCAGGCCCGCTTGCAGGAGGAATACGGGGTGGACGTGGAGTTGCATGTCACGTCCTATCAGCTCGTGCGGTGGCTGGCGGGCGATCCCAGCAACGTGGCCCGCTTCGCCCGGCACGTCGAGGACGACCAGGGCCGCCCGGTGATGCTGTTCCGCTCCAAGTACGACCTCGACTACACCGCCGAGCAGCACCCAGAAATCGAGTTCCTGCCGCTGCCGAAGGATTTGACACGGGTGTAAGCGGGCATTGGGGAAGCGAAAAAGGCCGGGGCGGGTGCTCCGGCCTCTCCGTTTACCTCGCCGGGCGGAGGCGGGGCCAGAGGCGGAGGAGCTGGGCGCCGTCGCTTTGAAACCCGGCGTAGCCTGCGTACCATGCCGGATACTGCATCGGCCAGAGCGTCATGACGAGCTGGAAAAAGCTCAGAGTCATAAAAATTTGCGCGACAAGCCACACCGCCTCGGTGCGAATGCCGACGAGTGCAGCGGCTCCCACCACCAGCATCAGCAGCGAGGCGAGCGGCCCGCCCGCGACGGCCCAGAAGTGCTGACGGGGGGTCAGGCCCGGCCAGAAGCAGCAGCCGCCCACAAAGAACAGGCGCCGAACGTCAAAGGTGAGCCGTCCCAGCCGCGTCTGGAAGAGCGGAGGACTGCTTGCAGGTCCAAGCTGCACCCGAACTGGCTCCCGCGTCTTCAGCAGCGGCACCACGGCGTGTCCCAGCTCATGCCCCAGCGTGACCAATGGAATGGCAATGGCGTAGATCAGGGACACGGTGAGGGCGTCGTCCATCTTGCACTCTTACCATGTCCCTGATCGGTCCGGGGCCGCACTTGCGCGGGCTGCTCAGGTCAGAGGAACTGGCCCCCCTCCTGCACCACTTCCCCGTCGAGCGTCAGGCGACCCTGCCCGCGCAGGTCGGTGATCAGGTCCCAGTGGATCGCGCTGGCGTTGGTGCCCCCGGTCTCGGGGTAGGAGCGGCCCAGCGCGAGGTGAACGGTGCCGCCGATCTTCTCGTCGAAGAGGATGTTCCCGGTCGGCGTCTGGATGCCGAAGTTCGTGCCGATGCCCAGCTCGCCCAGCCGCCGCGCTCCGGGGTCGGTCGCCAGAGCCGCCCGCAGCACGTCCTCGCCTTCCTCGGCGCTTGCTTCCACGACCTCGCCCGCCCGGAAGACCAGCCTCGCGCCGCGCACCACCACGCCGCCGTAGCTCGCAGGTACGGTAAAGGTCACCACGCCCTCGGCGCTGTCCTCGTGCGGCCCTGTAAAGACCTCGCCGCTGGGCATGTTGCGCTTGCCGTCGCTGTTGGCCCAGGTGCGGCCCCCCACCCGCAGGGTGAGGTCGGTGCCGGGGGCCTCGATCCGCACCGTGTCCGCCCGCGTAAGCCGCTCGATCAGCCGCGCCTGCATCTCGCGCACCTCGCCCCAGGCGGCCACCGGGTCGGCGCGGTCGAGGAACATCGCCCGCATGACGAAGGCGCCGAACTCGGCTTCCGACATGCCCGCCTGGGCCGCCGCGTGCGCGGTGGGGTAGAGGGTGAGGCTCCACTTCTTCCGCGCCCGGATCGCGGCGACCGGGGCGCGGGAGGCCGTCAGGCGGGCGCGGCGGGCGGCGTCGCCGGGGGTATTGGGTTCGGGGGTCAGGATGCGCAGGCTGCCGCCCAGCGCCTCCACGTCCGCGAGGTCGGCGGGGTGGGCACTGTCCAGCACCGCGTCCTGCGCGAGTTCGGCCCAGTCGTCGTCCTGGCCGGGGTAGTCCAGCCGCACCACCGGGCGGGCGCCGCGCGTCAGCAGGGCGCGGGTCACGGCCCGCACCAGGGGAGTGCCGGACACGCCGCCCGCGACCAGCAGGCGCTCGCCGGGCGCCGCCGACAGGCAGTAGTCCGCCAGCAGCGCGGCGTGCGCGGCGGGGTCGTAGCTCAGGGCCGGGGGAAGGTCGGGGGTGGACACGGTCCAAGGGTAGAGCACCCGGCCCGTCGCCTGCCCCGCTATCCTGCCCGGCACATGACGGTCCCACCTCTGCCCCCCACCGACGCCGTTACCCCCGGTCCCTCCGACACGGCGGTTCTCACCGTGACTTGCCCCGACCGGGGAGGGATCGTGGCGGCGGTGTCGCAGTTTCTCTTCAACCACGGGGCGAACATCATCCATTCCGACCAGCATTCCAGCGGTCTGGTGGGGGGCACCTTTTTCATGCGGATGGAGTTCTCGCTCGCGGGCCTCGACCTCGCGCTCGAGCCGTTGCGGCGGGCCTTTCAGAACGTGGTGGCCGAACCCTTCGGAATGGAGTGGCGCCTCAGTGACGCCGCGCGGCCGGGGCGCATGGCCCTGATGGTGAGCCGCTACGACCACTGCCTGCTCGACCTGCTGTGGCGGGTGCGCCGGGGCGACCTGAACGCCGAGGTGCCCCTCGTCCTGAGTAACCATGAGGACCTGCGGGGCGACGCGGAGACTTTCGGCGTGCCCTTTCACGTGGTGCCCGTGACCCGCGAGAACAAGCCGGAGGCCGAGGCCGAACAGGTCCGGCTCCTGCGGGAGGCCGGGGCCGATTTCGTGGTGCTGGCCCGCTACATGCAGATCCTGTCGGGCGACTTCCTGCGGGAGGTAGGCTGCCCGGTCATCAACATCCACCACTCGTTCCTGCCCGCCTTCGTGGGAGCCAACCCCTACCGGGCCGCGTTCGAGCGTGGCGTCAAGCTGATCGGGGCGACCAGCCACTACGTCACCGAGGAACTCGACGCCGGGCCGATCATCGCGCAGGACGTGGTCCCGGTCACCCACCGCGAGACGCCCGACTCCCTGGTGCGCCTCGGGCGCGACGTGGAGCGGCAGGTGCTCGCCCGCGCCGTGAAGGCCCACGTGGACCACCGGGTGCTGGTGGAGGGCAACAAGACGGTGGTGTTCTAGCCGCTAGTTCAGCTCCCGCGCCCCCAGCGGCACCGCCGCCCGCAGCATGTCGAGGCGGTCGAGCAGGGTGGGCGCCCGCAGCGCTTCTTCTCGCTGCTCGGCGTCCAGCGGCAGCAGGGCGGCGGCGTAGCTCGCCAGCAGCAGGGGCGTGTCCGGCGCGTTGGAGCGGATGGCTTCCGTCTCGGTGGGGTGCAGCCGCAGCAGGTCGCTCAGAAGCCGCCGGGCGGTGGCTTCCTCGGCGGGGGCACCCAGCGGGTCGGGGTCCAGCGGCCAGGGGTCCACCTCGGCGCTGAGGTAAGCGTGCGTGGGGTCGAACTCGCGCACCCGGAAGCGCTCGCCCCCCACGACGAGGATGCTGCTCGTGCCGTCCTCGTGCGTCTCGGCTTCCAGCAGGTGCGCCAGGGTGCCCACCCGCCCGATGCGGTCCAGCAGGGTCGTGCCGCCCTCCAGCCGGGGCTGCAGCCGCACCACGCCGAAAGGCTCCCCGCTCGCCTGCACCCGTGCCAGCAGTTCGCGGTAACGCGGTTCGAAGACGTAGAGCGGCAACACCTGTCCCGGAAAGAGGACGGTGTTCGGGAGGGGAAAGAGCGGCAACGACATATCTCTGCGGCTATGCTGCGCCTTCGGGCGCGGGGCAACGTCAGCCGGGACTACAGACCAGACTCATCTTTCGGCGAGCGCGACCGCTTCCGCCGGGGCGCGGGCGGCGGCGGAGCCCCCCACGCGGCGAGGTCTTCCGGGGTCGCCCCCAGCGCCAGCAGCGCCGCGCTGTCCTGGGGCGTGAGGCCCGCACCCGGCAGCAGGTCGGGCCGCCGCGCCAGGGTGCGGGCCAGCGCCTGCTCGCGCCGCCAGCGGGCGATGGCGCCGTGATTGCCCCCCTTCAGCACGTCGGGCACCGCCTGACCGCGCCACTCGGGCGGGCGGGTGTACTCCGGGTAGTCCAGCAGCCCGCTGGAAAA
Organism: Deinococcus sp. NW-56; assembly: GCF_002953415.1. Classification (NCBI taxonomy): domain Bacteria; kingdom Thermotogati; phylum Deinococcota; class Deinococci; order Deinococcales; family Deinococcaceae; genus Deinococcus; species Deinococcus sp. NW-56. The sequence continues at coordinate 1,835,763 of NZ_CP026516.1, read as the reverse complement.
GGAATCGTCCCGGTGCGAGGCCTCGTCGCCCAACACGCCGGGACGCAGCCGGGCGACCGCCTCCAGCACGCAGGCCGCCGCCGCCTCGCCCCCCATCATCACGAAGTCCCCGATGCTGAGTTCGCGCGTCACCAGCGTCTCCACCCGAGCGTCGAAGCCCTCGTAGCGCCCGCATAGGAAGGCGAGGTGCGTCTTCGTGGACAGCTCCTCCGCCGTGCGCTGGGTAAAGCGCTCCCCGGCGGGCGTGAACAGGATCACCTCGTCGGCGGGCGGCAGGCTCGCCAGGGCACGCTCGGCCACATCCACCCGGATGACCATGCCCGCGCCGCCGCCATACGGCGTGTCGTCCACCTTGGCGTGCTTGTTGTCCGCAAAGTCACGCATGTCGACGAGGTTCACGCCGATCAGCCCCCGCACCGCCGCCTTGCCCAGAATCGCCTCGGACGCGAAGGGGGCGAGCAGCTCGGGAAAGAGGGTCAGGAAGGAGAAGGTCAGCACCTGAGCCTCACGCTTCCTCCGCCTCCTCGCCCAGCAGCCCGGCAGGAGCCTCGTCGGTCAGGGCGACGGCCTCGGGACGGCCCTGGGCATTCAGGCGGACCTCCACGTAGGGCGCTTGCAGCGGCAGGAAGCCCTCGCCGCCGGGGTGTGAGACGACCAGCAGGTCCTGATGCCCGGCGTCCTGCACGTCCACGACCTCACCCAGCCGCTCGCCCGCCGCGCTGGACACGGGCAGGCCGCGCAGCTCGTGGTAGTAGTACTCGCCTTCCTCCAGCGGGGGGAGGTCGGCGTCGGCGGCGTAGACATTCGCGCCGCGCAACGCCTCGGCGCCCTCGCGGGTAGTGATTCCCGCGAGATGCAGGGCCACCCCCGGCGCGAGGGGGTCGGCGCGGCGCACCCGCAGCCAGCCCCGGCCCTCGACCCACACGCGCGGCAGCTCCAGCAGTTGCGCGGGGTCGCCCAGCACGTAGACCTTCACGCCGCCCGAGACGCCGTGTGGTCCCAGGAAGTGCCCCAGCCGGGTGGTGTCGTCCGGCGGATTCATGCGCCCACCCTCAACCCTTCCGCGGCGCGTCGAGGTCCACGTTGATGCGGTCGGCGGGATCGGTCGCGGCCCGGACCAGGGTGCGGATCGCCTGGATGACCCGGCCCTGCCGCCCGATGAAGCGGCCTTCCTCGCCGGGGCCGACCCGCACGATCACGGTCGGCCCGCGCCGCGAGGCCCGCACCAGCGAGGGCTGGTCCACCACGCTCTGCGCCAGAAAGAGGGTCAGGTCCACGGGATCGGTCTTCATGGGGGGCATTGTAGGGGAGGGGTCAGCCTTCAGCCCTCAGCCGTCAGTGACCGGGCCAGCCCCAGCACCCGCGCGTCTTCTCCGCGTGGTCCCACGAGCTGCACCCCCACCCAGGGCATTCCTGTCGGCAGGGCCACGCTGGGCAGCCCCAGCAGGCTGAAGGGCACGGTCAGGCGCAGCACGGCGCGGCGCAGGGGGACGCGGCCCCCCGGCAGGTCTACTTCGTCCGTGCCCAGCGGCGGCGGGGGTGTAGGAACGGCGGGCGCGAGCAGCACGTCGCAGCTCTCGAACAGGGCGTCCACCTCGGCCCGGTACACCTCCCGGCGGGCTTGGGCGGCCGCCACCTCCTCCGTGCCCAGCGCCTCCCCCTGCCGCAGCGAGGCCAGGGTGAAGGGCAGGAAGCCCGGCTCGGCCCGCCGCAGCGCCTCCCGGTGCACTTGCGCCGCCTCGCTCAGCACGATGGGCGTGTAGGCGTCGAGCATCTCGGGCAGCCTCACCGTTGAGAGAACCGCGCCACGTGCCTCCAGCGTGGCCGCGAAGGTCTGCACCGCCGCCCGCACCCCGTCTGTCACCCACCCCTCCGGGAGCCACAGGCCCACCCGCACCCCGGCCCAGTCCTGCCTCGGGACGCTCTCACCCGTCAGCGCCTCGTGAACGCGCACCACGGTCGCCACGTCGCGGGCGAGCGGCCCCGCGTGGTCGCAGGTGGGCGAGAGGGGCAGCACGCCGTCGGTGCTCCAGGCCGGATGCCCCTTGGTCGGCTTGTACCCCACCACCCCGCACCACGCCGCCGGAACCCGGATCGAGCCGCCCGTGTCCGTCCCCAGCGCAACATCCACCTGCCCCAGCGCCACCGTGACCGCCGCCCCGCTGCTGCTTCCGCCGGGGGCATGGCCCGGCAGAAATGGGTGCTCGGTGCCCCCGTACCCGTTCATCCCCGTGATGCCCAGGGCGACCTCGTGCAGATGCGTCTTGCCGACTGCCGACGCCCCCAGGTCCAGCAACCGCCGCACCAGCACGCTTTCCCCGACCTCCGGCACGGGTGCCCGCGTACTCGCTGTCAGCGGCCAGCCGGGGACGCCGAACAGGTCCTTCACGCTGAAAGTCAGCCCCGCGAGCGGCCCGTCCGGAGCACCGCGCAGGGGAGAGGCCGGGCGGTAAGCCCAGGCCCGCTGGGGGTCAGGGCTGGGGGAGGTGTCGGGGGGCACGGTCACGGGGGCAAGGTAGCAGCCCTCAAAACGGCAGGATCGCTGGCTGCTGCCACACGCCCTGCGCCAGCGTGAACGGCCCGAAGGTGGGCTGTCCCAGCGGCCCGAAGTCGGCGGTGAAGCTGCCGTCCACCCGGAACGCCACCTCCTGCCCCCGCGCCACCCGCAGGAAGGCCCCGGCCGTCGTCAGCGTGACGGGCAGCCGCACCTCGGCCACGAGCGGCCCCTCGCCCCGTGCGGGCAGGTTGACGCCGGGCAGGGTGACAGCGCCCACATCCTCGCCGTCAATGACCAGCCGGGCATCCACCCGCGCGAGGCGCACGGGGAGGGGGTTGGGATTGCCCACCCGCAGGCCCACCGTGACGGACGCGAGGGCCGGGTTGCCGCCCCCCGGCAGGCTGAGCCTGGTCAGGCGCACGCTCTGAAGCTCGAAGGTGGGCACCTGCACCACCGATTGCAGCGAGGCCAGCGGCGCACAGCCGGACAGGGACAGCGCCAGCAGGGGCGCAGCGAGGAAGGGAAGACGCGAGAGCCGCTTCACGTCCCCACGCTACCCCGCTCGCCTGCCGCCTACCTGACGGAAGGCCAGACCGGAGTACCCTGCCCCCATGACAGGCCAGAGCTGGGGGACGGTGCGGCGGGCGCTGATGGTCGGCGCCCTGCTGGGGGGCGCGGCAAGCGCGGCGGAACTGAAGTTCGGCGTGTCCTACGCAGCGCCGGGTGGTGTGTTGGCCCGCGTGGGCGTGACGGACGTGGACCTCGGGCGGGTGCGGCTGGACGCGGCGGCGAGCACGCGGGCGCTGGAGGCGCGGCTCTCGGGCGGCCTGAGCCTGCCCCCCGCTGGAGCCGTCTCGCTGACGGGTGGGGCCGCCGTGACGTACCGGGGCGGCGTGCGGCTGGACACCCGCGCGAGCGGCACGCTGGGGCCGGTGGCCCTGAATGTGGGCGGAAGCTTCTTCACCGCCGCCGCGACCGACGTGGACCCCCTGGCCGCGTGGAGTCTCACGCCCACCGACCTGCGGGCGCGGGGCTGGGCGGCCGACGTGACGGCCCGCTACCGGGTGAACCGCACCCTCGTCGCGGTGGCCGGGGGCGAGTTCGGGGTGCAGCCCCACGCCCTGCTGGGGGCCGAGTGGCGGCGCGACCTCACCCGCACCCTCCCGCCCGAGGAGGGCGACGACCCAGAGGCCGAACCCCTCACCGAGGGCACGGGCAGCCTGACCTTGCGGCTGGGCGCACGGGCGGGCGCCGACGTGCTGGGGGTCACGGGTGGAGTGACCTACGCCGCCGAGTCGGGCCTCACCGCCTCGCTGGACGCCCTCGCCGGGCCGGGAAGTTGGGGGGCGGTGGGCAGCCTGGGCGTGCCTGGCCTGCTGGGAGAGGAGAGCACTACGCGCCTGTACGTCGCCTACGAGCCGTGGCGCCGCGCGGCTGCACCCCTGCGGGCCGGGGCAGAGGTTGAAGTCCCCCTCGGCCCCGGCACCCTGACCACCGATGTACGGGGCGGCACCGGGGGCTTTGGCGTCCGGGCGACCTACCGCTTCCCGCTGGGAGGCGCCGGGGACAGCGGCGAGTAGCCGTTCCCACCGTCTCTGGGCGGCGTGAATGCGTGGTCAGCCTCGGCCCCCTCTTCTCATGGGGGCGGGTGAAAGACTACCGGACGTGAAGCACTTTCTCCCCCTCCTGACCCTCGCCGCGCTGGTGTCCACAGCGGGCGCCCAGACCGCGCAGGACATCCTCAAGCGGGTGGACAGCGCCCAGAAGTCGGCCAAGGACGTGTCCTTCCGCCTGACCGGGAGCGCCTCGCTGGAATCGCAGGCCCAGAAGATCGACCTGACTGTGCGCTCCATTCCCGCGCAGGGTGTGGCCCGCATCCAGTTCAACGCGCCCGACGCGCTGGCCGACAACATCGTGGTGGCCGACCGCAACGAGGTCCGGCAGTACCTTTTCCTGACCAACCAGATCACGGTCACGCCCATCAAGAAGGCCACCGCTCAGGCGGGCCTCGGCGGGCTGGACTTCACCCGGCTGAGCAACGTCTCCGACCTGCTGGGCGACTACACCGTGCGGCTGCTGGGCACCACGACCTCCGGTGGCAACAAGGTCTACCAGCTTGAAGCCACCCCCAAGAACAGCGGCGACAAGGCCCGTGTGTGGATCACGGAAGCGGGCTGGCGCCCCACCCGCATTCAGTTCCTGGGCTCCGGCAACCGCGTGCTGGCGGACCTGAATGTCTCCAACTACCGCGTGAACAGCGGCCTGACGGTGGCGGGCCTCAAGACGCTGCCCAAGGACGCGCAGGTGATTCGTCAGTAAAGGAGGCCCTGCGCACCCTGTTCAGGCTCCAGCCCCGGCTGGGGCCTTTTCGCTGCCTGCTGGGCGCGGACAGCCCCCAAAACGCAGCGCCCCCACCACGCGGGCGGGGGCACTCGGTTGATGAAAGGGATGGGGGAGGGTCAGCTCAGGACGCGGCGGGCGCCGACGTAGCGCTGCGCCCAGTAGGGGTTGCCGAACAGCGGCTCGATCACGGTGCGGCCCTGGTAGCTGTTGGCGTTCGCCATCAGGCCGTCGCCGATATAGATGCCGACGTGGCTGGCGACCCGGCCGGTGGTGTTGAAGAACACGAGGTCGCCGGGCATCAGGTTGCGGCTGCTCACCGCGTAGCCCGTGCGCCACTGCGCGGCCGCCGTGCGCGGCAGGGTGATGCCGAGCTGCCTGAACACCAGCGAGGTGTAGCCCGAGCAGTCGATGCCCCGGCCTCCCGTGCCCCCCAGCGCGTAGCGAATGCCCAGGAAGCGTGAGGCGGTGGCCCGCACGAACGCGCCGCCACGGGGGGCCGCCGGGGCTGCCGTGCGGGCGGTGGTCGCGGGCACGGCCACATTGCCCAGGTTCAGCTTCTGCCCGATCTCGATGGTGGTAGACCGCAGGCCGTTCAGGCGCATGATCTGCGCGGGTTCCATTCGGTACACGCTGGCGATCTTGGAGAGCGTGTCTCCCGCCTTGACGGTGTAGGTGGCGGCGAGGGCGGGCGCGCTGCCCAGGGCGGCGGCAATCAGGAGGGTTCGGAGCGCTTTCATCGACCGGGTGAGTTTACCCGGCCTTTATTCTTTTTTCCTTAATCCTCGGGGGAAACCGGGTTTTTTATGCGCCTATGCGGCCTCTATACGATCATCTTTTCGATGAAATGAGGGAAAACGTCCGATCAGATTCAAACTTCTCAGATTCTGACTCATTTCTTTAGATGGGGAGGTTTTGGCGGTGTGGACGGCGCTTTCGGGGACTCCTGGTCGGAGTACAAATCTCATCTTTCTCACGGGCACAATCGTCCCCGCTTTGGCGTGAGTCGCTTCTCATGGGGTCAGCCTCGGGGGTCGGGGGAGCCTATACTTCAGCTCACAGCAGGCCGGAGGCCGCTCCGGCTGGAGGACCGATGAAGGAACTGATGACGACCGAACAGCTCTTGCAAGGTCTCAAGCACTACCGCCGCATCGCCCGGCAGGACATGCTGCGGGCACCGGAAACGCCGCACCCAGACGCCTTCTTGCAGCACGCCGAGAGCCGCCGGGCGCTGTACGTCGAACTCGGGCAGTACGCCGAGATGCACGCCAGCGACGAGGTGGTCGAGTACGCACTTTCCCTCTACCGCGCCCTGCCTTTCGTGACGGGCACGCCCGAGCACGAGCACGCCGAGATCAAGGGCCGCGAGAACGCGCTGGAGAACTTCTTCCTGCTCGTCGGCCTCGACCCCAAGACCCGGCGCGAGGCCCGCAGCCACCGCCCCAAGCTGGGCGCGGCCCCGGCGGGCACCCCGGCGCAGGGCTGATCTCCGGAGAGGGAGGCCCTCTCTGTAGACTGCCCCCATGCCCAACCCCGAATTCGTCGGACTCGTGAGCACCCTTCAGGCCACCGCCGAAGCGGCGCTCGGCGACCTCAACGCCGCGACCGCCAGCGCCGCCCGCGACGGCCTCTTGACCGAGGACCGTGCCCGCCAGACCGCCGAGCGCTCCCTCCGGCTGCTCACCATGCTGGCCGAGAAGACGCGCGGCAACCTCGACTTCACGGAGGCCGAGCTGCTCACGGACGCGATCGGCAGCCTGCGGGCACGGCTGGGCAACTAGCGTGCGGGCCGTCTTGCAGCGCGTGACCCGCGCGACCTGCACGGTCGACGGCCGGGTCACGGGTGAAACGGGTCCCGGCCTCCTCGTGCTGCTGGGCGTCGCGCCGGAGGACACCCCGGAAACCGCACAGGCCCTCGCCGCCAAGATCGCCCGGATGCGCCTGTTCGCAGATGAAGCTGGGAAGATGAACCGCAGCGTGCTGGACATCGGCGGCGGGGTCCTCAGCGTCAGCCAGTTCACCCTCTTTGCCGATACGCGGCGGGGCAACCGGCCGGGGTTCTCGGGGGCCGCGCCGCCCGAGCAGGCCCGTGCGCTGTACGCCGAGTTTGGCGCGGCGCTGCGGGCCTGCGGGTTGCCGGTGGGGGAGGGGGTCTTCGGGGCACACATGACCCTCGACCTGACCAACGACGGCCCGGTGACGCTGGTGCTGGACACGGCTCAGCCTTGAGGGTTCATCCGGTCCCCCGCCCCCGGCGGCTATCCTGCCGGGCATGACCCGCCGCCGCGTTCCAGTTCGTCCGGCCTGGCCGCTCCTCTGTGCCGCCGCGCTCCTGCTGGGAACGGCGGGAGCGGCGCACACCGTCGTGAAAGGCGACACGCTGTATTCCATCGCCCGCAAGTACGGCACGACCGTCGCGGAGTTGCAGCGCCTGAACGCGCTGACGGGCACCACCATCGAGATCGGGCAGACCCTGCGCCTGCCCGGCGAGCCGCCGCTGCCCCCCCAGGCCCCGGCGACTCCACCGACCACGACGCCCCCTGCCGCCACGCCCCCGGCCCCGGCCGCGCCGCCCCTGACCCGCGTGACCCGGCTGGAGGGCGTCTCGGTGATGGCCCCGGCGAGCGTGCGGATGGGCGACGCCTTCGTGCTGCGGCTCAGCGGGGCGCGGGCAGGCGAGGTCACGGTGCGCTTTCCCAGCGAGGTGGGCGAGAACGTGCGGCTGCCCGCCGAGCGCCTGACCCCGGTCGGGGCGGCGGGCGAGTACGTGGTGCCGGGGCGGGTGGTGCTGGGCAAGACCACCCCGGTGACCTACGAGGTCGCGCTGGACGGCAAGGCCCTGCGCGGCAGCGTCCCGGTGACAGGTCTGAACCAGACCGTGCAGTACCTCAATCTGCCCCGCGCCATCAGCCGCAAGCTCGAGGACCCCGGCCGCAAGGCGGAGGACGCCGCCGTCGAGCAGGCCTACGCCCGCCGCACCCCGCAGGTGTGGACCCGGCCCTTTGCCCCCGCCGTGGCCGTGAAGGCCCAGAGCAGCGCCTTCGGGCAGCCGCGCACCTACGTGGCGGGCGGCCCGGTGCAGTACCACTACGGCACCGACTACCCCGCACCCGTGGGCACGCCCGTCCTGGCGGTCAACGACGGCACGGTCGTGATCGCCGGGATGTACCCGGTGCGCGGCGGCCTCGTCGTGATCGACCACGGGGCGGGCCTGACCAGCCTGTACTTCCACCAGAGCCGGGTCACCGCCAAGGTCGGCCAGAAGGTCACGCGCGGCCAGAAGATCGGGGAGGTCGGCTCCACGGGCCTGAGCGCCGGGCCGCACCTGCACCTGGAGATGCGGGTGCGCGGCGAGGGCACCAACCCGGCGGGGTGGATGAACCGGCTGTGGCCCCGCTAGCGCTGGGCTGCTACCTTCCCCCCATGCTGCCCACGCTCGACCACCTCAACGCCTTTGGTGAGGGCCACCTGCCCGGCCTGATGGGCATTCGCTTCACGCACGCCGAACGCGGGCTGCTGCGCTCCGAGCTGACGGTACGGCCCGAACTGCTGGCGCCCAACGGCTTCCTGCACGCGGCATCGGTGATTGCGCTGGCCGACACGACCTGCGGCTACGGCACCCGGATGCTGCTGCCGGAGGGGGCCAGCAACTTCACCACCATCGAACTCAAGAGCAATCATCTCTCGACCGCCCGCGAGGGCGTTGTGACCTGCGAGGCCCGCGCCGTCCACGCCGGGCGCACCACCCAGGTCTGGGACGCCGAGGTGAGGGGGCCAGAGGGCCGGGTCATGGCACTGTTCCGCTGCACCCAGGCGGTGCTGTACCCCAAGGGGTGAGTAGGGAGGAGGAAGTGGGAAGTGGAGCCCCGGTCTCAGCTCCCGCCGCGCTTCTTTCACTTCCCACTCCCCGCTGACCACTCACCCTTCCTCCCATGCCCCACGCCTCCCACTTCCTCCAGCACCCGGACCCCCTGACCCGAGAGGTCGCGCGGGGGTACGCGTCGGGCGCCTTCCTGATGGACAACGGCGAGGGGGTCCAGTGGTACGCGGTGGAAACGCGGGCGCTGGTGCCGCTGACGGGGGCGGAGGGGCTGCATGTCGCGCGGCGGCTGCGGCGGGAACTGGGGCGCTTCGAGGTGCGGGTGGACACGGCCTTCGCGCAGGTCGTGGAGGGCTGCCGGGGCCGCCTGCCGGGGTCCCCCGAGCGCGACGGCGAGTGGATCAGCCCGCCGCTGGCCGAGCTGTACGCGCACCTGCACCGGACCGGACTGGCCCACTCCTTCGAGGTCTGGCGGGAGGGCGAACTCGCGGGCGGGGTATTGGGGCTCGCGCTGGGCGGGGCCTTTATCGCGGAGAGCAAATTTCACCGCGTCCGGGACGCGAGCAAGGTCGCCCTGGTGCGGCTGGCCGGGCACCTGCACGCGCGGGGCTTCACCCTGCTGGACGCGCAGATTCAGAACCCCCACATCGCCCGGCTGGGGGTCTACGAGGTGGGGGAGGGCGAGTACGCCCGGCGGCTGCACTCGGCACTGGCGCTGGACGTGGACCTGCACGGCCCGCCGATCACGCCCTAGCCAGCCCCCGCCTTCCGGCGGAAGTGGCCGCTTACGCTGGGGCATGACGCTGCCGTTCCCTGCCCGGCCGGACCCGTTCCCCGCCGCTCCATTGCGGGTGTTGATCTGCGACGAGATGAACCCCGGCCCCCTGGAGCACGAGGGCTTCGAGATCGACTATGAGGGCAACCTGCCGCGCGAGGAGACGCTGCGCCGCTTGCCGGACTACGACGCGCTGATCACCCGCAGCCGCACCCGCGTGGACCGCGAACTGCTGGAGGCGGCGGGGCCGAGACTCCGGGTGATCGGGCGCGGGGGCGTGGGGGTGGACAACATCGACCTCGACGCCTGCTCGCGCCGGGGCATCCTGGTGCTCAACGCGCCCGAGAGCAACAACGTCTCGGCCGCCGAACTCGCCCTCGCGCACCTGCTCGCCGCCGCGCGGGGCCTGACGCGTTCGGACCGCCGGACGCGGGCGGGGCAGTGGGACCGGACGTTCCTGGGCACGGAATTGAAAGACAAGACGCTGGGCATCGTGGGCCTGGGCCGCATCGGGTCCATCGTGGCCGACCGGGCGCAGGGGCTGAGGCTGAATGTGGTCGCCCACGACCCCTACGTCCCGGAGAACAAGTTCGAGCGCCTCGGCGTGGAGCGGGCCGCCACGCTGGACGAGCTGCTCGACCGGGTGGACTTCCTGACCGTCCATACCCCGCTGACCGAGGAAACGCGGGGAATGATCGGCGAGCGCGAACTCGCCCGGTTGAAACCCGGCGCGGTCGTCGTGAACGCGGCGCGGGGCGGCATCGTGGACGAGGGGGCGCTGGCGGCGGCCCTGCACCGGGGGCACCTGCTGGGCGCGGGGATAGACGTGTTCGTGGAGGAACCGCCCGCGCCGGGGCACGCCTTGCTGGACGCGCCCAACCTCAGTGTCACCGCGCACCTGGGCGCGAATACCGTGGAAGCCCAGGAGCGCGTCGGGGCCGAGATCGTGGGCCGGGTCCTCGCCGCCCTGCACGGGGACGTGAGCCGGGGGGCCGTGAACGCGCCCGCGCTGGACCCCCGCACCCTGGAGGCACTGGGCGGCTACCTCGACCTGGGCGAGAAGCTGGGGCGCATCCTGACCCAACTGCTGCCGGGTGCGCACGAACTGGAGGTGACCTTCCGGGGCGACTTTCCCGCCGACCCCGCGCCGGTCGTCACGGCGGCGCTGGTGGGCTACCTCTCGGGCAGCACCGACGAGGTGCCCAACCTGATCAACGCCCGCGCCCTGGCCCGCGAACGTGGCCTGACCCTGACCGTGCGCGAGGAGGCCCAGAGTCCCGACTACCAGACCGAGGTCATCCTGCGCGTGACCGCCCACGGCGAGGGGGGCCGCCCCCGCACCCGCACGGTGGGCGGCACCGTCTTCGGGCGCAGTCCCCGGCTGACCCGCTTGCGCGACTTCCGGGTGGAACTTGCCCCCGAGGGCTTCATCCTGATCGCCTCCAACCAGGACCGGCCCGGCGCGGTGGCCGCGCTCTCGGCCCTGCTGGGGGAGTGGGGCGTCAACATCGCGGGCATGGCGCTGGGCCGCGCCGAGCGGGGCGGGCAGGCCCTCTTTACCCTCACGCTGGATGACGGGCTGAGCGCCGAGCAGCTCGGGGCCATCCGGGCACTCGACATGATCGACTCGGCGTATCTGGTGCAGGTGTAGCAGGCTGGAGGTGGAGGGGGTTGGGCGTGGACGCCGAATCCCGCACACCTCCCGGCCCCGCCCCCGCGCTAGCCTGACCGCGTGAAGCTCAACCCATCCGCCCGGCCCGGCGGCGCTCCCCTCACGGCGCGGCGGGCGCGGCCCCTGCTGGCCCTTCTCGCGCTGGCGCCCGCCCATGCCCAGACGGCGGCGAGCGAGCGCCGGGTGCCGCCCGATCCCCTCGTGGTGGTGGGGGTCGCCCCCGCCGCGCTGCCCGTGACGCCGGGAGCGACTTCTGGCCTCGTCGCGGTGCGGGGCCGCTACAGCGCCCATGTCCGGCTGCTGGACGCCGCGACCGGCGAGGGCCGCCGCTCGGTGATGCTGCCGCCCGAGGCCCTGCTGGACGTGCCCCCGGCCCTCAGCCACGACGGGCGCTGGATCGCCGTGGCGCTGACGCCCGATCCCCTCACCCGCGCCGGGCGGGTCGGGGTGCTCAGCACCTACCCGGCGGCGTCTGCGGCCCCCACCTTTCAGAAGCTGCTCGTCGCGGGCGGCCTGACGGGGACAACCCAACTCGCCTTCAGCCCCGACGGAACCCGGCTGGCGGCGGGCAACCGCAACGGCTACGCGCAACTGTGGGACTGGGCGGCGGTCCGGCGCGTGACCACCGTGACGAGCCAGAGCGGGGGCGAGCCGACCGCGCTGCCCTTCAGTCCCGACAGCCGCCTCTTCGCGCCCCTCTTCCGGGGGCAGACGAAAACGCGCCTCTTCGAGAGCGGCACGGGGGCACTCCGCACCACCCTGAACGGGGTGGGCTACGGCACCTTCACCCCCGACAGCATGGGGATGCTGGCCTCGCGCGGGCGCCTGATTCGCCTCGCGGACGGCAAGGAGCTGCCCGCGCCCGCCTACCTCGCGGGGACCAGCGGCGTGGTCGGCTTCAGCGCGGACGGCAGCCGGGTCCTGGTGCGCCGCGCGGGGGTGGACGTGCAGGGCCGCGAGTGGCTGGAGCTGCGCGAGGTCGCCACGGGGCGCACCCTGGGGGCGATCACCCGCGTCTGGGACGGCTGGCCCGAGGCCCTCAGTCCCGACGGCACCACCCTGATCGGCGGCGACGGGGAAGGCGGGGTGCGGCTGCTGCCGCTGGCGCCGCCGAGGTAGCGGACGGGATTCGGGCTGCTCTTTTCAGTGGCCCTGACCGTCGTGCTGGTCTGCGGGGTGGTCTTTCTGGACTGGGGGCTGCTGTGGTCCCCTTGAGGGCAGTGTCATGCAGGAGCTCCGGCTGCCGGGTCGCCGCTTGAGCTAAGGAGGCCGCGCACCGAAGCTGTCTTCCGAACTAGCATGCCCCCATGCCCGACGCCCCCTCCCGGCCCCCCCACCTGCCCCTCAACCGCCAGCGCCTGATCGCCCCCGGCCCGGTGGAGGTCGAGCCGCGCGTGCTGCTGGAACTCGCCCGCCCGCAGCCGCACCACCGCTCGCCGGAGGGGATCGCGGCCTTGGCAGAAGCGCGGGCCAAGCTCACGGCCCTGCTGGGCGACCCCTACGACGCGGTGATCACCACCAGCAGCGGCACCGGGGCCTTCGAGGGAGCCTTGATCAGCCTGACCCCGGAGGGCGCGAAGGTCGTCAACGCGCAGGCGGGCAAGTTCAGCGAACGCTGGGGCGAGATGGCGCAGAGGCTCGGCTACGACACCACCCTCGTCTCCAAGACCTGGGGCGACCTGCTGGACCCGGAGGAGGTGGCCGAGGCCAGTGCGGACGCCCACACCCTCCTCGTCACCCACAGTGAAACGAGCACCGGGGCGCTGCACGACCTCGCGGCGATCACGCGGGCGGCCAAGGCGAAGAATCCCGACCTGATTGTGATTGCCGACTGCATCACCTCCTACGGGGTGGCCGAGCTTAGGCCCGCCGAGTGGGGGGTGGACGCCATCGTCAGCGGCAGCCAGAAGGGGACCGCGACCCCGCCCGGCCTGGGCTTCGTGCTGTTCAGCCCCGAGGTGCAGGATCGGATGGTGGGGGCCACCGGGCGCGGCTTCTACCTCGACCTGACCCGCGAGCTGCGCGGGCAGAAGGGGGGCAACACCCCCCAGACGCCCGCCATCAACCTGATCTCCGCGCTGTCGCTGGCCCTCGACCGGTTGCTCGCCGTGCCGCGTGAGGTGCTGTGGGCCGAGAAACGGCGGCAGGCCGACGCGCTGATCGCGGCTGGGGAAGCGCTGGGTGCCCCGGCCTGGGCGGCCCGCACCTCGCCCGCCGTCGCGGTGCTGCGGCCGCCCGCGCCCCTCACCGGCCGTCAGGTGGCCGCCCGCCTCGCCGAGATGGGCCAGCGGGCACTCCCCGGTCAGGCTCCGCACGAGGACACAGTCTTCCGCGTCTCGACCCTGGGCTACGCCGACCGCTACGACGCGCTGGGCGTCGCGGGCATCTTGGAGGACTGCTTCGCCAGCCTGGGTGTCCCCTTCGGGCGCGGCGCGGCGGTGTCGGCGGCGTGGCGGGCACTGGCTGAGCGGGAGGGAGGACATTGAAAAACCCCTCTCCAGAGGGGAGAGGGGCCTGGCGAAGCCAGGGGGTGAGGGGTCCCTCAGTCCAGCACGTCGATTCCCGCCGACCGCACCCGCGCCGTCACGTCCCGCGCTCCGTCGCCCGTCACGCGCATCACGAAGCGGCGGTGGGGCTCGCCCCCTTCCGCGCTGTGGCCGTAGGTCGCCACGCTGATGATGTTGCTGGGCTGTGCGGCCTGAGCGGCACGCACGAGGCTGCCGGGGGTGTCGGGCATGTCCAGCGTCAGGCGTGTGCCGCCCTCCTTCATGCCCATGATGTCCACGAAGGCCCGCAGCACGTCGGTGATCGTGATGATGCCCGTGACCCGGCCCCCCGCGTCCACGACGGGCAGGCCGCCGACCCCGTGCTCCTGCATCCGCAGGGCGGCGTCTTCCATGTACTCGTCTTCCTGCGCGGTGATGACGGGCCGGGCCATCATCTCCGAGACGGTCAGCTTGCTCAGCAGGTAGTTCAGTTCCCAGACGCTCAGGGTGGTCGCCTTGCTGGGCATCGCGTCCTTGAGGTCCTTGCGGGTGGTGATGCCGATCAGGCGGCCCCCCTCCATCACCGGGAGGCGGCGGAAGCCCCGTTCCTTGAGAATCCGCAGGGCGTCCATCACAGGCGTATCGGGCGTGACCGTGATGGGGTCACGCGTCATCCAGTCGCGGACAAGCATGACCCAGCTTACCTTTCCTGGCGCCGGATGGAAGCCCCTGTCAAGCTGACGCAGCGCTGATTGCCCATGTGAGGCGGATGCACAGAACTTCATGCCGCTCAGAAAGGGCCGTGCTAGCGTGCGCCCCATGAAGATTAACGCCAAGGCGCTCGCTCCCGTGGCCCTCGTGGCCGCGTTCGGCCTGGGTTCCCTCGCCCCTCACGCCCAGACCACGCCCCAGAAGGTCGGCTTCGTGGACGTTCAAACCATCATGAACGCCCAGCCGGTCGGCAAGGAGCTGACCGAACTGCGCAAGAAGGCCGAAACCGAACTCAGCGGCCTGGAAAAGCAGATTCGTGACATCGACGCCAAGGGCGCTCAGGCCTCGGCCGCCGAAAAGGACAAGCGCACGCAGCTCGTGGGCACCCTTCAGGCCCGCGCCAAGGCCTACGACACCCAGATTCAGGGCATGCAGGCCCGCGTGACGGCCGCCGAAAAAGCCGCCGACACGGCGATCAGCACCGTCGCCAAGCAAAACGGCTACTCCATCGTGATGGACCGCCGCGTGGCGGCCACCAGCGGCCTCGTGGTCTTCGCCGAGAACGGCACCGACCTCACCGACGCCGCCGTCAAGGCCCTGAAGTAAGCGAGGCTCCCTGCCCGCGCAGGCTGACGGCCCCCGCACCGGCGGGGGTCTCGCCTTGAAGCTGCCCCCCCGTCCCAAGCCCGCCTCCCGAAAGCCCCCCCCACAAAAGGAAGTGCCCATGCGTTACGCCCTTCTCCTCCTTCCGCTGGCCCTGCTCAGCACCGTGCCGCACGCCCAGAAGTCCCGCTCGCGTGTCGGCTTCGTGAACGTGCAGCAGGCCGTCGCCGCGATGCCCAACTCCTCGGGCTACCTCAGCCTGCAAAAGCGGGTGGACGCCGACCTGAAGGCCAAGCAGACCAACCTGCAAAAGCTCGCCGCCCAGGCCCAGAAGACCCGCAAGGCCGCCGACGTGCAGGCCTACCAGAAGGCGCAGCAGGGCCTCGCCTCGGCCCAGAAGAGCCACAGCACCCGGCTGGCAAAAGAGTTCAAGCCGCTCCAGACCCGCCTGAACTCGGTCGTGGCGTCGGTCGCGCGGGGCAGCGGCTTCACGGTGGTCCTCGACCGCCGCGTGGCCGCGCAGTCGGGTGTCGTCGTGTACGCCAACACCCAGGCCACCGACCTGACCTCGGCGGTCGTCAAGGCGCTCAAGAAGTAAACGCCAGTTCGTGGGGCGGCCCTTTCCTGTGGGGAGGGGCCGCCCCGGCGCTGTTAGCCTGCTCGCCATGTCCGACCCTGCCGACCAGCCCAGCGCCCGCGCCCAGATTTTCGGGGCACAGGAGGAACGCATCCTCGCGCGGCTCGCCCGCCTTGACCCTGACCTGATGGCGTATATCCGCGACTTCGCCTATGACACGGTCTACGAGCGCCCCGGCCTTGACCTGAGGACGAAGGAGCTGATCGCCTGTGCGCTGCTGGCCTCGCTGGGCAGCCCCCCGGAGCTGAAGACGCACCTGCGGGGGGCGCTGCGGGCGGGCGCCACCGAGGCCGAGGTCCGCGAGGCGCTGCTGTTCTGCGTGCCGTACCTGGGATTCCCGCGTGTGGTGGCGGCCTTCACCCAGTTAGAAGCGCTGCTGGAGCGGCCACAGCAAGACCCCCCGTCCGCCGGGGACGAGGGGCCGCAGGGAAGTGGGGGTTAGAAGCCGGTCTTGATGCCGATGCGGGCCTTGAAGACGGTGCCGGGCTGGCGGTAGACGCCCTGGGCCGCGCCCGCGTCGGTGTCCGCACCGCTCGACTGCCGCACGTTGACCGCACCACCGAAGAACTGGTCGACGCCGAGGTCACCCACGAGGCTCAGGCCGCCGCTGAGCGGGTAGCTGAGCATCAGGCCCGCGCCGATGCCGAAGTTGCTGCTGGAGTAGGTCGTGCTCTCGCCCTCGTAGTTGATGGCTCCCTGGAACAGACCGTAGCGTCCGCCTGCATAGACCAGGCTGTTCAGACCCGGCGCGACCTGCCCGAGCGCGTAGGTGCCGTCGAGGCTGAACACGGTCGCGCTGCCCGTCTCGGTGGCGTCGAAAATGTCCTTGAACTCTCCCAGGGTGATCGCGTCACCTTCACCCAACGTGACGAGGGCCGCGTTGTCGTCGAGCCGGTCCGAGCGCGTGAACGCCACGCCCGCCTTCACACCGAAGGGGCCAGCCACGTTCGGCGCGTGCAGGAACACCTCGCCGCTCAGGCCGCCCGCGTAGCCACCGGTCAGGCCGAGTTCGACGCCGCTCAGGCCCGTGCTGATGGGCGTGGCAGGAATCGCGTTCACAGTGGTTGTGGTGGTCTGGGCGCCCGCCGTAGCAAGGGCGGCGGCAGCGGTCAGGGCAAGAAGCTGTTTCATATCCTCCGCAGCCTCGGGGACCAAGATGAGTCCCGCCCCTCATGAGTTTGACGGCGGCTTTATGAATAGGAGATGGGCGGGGGGCATTTGGCAGGATTCCGCGCCTCCAAGCCAGCCTGCTAAACTTGCACCGAGTCCAAGAAGCAGGCAGGCCCTTCCGGGTCCACCTGCCCTGGACAGCAAACGGCAAACTGTAGCGGCAAGGGGGAGGGCCAATCGCCACCCCGCTTTATTCTGGAGGCCAAATGAAGATCCTGACCCTGGTAAGACAAGTGCCCGACGCGGAGGCCCGCGTGAAGATCAGCGGGGGCCACGTCGATCTGGAGGGGGCGACCCTGGTGATCGACGGCATGGATGAGTACGGTGTGGAAGAGGCCCTGCGTCTGCGCGAGGGCGGCGCCGCCGTCGAGGAGATCGTGGCGCTGGCGGTTGGCCCGAAGCGGGTCGAGGACGCCCTGCGGACCGCCCTGGCGATGGGCGTCGACCGGGCCATCCACGTCGAGACCGACGAGAAGCTCGACCCCATCGCCCTGAGCCGCGTCGTGACCCAAGTCGCGCAGGCGGAAGGTGCGGGCCTGATCCTCGTCGGCGGGCAGGAGGCCGACTGGGACAGCCAGGCGCTGGGCGCCGCGACCGCCGAGCGCCTGGGCTGGCCGCAGCTCACCTGGACGAACGAGCTGAAGGTCGAGGGCGACACCCTCACCGGCCGCCACGACGTGGACGACGGCAACGAGAGCTTCCGCGCCTCCCTGCCCGCCGTGGTGACCACCCAGCAGGGCCTCAACGAGCCGCGCTACCCGACGCTGCCCAACATCATGAAGGCCAAGAAGAAGGAACTGCGCAAGGATACGCTGGACACTTACGGCACGGCGCCGACCGTGCGCGTGGTGGGCAGCGAGATCCAGACCCGCGCCCGATTGAACAAGATGATCGACGGCAAGGACCCGCAGGCGGCTGCCGAACAGCTCCTCGAACTCCTGCGCAACGAAGCGAAAGTCCTTGCTTAACGCTCCGGGGACGGCCCCTGCGCTTTTCTGGGAACCCCACATGTCTCTCCAACACTGGAAGGTGCTCGCATGATCCTGATCGTCGCTGAACACTCGGGCGGCCAGCTCGCCAAGGCCACCCTCGAAATGGTCACCGCCGCCCGTGAGTCGGGCCGCGAAGGCCCCATCACCCTGCTCGTCCTGGGTCACGGCACCGCCGACGTAGCCAACGCCGCCGCTGCCGTCGCCGATCAGGTGCTCGTGGCGGACCTGCCCGCACTGGCGCAGTACAACGCCGAGCTGTGGGCCGCTGCGACCGCCCAGATCGCCCAGGAGGGCGAGGCGCACACCGTCATCATCGGCGGCAGCCGCTCGGGCCGCGAGTTCGCGCCGCGCGTGGCCGTGAAACTCGACGCTCCCTACCTCGAGGACGCGATCGCGCTGCGGGCGAACGGCGCGGCCCTGCAAGCGCAGCGCTACACCTACCTCGCCCGGGTCACCGAGACGGTGGAGGCCGAGGCGCCCGTCATCGTGGTGACGGTCAAGCCCGGCTCCTTCGCGCCCGCCCAGGCGGCGGCGGCCGCAGGCGAGCAGTACGACGTGGAACTCGACCTCCCGGCTCTCCGCGTGGAGGTCACGGGCAAGAGCGTGGAGAAGTCCAGCCGCGTGGCCCTGACCGAAGCCGACGTGATCGTGACGGGCGGGCGCGGGGTGGGCAGCCCCGAGAACTTCTCGGCGTACGTCGAGGGCCTCGCCGACCGCATCGGGGCGGGCGTGGGCGCGACCCGCGCGGTCGTGGACGCGGGCTGGCGGCCCTATGCCGAGCAGGTGGGCCAGACGGGCAAGACCGTGCAGCCCAAGGCCTACGTCGCGCTGGGCGTGAGCGGCGCGGTGCAGCACCTCTCGGGCATGGGCAAGAGCAAGTACATCGTGGCGATCAACAAGGACGCCGAGGCGCCCATCTTCAAGGTCGCCGACTACGGCATCGTGGGCGACGTGAACCAGATCGTGCCCGCCCTGATCGAGGCGGCCCGCAAGTAAGCGCTGTGCGCCGCGCCGGACTGGTGCTAGTGGCCGGAGTGCTGGGGTCGTGTGCCCCGGCACTCTTTCCGCCTGTGCCTGACGGGGAGGAGGACCCGGTGGCGGTCGTCAAGCGGCTGGGGTGGGGCACGCCGGAAGCCTTCGCGGCGGCGCGGCCCCGCCTTCAACCGCTGTGGCCCGGCCTCGACTGGCAGAACAACGGGTGCAGCACCCCGCGGGGCCTCGGCCTGGGCTACCGCGACGACTTCGCCCCGGCGTGCGTGGTGCACGACTTCGCGTACCACAACCTGCGGGTGCTGGAACCGACCGCCGCCAACCGCCGCGCCAGCGACGAGGCCTTTTACGCCAATCTGCGGGCGATCTGTGCCCGCAAGGCCCTGGCGGCCCGGCCCGCATGCTTCTCGGCGGCGGAGGCGTACTACCGGGCGGTGCGGCTGCGGGGACACACGCGGTTCGCACCCGGCACCTGAGCGGCTCGCGATTCTTGACTCCAGCCCCGGCTGGAGTTTTTTTGTGGGTTACCCGATCTCCAGCACCACTGCATGCGCCAGCCCGGCCCGCCGCGCGGCCTGCCACGCCCCCCGGGCGTCGCCCCGCGCGACCCGGTCCATGAAGTCCCCCCGCCGGGCCAGGGTGGTCAGCGTCCAGAAGTCGCCCCAGACCTCCAGGCCCCACTCCTGGCGCATGGCGCGGGCGGCGGCGGCCCAGATCGGCTCGGAGAGGTGTTCCAGGGGCGCCACGTAATGCAGTTCGCCGTCGGTGCCGGGGGTGCGGGCGACCTCGCGGGCGTAGTCGGCCTTCTCGCGGCGGGTCAGGGTCTCCCAGGTTCCGGCAGCGCAGTAGCGGGCGGGCAGCGCACTGAAAGTGTCGCGGCAGCGGGTGGGGCGGGCGGCGTACTGGCTGCACCCCCCCGTCTGGCGGTCGAGCAGCGGGCAAAACCCCACCTCGCGGCGGTGGCGCTCCACGTAGGTTTCCTCGTCGGGAGCGGTGCGGGCGTTGTGCAGGACCTGGCGGGCGTGCGCCTCCACACGGGCCGCCGTTTCCTCATCGAGCGCGGTCGCGGTAACGAGCGCCTCGGCCAGACTTACCCGGATGGGCATGTTGCAGCACGCGAAGCACCCGGCCCCGCAGTAGACGTGTCCGCCGCGCTCCCGGTAGCGGGTCAGCCAACCCTCTGCCTGCCGCGCGTAGCGGGCGTAGCCACGTTCGACGGCCGCCGTGACCCGGCTAAAACGGGCTGGGGGGGGCGGGGTCCGGGTGGGGGGGCGCGTCACCGGGGCAGGGTAGCGCGGGTATACTCCGCACAACGTGTTCAGGCGCCCCCGTCCGCCGCAGCCTCCCTCCGGGTCCGAGGCTGCTCCTGTCACGCCCTCCCCGGCCCTCGGCAGCGCCCCCGCCGACGCGACCGCCCTGCTCGCGAGCCTGCTCGCACGGCCGAGTGCGGCGAGTGTGCTGGAAGGGGCACTGGCCCACGCCGCGACGCTGCTGGGCGGTGAGGTGAGGGGCTACGCGGTGCTGGGCCGTGGGGCCGCCCCCGTCGCGGCTGCCCACGGCTACCCCCGCACCCTGGTGGGCACCACGCTGGAAGGGCCGTGGGTGACGGCGGGTGGCCGTCCCCAGCTCCTCCAGGACCGCGACCTCTACGCGGCCAACCCCCCGGAGGCCCTGGCCCGGCTGGAGGCGGCAGGAGCGCGGCAGGCGCCGCTGACCTTCGTGGTGCCGCTGACCGATCACGGGCGGACGCTGGGGGCGCTGGTGCTGGACTGTCCGGCGGGCACGTCCCTCAGTCCGGCCGCGCAGTCGGCAGTCACTTCCTGGGCAGGGGCGGTCGCCCCGCTCGTCGCCGTGATGGAAAGCCGCCGCGAGTGGCGGCAGACGGCCCGCCAGATTGCCTCGGCCGTGGTCGAGGCCGTGGAAAGCCTGGAGTTCGACGCGCTGGGGCATGGGCAAACGGTCGCGCAGACGGCGGCGCGGCTGGGGGAGGCGGCGGGCCTGTCGCCCCGTGAGCGCGAGGAGCTGTGGTACGCCGCGCTGCTGCACGACCTCGGCAAGATTCACGGCGAGCCGGGGCACGCGCAGGTCGGGGCCAACTTCCTGCACAGCGTTCCGCACCTCGCGGAGGCGCAGCGGGCCATCCGGCACCACCACGAGCGCTGGGACGGGTCGGGCGAGCCGGACGGACTGGCGGGCGAGGACATTCCGCTGTATGCCCGCATCCTCGCGGTGGCGAACGCCTCGGCCCACGCGGACGGGAATCTGGCCGCCGTGCAGGCGCAGGCGGGCAAGGCTCTCGACCCACAGCTCGTGGAGCTGCTCGCCGGGTTGCCCCCCGTCCCGGCGGGCGCGGAGGCCTGAACGTCCCCGGTCACGCGGGGCCACGGTCCCGCCCGGCCCGGCGCGGCCCCGCTATGATGCCCGCGTGACCCTGGGCGGCCTGCCATCCCACCGTTTCCCCGTGCTGGAAGCCCGCTTCGGTCCCCTGACCCCGATGGACGCGGGGATGCAGAGCCGGGTGTACGCGGCGGCGGGCGGCGACGTGGTCGTCAAGGTGTACCGCACCCAGCGCGGCGAGCATCGCCTGGAGGCCGGAAACATGCGCCGCGCCGACCTGGGGGCCTGGGTGGTGGACGCGGTCGAGGCCGACGGGGTTGAGGCCCTGATCCTGCGCCGCTTTCCGGGGCGTCCCCTCACCGCCGCCGACGTTCCCGCCGCGCTGCCGAGGTTGCGCGAGATTCTGCGGGCGCTGCACCAGGAGCGGGCGGGGCAGGTGGACCTGCGCCGGGTGCGCGAGCGGCTGCGGCGCTTCCGCTCGGCGCTGGCAGCCTATCCCCTCGACGACCTCTTCGACGCGGTCGAGGAACCGCTGGAGCGTGGGCTGCTGGACCAGCCCGCCTCGTTCTGCCACCTCGACCTGTGGCACGACAACATCCTGATCACGCCGCCCGTTCCGGCGGACGGGGCTAGCCGTGAAGTCCTTGTCATCGACTGGACGAAGGCAGGCTGGGACGACCCCCTGCGCGACCTCGCCCTGCTCAAGACGGGCACCCTCGACCTCCTGCCGCCGGGAGAGAGCCTGAACGCGGCGCTGACCCTCCTGCCCGACCACGCCCCCGCCACCCTGACCCGGCTGCGGGCGTACCTCGCGCACACCTACCTGCACGACCTGTACTGGTTCCTGATGAACGAACCCTACGAGTTCGACCGCCAGCGGCCGGTCAAGGAGCGGCTGGCGCGGCATGTGCTGGCGCGGTTGCCGGGATAGGTCTGGGGCAGCTACCGCCGGGCGGGTATCGTGGGGCCATGCTCACGGCCGTCACCCATCCCCTCATCCAGCACAAACTCTCCCTGATGCGCGACGTGCACACCGGCGTCAAGGAGTTCCGCGAACTCGCCGCCGAGGTGTCCATGCTGCTCGCCTACGAGGCGATGCGCGACCTGGAGATGACGCCCACCCGCCTCCAGACCCCCATCGAGGAAGGCGAGTTCCCGATGCTCAGCGGGAAGAAGCTCGCCCTCGTCGCCATCCTGCGGGCCGGACTGGTCATGACGGACGCGATCGTGAACCTCGTGCCCGCCGCCAAGGTGGGGCATATCGGGATGTACCGCGACCCTGGAACGCTGCAACCCGTCGCCTACTACAACAAGCTCCCCGCCGACATCGCCGAGCGCCGTGTCTTCCTGACTGACCCCATGCTCGCCACGGGCGGCAGTGCGAGCGCGGCGATCACGGCGCTCAAGGCGGCGGGCGCCCAGAGCATCAAGCTGATGTGCATCCTCGCGGCCCCCGAGGGCGTCGCCGTTATCGAGCGCGATCACCCCGACGTGGAGATCGTGGTCGCTGCCGTGGACGAGCGCCTCAACGACCACGGCTACATCGTGCCGGGGCTGGGCGACGCGGGCGACCGCATTTACGGGACGAAGTAGGGGAGACGCGGGAGGAGGGCAGGCTGCACCTTTCGTCGGTCGCCTTCCTCATGCCTGACCCGTACAATCCCATCAGCTTATGGATTTCTTGAGGGACCTCGCCGCCGCCCTGGGGATCGCCAACCCCACCGGGCGCGGCTTTCTGAGCGTGCTGCTCACCTTTCTGACCGCGTGGCTCTTTACCTGGCGGTTTATCCCGCGCGTGCGCGAGTTCGCCATCAAGGTGGGCTGGGCGGACCAACCCAACGAGCGGCGGCTCAACAAGGAGCCGCTGCCCAACGCAGGTGGGCTGGCGATTTTCGCGGGCTTTCTGGTCAGCGTGGTCGTGGCGTGGGCGCTGCGGCCCATCGTGATCGAGCAGGTCAATATTCAGGTGCTGGCGATCCTGCTGGGGGCGTCGGTGCTGGTGCTGACCGGCTTTATCGACGATCAGTTCGGCCTCTCGCCCCTGTTCCGGCTGATCGTGCAGGCGCTCTCGGCGGTGCTGCTGGTGGTCAACGGGCTGACGCTGGACTTCAACGCGATTCCCTTCCTGCCCACGTTGCCGGACGGGGTGAACGGGCCGCTCAGCGTGGCGCTCACCATCTTGTGGGTGGTGGGCCTGACGAACGCCGTCAACCTGATGGACGGGGTGGACGGCGTGGTGGGCGGCGTGGGCTTCGTGACGAGCATGGTGCTGCTCGTCACGGCGGCGCAGTTTCCGGACCGGGCGGCGGCGGTCGTGCTGCTCGCAGGGCTGGCGGGGGCCGCGCTGGGCTACCTGCGGCACAACTTCAACCCCAGCCGGATCATCATGGGCGACGCGGGAGCGTACCTGTTCGGTTACACGCTCGCCGCCGTGAGCCTGCTGGGAACCCTGAAATTCAGTGCGGGGGCCAGTCTGCTGGTGCCGCTGCTGGTGATGGCGCTGCCCATCCTCGACACCACGCAGGTCGTGATCGGGCGGCTGGCGCGGGGCATCCGCAATCCGCTCGGGCACCCCGACAAGACCCACATCCATCACCGGGTGCTGGCCCGCACGTCGTCGGCCCGGCGCACCGCCGTGATCCTGTGGATCGTCGCCCTGTGGTGCGGCGTGATCGGGATGCTGGCGCAGGGGGTGCCCCTCGCCGCCATCGCGGGGACCGTGGCCGCCTGTGCCTTCTGTCTGTGGTTCGTCGCGCACCGCCGGGTGCGGGCGCACGGCCGTGAAGCGGTCCGTCCGGTGCCTCCCGCCCCCTCGGGCGACCACCGCTAAGTTCCCCTCTCGCCCCGCCCCTGCCGGGGCGCTGTCTTGACCCCTGGAGCCTCCATGACTGACCCCGCCCCCAAGCGCATCGTCCTCGCCTTCGGCACCCGCCCGGAAGCCACCAAGATGGCCCCGGTGTACTCGGCCATCGCCGCGCAGCCTGGCCTGACGCCGCGAATCCTCTCGACCGGGCAGCAGCGGCAGATGCTCGACGAGGCGCTCGCCGTCTTCGGCCTGACCCCCGACGAGGACCTGCAGGTCATGACCGACCGCCAGACGCTGGCCGACCTGACCGGGCGCATCGTGCCGCAGGCGGGGCGAAAGCTGCGGGACATGGGGGCGGACATGGTGCTGGTGCACGGGGACACCACCACGTCCTTTTGCGTGGCCCTCAGCGCCTTTTACGAGGGGATTCCGGTGGGACACGTGGAGGCGGGGCTCCGCAGCGGCAGCATGCGCGAACCCTTTCCGGAGGAGGCCAACCGCCGCCTGACCGGGGTGCTCAGCGACCTCGACTTCGCGCCCACCCCCGGCAGCGCGGCGAACCTGCGCCGGGAGGGCAAGGGAGAGCTGGGCCTCTTCGTGACCGGACAGACCGCCGTGGACGCGGTGCGCGAGGTCGCCGGGCGGGTGCCGCTGCGCCCCGAGTGGCAGGCGAAACTGGACGCGGGTGGGCGGCTGGTGACCGTCACCATGCACCGCCGCGAAAACCTGCCGGTGATGCGCGAGATGGCCGAGGCCCTCGCGGACGTGGCCCGCGCCCACCCCGACACCCATTTCGTCTACCCGGTTCACCTCAATCCGGCGGTGCAGGAGGCGGTGCGCCCGGCGCTGTCGGGGCTGCCCAACTTCGAACTCACCGACCCGCTCGACTACGCGCAGATGGCTCCCTTGATGGCGGCCTCGGCGCTGCTGGCGACCGACTCCGGGGGCTTGCAGGAGGAGGGCGCGGCGCTGGGCGTCCCCGTGGCGGTCCTGCGCAACGTCACCGAGCGCCCCGAGGGGCTGGAGGCGGGTGTGCTGACCCTCGCCGGGAACGATCCCCAGAACCTCCGCGCGGTGCTGGGCCGCCTGCTCTCCGACGAGGCCGAACTCGCCCGGATGCGTTCGGCCCGCAATCCCTACGGGGACGGACACGCGGCGCGGCGCATCGCGGCGGCGGTGGCGTGGCACTTCGGGCTGGCCCAGCGGCCGGAAGACTGGGCGTAGCAGCCAAGTCGGCCCACGTCTCCTGCTGACGGCGGACCGCTGGCGACTCTATCCTGCCCCTAACGTGACCCAGGCACCTTCCCCGTTGGCCCCACTCGCCCGTTCCTATGCCGTCGTCCTCAACCCCACCGCCGGGCGGGGCCTGGCCGGGCGCACCTGGCCCCGGTTGGAAGCCGAGTTGCGGGTGCGTGGGCTGGAGTACGAGGTGATTCAGGAGGCGAGCGGTCCGGCGGCGCTGGCGCGGGTGCAGGCGCTGCCCCCCGGCGTGGCGGTGCTCGCGGTGGGCGGCGACGGCACGGTGGGGGCGCTACTGCCCGCGCTGGTGGGGACCGGGCGGCCCCTGGGCGTCATTCCGCTGGGCACCGGGAACGACTTCGCGGGGATGCTGGGCCTCAAGCCGGGGGACTTCCGGGCGGCCCTCTCGCGGCTCGCGGGGTCGCCCCGGCCGGTGGATGCCCTGCGGGTATCCTTGCAGGGAGGCGACCGTGCGGGCGAGACGCGGCTGCTGCTCAACGGCCTGGGCATGGGCTTCGACGCTCAGCTCACCGCCCGGCTCCCCGACGCCCCCGCGTGGCTGCCGGGGCTGGGGCGCTACGCCTGGGCCGCGCTGACCACCCTGCGTCACCTCACCCTCACCCCCGTCACGGCGGACGTGGACGGCAAGCCGTTGTATGCCGGCCCCAGCATCCTCGCCGCCGCCATGAACGGCACGCGCTACGGGGGCGGGTTTCACATCAGTCCCGAGTCTGACCCACGCGACGGCCTCCTCAACGTGGTCGTCAGCGGTCCGCTGGGGCGGCGGCAGGTGCTGCGGCTGATGGCGCTGGTACTGCCGGGCCGTCACCTGGGTGACCCCGGCGTGCACCACCAGGCAGGCCGGGTGGCCGAGCTGGCCTGGGCGCAGCCGACCTGGCTGCACCTTGACGGCGACGTGGTGGGCCGCGCGACGGGGGTGCGCGTGGAGGTGCTGCCGGGGGCGGTGGCGCTCCTGGGAGGCTGACCGGCAACAAAAAGCCCCAGCCGAGGCTGGGACTCTTCGACGTTGCTGACGGTTTACAGCCCGGCCAGCGTCTT
The DNA here is from genome assembly GCF_002953415.1 of Deinococcus sp. NW-56. Classification (NCBI taxonomy): domain Bacteria; kingdom Thermotogati; phylum Deinococcota; class Deinococci; order Deinococcales; family Deinococcaceae; genus Deinococcus; species Deinococcus sp. NW-56. The sequence goes on along the minus strand of NZ_CP026516.1, from coordinate 1,809,629 downwards.
CCGCGCCTGCTCCAGATCGCGCTTTTCCCAGAAGGTGTCGGCGGGCAGGGTCACGGCCTTTTCAAGCTGGGTGCGGGCCGCCGCCTTGTTGCCCTGCAGAATCAGCGCGTTGGCGTACTCGATGCGGTGAATGGCCTTGTTCGGCTCCAGCGCGATGGCCTTTTCGAAGTTGGGGTTGATCTGGTTGCGCTTGGCGCCCGTCGCCAGGGTCGCCACGGTGCCCTTGGACACGAGGTTGGCGTGCCACAGCCCCAGCGCCACGTAGGCGGAGGCCATATTGGGCCTGAGCTTGATCGCGGTGTCGAGGTTCTTCTTCATATCGCCCGCCAGCCCGAGGCTGTTCAGGATGCCGCTGTACTGCGCGAGGCGGCCCTGGGCGCGGGCGAGTTCAAAGTAGGCGTCGGGGTTGTTCTTGTCGGCGCTGATCGCCTGACGGGCGTAGTCCTGCGCCTTCTGGAACAGGCCCTTCTTGGCGCTCTCGGCGCTCAGGCCCGCGCCCGCAGTGGTGGACTCGGCCGCCAGGGCGTAGCCCGCGCTGGTCTTGAGGGCGGCGGCGGCGCTGGCGGCCTCCTGCCACTTGCCCTGGTCGTACAGGGACTGCGCGGCGGCGAGCGACTGCGCGGAGGCGCTTCCGGCAGCGGCAAGGGCGAGGGTCACGAGGGCAGGCACGGCAAACTTCTGGGACATGGGGGTTCCTCCTGGGGTCTGAACTGTGGGAAAACTGGACCGAGTATACACAGGCGCCCGCGCAGAATCTGACCCGCCCCGTCAGGAACCGGGGGGCGTGGACAGCACCTGCGGCGGCACCTCCATGGCAAATGCTCTAGGCTCGCCCCACCGTGGATTGGAAGGCAGCCCTGGCCGAGTTGCGCGTGCACCTGCCCCCCCAGCAGGAGCCGGGCCGGGGCGTGCGCGGCAGCCTGCGCTGGCTGGAGGCCGAGCTGCGCGAGCGGGGCGGCAACCCGGCGTCGGTGCGCAACATCGTCTACCGCGACGTGGGCACCCCGCGCGACAAGGCACTGCTGCGCGGCATCCTGGCCGACCTCGCGCGGGAGGCGGGCCGCCCGCTGGAGGTCGCTGCCCCCGACCCGGCCCCGCCCGCTCCGCTGCCCCCCGAACTCGAACTGCTGGGCCGCGCCAAGAAACGCGCCTACAAGCAGTTTCTGGCCGGGGTGCGGGCCGGGCGCTCGCCCCGGCTGATCGTGACCGGGCGGCCCGGCGCAGGCAAGACGGTGCTGCTCGACCACCTGGAGCGGGCGCTGGAGGAGGTGCCGGGCCTGAGCGTGCGGCGGCTGGGGCTGGACGGCGACGTGGCCGACACTCTGCGTCTGACCCCGGCGGGCACCTCCTGGGCGGGGCAGGCGGCGGCGCAAGCGGAGGCAGCCCGCCGCGCCCTCCCCCCCGTGCCGGGCGTGCTGCTCGCGCGGGTCACGTCGGACGTGCGCTTCGGGGGAGAGCCGCCCCGCTCGCCCGACGGCCCCCTGACCCCGGCGGCGTGGGCGGCCGAGCACCTGCTGCGCCTCGCGCCGCCCGGTGTGGCGGTGCTGCTCGCGCTGGAGGACGCGGCGGGGTTGCCTCCCGGCGTCGCCGAGGTCATCGACCTGCGGCCCCCCACCCCCGCCGAGGCGCGGGCCTACCTGATGGCGCGTCTGGGGGTGTCTCGCGAACGGGCGGATGCGCTCGTGCGCGAAACGGGGCGGCACCTCGACCGCCTCGCGTTGCTGGCGGCGGGGGGCGAGCCGGACCCGGCGGCCCCCCCGCCCGCCTCCTCGCCGACCCCGACGTGCGGCGGCTGGCGGCGGCGGTGTCGGCGCTGGAAGGCGACATTCTGTGCCCCGAGCCTCTTGCGGCGGCGCTGGGAAACGAGGTGACGGCCCTGCCCCCCCATGCCCGCGCCCTGCTGCATCCGCACCCGCAGGGGTGGACCCCGGCCCCGGCCCTCGCCGCCGCCCTCGCCGGGGTGCCCGCCGCCGAGCAGGACGCGGCCCGCCGTCGCCTGACCGCTGCGCCGCCCCACCCGGCCCTCGCCGGGGCACGGCTGACCGCTTTCGCGGGGCTGGGGGAGTGGGAGGCCCTCGCCCGCTGGCTCGCGGCCCATCCCGACGAGACGCGGCACCTCCCGCCCCTGTGGCCGCGCGTGCGCCGGGGCGCAGCGGGCGAGGTGCGGGAAGCGCTGGCCCGCGCGGTCGCCGCCCACCACGCCGGACGCGGCGAGTACGACGATCCGGGTGCCCGCGACGCCCTCTTCACCCTGCTCGAATCCGGGCGGGCGGCGGTGCGGGCGTGGGCGCGGGTCAAACTGGCAGAAAGCAGCGTGGACGCGGGCAACTTCGAGGCGGCCGAGGCGGGCTTGCACCACCCCGACTTGTGCTCGGCCCTCGCCGGTCCCCCCGACCCCTGGCAGGCGGCGGCGCAGGCGGACGCCCTGCTCGTGGAGGCGGCGCTGGCCCGCTGGCGCGGCGACCTGGCGGCGGCCACCCGCGCCGTCACCGACCCGCGCACGGCGGCGGGGGGAGCGCGGGCGGAGCTGTGGCGCGGCCTCGTCGCCAAGGACCGGGGCGACTGGGAGGCGGCGCTGCGCGGCCTGCGCGGGGTGCCCGAGGCCAGCCCGCTGCTCTCCGCCCGCGCCCGCTACCAGGAGGGCGACCTGCGGCTGCGCCTGGGCCAGCCCCACGGGGCGCTGGAGGCCCTGACCGAGGCGGCCGGGCGGCTGGAAGCGGCGGGTGGGAGCGCCGAGGAGCAGGCCCGCGCCCTGGCCCGCGCGGCGACCGCCCTGCGGAGGTTGGGCCGCCCCGCCGAGGGCCTGGAGCGCTGGCGCTCGGCGCTGGCCCTGCTCCCTGACGGGTCCTGGGACGGCGACGCTGTGCCCCGCGCCCGGCTACTCAGCGAGGGGGTGCCGCTGCTGCTCGCCTTGGCCCGTCCGGACGAGGCGCTCGCCCTCGCGGCCGCCGCCCGTCGCCTGCTCGCCCGCCCCGGCCCGCGCCGCCCGGAGGCCGCCTACCGCACCCGCCGCACCGACTACCGGGTCGCGCTGGCCTACCTGACACGGGGGGTGGGACTGCCCTACCTCCAGCCCTTCGCCGGGCCAGCCACCGACCACCCCGACCTCGCCCACGCCCGTGCCCTGCTCGACCATCTCCTCGCGGCCCCCGCTGCCTCCGGCGACCGGGAGGAGGTGCTGCGCTTTGACCAGTGGCTCAGCCGCGCTCTGGCCGACCCCGACCCCCGGCGGGCGCTGGAATTCACCGGGCGGGCGCTGGACCTGACCGACCACCCCTACGCGGGGGCACAGGCCCACGCCCTCCACGCCGAGGCGCTGCTGCGGGCGGGCCGCGAGGAAGAAGCGCTGGGGCATATCAACCGCGCCCACGCGCTGCTGCGCCGTGTTCAGACCGGGCTGCCCGGCCCCCCCGGCCCCCCCGACGCCGACCCCGGCCTGACGGCGGGCCTGCTGGCGCTGGAGGCCCGAGCGACCATCCGGGACGGCCTCCCCACCCTGCGCTGGCTGCGCGGGGCACTCGCCGCTGACCCCGCCCTGGCCCCCTTTTGCCCCGGCGTGTGGCGTGAGGCGGGGCGGGCGCTGGAGGGGCAGCACCCCCACCCGGAGGCCGTCTTGCGGGCGCTGCATCCCGGCTGGGAGCCGGGGCCGTGGCGGGTGCGCGACGCGCTGGTGCTGCTGGAGACAGCTCCGGTACAGACGGGGGGCGGGAAAGTGTAGAGGTCGCTCTGTCCCAGACGGACGGGCAAAATCACGAGGGCGGCCGTGATGGGCAGGAAGAGGAGTCTCTCCCATTAACAAAGCAGAACCCCGCTGCGGGAATGGCGGCCGGGGCCAGCGGGTATGCTGCCCCCTGATGACCTCTCCCGAAGAGTCCAGTGCCTCGGCCGGGAACGGCCGCGCCGCCGTGCGCCTGCTGCAAGGCTACCTGTGGCACCCCGAGAGCCTGGACGTGGACCTCGAACAGTTCCTGACCCACGACCTCGACGACGCGCACGTGCTGTGGGACGCGGTGCAGCCGCCCTTCGCCTTTTTCGAGAACGGCGAGCCGACTGCCACCCAGACCTTCTACCAGTTCACCGTGCTGCGCCTGTACGACGAGAAACCGGGCTCGGACGCCCTGCACGCCCACGCCGAGGCCGCCAGCCACGCCCTGAACCCGCTGCTGGACGCGACCCCGCCCGGCGTGGGCTGGCAACTGTGGGAGGACCTGCGCGAGCTATGACCGCCGAGCCCCACGGTCCCGACTGGCTCGACCTCCGGGTGGAGGGCGACCCCCACCCCCGCCGTTTCGACGCCCCCGAGACGCTGCGCGGCTACCTGCTGCGGGTGGAGCGCCTGTCCGCCGAAGCCGCCGACCGGCTGCTGGCACAGGGCGAGGTCGGCCCGCCCCACGCCCGCCGAGGCTACCGGGTGGAGCGGCTGCGGCCATGACCGAGGTTCCTGCTCCGGAGGGAACGGCGCCCGAAGGCCCCGTCGTCGCCATCCCCGTCTACGCCGGGGTCAGTGAGCTGGAACTCGGCATCATGGTCGCCGTCTGCCGCCTGTGCGGGGGCGAGGGCCGGGCCCGCACGGTGAGCCGCTCGCGGGCGAGCATCGTGACCGCCGGGGGGCTGGTGAGCACGCCGCATGTCCTGTACGCCGCGCTGCCCGAACCCGCCGCCCTCCTGATTCCCGGCGGCCCCGGCGCGGCGAAGGCGGCCCGCGACCCCCTGCTGCGCGAGTTTCTCGCCAGGCACGCGGCGCTGCCCACGGGCGCGAGCGGGGGCGGTCTCCTGCTTCCCGGCATGGCGGGCACCCTGGCGGGCCGGGTGGTGGGTGGCCCCGCCGACCTCGCGGACACGCTCTGGGGCTACGCGCCCGCCGATGTACGCCCCGGCGAGGTCGTGACCGACGGCCTCCTCACGACGACCCCCTCCGGCCTGCCTGCCCTCCACGCCGCCCTTGCCGTGGCCGCCCACGTCTGGGGCGAGGAAGCCGCGCGGGAGGCCGCCGACCGCCTCGGCCACGCCGGATGACGGGTGGGGGAGAGGGCCGAGAGTACGTCACCCTGCCGCAGCCGCCCGACGAGGCGACCCTCGCCGCCCTGCTAGACGTGCCGGGCGGTGCCCGTCTGAGCCTGGAACGCGGTCAGGACGCGGCGGGCCGCTCCCGCGTGGTCATCGCGGTCGCCCACCCCGACCCGGAGGTCGTCGCCCGGACCCGGCAGAATCTGCTGCGGGCATGCCTGGGGCGGGGGGTGCGGGCCTTCGTCGTCTGACCGGCGGCGCCTGCCTTCCATTCCTGCGGCCCCCGCTGCGCTAGCCTGCCTCCCATGCTGGAGCGTCCCCGTCGCCTGCGCCGCAGCGCTGGCCTGCGTGCCCTGACCCGCGAGGTGAGCCTCTCGGCCCGCCATTTCATCCACCCCATCTTCGTCCACGAGGAAGACGGCGAGACCCCCATCGCCACCATGCCGGGCGTGAGCCGCCACTCGGTCGCGGGGGCGGTCGCCCAGGCGCAGGAGGCGCTGGAACTGGGCATCCTCAGCGTGATCCTCTTCGGCATCCCCTCCCAGAAAGACCCCCAGGGCAGCGGGGCCTACGCCGAGGGCGGCGTGATTCAGCGGGCGGCGGCGGCGATCAAGGCGGGGGTGCCGGGCGTGACCGTGGTCACCGACACCTGCCTGTGTGAGTACACCGACCACGGCCACTGCGGGCCGCTGTGCCAGACGGGGGAGGGCGACTGGACGGTGGACAACGACGCCGCGCTGGAACTCCTCGCCCGCACCGCCGTCTCACAGGCCCGCGCTGGGGCCGATGTCGTGGCTCCCAGCGCGATGATGGACGGACAGGTCGGCGCGATTCGGGCGGCGCTGGACGCGGCGGGCTTTGACCACGTGCCTGTCATGGCCTACGCGGTGAAGTACGCCAGCGCCTACTACGGTCCCTTCCGCGACGCGGCGGGGAGCGCCCCCAGTGTGGGCAACCGCGCCTCCTACCAGATGGACCCGGCGGGCAGCGAGCGCGAGGCCCTGCGGGAAGCCCGGCTGGACGCCGAACAGGGCGCCGACTTCCTGATGGTCAAGCCCGCGCTGGCCTACCTCGACATGCTGCGGGCGCTGCGCGAGAACTTTGACCTGCCCCTGGTCGCCTACAACGTCAGCGGCGAGTATTCGCTGATCAAGGCGGCGGCCCAGGCCGGGTACATGGACGAGCGCCGCACCGTGCTCGAAACCCTGACCGGGATGCGCCGCGCCGGGGCCGACGCGATCATCACCTATCACGCGCTCGACGCAGCCCGCTGGCTCCGGGAAGAGGCCGGGGCATGACCAGCACCACCTCCCCACTGCGGGTGGACTGGGTAGACACGGGCCTGTGGCCGGGTCGCCTTGGCCTGACCATCGCTCCCGGCAAGAAGGGTGAGAGCCTGTACCAGCCCGGCGTGACCCACGAGCGCGACCTGGACGCCGACTTGACCCGCCTCGCGCAGGAGGGCGTGAGCGTCATCGCGCCCCTGCTGGAAGACCACGAGTTCGAGCTGCTGGGCATCCCCGACTACCACGAGCGGGTCGCGGGGCGCGGGCTGACGCTGGTGGGCTGCCCGATCCGCGACGTGGACGTGCCGCGCGACCTCGATACATTCGGCTCCTTTCTGGATGAGCTGATGGACCACCTGCTCGACGGCCGCGCGGTCGTCCTGCATTGCCGGGGGGGATTGGGCAGGGCGGGGCTGGTCGCTGCCTGCCTGCTCGTCCGCGCGGGGATGCCGCCCGAGCAGGCCATCCTCCGCGTGCGCGAGGCCCGCAAGGGGGCCATTGAAACGGAGGCGCAGGTCCGCTTCGTCCACGACTTCGCAGAACGGTGAGCTGGGTGTGGCGGCGGTCACCAAAGCCCCGCCGCGCCCGACTACGCTGGGGCCATGAAACAGTTTGCTGCCGTGGCCCTCGCCGCGCTGCTGGCCTCGTGTGCCCCCACGTTCACGGCGGCGGCGCCGGGCCGGGTTGTCAATGCCGCCACCGGGCAGGAGGGCACCGTGACGTTCGCGGCGGGCAGCCTGCGCCCCAGCCTGCCCACAGCGGGGCCGGACAACGTGACCCTCAGCATCGGCGGGCAAACCTACACGGGCCGCGTGACGGTGCTGGACGGTACCGTTGCCGGAGCGCCCGCGCCCCTCACCCTCAGCGTGGCGGTGGGTGGCACGGCGGGGACGGGCGGCTCCACCTTCGGTTGGGGCGCCCGCCTCGGCCCCGCCCCGCAGCCCCAGGGCACCCTCCGCGCGGGCAGCCTGATCGCCCGCACCGCTGGCCCGGCGCCTCGTACCCTGGCCTGCACCCTCACCGTGGACGACGCGGGGCGCGGCTTCGGCGAGTGCCGGGACGAGGCCGGGGTGCGGTACGTCATGCAGTTCTGAGCGTCGAGGAGCAAAAAAAGAAGCAGAGGTCTGGTGGCCTCTGCTTCTCGCGTGTGGGGCTTTACGACTGCTGGTACATCACCGCCCGCTTGACCTCCTCGATGATGGTGGTGATCGGGATGTCGCGGGGGCACGCCTCGGTGCAGTTGTAGGCGGTGCGGCAGCGCCAGACGCCCGTGTTCTGGTTCATGATGTTCAGGCGCTGGTTGGTGGCCTCGTCGCGGCTGTCGAAGATGAAGCGGTGCGCCTGCACGATGGCCGCCGGGCCGAGGTACGAGCCGTTCACCCAGAAGATCGGGCAGGAGGTGGTGCAGCACGCGCAGAGGATGCAGTTGCTGGAGTGCTGCATCCGGTCGGCCTGCTCGGGCGATTGGATACGCTCCCCGGCTGGAGGCGGCGACTCGTTGATGAAGTAGGGCATGATCGCCCGGTACGAGTCGAAGAAGGGGTCCATGTCGACCAGCAGGTCCTTCTCGACCTTCAGGCCCCGGATCGGCTCGACGGTCAGGGTGCCGCCGTCCTTGACCACGTCGCGCAGCAGCGCCTTGCACGCCAGGCGGTTGCGGCCCGCGATCATCATCGCGTCACTGCCGCAGATGCCGTGCCCGCACGAGCGCCGGAAGGTCAGCGTCGGCTCGACATACCACTTGATGTAGTTCAGCACGTCCAGCACGCGGTCGCTGGGCTGCGCCTCCACCGGGTAGGTCTCCCAGTGGGGCTTTTTGTCGGTCTCGGGGTTGAAGCGCAGAATCTTGACATTCACGCGCATGGGGGGCGTGGTGGACGTGTTTTTGGTGATGTGCTGTTCTGCCATGTCGGTTCCTCTGGGGTGGGGAGGAGGGGAGACCGGGAGGCCCCTTCCCCGCCCCACTTAGTACACGCGGGCTTTCGGCTCGAAGGCGTGGGTGTACCCCTTGAGGGCCACGTCCTTGTAGCCGATCACCACGTCGCCGGGCTTGTTCAGGTTCTTGTAGGCCATGGTGTGCTTGAGCCAGTTGGCGTCGTCGCGCTCGCGGTAGTCCTCGCGGTCGTGGGCGCCGCGCGACTCGGTGCGGTTCAGCGCACTGGCGGTCATGGCCTCGGCGCAGTCGAGCATAAAGCCGAGTTCCATCGCCTCGATCAGCTCACTGTTGTACCGGCGGCCGGGGTCCGACACGCTCACGTGGCGGTAGCGGTCCTTGAGGTCCTTGATGATCTCGACCTGCCGCGCCATGTCCGGCCCGTTGCGGAAGATGCCGACGTTGTTCATCATCGACTCTTGCAGCTCGCGGCGAATGACGGCGGCGTTCTCCTTGCCGCTCGCGGCCCGCAGGTCCTCGAGCACCGCCACGCTCTCGCGCTCGACGTTCGCGGGCATCTCCGCGTACTCGACCTGCCGGGCGTACTGCGCGGCGGCGGTCCCGGCACGGCGGCCGAACACGATCAGGTCCCCGAGCGAGTTGGTGCCCAGGCGGTTGGCCCCGTGCAAGCTGACGCAGGCCTGCTCGCCCGCCGCGTACAGCCCCTCGATGCTGCCGCCCGCGCCGTCACTGAGGCACAGCCCGTTGATGTCGGTCGGGATGCCGCCCATCGCGTAGTGCGCCGTGGGCTGAATCGCCACGAGGTCCTTGACCGGGTCCTGCCCCAGGTAGGTGCGGGCGAGGTCGGTGATCTCCGCGAGCTTGCCCTCGATCACCTCGCGCGGGAGGTGCGTCAGGTCGATGTGGACGGCGTCCTTGTCGGCACCGACGCCCCGGCCCTCGCGGATCTCGGTGATGATCGAGCGCGAGACGATGTCGCGCGGCGCGAGGTCCTTGATGGTGGGCGCGTAGCGTTCCATGAAGCGCTCGCCGTCCGCGTTGCGCAGGATGCCGCCCTCGCCTCGAATGCCCTCCGTGACCAGAATGCCCAGCTTGGCGAGGCCGGTGGGGTGGAACTGGTAGAACTCCATGTCCTCCAGCGGCAGGCCCTTGCGGTAGTAGATGCTCATCAGGTCGCCCGTCAGCGTCAGCGCATTGGACGTGATCTTGAAGATGCGCCCGTAGCCGCCCGCCGCGAGCACGACCGCCTTCGCGTGGAAGGTGTGGATCTCCCCGGTCGCGTAGTGGTAGGCCACGACGCCCCGGCAGCGCCCCTCCTCGATGATCAGGTCGGTGACGTGGAACTCGTTGTAGAAGGTGGTGCCCTCCTTGACGTTCTGCTGAAACAGCGTCTGGAGGATCATGTGCCCGGTGCGGTCCTGCGCGTAACAGGAGCGCTCGACCGCCGCCTTGCCGAAGTCGCGGGTGTGGCCGCCGAACTTGCGCTGGGCGATCTTGCCCTCGGGCGTGCGCGAGAAGGGCAGGCCCATGTGCTCGAGTTCGTACACCGCGTCGATGATGTCCTTGGCGAACACCTCGGCGGCGTCCTGGTCGGTCAGATAGTCGCCACCCTTGATGGTGTCGAACATGTGCCATTCCCAGTGGTCTTCCTGCACGTTGCCCAGCGCCGCGCCGATGCCCCCCTGCGCGGCCCCGGTGTGCGAGCGGGTCGGGTACAGCTTGGTGATGCAGGCGACCGAGGCGCCTCCCTTGGCGGCGTAGAGGGCGGCCATCAGTCCTGCGCCGCCCGCCCCCACCACCAGTACGTCGAAACGATGGTGCATAGTCCGTCCTTTAAAGCACTTGTCAAAAAGAGACCTTCTTTTTGACCGAGCGGAGCGAGAGAGTTCAAGCGAGCATTTGGGAAAGTGGAGCCGTGAGGTGTGCCGTTCCACTCACGGCGTAATTTGGACAAATGCTCTAAGCCCTAGATCGAGAACAGTCCGACGGTGCCCAGGGTAAAGATCACCGCGCAGATCGTGTAGAAAATGGTCTTGACCCACGCCCGGTTGGGCCGCGAGCGCACGTAATCCTCGATGGAATACCGCGCCCCGTTGACCCCGTGCAGCATGGAGAGCGCCAGGATGGTCCAGTTATAGAACTTCCAGGCCGGGTTCTGGAGCTTGGCGACCACCGCCGTGTAGGTGGCGTCGGACTCGCTGACCTGGATAAAGGTCATGTAGATATGCCCCAGCACCAGAAAGACCAGGATCAGGCCGCTGATGCGCATGAAGATCCACCAGTTCAACTCGGCGTTGGAGTGCGACTGCTGCCGGGCATCGGTGAAGGTGCGTGCGCGAATCATCAGTAGCCCCCCAGGATGCGCGGAATATTCACCCAGGTGGTGTAGGCCGTCGCCAGCAGGGTCAGGGCCATCACGCCGTACCACATCTGGCGCTGGTAGGCCACGCCCCGGCCGGTAAAGTCCATCACCATGATGCGCAGGCCGTTCAGGGCGTGGTAAACCACTCCCGCCGTCACCAGGATCAGACCCACCCGAAAGGGCCACAGGTCATACGCCTCGTGAACTGCCATATACACGTCCTCGCCGAACATGATCAGGCTGATGCTGACCACGTGCAGCAGGAAGTAAGCCAGAATCGCCAGCCCCGACAGGCGGTGAAGCAGCCACGCCCACTGCCCTTCTCTTCCTCGGTACATTCCCTCAGTCCTCCTCTTCCTTGGTGCCTTCCCTGCGCTCCCTGCGGCAGGGCGGGGGCCGCGGCGTGCCCGGCGGACCGTGCTCCGGCCCTCCCCAGGGGGAGAAACCGCGCCTCGCCGTTGCAGACAGGCCACACGATACCACCGCCCAGAGAAGCTGACTCGCGGCCGTGTCCATGTCGCCTGCGGATGCCCGCTCACTCTAGATCAGCCTGTCCCCCTCCGGCTGACGCCGACCCCACAGTCTGCCCGGCCCCTCGCCACAGTCCACCCGGACGCGCTAGGGTGCCCCCATGACGCGGCCCGACGCGCAACCCACTCCGCCCGCCCCCTCCGCCACCGAGGTGGAATACGTCCGCAAGCTCTCGCTGGCGATTCTGAGCACCCTGCAAGCCAAGGGCCTGCTGAGTGCCGACGAGGTCGACGCGATCCTGATCGCCGCCCGCCGCGCGGCCCAGGGCGTTCCAGCCACTCCTGCGGCGGCTCCCCGCGCCGAAACGGCCCCAGCCATGCAGGTCACAGTCCAGCCTGCCCCGTCCCTGACCTTCCACGCCCACGCCCGCGCTCCCCAGGTTGCCGATGCCAGTGGGGAATCCCCGGAGACCACCGCCGACGACGTGGCCTCGGCCCAGGCGGCTTCCCCCGATGCGGAGGCGCCGGTCGCCGAACCCCTGACCATCGAGGCACCCTCCCAGCCCATCGAACTCGGGCCGGACGTGGTGGAGGACCCAGCGACGCCCTCCGCTCCGCTGGGCACCGAGGCTCAGGACGCGCCGCAAATCTCCGAGGACGGACCAGTTGCCACAGACGTACCTGCGGAGGAGTTGGACATTGAACCACCCGCCCAGACCATCGTCATCGGGCCGGACGAGGTGGCAGAGGAGACGGCCGTGGAGGCCGTGACCGCTGCCGCTGACGATCTCGTGCTGGACGGCGCAACCCCGGCCAAGCCTGCCGAAGACCCCAAACCCGCCGTGCCGACCTTCGACCTCAAGCTGGACTGAGGAGCGACCAAGAGAAAGAGGCGGGGACATCCCTCGCCTCTCTTCTTGTGCTTGACCCCGGACTCAGAACTCGACGGTCTCGTTGGTGCCCAGGTCGGTCGCGGGCTTGCCGGTCACGGCGGCGCGGGCCATCTGGAGCATGTTCTTGAGCTTGCCGTCGCTGCCCCAGTACTCGCCGCCCTGCGCCTCGATCTTGATGAGCTGCACGCTGGGGTCGTCGATGCCGCCGGGGAAGTACGCCTTGTAGAAGTCGCTCCACAGCTCTTCGAGCTTGGCGCGGTTCTCCACCAGTTCCGCCTGCCCGCTGATGCTGACGTAGTTGCCGCCGCTGTGGTCGGCATAGCTGACGTTCACGTTGGGGCGGACCATCATGCTCTGGACCTGCTTGGTGTCCTTGCCCCCGATAAACCACACGTCGCCGTCGAACTCGGTCTGCTGGGTGGTCATGGGGTGGGCCTGCAGGTGGCCGTCTTCAGTCTCGACCGTCAGCATGGCGAACTTAACGCCCTTCATGACGGCGGCCATCGCCTTGATCGTCTCCTCGCGGGTGGGGTGCTCGTTGTTCTGGTTCATGGGGGCACCTTGCCACATGGCCCTCCCCCCTTTGTAGGGGGAGCCGCACCGTCTCAAGGTTGGGTTCAGGCCGCCCTCTCATGCACCCGGTCGGGCACGTTCCGCACCAAGACCACGCCCGCCACGAAGAACAGCGCCGCGAGGCCGAAGACCAGCGTGTAGCCCAGGTTGCCCCCCTGCGCGTTGCCCCAGTCCAGCAGGGCGCCCTGCGGAGCGCTGGACAGTTGCGGGGCGACAAAAGCCACGTGCCAGATGCCCATGTCGCGGGCGTAGCTCCCCGCGCTCGGCATCGCGTCGCTGCCCAGCGCCCAGTCCACGCTGGTAAAGGCCCCGAAGCCCAGCCCGAAGACCAGCGCGAGGGCCAGCGCCGCCGGGAAGCCCGGCGCGACGAGCAGCAGCAGCGCCGCCCCCGCCATCAGCCCGCCCGCCACGTAGATCACGGGTTTGCGGCCCACCCGGTCGCTCAGCCGCCCGCCGACAAGCGCCGAAGCGATGCTCCCCACGATGATGCACGCCAGCATGATGGAGGTGCTCGTGCCCGCGTCCGTCTGCCGTAGCACGTCGGCGTTGTAGTACTGCAGGAAGGGCTGCACGCTGTACTGCCCCAGCGCGAACAGCACCCGCGTCACGAACACCCACAGGAAGGGCGCGTAGGCGAACACCTGCGCCCAGCTCAACCTGGGGGCCTGTTCCGCCCCCTCCACCCGGTCCAGCTCGGCGGGCACGCCCCGCAGGGTGACGAGCGCCGGGCCGAGCAGCAGCAGGGCGATCAGCGCGAAGGACACCCACGACGGCAGCCCCAGCGCCCCCAGCCCGAAGGCGGCGACCGCCCCCAGCAGTTGCCCGAAGGCCTGCAGCATCGCCATCACGCCGCTGTAGCGCCCACGCTCACGCACGGCGACGAGCTGCGGAATCAGGGCGCTGTAGGGGGCGGTGGCGTAGTTGTTGCCGAACTGCACCAGCAGGAAGCCTGCCACGTACACCCAGAAGCCCCCCACCCCCGTGAGTGCCGTGGCCGCAAAGCCCATCACGGCCAGTCCCGCCAGATTGACCGCCAATCCCAGCCGGATATAGGGCAGCCGCCGCCCCGAGCGGTCACTCCGCGCCCCCACGATGGGGGGCAGCACCAGCCCGATCACGGCGCCCACCGCCACCAGCGCCCCCAGGTAGCTGCCTTTTTGCTCCTCTCCCACGAAGCGCACCACGTCGGCGGGCATCAGGATCAGCAGCAGCAGCAGCCAGTGAAAGGCCGTTCCGAACCAGAAGGCCGACAGCGCCCACGGACTCACGGGGGTCGCGGCGGGCGGGCGCACGGGCGGCGCGGGAGGCTGGGTTGTGGTCATGTGGGGCCGAGTATAGGCGCCGGGCCTTTACCCGCCCTTCACCCGCCCATAGGGGTGTGTTGCGAACAGCAGTCGGAGCAGGTAGGAGCGCGGCAGACTGCCCGCATGACTGCCCCCGTGAACCTCGAAGAAGCCCTCGCCGCCTTCCGCACCGCCTTCACCTACGAGCACCCCGAGGGCATCCAGATCACCCCGCAGGTCGCCGGGGACGAGTTGCGCGTCGAGGTGCGCCACCAGGACGTGAACGCCCTGCGCGGCTTCGATGTGATCGCCCAGCCGCTGGAAACCGAGGAGCGTGACGCCCAGCAGCTCGGTGAGGACATCGCCCGCGTCGTCGAGCAGGAACTGATGTACGGCCAGCTGCCCGTGGTGGGCGAGGACGGGGCCTTCCGGCGCATCGTCGTCTGAGCCAGCTAGAGAGGAGGGCCGCCCACATCGCTGCGGGCGGCCCTGTGCTTGAAGCCTCAGATCGGCTTGCGAAGGGTGGCGAACACCAGCCCAAAAATCCAGCACAGCACGATCAGACCGATTAACGACGCGTCGAGGCTGAAGTCGGGCCGCAGCGCGTCGCCCGTCACCTTGAACACGCCGTAGGGGGCCAGCCACCCCAGCGCGTAGATGGATGCCCGGCGCAGAAAGGGCCGGGTGGTCGCCGCGACCGGGAAGAGGCGGGCGGGCAGCAGCATGGCCGGAAGCAGCAGCAGTTGCGAGAGCCAGAACCACAGCGGCAGGTTGCCGAAGCCGTGCTCGAATCCGGCGAACAGCACGTTGAGGGCCGCGATCAGGCCGCCCGTCACGATCATGGAGCGCAGGAGCAGGGGATTCACCCGCGCATGTTGGCACAGGCACTCGGTCAGGGGGCAGGGCACCGGGTCCCGCTCCTCGTGCCAACATGGCCGGATGACCCGTCCCTCGCCCGATCCCCTCCACGGCGTCACCCTCAAGGAGATTGTGGAACGCCTCGCCGGGCACTACGGCTGGGCGGAACTGGCCCGCCGGGTGCCCGTCCGCTGCTTCCAGAACGACCCATCGGTGCCGTCCAGCCTGAAATTCCTGCGCCGCACGCCGTGGGCGCGGGCGAAGGCGGAGGCGCTCTACGTGGCCCTCGTGCGCGACGAGCGGGAAACCTGAGCCTCAGCGCCCGCTCAGCGTGACGCGCGTCTGCGGGCCGGGCAGGCGCTCGGCCACGTACTGAAGCTGCTCGGTGCCCCGGTTCAGCAGCGCGGCGAACTCGTCGTCGTCCCGGTAGAGGCCCTCCGGTCCGCCCTGGGGGACGTAGCCGCCCGCCTCCAGCGCGGGGATCAGCACGCGGGGACGCCAGCCGGGCAGCACGTACTGCTCGACCCGCGCGTACCCCGAACGCACCTCCTCCCGGTAGGAGCGGCTCTCGGGGCAGGTGGGGGTGGCTCCGGCGGGCAGGGGAGAGACGCCCCAGACCTGCCCCGGCTTCTCGATGCAGTACAGCGGCCCACGCCAGCGGCTCTCGCGCGATTGCCAGACGCCCACCCCGGCCAGCAGCGCGAGGACAACCAGCAGCGCAGGCCATCCCCAGCGCACGCGTTACGCCTGGCTGGTGATAAAGGGGAGGTTGCGGTCGAACTGCGAGCGGTCGAGGCCGTAGCCGTAGACGAAGGCGTCGGGGATGGTGAAGCCCAGGTACTCGACGGGCACTTCGACCCGGCGGCGGCTGGGCTTGCTCAGCAGCGCGGCGACCTTGAGGCTGGCCGGGCCGCGTCCCTGGAGGTAGTGCAGCAGGTAGTTCATGGTAATGCCCGTGTCCACGATGTCCTCGACCAGCACGACGTGCCGCCCGCTGATGGGGAATTGCAGGTCCTTGACGAGCTTGACCTCGCCGCTGGACTGCTTGGCGTCCCCGTAGGAGCTGGCCTGGAGAAAGTCGATGGTGCAGGGCATCTGAACTGCCCGCACGAGGTCGGCGTGGAACATGAACGCACCATTCAGCACGCAGATCAGGTGCGGGTCCCTGCCCGCATAGTCCTGCCGGATCTTGTGGCCGAGTTCCTGAATGCGGGCCTGAAGTTGCTCCTGCGTGATCTGCACGGGGCCGTTGCCGGGGGCGAGGCTCATATGGGGCTCAGGCTAACACGGGCCTCACGGGACGGGGCGCCCGGCGGGAGGGAGTCCCCCACCGCCCTATACTCCCGCCCATATGACCGCCGCGCCGCTGCCCGAGTCCATCTCCATTTCCGGCGTCCTGGGGCGCATCGTGCGCGAGCGGGTGGCCGACTACGCGGGAGCCGACCCCCAGCTCGGGCCGGAGCGGACGCGGGCAAGGGCCTTCCACGCGGCCCTTGCCCGCCCCGGCCTCTCCCTGATCGCGGAGGTCAAGCGGGCCAGCCCCAGCCAGGGAGCCATCGCGCCCCTGGACCCGGCGACGGCGGCCCGCGCTTACGTCTCGGGCGGCGCCTCGGCCATCAGCGTGCTGACCGAACCGAGGCACTTCGGCGGCGGTCCAGACGCGCTGCGCGAGGTCGTGGGAGCCGTGACGGCCCCGGCCCTCCGCAAGGACTTCGTGGTCCACCCCGCCATGCTGCGCGAGGCCGCCGACTGGGGCGCCTCGGCCGCGCTGCTGATGGTGAGCGTGCTGGGGGAGGCAACGGGCGAGTACTTGCGGGCCGCCCACCACGTCGGCCTCGACGCGCTGGTCGAGGTCCACGACAAGGCCGAACTGGAGATGGCGCTCGCTTCGGGGGCTGAGATCATCGGGGTGAACAACCGCGACCTGCGGTCCCTGGAGATTGACCTCGGGGTCAGCCCCCGCCTGATTCGCCGGGCGCGGGAGGCGGGCTTCACGGGCCTGCTCGTCGCGGAAAGCGGCTACCGGACCGCCACCGACCTCGCGGGCGTGCGCGGGCTGGCCGACGCGGTGCTGGTGGGCAGCAGCCTCGCCGGAAGCGGTGACCTGGAGGGGGCCACGCGGGCGCTGCTGGCGGAGGGCGCCTGACTGTGCTTCCCACGCTCTACCTGCTGTTCGCGTTTGCCCTCGCCGGGGCGCTGGTCGTGCTGCTGCTCCGGCCGGGGGCGGCGCGGGCGGGCGTGGTCTGGGGGCTGGCGGCGGGGTTGCCGCTGCTCGCGGCGATAGCAGGTGCCTTCGCCGGACAGACGCGGGCCGCGCGGGTGCTGGAGGGCTACTCGCCTGCCCCCGTCTCCGTCGCCCTCGTCAACGGGGTGCGCCGCACCACCCTGACCCTCGCCCCGACCGACGTGGCCTGCGTGGAGCGGGCACTGCGTCTGGGGGTGAGAAGCGAGGTGAGGACCACCGGCCAGCCCATCCCCCTCACCGCCCAGACGCGGGTCGAGGGCACCCTTCCCCCGCGCGAGGTCGTGGAGGCCCTGACCCTGCGCGGGCTGGAGTGCCCCAACGTGCGGGCGGTGCCGGAAGAGGAGTGATCCGCTGGCGGCCTCAGGCTTCAGTCCCCCAGGTACCGCCGCAACTCGTCCAGCGAGTGCCCCGTCCCGATCACGACCAGCTTGTCGTGGGGGCGCAACTCGTCCTCGGCGCGGGGGGTCACCTCGATGCGTCCGCCCCGACTCACCGCGATCACCTGCACGCCAAAACGCCCGGTCAGGTTAAGGTCGCGCAGCCGCCCGCGCAGCCGCTCGTTGGCCTCGATCTCCACGATGGCGTAGTCGCCCCCCAGGTCCAGCGTGTCCACGATGTTGGGAGTGGCAATCTGCCGGGCCAGCCGCACGCCCATGTCGTGCTCGGGCCGAATCACGAGGTCGGCCCCGATGCGCTCCAGCACCCGCCGGGCCATCTCGTCCACCGCCTTGGTGACCACGTAGGGGGCGCCCAGGCTCTTGGCGTTCATGGTCGCCAGGATGTTCGCCTGCACGTCGGTCCCGATGGCGACGACCACCACGTCGAAGTCGCCCACCCCGATGGCCCGCAGCGCCCGCTCGTCGGAGGCGTCCACGACGGCCGCGTGCGTCACGAGGTTCATCACCCGCTCGACGTTTTCCTCGCCGCGGTCGATGGCGACCACCTCGTGGCCCATCTCGTAGAGGGTGGTCGCCACGGCGGTCCCGAAGCGGCCCAGCCCGATCACCAGGCATTGTTTGGTCTTCATGGATGAGTCCTCATGGCGGGGGACAGGCTAGCCCAGGGGCGGCTCAGCCCACCAGGATGTCCCGCTCGGGCGGGTACTTGATCGCCCGGCTCTGCTGGTTGCGCAGGCTGAAGGCCACCGCGAAGGTCACTGGCCCGATGCGTCCCAGGTACATCAGCACGGTCAGGATGATCAGGCCGGGGTCGTTGATGAGGTGGGTGGTGTTCATGGACAGGCCCACGGTCGCCGCTGCGCTCACCGTCTCGAACATCAGGTGCGTGAAGCCCAGGTTCGGGTTGGTCGCCAGCAGCGCAAAAAAGGCGGTGGCGACCATCAGGGTGTACAGGGTGGTCACGGTGCCCGCCCGCACGAGGTTTTCGGGCAGGATGCGCCGCCCGAACACGATCAGGTCACCCCGGCCCCGCACCATGTTCCACGCGCTGCCCACCAGGATGGCGAAGGTGCTCGTCTTGATGCCGCCCCCGGTCGAGCCGCTGTTCGCCCCGATGAACATCAACCCGATCAGGAGAAAGAGGCTGGCACTCGTCATCGACGAGATGTCCACCGTGGCGAAGCCGCCCGAGCGCGGGGTCACACTCTGGAAAAAGGCCGCGATCAGCTTGCCGCCCGTGTCCAGCGGGCCGAGGGTGCGGGCGTTGCCCCACTCCAGCGCGAGCAGCAGCAGCGCCCCCAGCCCCAGCAGCAGCCCGGTCGTGACCAGCGTGATCTTGGAGTAGGTCAGCAGCCGGGTGCGCCGGGGCTGACGCAGGTGCCCCAGCACGTTGAGCTGCACCAGAAAGCCCAGCCCGCCCAGCACGATCAGGCTGCTGATCGTCAGGCTGACGAGGGGATCGGCGGCGTACTGCCCCATCCCGCCGGGCACCACCACGAAGCCCGCGTTGTTGTACGCACTTACCGAGTGAAAGACCGCCTGATACAGCCCTTCCCCCAGCCCGAACTGCGGCACGAAGCGCAGGGCGAGCAGCGCGGCCCCCGCCGCCTGCGCCACGAAGGTGTACAGGAAGATGGTGCGGATGAGGGGCAGCACCCCGCCCACGTCGAGCGCGTTGATCTGCTGCACGAGGTGCTGCCGCTCGGAGAAGTTCACCCGCCGCCCGGTCAGGAACGCGAACAGCGTCCCGAAGGTCAGGATGCCCAGCCCGCCCACCTGCGACAGCAGCAGGATCAGCAGTTGGCCGGGCCGGGTAAAGGCCTCGCCCGTGTCGGCCACCACCAGCCCGGTGATGCAAATGGCACTCGTGGCGGTGAACAGGCGGTCCACGAAGTTCAGCTCGGCCCCTGGCGCCACCACCCCCGGCAGGTGCAGCAGCGCCGTGCCCAGCGCGATGCCGACGAGGTACACCAGCGCGATGAGTTGGGGCGGCGTGAAGCGGGCCACGAGCGCCCGGCGGGGCCGCCCGGAGGCACGCGGCCACGAGGTGGAGGGGGGATGGGGAGGGCGGGTCATGCGGGAACGCGCGATTCTACACCCGCGCAGACTCTGGAGGCCCCGGCAGCGCGGCCCGCCCCGTATACTGCCCTGCTATGCCCCGCCCCGCCCGCCCCAGCCCGTCCCGCCAGAAGAATCCCACCTTCACCCGCCCGCAGAAACCGAAGGGCGACCACCGCGCCCGCCAGCCCGCCCACGAGTACGTGCTGGAGGCGTTGCCCGGCCTGGAGGAGGTCGCCGCTGAGGAGCTGCGCGGGGTGCCCCTCGCCCGCGACCTCCGGGGTTTGCGCTTCTGGTATCCCGGCGACCCCGAGCGCCTGACCCGGCTGCGCGGGGCGGTGGCGGCCTACCGGGTGCGGGCCTGGGACGTGCCCCGGCCACGCGGCCTGCTGGGGCACCAGCAACTCGGGGAACTGACGGCTTTTCTGGGGGAAGTCGTGCGCTGGGGGGGCCACCGTTCCTTCCGGCTGGCGGCGGCGGGCCGCGAGTCGGCGGTGATGACCCGGCTGGCCGAGGAGCTGTCGCGCGGGCTGAACCTCCCCTTTGACCCGGAAGAAGGCGAACTGCTGGTCCGTCTGCGCCCCCAGGAAGGCGGCCCCGGCTGGGAGGTGCTGGCGCGGATCACCCCCCGGCCCCTCTCGGCGCGGGCGTGGCGGGTCTGCAACCGGGGCGGCGGCCTGAACGCGACCATTGCTTTCGCCCTGCACCGCCTCGCCGGGGTGCGCGAGGAGGACCGCATCTTCAACCCGATGGCGGGCAGCGGCACCCTCCTCGTGGAACGCGCCCTGCTGGGACCGTCGGCGGCGATGGTGGGTGTGGACCTCGACCCAGAAGCCGTCGCCTGCGCCCGCGCCAACCTTCAGGCCGCCGGGCGGGAGGTGGAGGTGGCGGCGGTGGACGCCCTGGCGACGGGCCTGCCCCCCCGCTCCTTTGACCTGATCGTCTGCGACCTGCCCTGGGGCGACGCGATCGGCTCGCACCGGGCCAACGCCGCGCTGTACCCCGCCTTCCTGACCGAGATGCACCGCCTGCTGTCGCGCCACGGCCGCCTCGCGGTGGTCACCCACGAGATCCGGCTCTTTGAAGGGTTGCTGCGCGATCAGGACCGCTGGCACGTCCGCGAACTGTTTCAGGTGTACAGCGGCGGGCACCACCCCAAGGGGTATCTGCTCAGCAAGCGGTAATCCGGCCGGGCCTCACGCTTCCGGTGCCGATGTCCCCCCACGCGGCCACACCACCAGCACCACCCCCGCCAGAATCACGGCGAGCGCCAGCCACCCCAGCCCGGTCAAGCTCTCGCCACCCAGGCCGACGCCCAGCAGCACGGCCACGACCGGGTTGACGTAGGCGTAGCTCGTCGCCAGCGCGGGGCGGGTGTGCGCCACGAGGTACATGTAGGCGCTGTAGGCGACGAGGCTCCCGAACACCGCCAGGTAACCCAGCGCCCACAGGCTGGCCGGGGTGGGCGTGCCCCAGCGCTCGCCCATCACCAGGCTCAGCCCCCCCAGCAGCACGGCGCCCGTCAGCATCTCGGCAGCGCTGCCCATCAGCCCGGCGGGGAGGGGCAGGCGGCGCGACCACTGGCTGCCGAAGGTCCAGCACAGCGGGGCCAGGATGAGGAGCGCGGCGGCCAGCGGCGTGGCCCGCAGCTCGCCCACGTTCAGCAGCACGATGCCGACCAGCCCGATCCCGATGCCCACCCACTCGCGCCCGCTGGTGCGCTCGCCCCACAGCCGCGCGAACAGCGAGGCAAAGAGGGGAGACACCGCGATCACCATCGCCGCCACGCTGCTGCTCGCGTCGCGCTCGGCCAGGGTGACCAGCCCGGTGCCGCCCCCCAGCAGCAAGAGGCCCACCAGCGCCGAGGCCCGCCACTCCCGCGCGGTCGGAGCCGGTGCTCCGCGCCAGCGCAGGAACCCGTACAGCAGCGCCCCTGCTGCCAGAAAGCGCAACGCGAGCATCCCCATCGGCGGCAGGCTCTCGATCGCCACCTTGATGCCGAAATAGGTGCTGCCCCACAGCACATACACCAGGGCGAGGCACAGCAAGACGGTGGGCGTGAGGCGAGCGGCGCGGGAGGCGGGGACGGAGGTCACGCGCAGAGCATAGGCTGGCGGACGGGCGTGGGCGGCGGGAGTGTCCCGCATGGTGGGCGCGGGGCCGCGCTCCACATTTGCGGCCCACGCGCAGAGGGCCGCGCCCTACACTCCCGGCGTGCTTCCCACCGAACGGCACTGGACAGCCCTGCTCGCGGGCGGCCTGCTGGCCGTGGGGGCGCTGACGCTGGGACCTGCCTTGCGCCCGCCTGTCAGTACCCCCACCGTGACGCGGGTGGCCCTGCCGCTGCCCCCCACGCCGCCTGAGGCTGCGCCGGAGTACCCCACCACCGGCAGCGTGACGCCGCTCATCTCCGGCCGCTTGAACCTGAACACGGCCACCCCGGAACAGCTTGAAGCCCTCCCGCGCATCGGCCCTGCCCTCGCGGCCCGGATCGTGGCCGGGCGGCCCTACCGCTCGCTGGCTGACCTCGACCGGGTGAAGGGCATCGGCCCCTCGACCCTCGCTGACCTCACGCCCCTCGTCACCTTCTGATGCTGGGACGGCACGCCGCTTCTCCTGTTGCCTCAACCCCGGCAACCCTCAGCGGCACACGGGCCTCCGCCGGACGCCTCGCTTGGCCTATCCCGCTCGCTCTCGGCGTGATCGGCGGCATCCTGCTGGGCTTGGGACTGGTTTGGGGCGGGCTGGTCATGCTGGCCGGTGTGGTGCTCGCTGCGCTGGATCGCCGTCCGCTCCTCGGCCTTCTCGCGGTCGTGGGCCTGGGGCTGGGCTTCGGTTCCGAGCGCCTGAACGCCGCCAAACCGGACCCACTGACCCCCTGGGTGGGTGCCCTCGTCACCCTGCGCGGCGAGTGGGACGGGCAATTTCTGCGGCTGGCCGATCCCCCGGCGCGGGTGGCCCTGTCGCCCAAACCGACCCAGCCACCGGGCCACCTCACCGTGAGTGGCCGTCTGGTGCGCCCCGAGGGGCGGCGCCTTCCGGGCGGGTTCGATCAGGCGGGGTGGCTGCGTGGGCAGGGTGGGCTGCTGGTCCCCACGCCGACGACGGTGCTCGCCGCCGCCGAGGTCCGCGCCCACACCCCGGAAGGCGGCTGGCGCGGCTGGTTCCGCCGGGGCCTGACCGCCGGGCTGAACGATCGGCAGGCCGCGCTGATGCAGGCCATCGAGCTGGGCGACCGGGGCGACATCGGCCGCGAGGAGTTCGCGGAAGGGTATTCGGTGCGCGACGCCTTCGCCCGCTCGGGCCTCTCGCACCTGATGGCCCTCAGCGGGCAGAACGTGGCCCTGCTGACCGGGGTGGTCGTGTGGCTGCTGATCCGGCTACGGGTGCAGGTGGCGTGGCGCTACGCGGTGGCCGCCGCGCTGCTCATTCCTTACCTGATGTTGGTGGGCGTCTCGCCCAGCATCCTGCGGGCGGTGCTGATGGGCTTCGCCGTGCTCGTTGCCTTCGCACTCGGACGCGGCAGACCCGACCCCTACGGCACAGTCGCGCTCGCGGCGGTGGCCTGCCTGCTGCCCTTTCCGCTGTGGTTGCTGGACGTGGGCTTTCAGCTCTCTTTCCTCGCGGTGCTGGGGCTGACCCTCTCGGGCAAGCTGGCCGCCCGGCTGCCGGGCCGATGGCCGATGGCCCTGCGCCTCGCCCTCGTCGCCACCGTGCTGGCCGAACTCGCCACCCTGCCCGTCATCGCGGGCACCTTCGGGCAACTGCCGCTCGTCGGCCTGCCCGCCAACCTTGTGGCGGGGGTGATCATGGCCGCGCTGGTGCCCCTGGGATTTCTAGCGGGGTTGCTGGGACCATTGGGCGTGGTCCTGAGTCCGCTGACGGGCCTGCTCGCCTCGGCGCTGCTGTTCGTCGTGGAGGTCTTCGGCAAAGCCCCGGTGCTGACCTGGGGCAACGTGGGTGCGGGAGGCTTCGTGGCTTACGGGGTGGCCGCGCTCGCCGGGGTGCTATGGCTGCTGGGGCGGGTGAGAGCACCTGTGGCGCTGGGTACTGCGCTGAGTTGTGCTCTCCTGACGTCCCTGCCAGGCTGGATTCGCCCTGCCCACGAACTCGTCTTTCTGGACGTGGGCCAGGGCGACAGCACCCTGATCCGCTCGCGGGGGCTGGAGGTTCTCGTGGATGGCGGCGGCTCGGTCGGCTCCGACTACGACGTGGGCACCCGCACGGTCGTTCCCGCGCTGCGGGCGCTGGGGGTGAGGGGACTGGACGTGGTGGTGGCGACCCACGCGGACACGGATCACATCGAGGGCCTCTCCGGCGTCCTGCGCTCGTTGCCCGTGGGCGAACTGTGGATCGGCCAGCGCAAGACCGACGATCCTGTGCTGGCCGAGCTTCTCGCTGTCGCACGTGAAGAAGGTGTGCCCGTCCGTGAGGTCCGCCGGGGCGACCGGGTGGAGGCTGGGGGCGTGCGCCTCACCGTCCTGTGGCCCGAGGGCCGCTTCTGGTCCAGCGAGGACAACGACAACAGCGTCGCCCTGACCGTCGAGGCGGGCGACTTCCGCGCCGCTCTGCTGGGCGACCTGGATGCCTGGGGCGAGGCGCGGGTGGGCGTGGGCGACCTCGACCTGCTCAAGGCCGCCCACCACGGCAGCCGTCACAGCACGGGTGAGGCCGTGCTTCGGGAGAGCACCCCCGCCGACGTGCTGGTCAGCGTGGGGCGCAATACTTACGGGCACCCCCACCCGGATGTGCTGGAACGAATCGGCGCTGCGGGAGCGAAGGTCTGGCGCACCGATCAACTCGGGACGGTGCGCTGGCCGTTGCCGTGAGTGCCGTCAGCCCACCGTGACCGTCCGCCCCTCCCGCGCCGCCGCGAACAGCGCGTCCAGCACCCGCGCCTGCCGCACCGCGTCCTGCGGGGGAAAGCGGGCCTCCTCCTCCCCCCGCACGACCCGGCCGAAGTGGGCCACCATCGCCGCGTACCCGTTGTGGAGAGCAAACGCCTCACGACGCTCGCCCGCCTTGGTGCGGACCCGCAGGGTCAAGGGTGCCCCGTTGTGGCTCTCGAAGGCTCCGTCCAGCTCCAGGCTGCCCTGCGTGCCCACCACCGTGAGCCGCTGGGTGGGTGCCGGACCCCAGTCGAAGGCGCAGTCGATGCTCGCCAGCGTCCCACCAAAGTCCAGCGTCCCGCTCAGGCCCAGGTCCACGCCCCCCGGCGTCCACCGCGCCTGGGCTGTCACCGCTCGTGGCTCGCCCAGCAGGAGGCGGGCCAGACTGACCGGGTAGCACCCCACGTCGTAGAGCGCCCCCCCGCCCATCTCGGCCTCCCAGCGGAAGTCGTCTGGATTGGTCAGTGGAAAGCCGAAAGCGCCCCGGAACGCCCGGACCTCCCCCAGTTCGTCCGAGACCACGATCTCCCGCAGCCGGGCCACGTGGGGCTGAAAGCGGTAGGCGAACGCCTCCAGCAATACCCGGCCCGTCTCGGCGGCGGTATCTGCCAGCGTCTGCGCCTCCCCCGCGTTCAGTGTCAGCGGCTTTTCCGTCAGGGCGTGTTTGCCCGCCCGCAGCGCGGCCTCGGTCCAGGGGCGATGGGCATCGTTGGGGAGCGGGTTGTAGATCGCCCCCACGTCCGAGGCGATCACGTCGGCGTAGGTGCCCACCCGCCCGATGCCCCATTCCCGCGCGAAAGCCTGCACCCGTTCCGAGTGCGGCTCGCGGGTGCCCAGCACCGTCACTTCGCCCCCGTCGGCACGGATCGCGGGAATGAGGGCACGGGCGATCCGCGCCGCGCCGAGAATGCCCCAGGTCAGGGAAGCGGTCATGGGGCCAGCCTACCCCGCGAACCCAAAAGGGGAGAGGCCCGCCGGGATCACTCCCGTGGGCCTCTCGCCGCCGATGTCAGGGGATTACTCGCCCTGCTTCTCGGTGCCTTCCGTGGTGTCGGCGGGGGTGCTGCCCTCGTCCTTCTTGTCGCCGCCGAGGCCGAACTGCGCGAAGAGGTCGGCGTACACGTCGCCCAGCTTCGTGCTGATCTTGCCGCCCTGCTGGGCGTCCTTGGCGTTGTAGTTGTAGTCAGCGCCGCCGCCGCGCCCACCACGGCCGCCGCCACGGTTGCCGCCGCCTTGACCGCCGCCACCGCTGTAACGGTCGCTGCGGCTGCCGCCGCCCTGGCTGACGTAGTCGCGCACCGGGCCGCCGCCACCGAGGGCACGGCGGCGCGAGAGGCTCGCCCGCTGCTCGACGGGGTCGATGTTCAGGATCACGGCCTCGATCTCGTCGCCCTTCTTGAAGAGGTCGGCGGGGTTGTTCACGCGCGCCGTGTCGAGTTCGCTGATGTGAATCAGGCCCTCGATGCCCTCCTCGATCTCCATGAAGACGCCGAAGTCGGTCATGCCGGTGATCTTGCCCTTGACGGGCGTGCCGGGCGGGTAACGGTCAGGCAGCGCGCTCCAGGGATCGTCGGTGGTCTGACGAATGCCGAGGGAGATGCGGCGCTCCTTGGGGTCGATGCGCAGGATGACGGCCTCGACCTCGTCGCCTTCCTTCATGACCTCGTTGGGGTGACGCACGCGCTTGGTCCAGCTCATCTCGCTGACGTGGACCAGGCCCTCGAGGCCCGACTCCAGCTCCACGAACGCACCGAAGTTGGTCAGGTTGGTGACCTTGCCCTTCACGCGCTGGCCGATGGAGTAGCGGTCGACAGCACCCTCCCAGGGGTCCTGGGTCAGGGCCTTCATGGAGAGGTTGATGCGCTCGCGGCCCTCGTCCACGTCAATGACCTGCACCTGCACCTTGTCGCCCACCTTGACCACGTCGCGGGGGTGGTTGAAGCGGCCGTAGGTCAGTTCACTGCGGTGCACCAGCCCGTCGATGCCGCCGAGGTTGACGAAGACGCCGAAGTCCGTGATCTCCACGACCTCGCCCTCGAACTGCGCACCGGGAACGAGCTGGCCGACCGTCGCCTCGCGCGCCTTGGCCTTCTGGGCCTCCATGATGGCGCGGTGGCTGATGATCACGCGGTTACGCTTGCGGTTCAGCTCAATCAGCTTCACCATCAGGGGCTTGCCAACGTAGGGATCGAGGTCGTTGACCCGGCGGGTGTCGACCTGCGACGCGGGCAGGAAGGCCCGGATGCCCTCGACCTGCGCGACGAGGCCGCCGCGCACCTTCTCGAGCACCTCGACCTCGAAGGCCTCGTCGTTCTCCTGCATCTTCTCGAGCACGCGCCAGCCCTTGTCCTGGTCGGCCCGCTTCTTGGAGAGAACGATCTGGCTGTTGGCGAGGTCCACCCGCACGACATACGCCTCGATCTTGTCACCGGGCTTGTACATCGTCTGGGCTTCTTCCAGCGTGACCGGCTCGTCACCAATCTGGTTGAGGGGAATGGTGCCCTCCACCTTGGCGCCGACATCTACCGCGATGCCCTCGTTGCCGATGAACACGACGGTGCCGTCCACGATGTCACCGCGCGACACCATCTGGTGCTCGGTCGACTCGCTGGCGAGCACGTCCTCCATGGTCATAGCGGGGTACTCGCGTTCCTCGGGGGCGCTCGCCTGGACGGGCGCGGCCTGGGCCTGCGTCGCCTGCTCGCTGGTGACTTGCCCGCTGGTGACTTGCTCGGTGCCCGGCGTGGGCTGAGTGGTCCCGCCCTCAGCGGCGGGGGTCTGGGTCTGGTCTTCCATGAACTCCTGCTCCTCCTGCGGGGTCGCCTCCAGCTCGGGTGCGGCCCCACATATACCTGTACCTGCGCTTGGGCGCGGCAACACCTCAGTGTAACATCACCCCATAGGGGGGGCAAGCGCAGGTGCGAGCCCGGCCAGGGCGCATTCCGGCTCCTTTGCCCCCTGGTGCCCGGCCTGGCCCGCAGTTGACGGCCCAGGAATGGGCGGCTATACTCCCTCACGCTCAGCCCTCCGGCCGGGCATCACGCCAGAGCATCTCCCGTTGGGGCATCGTCTAATGGCAGGACGACGGTTTCTGGCACCGTTAATCAAGGTTCGAGTCCTTGTGCCCCAGCCAGTTTCCCCCGCCCCGTGCGGGGGCTTTTTTTGATCCCAGATGCTTTGAAAAATAAAGTGTGCTTGCCTGACCATGCCCAAATGTGCGTGGTGGTACGCTCGGAAGCATGACGAGCACTCCCGTGTCCACCCAGGACTTCGACGTGGTGATTATCGGCGGCGGACCGGCCGGGCTGACGGCGGCCATCTACACGGGGCGCGGCGGCCTGAGCACGTTGGTGCTGGAAAAGGGGTTGCCCGGCGGCCAGATCGCCCAGACCGAGGAGGTCGAGAACTACCCCGGCTTTCCCGAGCCGATTCCCGGCATGGAACTCGCCCAGCGCATGGTGCAGCAGGCCGAGAAGTTCGGTGCCCGCATCGAGATGGAGGAGGTCGAGGCCATTGAGCGTGACGAGTACGCGCACGAGTACCCCTTCACGGTGCGCGGCTACGGCGGCACCTACCGCGCCCGGAGCGTGATTCTGGCGACCGGGGCCAATCCCCGCCGCCTGAACATCCCCGGCGAGGAACACTTCTGGGGCAAGGGCGTCTCGACCTGCGCGACCTGCGACGGCTTCTTCTACCGGGGCAAGAAGGTCGTGGTGATTGGGGGCGGGGACGCCGCCGTCGAGGAGGGTCTGTTCCTGACCAAGTTCGCGGACGAGGTCACCCTGATCCACCGCCGCGACACTCTGCGGGCGAACAAGGTCGCGCAGGCCCGCGCCTTTGCCAACCCCAAGATGAAGTACATCTGGAACACGGTCGTCGAGGAGATTCAGGGCGCGGATCACGTGACGGGCGTGCGCCTGAAGAACCTGGAGACGGGCGAGGTCAGCGAGCTGCCCACTGACGGGGTGTTCATCTTTATCGGGCACGTGCCCAACACCGACTTCGTGAAGGACGTGGTGGCCCTGCGCTCCGACGGCTACGTGGAGGTCACCGACGAGATCTACACGAGCGTGCCCCTGCTGTTTGCCGCCGGGGACGTGTCGGACCACGTCTACCGTCAGCTCGCCACCAGCGTGGGCGCGGGCACCCGCGCGGCCATGAGCGCCGAGCGTGCCCTGGCCGCGCTGGAGGCCGGAGCGGGAGAAGCGGCTGCGGACTGACCCGGCGCCTGGACCCGCCGAACTCGGCCGGGTGCCCCGCCTGTCGGTGGCCGCGCGGGTTCGGCGCAAGGCGCGGGGCTATCTGGGCAAGGCCGCCCGGCTGGCCCGCAGCCTGAGCGTCCGCCTCGCGGCCCCGCAGGACGGCTGGGCGACCGGGCACCTGACCCCCGCCGAGGCCCGCGTCTTCCTGGGGATGGACCCGCGTGACCGGGAGCACGCCTGCCGGGTCACCCGTCACCTGCTGCGCGACCATCCGGCGGCCCCTCCCGAGGTGGTCGCGGCCGCGCTGCTGCACGACTGTGGCAAGAGCATTCGCCCCTACCGGGTGGCCGAGCGTGTGCTCGTGGGGCTGGTGCCCAACCGGGTGGCCCGGCTGCTGCCCTTCGGGGCCTTGTCGGTGCGGGCGTACCACCCGGAACTGGGTGCCGAGCTGCTCGCGCGGGCGGGGGCGCGGCCCCGCGTGGCCCGGCTGGTGGCCCGGCACCACCACGCGGGCGCCGACCCCGAAGCGGCGCTGCTGCACCACTACGACGATCTGGAATAGCCGGGGGGCTTGACTTCCCTGCCTACGTGCCCCTACACTTTCTCTTCGCGCCTGACCCCGCCCACGGGCGGACCTCCCGCACTTCGGACGGCCCCATCGTCTAGCGGTCAGGACAGCGCCCTCTCAAGGCGCAGACACGGGTTCAAGTCCCGTTGGGGTCACCACTACGCCGCGCCGCCT
Organism: Deinococcus sp. NW-56; assembly: GCF_002953415.1. NCBI lineage: Bacteria > Thermotogati > Deinococcota > Deinococci > Deinococcales > Deinococcaceae > Deinococcus > Deinococcus sp. NW-56. Next base: position 1,780,469 of record NZ_CP026516.1, on the reverse strand, counting down.
TTCCCACCCGGAGGCGGCGCGTTGTTCTGTCTGGTCTGCAGTTTTGTCTAGGCTGCTTCCCATGACCCTCCCCTTGTCCGCCGCCCTGACCGACCTTCTCGCGTACTACGGGCCGCTTGCCTCAGAGCGGGCGGAGGTGGCGGGCGGGGTCGCGCTGCACACTCCGGGGGTCAATGTCCTGGGCCTGAATGCTGCCTTTCTGCCGGGCGCAGCTCCGGAGCGGCTGCGGGAGGCGGCCACGTGGCAGCGGTCGCGGGGGCACCCGCCGCTGGTCGCTGTGCCGGGCCGGGCGCGAGGAACGGGGGAGGAGATCGCCAGCCTGCGCTGCGGGGTGTACCGGGCCGACTCCTCGCCCTCCCCGTTCACTGCCGAGCAGGTGTCGCGCCTGCACCTGCCGCGTTGGGCCGCCGTATTGGCCGAGGCCCACGGCACGCCCGAGTGGGGAAGCGCTCTGGCCCGTCATCTGGCCCGTTCGCTGGAGGGAAGGCGCGACTACGCCCTGATGCTCGCCTACGCGGGGAGCGAGGCGGTAGGAGCACTCCTGTGGCAGGCGGCCGGGGCCGGGGGGCGGGCGCACCTGTGGGGCACCCTGGACCCGGCGGTGGACGGTGCCCTGCTGAACGGCGCGGCGACCCTGGGGGAATTCCTGCTCGCCAGCGTGCCGCCCACTTCCCCGATCTCGGTCGTGGAGGGAGAAGAGATAGGTTTCTTCCTCATGAACGAAGACGGAAATCCGTGACCTTGTCCGCCCAGGCAGGAGAAAGTTCACAGACTGCGTGAGAAGCTTAGAGATTCCTTGAGTCAGAAAATCCAGCCTTTGGCTTCCGTCGCCGTCGTCAACACCGTTGCCTCAGAATGAGAGATGAGAAGTCTCAACTCATGCCCTGCCTACGCTGGCTTGATGAGATGGGGCCTATGTCTGCTCTGAAGCAAGTTCTGCTGGTCGGCGGCCTCCTGTCTCTCGCGGCGTGCGGTTCGGTCCCCTCCGCTCCCTCTGCCCCGGCCGCGCAGGTGCCCGCCGTCACCCCGGCTGCCGGGACGCTGGAGGCCCAGGCCAGCGCGGGAACCCTGGTGGTGGGGCAGACCCGGCAGCTCAACGTGACGGTCGGGGGCCGCGCCCCCTACCCCGGTGAGCTGACCTGGACCACCAGCAACGCCGCCGTCGCCACCGTGACCCAGACCGGACTGGTGACGGCCACGGGCGCCGGGAACGCCGTGATTCGCGCGGCGCTCACCAATTACCGCAGCTCCTACATCGACTTCACCCTGACCGTGACGGCGGCGACCGCTCCCGCCCCCACGCCGACCCCGGCCCCGGCGCCCGCGCCGACCACGCCGAGCGGCTACGCCGGGCGCGTGCTGGAGCTGACGAACGCCGCCCGTGCTCAGGCCCGCAGCTGCGGCGCGACCAGCTTCGCGGCGGCGCCCGCGCTGACCTACAACGCGCAGCTCGAGCAGGCCGCGCAGGGCCACGCGACCGACATGGCGACGCGCAACTACTTCAGCCACACCAGCCTCGACGGGCGCACGATGGCGCAGCGCATCTCCGCGACCGGGTACGCGTGGCGCACCATCGGGGAGAACATCGCCGCCGGGCAGACCACTCCGGAGCAGGTCGTGGCGGGCTGGCTCGCCAGCGAGGGCCACTGCCGCAACATCATGAACCCCAGCTTCCGAGAACTCGGTGTGGGCTACGCGCAGGGCGGCAGCTACCGCCACTACTGGGTGCAGAACTTCGGCGCCCGCTGAGGCGTTGGGATTGAAAGGGGGCGCGGCGGGGTGGACTTCCCCGCCGCGCCCTTCCCTGTGCCCGCGCTCAGAGCGGGATATTCCCGTGCTTCTTGTAGGGCCGCGCCTCTTCCTTGCCGCGCAGCATCTCGAAGGTCTGAATCAGGCGGCGGCGGGTGTCCTCCATCGGAATCACGTCGTCGATGTATCCCTTGGCGGCCGCCACGTAGGGGTTGTCGAAGGTTTCCTTGTACTCGGCGATCTTGGCCGCGCGGGTGGCCTCCGGGTTCTCGGACCGCCCGATCTCGCGGCGGTAGACGATGTTGGCGGCCCCCTCGGCGCCCATCACGGCGACGGCGGCGGTGGGCCAGGCGTACACCACGTCCGCGCCCATGTCGCGGCTGTTCATGGCGAGGTACGCCCCGCCGTAGCTCTTGCGGGTGATCAGGGTGATCTTGGGGACGGTCGCCTCGGCGTAGGCGTAGAGCATCTTGGCCCCGTGCCGGATGATCCCGGCGTGTTCCTGCGCGACCCCCGGCAGGAAGCCCGTCACGTCCACCAGCGTCAGGATCGGGATGTTGTAGCAGTCGCAGGTGCGGATGAAGCGGGCGGCCTTGTCCGAGGCGTCGATGTTCAGCGTGCCCGCCATCACCTTGGGGTTGTTCGCCACGATGCCGACCGACCGGCCGTCCAGCCGCGCAAAGCCGCAGATCATGTTCTTCGCCCAGTTCGGCTGGATTTCGAGGAAGCTGTCCCCATCCACGAGTTCCCCGATCACCGCATGCATGTCGTAGGGCTTGCGCTGGTCCGGCGTCACGATCTCCAGCAGCCGGGGGTTGGGGCGGTCGGCGGGGTCGGCGCAGGGCTGCACGGGCGTCTCCTCGCGGGCACTCTGCGGGAGGTAGGTCAGCAGGTCGCGGATGCCCGCGAGCACGGCCTCGTCGCCCTCGTAGGAGAGGTGGGCCACGCCCGACTTGCGGGTGTGCACGTCGGCCCCGCCCAGCCCGTCGAAGGTCACCTCCTCGCGCGTCACCGACTTGATGACCTCCGGCCCGGTGATGAACATGTAGGAGCTACCCTGGCTCATCACGACGAAATCGGTCAGGGCGGGCGAGTACACCGCGCCCCCCGCGCACGGCCCCAGGATCGCGCTGATCTGCGGCACGCTGCCCGAGTAGATCGCGTTGCGGTAGAAGATCTCGCCGTAGCCGCTGAGGCTGTCCACGCCCTCCTGAATGCGGGCGCCCGCACTGTCGTTCAGGCCGATGACCGGGCAACCCGTCTTGGCGGCGAGGTCCATCACCTTGGTGACCTTGGCGGCGTTCATCTTGCCCAGACTGCCGCCCAGCACGGTGAAATCCTGGCTGAACACGAAGACCTGCCGCCCGTGGATGGTGCCCCGGCCAGTCACCACGCCCTCGCCGGGAGCGTCCACGCCCTCCATCAGACGGTTGCGGCCGTGTTCGACAAAGGTGGACAGCTCCATGAAGGAGCCGGGATCGAGGAGGTGTTCGATCCGCTCGCGAGCGGTCAGCTTGCCCCCCTCGCGCTGCTTGGCCTGCCGCTCGGGGCCGCCGCCCGCCTCGACCTTGGCGCGGCGCTGCTCCATCGCGGCGATGAGTTCCTGAAGCTCGGTCGCGGGCTGTGTCATGGAACCATGCTACCCGCGCCCGCCCGTTCCTGCGCCGGGAACAGCGGGATCGGCCACAAAGAAAGCCCCCGACACGGGAGCCTCTGGGTCACCCAGGAACCCAGAGCATTGGTCATAGGAAGGCGGTGGTGCTCCGCATGCGTTGGCCGAGCGGACTTTCTGAGCGGCGCAGCAGCGCGAGTGCATTCAAGGAGAGCCTTGGGCGTTGGGGCAGGCCCCTGGGGCGCCGTTCTCCGGGGGCCGTCCTTCTGTCTGTTCAAGGCTCTAACGGGCGGGCATGGCCGACAGCAGGGTGCGGGCCTGCTCGGCGACCTCCGGGTCGGCCAGCAGGACGTAGTGGTCCGCCCTCATGCCCGAGGCGGAGGTGAAGTCGCGCCGCCCGCCGCTCAGGGCGTAGCCCACCACGCCCCACAGCAGTCCGGTGACGCCGCCCATGAAGATGCCGTACCCGACCGCGAACAGCAGGTTGCCGCCGCCCAGCCCCAGCAATCCGAACAGCAGGCCCACGAACAGGCCGATGAAGATGCCCTGCCCGAACCCCAGCCCCGCCGCCCGGCCCCAGTCGAGCCGCCCGGTGACCTGCTCGACCATCTTCAGGCCCTCGCCCACGATGGCGGTGCGCTCGACCGGAAACTTCTGGTCGCTGAGGTAGTCCACCGCCCGCTGCGCCTCCCCGTAGGTGGGGTAGGTCGCCACGCTTACGCGGGTGCGCTGGTCGGGAATCAGGTCAAGCCGGGGGTCTCGCTGGGTCATGGGTCACGTCCTTGACCCCCAGCGTAGGCAGTGGCGTGCCCCGGCATCTGAGGGTGAGGTTGAGGGGGCCTCACGCTCCGGGGCGCGGCGCGGCCTGCTGGCTCACCCCAGTGCGGTCACCTCGGGCCGGAAGCCCACCTCCCGGACAAAGCGCAGGTATTCGGCCTCGCTCAGCGCCTCGCGCTTGCCGCTCAGGGCCACGAAAAAGGCTTCCAGCACGTTGGTCGCGAAGTTGCGTTTGCCGATGCGCGGGGTGGTCGTGATCAGGCGGGCCACGCCGCGTTCCTCCATCCAGGCGCGGTCGGCTTCCGTGATGGTCTGGGTCAGAATGGTCTTGCCCCGCAGGTCACGTGGGGCGTAGCGCTTGGCGTAGTGGGTGTCTCCGGCGATCACGTCGGCCCAGGCGTAGTAGCGGGTGCCCTGGCCCTGCACGCTGGTGTTCTGCTTCTCGCCCGTGGGGTAGAACCAGTCCTGCGGCAGCCGGGTCAGCGCCGGAAGCGCCAGCCGCGCCACCCGTCGCAAGGCCCCGATGGAGCGCAGCGGCACGTTGAGGTTCAGCCCGAACACGAGGTCGCCGTATACCACGTCCGCCCCGGCCCCCGCCAGCGCCTCCGCCATCCCGAAGCGGTCCACCGCGCTGACCATCAGCACCCGCTGCCCGCGCCACCCCACCACCGGGTCAAGCTGCGCGATGGCGTCGCGCTCCAGGGTGTTTTTCAGGCCGCTGCCGTCCAGCACGGGCGTGATCCGGGCATGCGACACGAGCCTGCGCACATTGCTGAAGGTGTAGCGCCGTCCGCCTGCGATCACGTACAGGTCGGCCCCTCCCAGCCCGAAGGCGTCCACCCGCCCGTCGAGCGCGGCGAAGAGTTCGGCGGCCTTGTTCGCGTCTCCGTCGGTGCCGAGCCGCTCCAGCACGAAGGGCTGGCCCAGCACCGTGAGTTCTTCGCGGGCATTGCGCGAGGAGTTGCCCAGCGACACGCTCACGACGTGTTTGAAGCCGGGAGGAGCAGGCTGCCAGCCGCGCAGGGGGTCGGTCATGGGGCAAGCATAGCGGTCAGCCTCCAGCTTTCAGCCAACAGCAGAAAAAGCCCCAGCGCGGGGCTGAGGCTTTCTCGGAAGAGGAGGTGGCGGGCGGCCCTTACGGGTACAGCCCCCGCAGCGCCCGCGCTTCCAGCACCCGCGTGCAGGCCACGATGTACACGGCGGTGCGCAGGGTCACCCCGTGGCGCTCCTTGACGTCCCAGAGGCTCAGGAAGGCTTCCGACATGATGCGGTCGAGGCGGCCGTTGATCTCCTCCTCGGTCCAGAAGAAGCTTGAAAAGTCCTGCACCCACTCGAAGTAGGACACCGTCACGCCGCCCGCGTTGGCCAGCACGTCGGGGACCACCGTGACGCCGCGCTCGGCCAGCAGGTCGTCGGCGGCGGGGATGGTGGGGCCGTTGGCGCCCTCCACGATCAGGCGGGCCTTGATGCGGTCGGCGTTTTCCAGCGTGATCTGCTTTTCCAGCGCGGCGGGCACGAGCACGTCGCAGTCCACGCCCCAGAACTCGTCACGGGTAATTTCCTCGGTGCCGGGCAGCCCGGTGATCTTGCCTGTCTGCCGCAGGTGGGCCAGCGCCGCCGCCGGGTCAATGCCCGCCGCGCTGTGGATGGTCCCGGTCACGTCCTGAATGGCGACGATCTTGGCCCCGTGCCCGTGGAAGATGCGCGAGGCGGCCTCGCCCACGTTGCCGAAGCCCTGCACGGCGACCCGCGCACCTTCCATCGGCATCCCGAGCTTCTTCATCGCCTCGGCGCCGGTCACGAACACGCCCCGGCCGGTCGCGTCGGCGCGGCCCAGCGACCCGCCCAGGGTCACGGGCTTGCCCGTCACCACGCCGGTCGCGGTGCGGCCCACGTTCATGGAGTAGGTGTCCATCATCCAGGCCATCGTCTGCGGCCCGGTGTTCACGTCGGGCGCGGGGATGTCCTTGTCCGGCCCGATGATCAGGCCGATCTCGGTGGTGTAGCGCCGGGTCAGGCGCTCGAGTTCCCCGGTCGAGTACTTGCGGGGGTCGATGCGGATGCCGCCCTTGCCCCCGCCGTAGGGCAGGTTCACGGCGGCGTTCTTGACCGTCATCCAGGCGGAAAGGGCCATGACTTCACTGAGGGTCACGTCCTGGTGGTAGCGGATGCCGCCCTTGGCCGGGCCGCGCGAGGTGTTGTGCTGCACCCGGTAGCCCTCGAAGTGCGCGACTGTGCCGTCGTCGAGGTGAATGGGAATGTCCACGACCAGGATGCGCTTGGGCCGCTTGAGGGTCTCGACCCAGTAGGCGAGCTTGCCGAGATACGGCGTGACGCGCTCGACCTGCTCCAGAAAGATCTCGTAGGGGCCGATGTTGTTGGGATCGAGGTAGCTGGGGATGGTGTGCTGGCCGAGGCGCTGCGTATTCTGCGGCGGTTGGGCCTGCGGGTCCTGTGTGGTGGTCATGGGAAAGCCTCCGGGGAGGGAAGGGGGCAGGGGACGTTGTCTGACTTCGCCGCGCGTGGCCGCTGACTGGGCTGACGCGCCTGGACCCTGGGTTACGGGTACACGCCGCGCATCACCGCCGCCTCGTGCAGGCGATTCAGGGCCAGCGCGTAGGCCGCCGTGCGCATGTCGAGGTCACGGGTCCGCATGTAGGCGGTCACGTCCCGCAGGGCCGCGTTCACCCGCAGGTCGATGGCGCGTTCGACCTCGGTGGGCGTCCAGAAGAAGTTGCTGGCGTCCTGCACCCACTCGAGGTAGTTCACGATCACGCCGCCGATGCTGGCGACGAGGTCGGGCAGCACGCACACGCCCTGCGCCCGCAAGACGCGCTCGGCTTCGGGCAGCACGGCCCGGTTGGTGGCCTCCACGACGTAGCGGGCGCGGACCGCGTGGGCGTTGCCCGCGTTCACCGAGCCGTAGTCGTAGGCCAGCATCAGGATGTCCACGTCGAGTTCGACGACCTCGTCGGGGGCGATCTCGGTCGTGAAGCCGCGCACGCTGCCGTGCTGCTCGCGGTACGCCGAGAGCGCCGCGAGGTCGAGGCCGCCGCTGGCAAAGGAGGCCCCGTGCTGGTCGGACACCGCGATCACGAGGGCGCCGCGCTCCCCCAGCACCTGCGCGGCCTTGCGGCCCACGTCCCCGAAGCCGTAGACGGCCACCCGCGCTCCGCGCAGGCTCTCGCCCCGGTGTTCGAGCACCTGCGCGGCCACCATCGCCGCCGAGCGGCCCCGCGCGTCCTTGCTGCCGTAGGAGCCGCCCAACGGAATGGGCTTGCCTACCACCATGCCGCCCTGGGTCGAGCCAGTGTTCTCGCCATAGGCGTCGAGCATCCACGCCATGGTCTGCGCGTCGGAGCCCACGTCGGGGGCGAGAATGTCCTCGGTCGGTCCGATCAGCTCGACGAGTTCCGAGGTGTAGCGGCGGGTCAGGCCCTCGAGCTCATGCGGGCTGAGGGTCTGCGGGTCCACGTCCACGCCGCCCTTGGCGCCGCCGAGGGGCAGGTCCGCGACCGCCGCCTTGAGGGTCATGATCGCGGCGAGCACCTCGCACTCGTGGGCGCTCAGGCCCGCGCGGAAGCGCACGCCGCCCATGCTTGGCCCCCGCGCGGTGGAATGCACCGTGCGGTAGCCCCGGAAAACCTGAATGCGCCCGTCGTCCATCCGCACGGGCAGGTTCACGGCGACGGTGCGCCGGGGATACTTGAAATACGCGAGCGACTGGTCGGTCACCTCGCAGTGGGGCAAAGCCTCCTGGAGTTGCTCCATGAGGCCCTGCCAGTTGAGTCCTGATGCCCTCATCACGCTCCTTTGGGGATAGTCCCGGTGTCCGCCCGAGGATACACGCGCCGCAGCGCTGAGCGTCCCGGCTCCGGCCCCGCCCCACTTGCCGGGGGCACCCCCGTTGTATCGGGGCAACCTGAGAGCGTCAACCTCGGAAAACCGCCTGCCTGGACGGGGAAAAATCGGAAGCGATTCCAGAGGGACAAGCGGTGGGGAAAATCCTCCCTTGGCCTGTCAACTGGCAGGCCGAGAGGGGACAGACTTGGACCCGGTACAGAGAGCGTCCACGGGGTTGGGACGACGCCGCTCCCCCTCTGCCCAGCAGCGGACCCCAGACCGCCCGAGGTGCAGGAACGTCCGGGGCCTCTTGCATGGGTCCCGCAGAGCGTGTTTAAACAGGGTCTCACCGAAGGAGTGAAGGGGCGCTGTCGCCGCCCTGGAACGGCGTGGCCGTCCACTCTCCTCTGCTTTGCAGTTCTACGAGTCCCAGCCTCTCGGGGTGCGAGCTGTGCCAGTCTCCCGAGAGGGGGACCCGCAGAGCTATTTGCCGAGGAGCAGCAAGCTCGTGTCCACCGCGTCAGTGAGGGAGCGACTCCGACTTTTCAAACGGGCGCTCAGGCCCGGCGGCGGCTCTCGTGCCGGGCGAGGTCGGCCAGGGCTTCGCGGGCGGCGGAGGGAGGCAGGGCCTCCAGCGCGGCGGCGGCGAGGTCGGCGCGGCGGCGAATCTCGGCATGGGTGCGCTCTGCGGCCCCCGTACCTTCCACGAGGTCACGCACCCGCCCCACGTCGCCGGAGCGGGCGGCGCGGCGCTCCAGCACCTCGCGGACCTCCCCGGCGTGGGGACCCGAGAGCAGGTCCAGCACCGGCAGGGTGGCCTTGCCCTCGCGCAGGTCGCCGCCGACGGGCTTGCCCAGGGCCGCCTCGTCGCCCGTCAGGTCCAGCAGGTCGTCGCGCATCTGGAAGGCCAGCCCATACTCCCAGCCGAAGGTCGCCAGGGCCTCGCGCTGCGCGGCTGGGGCGCCCAGCAGCCACGCGGGACCGCAGGCCGCCAGCGCGAGCAGGGCCGCCGTCTTGCCGCCGATGACTTCCAGGTAGGCCTCCAGGCTGTAGTCTCCGTAGGCCGCGACCTGAAATTGCAGCACCTCGCCCTCGCAGATGCGCGAGGCGGCGTCCCCGAAGGCGCGGGTCAGGTCCGCGCCCCCCGGCAGTCCCGCGAGCAGCGTGAGCAGCCGTGAGAGCATGAAGTCGCCGCTCATCACGCTAACCACGTTTCCGAAGCGCCGGAAGGCGGCGGGCTGGCCCCGGCGGGTCTCGGCGTCGTCGATCAGGTCGTCGTGCAGCAGAGAGGCCGAGTGCAGCAGCTCCACGCCCACGGCGAGGTCGGTCACGTGGGGCCACTCGGCCGCGCCGGGCCGGGCGCCGAGAGCCTGGGCCGCGAGCAGCGTCACGGCGGGCCGGGCGCGTTTGCCCCCGGCGGCCACGAGGTCGTCCCCGATCAGCTCGATAAAGGCCACGCGAGAACGCAGCACCTCGCGCAGCCGCGCCTCGAAAGCGGCACCGGGGAGGGTCAGGGCGGCCACGCCAGTCATGCGGGCAGTATAGGAAAGGACCCCTGGGCGGAACGTACCGCCTGCCGCAGGGTCTGGCCCCCCCACCCGGCGGGGGAGGCCCGGCCCGGTGGTTCCTCGCCGCCCTGTCCCTCGCCGCTGTGTCCCTCGCCGCAGGGCGCGGGAGCGTGGTAAAACCGGAGGAATGGAAAGCGTCGTTGCCCTCTTTCGTGATCCCCGGCAGGCCCAGGGCGTCCTGACCGCCCTTCAGGCCCGGGGCTTCGACCGTGACCGCCTCGCCTTTGCCCTCACCGACGCGGTGGCCGAAGATGAACTCGCGCAGGCCACCGGGGTCAGCCCCGAGGCGGGGGCACCCGGCGGGTCGGCCAGCGTGATTCGCGGCGTGATTCGCGGCGTGCTGGCGGCCCTGGCCCTCACCGTCCCCATCTGGCTGCTGCTGCTGTGGATTCCCGAAACGCGCGTGTATCAGGAAGGCGGCCTGCTCACCATCCTGTTCGGCGTGATCGGCGGGGCGGGGCTGGGTGGCCTCTTCGGGGCGCTGACGGGCAGCGACCACGGCGACTACGTCAAGCTGCTGCGCCGCATGGGCGTGCCTGCCCCCGAGGCCGAGCGCTTCCAGCAGGCGCTGGGCGACGGCCACGTCCTCGTGATCGCCCGCGATCCCGACGGCCGCCGCGCCGACGAGGCCCTCAGCCTGATGCGCCGCCACGGTGCCCTGCGCCTCGAAGACGCGGTGGGCGGCGGCCGCCTTCAGAGCGAGCGCGAGGGACAAGACGGGCGCTAAAGCCGGGAGGCGGGACAGGAGCGGCGGGGGAGACCTCGCCGCTCCTCCATTGTTTGGCAGCGTCCGAACAGCGTCAGGGACGTGCTTCCGCTTCTGGCCACACCAGCGCCCGGTCGGTCACCGCGGGCCACCCGGCGGGGAGGTTGATGTCCCAGCCCTCGCCCACGATCCGGCACACCGGGACCACCCCCACCCCGCTGCCGCACACCCAGGCGCGGGTGACGTGGGCCACTTCGGCCGTAGCGACGGGCCGAGGTTCGACCGCCTGCCCCTCCAGAAACGCCGCTCGCGTGACCCCCGGCAGCCCGCCCGAGGGCATGACCAGCCGCCCTCCCAGTTCCAGCAGCGGCGAGGTGCGGCTTCCATCCACGACGTGTCCGGCCCCGTCCGTCAGCCAGCCTTCGAAGGCCCCGGCCTCCGTGGCCGCCCGGCCCGCGAGCAGGTAGGGCAGGTAATTGCCCGTCTTGTGCGCGGCGAGGTGCGGGTGGACCTGCATGGCGGTGAGGCGCACGGCGACCCCTCCCTCCGGCCTCGGCCCCGGGGCCAGCGGTCGCTGCGACCAGAAGGTGCCCTCTGCCGTCACAGTGACGCGCAGCAGACCCCACCCCGCCGTGTCCAGTTGGGGCCATTCCTCCTCCGGGGCGGGGAGGCCCAGCCACGCGCAGGTGCCTCGCAGCCGGGCGAGGTGGTGCGGCCACAGCAGCGCCGCCCCGTTCCACGTCCGCACCGTCGTGAAGGCCGTCTCGCCCAGCAACCAGGCGGGAGCCTGCACGCCCGGCGGAAGCGGCTTCACCCCCGCGCCTCGCGGCTCAGCCGCAGCCAGTTGCCCAGCAGCACCCGCCCTGCCGGACTCAGCACGCTTTCGGGGTGAAACTGCACCCCCCACGCGGGGCGGCCCGGCACCTCCAGCGCCATCACCTCCCCGTCCTCGCTGCGGGCGGTGACCAGCTCGCCCGGCAGGCCACGCACCACCAGCGAGTGATAACGGCCGAAAGGGGCGCCGTCCGCCACCCCGGCGAAGAGACCTGTTCCCGCATGCCGCACCGCCGCCGGACGACCATGGACCGGGGCGGCGCGTTCCACCCGGCCCCCCAGCACCTCGCCCAGCGCCTGATGCCCCAGGCAGACGCCCAGCAGCGGCACGCCCCCCTCCAGACAGCGGCGCGTCAGCTCCAGCGTGGGGCCGCTCGTGGCGGGGGTGCCCGGCCCCGGTCCCACGAGGACGGCCTCGGGGCGGGAGGCCAGCAGCGCGTCGGCGCTCTCGTCCTGGGTCCGCAGGTCCACCCTGGCCCCCAGCGCGAGCAGGTCGTGGACGAGGTTGAGGGTGAACGAATCGCGGTTGTCGAGCACCAGCACCCGCAGGCCCGTGCGGGTCTCCGCACGCGGCGGCGCCCAGGGACGCCCCGGCACCGGGGGGCGGGCGGCTGCGGCGGACGCCCCGGCTGCCCCGCGAGGACCGCGAGAAGGGCCTGCGCCTTGTGGACCGTCTCCTGCGCCTCCCGCCGGGGGTCGGCGTCAATGACGGTGCCGCCGCCCGCGCGAACGGTGACGGTCCAGCCCTGACCCGTGCGCGTAAATCCCGCCGTCCGAATCAAGATGTTCACGTCCACCCGCCCCCCGCTCACGATGCCCACGCCCCCGGTGTACCACCCGCGTGCGCCGGGTTCGAGGTCGCGGATGGCGGTCATCACCCGGGTTTTGGGAGCACCCGTGATCGTGCCGCCGGGAAAGGTGGCGGCGAGCAGCTCACGCACGGTCAGCCCTTCCCGCGCGCGCGCCCGCACCTCCGAGACGAGGTGCATCACGTGGCTGTAGCGCTCCACCAGCCCGAAGTCGGGCACCGTCACCGTGCCGGGCGCGGCCACCCGCCCCAGGTCGTGCCGCACGAGGTCCACCAGCATGGTGTGCTCGGCGGTCTCCTTGGGGTCGCCCCGGAGTTCGCGCTCCAGCGCCGCGTCCTCCTCCGGCGTGTCGCCCCGGCGCCGGGTGCCCGCAATGGGGCGGGCCGAGACCTCGCCCCCCGCCCACAGGACCAGCCGTTCGGGAGAGCACGACACAACCGCCTCGTCCCCCAGGTCCACGAAGGCCATGAAGGGGCTGGGATTGACCTCCCGTAGCCGCAGGTAGGCGGCGAGGGGATCGCCCTCGGCGGTTGCCCGCACCCCCCGCGAGAGGTTGACCTGATAGACCTCCCCGGCCCGGATCAGCTCCTGCACGGCGCGGACGCCCGCCGGATAGTCCACGTCGTCCGCCCCGAAGGTGCCCACCTGGAGGGTCGGCTGGGACGCCGGTTCCCCCGCCAGCGCCGCCGCCCAGTCCACATGCCCGGCCTCGCCCACAGCCTCCAGCGTCCCCGCCGCACGGTCCCACACCAGCCCGCTGGGGTACAGACCCCACCATCCCGCCCGCCCGTCCGGGGCGTGGGTGTCCAGCCCGAAGGCGCCCGCCGCCTCGTACTTCAGGCCTCCCAGCCAGGCGGGGAAGAGAGCGTCTCCGGCGGGGCGCTCGGGCAATTCCTCCTGCACCCGCACGGGCCAGGCGCTCAGGAAGGAGAAGCGCCCGTACTCCACGACCGGCCCCAGCGATTCCAGCAGCGCGACCCCCGGTGCGCCCGCCGCCCGCAGCCGCAGCAGCACGTCGGCGGGCGAGAGGGCGGCGAGGGAGGCGGGCAGGGGAGGCAGGGCCGTCACGGGCCGGATTGTAGGGGAGCGGGGGCGCGGAGGCCCTTCCACATGATCGCTGCGGATGTGCGGCGTCCCGGCAGACCCCACCCGGTTACGCTGAGGGCACGTTCCATTCCCCGGAGGTTCACGATGACGGTTCCCACCCGTGTGCGCTCAGTTCCTGCGGTCACGCTCGCCTTGTTGCTGGCCGCCTGCAACATCCCCAACGTCCCTTTCCAGACCTCGGACAAGGCGGCCCAGGCCGAACGCTCGTGGCATAGAGGGGGCGCCCAGCATGTAGTCGCGGGCCGGTATGCCGCCACCCTGACCTTCACCGGGGTGTCGTCGGTCCGGGCGGAGTACGCGGGAGGCACGTTGACCCTCGCGGACCGGTCCCTCCCGCCCGGCTGCCACCATTTGCGGGTTCAGGCGGGTGACCGCTTGCGGCTGGACGTGACGGAGCTGCGGCTCTCCATTCCGGGTAAGCCGTGCGGGGAGTGAGGTGCATGAGGTCACTGGGATCAACCTTTGGCCTTCCGCCACTCCCCCCAACCCCTTCTCAATGTCGTTAAATCCCTACACGGCGTCCGGGTTTACGGGTACACTTGTCCCATGTGGGTCTCGACCAAAGCCCAGTACGGCCTGCGTGCCCTGATCGAGATCGGGCGCCGGGAAGGCGGCGTGGCCGTGCCGCTCAAGGACGTGGCCGAACGCCAGGGCATCAGCCAGCATTACCTCGAACAGATCGCGAGTAATCTGCGCCGCGCCGGATTCATCAAGAGCGTGCGCGGCGCCCACGGCGGCTACCGCCTCGCCCGCCCCGCCCCCGAGATCAGCGCCTACGAGGTCGTCACGGCGATGGAGGGCAGCATCGCGCCCGTCTCCTGCGTTGAGGAGGACCACGTCTGCGACAGGGGGCACGTCTGCGGCACGGTGGACCTGTGGCAGCGGGTGGACACCGCCCTGCGCGACGTGCTGGGGGCCACCACCCTGGCCGACCTGATCGCGGACAGCGAGCGGCAGGAACACGCCCGGCTGGTGCAGCTCGAACCGGTCTACGCCGAGGCCAGGAGCTAACCTCCCCACTTCAGACGTACGGCGCCTTCCCCCGGAGGCGCCCTTTTTCTGGCCCGCCCCGTATCCTGAGGCCCGATGTACCGCCGCCTGCTTCAGCCTGCCCTGTTCCGCCTCGACGCCGAGGACGCCCACCACCTCACCCTGCGGGCGCTGGGCATGGCCTCACGGGTGCCGGGGTGGCCCTCTCCCGTCCGGGCACTCACGGCTCCGGCCGATCCCCGGCTGACGCAAACGCTGTGGGGCCACGCCTACCCCTCCCCGTTGGGGCTGGCGGCGGGCCTGGACAAGAACGGGGAGGCGGTCCCGGCCTTCTCCGCCTTGGGCTTCGGCTTCGTGGAGGTCGGCACGGTGACGCCGCTTGCGCAGCCGGGCAACGAGCGGCCCCGCCTCTTCCGCTTACCGCCCGACGGGGCGCTGATCAACCGCATGGGCTTCAACAACGCTGGGGCCGACGCTTTGCACAGCCGCCTCGCCGCCTTGCGGGAGCGCCCGGTCCCGGTGTGGGTCAACATCGGCAAGAACAAGGCGACGCCCAACGAGGACGCGACGGCCGACTACCTCCGCCTCGTGCGGGCGCTGGGGGATGTGGCCGACGCCTTCGTGGTCAACGTGAGCAGTCCCAACACGCCGGGCTTGCGGGCATTGCAAGCGGCGGGCGACCTGGCGGCCCTTGTGCGGGCGGTGGTGGCGGAGGTGGAGGCCTCCCGTGTCCGCACCCTGAACCGTCCCCCCATCCTCGTGAAGCTGGCCCCCGACCTCCACCCCGCCGACTTCGAGGCGAGCGTGGGGGCGGTGCTGGAGGCCGGGGCGCACGGCTTGATCGTCAGCAACACGACCCTCTCGCGGGACGGCCTGACCCACCCCAACCGCGAGCAGGCCGGGGGCCTCAGCGGGCGGCCTCTGAGCGAGCGGAGCACGGCCCTGGTGCGCGAGGCGTATCGCCTGACCCGTGGCCGGGTGCCCATCGTGGGCGTGGGGGGCGTGTTCACCGCCGAGGACGCCTACGCGAAGATTCGTGCGGGGGCCAGCCTCGTCGAGGTGTACACCGCCCTGATCTACGAGGGGCCGGGACTCCCTGCCCGTATCAACCGGGGCCTCTCGCGTCTGCTGGAGCGCGACGGCTTCACGTCGGTCACGGAGGCCGTGGGCGCGGACGCCCGTTGAGCCCGCCTTAGTCAAAGGGTCACAGTGTAAGAAGCCCGCCGCTTGGCGCCAGGGACCGCGTGGCAGGATGCCCCCCAAGGAGAGACGACATGACCGATCCCGGAGACCTCGCCAACACCGACGCCAACGCCCGCGAAGAGTTCCCCGAGACCAAGCGGGTCAACCCCGGCGTGGGGGAAGACCGCCTCGAAGAAGCCCTCCAGCGCAACGACAAGGACGAGGGTTCGAGGGCGTCCGAGAACCCCGACCCCCTCGACCTGTAAGCCGAACAGAAGAACGCCGGGCCTCCAAGTGCCCGGCGTTCTCGTATGCCCCGTTACCGCCCGAACGCGACCCGGCCCCCCACCACCGTCAGGGTGGGCCAGCCCCGCAGCGTCTCGCCCGCCCACGGCGAGAACTTCGCCTTGCTGAGAAAGGTGCGGGGGTCCACCGCCCGCTCCGTCTCTAGGTCCAGCACCACGAGGTCGGCGGGGGCGCCTGGCTCCAGCGTGGGCGCGGGCCAGCCCAGCACGCGGGCGGGGGCGACGGTCATCAGGTCGAGCAGCCGCTCCAGGCCCAGCCGCTCCCCGAAGCGGGTCCACATCAGTGGAAAGGCGAGTTCGATGTAGGCGATGCCGAAGGGAGCTTCCAGCAGGTCGCGTTCCTTCTCTGCCCGCGTGTGGGGGGCGTGGTCGGTGGCGAGGCAATCCACCGTGCCGTCGAGCAGGCCCCCCAGCAGCGCGTCGGCGTCGGCCTGGGTCCGCAGGGGCGGGGCGACCTTGTAGATCGCGTCGAAGGACCGCAGCGCCTCGTCGGTCAGTAGCAGGTGGTGGGGGCAGACCTCGCAGGTGACGGGCAGGCCCCGCGCCTTAGCCCCCCGCACGAGGTCCAGCGCCCGCTCGGTCGAGAGGTGCTGGACGTGGAGCCGCGCCCCCGTCTGCGCGACGATTTCCAGGTCACGCGCCACCCGCGCCGCTTCCGCCGCCGCCGGGTTGCCGGGCAGCCCCAGGGCTTCGGACACTGGCCCCTCGTTCATCACGCCGCCCGCCCGCAGGGAGGCGTCCTCGGCGTGCACGCTGACGACCATCCCGAGGCTCTGGGCGTACTCCAGCCCCAGCCGCAGCACGCGGGCATCCTCGTTCGTGCGGCCGTCGTCGGTGAACATGACGGCGCCCGCTTCCTTGAGGTAGGCGAGTTCGGCGAGGTGTTCGCCGTTCTGCCCACGGGTCAGCGCAGCGGCGGGCCGGAGCCGGGCGAAACCGAGGCCGTCCGCCTTCTCGATCAGCGCCCGCACGGTGGCCGGATCGTCCACCACGGGCGACGTGTTGGGCATGGAGACGACCGTGCCGTACCCGCCCGCCGCCGCCGCCGCGAGGCCCGAGGCGAGGTCTTCCTTCTGCGTCTGCCCCGGCTCACGCAGGTGGGCGTGCGGTTCGATAAAGGCAGGCGCGACCGTACCGCCCCTGCCGTCGATAACTTCTCCCCCGTGCGGAAGGTTCCAGCCCTGGATCACGCCGTTCTCGACGGCGACGGATTCCAGCCGGTCGGATCCGGGGCGTTTGATGTTGGTGATGGTGAGCTGTGTCATTTGAGTCCCCTAAATGCAGGCGTCCATTGCTTCATTGCTCCTCCCCCTTCAGGGGGGAGGCCGGGAGGGGGTGACCGCAAGCGACCCGCGGCGCGGCGGTCATGGTGGGCAGGTCGCCTTGCCGCTGACCGAGTTGGTCACACGCCCCCTCACCCCTCGCTGCGCGAGGCCCTCTCCCACGCGGGGAGAGGGAGCTACCCTTACTCCCGCCCCACCAGCAGGTGGTACAGCACGCTCATCCGCACGGCCTGCCCGTACTCGACCTGCCGCAGAATCCGGCTCTGCCCCCCGTCGGCCACGTCCGAGCTGATTTCCAGGTCGCGGTTCATGGGGCCGGGGTGCAGCACGATGGCGCCGGGCTCGGCCTCCCGCAGCAGCCCGGCGTTGACCTGATAGTGGTCGGCGTACTCGGCGAGGCTGGCGAGGTACCCGCCCGACATGCGCTCCTGCTGGAGTCGCAGGGCCATCACCGCGTGGGCGCCCCGCACGGCCTCGCGCGGGTCGGTGGTCAGGGTCACGCCGGGCAGGGCGGCGAGGTCAGCGGGCAGCAGCGTCGCCGGGCCGCACAGCCGCACGCGGGCGCCCAGCTTGGGCAGCAGCTCCGCGTTCGAGCGAGCCACCCGCGAGTGCCGGATGTCGCCCAGAATGGCGACCGTCTTGCCCTCCAGCGAGCCGAACTCCTGCCGGATGGTGTAGGCGTCGAGCAGCGCCTGGGTGGGATGCGCCCGGCGGCCGTCGCCCGCGTTGATGACGGGCTTGCCGGAGTAGCGGGCCACCAGATGCGCCGCCCCGCTCGCCGGGTGCCGCACGATGTAGGCATCCACCTTGTAGGCGGTCAGCACTTCGACCGTGTCGCGCAGCGACTCGCCCTTGTTCAGGCTGCTCGTGCCCGCTGCGAAGCTCACCACGTCGGCACTCATGCGCCGGGCGGCGAGTTCGAAGCTCACGCGGGTGCGGGTGCTGTTCTCGAAAAAGGCCGTGCAGACCGTCAGCCCTTGCAGCGCCGGGACCTTGCGCACCGGGCGGTCGAGCACCTGGCTCATGGTGTCGGCGTTGTCCAGCAGGGCCGTCAGGCGCTCGGGCGTCCAGTCCGCGAAGTCGAGGAGGTGCCGGGGGCGCGTGCCCGCCGCTGTGGGGGCGGTCACAGGCGCTCCTCGGGCATGTCGTGGAGTTCGACGACATCCACGCCGTCCGTTTCCGCCAGCTTCACCTTGACCATCTCGCTGCGGGCGGTGGGCAGGTTCTTCCCCACGTAGTCGGCGCGGATGGGCAGTTCGCGGTGCCCCCGGTCCACCAGCACGGCGAGCTGGATGCCCTCGGGCCGTCCGAGGTCGATCAGCGCGTCGAGCGCCGAGCGTACCGTGCGCCCGGTGTACAGCACGTCGTCCACCAGCACCACCCGCCGCCGGGCGAGGTCGAAGGGCACCTGCGTCTCGCGGATGATGGGCTGGTGCGCGACTTCGGAGAGGTCGTCGCGGTAGAGGGTGATGTCGAGCATCCCGGTCGGGATGGATACGCCCTCCAGGTCCTCCAGCTTGCGGGCCAGCCGCGCCGCCAGGGGAATGCCGCGCGTGTGGATGCCGATCAGGGCGAGGTTCTCGGCCCCCTTGTTGCGCTCCACGATCTCGTGCGCGATGCGGGTTAGCGCCCGGCGCACCTCGTCCGAGCTGAGGATGGTCGCCTTGGGCGTCACAGGTGGCTCCGGCGGGGCATAAAAAAAACGCCGTCCGGCACAGGCGGTCGGCTCATCGGGGTGGGGTGCATGGGACTCCTTCTCCTGCCTCACGGGGCGGGTGCGGCCTCACGGGACCGCCGAAGAGGGGTGGGGACAGCGCGAACCAGGGTGGTCTGCGCCTGCGGGAGTGTACACCGCCCCGTCGCCCTGGCGAAAGGCAAGTTCGCCCATACACTTTAAGGCGCACTAAACTTGACATGACTGTGCTCAGGTTTTACACTCTGGCCAGTTGAGCGCGAGGTGCAGGCCACGACCCCGCGCTTCCCCATCAGGAGGTTTCAAGATGATGCGATTTGATCCCTTCCGCGAAATCGAAGAACTGACCCAGCGTATGGACCGCGCGTTCGGCGGCGCCATGAACGGCCAGGCCGCCCGCCTCGCCCCGCCCATCGACATCCACGAGGACGAGCAGGGCCTCGAACTGACGCTCGACCTGCCCGGCGTGCAGCCTGGCGACATTCAGATCGAGGCCGAGAACAACACGCTGACCGTGCAGGGCCAGCGCCGCTACGACCGCAAGGAGGGCCGCACCGCCCACCGCGTCGAGCGGGCCTACGGCACCTTCGTCCGGACCTTCAGCGTGCCCGCCAAGTACGACCTGACCAAGGTCGAGGCCAGCTTCGACCACGGCACCCTGACCGTGCATGTGCCCCGCTCGGAAGCCGCCCAGAAGCGCTCCATCCAGATTCGCACGGGTGGGCAACCGCTCAGCGCCCCGAAGACGGTGGACGCCGAACAGGGCAGCCAGCCCGAACAGACCCAGGAATAAGCCACGCCCTCACCAGTACCCCGGCCCCGCGCCGGGGTGTTTTTGGTTTGGGGTCAGGCCTGCCCCGCCGCGTCGTACTGGCGCTGGCGCTCGCGGAAAGCGGCCTTCTGCGCCGGAGTCGTGGCCCCAAAGCAGTGGCCGCAGCTCACGCCGGGTTCGTAGTGCGGATGGGCGGTGTCTTCCGGCGTCAGGGGCCAGCCGCAGGAGTGGCACATCTGCGCGGTGCCGGGGGTCAGGCCATGCCCCACCGTCACGCGGCCGTCGAACACGAAGCACTCGCCCTCCCAGCGGCTCTCCCCCTCGGGAACCTCCTCCAGGTAGCGCAGGATGCCGCCCTGAAGGTGGAACACGTCCTCAAAGCCCAGCCCCCGCAGCAGGCTGGTGGACTTCTCGCAGCGAATGCCCCCGGTGCAGAACATGGCGACGCGGCGGCCCGCGAGGTCAGCGCGGTGGGCTTCCACCCACGCCGGGAACTCGCGGAAGGAGTCCAGCTCCGGACTCACGGCCCCCCGGAAGGTCCCGGCCTCCACCTCGTAGCGGTTGCGGGTGTCGATCACCAGCACGTCGGGGTCGTCCAGCAGCGCGTTCCACTCGGCCGGGGTGACGTAGTGCCCGACCTGCAAGGGCGGCTGCACGGGCACGCCCATCGTCACGATCTCGCGCTTGAGCCGCACCTTCAGCCGCCGGAAGGGTTGTTCCTCGCTCGCGGACTCCTTGTACTCCATGCGGTCGAAGCCTGCCGCCCGCAGGAAGGCGTGCAACTCGTCGATGCCCTCCCGCGACCCGGCCACCGTGCCGTTGATCCCCTCCGGCGCGACGATCAGGGTGCCGCACAGCCCCAGGCGGGAGGCGAGCTGCCGGAGGTCGTCCCGCAGCCGGGCGGGGTCCTCCAGCGGACGGAACTGGTAGAGGGCGGCGACGACCCAGGCGGGGGTGGGGGCGGGGGCGAACACCGGGGGATGATAGCGGGGCGTGCCCGGTGGGGGCACTGACCGTTCTGAAGCCCGCATGACAGGTGGGCCGGGACAGCTCTGCTAGCCTCCCTCCCGTGCCGCCGCTGCTGACCGCCGATTCGCTCACCGTCACCTTCGGGGAACGGGCGGTGCTGCGGGAAGTGTCGCTGACGGTCTCCCCGCAAGACCGCCTCGCCCTGCTGGGGCGCAACGGGGCGGGGAAGACCACGCTGCTGCGGGTGCTGACGGGGGAGGTCTTGCCCGAGGAAGGCACCCTCTGGCGGCGCGAGGGGCTGCGAATGGCGGTGCTGGCGCAGCACCACGTTCACCTGCCGGGCCTGACGGTGCGCGACCTCGTGGACGCGGCCCACCCCTACCGGGCGCTGGAAACCGAGCTGCTCGCGCTGGAGGCGAACCTGGGGGACCCCAGCACCCTCGCCGCGTGGTCGGCCCTGCACGCCCGGCTGGAGGACGCCGACGCTTACCGCTGGCCCGCCCGCGCCGCGCGGGTGCTGGGGATGCTGGACCTCACCCGCTTCCTGAACCGGGAGGCGGCCACGCTCTCGGGCGGCGAGCGGACCCGGCTGGCACTGGCGCTCGCGCTCGCGCAGGAACCCGACCTGCTGCTGCTCGACGAGCCCACCAACCACCTCGACATCCGGATGCGAGAGTGGCTGGAAGGTTGGCTGCGCGACTTCCGGGGCGGGGTGATTCTCACCAGCCACGACCGCGATTTTCTGGACGCCGCCGCGACCCGCAGCCTGTGGCTGGAGGGCGGCGAGGCCCGCGAGTATCCCGGCGGCTACTCCCGCGCCCGCGAGCAGCGCGAACTGGAACGCCGCACCCAGACTAGGGCCGCCCGGCTGGGCCAGCAGGAGGCTGCCCGCCTGAGCGGGAGCGCCGAGCGCCTGGACGACTGGGGCCGCCGTTCCCGCGCCCTGAAGACGCGGGCGGGGCGCGTCCCCGTGACCGAGGCCCCCCTCCCCGAGCGCCAGATTCGGATGCGCCTGCTGGCAGGCACGGCGCGGGCGCCGCTGGTGGCCTGGGGCGAGCACCTTTCCAAACACTACGGTGAGCGCGAGGTGCTGCGGGACGTGGCCTTCAAGCTGCGGCAGGGCGACCGAGTGGCGCTGATGGGCGCCAACGGGACAGGCAAGACCACGCTGATGCGTCTGCTGGCGGGAGAACTGCATCCCGACCCCGGTTCCCCCGAGCCGGTCTTGCGCGTCGGCAACGGCGTCACGGTCGCCTCCCTCGACCAGACCTGGCACGGCCTGACCCCCGGCGAGGGGCTGCGGGCACAGTTCGAGCGCCGCTTCGGGGCACGGGCGAACGCGCTGCTGGGCCGCGCCGGATTCACGGCGGAGGACTGGCCCAAGCCCCCCGAGGTCCTCTCCGGCGGCGAGCGGGCACGGGCGGGCCTCGCGCTCGTGAGTGCGCTGCGCTCCGACCTGCTGCTGCTGGACGAACCCACCAACCACCTCGACGTGGAGGCGTTGCAGGCGCTGGAGGGGGCCGTTCACGCCTACGGCGGCGCGGTGGTCATCGTGACCCACGACCGCCGCTTCGCCCGCGAGGTCGCCAACCGCCTGTGGGTGATCGAGGACGGCACCCTGCGAGAGCCGCAGGGCTGGGGCTCGCGCGAGTACGCCGACCCCGCCCGCACGCTGGAGGGCGACCCGCCGCCCCCGCCGCCTCCGCCCACCGCCCGGCAACGGCTGGTGCCCGTGGAGAACCAACTGGCCGACGTGCGCCGCACGCTCGACGCTCCTCCCGGCACCCTGACCGGGCGCGAGGAGGCCCGCCTGCGGGCACAGGCCCACCGCCTCCAGGGGCACCTCTATGAGCTGTACGCCGACGTCTACGCCGCCCCCCAGTACGACGCGGAGGTGCGCGAGGGGCCGCTGCGGGTCCGCGCCCAACGTCTCGGTGAGCGGGGCGGCATGGTCTGGGCCGCCCACGACGAGGGGTGTCCCCACCTCGCCTGGGACGGCGAGACGCTGCGCTTCTCGGCCCCGCCGCCCGCGTGGTACGGGGCGGCGCTGCTGGGAGGAGCGCTGCGGATTCTCTTCGAGCGCTGGGACGTGGGCCGGGCGCGGCTGGGCGAGGGCGGGCCGCTGCTGCGGCGCCGGGACTACTTCGAGCGGGTTGGGCTGGTCGCGCGGGGGGCGTAGGGACGAGGGGCCTGCTCCGGTTTCCCCAGACCTCACAACCGACCAGCCGTGCGCTCCCTCCCGCTATACTCCCCGGCATGAGTCAAGACCTCATCAAGGGCCGCCTCGGCGGTGCGGACGGCTTCGGCGTCCGCTGCGCCATCGACGGCGACCGCATCTCGGGCCGCGC
Source organism: Deinococcus sp. NW-56 (assembly GCF_002953415.1). NCBI lineage: Bacteria > Thermotogati > Deinococcota > Deinococci > Deinococcales > Deinococcaceae > Deinococcus > Deinococcus sp. NW-56. The sequence continues at coordinate 1,757,922 of NZ_CP026516.1, read as the reverse complement.
GGGCGGCGGGCTGTACGGCAAGGACATCAACCTCGAAATCACCGAACGCGGCGTGCAGGGCACCGTCGGCGGCGAGAGCGTGCGCATCGAGCTGGAAGAAGGCGAGCTGCGCGGCAACGTCGGCGGCCAGAAGCTGGTGCTGCGTGGCGTGGACCGGGTGACCGGCTTTCTGGGCGAGCCCATCGTGGGCTGGAACATCGTCGCGCAGCAGCAGGGCGAGAAGCTCAGCGGGCAGCTCGGCAGCACGGTCCTGGGCCGCACCTTCGAACTCGACCTCGGCTCGGCCCCCGGCTGGGTGGGCACCCTCGTCGCGGTGGTGGCGCTGTACGCGCTGGAGCCTCGGGTGAGCGGGGCGGTGAGCCGCTAAGCCCCCTTCAAAAAGAAGACGCCCCGGCCTGTGCTGGGGCGTTTCTTTTGGGGCCGCTACCTCCCGAAAAACCGGTACGTCACCCCGAAGCGGAAGGTCGTGCTGTCCTCGTCGTTCGCCACGCCCACGCTCACGCTGCTGCGCGGGCCGAAGTTGTAGGCCGCGCTGATGGAGGGGCGCACTGCCTGGAGGCCCAGGCCCAGCGGCGTGCTGACCTGGAAGGAGAGGCGGCCGTCGGGGGTGGTGTAGGTCGCGTCCAGCAGCCCCTCGCCCGTCAGGTCCACCTGGTATTGCAGGTAGAGGTTGCGGGTGAGGTACGACCCCAGCGTGATCGTCGCCCCGAACTCGCCGCCGTCCGCCGCGAGGTTGGGCGTCAGGCGGAACACGTCCAGCCCCAGGGCGCGGGCCACGTTCCGCTCCAGCTCGCCCAGGACGAAGATGTTCAGCGCGGTCTGAAGCGCACTCGTGCCCAGCGAGGCGAGGTTCTCCGGCAGCGCGTCGAGGTTGGGCACCCCGGTCGCCACCAGCGCGTAGAGCTGCGCTTCCGTGTAGGGCGTGCGCGTGACCGGGTCGGCGCAGGTGCCGTTCGCGCCGGGCGCACAGCTCAGGGTGGTCTGGAGGTTCAGGACGCTCTGGCCGTTTTCCTGCGGCTCGAACTGCCCGCGCACGTCGAGTACCACGGGCACCCGCTGCCGGGTGGTCACGGCGGCGACCGTTCCGGCAGCGTTCAGCGCGAAGGACGGGTAGAGGCCGTCCCCGGCGAAGGTCACGCGGCCCTCGCGCAGGGCGAACTCGTTCTCGCGCAGAAAGAGGCTGCCGCGCTCGGCCACGATCTCGCCCGTCAGCCGGGGCCGCGCCCCCGTGCCCGACAGCACCAGCCCGCCGCCGAACTCGGCCCGCGCGAGCGCCTCGTCCACCCGGATGCCGCCGGGGGCGCGGATGGGAATGTCCTCGAACACCAGCCGCTCCAGGAAGGGCCGGGCCGGGGCGGGCACGTTCCCCCCTTCCTCCCCGGCCGGGTCGGGGAAGGTCGTGTACTCGGGCGGCAGCGGCGAAGGGAAGTTGTCGGTGGGGCGGCCGTCCGTGCCCGCCGTGCTCTGACCGGGCGGGGGAATGGTCGCCACCGCGCCTACGCGCCCCAGCACCAGCCGCGCGAAGGAGGCCGCGCCGCTGACCCGCACCGCCGCGCCGTCGTCGAGGAGCCGCAGGTCGGCGTCCAGACTGCTGTCCCGCGCCGAGATCACCGAGATGGGCAGCGCGTAGCCCTGCGCGGTCAGGGTGAGATCGAGACGGGGAGTCAGCGCCCCGGTCAGCCGCAGCGTTCCGGCGGGACCAGCGGCGGTGGCGGGCGTGCGGCTGCTGGCCTCCACGGTCCAGCGGTCCTCCCCGGCCTGGGTCACGGTCACGACGCTGTTCGGCAGCGCCCCCAGCGCCTGCGGGGCGAGCAGGCCCCGGAAGGTGGCGGTCGTTCCCGACAGGCGCCCCAGGCTGAGCTGCCCGCGCACCTCCAAGGTGCCGTCGCTCCCCAACACGCCGCCCGTCAGCACGCGCCCGCTGGCGGTAAAGGCCCCGGAGTCGGGCAGGTCGCCCTCCAGCACAGGTACCTGCACGCTCAGGCCTGCCACGCTCCCGGCGAGGTTCTGTGCCCGCAGCAGGCCGCGCGGGCGGTCGTAGGTGCCCGCCGCTGACAGGGTGACGGTCCCCTTGAGGCTGGGGTCCAGCCCGGCCAGCCCCGGCAGGAGCCGCAGCACCGGGGTGAAGGTGGTGCCCTCGAAGCGGGCCTGCAGGTCCACCCGCTCGCGGGCATAGCCCCCGCGCACGTCCCAGGTTCCGGCCCCAGCGAGCTGGATGTTGACGTTCCGCAGCTCGCGGTTGGCGTAGTCCAGGGTGCCCGTCCCGGTCAAGGTTTCCGTGACGGCCTGCGGCCCGGTCCCCGTGACGGCGGTCACCCGGATGCGCTCGGCCACGACGGTGGCGCTGCCCGCCAGCGGGTCGGCCAGCGGAACGCGGAAGCGGGCCACGCCCGTCACCACGCCCTCGCCGACCGGGGTGCCCGTCACGGCGGTGGTCAGCGCTCCCAGCGGCAGGGCCTGGAGGGTGGCCTGGCCGCTCAGCACGCCGCCCGTCAGCGAGGCCAGGAAGTCGGTCTCGCCCAGGAACCCGCGCAGGCGCCAGTCGCCGCCGATCAGGGTGCCCTCCACGCGGGCGCCGAGTTGCTTGGGTCCCAGGGTCAGCGCCGGGCTGGTCAGGATGACCGTGCCGCCGCCGTCGTTCAGGGTGGCCTCGCCGCTGACCCGCCCCGCGAGGCCAGGGGCGAGCGCGAGTTCGCCCAGTTCCACCTCATCCAGCCGCGCCCGCAGGCGGTAGCCGTCCCCGGTGGGGCGCAGGGTGCCCAGGGCCTCCAGCGCGGGCAGCGCGTCGGCCAGTCCGCCCGTGCCCGTCACGCGGGCCGCGCCGACCGTGTTCACTGCGCTGAGGTTCGCGGCAAAGGTCTGCCCCCGCAGGGCCACCTCGCCGTCCAGCCGCACCTCCTCCCCGGTCGCGCCCAGCCCCGGCAGGGCGAGGGGGTAGCGGGCCGCCGCCAGGGACCCGGTCAGGCCCCCCGTCCCGGCGGTCACGTCCGCCGTGAGGGTGCCGTCCCCCCGCCGCACACTCCCCGTGAGGCGGCCGGTCCAGCCGCCCTCGCCCTGCGCGGCGGTCAGGTTCAGCGTTCCGGCGGGCAGCGCGGCGGTCGCGGTGAGGCGGGGGCGTCCGCCCGCCAGGGTCACGTCCCCGGTCAAGTCTCCCCCTAGCGTCAGGCCCAGGTAGGGCACCGTGTACGTGGTGGTCACGTCCGTCACCCGCAGGGCCACCCGGCCCTCGCCGCTCGCGGTGTTCGCCGTGCCGCTGGCGGTGAGGCGGCCCGTCACACCCTCCAGGTTCAGCCGCCCCAGGTCCAGGCCCGGCAGGTCGGCCCGCAGCACGTCCCCGTTCCAGGTCAGCGCCCCGGTCCGCTCGCCGTCGGTGAGGTCGAGGTCAGCCGAGCGCAGGCTCGCCTCGCCCGCCGCCCTCCACTCGCCCCGGCGCAGGCTGAGGGTCAGGCGGGGGTCGGCGAGCGGTCCCTGCGGGGTCACGCTGAGGCTGAGTTCGGGGCGGGTCAGCGCAGCGGTGCCCAGCCAGCGCCAGTTCCCGGCCTCGCCCCGGCGCACTTCCAGGACTCCATTCGCCTGGGCGCCGGGGCCGTCCACCAGCCGGACCTGCACCCCGTTCGGGGTCGCCACGATCCGCGCTCCTGCTCCCAGCAGCCCGACCTCGCCGCGCACCAGGGGCTGTCCCAGCGGGCCGTCCAGCCGCAGCACGGCGGGCTGGGTCAGCACCCCGTCGGGGCCGCCTGTGACCCGCACGGTGCCGTGCCAGCCGGTGAAGGGGTCGGCGTTCACGTCGAGCGCGGCCCGCAGCCCCGCTGCTCCCAGGGTGCCGTCCAGCGCGAGGGCACGGGCGCGGTAAGTGGCCCGCACGTTGCCCTCCAGTCCGTCTCCCGCCGACAGGGTGAGGTCGGCCGCTGGGGACGCGTCTAGCGTGGCCGTCCCGCTCGCCCGCAGGGTGCCGCCCGCCGCGCCCAGCGTCAGGCCGGAGAGGGTCAGGCGCTGTCCCTCCAGGGTGGCGACCGGGTCCGTCCCCTGCGTCAACGTGCCGCGCAGGTCGGCCAGCGTGCCTCCGAAGGTGCCCCGCGTGTCGGCCAGCGTGACGCCGAAGGCTTCCGCCCCGCGTGTCTCCAGCGTCCCGGTCAGGCGCGGTGCGGTGAGCGGACCGGAAAGGGTGACCTCCGCCGTCGCCTCGCCCGCTGCGCCCTCCACCAACGCGAGCGGCCGCAGCCGCAGGGTGCCACCGAGGTTAGGCATGAAGCCCTCCCCATCCGTAAGGGTGAGGGTGCCCTCGCCCAGCGCTCCCGCTGCCAGCGCGTAGCCGCCGCGCCCGTCGCCGCGCAGGGTCACGGGGGCGGGCAGGCCACCGACCCGCGCCGTTGCGGTGCCCGCCAGCCGGGGCCAGGTGCCCTCCAGGTCCAGCGTGAGGTCGTTGCCGCCCTGCCGAGCCGTCCCATACACCCGTGCCCGCAGCGTGCCCGCCCCCAGGTCGAGGTCGCGGGCGTCGGCGTAGAGCAGCCCGCTCCGCCCCTGGCCCTTCAGGGTCAGGCGGGCGTGGGCACGGGCGCCCCGGACCGGGCCGGAGAGGGTGGCGAGGGCATCGAAGTCGTCCGTGCGGGCCGTCGCCTCCCCGGAGACGCGCAGGTCCCGCAGCGGCCCGGTCAGGGTGAGGTCGCCCCCCACCTGACCGACGCCAAAGGCACGGGCGTCCACATCCCGAACCGTCACGCGCACGCCGTCCGGCAGCGTCCCCCGCGCCTTCAAGACTCCGCCGCGCAGGCTGCCGTCGAGTTCGGCCTCCAGCCGGTCAGGGGTGCCGGGCTGCCGCGAGAACACGGCCCGCCCGTACAGGCTGAACGGTCCAGCCTCGCCCTGTTCGCCGCGCAGGGCGAGGCTGCGGGCCTCGACCCGCTCCGGACCGCCCGTCAGGGTGCCGCTCGCCTCCACCTGTCCGCCGAAAGTCAGCGCGTCCACGTCCCAGCCGGGGGGCAGCAGCCGCGCGAGGCGCACGGGGTCGGCCCGCACATTCAGGCGGTAGCGTCCGCCCTCCAGGGTGCCCCCACCCGAGAGCCGCGCTCCGGCGAGGCGCAGCGAGACGTTCCCCGCCCGGTAGGTCGCGCCCACATCGCCGCTAAGGTCACCCTCCACGTCGTCGAGCCGCCCAGCGAAGGTGGCCCCGGCCTGTGCCCAGGTCGTGCCCTCCAGCGTGGCCCGCCCGGTGACCCGCAGTTGACCAGGACGCTCCCACAGCGCCCCCACGTCCAGCGCCGCGAGGTCGAGGGTGCCGCCGGGCCGCAGCGGGAGGTCGGCCGGGAAGCTCCCCGTCACCCGCGCCGGGCCGACGCTCGCCGCCAGGGCCAGCGGTCCGGCGCCGGTCAGCCGGGCGTCGAGTGCTCCGCCGGGCACCGTTCCCGTGGCCCGCAGGTCGCCCAGCCAGCCGGTGCGGGCGTTCCAGCCCGTCACCCCGTCGAGCCGCACGCGGGTATCTCCGGCGATGTACGGCGCGTGGACGTTCAGCCGCGCTGCCAGCAGTCCCCCGAGCGCCCCCGACCCCAGCCGCCCACGTACGGTCCCGGCCAGGGCCTCGCCGCCCAGGTCGGCCTTCCAGTCGCGCCCGAACAGCCGCGCCGTGACGCGGGTGCCCGCTGCCTGAAGGCCGCCCACCCCGCCGCTGAGGGCACCCTGCACCCGAACGTCGGGCTTGGAGAGCGTCCCCAGCACCTGCCCGGTGTACTCGCCGGGAAGGGCGTCGCGCAGGCTGGCCTTCGCACTGAGGCGCAACTCGGGGAAGACAGGACCGCTCGCCCGGAAGGTGCCCAGGCCATCCGGGAGGGTTCCGGTGCCGCCCTGCACCCGCAGCACGCCGCCCGCGTAGGTCGCCGGAGCACGGAAGGCCACGCCCGCGACCTCGCCTGCGGTGTCCAGCCGCAGCGAGCGCAGGGTGCCGCTCACCGTGCCGCTGACCCGCCCGTCCGTGCCCGCCAGTGGCCCCAGGTCGGGCACGTCCACCCGGCCCGTGACCGCCCAGTCGTCCGGGGTGCGGTTCAGGTTCAGCGCGAGGGTCCCGCCCGCCACGGTGCCGCGCAGGGTCGCGCTCGCCTCCGGTCCGGTAAGCGCCCGGCCCACCGCCGTGAGGTCCACGGCCCGGCCCTCGTACCGACCCGCCGCCCGCAGGGTCAGTGTCCCGGCCGCGTTGCCACTGAGGGTGCCGCGCACCTCCCCCAGGATCAGGTCGGCATTCGCACGGGGATAAAGCGGCCCACGCACCCGCAGCGCCCGCCCGCCGAGGTCACTCTGCAGGTCGCCCGCGAGCTGTCCACGTGTCAGCGTGACCCGCCCGGTCGCACTCTGTCCGGCGGCGGCGAGGTTCACGTCAGCGCGGCCCGTTGCCCGGCCAAAGTCCAGCCCCGGCACGGTCAGGTCGGCAGTCACACGCCCGGTCGCCTCCACGAAGGGCCGCAGCGCGAGGGCGTCCAGCACTGCTCCCCGGATGGCGAGGTCGCGCCCGTCGTAGGTCAGCGGGATGCGGGTGCCGGGGTGGGTCAGCTCGGCGGTGGCCCGCACGCCGTCCCCCCACGACACCGCCCCACGCAGGCCCAGCGGCTCGCCCAGGTAGCGCGTGCCGGAGTTGCTCAGGGTCGCGCCGTCCGCCATCACGTCCGCGATGAGCTGCCCAGCGACAAGTTCGCGCCTCAGATCGGCGGGCAACTCGGCCAGGAAGGGGGAGAGGCTGGTCTGAAGCTGTCCGCCCAGTCGCGGCAGGAGGTTGACCCGCCCGGCGAGGGGACCCGACGGCAGCGCCGCGAGTGTCCGGCCCCCACCCCGCACGGCCACCGTTCCGGCCCGCCCGCCGAGGGTGTAGCGGAGGTTGGTCCCGCCAGCCCAGCGCCCACCCGTGAAGCTCAGGCCGCCCACCGTGACGCGGCCCGCCGTGGGGGCGGCGCTCAGCGGCAACGTCTGGGCGGGAAGTACCAGCCGTGCAGCGTCCGACCCGAAGCCCTGCTCGCGGATCCGCACGTTGCCGCGCAGGGCGGTCAGGTCGCCCGCCGCACTCGCTTCCACGTAGGGGCCGGTCACGCTGGCCCGCACGTCCGACACCTCGCTCAGCCCCCGCAGCCGGGCCGTCGCGGTCAGGGTGTGGTCCGCCGCCTCGCCCGTCAGCGCCAGCGTTCCTTCCCGTGCGGTCAGGCGCAGCGGCCCCGCCCGCAGCTCGCCCGCAGGCTGCCCGTCCCGCAGCGTGACGCGGCCCGTGACCCGCTCGCCCAGCGCCCGGACATTCACGCCGACTTGCCCGCTCGCCCGCTCCGGGTCCAGCCCCGGCAGCGTCAGCGTGGCCGTCACGCGCCCGGTCGCGTCCACAAAGGGCCGCAGCACGCGGGCATCCAGCCTCGCGCCGCGCACCCGCAGGTCGCGCCCGTCGTAGACGAAGGGCGCCCGGCTGCCCGGATGGCTCAGCGTCCCCGACGCCCGCACCCCCCGCCGCCAGTCCACCCGCGCCCGCAGGCCCAGCGGCCCGCCCAGATAGCGGCTGCCGGAGGTGCTCAGGGTCGCGCCGTCCGCCGTCACATCCGCGACGAGCTGCCCGGCGACGAGTTCGCTCCGCAGATCGGCGGGCAACTCGGCCAGTAAGGGGGAGAGGCTTGTCTGGACCCGCCCGCCCAGTCGCGGCAGGAGGTTGACCCGCCCGGCGAGGGGACCCGACGGCAGTGCCGCGAGCGTCCGGCCTCCCCCCCGCACGGCCACCGTTCCAGCCTGCCCGCCCAGCGCATACTGCCCGCCCAGTCCGCCACTCCAGCGCCCTGCCGCGTAGGTCAATCCCCCCACCGTCACGCGCGGTCCGGTCAGGTCAGCGGTCAGCGGGAACGTCTGCGCCGGAAGGGTGGCCCGCGCCGCTCCCGTCCCGAAGCGCTGGGGCCGCAGACGTATGGTGCCGCGCAGGTTGTCCACGTCCCCGGTAGCCGCCGCGGTCAGCAGCAGTCCGGTCACGTTCACGCGCAGGTCTCGCAGGGTCGCGGGCAGGGTCAGGCGGCCCTGGGCGCTCAACTGATGCCCGGCGAGTTCCCCAGAGGCGTCCACCCGGCCGTCCCGCGCGACGAGGCGCAGCGGCCCCGCGCTCAGGGTGCCGGAGAGGCGCCCGCCCCGCGCTGTCAGGTCGCCCACCAGTGGCTGCCCCGCCAGCGTGAGCTGCCGCGCCCGCACGTCGAAGTCGGAGAGGCCACGCAGGTTGACCCGCGCCGAGCCGCCCACGCCGTCGAACACGTCGAGGGTGCCGCGTGGATTGGTTCCAGTGCCACGCACCCGTCCGTCCACGTAGAAGCCCTCCAGCGGCCCGCGCACCCGCAGGTCATAGCTTGCTGCGGGGACTGCCGCTGTCCCGCTCGCCCGGAGGCCACCCGGTCCCCGCGCGGTCACGTCCAGCGCCCGCCACGGGCCGGCCAGCGTCAGGGCGTAGCCGCCCTCCAGCGTGCCCCGCGCCTGCACCTCGCCCACGAAGTCGGGTGCCCACGTCGCGCTTCCCTGCACCCGCCCGGAGCGCCCGAAGGCGGTCAGTGCCTGGCTGCCCTGCACGGCCACCCGTCCCGAGCGGGCGTCGTACCGCACCCGCAGGTCGCCCCAGGTGCCGTTCGCCGTCAGCCGGGGAGTCAGCGTCGCCGTGAGGTCCAGCGGCTGCCCCGGCAGTGTCACGCCCGCCTGAGTCAGCGGCGTGGTGCGCCCGGTCAGCCGTGCCCGCAGGTCGCCGTAAGGCCCCGTCACGCTCGCCGCGAGGGTCTGCCCCTGCCACGTCACCGGGCCAGAGGCAGCCACGTCGGGGTAGACCCGGCCCCTCAGGCGGGCCAGGGCGTCCGCATACGCACCGCGCAGGTCGGCTGTGACCTCGCCGCCGCGCCGGGTCAGCGTGCCCGCGACGCTCGCCCCGGCCACCCGCGCGTCCACTCCCGCCGTGCCCCCTGCACCCGCCAGCGCGAGGTTCAGCGTCCCGGCGAGGTCAGGTTGCCCGACCAGGGGCCGCAGCGCCGCGAGGTTGACCCGCCCGGTCGCGTCCCAGTTCTGCCCACTCAGCACGCCCCGTGCCGTCTCCCGATCGCCGCCGGGTCCCGCCGTCGTGAGGGCGAACCGCACCCCGCCGTCCTCCACGGCGAACTCGCCCGCGATGTCGGCCCCCTCGACCTGCGCCGTCGTGCGGAAGTCGTCGGCCAGCACGGTCCGCGCCGAGACGCCCACGCCGCCCGCCGTGCCGCGCAGGTCGGCATAGTCGCCGCGCCCGGTGGCCGTCAGGTCATAGCCGTTGCCCCGCGCCGTCAGCGTGCCCGTCACCTGCCGCGCGGTCGTGACGGTCGCCGTGCCGCTGACCCGCGCCCCACCCGCCACCGCGAGGTCGCGGGCCGTCAGGGTAAAGGCGTCCCCGTTCCACACCAGCCGCTGTCCGTCCGGCTCGAAGGTGCCGCGCTGCTCGGGCAGGTTCAGGGCCACCGGGCCGCGCAAGGTCTGGGTCACGCCGGGCACGTCGGCCGCCAGCGTCCCGCCGAGGAGACCTTCGCGCAGATCGAGGTTGCCGCCGCCGCTCAGGGTCACACCCGCCCCGCTGAGATTCCGCAGCGTCCAACCACCCCGGAACTCGCGGTTCAGGTCAAGCTGCGCCGCGCCCAGGTCGGCCCGCAGCCCTTCCCGGTCCAGCCGCGCGGTGCCCGCCAGCCGGAAGGGACCCGCGACCCCATCGGTCACCCGCGCCCGCAGGTCACGCGGCGTGCCTTCCAGCGCGACCCGCGCCGACGCCGCCCCAAAGGTGGGATTCAGGGTGGCGGTCAGCGCCTGCGTCCGCAGCGAGTAGCGCCCGGCGAGCGGCCCGCCCAGGCCCTCGCCCGCCAGCGTGACGAGGTTCCGCGCGTCCACGCCCGCCCGCACGTCCAGCGGTTTCCCGGCGAAGTCGCCCGCCCACGTCGCCTGCCCTGAGCGCCCGAAGGCCCACTCGCCCGCCAGCGTCTGCTCCCCGCTGAGGCTGGTCCGGGCGCGGAAGCCCAGGGTGTTCGCCTCGGGCAGCTCGCCGTGCTGGGCCGGGCTGGCAAAGGCGTAGGTCGCCCGCAGCCCCTGGAAGGGCACCCCGGAGAAGCGTCCCGCCCCGCTCGCCTCTGCCCGCACCTCGGCGCGGTTCCAGCCCCCGGCGGTGGCCCGCAGGCGCACGGTGCCGTCGCCCGTGGTGCCCAGCGCCCGCGCCAGTCCGGCCACCCGGGGGGTCGCCTCGGCGGTCACGTCCCAGCGCTGCTCGCGGGTGTTCGCGGTTGCCCGCGCGGTCACCGGGCCATCCCAGCCGCGCCCGGCGAGCCGCAGTGCCAGCGCGTCGCCCCGGTGGGCGAAGGTGCCGTTCACGTCCCGCACGGTGACCCAGCGGGCTTCCGGGACCCGCAGGCCCGCGCCGCGCACCCGCAGGTCGCCGCGAATCGGGTCGCCCCCGCCCACCGCGTACTGCCCGCTGATCCGCCCGCCCGTCACGCCCGGCCAGTAGTGGTTGATGATCCGGGCGTCGGCGTCTACGTCCAGCAGGAAGCGGTTGCCCAGTTCTCCCTCCTGCACAGTCACGTTCGCGTTCAGGTCGCCCTGCCGGGTCTGCCCCCGCACGGCGAGGCGTCCATCCTCCAGCGGTGAGACCCGGAAGCGCCCGTCGGGCACGTTCAGGCCCGCCCCATCCACATTCACCCGCGTGTTCTGCACGTCCAGTCCGCCCAGCACCACCCGCCAGCCGCCCTCGCCGCCTTCCTCGGACGCGGGGCCGCGGCGCAGCAGGTCGCCCAGGCGCAGGTTCACGGTGCCGCCCTTCACGGCCACGTCCAGCCGCAGGGTGCGGGTGCGGGGGTCCACGCCGGTCACGCGCACGCTGGCCTCGTCCGCCGCCGCGTCCACGCCGGGAATCCTGACCCGTGCGCCGCGCAGCCCCGGCGACCACAGTCGCCCGCCCACGCCCTCGGCCGTCACCATGTCCCCGCCGAACTGCCGCAGCGCCCACTGCCCCAGCAGCGAGGGCGCAAACCACGCCGCCAGCCCCAGCAGCGCGGCGAGCGCCAGCAGCCCGGCCCACCGCAGGGGGCGGCGGGACGGGGAGCGGGGAGGAGAAGCCTGGGTCACGCCGGGCCTGTGGGGGGGACGGTTCGGGCGGGCATCCGGCCCATTCTAAAGGCCCCGGGGTGAGCGTCCGCCCGCGTTTTTCACCCCAGCGTCAGCTTCGGCACCCTCCCCGCGTCTGGAGCGGGCTAGCATCCGCCCATGCGTCTGACCGCTCTCGTTTCCGGCACCGTGCAGGGGGTGGGCTACCGCCGCTACGTGCAGCGCTACGCCCGCGACCTCGGCCTGTCGGGCAGTGCCGAGAACCTCCTCGACGGCCGGGTGGAGGTCGTGGCGGAGGGTTCCCCCGAGGCCCTGGCCCGGCTGCTGCACTGGCTGCGGCGCGGCCCGCCCCACGCCCGCGTGTCGGCGGTCGAGACCCAGTACAGCGAGGCAACCGGGTTGCAGGACTTTCACATGTATTAGGGCGCCCCGGCCCGGGCCGTCATTCCCACTGCCGCAACTCCTCCTTCTGCTCCTCGAGCGCGTCGCCCTGCCCCCGGCCCTCCCCGCGCTGGCGGTAGTAGCGTTGCAGGGCCTTGCCCAGGCCCCCCAGCCCCGGAAAGAGGGTGCGCTCGGTGATGTTGGACTGGTCGAGCTTGTCGCGGATTTCCCACTTGAATTCGGCCGGGAGAATCACCTTGCGGGCGCTGCCGGGGTGCCCGGCCAGCCACTCGTCGAGGGCGAGGTCGGGGGTGGAGAGCAGCGAAAAAAGCGCCGCCTGCTGCACGATCCTCTCGTCCAGGGAAGGCGGCTCCAGAAACAGCAGGAAGGGCTGCTCGCCCTCGCGCTCCAGGTCCTCGAGCCAGTTCAGCTCGAAGGCGGGCGAGGCGGGGGCCACCACCAGCGGCTCCCGCGCCCGCGAAAAGGCGGCGAGCATGTCCACCGTGAACACGCCCGCCCCCTCCTGCTCCAGCAGGGCGGCCAGCGGCGGGGGCAGGGTCGCGTTCGTCCGCTCGAAGTTGGTCATCCAGACCACGCCGTCCTCGCCGTAGAGGTCTTCCTCGGCGGTGGCGAAGTGCAGCGCCACCAGGGGCGAGGAGGTCCAGTCCAGCAGCCGGGTGGGCAGGCCGTGGTGCTGCCCCACCGCCAGCCAGTACCACGCGAGGTCCCGGTCGATGCCGCTGCGGTGGGCGTACTTGCGGAAGTTGCGCAGCAGGTGGCGCTCGATGGCCCGCGTATCGCCCCCCTGCCGTTGCAGCGAGGTTGTCAGCGGCGCCGACCCCCGCCCCTGCCCCCGGAACACGTAGGGCGAACGGTGCCTTCGCAGCGCCGGATCCCACGAGTCGGCGTACAGGACCTCGTGCAGCTCCGGCCACGTGGAGACCGTGATCTCTTCCATGCCTTCACCATAGGCCCAGCCTGGCGGGGACCGCGCCGACCCTCAACGGGCGCTCATGGCCGCGTTCGCCTGCCCGTAAAGGCTCCCGCAAGGCAGCGCCCGCCCCGCCCGGCTTAAGGTGCCCCCATGAGCCTCAAGGACAGCTTCACCCCCGACGAGTGGTATCAGGTCATGACCGCCCCCGGCCGCGTGGGAGCCGCCGTGGTCGCCGCCAGCCCCAGCGGCGTGACGGGCTTGGTGGCCGAGGCGCAGGCCATCGGCGCCGCCATCCGCGAGAGCGTGAGCGCCGCCGACCGCACGCCCCTGCTCGAGGCGATGGCCGCTGACCTGATGGGCACGCCCCCCAGCGCCCAGGAGGTGCCCCAGCAGGACCGCCCCCGCAGCCTGGACGAAGCCCGCGCCCGCAGCATCGAGGAGGTGCGCCGCGCCGTGTGGCTGGTGGGGGCCAAGGCTGGCCCGGGGGACCTCGCCGCTTTCCGCCGCCTGCTCCTGAGCGTGGCCGAGCGCACGGCGGCGGCGGCCAAGGAGGGCGGGTTCCTCGGCTTCGGTGGCGAGCAGATCAACGACCGTGAGCGGCAGGTGCTGGAGGAACTGCGCGGGGTGCTGGGCGAAGGGCCTTCGGCTGCCTCCTCCACCCTTGTCCACGAGACGCCGCCCAGCGGCAACCCCGACGGGTCGGGCAACAGCAACTGATGGCGGGACCACCTGAACATCTGCGCTTCGTTCAGGTGGGCGCACGGTCTACCTTTCCGGCCAGATCGCGGTGAATGCCCAGGGAGAGGTCGTGGGGGCGGGTGACTTCACTGCCCAGGCCCGGCAGGTCTTCGGGAACCTCCGGCTCGCGTTGGCCGAGGTCGGGTTCACGTTCGAGCATGTGGTGAAGCTCACCCTCTTCCTGACGGATATGGCGGACCTGCCGCAGCTCCGGGCTGTCCGGGACGAGTTCATCGACCTCGCCCGGCCTCCGGCGAGCAGCGCCGTGCAGGTTGCCGCCCTGGTGCGCCCGGAGCTGCTCGTCGAGGTGGAGGCTATCGCCGCCGCGCCCTGACTCTGTATCCTGACCCCCGACCGGCGGCGACTGGCGCTGAACGTGGGGCACACCACGGGGAAGCCGCCCGGACTTTCACGAGATCGCGCGCCTGGGTCGGACGCTCCTGCCATCAGGGCCGGGGGCGTCCGCGTTCGGGAGGGCAGATGGCAGGTCGGGCACTCATCTCGGTAAGCGACAAGACGGGCGTGGTGGAGTTCGGGCGGGAGTTGGCCGCGCGGGGCTGGGAGCTGCTCAGCACGGGCGGGACCCTGGCGGCGCTCCGGGCGGCGGGCGTGCCCGCGACAGCGGTGAGCGACGTGACGGGCTTTCCCGAGATTCTGGACGGGCGGGTCAAGACCCTGCACCCCGCCATCCACGGGGGCGTGCTCGCCCGCCGGGAGCCGGGGCACCTCGCGGAGCTGGAGGCGCACGGCATCGGCCCCATCGACCTCGTGTGCGTGAACCTCTACCCCTTCCGCGAGACGGTGGCGCGGGGCGCGGCCTTCGAGGAGGCGGTCGAGCAGATCGACATCGGCGGCCCCGCGATGCTGCGGGCGGCGGCCAAGAACCACGCGGCGGTGCTGGTGGTGGTGGACCCCGCCGACTACCCGCTGGCCCTCACGGGCGAGGTGACTCCGGAGGACCGCCGCCGCCTCGCCGCCAAGGCCTTTCGCCACACCGCCGACTACGACGCGGCGATTGCCAGGTACCTGACGGGGGAGGAGGAAGGTCAGTTCCCGGACCGCCTCACCCTGTCCCTGTCGCGCGTGGCCGAGGTCCGCTACGGCGAGAACCCCCACCAGCCCGGCGCGATCTACCGACGGGAGTGGGAGCGCGGGCCGGTGCTGGACGCCCGCCTGCTGTCGGGCAAGCCCATGAGCTTCAACAACTCTGCCGATGCCGATGCCGCCTGGGCGCTCGCCGCCGAGCTGAGCGGGCAGGAGGAGGGCACCGTGTGTGTGGCCGTCAAGCACGGCAACCCCTGCGGGGTGGCAGTGGCGGGCACGGTGGCGGAGGCTTGGGAACGCGCCCGCGACGCCGACACCCTCAGCGTGTTCGGCGGCGTGGTGGCGGTGAGCCGCCCGGTGGACCTGGCAGGAGCACAGGCGATGCGCGGCACCTTCCTCGAAGTGCTGATCGCCCCCGACGTGACCCCCGAGGCGGCAGCGTGGCTCGCGGCCAAAAAGCCCGACCTGCGGGTGCTCGTCGCGGCGCCGGACACGGCCCCCAGCCCGCTGGACCTGCGCCCGATCGCGGGGGGCTTCGCCGTGCAGCAGCGCGACACCCGCCCCTGGGACGACCTCTGCCCCGAGGTGGTGACCACCCGCGAGCCGTCCGAGGAGGAGTGGCACGACCTGCGCTTTGCCTGGGCCGTGGTCAAGCATGCCCGCTCCAACGCGGTCGCCCTGGCGCGGGGTGGGGTGACGGTGGGCCTGGGGGCCGGGGCGGTCAGCCGCATCTGGGCCGCCGAACGCGCCGTCGCCAACGCGGGCGAGCGGGCACGCGGCTCGGTCCTCGCGTCCGAGGCCTTCTTCCCCTTCGACGACGTGGTGCGCCTGGCGGCAGAGGCAGGTGTCACGGCCATCCTCCAGCCTGGCGGCGCCAAGCGCGACCCCGAGGTCATCGCGGCGGCAAACGAACTCGGCCTGAGCATGGTCTTCACCGGCTCGCGGCACTTCCGGCACTAGGGGAGGGAAATGACGACCTCTCTCCTCGGCAAACCCCTGGCACAGCAGGTGACCCGCGAGGTGCGGGCGGCGCTCGCCGGGTGGAAGTTCCGGCCCCACCTCGTCTCGGTACTTGCCTCCCACGACGAGGCTTCGGCGGTCTATGTCCACAGCAAGGAGCGGCAGGCAGACAAACTCGGCGTGCGATTCAGCGTGCGTGACCTCGGCGCGGGGACGACCCAGGCCGAGTTGGAGGCCGAGTTGCGTGACCTCTCCGCCGACCCGGAGGTGCACGGCATCGTCCTCGAACTGCCGCTCGCGCCGGGGTTGGACGCCGACGCTGCCCTCCTCCATATCGCTCCCCGCAAGGACGTGGAGGGCCTGACCCCCGCCAACCTCGCCCTGATCGCGGCGGGCCGTGAGACCGAGGCCCTGCTGCCCCCCACCCCACGCAGCGTGCGCTTCCTGCTGCGAGAGGCGCTGGGCGATGACCTGCGAGGTCGGCGGGTCGCCGTGATCGGGCCAGGGCGCACGGTGGGACGGCCCCTGACCTTCATGCTAAACAACCGGGGCGTCACCGTGACCCTCTGCAACGAGCACACCCGCGACCTCGCCGGGGTCTTGCAGGGGCAGGACGCCGTGGTCGTCGCCGTCGGGCACGCGGACCTGCTGCGTCCGGAGCATGTACAGCCGCATCACGTCGTCGTGGACGCAGGGATCAACGTGCCGGAGGGGGGAGAGGGGGTGGTAGGCGACGCCCGGCCGGACCTCCCGGTGCGGGCACAGACCCCGGTGCCGGGCGGGGTTGGGCCGCTGACGAGTGCGCTGATGTTCCAGAACCTCGTGCGGGCGGTGAAGCTGCAGCGCGGGGAGGCGGTGGAGTAGGGACCGGGCGTGTCAGCGCCCGCCTGCCCACGATTTGCTCTAGCCTGCGCGAATGCGTTCGTCGGCTCCCTCCACCGCCTCCGCCTCCCCGACCTCCCCCCGCACCCACATCGCCTTCATGACCGACGCGCCGCGCGTGGCGGGCAGCGAGGTCTGGCTGCTCGATCTGCTGCCCATGCTTCAGGCACGGGGCCTGCAAACGACGATGTTCCTGAGCCGCGAACCCCGGCTGGACGAACTCGTGCGCCGCTTTGGGGAGGCGGGGGTGGCCGTCCACCGCTACGGGGCGCTGGAGGAGCTGCCGGAACTCACGCGCGACTTCGACCTGCGCGTCCTCCAGATGTGGTATCGCCACCACTACAGCGAACTGCTGCCCCGCCTCCGGGGGCCGCGCTGGGTGGTCAGCCACGACCAGATGGAGTTCCACTATCCCCAGCCCCTGCGCTTCACCCACCGCGAGGCGTACCCCTGGACCAAGGCCGGACCCTTCCGGCAGGCCGACCGGATTCTGACCGTCTCCGAGTGGGCCGGGGACTTCGTGCGGCGGCAGATGCGCTTGCCTGACGTGCGCGTGCTGCACAACGGCGTGGACGCTGAGCGCTACCGGCCCGCCCACGACGAGGCGGAACGGGAGGCGCTGCGGGAGGCTCACGGCTTCGGGCGCTTCACGGTCCTCGTGCCGGGCCGTTTCGCCCCCGAGAAAAACCAGATGACGGCCCTGCTCGCGGCGCGGGCGGCCCCGCACCTCGACTTCGTCTTTACCGGGGACATGGACTCGCCGATCGGGAACCTCGTGCAGGGGGTGGCCCGTCGGGGGCGGGTCACCAATGCGCGGTTCCTGGGCCGCCGCTGGGACATGCCCGACCTCTACCGCGCCGCCGACGCCCTGCTGCAACCCACCCTGGCGGAGAACCAGTCGCTCGTGACGCTGGAGGCGATGGCCTCGGCCCTCCCGGTCGTGACCACCCCCATTCCCGCGCAGGCCGAACTCGTGCAGGACGGGGTATCGGGGCTGCTCGTCAAGCCCCGGCCAGGCCTGCTCGCCACGGCGCTGGGTGCTCTGGCTGCCCACCCCCACCGCGCCCGCGACTTCGGGGCAGCGGCGCGGGCGCATATCCTCTCTCGCCACACCCTGACCCACACGGCCGATCGCCTGGCCGAGCTGCTGCGCGAACCCTGAGCCGGAAGGGGGCCAGCCCTCACGCCTCCGCGTGCCGCGCCGTCTTCGCCCACCCGTGCTCCCCGCGCAGAAAGTTCCGGAACGCCAGGGGCACGCTCATCATCATGATGAAGGTATAGACCGGAAGCCCGGCGGCGGCGAAGGCGGCCTGCCGCAGCCCCAGCCGGTTCTCGCGGCTGTACAGGAAGACCCAGGCCAGCGGCAGGATCAGGCCGGGCAGGGTCAGCGCCGCCGTGAGCGCCCAGTTCACCTCGCCCGTCAGCAGGCGTCCCAGGGCGCGGGCGGGGTAGTAGACCAGCAGCCCCAGCGTCAGCAGGTTGAGCCACGGCTGCGCCAGGAAATAGGTCAGGTCCAGCCGTGCCCCCAAGGGCATCGGCGTGCGCCAGATGCGGGGCAGGTTGGGAAAGCATTGCAGGTTACCGTGCGTCCACCGCGCCCGCTGCCGCACGAAGCGCCGCACGTCGGTCAGCCCCTGCTGGGTCACCCCCGATTCCAGGAAGACGAGGCGGTGCCGCGGGCTGGCGAGCCGCACTTCCAGCCCGCTGGCGAAGTCTTCCAGCAGCACCGGGGGCCAGGGGTCCTGTCCGGCCGCGAGCCGATCTGCCAGGTACGACACCCGCATGAATTGCCCGTTGCCGCCCAGCCCCACCGTCTCCACCCGCTGGCGCAGCAGTTGGATGTGCCGCACGATGTAGAACTCGAGGTCCTGCTGAAGCAGCAGGAGCCTTCCCAGCAGGCCGCGCCAGCCCCGCGCCCCAGCCCCGCTCTGGCGCACCCGGATGCGGGCCTGCGCCGCCATCACGTCGGGGTCCGCGAAGACCCGCGCGGCCTCGTCCAGCCGCCCGTCCGCGTCGAACACCACGAGGAGCTGCTTGTCCAGCGGCACGTCCGGCAGCAGGCCCCGCTGCAGCAGCTGGGCGACCGCCCAGTTCAGCGCCTCGCCCTTGCCGGTGCGGGCCTGCGGGGGCACCCGGCGCAGCAGCCGCACGCCGGGGTCAGCCTGCCCCACAGCTTCGACCTGCGCCGCCGTGCCATCCTCACTCCCGTCGTCAATCACGACCAGCCGCGCGCCCGGGGCCGCCGCCCGCAGGTTCCGCAGGGTCGCCCCGATCACCGCCGCCTCGTTAAGCGCCGGGATGATGAAGGTGAACTGCAGGGGTGCCCGGTGGGGCGGCAGCCGCCGGGGCTGTGCCACCAGCGCACACAGCGAATACGACAGGTACATCGACAGCAGCACCAGCCCGACTGCCTCGATCACTTGGAAAGCCGTGGTCATGGCTTCCCGACGCTAACGGGCGAGGAACCGAAGTGCCACCCTCACGCCAGCTTCTGAGAGAACGCTTGGGCAACTCTGAAGGAAACGGGGGAATGGGGGGGCAATCAGCCCCGCTGGAGAAAGGCTGACACCCACTCCGGCAGCAGGCCAGGGTCCATCAGGAAAGCGTCGTGGCCGTGCGGGCTTTTCAACTCTCGGTACTGCCCGCGCGGCAGCGTCTCGGCGTGGGCCTGCACCTCGGCGGGCGGATACAGGAGGTCGCTGGAAATCCCGACCACCAGCACGGGCACCCGGATGGACCGCAACTCCGCGTCCGACGGTTGAAAGCGGTCCATCGCCCCCGTCAGCGCGAGGTAGGAGCGTTCGTCGAAGCGGGCTGCAAGCTTTTCTCCCTGATATTCCAGATAGGTCGTGATGTCGGCGGTGCCGGGGCGCCGGGTGCCCCAGCCTGGCTGGCTACGGGCGAAACTCTCGGGACTGCGGTAGCTCAGGGTGGCGACCATCCGCGCCACCTTCAGCCCCTCGCCGCCGGGGGCCGCGCGGATGGCCGCCCGCGCCGCCGTATTCAGGCCCACCGCCCACGGCGAGTGGCGTGCGGGTGCTCCGATGATGACCGCCCGTTCCACCAGATCGGGGCATTCCAGCAGCCACGCGTAGGCCAGCATCCCGCCCATGCTCGCCCCCACCAGCGACACCCGCCGCACGCCGAGGTGCTCCAGCAGCGCCCGCCCGGCCCGCGCCAGGTCCCGCAGGGTGAGGGGCGGGTCCTCGCCCCCCACGCGCGGCAACTCGGCCGGACCCGTCGTCCCCGCGCAGCCCCCCAGCACGTTCGCGCACACCACGTAGTCCCGCGTGGGGTCCAGCGGTCGCCCCGGTCCCAGAAAGTCCGGCCACCACTCGTGCACGGCGCTCGTGCCTGTCAGCGCGTGCAGCACGAGGACGGCGTGTTCGGCGGGCGTTCCGTACGTGTGGTACGCGACCCGCACGTCGTGGGCGGCCTGTCCACAGTCCAGCAGCAGTGGCGCGTTCCGAAAGAGGAGGGCAGTTTGAGCTTGTGCCTCCTCCCGTGTAAGAGGCGGCGGGCCGGGCTGGGGGGGCCGCGCCACCGCCGTCACGCATCCACCAGCGCGGCGGCGAGCGCCTGCGCGAAGTCCTCCTGAATGTCCCCGAGATGCTCGATGCCCACCGACACCCGCACCAGCCCCGGCGTCACGCCCGCCGCCGTCTGGGTGATCTCGTCGAGTTGCGAGTGGGTGGTGCTGGCCGGGTGAATCACCAGCGTACGCGTGTCGCCCACGTTCGCCACATGCTGCGCCAGCCGCACCGAGCGGATAAACGCCTCGCCCGCCTCACGTCCCCCGCGCAGCTCGAAGGTCAGCACCGCGCCCGCCCCACGCGGCAGGTACGCCTGTGCCCGGTCGTAATGCGGGTGGTTGGAGAGACCCGGATAGGTCACCCGCGCCACGTCCGGGTGGGCACTCAGCCACGAGGCCAGCGCGAGCGCGTTCTGCGCGTGCCGCTCGGCCCGGAGGGACAGCGTCTCCACTCCTTGCAGGAACTGCCACGCCTGTTGCGGGGCCAGGGTCGGCCCCAGGTCGCGCAGGCCCTCGGTACGGGCACGGGTGATAAAGGCGACGTTGGGCAGCCCCAGCGCGTTACCCGTGCCGAACGTCTCCCAGAAGTTCAGCCCGTGGTAGCTGGGGCTGGGCTCGGTGAAGAGGGGATAGCGCCCGTTGCCCCAGTCGAAGCCGCCCCCATCCACGATGATTCCGCCGATCCCGTTGCCGTGCCCGCCGATCCATTTGCTCGCCGAGTGCAGCACCACGTCGGCCCCGTGCCGCAGCGGCTGGCAGTAGTACCCGCCCGCCCCGAAGGTGTTGTCCACGAAGACGGCCACGCCCTGCGCGTGGGCTGCCGCCGCGATGGCCTCAAAGTCGGGCACGTTCAGCGCCGGGTTGCCGATGGTTTCCAGGTACACCGCCCGCGTGCGGTCGTCGATCAGGGCGGCGAACTCCTCCGGGCGCTCCTCCTTGCTGGTGAAGCGCACTTCGATTCCCAGCCGCCGCAGGGTCACCCGGAACTGGTTGACCGTGCCGCCGTACAGGTTCGGTGTGGAGACGATGTTGTCGCCCGCCTGCGCGACGTTCGTGATCGCCAGGAACTGCGCGGCGTGCCCGCTTGCCACCGCCAGGGCGCCCACGCCGCCCTCCAGCGCGGCCACCCGCTCCTCCAGCACGGCGGTCGTGGGGTTTTGAATCCGGCTGTAGATGTTGCCGAAGGCCCGCAGCCCGAACAGGTCGGCGGCGTGCCCCGGCGACTCGAAGACGTAGGAGTTGGTGGCGTAGATGGGTACCGCCTGCGCCCCGGTCGCGGGGTCGGGGCGCTGCCCGGCGTGGACTTGCAGGGTGTCGAAGTGCAGTGGAGCAGACTTGGAACTGGTCATGGTGGACCCTCCTCACAGAAAAGAAGCGGGGAAACTGTGGGGAGCCGCGCCCAAAGGCGGGAGCCCCCTCTCGGGCAATCGAGAAGGGGCGGTTGAAATCGTCCGCGTGACCTTCCCTGATCGGTCCCGTGTGCGGCGGTCATCGTTGACACCGCACCGGGCTGGCCTTGGCACCGTGACGTGATGGGGTCCGGTTGCCGCGCCGTCCGCGAGCCAGGTCTCTCGGGCGCTCTGGATAGGGGTCGCTCCACGCGGGAGCTGTTCAGGACCGTAGCAGGCGGCAGGGCAGCGGGTCAATGGGGTTGTCCAGGCGACACCGCCCCCGGATGGGTGCATGGCCTCTCAAAAAATCGTTACACTTCTCATTGCAACGTCCGATTCCATTCACGGTCCGGCCTGGACCCCAGGAGGCTTATGAACCTTCGTGCCACCGCCCTGTTTCTGCTCAGCGCCTCGCTGCTCGCCTCCTGCACCACCCGGACCCAGGAAACACCGGGGACCCAGACTGAGTTCGGCCGCCTGAGCACCCTCAAGCCCGGCGAGCAGGACAGCATCCGCACCCGCCTGAAGGTCAACGTGGTCTTCGTGGGCTACCGGGAAGCGCTGCCCGGCCAGGTTCAGACCGCCCAGAACGTGAACACGCGCGACTTCCGGGACATCCTGCCGAAGTCCTACGAGACGATCGCCCGCGTCCCGAGTGCCTATGGCAACACCGAGTACACCGGCAACGTCTTCGACTACGACTACAACTACGTTTTCGCGGACCAGAAGTTCGAGGACGACTTCTTCGGGTTCCTGAACAGCAGCGCGGCCGAGAAGCCGCTGACCGTCTTCCAGAAGTACTTCAACTGTCAGTTCGTGACGGAGGTGGACGAGGAGACGGGCGAGCCGTACCAGGTGCCCACCGACGAGTGCGAGACGCCCTCGCCCCTGATCAACCGGCCCGTGGAGAAAAACTTCGAGATTGACGCCCTGGCGACCGAGAACTGGCTGGCCGACAACGTCTCCCGCGTGGGCGTGAAGCCCGGCGAGTACACGGTCTATCTGGTGAACTGGTATGGCCGCCCCGACTTCAAGTTCCACTCTTACACCCGCGCTGACGCGGCCGACACCGACACCGGGACCCGCTTCGGTGCCCGCGCCAGCCGCCGCCTGATCGCCTGGGGCGGCAGCGTGCGGGGGGGCGCGGCGCCGCAGCGGGTGTGGTTCTATGACCTGTCGGCCAACCCCGATCCCTGGACCGACGGCTGGGACGTGACGAACGCGGACTCGACCGGCGACGGCGAGCCCGACTACCGCATGCCGCCCATCTGGGAATACGGCACCCGCAAGGCGAGCACCGCCTACGGGCGCAAAGTCAGCGTGGACCTCGCGCAGGTGGTGCGCTACACCGCCCTGAATCTGCTGTTCACGCCCAGCCCCATCTACCGGGTGGCCCTGACGCCGCCGCGCATGCCCGAGGAGATTGAGCTCGACGTGCGGATCGAGCAGGGCGAGGGTGCCCGCGATCCCGGCACGCTGCTCAACCGCACCCTGCTGCAAGACCGCGTGTCGGTGCTTCAGCCCTTCGCCAAGTTCAGCACCAACGTCCGCCAGACCGCGCTCGACGGCGACCTTGCCGACGTGTACAACTGCTTTTTCCCGATCGAGGCCGAGGACATCTGCTCGCCCGACTACGCCGACCTGTTCGGGGAAGAACTGTTCCAGTTCGGGGTGCGCGAGCTGCGCGAGAGCTACAAGGCGGCGGGCGACAAGTACCTGCTGCCGATCTACGCCTTCAACGACGCCACGGACAGCCAAGGCGGGCTGCTGGGCATCGCCTATGACGACGGCCAGACCGGCACCCAGAGCTTCGTGTACTCCTTCCTGACGCCCCGACTGATCAACCCCGGCGGCTACGGCTTTACCGACACCACCGTGCACGAGGTCGGGCACCACCTGAGTCTCTCGCACCCGCACGACGGCTACGACAGCGAGGAAGATATCTCCTACGGCTCCAGCGGGCGCTTCCGCTTCGTGGATTCGGGCGATCAGAGTGCGACGATCATGTCCTACAACGACCTGTCGCGGACCTTCGGGCAGTTCAACCTCGACGCGCAGTACCGCTACCTGACGGCCGCGTACCTCAACAACACCAACGCCATTCTGGAGATCACCCGCCGCGCCGGGAAGGTTCAGGGCGTGCAGGGCGCGGCCCGCAGCGCCGACGCGCTGTTCGCGCAGGCCCAGCGCGAATACGCCGCCATGAACTACCTCCGGGCCGCCGAGTTGGGCCACCAGGGCTACCGCGCCGTGCTCGACGCCGCCACCACGGCGGGCGTGCAGGTGCAGGCCTACAAGTGGTACGAGAACCTGACTGGGCTCTCCACCCAGACCGTGAAGGCCCAGCCGCGCATCAGCAAGGACCACCTGCCCAAGAAGGGCGCGTGGATCCTGCCCGAGGAGACCCCCGAGCAGCGTGCCCGCCGCCTGGCGGAGTAAGGGTTCACCACTGGGGGGGGAGCCGGGGCGTGGAAGTCCCGGCTCCCCCTCTTCTGGCTGGTCCCGGCGGGGTCAGCCCCCCATCACCCGCCGGGGTTAAGCTGACCCCATGACCCGGCTTGTCCTGATCGCCCTGGCCCTGACCGCCCTCGGTGGGGGGGTGGGGGCCGCCACGCCCGCGGCCACGGGCCGGGGCCTCCCACCCCGCAGCGAGGTGCCCATGAGTGTCCAGACGCCCCAGCGGGTTCAGGCGGCCCTGCCCACCCTGCGGCTGCTGCGTACCGTGCGGGTGTTGGCTGACCTCACCGCTCGGGGGGCGCTGGCCCTGGCCGCCCCCGCCCGCGCCGCCCTGCGGGCCGAAGCCCAAGCTCTAGCTACCGCCCCAACCCTGGGGGCCTCGGCGGCGGGGCAGAGCCGCGAGCGCCTCCTCTCCGCGCTCACCGACGCCCAGCGGACCCAGCTCGCGCGGGCCGAGGCCGACCTCGTCCGTCGGGCCGAACTGCTCGCCGCCCGTGCCCGCTTTGCCGCGCCGGATGGGCCGGTCAACCGCACGGCGATGCTCTACAGCTTCCAGCTTCCCGGAGGGTTCGGAACGGTGCAGGCGCTGCTGGCCCAGCCTACCCTCAATCCCTACCGCACGCCGGGACCCAACGCGGCCGAGCTGGAACGCCTGCGCACCTCTCTGACCCCCTGACTCCGGCAGGCGAGCGGCCCGGCAAGTTCACCCCGGTCCGGGCCGCTCGTTGTGGAGAAAAGTCACCCCTCCTGGGCACACTCAGGGCACCGTCCGTAGAGCGTCACCTCGTGCGCCTCCACGATGAATCCGCCGGGGTAGACGGTGCCGCTGGGCAGGGCCACCGGGCAGGTGTGCAGGGTAAAGACCCGGCCGCAGCGGGTACAGGAGAAGTGGTGGTGGTGGCCGCGTCCGGCCCGCTCGTAGCGCGTCTCGCCGTCCAGCGTGACGGGGTGGATGCGGCCCTGCTCGGTGAGCAGCTTAAGGGTGCGGTAGACGGTGGCGACCCCCAGACCCGGCAGGTCCGTCTGTGCCCGCGTCAGCACGTCCCCCACCGCGAGGGGGCCTTCCGCGTCCTCCATCACACGGGCGATCACGTCGCGCTGGCGGGTGCTGCGGGTCGCCGTCATGGCCCGCAGGCTAGCAGACCCGGCCAGGGACCATGACCAAGCAGCCCACCTTCGCGGGTGGGCTGCTGGATGACACAGGTGACTCAGCGCAGGTTGGGATTGACCTTCTCGTGGGGCGCGATGGGCGTGCCCTGGGCCTTGGCCTCCACCGTGCTCTTCGGTGTGGGCAATACCCCCACGTGCGAGGGAGCCGTCGCGGCAGACACGCTGGGCGAACCGGTGGCGACAGCCTGATTGAGGCTCTGTTCGCCGTAGGTGGGCTTGCCTGCCGTCCCCACAGGCTCAGGGCGCTTGAGGAAGCTCGCTGCTCCACCGGAGGAGGTGGGAGTGGCCGCGCTGGAGCGGGGGCTGGGCTTCGCCACCGCCTGCCCACTGCCTCCCTTGCCCGGCTCCTGCCCGGCCTTTTCCATCAGGCCGCCCGCGATCTCCTCGAGCTTGGGTGTCAGGACCCGCTCGTTCAGGGTCTTGAAGGCCAGGGTGGTCAGGGTAGCGACGAGCGCTCCGCCGATGCCCTTGCCGCCCTGCTGCTTGTGCTGGGCCTTGATCAACGCCTTCTGGTGCTTTGCGGGGCTGGTCGCGTCCACGTAGATCTTCTTGCTGCGCCGGAACTGCCGCCCCACCGCCATGCCGACCAGCGCCCCAACCGCCGAGGCGCCCCCCAGCATCTTGAGGGGGTCTTTCTGCATCTGGACCTGCAGGCTGGCCTGCTCGGTCAGGGCGTCCACGCTGGCCTTGAGACGGGCGCGGGCCTCGTCACGCTCGCTGCGGGAGTGGCTGTCCATCACTGGTCCTCCTTGGCCATGTCATCCCGGAAGGTGGGTTCGGTGCTCACCGGGATGCCCGGCGCGTCCTTGAGCACCACGGGGTGCTGGATATTGGGATCGTGCCTCTTGGTGTGGCCGCCGTGCCCGCCCGCTCCGGCGTCGTGCGTCTCGCTGCCGTCGAGCTTCTTGTTCAGGCCGCTGCCGTACACCTGCGGCTCGCCCGTCTCGGTGGCCTCGTACACGGGGAGGCGCACCTGCCCGGCGTCGGTGCCGCGCAGCTCGGTGCCCTGCGACACGCCCTCTTGCCGGGTCAGGGTGGTCTTGAGGCCGGACCCCTGATCGCTGGTGTTCACGCCAGCGCCCCCCGCCGTGAAGCCGGAGGTGCTCAGGCCGGGGCGCACGGTGCCGCGCTCCACGTCCGCGCCCATTGCCACCGACGCGGCGCTCGCACGGGTCCCGGTGTGGGCCGGGCCAAGGCTGTCGATGTTCGCGGCGGTGTCGGGCGAGCTGCGGGTGTGCGGAGCCGAGTTCCCAGTGGGGGCCTCGGCGACCTGACCCGTCAGGTGCGATCCTCGGCTGGGGCTGACGCTGGCCTCGCCCGTCCGGGAGGCGGCCGTGCCCGCGCCGCCCGACATGGGGGTGGCGATCACGGCGTCGGTGCCTGCCGCGCGGGTCGCCGCGCCCGCCGGGTAGTTCACGTCGCTCAGCTTGCGGCGCTGCTGTTCCTGATACTCGGCCTCCAGCCGCTCGTCCTCGGTCATGGGGCGGCTGGGGTCAGAGCGCCCGCCGCCCTCGCGCGGGACCTCGGCGCTGAGCTTGCGCAGGCCCAGCATCACCAGCACGCCCATCACGGCGAAGCTCAGCAGCGCGATGATCAGCGCGGCGGCCCAGGCGCCCAGGCCCAGGCGCATCAGGCCGTAGAACACCGCCAGAATCAGGAACACCAGGCCCAGAATCAGCGGTCCGGTCGCGCCCAGCAGCAGGACGACCCCCAGCCCCTTGGCCTTGGCGACCTGCCCCACCTGATGGGCGATCCCGCGTACTTCGGTCTTGGCGAGGGCCACGGCGGCGTCGAACACGTCGACCAGGGCACTCCCCATGCTCTTGCGTTGCTCTTGCATACATCCTCCAGGAACTTCAACCTGCCGGAGCAGGCCAATGTGACCAGCATAATGAACCCCATGCCCGCGCCGCGCCACACCAAAGAAACCCTGAACCCGGCCGCAGGCGCCGTCCGTCCGCTGACCCTGGCGCAGCGCAGCAACCTCCTGGCCCCCACCGCGTGGGGCTACGCCGCGTGGCGGGCGCGGTCGCTGACATGGCTGACCGGCCAGCCCTTTTCCCTGGAGCGCGAGGCGGCGCTGTTCCGGATGCTGTGCCGCCCCCGTTCTGGCGAGTGCTGGCTGGACGCGGGCACCAGCACGGGGTTCTATGCGGAGGTGCTCGCGCAGTCTGGGTGCGAGGTCGTGGCCGCCGACCTCAGCGCCCCGATGCTCGCGGCGGCGCGGCGGCGGGTGCGGGAACAGGGAGTGGACTGGCTGCTGACCAACCTGGAGGCGAGCGGGCTGCCGGACGCCAGCTTTGAGGGAATCACCGTGGGCGCCACCCTGAACGAAACCCGTGACCCGGCCCGCTTGTTGGCCGAGCTGGAGCGTCTGCTGCGGCCCGGCGGCACCCTGTGGCTGATGTACCTCGCCCGGACGGGGGGACCCCTGCAAGCCGCCCTGTCGCAGCCCGCGCTTGGCGGCCTGACCTTTCCCGACCCGGCCTGGGTGGCCCGGCAGCTTGCGGGCTGCCGCCGCACCCACGGACTGCGGCTGGGGGCGGTCGTCTTCGAGCGCTACGGGCGGGAGGGATAGAGGCTCCGGCCCGTCAAAGCCGCAGAAATCTGTAATAAACCGTCACGTTCCCCCCTGCCCTGACCCCTACACTCGCAGAGAGAGGAGCCGATTGTGACCCAACTCCCCCCTGCCCCGACTCCGCCCCCGGCGGCCGTGGCCCACTGCCGGGACGTGACGCGGCACCACAGCAAGACCTTCTATCTGGGGTCGCGCTTTTTCGGCCCCGAGGAACGGGCGGCGGTGTGGGCCGTGTATGCCGCCTGCCGCACCGGGGACGACGTGGTGGACGAACGCCGGGGCGAGGCCGCCGAGCGGGGCCTGGCCGACTGGTGGGCGCGGGTGCAGGCGGCCTTCGCGGGCGAGCCGGGCCACGACCCCGGCGACGTGGCCCTCGCGTGGGCGACGGGCCGCTGGCCGATTCCCCTCTCGGCTTTCGAGGAGCTGCATCAGGGCCTGCAGATGGACCTGCGCGGTGCCGAATACCACACGCTGGACGACCTGCTGCTGTACTGCCGCCGGGTCGCGGGCGTGGTGGGGTTCATGATCGCGCCCATCAGCGGCTACCGGGGTGGCGAGCGCACCCTGCACGCCGCGTTGCAGCTGGGACAGGCGATGCAGCTCACCAACGTCCTGCGCGACGTGGGCGAGGACCTCGAGCGTGGGCGTGTGTACCTTCCCGCCGCCCTGATGCGGGAGTTCGGCGTGTCCCGCGCCACCCTGGAGGCGGGAGAGGTGACCCCCGAGTACCGCGCCCTGATGCGCCACCTCTCCGGCCTCGCCCGCGAGCTGTACGCCGAGGGCCGAGCGGGGATTCCCTGCCTGAACGGGTCGGCCCGCCTCGCGGTGCAGGTGGCCGCCCACTCCTACGAGGGCATCCTCGACGACCTCGCCCGCGCCGACTACGACAACTTCCGCCGCCGGGCGTATGTCAGCGGCCCCCGCAAGCTGCTGCTGCTGCCCCGCGCGTGGTGGGAACTGCGCGGCCGCGCGGGCCTGAGCTTCGAGCCGTAGGCCCCGCCCCCGAACCACGGCTCCCGATCATTTCCCCACGGCTTCTGACCCCCGCGCCAGGGCCGGACAAGGACCCCCATGCCTGATCCCCACACTTCCCCACGTCCCGCCAAGACCCGCAAAACCGCCCTCATCATCGGCTCCGGCTTCGGTGGCCTGAGCCTGGGCATCCGGCTGCAAAGCCTGGGCTTCGACACCACCATCCTCGAACGGATGGACGGTCCCGGTGGCCGCGCCTACCAGAAGCGCACCGACGATGGTTATGTCTTCGACATGGGGCCGACCGTGATCACGGTGCCGCATTTCATTGAGGAACTGTTCGCGCTGGAGCGCGGCGGCGGGCAACTTGGCCTCCCTGACTACCCCGAGCATGTCCTGACCGGCGAGCGCGTTCGCGAGGGCGAGAGCGGCGGCCCGCGCACCCGTGAGTACGTGCGGCTGGTGCCCATCCTGCCCTTCTACCGGATCATCTTCGACGACGGCACCCACTTCGACTACGACGGCGACCCCGACTCGACCCGCGGCCAGATCGCCGCACTCGCTCCGGAAGACCTGGAAGGCTACGAGCGCTTCCACGCCGACGCGCAGGCGATCTTTCAGCGCGGCTTTCTGGAACTGGGCTACACCCATTTCGGGGACGTGCCTTCCATGCTGCGGGTGGTGCCCGACCTGATGCGGCTGGACGCGGTGCGGAGCCTCTTTTCCTTTACCTCCAAGTACTTCCAGAATCCCAAGATGCGGCAGGTCTTCTCCTTCGAGACGCTCTTGATCGGCGGCAACCCCCTCTCGGTGCCCGCGATCTACGCGATGATCCATTTCGTCGAGAAGACCTGGGGCATTCACTACGCGATGGGGGGGACGGGGGCGCTGGTGCGGGCCTTCGTGCAAAAGTTCGAGGAACTCGGCGGGCGCATCGAGTACGGGCGCGGGGTGGAGGAGATTCTGGTCACGGACGACCGGGGCCGCCCGGTGCGGGCGCCGCTGGGAGCGCGGGTGGCGCGGGGCGTGCGGCTGGAGGATGGCGAGGAGCGGCACGCGGACATCGTGGTGAGCAACGGGGACTGGGCGAACACCTATCTCAAGCGGCTGCCCCGCCGCGCCCGCCTCGTCAACAGCGACCCCCGTGTAAAGGCCGCCCGCCAGAGCATGAGCCTGGTGGTGATCTACTTCGGCTTCCGCGACGACGGCCGCCCCCTCGACCTGCGCCACCACAACATCATCCTGGGGCCGCGCTACGAGGAACTGCTGGCCGAGATTTTCGGCGGCAAACCGCTGCCGGACGATTTCAGCCAGTACCTCCACATCCCCACCCTGACCGACCCGACCCTGGCCCCCGAGGGCCACCACGCCGCCTACACCCTGATTCCAGTGCCCCACAAGGGCGCGGGCCTGGACTGGGAGGTCGAGGGGCCAAAACTCGTGGACCGGGTGCTGGCCTTTCTGGAGGAACGCGGCCACATCCCGGACCTGCGTTCGCGCCTGACCCATTGCGAGTTCGTGACGCCGGACTATTTCGAGGGGACGCTGGACTCGTACCTCGGCAACGCGTTTGGGCCGGAGCCGCAGCTTGTCCAGAGCGCCTACTTCCGCCCGCACAACCGCTCGGAGGACATTCGCAACCTGTACCTCGTCGGGGCCGGGGTGCAGCCCGGCGCGGGCACGCCCAGCGTGATGATGTCGGCCAAGATGACCGCCCGCTTGATCGCCGAGGACTTCGGGATTCACCCCGACATCCGGGACGGCGGAGGTGACAGGCGCGAGCCCGAGCCGGTGGGGGAGAAGGTGGATCGCCCGCTGGCCGAAGTCACGCCATAAGTCCCAGCGATTGAAAAGAGCCTGACCTTGCGGGGTCAGACTCTCCTATTTTCTATTTGATGCGCTCAGCGCGGGTAGAGCGCGTTGATGGTGCTCACGTCGGTGGAGCTGTAGCCGCCCCGCTGGCCCATCCGGTTCAGGTCGATGCTGCTGTTCAGGGGCTTGATCGCCAGTTTGCCGTCGAAATAGGCGGGGTAGTGCATGATCGAGTCGAAGTCGTAGGCGCCGTAGCCCCGGCTGCCCGAGCGAATCTGGTACTGGCTCTGCCAGTCGGCGGGAATGTTCTGCCACTGGATCGCGACGTACTGGTCACGGTCGGGGCGGGTCTGCTCGTGGAAGAGACCCATCGCGTGCCCGAACTCGTGCATGATCGTGCCCACCGAGCAGCGATCGGCCAGCGTGAGGGTCTGTGCCCCGCCCACCATCCCGAGGCTGCTCGCGCAACTCGTGCCGGTGTTGTAGGTGATCTGCACGTAGTTGCTCTGGGTGGTGCGAGGAGTCACCACCACGTTCGTCGTCGCGCGGATGTTGGCGGCGGCCTGCGTCACCCGGTCGCGGACGGCCTGCGGCACGTTGCTCGCGAAGGCGTAGGGGATGGTGCGGCCCGTCCAGCGGTAGCGCGTGTCCACCACATACGTGCCCTGCGGCGAGACCTTGCTCACATCGTCCGCGAGGAGGATATCGTCTTCGAGCAGCAGCATCCCGGCTCGCACGAAGCCGGTCACCGTCTGGCGGCTGCCGTCCTCCATGATCAGCGTGACCTGCCGCGTCTGCACCCGCTCGCCCGTGAGGTTCCCGCCCGGCGTGGTCAGGGTCTGCGGGGTGCCCTGCGGCGCTCCCGAGCAGGCGGACGTGAGGGATTCTCAGACAATTTGCCCCCCACTCCGCTCCCGCAACCACCCCAGAATCCACGCCAGCGCCTCATCCCGGCCTTCGTCGTTCAGGAGTTCGTGATGCCCACCCTCGACGAGGTGCAGGGTCTTGTCCTCGGCGGGGATCGCCTCCACGAAGCGCTGGGTGCCGCGCACGTCGGTGATGCGGTCAGCGGCGCCGTGCAGCACCAGCGTGGGCAGGCGCCAGCGGTCGTAGTGCGCCCACAGCTCCCCGCTGAGGCGCAGCATGGAGGCGGCGGTGAGCGCAGGCACCTTGCCCTGGTAGACCTGTGGGTCGGCGCGGTAGGCCTCGACCTCCTCCGCGACGCGCGAGAGGCCCGCGCTGTCGAGCACCGTCGTGGCGGCATGGGGCGCAATGCGGGCGAGCAGCGGCGCGGCGGCCTTCAGCCAGCGCGGTTCGTCCTCCCCGACCAGCAAGGCTGGGCTGGAGAGAATGACCCCGCTCAGCCCCCGTGGGTCGCGGGCCACGCTCGCCGCCGTGATCAGGCCGCCCAGCGAGTGCCCGAAAGCGTAGACCGGGAGCGGCTGGCCCCGCAGCGTCTCCCGCGCGAGCAGGTGGTCTTCCACCAGCGTCCGGGCGTCCACGACCGCCCGCCGCCCTGGTGAGGCGCCGTGCCCGCGCAGGTCGTAGGCGTAGACCGAAAAGCCCGCCTCCCCCAAGCGCGGAATCAGGCGGTTGTAGCGCTCCACGTAGCGCCCGGCGTACTCGCCCAGCCCGTGGGTGAGCAGGACGGCGGCGCGGGGCGCAGCGGCGGGCCAGTGGTAACCCGCGACGGGAGCGCCCGTCTCCCAGGACTGCGGCGTGGTCAGGGTGGTCATGCCGCAGTCTAAAGGCTGCCTCAAGTGCGCCCCCGCCCGGCCGGGCGCACACTGCCGGGTATGGCAGATATCGCACGCAAGGCCAGCGCCCACTGGACGGGCGACCTCCGGGGCGGTCAGGGCACCGTCAGCACCGAGTCGGGCACCTTGCAAGACGCGCAGTACTCCTTCAAGACCCGCTTCGAGCAGGGTGTGGGCACCAACCCCGAAGAACTCCTCGCCGCCGCGCATGCGGGCTGCTTCACCATGCAGCTCTCGGCGCTGCTCTCGGGCCACGGCCACACCGTCGAGGACCTCAGGACGGACGCCACCTGCGAGATGGTCAAGGACGGCCCCGGCTTCAAGATCAGCCGCATGCGCCTCGTCGTGCGCGGCAAGGTCAGCGGCAGCGACCCGGCCGACTTCGAGCAGCATGTCCAGCAGGCGGCCCAGATGTGCCCGCTGAGCCGCATCATGACGGGCAACGTGGAGATCGTGCACGAGGCGGTGCTGGAGTAGCGTTCAGCCGTCAGCGGTCAGCTCTCGGCGCTCCTGACCCAGCGGCGGGGGCGCCGCCGTTTGGCGTATGTGAGCGGGAAGGGCTCAGGTTAGGCTGGCAAGCATGGCTTTCCTGTACCTCCTCGTCGGGCCGCCGGGCAGCGGCAAGCGCACGGTGGGCACGCACCTCTCGCGGCTGACCGGAGCGGCGCTGCTCGACAACCACCTCACCAACGATCCGGTGTTTCACGCCTTCGGGCTGGACGGGGTGCGGCCCGTGCCCCCGGAGGCGTGGCCCTTCGCCTCGCGGGTGCGGGCGGTGGTGCGTGAGGCGGTGGCGGCCTCCCCGCGCGAACTGTCGCACATCTTCACGATCTATCTGGCCGACCAGCCCGGCGAGGCCGAGTCGCTGGAGCGGTTCCGGGCGCTGGCCGCGGGGCGGGGGGCAACCTTCGTGCCCGTGTGGCTGACCTGCCCGACCGACGAACTTGCCCGCCGCGCCGCTCTGCCGGAGCGCAGCGTGGGCCGCCTCAAGCTGCGCGACCCGGAGGGGGTCCGCCGGGTGGTGACGGAGAAGGGGCTGCTGCCCCCACCCCCCGGCGCCATCGTCCTCGACACGGCGCAGCTCGCCCCGGCAGACGCGGCCCTGCTCATCGCCGCCCATGCCGGGGCACTCTTCTGAAAGGCTAAGGTTAGGGTCAGTCCAACTTGAACCGGACCGGCTCGGTCTCCTCGCGCACCGCCTGCTCGTCCGGCTCCAGCCCGTGTCCACCGAACATGCCGCCCGCCGCGAGCGACTCGCCAAACGCGTCCCCGTGGCGGCGGTCGCGCTGCACGGGCCGGATAAAGTGGGACAGGACGATCAGGCCAACGGGCAGGACGATAAAGATCAGAACGGCGGTCACGCGGGGGTCGCCACGTCCGCGGCGCCCAGGTGCTGCCGCGCCCAGCCGTCGATGGCGTCGATGACGCTCTGCAACTCGCGCCCGGCGGGGGTCAGGGTATAGACGCTGCGGGCGAGTTTGCCCGGCGAGTCCTCGGTGCGCTTGGCGATCAGCGACAGGTGTTCGAGGTGCTCCAGCCGCTGCGTGAGGGTGGCACTGTTGCAGCCGCCCACCGCCCGCGCGAGTTCGTTGAACCCCTTCTCGCCGCCCAAGAGCGCCCGGACGATGTGCAGCACCCACTTTTCCTGCAACACGCCGATGGCCCGGTAGACCGGACAGAAGCCTGGGTGTGCGGTGCTCATGCCCCAACTGTACACGTTCCCGGGCTGCCAATCAGGGCGAATCTCACACCGCTTGACTTTTCAAAGCGGTTGACAATATCCTCCCAGGCATGACCGCGACCCTGACCCGCCCCCTGACCGTGACCGAAGCCATCGAGAGCCGCCGCAGCATCCGCAAGTTCGTACAGGAGCCGATGGACCAGGGCGACCTGCGCGAGATCCTGCGCCTCGCCAGCCTCGCGCCCAGCGCCTGGAATGCCCAGACGTGGCGCTTTGCCGTCGTGCAGGACCCACAGCTCAAGGAGCAACTGCGCGAGGCCGCTTACGGCCAGGCGCAGGTGACGAATGCGCCCGCCGTGATCGTGGTGTACAGCGACATGGAAGACACCCTGGCAACCGTGGAGGACACCGCGCACCCCGGCATGGGTGAGGCGGGCCGCACCGGGCAGCGTCAGACCTTCGACGGTGTGTTCGGTGCCCAGGACGTGGCCCAGCGCGGCCAGTGGGGCCTCTCGCAGGCGAACATCGCTTTCGGGTTCCTGATGCTGGCCGCCCGTGGCCTGGGCTACGACACCGTGCCCATGCTGGGCTTCGACCCCCAGCGGGTGAGGGAGATTCTGGGCCTGCCGGGGCACGTGCAGTTCGCCGGAATGCTCCCGGTCGGCAAGCGGGCCGAGGAAGGCTTTCCCCACCACCGCCACGCGGTCGAGCGCATCACCAAGTTCTACTGAAGTTCGTGCGCTAGGCCGCTCCCTCCGGGGGGCGGTCTTTTTTGGTGGGTGGCCGCCCCCGGACCTGGTAGCGTGCCCCCATGCCCGCCCGTGTGATGAGCCACTTGGAGATGTGCCTGCGAGAAGGGGTTTCCCTCCAGCGCGGGATGAACTTCCGGGTGCGGGGGGGTCACAGCGTTCTCCTCATGTCCGTTCAGCCGGGCGCCCCCTACCGCGATCAGCTCACCGAGGACGGCACGGTGCTGCGCTACGAGGGCCACGACGCGCCGGTCAACCGGACGGGTGGCCTCGACCCCAAGACGGTGGACCAGCCCCTGCGGACGCCGGGCGGCAAACTGACTCAGAATGGCCTCTTCTTCGAGGCGGCTCTGGCGGCCGAGCGTGGGGAGGCAGTGCCCGAACGGGTCCGCGTCTACGAGAAGTTGCGCCCCGGCATCTGGACCTATAACGGCGTCTTTCACCTGACGGGCGTCACGCAGGAGCACGACGGAACCCGGTACGTCTTCGTCTTCCGGCTGGAGGCGGTGCAGGGTGAGGAGGGGGACGCTGGGCTGGTCCCCGCCCACCCCGAACGCCGCCGCCTGATTCCCGGCTGGGTCAAGCTGGCCGTGTGGGGGCGGGACGGCGGCCGGTGCGTGGAGTGCGGGGCGACCGACGACCTCCAGTTCGACCATGTCCTGCCGTGGTCGCGCGGCGGCACCAGCCTGACGCCCGAGAACGTGCAGCTGCTGTGTGCCCGCCACAACCGCGAGAAGAGCGACCAGATCGGCTAGACCGTCACGAGCGGCTCCTCGCGGACCCCGCCCCCTCCCACCTCCCAGACTCGCGTTGCTACCCGCCCCACCAGCGCCCGGTCGTGGCTGGCAAGCAGCACCGTACCCGGAAAGGCGAGCAGCAGGGCCTCGAGCGCCTCGATCGCCCGCACGTCGAGGTGGTTGGTGGGTTCGTCCAGCACCAGCACCTGCGCCCGCGTCACGTTCAGCCGGGCGAGGCTCAGCCGGGTGCGCTGCCCGCCCGACAGCCCCGCGACCGGAAACGAAGGTCCACCGGGCAGGCCCACCTGCGCCGCGACCGCGTGAAGCTGGTGGGCGGTCAGCGCTGGATTCGCCGCGAGCAGCGCGTCCCCGACGGTGGGCAGCCCCGCGAGTTCCTCCCCGTGCTGACCCGCCGCGTAGAGGGCCAAGCCCTGGCCCCAGCGCACCTCGCCCGCGTGGGGAAGCTGCCCCAGCAGCGCGGCGAGCAACGTACTTTTCCCGCCCCCGTTCGGCCCGGTCAGCGCGATGCGGTCGCCCCGGCGCACGTCCAGCCGCACCCCCGCAAGGACCGGCTCTCCCTCCCGGTAAACGGTCAGGTCACGAACGGTGAGCACCTCGGCGGGGCCGGGGGGCGCGTCGGGGAGGTCCAGGCGCAGGGTGCGGCGGTCCTCGAAGGGCTTCGGGACGGCTTCCTCGTCGAGCCGGTCGATCTGGCGCTGCATGGCCTGCGCCCGCGCGGAGAAGAGCTTCTGCGCCCGGCCCGCCTTGTGGCTGCTCAGGAACTTGTCGTTGTCCCGCGCCCGGCGGCGGTTTTCCTCCACCGCGCCCTTGCTGGCCTGCCGTCGCCGCTCTTCGTCGAGGGCGGCCCGCTTGCGGCGGTAGGCCTCGTGGTCGCGCTGCTGGGCCTCGCGCAGGGCCGCTTTCAGGGCCATCGCTTCTGTGTACGGGGCGGGGTAGACGGTCAGCCGCCCGCGTTCCAGCTCCGTCGTGCGGTAGGTCACCGCGTCCAGGAAGGCGCGGTCATGGCTGGCGAGCACGAACGCAGCGGGGGAGGCCCGAATCCACCCTTCCAGCCACGCCGCGCCCTCTGCGTCAAGGTGGTTCGTCGGCTCGTCGAGGAGGTAAAGGTCGGCGGGCGAGAGCAGCAGCCGCGCGAGCATCACACGCCGGGTCTGGCCGCCGGAAAGTTGCCCCGCCTCTATCCCTGGGTCCAGACCCAGCCCGCCCAGCACGGCCGTCGCCTGCGCCTCGAACTCGTAGCCCCCGGCCACCCGGAACGCTTCCTCGGCCTCCGCGAAGGCGTGGAAGGCGGCGTCGGTGCCCTCGCCCAGCCCGGCCGAGGCGGCCTCGAAGGTGCGCCGGGCCGCCCGCAGGCCCTCCGGCGTCACGGCGTCCAGCACGGTCTCCGTCCCCATCTCCGCGTGCTGGGAGAGCAGGGCGGCGCGGCCCGTCCGCGTCGCTGTGCCCTCGTCCGGGCGGTCGAGGCCCGCCAGCACGCGCAGCAGCGTGCTCTTGCCGCTGCCATTCTCTCCGACCAGGGCCAGCCGCTCTCCGGGCTGCACCTCCAGGTCCACGTCCTGCACCACCACGCGGTCGCCAAAGCTGCGGGCGACCCCCTTCAATTGTCCCAGCACTGTTGTTCCCCCTGCGGGCGAGCTGTCCCGGCCACAGCGGGCGGGACGAGGCTTCAGGTCGCGGTTACAGGGGGAAGAAACGCAAGGTGGGAGGCTCCATGGAATGGGGGAGGGCCGAACGCCGGGGAACCCGGACCGTTGCCCCGAGCCTAATGCATGACCAGGCGGACTAAGCCACCATGCGGAGACGTTATTCCTTGCGCTGGAACAGCAGCGCCAGCACGAAGATCGCCGTGTTCACGAGCACGATGGTCGCGCCCGCCGCCGTGTCGAGGAAGTAGCTCAGGTACAGCCCGGTCACCCCACCCAGGATGCCCAGCCCGGCGGCGAGCGCCATCATCTTTTTCAGGCTGCGGGCTAGCAGCCTGGCGGCGGCGCTGGAGGTCACCAGCAGGCTCACGCTGAGGGTGGTGCCCACCAGTTGCACCGTCAGCACGACCACCAGCCCGATCACGACCAGCAGCAGGTGGGTCAGCCGACCCACCGGCAGCCCGATGGCGCGGGCCTCGGTGGGGTCGAAGGAGGCCAGCAGCAGCTCCTTGTGAAAGGCCCCCAGGATCAGCGCCACCAGCGCCGTCACGCCCAGGGCACTCCACAGGTCGGCGGGGGTCACCCCGAGCGGATTGCCGATCAGGAAGGTGCTGAGGTCGGTGGCGAAGGTCGGCGCCTTTGACAGCATCACCACGCCCAGCGCGAACATCCCCACGAACACGATGCCGATGGCGCTGTCCTGCTTGAGGCCCGAGCGTTGGCCGACTGCCCCGATCCCGAGTGCGGTCAGCACGGCGGCGACCAGCGCCCCCACCAGCAGGTTGCCCCCGGTGAGCAGCGCCCCCACCAGCCCCGGCAGCACCGCGTGGCTCATCGCGTCCCCGATGTAGCTCAGGCCCCGCAACACCACCCACGCGCCCACCAGCGCACACAGCACGCTGACGAGGACGACCGCCGCGAGTGCCCGCACGAAGAAGTCGAATTGCAGGGGGTCGGTGAGCCACTCCATCAGGCGGCCCCTGTCCGGGAGGGTCGGCGCGGCGCAGTCCCCATCACGCCTCCGCGTGCGTGTGCCCGAGGTGGCTCACGCTGAAGGTCGCTTCGATGTTCTGCGGGGTATACACCTCGTCGGGGGTGCCGTCCGCGATGACCCGCCGGTTGACGAGCACGAGGTGATCGCACCAGCGCCGCGCCTGGTCGAGGTCGTGGGTGACCATCACGACCGCGCGGCCCCGGTCGGCCTGGCGGCGCAGCAGGGCCATCAGCCCTTCCTGGGTGGCGGGGTCCACCCCGGTCAGCGGTTCGTCGAGCAGCAGCAGGTGGCCTTCCCGCGCCAGCATCCGCGCGAGCAGCACCCGCTGGCGCTGCCCGCCCGACAAGGCCCCGATGTGGCGGTGTCGCAGGGCGTACACCCCGGTTTCCTCCAGCGCCGCCGCCACCTTCTGGCGGTCTTTGCCCCCCGGCCAGCGCAGCCAGCCCAGGCGCCCGGTGCGGCCCATCATCGCCACGTCCCAGACCGTGACGGGAAAGGCCCAGTCCAGCGTCTGCTGCTGCGGCACGTAGGACACGCAATTGCGCGGGGTGTGGCCCGGATCGAAGCGCACGCTCCCCTGGGGGTCGGGCAGCAGTCCCGCCAGCACCTTGAGCAGCGTGCTCTTGCCCGCCCCGTTCGGCCCGATCACGGCGCTGAACTGTCCCGCCTCAAAGCGCACGGTCGCGCCCTCCAGCGCCGTGTGGGTGCCGTAGCGCACCGTCAGGTTCTCGACCCCCAGCATCGGGCCAGCATAGCGGGTCGCGGGCCGTTCTTGCGACCGCAGAATCAAGAAGGGCGCGTTCCTTACCCCTTCAGGGCCTTGACCATCACGTCCACGTTGTGCCGGAAGGCCTTCAGAAACGTGTCGCCCGCGCTGCCCTTCCGCCCCAGCGTGTCGGTGTAGAGGGGCGGGGCCACCTTCGCCCCCGTCTCGCGGGCCAGCGCCTGCGCCAGGCGGGTGTTCAGCGCGGCCTCGGTGAAGATCACGCGGGCGCCGCTCTTTTTCACCGACGACACCAGCGCGGCGAGTTCGCGGGCGCTCGGTTCGCGCTCGGTGCCGCCGCCGGGCAGGACCGTGCCCACCACGGTCAGCCCATAGCGCCGGGCGAGGTAGCCCAGGCTGTCGTGGTTGGTCACGGCGCGGCGGCGGGCGGCGGGGACGGTGGCGAACTGCCTTTTCGCGTAGGCGTCGAGCGCCCGCAGTTGTTTCAGGTACGCCGCCGCATTCTTCGTGTAGGTCGCCTTGCCCGCCGGATCGAGCCGGGTCAGCGCCGCCTGCACGTTCCGCACGTACCCGGCGGCGAGGTCCGCGTCCCACCACGCGTGGGGGTCGAGGGGACCGTGGTCATCATGCCCGTGGTCCTCCCCCGCCGCGTGGCCCAGCTCGCGCAGCTTCAGGCCCCGCGTCAGTTCGGTGACGGGCACCTTCGGGGCCGCCGCCTTCAGCTTCGGCAGCCAGGGCTCCAGCCCCGCGCCGTTGGCGAACAGCGCACGGCTCCCGGCCAGCCGCCGGATCGCCGCCGTGCTCGGCTGAAAGCTGTGGGTGTCGCTCCCCGCCGGAACGACCACGTTCACGCTCACCCGCGTGCCGCCCACCGCTTTCACGAAGTCGCCCACGATGCTCGTCGTCGCACTCACGGGAATGGAGGCGGCCTGGGCGGACGCGGCGGCAGAACACAGGAGGGTGGACAGCACCAAGCGGGAGGCAAAACGCATAATGATTTATCTTTATCAAAAAGATGGATGGGCCGCATGAGGAGGGTGCCCCCTGGCACCGTTTCTGGCCTGCCCCTTAGACTGCCGGGCATGACGCAGGCCCAGCCTTCCCCCCCACCCGAGTGGTACAAGAGCGCCGTCTTCTACGAACTCTCGGTCCGCACCTTCGCGGACGGCAACGGCGACGGCAAGGGCGATTTTCCCGGCCTGACCGGACGGCTGGACTACCTGCGGTCGCTGGGGGTGGACTGCCTGTGGCTGCTGCCCTGGTACCCCAGCCCCCTGCGCGACGACGGCTACGACGTGGCCGACTACACCGACA
This sequence comes from Deinococcus sp. NW-56, assembly GCF_002953415.1. Taxonomy (NCBI): domain Bacteria; kingdom Thermotogati; phylum Deinococcota; class Deinococci; order Deinococcales; family Deinococcaceae; genus Deinococcus; species Deinococcus sp. NW-56. Next base: position 1,718,363 of record NZ_CP026516.1, on the reverse strand, counting down.
TCCACCCGGACCTCGGCACGCTCGAGGACTTCAAGGTCTTTCTGCGCGAGGCGCACGCGCGGGGCCTGCGGGTGATCGGGGACCTCGTGACCAACCACACCTCCTCGGACCACCCCTGGTTCCAGGCGGCGCGGCGCGGCCCCACCCTGCCCGACGGCAGCCCCAACGAGTACCACGACTACTACGTCTGGAGCGACACGGGCACCGAGTACGCGGACGCCCGCATCATCTTCACCGACACCGAGACGAGCAACTGGACCCTGGACGAGGGGTGCGGGCGCTACTACTGGCACCGCTTCTTCTCCAGTCAGCCCGACCTCAACTTCGACAACCCGCGCGTGGTGGAGGAACTGATCGGCGCCCTGCGGTTCTGGCTGGACCTCGGGCTGGACGGCTTCCGGGTGGACGCAGTGCCGTACCTGATCGAGCGCGAGGGGACCAACTGCGAGAACCTCCCCGAAACGCACGCGATCCTGCGCCAGCTTCGCCGGGTGGTGGACGAGGAGTACCCCGGCCGCCTGCTGCTCGCGGAGGCCAACCAGTGGCCCGAGGACGTGATGGAATATTTCGGCAGCGAGGCCGACCCCGAGTTCCACATGTGCTTCAACTTCCCGGTGATGCCCCGGCTGTACATGAGCCTGGGGCGCGGGGACACGACCTCCATCCGCGAGATCATGGGCCGCCTGCCGGAGATTCCGTCCTTCGGGCAGTGGGCGACCTTCCTGCGCAACCACGACGAGCTGACGCTGGAGATGGTCACCGACGACGAGCGGGCTTTCATGTACGCGGCCTACGCGCCCGACCACCGCATGAAGATCAACGTGGGCATTCGCCGCCGTCTCGCCCCGCTGCTGGACAACGACCGCCGCCGCATCGAGCTGCTGCACACGGTCCTGCTGGCCCTGCCCGGCAGCCCGATCCTGTACTACGGCGACGAGATCGGCATGGGCGACAACTTGACCCTCGCCGACCGCAACGGCGTCCGCACCCCGATGCAGTGGAACGCGGGGATCAGCGGCGGCTTTTCCACCGCCCTGCCGGACCAGTGCTTCTACCCGCCCATTCAGGACCCGGTGTACGGCTACGGGCGCGTCAACGTGGCCGCGCAGGAGCAGGACCCCGGCAGCCTCTTGAGGTGGCTCTCACGCCAGCTCGAACTGCGCCGCGCCCACCCGACCTTCGCGCACGGCGACCTCACCTTCATCGAGACGGGCAACCCGGCGATCCTGGCCTTTACCCGCCAGTACGACGGCGAGACGCTGCTGATCATTTCCAACTTCGCCGGAAGTGCCCAGGCTGCGCTGCTGGACCTCTCGGCCCACGTGGGCCGCGTGCCCGTGACCCTGGCGGGGGGCAGCCACTTCCCGGTGGTGGGGGAGGGGCCGTACCCAGTACTGATGGGCAAACACGAGTACTACTGGCTGAAGTTGACCGGTGTGAGGTAAGCCGACCGTCGTGCTCCAAAAAAGGAGGCCCCGGCAGATGCTGGGGCCTCCTCTCTTGTGCGGATGCTCAGTCGTCGCTGCCGCCCGCGAACCCGAACAGGCGCAGGATAAACAGGAACATGTTCACGAAATCGAGGTACAGGGCGAGCGCCCCGTTGATCGCCGCCCGCTCGGCCATCTCGCCCTGAATCCCGCTGAGGGCGAGGTTGCGTAGCATCTGGGTGTCGTAGGCGGTCAGGCCCGCGAAGAGCAGCACGCCGATCACACTGAGGCCCAGGGTCAGGGCGCTGCTCGCCACGAACAGGTTGACGATCATGGCGATAAAGAGCCCCAGTACCGCGAACATGAAGAAGCGGCCCATCGCGCTGAGGTCCTTCTTGATCACGAAGCCCGCCACGCTCATCGCCCCGAAGGTGCCCGCCGTGGTCAGGAAGGCCGCCGTCACCGCCGAGGGGTCATAGGCCAGCAGCAGCGAGCTGAAGGTCAGGCCCGTCAGCGCCGCGTAGGCGATAAAGAGCATGCCCGCCACCGCGCTGTTCATGCGGTGCGCCAGCCCGCTCAGGGCAAACACGATCACGAGTTGCGCGATGATCAGGCCCCAGCGCCAGCCGAAGACCTGCGCGGCCAGCACCTCGTTTTGCGCCGTCAGGTAGGCGACTCCAGCAGTCAGGGCCAGGCCCGCCGCCATCCACGAGTACGTCCGCGCCATGAAGGTGCGAACCAGATTTTCCGTCCGGGTTGCGGTCAGTTGCATACAAGACAGGATACGGGGTGCGGGGCGAAAAGGTTCCCGCGAGACGGCTGACCGCTACTCCCGCACCAGCAGCGCCAGCGGGAACGTCTCCAGCACCTTCGCCACGGGCACCTTCTCGCCGCGCACGCGCAGACGTTCACCCGTGAGCACGTTGCGGTAGGTGCCGGGGCGCGGCAGGGTGAGCTGGCGGTTGCCCCAGACCTCGCCCAGCGCCCAGGGGGTCTTCTCGCGGGTGAGGGTGTAGGTGAGGCGGGGAGCGACGGTGACCGCCACCTCATCCGTATGCTCGCGGGCGAAGGCGAGCAGGTACTTCCCGGCCTCGATGGGTCGGTAACTGCCCTCCGCGAACAGCTCCGGGTGGGCGCGGCGGGTTTGCAGGGCCGCCCAGGTCACCAGCAGCTTGACCCCACCGTCCTCGTAGCGGGCGAGGAGGTCGGCGGCGAGGCGGGCGGGGTCCTCGGCGTGGCGCTTCTCGATGCGGGCCAACGTCCGGGTGCGCCACGCGTAGTCCACCGGGCGGCGGTTGTCGGGGTCCACGAGGCTCTGGTTCCAGCCCTCGGCCCCCTGGTAGGTGTCGGGGACGCCGGGGGCGGTCAGGCGCACGAGCGCCGCCGAGAGCCCGTTCTGCGCTCCATACGGGCTGATACGGCGGTGCAGCTCGGCGAGGTCGCGCGAGAAGCGCTCGTCGGCCAGCAGCCCGCGCACCACCCTCGTCAGCGCCTCCTCGTACTCGGCGTCGCCAGCGGCCCAGCTCGTTCGCAGCTTGGCTTCGCGGGCGGCTTTGAGGGCATAGTCGGCCAGGCGGTCGGGGAAGCCCTCTAATCGCCCGTCCAGCGGGTAGGCCCCCAGTGCGTTTTGTAGGAAAGTGTAAGTGTCCAGCGCGGAAGGAGCGCGGCCCGTCCCCGTCTCTACCTCGAAGCCGCGCAGCAGGCCCGACCAGCCGCTGAGGTACGCCGCCCACGTCTGCGGCAGCTCGGACAGCACCGAGATGTGGGCGCGGGTGTCCTCGCCGCGCTTGGTGTCGTGGGTCGAGCCCGCGAGCATGGCGTGGGGCCACCGCTCGGCGCGGACCTGCGCGTCCCGGTGGAAGGCCCTCGGCGGGGTGCCGAACAGCGCCGGATCGCCGCCCACCTCGTTCAGGGAGAGCAGCCGAGCGTAGCGGTAAAAGGCCGTGTCCTCGGCCCCCTTCGCCGTGACCGGCCCGGTGAGCTGCTGGAACTTCAGCGCGAAGCCCGCGTAGCGTTCGCGGGTGGCCTTGTCGGGGGCGTCCAGCTTCAGCACCGCCTCCAGAAAGTCGAACAGGCTGGGGTCGAGGTCGCGCCCCGCCGCCGCCCGGTGCGCCTTGGCGTCACGGATCGCATGTTCGATCTTGGCGTCGTCGCCGGGTTCGCGCTCGCCGCCCTCGCGGATATAGGTGCGGTAGACGGGGAAAGAGGCGATGGTTTCGCGGATGACCTCGCGCAGCCCGCTCAGCGTGAAGTCGCGGAATCTTAGGTCCGCCTCGGCCAGCCGTTCCAGATGCTCGGCGAGCACGTTGACCTCGCCGGGCAGCGAAACGCGCTGAATCAGGTGCTTGCCCCGGTAGAGGTGGTCGCCGTAGCTGTCCCGGTCCCCGGTGAAGCGGCGGTAGATCGCGGTGGTCTCGTCCTCGCTCGCTCCGTCCACGAAGGTGCCGTTCAGTTGCGCGAGGAAGTCGTAGCCCGTCGTGCCGTGGATGGCCCAGTCCTCGGGCAACTTCTCGCCGGGTTCCAGAATCTTCTCGGCCACCACGTAGACGGGGAGCGCCTGGCCCGGCTCCCACTCGTGCCCCAGCGCCCGCGCCGCCCCCCGTTGCAGGGCCACGAAGTACCCGGCAGGGTCGTACAGGCCGTCGGTGTGGTCCAGCCGCACGCCCTGCAAGATGCCGTCTCCAATCAACTCGAACAGCTTGGCGTGCGCCCACTCGAAGACGCGCGGGTCTTCCATCCGCAGCGCCGCGAGGTCGTTGATGTCGAAGAAGCGGCGGTAGTTGATCTGCTCGGCCGCGACCCGCCAGGAGGCGAGGCGGTAGTTCTGGTCCTGAATCAGCGCATCGAGGCGGGCGGAGTCGGCGTTCGTCTCCGCCACCATCCGGTCAAGCGCCGTCCTCACTGAGCGCGACGCCTCCGCCAGCGCCCCCAGCCGCCGGGTGATGACCTCCGACTCCTGCGCCCGCGCGAGGCGGTCGGCGTCGGTCAGCTCGGCCCTCGTCGAGACGGGGAGGTTCGCCGCCGCCCGCGCGACCGAGGCGAGTTCGGCGTGGTCGGCGGCCGGGAGCGTCCCCGTCAGCTCGGTCGCCAGCGCCGTCAGCGGCCGGGCCAGCGTGCGCGGCGAGATCGGCAATCGGCGCTCCCAGTACGTCAGGAAGAAGACGCCGCCCTCGCGGTTCAGCACCAGTTCGCCGCGTTCCAGAATCCGGCCGTACTGCTCGCCCAGCACCGGCAGGAGCACCTTGTTCTCCAGCGCCCGCTTGAGCGGCTGCCACGAGATGTCGAAGAAGTGCGCGTAGCGGCTGGCCTGCCCGTGGGTCAGCACGTCCTCCCAGTAGGGATTGTGGCCGCCCTGAATGCCCATGTGGTTGGGCACGAAGTCCACGATCAGGCCCAGCCCGAGTTCCCGCGCCCGCGCCGCGAGCCGCCGCAGCCCCGCCTCGCCGCCCAGCGCCGGATTGACCGCAGCGTGGTCGGTCACGTCGTAGCCGTGGGTGGACCCCGGCGCACTCGTCCAGATTGGCGAGAGGTACACGTCCGTCACGCCCAGCCGCGCGAGGTACGGGAGCAGGCGGCGGGCGGCGGCGAAGTCGAAGCCGGAGTGGAGCTGGAGGCGGTAGGTGGAGGACGGAACGTGGGAGGTGGATCGTGGATCGTGGGGGGTGGGGCCGTCGGTCATCCTTCCGACCCTAGCAGCCTGGTTCCCAGGAGGAGGGCCTCGCCGCGCTCCAGCCGGAGGTCGGGGCGGCCTTCCGAGTGGAGGACAGTCCGGGGCGGGAGGCGGAAGGGGAGGGTCAGACCCTCAGTGCTCACCGCTTCCCGGCCCACGTTCCACAGCAACAGGCGCTCGCCCACGTCCGTGACCCGGCGGACCCACACCACGTCCCCAGTGTGTCCGGCGGTCAAGGTCCGGCGCTCGCGGTTCCGCAGCACCGGGTCGTCGCGGCGCAGGCGCAGCAGCATGTGGTACAGCGCCAACGTCCGGGCGTGTTCGCCCGACTCACGCTCGGCCCAGTCGAGTTTCGCCTGCCGGAACGTCTCCTCCGCCTGCGGGTCGAGCACGTCCTCCCCGGAGAACCCCTCGAAGTGGCCGAATTCCTTCTTGCGGCCCTCCGACACCAGCCGCCCCAGCTCGCCGTGGTGGTCGCTGAAAAAGGGGAAGGGGCTGGACGCCGCCCACTCCTGGCCCTGAAACAGCAGCGGGGTCATCGGCAGGGTCAGCAGCAGGGTGGACGCGCCCCGGTACATCGCGGGCGTGACGCGCTCCAGATGGTGCACGCGGTCGCCCACCGCCCGGTTGCCCACCTGGTCGTGGTTCTGGATGAAATAGACGAAGGAGGGGGCCTCCAGCGTGTCGGCGGGTTGGCCGCGTGGTCCGTCCCATTCCTCCCAGTGCTGCCCCTCGTAAGTCCAGCCCCGGTTCAGCACGTGCGTCAGCGCCGCCGCTCCGCCTTGATAGTGCTGGTAGTAGCCGTCGCGGTCCCCAGTGAGGGTCACGCGCATCTCGTGGTGGAAGTCGTCCACCCACATCCCGTCGAGGTGCAGGTCGGTCACCAGCCCCGGCAGGTTGCGGTAGTCCTCGGCGAGCAGCAGGTGCGACCCGCCCAGGTCGTGAATCCGGTCGGCCAGCTCGCGCAGGATGTGGACCGGCGAATCGTCCTGCATCTCCTGGGTGGCGTCCAGCCGCAGCCCGTCGAAGCGGTACTCGTGCAGCCACATCCGCGCGTTGTCCGTGATCAGGCGGCGCATATGCGGCTCGGCGTAGTCCAGCCCCGCGCCCCAGGGGGTGTGAAAGCGCTCGGTGAAATACTGCGGGCTGTACACGCCCAGATAATTACCGTCCGGCCCGAAATGGTTGTAGACGGCGTCGAGGAACACGGCCAGCCCAAGCCCGTGTGCCGCGTCCACGAAGGCTTTGAGGTCCTCGGGGCGGCCGTAGGGCGCGTGGGGAGCGTATAGGGCCACGCCGTCGTAGCCCCACCCGCGTGAGCCGGGGAAGGCGGCGAGCGGCATCAGTTCGATGGCGGTCACGCCCAGCTCCACCAGTTCGGGCAGCCGCTCCATCGCCGCCCGGTAGGTGCCCTGGGGGGTAAAGGTGCCGACATGCAGTTCGTAGAACACGCATTCGGGAAGGGGCAAGCCGCGCCAGTCGGCGTTCTGCCACCCGTAGGCGGCGGGGTCCACCACTTCCGCCTCGCCGTGAACCCCGTCCGGCAGGAAGCGGGCGTAGGGGTCGGGCCACGCCTGCCCGTTCAGCACGAACTGGTAGCGGGTACCCGCGCCCACGGGCAGGGTGACTTCATGGATGTTGTCTCCCAGTGCGGTCATGGGATGGTCGGTGCCGCCCATGCGCACGGCGACCTCCTGCGCGGTGGTCGTCCAGACGCGGAAGCGGGTGCCCGCGCCGCCGGGCAGCAGTTCGGCCCCCAGTCGGGGCGCAGGTGGGGAAGACAGCGCCCCCGCAGGGGCACTGGGAAGGGTTGAGCGCATGGGACTCCTTTCGGGCCACCTTCGCGGGGGGAAGGCGGCGAACGCGTCAGGCTAGGCGCCGGGAGTGAACGGACCGATGAAAAGGAGGTAAAGCTCCGGTGAGGCATGCTGACGGTCCTGTCTGAAGAGGATGAAGCTCACCAAAAGACGTCGGAGGTCCAGGCGATCCTTGAACCTCCGGCGAGAAAGTGGTGCCCTCAGTCGCGTACGCAGCGGTAGAGCTTCACGCTCCGGGCCTGGAGGGTCGTTTCCTCCCCGGCGGGAAGGCGCTCGCGGGCACCGTCGTCGGTGGTGTCGAGCAGCAGTTCCCACTGCGGGCAGCCGTCAAGGTCGGGCAGCCGGAAGGGCAGGTCGATATGCGAGGCCGACAGCAGCAGCAGCAGGTCGTCGTCCTTCAGCGGGCGGCCTTCCGCGTCCACGTCGTCGAGGCCGTCGCCGTCGAGGAACATCCCCAGGCTCTGGGTCTGGGGGTTGTTCCAGTCCTCGTCGCTCATCTCGGCGCCGTCGAAGCGCAGCCAGACGATGTCGCGCACGTCCTCGCCGCGGATGGTGCGGCCCGAGAAGAACTTGCGGCGGTGCAGGGCGGGGTGCGCCTTACGCAGCCGGATCAACCGCCGGGTGAAGGCCAGCAGGTCGGCGTCGATGTTCTGCCAGTCATACCAACTGATCTCGTTGTCCTGGCAGTAGGCGTTGTTGTTGCCCTTCTGGGTGCGCCCGATCTCGTCGCCGCCCAGGAGCATCGGGGTGCCCTGGCCCAGCAGCAGGGTCGCCAGGAAGTTGCGCTGCTGCTGAGAGCGCAGGCGGTTCACCTCGGGATCGTCCGTCTCGCCCTCCACCCCGCAGTTCCAGGTGAGGTTGTGGCTGTGGCCGTCGGCGTTGCCCTCCCCGTTGGCCTCGTTGTGCTTCTGCTCGTAGGTCACCGAGTCGCGCAGGGTGAAGCCGTCGTGGGCCGTCACGAAGTTGATGGAGGCGTATGGCTTGCGCCCGTCGCGCTGGTAGAGGTCGCTGCTGCCCGTGAGGCGGTACCCGATCTCGGAGGCCAGCCCGCCTTCCCCCTTCCAGAAGGCCCGCATGTCGTCGCGGTAGATGCCGTTCCACTCGGCCCAGTTCACCGGGAAGTTGCCGACCTGGTAGCCGCCTTCCCCCACGTCCCACGGCTCGGCGATGAGTTTCACCTGCGAGATCACCGGGTCCTGGTGGATGATGGTGAAGAAGCCCGAGAGCTGGTCCACCTCATGCAGCCCCCGCGCCAGCGTGGAGGCCAGGTCAAAGCGGAAGCCGTCCACATGCATCTCGGTGACCCAGTAGCGCAGCGAGTCCATGATGAGTTGCAGCGTCTGGGGATGGCGCACGTTCAGGGAGTTGCCGGTGCCCGTGTAGTCGAAGTAGAAGCGCGGGTTGTCGGCCACCAGGCGGTAGTAGGTGGGGTTGTCGATGCCCTTGAAGCTCATCGTCGGCCCCATGTGGTTCCCCTCGGCCGTGTGGTTGTACACCACGTCGAGGATGACCTCGATTCCGGCGTCGTGCAGGGCGCGGACCATGTTCTTGAACTCGGGCACCGCGCCCGCCGGGTCCCCGCGCCGCGCCGCCGCCGAGTAGCGGACCTCCGGCGCGAAGAAGTTCAGGGTCGAGTAGCCCCAGTAGTTGCTCAGGCCCTTGCCCAGCAGAAAGCCGTCGTCCACATGCTGGTGAACGGGCAGGAATTCGACCGCCGTGATGCCGAGGTCGCGCAAGTAGCGCAGCACCGGCTCGGTCGCCACCCCCGCGTAGGTGCCCCTCAACGCCTCGGGCACGTCGGGGTGGGTCATGGTCAGGCCGCGCACGTGCGCCTCGTAGATCACCGACTGGTGAAAGGGCACGCTCGGCTTGACATCGCCCACCCAGTTGAACAGCGGATCGATGACGATGCCGAGGGGAGCGCCGCGCTGCTCTGCGGTCTGCATGGTGAGGTCGTCTTCGCCCTGGTAGCCCAGGATGCCCCGGTCATGCTGCTCCACGCCGTCGAGCGCCTTGGCATAGGGGTCGAGCAGCACGATGTTGGGATTGAAGCGCAGGCCCTTTTCGGGCGCGTACTCGCCGTGGACCCGGTAGCCGTAGCGTTGGCCCGGCCCCACGCCCGGCAGGTAGCCGTGCCACACGAAGGCGGTCTGCTCGGTCAGCGGCACGCGCGTCTCGGTGCCCGCCTCGTCGAAGAGGCACAGTTCCACCCCGGTCGCGTTCTCGGAGTACAGGGCAAAGTTGGTGCCCTTGCCGTCCCAGGTCGCCCCCAGCGGATAGGGGCTGCCGGGCCGCAGCAGGGCGGGTTGGGTGGCGGGAAGATCGGTGATGGTCATGGGTGCTGGGTCCTCCACGGGCCAGGAAAGGCCCGGTGTAGTGCGCGAAAGTCAGAGGCGGCGGCGGCCCCGCGCTGGCCCGGTCAGGCCCGCTGCCGCGAGGTCGCCGCCCATAGGTGGAAACGTTACCAGATCGCTCTCACGGCGCTCTGACGCTTGAAGACACTTCGCTGGGAGGGATGGTTCAGAACCCGAGCTGCGCCCGTGGCCGTCCCAGTTGCGCCAGCCGCTCCGGCGTCCACAGCTCGTAGCGGTACATGGGGTATTGCCGCTTGAAGCGCCCCACCCGGTCCCAGACCTCGCGCGACTCGAAGGGCACGACCAGAATCAGCCGGATGACCGAGTCTTCCGCGTCGTAGATGTAGAAGTCGAAGTAAAAGGACTGCTCGGTGCCCCGGTCGGTGAAGAGGGGAAAGGGGAAGGCCCGGTAGCGCCACGCCTTGTTCTTGTCGGTCAGGATGCGGGCGGCGACCCGTTTGAGGGCGCTGTCGGGAAAGGTCAGGCGCTCGCCGTCGCGGTCGCGGAAGGTCGTGTCCGGGTCCGGCGCGTCGAGCTGCACCCGCTTGAGGTCAGGCAGGGGCTTTTTGCCCCCGCCCGCGCCCTCCCGCGTCACCTTGGGCGGCGCCTTGCGGCCCGGTCCCGACGCGAAGGGCCGCTCGCCGCCCCGCCCTTCGCCGCGCTCTCCCGGCTTGCGGCGGGCGGGATTGGTGCCGGACAGGGCGCCCCGGCCCTGCGACTGGCCCTGGGTGCGGGGACGCTCCCCGGCGCCCTGCTTTTCTTCGCGGCCCCCCGGCTCGCGGGCGGGGCGGCTGGTGTCGCGGGTGATGCCGCCGCGTCCCTGCGCGGCAGTGCGTTTGGGCGGTCGGCCCCTGGAGCCTTTTCTGGGTCCGGTCATGGGGGTAGTGTAGCGGCCCGCTTCCCGCCGCCAGCGATCAGCACAACAAAAGCCCCGGCGTCATGCCGGGGCTCTTGCTGGTTGCTGGAAGATGGTGGCTCCTACTTCGCCAGCCCGCGAATCACGCTGAGGTTCACGAACTTGTTCAGGTCGGGCACGTCCCGCGCGAAGCCCGCTTCCTTGTTGAGCTGCGCGTACTCGGCCAGCGTCTTGAGGTTGATGTCCCAGGTCACCTTGGTCCGCGCCAGCGCCTTGAACAGCTCGGCGGTGTTGGGCCGCTTGCCGGTAAAGGCCTGAATCTGGTCCGCGATGGCTTTCTGCGCCCCGGCGTTGCTCTTCCCGATGAAATTGATCGCGGCGAGGTGCCCGCGCAGCAGGTCCTTGACGACTTCGGGGTTCTGCGAGGCGAACTTGGTGTTCACGACGAGGACGGTCGTGGTGTAGTTCCCTCCCTCCCAGATCGCCTTCTCGTTGGCGATGAGTTTGGCCCCCTGCGACTCCATGATCGCGCCCCAGGGCTCCTGCACCAGCGCGGCGTCCACCTGCTTGGTGGCGAAGGCGGCGGGCATGTTGGCCGGGTCGATGGGCACGATGGTCACGTTGCCGCCCTCGTCGGTGGCCTTCAGGCCGTTCTCGTGCAGCAGGTGCCGCAGGCTGATGTCCTGGGTCGAGCCGCGCGTGGGCACGGCGACCTTCTTGCCCTTCAGCGCCTTGACGTTGCGGATGCCGCTGTCCTTGCGCCCGACCAGCACCGCACCCGCGTTCGCGGCGCCCGCGTACACCTGGATAGGCACCCCGCGCATAAAGGCGTTCATGGCCGGGCCGGGGCCGACATAGGCCGCGTCAATCGCGCCAGCCGCGAACGCCTCGTTGATCTGCGAGCCGTTGGCGAACTCCTTGACGACCAGCTTGACGCCCCCAAGTTCCTTCTGGAAGAGGCCGCGCTGAACGCCGACCAGTCCGGCCGCATGGGTCACGTTGGGGAACACCCCGAGGCGCAGTTCCTTGGCCTGCTGTGCGCCCGCGCTGCCCAGCAGCACCAGGGCGGTAAGAGAAAGAATCGTCCGCTTCACAAAACAAAGCATAACAGAGAAGTTGACCAGATTTGTAATCTGTATGGGCAGAGGCCCCCGGCCTGTAGGCTGGAGCGATGAGGCTGGTCGCGGCTGCCCTGCTGGTCCTCGCTATAGCCCCGGTTGCCGAAGCGGGGGGCGGCCCTTCCACGCCCGGCTCCTCCCGAACCTTCCACTACACCTGTGGCGGTGGGCAGAAGATCAGCGCCACCTACGCCACCTTCGGTCCGGGTGGCCCCACCTTCGTGGTGCTGAACTGGGGCGGGCGTGAATACGGCTTGGCCGAGGCTCTCAGTGCCAGCGGTGCCCGCTACGCCAGCCGGGCCGGGCCGGAGGGGGCACGCGGCGGCCTGGAGTGGTGGGAGCATCAGGGCGAGGCGACCCTGAGCACTTTTGTCGGGATAAACACGGGGCGTACGCGCGCGCTGCTGACGGGGTGCCGCACCGGCCGGTAAATCGGCGGGCGCAGGCTGGGCCGCCGGGATACGCTGGGCCATGCCCACAGCCCAGCTCGACGCCCTCGTGGACGAGGCCCGCGCCACGAACACCAGCGCCCTCATCGTGATGCGGGACGGTGAAGTGGTCGTAGACGAGGTGATAGACGGGCGCGGCGACCGTCCCATCGAGACGATGAGCGTGACCAAGGCCGTACTGAGCTTGGTCGTGGGCCGTGCGGTGACCCTGGGGCATCTGCCGGGGGCGGACGTGCCCGTGTGCGAGTTCTTCCCCGAATGGCAGCAGGGGCGCAAGCGGGACGTGACGCTGCGGCACCTGATGACGCACACGAGCGGCCTGCAAAATGAGTTGCATACGGGAAAGGAGATTTACCCCAGCTCCGACTTTGTACAGCTCGCGCTGTGTGCCGAGCTGGACCATGACCCTGGAACATACTTCGCCTACAACAACAAGGCCGCCAACCTGATTTGCGGTCTGCTGGAGCGGGCCACCGGGCAGAGGGCCGACGACTTCGCCCGTGCGGAACTGTTCGGGCCGCTGGGGATGGAGGAGTGGGAATGGGTGCGTGACCCGGCCGGAAATCCGCACGGTCTGGCGGGGCTGCGTCTCCATGCCCGCGACCTCGCGCGGCTGGGGCACCTGGCCCTGGACGGTGCAGGCGGCCTGATTTCGCGGCGGTGGCTGGAGGAAAGTACGCGGCCCGCCACGCCCGCCGAGCCGTCCATCGGCCTGCTGTGGTGGATGCTCCCTGCCTGGACGCGGTACAGCATCGGTGAGGCCCAGATCGCATCGCTCCGGCGGGCAGGCGGCACGCCGCAGCAGGTGGCGGCGCTGGAAAGGTGCCGCTGCCAGGGGGTAGAGCGGGACCGCGTCCTGCACCTGATCGGGCAAGTGGGCTTGCGGCCCCAGGAGTTTCCGAGGGACGCGGAGTGGCTGGGCACCGAACAAGGCCCGCACGTCGGTTTCCGGCACGACGGATACCGGGGACAGAACCTCGTCGTTCACCGTGAGGCGCGGCTGGTGGCGGTGCGTCTGATTGCCTGGGACCATCCGCAGGTGGACGCCCCCGAAAGCGCCTTCTCTGCTTTCCCCGACCGCATCCTCGCCCTCGCCTCCGCCTGACCGTTCTCTCGCTCCCCGTACCCTTTGCCCTCCCCGCGTACAATCTTCCGGTGACGGTCGCCGCCCCCAACCTCTCCAGACTGATGCCGACCGCTCCGGTCGGAAACGTGCTGCTGCTGCCACAGGTGGCCCGCGCCGCCCTCTTTGCTGCCCACCCCGGCCCCGCCGTGCTGCTCACCACCCCCGACCGCCTGGGCACCTACGCCTCCGCCGGGGCGCTGGGCTCGCCTGTGTCGGTCAATCCGGGACTGCGCGACTGGGCGGGCAAGCACGATCACGTCATGCTGGACGTGACCACAGCCCTCGACCTCTTCCCGGCGCACCCCGAGGACCACGCCCTCGCCCTGCGGGTGGGCGCGAGCTACCCCCGCGAGGACCTGCTCGCCCGGCTGGAACGCCTGGGCTACGAACGCCTTCAAGACCCCGAGGACGATGAAACGGGCTACCTCCTGCGCGGCGACACGCTGGAGTTGCGGCTGGGGCCGGGGGCGGGCGTGCCAGCGGGCGAGGACGGGCTGACCCTCCGCGCCGAGTTCTTCGGGGACGAACTGGACACCCTGCGCCGCCTGGGGGCGGGCGAGCTGACAGGCGAGAAGATCCGGGACTTCACCCTGGAACCCACCGCCGACTACCTCACCGACGTGAAGTGGGACGCCACCCGCCTGGACCTGCTGCCGGGCCGCGTGTTCCTGGACGCGCCAGAGTTCTACGCCTCGGCGCTGGGGCCGCTCACCGATACCCTGTGGCCCCGGCTGCGGGAGCGCGAGGTCACGTCCTTTGGCCGCGCCCCGCTGGAGCTGACCGACTACGACCTGGGCCTGACGCCGCTGCCCTTCTACCGCGCCCGCTTATCTGACCTGGAGCGCGATATTGGCGAGTGGCGCGGGGCTGGATACCGGGTGCTGATCCTGGTGCGCCACGACCGCACCGCCGCTTACCTTGCGGACCGGCTGCTGAACACCCACGAGATTCCCTGGCTGAGCGTGCCCCGCGTGGAGGAGGGCGGCCTGGGCTTCCTCCGCGCGAACGGCGAGGGCGGTTTCGCCATTCCCGAGCACCGCGCGGTCGTGCTCACAGAAGACCTGATCTACGGTTTCCAGGGCGGCTCGGCGCTGCGGGGGCGCAAGCTGGCGGGCAAGCCCGTCACGGACGCGCTGGGGTTGCACGTCGGGGACTACCTGATCCACCCCGAGCACGGCATCGGGCAGTTTCAGGGGCTGGAGACGCGCACGGTGCTGGGCGTCACGCGCGACTACCTCAACCTCGACTACCGGGGCGGCGCCCGCCTCGCCGTGCCCATCGAGCAACTGCCCGTGCTGCGGCGGCACCCCGGCACCACCGACGACCCGCCGGTCCTCTCCAGTTTCGACAAGAAGGACTGGGCCAAGGCCAAGGAAAAAGCCCGCAAGAACGCCGAGGAGGTCGCGGGCAAGCTGCTCGTGCAGTACGCGGCCCGGCAGGTCACGCCCGGCAACGCCTTCCCGCCCCAACCCGAGTGGGACGCGCAGGTCGAGCAGAACTTCAAGTTCGACCTCACCGCCGACCAGAAGACGGCCCTGAAGGAAACGATGGGCGACCTTGAGCGTCCCATTCCCGCCGACCGCCTGATCTCCGGCGACGTGGGCTTTGGCAAGACGGAGGTCGCGCTGCGGGCCGCCCACCGCGTCGTGGGGCACGGCAAACAGGTCGCCATGCTGGTGCCCACCACTCTGCTCGCCGAGCAGCACACCTCCACCTTTGTGGAGCGCTTCAAAGACCTGCCCGTGCGGGTGGAGGGCCTATCGCGTTTCACCGGGGACAAGCAGGCCAAGAGCATCCTGGGCGACCTTGCGCAGGGCAAGGTGGACATCATCATCGGGACGCACCGCCTCCTCTCGGGCGATATCGGGTTCAAGGACCTCGGCCTGATCATCGTGGACGAGGAACACCGTTTCGGGGTGAGCCAGAAGGAAAAGCTGCGGGCCATGCGCGGGCTGCCCGACGTGCCCAAGGACGGCAAGATCGAGATTCCGGAGGGCATCAAGGCCGTGGACACGCTGGCCCTTTCCGCCACGCCCATCCCGCGTACCCTGTACATGAGCATGGTGGGCCTGCGCGACATGAGCTCCATCCAGACGCCGCCCAAGGGTCGCAAGCCCATCCAGACGGTGCTCGCGCCCTTCGACCCGGTGACCGTGCGCGACGCGGTCCTCTCCGAGATTGAGCGCGGCGGCAAGGTCTTCTACATCCACGACCGCATCGCGTCCATCGGCGCCCGCAGCCTGTACCTGCGCAACCTGATTCCGGAAGCCCGCATCGGCGTGGCGCACGGCCGCATGAACGAGGAGGAACTCGAGGAGATCATGCTGGGCTTCGCGGAGGGGGCCTTCGACGTGCTGATTTCCACGACCATCGTGGAAACGGGGTTGGACATCCCCGAGGCAAACACCATCCTGATCGAGCGCTCGGACCGCCTGGGCCTCGCGCAGCTCTACCAGCTTCGCGGGCGCGTGGGGCGGCGGCAGCAGACCGCCTACGCCTACCTCTTCTACCCGCCGCGCATGACCGAGAACGCCCAGCGGCGGCTGTGGGCAATTGCCGACCTGCAAGACCTCGGCTCGGGGCACCTGCTCGCCGAAAAGGACATGGAGATTCGCGGGGTGGGCAACATCCTCGGCGAGGAGCAGCACGGGCACGTGCAGGCCGTGTCCATCGACGTATACACCGAGATGCTCGCGCAGGCGGTTGCCAAACTCAAGGGCGAGAAGATGGAAGCGCCCGCCTCCGTCTCCATCGACCTGCCCATCAACGCCCGCCTCACGCCCGACTACTTCAGCGGCAACGAGGAGGAGCGCATCGCCACCTACGGGCGGCTCTCCGAGGCGCGGACCCTCCAGGCGGTCAGCCGGGTGGAGCGCGACCTCCGCAAGAAGTACGGGCCGCCCACCCCGGAGGTTCAGAACTTCATCGACCTCGCCAAGCTGCGGCTGACGGCGGTCGCCAAGCGCGTGCTGAGCATCGGGGAGACGATGACGCACCTTCAGGTGACCTTCGCGTACAAGTCGCTCGACTACGACGCGCCGGGCCTCAAGCGTTTTCCCCACCGGACCGAGGTGACGACCTTCCCGCCGTCGGTGCGGTTGGAAAAGCGGGGCCTCAAGCCAGATGACTACGCGCGGATGCTGATGGAGTTGCTGGGGTATTTCGGCTAGTCGGAAGCCGCGGCGGCCCCACGCGCTAGAACTACCCTACCCATGAGCGACGAACAGGAGAAGCAGGCGACCGAGCCGGGCACCGAAGTGAGGGTCAAGGTCAAGACCGGCGAGCGGGACCGCCCCGAGGACGAGAAGCCCCGCGATGAGGTCAGCGTCACCCGCCACCGCATCACCGTGGGGGGCCGCGAACTGGCCTACACCGTCACGGCGGGGACGATGGTGCTGGCCGAGGAGAAGCACGCGAAAGACGGCGAGTCGGAGGGGGTCAAGCCCCGCGCCCGCGTCTTTTTCGTGGCCTACGCGCTCGACGGCGAGCACGACCCACGCACGCGGCCCGTCACTTTCAGCTTCAACGGCGGGCCTGGCAGCTCGTCGGTGTGGCTGCACCTCGGCCTGCTGGGGCCGCGCCGGGTGGTCATGGGCGACGCGGGGGCGCTGACCGGGCCACCCTACGACCTGACCGACAACGACTTCACCCTGCTGACGCACTCGGACCTCGTGTTCATCGACCCGGTGAGCACCGGGTACTCGCGCGTCACGGAAGGCGAGAAGCCCGGCGACTTCCACGGCTTCCAGAAGGACATCGAGTCGGTGGGCGACTTTATCCGGCTGTGGACCAGCCGGGCCGGGCGCTGGCTCAGCCCCAAGTTTCTGATCGGCGAGAGCTACGGCACCACGCGGGCGGCGGGCCTCAGCGGGTACTTGCAGGAGCGGCACGGCCTGTTCCTGAACGGGATCATGCTCATCAGCTCGATTCTCGACTTCTCGACGGTGGACTTCACGCCGGGGCACGACCTGCCGTACATCGTCCACCTGCCCACCGCCGCCGCGACCGCGTGGTATCACGGCAAGCTCGGCGGTGAGCGTTCGCTGAACGACGTGTTGCGCGAGGCCGAGGCTTTCGCGGACGGCGACTATGCCCGCGCCCTGCATCTCGGCCCGCGCCTGAGCGAGGAAGAACAGCGGGTGGTGGCCGAGCGCTACGCGGCGCTGACCGGGCTGGACGTGGGCTTTGTCCGGCGCAACAACCTGCGCGTCACCCTGGCCCGCTTCTGCAAGGAACTGCTGCGCGACGAAGGCCGCACGGTGGGCCGTCTCGACAGCCGCTTTACCGGGCTGGACCGCGATTCGGGCGGCGAGGCGAACGAGTACGACCCCAGCCTCAGCGCCATCCTGGGGCCGTACACGGCGGCGATGAACCACTACGTGCGGACGGAGTTGGGCTTCGAGTCCGACCTCCCCTACGAGATTCTGACCATGCGGGTGCGGCCCTGGAGCTACAAGGAGTTCGAGAACAAGCATGTGCGTGTCTCGGACACGCTGCGGAAAGCCATGCACCAGAATGAGCACCTCAAGGTGCTGGTGGCGTCAGGCTACTTCGACTTCGCCACGCCGTACCACGCGACCCGGCACACGCTCGATCACCTCGGTCTCGACCCCAGCCTGCGCGGGAATGTCCGCGAGGTCTTCTACGAGGCCGGGCACATGATGTATGTCCACCGCCCCAGCCTGGAGCGGCAGTACGCGGACCTGGTGGAGTTTGTGGAGTGGGGGGCAGGGCGGGGCTGAGCCGGGCGGTTACATCCGCCCGCAGGTCCAGCGGCGTTCGCCGCTCGCCGTAGGAATCGTCACGCGCAGGCGGCCTACCTCGCCCTCGATGGGGGTGGCGGTGCCGCCGCCAAGCGCTCCGCCGGAAAAGGTGGCCGCCGTGCGCCCGGTATTCAGCGTGTAACGGCCCGTCACGCCAAAAGGGTCCACGTAGCGCCCGTCGGGTTGAAGCTGGATGGCGCCGCGGGCCTGGAACTCGAACTGCCAGGAGCCGTTCACCAGTCGGGGCCGCGTCTCGGTGCAGCCGTACTTGCCCGGTTGAAGGTGAAGGGCGCTGGCCTGCGCGGTGGGTGCAGGTGCCGCGGCTGGGCGGGGAGCCGGAGCCGACGCGCTGGCGCGGGGCGCAGCGGCCGTGTTCAGGGTGCACCATCCCAGCACCACCCCGTCGCCGTCGTCAACCCACAGACCAGCCAGCGGCGTCTTGCCCGTTCCGGCGAGGCGAAAGGCCGCCACATACCCGTCCTCGTCGGCCTCGTCCAGCAGGGTGAGGCTGTAGCCCAGGGCCTTCAGGCCCTCCTGAAATTGCTCGGCGAGGTCGTCTCTGGATTCCGGCCAGACCACGTATTCGCTCTTCTGGCAGGTGCCCCCCGCCTGGGCGGCCGCCTCCCGCAGCGCCCCTGCGAATTCATTGACGGCGCTGCGGTCGGTCACGATGACCGCGTCTGGCGTGAAAGGAGCGCCTACCAGGCTGCTTTTCGGTCCGGTTTGGGCGTACCCCGAGGCAGCGAGCAAAAAGGTCGAGAGGAGCGTGGGCATCAGCAGACGGGTCATGGGCACTCCTGGGGTGGACAGGGGGGTCAAGCAGGGCAGATGCTCCATTGTCCGCACTCCGACCAGCGGGTCAAGCCCCCAAAGGAGGAAGCCCGCCCCACTGGCACGGGGCGGGCTTCTCGGTTCTGCCTTCGCTTAGACGCTGATCTCGGCGAAGCGAGCGTTGTCCTGAATGAACTTCTTGCGGGGGGCGACTTCCGAGCCCATCAGGTCCTCGAAGACCTCGTTGGTCTCCATCAGGTCCTCGACCTTGACCTGCTTCAGCGCCCGCGTCTCGGGGTTCATGGTGGTGTCCCAGAGCTGGACGGCGTTCATCTCACCCAGCCCCTTGAAGCGCTGAATCTCGTACTTCTTGCCTTCCTTGTTGGCACGGGCGACGTGCGCCTTGAGTTCTTCCTCGGTGTAGAGGTAGGTGCCCTTCTTCTCGCGGCCCACCAGGATGCGGTACAGCGGCGGCTGCGCGATGTAGAGGTAACCCTGCTCGACGACCGGGCGCATGTAGCGGTAGAAGAAGGTCAGCAGCAGGGTGGCGATGTGCCCGCCGTCCATGTCCGCGTCGGTCATGATGATGATCTTGTGGTAACGCAGGTTGGAGAGGTCGAAGTGCATCCGGTCCCCGGTGCCCTCCACGCCCGCGCCGATGGCCCCGATCAGCGCCCGGATCTCGGCGTTCTTGAGAATCTTGTTCAGCTCGGACTTCTCGACGTTCAGGATCTTGCCGCGCAGGGGCAGAATCGCCTGGAAGCGCCGCTCACGCCCGCCCTTGGCCGAGCCACCGGCCGAGATGCCCTCGACGATAAACAGCTCGGACTCGGAGGGGTCCTGCGAGGAGCAGTCGGCCAGCTTGCCGGGCAGGTCGTCGTTTTCCAGCGGGTTGGAGCGCCGGACGATGTCGCGGGCCTTGCGGGCGGCCTCGCGGGCGCGGGCGGCCTCGGCGGCCTTCTCCACGATGGTCTTGCCGATCTTGGGATTCTCTTCGAGGAACTCCGCGAACTTCTCGCCCACGATGGCGTTCACGGCGGTCTGCGCCTCGCTGTTCAGCAGCTTGACCTTGGCCTGCGACTCGAACTGCGGCTCGCCCAGCTTGACGCTGACCACGCAGTAGATGCCTTCGAGCAGGTCGTCGCCGCTGGGCACCGGGTTGCCGGATTTGATCAGGTTCTTGTCCTTGGCGTACTTGTTCAGGATGCGCGTGTACGCGGTCTTGAAGCCAGTCAGCGGCGTGCCACCGTCGCGGGTGCGAATCATGTTCGCGTACGTCAGGATGTTGTCGCTGGAGTAGGTGTTCGCGTGAATAAACGCGACCTCGACCTCCACGTCCATGTGCGAGCCGCGCATCACGATGGGCTGGTCGTACAGCAGCTTGGTGTCGTCGGTCACGAGCGCCCGGGCAAAGTTGGCGATGCCGCCCTGCTCGTGGAACACCTCCTCGCGGATCTCCCCGGCGTGCAGTTCGGTGCGCTCATCGCGCACGACGATCTTCAGGCCGGTCAGGTAGGCCAGCTCGCGCAGGCGGCCCCGGATGCGGTCGTAATTGAAGAGGTTCTCGAACTCCGAGAAGACCTGTGGGTCGGGGTGGAAGGTGACCTTGGTCGACCACGTCACGTCGGCGGGCGTCTGGCCCAGCACTTCCAGCGGCGTGGTCACCGCGCCCTTCTCGAAGCGGATGTGGTGCAGCTGGCCGCCCTTGTTCACCGTCACGTCGAGGTAGGTCGACAGCGCGTTCACCACGCTGGAGCCGACCCCGTGCAGGCCGCCGGACACCTTGTAGGCGCCGCCGCCGAACTTGCCGCCCGCGTGCAGCTCGGTGAAGATCACCTCGATGGCGGGGCGGTTTTCGGACTTCATCATGTCCACGGGAATGCCGCGCCCGTTGTCGGTGACAGTGGCCGAGCCGTCGGCGTGCATGATGACGTGAACCTCGTCGGCAAAGCCGCCCAGGCCCTCGTCGATGGCGTTGTCGATGATCTCGGTCAGCAGTTGGTGGTAGCCGTCGATGCCGGTGCCGCCCTGCACGTACATGCCGGGGCGCTTGCGAACGGCCTCCAGCCCCTTGAGAATCGAGATGGAGCTGGCGTCATAGGCGGGAGTCTGGGTCATGATCCTCCTGGCGTTGCCCCCGTAGGGACACGTCCTGAGCTTGGGCAGGTCGATTCGGAAAAAACGGGCGCTGGGTGCGCCCCCGAAGGTCTTGACAGTATACTCCCAGACTTGAAACGGGTCAAATATATTACGCATGGAGCGTAATCAGGGGGGGTGAATTGGGCGGGCGTGGTGCACGAACTTCCGGCGGCATTGGACGCCCCCGGTATCAGCGGTCACAATGATGGGCGCATGCGCCCGCGTTCTGCCGTCCTCCTCGCCCTCGCCCCGTGGTTGCTGGCCCCTGGACTCGCGGCGTGGCCGGGCAGCCGGGCTGGGGCAGCGGCCTCCGTAGCGGCTTCCACCGTGACGCCTGCCGCCGCCCCGCGCGTGACCTTGCGCCGCCTGCCCGCCGCGCTGCCGCCGGAGCAGTGCCGCCTGCCCGGACCACCTATGCCGACCGACGCGGTCACCTTCGCGGCGTCGCTGCCCAGCCGCACCCGCGTGGTCTTCGTGCTGGACACCAGCGGCTCCATGCGCGGCATCGGGGACGGGCAGGCGGACATCTTCGGGCGGGTCAAGGCGGCGGTGAACGACTATGTGCGTGCCGAGCGGCCTGACCGGGTAGACCTCCTGACCTTCGACCAGGGCCTGCGCTCACGGCGGGGCTACGCTTTCCCCGCCGACCGAACGCGCTGGAACACCGACCTCGCCGCACTGCGGGCCGATGGGCGCAACACCTACCTCTACCGCAGCCTGGGAGAGGGCCTGGCGCCGCTCCAGGCCGGGGGGTACGTCACCACCGTGATCGTCCTGACCGACGGCACCGACAACGACCCCGCCGGGGACTGGACGGCGGCGCGGGCGCTCGCGGCCTTCCAGGGAAGGGGGGGGCTGGACACGCTGCATTACGTGGCGCTGGGCACGCCGCTGCCCGCCGACGCGCGGGCGGCGCTGCGGGCAAGCGGCTACGCGCGGGGCGTCAGTCTGCCGGTGGGCGAGGTGCCGGTGCTCGCGCGGGTGGCGCCGGGAACCACGCTCCGCACCGTGACGGACCCCGCGCGGGTGCCCGTGCCTTGGCCCGACGGCACTCCACTCACCCTGAGCGGCCCGTCGGGCGTCACGCTGTCCCGTCCGGCGGTGGGGGGGGGACAGGCGGCCCTGCGCGTTGGGGAGGAGGTCACCCCCGGCACCCCGGCCCTGCTGTGCGCCCCGGCTCCCGAGGCGGGTGGCCTGCCCCGGCGGGCGTTGCTGCGGCTGGCGGTGGGGGAGACGGCGGCACCGAGCGCGGTCACCTCTGTGCCGGTGCGGCCCCGGCAGACCGGGCTGCTGTGGCTTAATCCCGGTGCCGACCGCGCCCTCGGTCCCGGCGAGAGTGTCACCCTGCGCTACCGCCTGCCCGCTGAATTGGCTGCTGAGGATCTGACCCTGCGTCTCCCCCCGGCCTGGGGGGAAGGTCTGGACCCTGCCGGGCGGGCGCGAGGTGGCCGTGCAGTTCACGCGGGTAGGCGAGGCGGCGGGCGCGGGGGTGCCCGACTGGTCGGGGGGGGCGGACGTTTGGCCTGGCCCCGGTCGGGGCGCCGGAGAGGGGGCCGCGCGGATCGGAGAATGGTTCGGGGGCGCTCTGGGCCGTTCTCGGCGGAATGGGCCTCGCCGCGTTGGTGGGGGGGGGCCTCCTCCTGCTGCTGAGTCGTCGCCGTCGCCGCCCACGTCCCACTCTGCCGCCCGCGCCCGTTCACCCCGCGCCCGAGGCCATCGAGGGACTGGAGTACACCCCCGACCTCGCCCTGTGGCTGGTGGGCCGGGGCGGGCGGCGGCAACCGCTGGCGGCGCCGCTGGACGCGCCCTTTGACCTCGGGCAACTCGCGCGGGTGCCGCACCTCAGCGGGCTGCGGCTGGCGCATGAGGCGGGGGGCCTCCGGGTGCTGCGTGTCCCCACCGATCTGGAGGTCAGTCAGGGCACCCGCCTGCTGCAAGGGGGCGAGGTCGTGCGCCCCGGCACCCTGCTGGGGCTGGCGGTGGCGCACCCCGCCCGCTCGCCGCACCCGCCGCTGGGCAGCCTGGTGGGCCTGGGCCTGCCGCTCTCGCTCCACGCCGACGGGGTGAGCCTGCGCCTGAGCGGCCCTTACGGCGAGCACGCCGTCACCCTGTCGCCAGGACTCGTGGACCTGGGCACGCTGCTGGGTGCCCCCGCGCTGGAGGGGCTGCGGGTGACCGTCAGCGGCCCGCGCGTGCTGCTGGCGACCGTCCCCGCTGGCCTGACGCTGCGCCGCACCGCCGACGGGGCCGAGCTGCGGCCCGGCACCTACCTCCCGCCCGAGACGCGGCTGGAGTGGTGACCCGGAGGCCGACGGCAGGCCGCTGAACCCCCCCCGGCATCCAGCCGAAGGGAGCAGCACCCGGACAGAAGCTGCATGAGCGGTCCGGTTCGCGGTTCAGGTTAGGCTGCTGGGTATGGAGTTGCTGCGGCTCATCCACGGGTACCAGTTCAACAATGGGCTGGCCTTCCTCTTTCCCACGCCCTACGCGCTCGCCACGCTGGTGCTGTTTCTGTGGAGCCTCGGCCCGGCGCTGAGGGGCGAGGTACGCGGCGGCTTCCTGGCGTGGCTGCGGCTGACCTGGGTGCTGACCCTGATCCCGGTCGTGACGGGCGTGATTCTCTCGCTGGGCGGCGCGAAGGTGCCCAGTGCCACCGCCGTGCAGGATGGCCTGACCAAGTACGGTTACCCCGCCGACCCCAGCCGCGACTGGGAACACTGGATGTACTCGGCCTTCTGCCTGCTGAGCCTCTACGTGCTGGAGGTGCTGGTCCGGGGCAAGCTCGTCGAACACCGCCGGGGCCTGCGCTTTCTGCCCGTCGTGACCCTCTTTCTGTACGGCTGCGCGTACATGGTGGGGCGCGTGGCGGTGTTTCCGGGGAGTACACCGGGGACGTGAGGGTGCCGCCAGCCGACCGCTGAAAGCTGATAGCTTCCCCACCATGCACGACATCTCCAGACTCCTCACCCCCGGTCATCCCACCTGGCCGGGGGACGCGCCGTATCGCCTGGAGCCGGGCGCCCGCATCGCGCAGGGTGACAGCGTGAACACGGGCGAACTGCGGACGAGCACCCACACCGGCACCCACGTGGACGCTCCCTGGCACTACGCCGACGACGCGCCGAGGCTGGAGGGGGTCGGGCTGGAGCCTTACCTGGGCCGCTGCCGGGTGCTGACGGTGCGGGCGCGGGCAGGGCTGGTGGAGCCGGGGGTGCTGGACGGCCTGCCCCAAGTCCTCCCGCCCCGGCTGCTGCTGCACACGGGTCAGCCCTCTCAGTGGGCGGAGTTCCCGGAAGATTTCGTGGCCCTTTCGCCCGAGTTCGTCCGCGAGGCCGCCCGACGCGGCGTGCGGCTGATCGGCACCGACAGCCCCAGCGTCGATCCCCTCACGAGCAAGACGCTGGACGCGCACCACGCTTGCCGCGAGGCCGGAATCCTGATTCTGGAGGGCCTGAATCTCAGCGGGGTAGCGGACGGCGAGTATGACCTCGTGTGCCTGCCGCTGCCCCTCGTGGGGGCCGACGGTGCCCCCGCACGCGCGGTGCTGCTGCCCGCCGGGACCCTTCCGGAGACCCTATGACCGACGGCGCCCTCAGACGTGACCTGTTCGCCCTGCCGCCCGGCATCTACCTCGACGGCAACAGCCTCGGCCTGATGCCCCACGCGGCGCGGGAGGCGGTGCTGCGGCGCTTAGGCGAGTGGCAGCGCGACGCGGTGGGGGGCTGGGACGCCTGGTTCGGCCTCGCGGAGTCGCTCTCGCCGCAGATCGGGCGGCTGGTCGGAGCGCACCCCCACGAAGTGATTGCCACCGGAAGCATCACCGCCAACCTGCATTCCCTCCTCGCCACCCTGTACCGCCCCCAGGGTGACCGGCGGCACCTCGTCGCCACCTCCCTCGATTTTCCCTCCGACGTGTACGCCCTCCAGAGCTGGGCCGCGCGGCACGGGGCGGAGGTTCGGCTGATTCCTTCCCGCGACGGCCACACCCTCCACGAGGACGACATCGCGGCAGCGCTGGGGGACGATGTGGCGCTGGCCCTGCTGCCCACCGTGCTTTACCGCTCCGGACAACTGCTGGACGTGCTGGGGGTGACGCGCCTGGCCCATGAACGCGGCATCCTGATCGGCTGGGACGCGGCGCACAGCATCGGAAGCGTGCCGCACGCCTTCCATGACGCCGGGGCCGACTTCGCGGTGTGGTGCCATTACAAGTACGTCAACGCGGGGCCGGGGGCACCGGGCGGCCTGTTCCTGCACGAGCGGCACCATGACCTCGGCCCCGGCCTGCGCGGGTGGTGGGGCCACGACAAGGCGACCCAGTTCGAGATGGCGCACGAGTTCCGCCCCGCCGCTGGGGCCGGAGCGTACCAGCTCGGAACGCCGCCCATCCTCGCGCTGGCCGCGCTGGAAGGAGCCTTGACCGTCTTCGACACGGTGAGCATGGCCGAGGTCCGCGCCCGCAGCCTGGAGCTGACCTCGTCCCTGATGGCGCGGGTGGGCGAGCACCTGCCCGAGCTGCGCGTCGTCACCCCCCGCGAGCCGGGGCAGCGCGGCGGACACGTCGCCCTCGCGCACCCGGAGGCCCACGCCCTGAGCCTCGCCCTGCGCTCGCGCGGCATTGTCCCCGACTTCCGCCAGCCCGACATCCTGCGCCTCGCCCCCGTCGCGCTGTACAACACCGAAGCCGAGCTGGAGGAGACGGTGCGCGTCCTGCGCGAGTTGCTGGACACCGGGACGCACCGGGCGGCCCAGGCGGCGGGACTGGTGACGTAGGGCGTGTGGAGAAGAGAAGTCGGTGGGCGGCGTCCCGGAACGTCTCCCGCCTTTCTTTCCAGGCCCTGTTACCCTGAACCATGGATTCCGCCCTCCTCGCCTTCGCGGGCCTCTCGCTGCTGCTGACGGTCACGCCGGGGGCAGACACGGCGCTGGTCACGCGAGCGGCGCTGGCGGGGGGGCGTCCGGCGGGGTTCGGGGCGGTGCTGGGAGTCACGAGCGGGCTGCTCGTGCACGCGGCCCTGAGCGCCCTGGGCCTGAGCGTGCTGCTGGCCCGCAGCGCGGCGCTGTACGAGGCCGTGCGACTGGCAGGAGCCGCTTACCTGCTTTATCTCGGCGTGCGGGCATGGCGCGAAGCCCGGCACACGGCGCAGGCTGCCGGGGCGCCCAGCCCCCGCCTGGGCTTCGGCCCCGCCCTCGCGCAGGGCCTGACCACCAACGTGCTCAACCCCAAGGTGGCCCTGTTCTACCTCACCGTGCTGCCCGGTTTCGTTCGCCCCGGCGAGGGTGCCCTGGCGCGGTCGCTGACCCTCGCGCTGATCCACTTCGGCTGGGGGGTGATCTGGCTGGGCCTGCTCGTGCTCCTGATCGGGACCCTCGCCCCCCGCCTGCGTTCGCCGGGCGTCCGCGCCGCGCTGGAACGGATCACGGGCGCGGCGATGGTGGCGCTGGGGCTGCGGGTGGCGCTGAGCCGTTGACCCGGCGCGGCGGGAACAGCAGACAGGCGGGCGACGTTCCGGGACGCGGCCCACCCTCTGTGCAGGACCCCCACTAGAACCCGAAAGCCTCCAGCACCTCGCGCGGCGCCCGCTTGGGCCGCCCGCTCACCGGGTCCACCCAGACCCACTCGGTCTGGCACTCGGCCAGCCGCTCGCCGTCGCTGCCGTCCTCGGTCGCCCGGTCGAGGGTGTAAGCGCGGACGCTGCGGACCCCGGCATGTTGGGTCAGGGCCGTGCGGACACGCACCCGGTCCCCCAGCAGCGCGGGCTTGTGGTACGTGATGACATGCTGCCGCGCGACGGGGACGGCTCCCAGCGCGACCAGCGCGTCGGTGCCCATGCCCTCGCGCAGCGCGTGGGCACGGGCCACCCGCTCGCACCACGCGAGGTAGACGGTGTTGTTGACGTGGTTGAGGTCGTCGAGGTCGCCCGGTTCCACCGTCAGCGTCAGCTCGTGCTTGCGCCGGTCGGGCAACCCGGCCCACAGCACGTCGGCGTCGGGAATCGAGAGCTTCAAGCCTGCGTCTCCTCCCATAGCCGGTTCACGGCCCGCGCCCCCTCGATGTCCTGCAGGGTCACGCCGCCCGCGTCGTGGGTGAAGTAGCGCACCCGTAGCCGCGCGTAATGGATGTGGAGGTCGGGGTGGTGCCCGATTTCCTCGGCCATCTGCGCGATTCGCAGCGCGAACTCGACCCCCTCCATGTAGCTTCCGAATTGGAAGTCCCGGTAGAGCTGGCCGTCGTTGCCCCACCAGCCGTCCGGCTTGAGGTCCTGCACGTCCCCGTCCGTGAGTTTGCGGCTGGCGTCGTGCGCCATGCGGGAGTCGTAGGGGTGGTAGCTCATGCCGCCCATGCTAGAGCGCCCGCCCCCACGCCTGCGCCGGGCGGGACGCGGTGCATGGCCCCCATTGGGGGATGTGACATTTTCCGCGCCTTAAGCTAAGCTTAAGCTCTCGTCAGAGAAGCGTCAGGGAGGAAGAAGCATGCGGAAACTGTTGCAGCGGTTGCTGGGGCGTCGGCCTCCCGTCTCGTCGTCTGACCAGGGGCCGGTGCGCCCGGCCATCACGGAACTGGACCTGTTGCGGGCGCTGGGATGTGACGAGTAGGGCAGGGGAGAGGAACGCAAATCTGCTTGCGGGGGGAGCGGGCCGGGCCTACGGTAAGGGAGATATGAAATCCCTTTCCCTGTTGGCCCTCGCCTCCGCTGGCCTGCTGCTCGCTGCCTGTGACCGGACTCCGCCGCCCAGCAACCTGAGTGCGGTGTCGGGCACCCTCAAGGAGGCCAGCTTCGACGACGCGACGCTGACCTTTGGCACGGTGGCCTGGACAGGCGGCGCGGGCAGCCTGCTTGCCGTGGCGGACGACGGCGAGCAGGTCGCTCGGACGGCGCTGGCGGCGGACGGCAGCTTCTCCCTGAGCCTGCCCCGCAGCCTGGCCGCCGACCGCCTGACCCCCCTGGACGCGTCAGAAGTTGGCGATGTGGAGGGCTGCACGGGAACGCTGAAGACCAGTGCCCAAGTCAACGGTGCGGCGGTCAATTTCTACGTGGACGCCAACAAAGATGGGCTGGTCCTCCCCGCGAACATCCAGATCACCCGTAACAGCGCGGGCACCCCGACCAGCGCGACCATCACCACGGGGCTGCTGGTCTACGTGGACCGGGGCGTCAGTGTCACGGGGAGCCAAACCTGCACCGACGGGACTTTCACGGCCCGCCTGAAGGTGAACTGGGCACTGGGTCAGGGCTGGAACAAGGTCACCGCCAGCTTCACTCTGTCGGACAGCCCCACGACCACCCTGAACCTCACGAGCGGCTCGTTGCCCGCCGACTGGCTTTACCTGGAAGGTGGGGACGGCCTGTTTACCCAGGGTGCGGCCAGCCTGAAGGGTCAGCCCCTCAAGGTGCCCCAGCTTCCCTTCTTCCGCTGACCCTCTCCCACACTCCGGCAGTCGCCCCCACGCGGGGCGGCTTTCCTTTTTGCCATTTCCAAACGCGACTTCCATTCCGCTGAGAACAGAATGGGCTGCGCTATGCTCGGCGCGTGCCGGGAGCTGCTGCCCAACATGTGCTCAAAGGAACCGGGTCGGGGGTGCTGCCGCCGATGCTGGAGCAGTACGTCGCCCTGCGCGACGAGCACCCTGATTTCATCCTGCTGTTTCAAGTCAGCGAGATCAGGTTAGGAAACTAGCGCCCCTCCCTACACCCGCAGCACCACGTCCAGTACCCCACCCGGAGCGATGCTCAGGCGCGTGCCCGAGCGCAGCAGCACCTCCCGCGTGGGAACACCTTCCTGCACCAGCCGCCCAATCGCTTCGAGGGCGGCTGCCGTGTTGGGCAGGGTGACCACCTTCGGCGGCGCGACCTCCACCCGCAGCTCCTCCAGCCGCCGCCGCGCCGTGTCCCGCAGCCCGGCGTACTCGTCGCCGGTCAGCAGCTCGCGCTGGTAGTCGGTGAGGTAGCGCTTGAGCTGCCCCTCCAGCCGGTCGATCTCCTTCAGTGCCCGGCTGTGGTCCGGGGGCGTGGGGGCCGCCTGCCCGGCGTACCGCTCGGGGTGCTCGGCGATCTCGCGGACGATCCGGTCGGCGTGCTCGTGCAGATCGTTCATCCGGTAGTGCGTCCGCTGCGTGCAGCTCGGCACGTCCCCGTAGAAGCGATGCTTGAACGCCCGGGAGCAGCGGTAGTGGCGGTAGCTGGTGCGGTTGGCCTGCGAGTTGGTCCCGCTCATCGCTCCCCCGCACTCGGCGCACCGGAGGAGACCGTTCAGCCAGAAGGTCTCCGTGTGCTTGATGGGCTTGCGGCGCAGGCTGTCGTGCGCGAGCTGCCAGGTGTCCTCGTCCACGATGGCGGGCACTGGGAAGGTGAACTCCCGCTTGGCGTGCCGAAGGGTCATGCGGGCCTCACCCTTGTAGGCCGTGTTGCGGGCCATGTACCAGGGCCGCTGATGGTGCCAGTTGGAATTCATTGCGCTGGGAACCCCACGGGCGTTCAGGTCCTCGGCGATGGTGACGGTCGTGTCGCCCCGGATGAGCCGCTCAAAGATCTCCCGCACGATGGCCGCCTCCACCTCGTCCACCTCGATGCGCCGGATAGGGCGGCCCCCTTCCAACTCGTAGGCCTGCCGGTAGCCGTAGCAGCGCCAGCCGTGGGGGATGATCTCGCCCTTCTCTGCGGCGGCCAGCTTTCCCCCCAACATGCGGCGCTTGATGCTTCGCAGCTCTTGGTGGGCGATCACCATCCGCATGTCGAAGGTCAGGACAGAAGCGTCGTCGTCCGGGTCGTACAAGCCGTCCGTGGCGTTGTGGACGTCGAGACCCAGACCGAGCAGCTCGCTGAGGATCTTGTGCCCGGCGAGCGGGGTGCGGCCCAGGCGGTCGGCCTCGCTGGTGATGATGGCCGAGTAGCGCTGCCGGTCGGCCTTGAGCTGCTCCAGGCCGTCGCGCGTCTCGCTGCGGCCGGTGATGACGTCCGTGTACAGGGCGCCGTCGGGGATGCTCAGGCCGGTGCGGGCGGCGTAGGCGCGGGTTTCAGCCTCCTGGCGGGCGAGGCCGTAGCGGTCGTCGCGGGCCTGCAGGTGGCTGGAGACGCGGATGTAGAGGGCGGCGGGGCGGGTCATGGAGTGCACCTCTTGAACTCTTCCCACCTTTCCTCGCGGGTGATGTCGTCGCGCTGCCGGTCGGGGCCGTAGCGGTCGGCTTGGATGTCAGTGGAGACGCGGATCGCGCCGATGGTCAAGTTCATTGGCTGCGATGCAGTTGACCCAGACGAC
The DNA here is from genome assembly GCF_002953415.1 of Deinococcus sp. NW-56. Taxonomy (NCBI): domain Bacteria; kingdom Thermotogati; phylum Deinococcota; class Deinococci; order Deinococcales; family Deinococcaceae; genus Deinococcus; species Deinococcus sp. NW-56. The sequence continues at coordinate 1,688,615 of NZ_CP026516.1, read as the reverse complement.
GGCATCAAAGGGCTCCACTGCCGTGTTTTGCCCTCAGGCCCGGATACGTTAGTCGAACTTCGCCTGTATGTCGTGAACGGGCTCTTTCGATACAATATCTGTCTGGCGTCCTGTGACCACCTGATCGATCTGCGGCTCTGCAGGAGGCAGCGGTGCATTCGCGACAAGCCGAAGCAAATAAATGGCGACTGCTGTGGCCCAGAAGGCGAGAAGGACAAGACTCAAGTAGATGAACAAAACGAGCACGTAATTCTCGTTCTGCAAGGCGAGAAGTCGCTCCTTCGTGATCGATATCGAGAAGATGCCGAGAAATGCAAACACCGTCGTCAAATGCATGAATGCGCCAACGAGCCTTTTCCATGGCGAGCTTCCATCGGCGGTCACCTTGTGAAGCGACGCAAAAAATGGGGTTGTTTTTATAGTGGTCAGAATTGAGATCGCGGTGATCATGAACCCGAACAATGCGAAGGCCACGCTTGGCATTGGTGGTAGGGAGGATTCCACGAATGCATCGGTGAAACCGCGTGGTAAACGTAACGCGAAGAATGCGCCCCCTAGCGCCAGCAGGTACATCAGGAGGGGGATGTCCACCAGTGTGTTGAACACCCATTTGGCCCCGTCCCTTGCCCTCATATGACATTCCCCCTCTCATCGCTAGGCTCTAGGAATTACGCCCAATCTAGAATTATTATAGTGGTCTACGATCTTGGCGTATGTATCATCTGAGTCAACGCTCCGCTCAGGAGTCATCTCCACCTCAATCTTCGCCACGAAACGGTCTCGGAGCAGATCGATTTTCTTCGGCTTAGCGCCTAGGCTGGGCTCCACCGTCACACGAAGGGTTTCCAGCAGATCCCGGCTGCTTTGCAGGAGCTCCAGCGCCTGCTCTTTATATGAGTCGCGTAGCCCGCGAACCCCATCCTTCTTGGGTCGCTCTCGCGACCACATCACTGTGGCTTTGAATTGGTCCCGGCGATTTCCTTCGACCACACCACGCAACGCCCTGGATAAGGAATTCGTCCGTGGCAAGAGTTTCGCCTCGTCAGAGTGCGCCGCCACTTCGATGACCGTCGCTGGACCCTCTTGCATGAGCCGCTGCACTGTGTCTTCCTCCAGCAGAATTTTTACTTGCAGGTCATCAATGGGCACATGCAATGCCCGCGCCATATCGTCCAGATATTTTTGTAAATAGCGATAGCTGGGCGCGTGTTGGTTGTATTCGATAGCGAGAGTGCGTGAGCGCTTAAAAAACACCCAGTGCGATGTCTCGTGGAGGTAATCGTCGTCCCCAATCTTAATTCGCCCAAACCTGCCGGCGCTGAGCAGGCCTGGAAGGGCATCCCTGCGCATTTTTGCGGAGCGACCGTATACCTTCTCGTCGTCGTTAAGGTCCACAGCTACCACCATTGCTTGTCCCCAGAATTCATGGAATGACGAGTTGGGAACGCCCTTAATAGGGACCAGTCGCGCCATGTTTCGCCACAAAGGCTCCAAATCCGCAGGTGAAGTGACCCTAGGGTCTTGAGGATCCCGGAGAAGCGCCTCAACCTCGAAATAGTGCACCGTTCTTAATTTAGTAGGCATAGACCTCCTGAAGGCCCCGTTCGCTTACGGCAGCGTGTCGCACCCGAGTCGGTCCTTGTCCCGGTCCCGGCCGCGGTTGTAACTGGCCTCGCCGAGGCAGGTCGCGCAGGCTCACAGTGATCAGGGCCGCGCAGTTGAACGGCCCCGCCTTGACCTGCGGGCGCAGCATCCACCCGGCCTTGCCGCTGACGGTCACGCTGCACTGGGTCGTCGTGCAGCTCTTGATGTCCAGCTTCGTACCGGGCTTTAGGGAGAGCAGCACCGCGCTGGTGGTGTCCGGCTTGGCATGGAGACGTGAGGCAGCCGGTGCTGTGCCGGGCAGCGCCAGGGCGGCGAGGGGGCGGATCATCGGACGCAGTAATTGACCCAGGGAGCTACACCTGGCTTACCAGTCCGCTGCATGGTCACATTCGTGACGTAGGTGCCGTCATCCCCGATTTCCCGGCTGTAGTTCATGCTCATGGGGCCGAAGTTCACCGAGGCGTCTCGCAGTGGCGAAGCATTCTGGCGATCAAGCCACGCCGAGATAGCGGGCAACCGTTCCGGAGCCAAGTTGAAGCACTTCGTCGCCACCTGATGCACGGTCTTGTTGAACAGCGCCCGCTCACTCGGCTTGAGGTATTCCTTAAGGGCCAGCACCATGACAGCGCGGAGGCGCTTGGAATCATCGACGGCGACCTGCCCGATCCCCAGGGTCAGATAGGTGTAGTCGGCAGTCCGCTTCGTCACCGTGAACAGGCTGGGGAAAATCTGTGTCTGCCCCCCGCTTCCAGTAATAATGCTTCGAAGAGTAATGGCCTTGGCCTCAGCCGTGGGGAGAAGTAAGAGCGTTGCGGCAGACAATACAAGCAAGGTCTTCTTCATGGCATCTCCTAGTCGCACTGCTTGACGGCACGGAAGCCCTTGACGAAGCCCGCCGTCGCAAAGTTCATCGTGCGGGGGACCATCGTCGTGGCCTGAATCCGAATGACGACGTTCTTCTGGCTCGTCAGAAAGGCCCGCACCACGTCGCTGCTTTGGGTGTAGTTGAACTCCAGCACCGAAAGCTTGCCGGTCTGCCGGTTCTCGCGGATGTACCCCACGGCTTGGCGTAGCGCACCGCCGTCCGAGCGGTAGAAGATGAACGCCTTCTCGCCTGAACGAGTGCCCAATGCTGTCCTGCTGTCGATGCGGAAGTAGGGGTAGCCGAGGTCACACACGAAGGTGGCGTAAGTGTTGCCGGATTTGTCGCTGGGTTCGTCGATGAACACCATGCTGGCGTTGTGGCCGGTGAGGGGGTCCTGCTTCACCGAGTAGGACACGGATGTGCCTGCGATTTGGGTGTCAGCCAGCGCCCAGCCAAGGCCAAGCGCCGGAAGCAGGCAGGGAACAAGAAGCTTTTTCAAGAATTGCGCCTCCACTTCCGGCCTATCACGTCAACCATTGGTTGTCGCGCAACTTTGACCACCACTACCCCGCACACACGCCGATCATGCTGGCGCCGCCGGGCAGCGTGAGAAACGAGGCCTTGGCCTCCGAGGGAAACCGCAACGCAGGCTCGGGCACCCACTTCAGCGAAGGGAATGGGAGACTGCGCTGCACCATCTCGCCGATACAAGAGGCGGCCACACTCATCGCACGACCCCCGGCAGCGGTCCCCACTGCACGTCACGCTCGACCATCTTCAAGGTCACGAGGAAGTCCGGCCTTCCAGTCCCCTCCACAGCCTCGTAGACCTCTTCGTGGAGGCGGCCCCACTTGCGGATGTTTGGCGAAACGAAGGCCGTGATTTCCACGCCGTCGTCCTGGAGTTTCACCTCCAACTGTCGACTGAGCCTTCCTTCCCGCTGAAGTGACTTAACCGCTCGCAAGGTCGCTTCCGGAAGAGGAAGCGGTTCTGCAGGCTCGAAGTAGCCGCGGCGAATGCCTTCGTTGAACACCCGCACCAAATTTCCGTGGTCAAGGGGTTGCGGCTGGAAGCGGTAGGGGCGCTCGACGATGTCTTTGTAGACAGCAACATCTTCTTCAAAACAGCTCAGGCCTTGAGCGACACGCTCGGCATATTCCAGGGGGACCTCGTCGTCTGGCCACGTCAGGTAACAGGCCGCTTCATCCTGGCCATGCCGACTGAACTCCCCAGACACTTCGAGCCTTCCAGCAAACCGCTGAATACCGTAGACATCCCTCGTGTCTGGGACGACAACCGTGTAGTACCCCATCGCTAACTCGTCCCTCCCCACCCCCGGTACCGCGTCAACTCCCAACGCCGACCGTCCTGACTGACCGCGTAGACGCGCCCGCAATTGCGGATGCTGGGGTCAATCTGCACGGGAGGGTACGCCGCGTTGTCGCTGTACATCGCGGGGCGTCCCTGGAATAGCCGTAGTCGCTTGACCACCATCGTTCCGTCTGGCAGTTGGAAAGCGAACGTGTGCCCTTGGTCCGTGAGAAGGTCCTTGCGGTCAACCAGCACGAAGCTGCCGTGGGTGATCCCAGTGCCGTCCGCCAGCGTCATGCTGTCGCCGTCCACCTGGAGCACGAACATTCCGAAGCGGCGGAAGCCCGGTGGAATGGGCATCCGCCTGCGCACGGAGAACGGAGACGGGTCGAGCGGTGTTCCGGCACTGATTAACCCCAAGACCGGGGCTTTGCTCGGGGCATAACGTTTGGGCAAAAAGTACGACTGCACGAGGGAAACCTCCATCAGTTGAGCAGTTGAGGGTTGTAGTCGCTGGTCACGCCAGCCACCAGCCCGACCACCTGCGCTTCCTGGGCGGGGATGTCCTCGTACTGGCGGTTCTCGGCGCGGAAGACCGCGCCAAGGCGAGTGGTGGTGTAGAGGCGAACGTGGGGGCCGTCGGCGTCGGTGACGACGTAGACGCGGCCCTCTTCGAGCGTGGTGTGGGCGCGGTCGACGTGCAGGTAATCGCCGGGACGAATGCTGGCCGGGGTGGTGCCGTGCATCTCATCGGTGTCGGCCCGCAGCAGCAGGGGCTGCTCGACGCCGGGCACCACGGCCTCATGGTCAATCGCCCCGCCGGGTTTCTCGGGGTTGAGTGCGGCAGAGAGGGGATAGACGTCCGCGCTCCCCTCGCCGACCGTGGATGCCTCTGCAATGCCGAGATCTACCCCGGTGGCCCGCTGCATCTCGGCCAGTGTCCAGCCCAACGCACGTGCGAGCGCGACGACGCGTCCAATCGCCATTCCGCTCAGGGGGGTAGAGCCCGTCTCCAGTGCGGAGACGCTACGCTGTGACACCAGGTCGGCGGTTTTCTCGGTGATGTCTTCCTGGGACAGACCGAGGGCAATGCGCCGCTCCCTTAGGGCCTCTGCCCATTTGGGGATGACCTTCTGGTTGGCTCTGGCGCGGGGTCTGGGCATAGGCGTGGTTAGCATTTGGCTGCTAGTACGGTAATGCTACTGACGAGGTTCCCGATCCGCCACACTTCACCCGCTCTAGCATTGAATTGCTAGAATATGACTGCTAGACTGTGGGTATGGAGCCGACAACCTCACCTGTTAGGGCCTATGGCCTGAGCCAGCTCCAGACGCTCAGGGCGTGGAGAAAGCTGACCCAGCAGCAGCTTTCCGACGTCTCTGGCGTAAAACTTTCGACCATCCAGAAGCAGGAGCGCGGTGTCGTCGAAGACGCCGTGGTCAGCGTTGCAGCCCCCATTGCGGAGGCCCTAGCTGTACCAGTTGAAGCACTTTGGGATGCCTCAATTACCAAAAAATTGCTAGAGCAAGAGGGGGCTGCATGATCCGCAAGAACTCCATCACAGAGGTCCGCATCCGCCGCGAGCCGTGTCCGGTCATCGCCCACCACTTCGGCGCCTTCGTGCTGGAGCGGGCCGCCGCCGCTGGGCTCGACGTCCGGGGGCTGGCCCCTCATCCCATCACTCCGCCCGCGCCCCAGGCGCGTCACGAGCAGGCCAAAGGAATTCGCCCGGCCTGAGCCAAAAGAAGAGGGCGCGTCCGAACACGCGCCCGCCTACGAACTTTCGAGGTCTTCATGACTGTACCACAGGCTTCCATCCTCGACCCGCTCAAGCGCCCGCTGTCCACCGTGGTAGACGGCCACCCGCTCGACCTCTCCTCCCGCCTCGGCAAGCGCCGCCTTTTCCGCCACTCCGTCTCGCCGCAGGCTGCGGGCGAGGGCTGGACGCGCCTGGTGTTCGTGCCCGGTTGGCTTGGCCGCCTGCCCAGCGGCCGCGCCTGCCACGTGATCGAGGAGGTCTGCCCAACCGGCGAGGTGGAGCCGACGCTCCAGCGGATTCAGGAGGAGCACGGCGTCCACCTGTGGGTGCGCCCGATCTCGCTGCCCATCAGCCGTCAGCGCGGCAACTACTGGTGGCCCGAGGTCTACATCACCCCCTGGGTCTACGCCCGGCCCAAGCTGCGGTCGCTGCTGGCGGTGGCGGCATGACGGGGGGCGTCTACCGTCAGGTCGAGGTCCTGCGCCTGGAGCGCGACCCGCATGCCGACATGCACGCGCCAGAGCAGCCCTACCGCCTGACGCTGTGGGACCCGGAGACCAATGTCCACGACCCGGAGCAGCCGCATGGGTGCCGGAACCTCAGCGGCGAGGAGGTGCGGGCATTGGTGGTGACCGGTCAGCGCCTGCTGAACGAGGCCCCGCAGACCGCCGCCGCCCTGGACGTGCTGCGCGAGCGCCACCGCCAAATCACCGAGGAGGAGCGCTCCCCGCTGGCCGACGACGGGCTGACCGAGAACGAACTCGTGCGGGCGGCCGTCGCCTACGCCACGGAGGGGGTGGTCTTCGCCCACTTCCCGCTTCTGACCTGGCCGTGGGACGCCGCCGGGTTCAAGCCCACCGACAAGCGGCGCAACCTCGTGAAGGCGGCGGCGCTGCTGATGGCCGAGATCGAGCGACTGGACCGCGCGGCGGGGGGTGCCCGGTGAGCGCCTCGCACGCTGCCCGCAACCTCGCGCAGATCGAGCTGCTGCGCCTCAGCCTCACCGCTCGCCCCACGGTGGGCACCGGCTACCGCCCCAGCGCGTGGTGCCACCATTGCGGCGGGACCTACGACGCCAGTCTGACCGCCTGCCCTGAGTGCGACCACCCGCAGGCTGCCCCCGTGCGGGAGGTGACGCGGTGACACGCTTCTCCCCCCGCGCCCTCCTGGCCCAGAGCGCCCAGGCCGCGCTGCTGAGCGCCAACCCCGAACGGGAGCCACAGCACGTCGCTGCTGATGCCGTGGAGCACGCTGACGCACTGCTGGCCCTGCTGGGGCAGAGCGCCTTCGTGCAGGACGCGGCACTGCACATCCCGCCCATCACGGTGGGCGACCCGGCCGACAAACTCGCCGAGTTGATCGAGAGGGGGCGCTGATGCGCTCCTACCTCCGCTCGCAGTTTGGCTTCGGCCCCCTGGGGCTGCTGCTAGCCCTGCCGCTCGTGGTGCTGGCCGTCGTGCTGGGGCTGGATGCCCTGCAGCACGCCGCGCTGGCCGTGACTGAACCCCTTCGGCTGCTGCTGGTCGTCCCGGAGATCGGGGCTGCCAGCGGCCTGCTGCTGCTCACCCGGCGCATTCAAGACGCCGTGCCCCAGGAGGTGACCCCGTGAAGCTGTCTGACGTTCAGAAGCGGCTGGAGATGCCCTTTCCCGCCCACCTCGTGGGGTGGAAGCCGCAGGCCCTGACCAAGGACCGCACCCGCGCCCTGCTGGTGGCCTATGTGGACGCCCGCGCCGTGCAGAGCCGCCTCGACGCCATCTGCCCGGACGCCTGGGAGTTCCGCTGCCGTGAAGTGCCCGGTACCCCCACGCCGACGGTCCACGGCAGCCTGACCGTCCTGGGCGTCACCCGCGAGGACTTCGGCGAAGCGGGCGAGGGCGACGCGGGCACGCTGAAAGCCGCTGCCTCTGACGCCCTCAAGCGCTGCGCCGTCCAGTTCGGTATCGGACGCTACCTCTACGATCTGCCCAAGTTCTGGGGTGACTGGGACGAGAAGAAGCGCGAGCCGGTCACCCTCCCCGAGCTACCCGAGTGGGCGCGTCCCGAGCACGAGCGCAGCCCCGGCGGGGCGCACCTCGTCCAGGCGATGGAGCAACTCAGGTCCGAACTGCCGGACGACCTGGGCCTCCAGCGCGAGGTCTACAAGCACCTGAAGGCGGCGCTGACCAGCCTCCATCCGCCGCAGTCGTACGACAGCGCTCCCCGCGAGTCTGAAACGGAGGGCGACTTGCCGACCTCCCGTATTGACCCGATCACGCGGGGCACCAAGGGCCAGATCGCCGCGCATCTGGAGGGCCGCCGCTGGGGCCTCGACCGCCCCACCCGGCTGGCCTTCACGTCCTGGCTGGCCGAGCGCCGGGACGCGCCCCTGGCAACCAGCGCGGACCTGACCGAAGCGGAGGGCCGCAAGGCCCTGGAAGCCCTGGAGCGGTGCTTCAAGCCCAAGGCCTTGCTGGAGCAGTGGCGGGCCAATCCCGCAGGGCTGCCCGGCGAGGCCGAGGCGATGGGGGCGGTGGGCTGAGATGGCCGAGATCGCACTCGTCGGCAAGCGGGGGAAGGGGAAGGTGGCGCTCTGCGACGACGCGGATTACGCCCTCCTCTCGCAGTACCGGTGGCACGTCAACAGCGACGGGTACGTTCGCACGTACTGGCGCAAGCCCGGCATCCGCAGCACCACGATCCAGATGCACCTCCTGCTGGTCGACGAGAAGGGCGGGCGTTACAAGGACCACCGGGACGGCAACAAGCTGGACAACCGCCGCGCCAACCTGCGGCCCTGCACGCAGCAGGAGAACTCCTTCAACCGCCGGATGCACCGCAACAACAAGAGCGGGTACAAGGGCGTGGTCCAGCGCAAGGGGAAGTGGGCTGCGTTCGTGCACAAGGACCGGAGACAGACGTTCCTCGGCCTGTACGACACGCCGGAGCTGGCAGCAGCGGCCTACAACGGCGCGGCCCGTGCTCTGTTTGGCGCGTTCGCGCGGCTGAACGTGCTGCCTCTTCCGGAGGTGGCCCATGCCAGCGACTGACGCGGCGCCCCTGGCCGACGTGCTGGCCGAGATGTTCGCGGCGGCAGCGGCGGGCCAGGTGGCCCGGCGGACCGTCTCGCGGGGCCTGCACCTGCGGGCGGTCGTGCGGGAGAGCGGGCGGCGCGAGCTGCTGCTGTGGCGCACCGCCTCGCGCCTTCCCAGCGGGACCGAGTGCAAGGTGGTCGCCCGTGACGCCGGGTTCGTCGAGCCGGTGTTCAAGGCCTGGGCCGTCGAGGGCGTGGACGGGTTCCACCTCCGCGACCGCGCCGACTGGCAGCACCCCTGCACGCACGACTGGGGCGGGACGACGTTCATCTCCGGGCGGCAGGAGGGCGGGACTTCCCGGACCTGCCGCCGCTGCGGGACCACGGCCTGTACAGTCCACAAGCGCCGGGGCAAGGGCACCACGTACCTCTACAACGAGCACGAGGTCAGCGAGCAGGCGTACCTCGCGGCCACGGTGAGCGGGCCGATGCCGAGCACGCTGGACCGCGAGGCGCGGGCGGCGCTGATGGCCGAGGTCGCGCAGGTGCCTGTCGCCACGACCGACCGCCTGGCGCTGCGGGGCGAGGTCTGCGGGCTGTGCCGCCACGGGACGCCCGAGTGGGACGGCATGATCGCCTGCACGCTGGGCTGGGAGGCTCACGACAACGTCTGGCGGGAGCCGTTCGGTGGGACAAGCTGGCTGCCCGCTCAGGCCGGTCACCCCGGCGTCCCCCTGCCGCTGCTCTCGCCCCATTGCCGCTGCATGGCGACGGGCGGACGCTGGCTGCCGAAGGTGGTGGCGGCATGAGGAGCAAGAACCGGGGCGTGGCCCTCGTTGGCCAGTTTCTGGGCCAGGAGAACGTCATCCCCGTTCCGGTCCCCTTCGTGTACCTGCTGGGCGACTACACCGCCGCCGCGTTCCTCTCGCAGTGCCTGTACTGGAGCACCCGCACGAAGAACCCGGAAGGGTGGTTCCACAAGACGCTCAAGGAGTGGAAGGCCGAGCTGCTGCTCTCGCCCGATCAGGTGCGGCGCTGCCACAAGACCTGCGAGGCCTACCTCGAAGTGGCGACCGGCGGCGAGAACAACCGCACCCACTACCGCGTCAAGGAAGACGAGTTGGAGGAGGCCCTTCACTTGTTGGGAAACCCCACAAGTGGTTATCGGGAAACCCAACAACCGGTTGTTGGGAAACCCCACAAGCACTTCTCGACAAACCCAACAACCCTTAATAAGGAAGCAAAGACTACGTCAGAGACCACGGCAGAGGAGGGCGCTTCGCGCTCCGCCGCCGCGACCCAGGAAGCCGGGGAAGGTCAACCCTCCGGTACTCGCGGCGCTGATCGCGCCGAGGCCCCTGACGGGGCCGGGAAGGCGAGCGCTCGACCCGTCACGGGTGCTCAGTCGGAAGGTGGGCACGAAACGGGTCAGGCCACGGGCACTGAAGAAGTTCCGGCCCGGCCCGGCGAGGCCGCGCTGCGCTCCGCGATGGGCGAGAAGTTCTACGGCGAGCTGCTGGCCGAGGACCCCGACCGCGCGGCCTGGGGCGACCTGACCACCGAGCGCATCGGCGAGCTGCGGACCGCCGCCAAGGCGGAGGCCAAGGACAAAAAGCTCGCCAAGTGGCGCACCCCCTTCATTGCACTGCTGGACGCGGAGATCGTGCGCGTCCCCGAAACCCCCGCCGCCCCCACGAAGGCCAGCGTGTCTGACCTCGTGCGGTCGCGCATCCAAGGAGCGAAGTCGTGAGCAACGCCGAGCCCATCCCCACCGAGCAGATCGACCCGCAAACCCTCAGCCTCGCCCGGATGCTCATGGCGTCGCCCAACGCCCGGCGCAGCCTCCAGCGCAGCATCGAGACCCAGCAGCAGCAGCGCGAGGCGAAGCGCACGCCCCGCCCCAGCGCCCTGCCGATGGACTGCCCCCACTGCGGCGCCCCTGGCATCACGTACCTGACGCTGCCTACCAAGGACGGCCCGCGCGAGTTCAAGCGCAAGCCAATGGACTGCTGCCAGCCCGCCCTGCGCGACGCCGCCGAGAACGCGCTGCACTACGCGCTGAACCCCAACAACTGCGCCGAGGAGCGCGTGGAGGCCGCCGACCGCTACGCCGCGCTGAAGGCCAGCATCACGCCCCCGGTTCTGCTGAGCCAGCTGGAGGAGCATGAGGCGATCCTGGCCGACATCGAGGCCCGCGTCTCCGGCCTGACCCGCGCCCAGGGCGGCGTGGAATGGGGGCCGCAGTGACCCGCGCCCTCTCGCCCGACGTGCAGGCGGTCCTGCGCGAGGCCACGATCAGCGAGGACGGCCTGACGCTGACCCTCGCCGGTGACCTCGACCGCAAGCTCTATCAGGCCACCGCCAAGGCGATCGAGGCCCTGGGCGGCAAGTGGAACCGCAAGGCCCAGGCCCATCTGTTCACGAGCGACGTGCGCCAGATCCTGGCCGGGGTGCTGGACGGCGACAAGCTGCCCAAGAAGAACCCGCTGGCCTTCTTCGAGACGCCCGAGCCGCTGGTGGAGCTGATGCTCAGCTTCCTGGGCGACGTGCGAGGCGTGCGGGTACTGGAACCCAGCGCCGGAGATGGGGCCATCGCAGACGCGCTGCTGGACGCCGGGGCCGAGGTGGACGTGATCGAGCTCGACGACACCCGGCACGCCCACCTCGTCGGGGCCGGGTATCAGCCGGTGGCCCGCGACTTCCTGGCCTTCACGCCCACCGAGCCCTACCCCGTAATCGTCATGAATCCGCCGTTCACCGCCGAGGGGGACGCGCAGGCCTACATCACGCACATCGAGCACGCCTGGACTAACTGCCTCGCCCCCGGAGGCACGCTCGTCGCCATTGCCCCCAGCGGCTTCACCTTCCGCCAGGACAAGCGGGCGCAGACCTTCCGCACCCTCGTCGAAGACCACGGCGAGCACACCCCGAACGCCGAAAACGCCTTTGTCGAGAGCGGCACGGGCGTCCAGACCGTGACCCTCTGCGTCCGCAAGCCCGCTCCCGCACAGGAGGTTGCTATGCCCGTCCCCACCGAACAGCCCGTTGCTGGAGAAGCGCCCTCCCTGGAGGGCCAGGCCCCCCGCCTCACCCCTGGCATCCTCGGACTGTTGCTGGTGCCGCTGAGCCAGACGGTCCGCAGCGCCTGCAACGTCCGCAACCACTACGACCCGCAGGCCGTGGAGGAACTGGCGGCCAGCCTCGCGGCCGAGGGGCAGATCGAGAACTGCACCGGCCGCTGGAACGCCGAGGGCCAGGTCGAGATCGTCGCGGGCGAGACGCGGCGCCGGGCGCAGCTGCTGCGGGTCGAGCGCGGCGAGATTCCCGCCGACTACCCCCTGATGGTCCACGTCCGTGAGATGACGGATGCCGAGGCCCTGGGCGTCAGCGCGACCGAGAACATGCGCCGCCGCTCGATGACCCCGCTGGAGGAGTGCGAGGCTATGCAGCGGTTGAACGAGGCCGGGCGCAGCATCGAGGAGATCCAGGCGATGTTCGGGTACAAGTCCGCCCAGCCCGTGGCTGACCGCATCCTCGTGGCCCGCAACCTGCACACCACCCCGCGTGAGTTGTTGGACCGGGGTGAGCTGAGCCTCGCGGCCGCGATGGTGATCGCGCGTGCGCCCGGCCAGGACCTCCAGCTGAGCATGACCTCGTCCGCGACCGGCTACATGAAGACCAGCGCGACGGGGCTGGCCCAAATGCTTACGCGAGGAGAGTTCCTGGCGAAGCACGCCCGATTCGATGTGGAAAAGAGTGGACTGGAGGTCCGAAAGGACTTGTTCGACACGTTCGAGGCGTACTTCGCCGATAAGGCCATGGCGCTGAACCTCCAGATCGAGTGGATGAAGGCGAAGGCCGAAAAGCTGCGCGCCAAGGGCAAGCACGAGTTCGTCCACGTCATCACCGACGGACAATTCGAGCGCTATGGGCGCGGCCCCTATACCGGCTGGGCGGACGACGGCAAGGGCGGGCTGGTCTTCGTTCTGAATCCACACACCGGAGAGGTGCGGCAGGAAGACCGCGTGCAGTTGCGGGCCAGCGCGACGGACGGCGGAGAGAAGCCGCAGAAGGTCCGGGAGACGGCGGACAGCGCCTATCAAGAGGCGCACGAGCTGCGGGCGCGGGCGCTGCGCGAGTCGGTCCTAGGCAATACACACCTGACGCTGGCGCTGACGGTGTGGGGCCTGATCCTAGGCGGACAGCCGGGGTCCGGCCGGGTGAAGCTGGCCGAACTCAACGGCCTGCCGGAGAAGGCCAAACGTGCCGAGCTCATGCCGGAGTTGCACGTCCGTTCTGCGCGGCTGGGCGAAGTTCTCGCTCCTATCGAAACCCGGAGTCAGGCCTATCACGCGGTCCTGTACGGCAAGGTCCCGGACGTTCACGCCCTGCTGCGCCTACTGATCGACACGCCGGACGAGACGCTGCTGGACTATCTGAACACTCTCGTGAGCGTCACGGCTTACGACTGGAGCGTCTACGACAACAAGCGCCCGGCCTCTGCCGAGTACGCGCTGCTGGCCTCCCTGACCGACGCGCCGCAGCGCCTCGCCGCCAGCTTCAGGCTCACCGACGAGTGGCTCAAGCGCTACCCCAAGCACGAGCTGCTGGCCCTCGCGGACGAAGCGGGGCTGGGCCGGGCGCTGATCGAGGACTGCGGGACCCTGAAGGAGATGCGTGCCCGCCTGCTGGAGCACGCTGACCGGCTGCACACAGAGGGCTTCGTGCCCGCGCTGGTCCGCTTCCCGGAGCCGCCCGCGACCCCTGACGCCACCGCGACCGCCGCCGACTGAAGCCACACAGGGGGCTGCCTCGCGCGGCCCCTTTCCGGAGGGACTGACCATGACGATACCTGTACAGACCTCGGCGCACGCTGCCCTGTCCATCGAGCCCTACCCCCGTCCCGGCAACCCCGACCGCTACGGCCTGATCCTGCCGAGCGGCGAGGTCATCGGTTTCGGCTGCACCCTCTTCCACGCCCGCCGCTGGCGGGAGGGCTGGAACGCCCGCATGAACCTCCAGAGCCAGCGCAGCGGCCCCCAGGAGCCCGAGGACGGTGCCCGCCACTGGCACCGGGGCTGGGAGCGGGCCAACGCCTATGAGCGCCAGCGCGAGCAGCGCGAACAGGCCAGGGAGGTGGCCTGATGGACTACCTCCAGGCCCACAACGCTCGCGGCTTCCTGCACGCCTCGACCTGCGACTGGCCCGAGGGGTTTGGAGAGGAGTTCCGCCGCTGCATGGAAGCCCAGGGCATGACGGTCACCCGGTTCTTGCCCGAGCAGCTCGCGGCCCTGCGCTCTGCCCCCATCCTCGGCGAGCCCCAGGCCCCTGAACCCCAGGGAGCGGCGGCGGCTGGCCCGAGTTTGGCCCCCGAGCGGCCGTTGCCGGAGATCGGCCAGGAGGTGCTCTCGCCTGTGCTGGGGCGGGCCACCGTCACGCACTACCTCACCTGGCCGGACGGGAGCCGCGCCGCTGCTGTGGAGAACCGCCGTGGTGCAGGCCTCGTGCGTCCGGGCGAGTGGAAGGCCGTGCCCGCCGAGCCCCCCGCACCTGCCCCTGAGGTGGCCGCGCCCGTCGTCCCGCCCGTCGCCATTCCGCCGGGGCAGTGGATCATGCCCAGCCTGTTCGATTTCGGAGGGGGCGCATGATTCGGCCCGAGACGTCGGCGGCGCTCGCGCAGGCCTTCCCCCACCGGTTCATCTGGTTTGCGAAGCACAACGTCCTGCGCATTAGCGCCGACGGACACCACCGGACGGGCGGCCCCTGCGTCGACGCTTTCCTCGACACCGAGCTGCACGGCGGCATCGTTCAGGCCGCCCTCCAAGCGGAGTGCGACGCACGCGGTTGGGGCTGGACGCAGCGCGTTCTGCGCGGCAAAGAAGGCACCGGCTACATCGGGCGCGTGTGGGTGCTCGAAGGCGAGGCCGAAGAAGCCCGGTACCTGGGCGTCGAAACCGCCCCCACCGCTCTCCAGGCATTGGCCGAGGCGGTCCTGGCCGCTGCGAGGAACCCATGAAACAGACCCTGAAAGTCAGCGTGGACGCGATCAAGCACGAGTGGGACAAGGACGGCGTGCCGTTCACCACCCTGCACCTCGAACTCCCCAGTGGTGCGGACCTGAAGTACCTCCAGCGGGCGCACCGCATCACGCGCAAGAAGGACACCCGTGAGGCGGCCACCTTCACCCTGCGCATCTTCGGGGGTGGCGACCGGCGCACCTGGAACCTCACCAGCAAGGGCAGCAAGACCAAGGACTACAAGGTGGTGGCGGTCGTCGAGGTTCACTTCAACGAGCACGCCCACTTCGAGCGGTACTTCGACCCCGCGAGCCCCGACACCTACGAGGTGGAACTAACGGTGGAGATCGTCGAGCCGTCCACGCCGCTGTTCCCGCCCAAGGACGAGGACCGCGACGGCGAGGGGCTGAGCGCATGACGCCTGAGCATCTGCCCCTCCGTAGCAACGAAGACGTGGCCGCCCTGTTCAGCCTGAAGCGGCCTTGTCAGGACTGCCCTTTCCGCCGCGACGCGCCCGGCTACCTGCGCCCCGGGAAGGTCGACGAGATCGTTCGTGAACAGGAGCAGGGCACGCCCTTCTTTTGCCACAAGACGACCACCTGCACGGGTTACAAGACCACCGACCGCCGCGCCCGGTACTGCGCGGGCAGCCTTCTGTATGGGGAAGCCGTCCACCGCCACATCCTGCCTGTGCGTCTCGCCATCCACCTGGGCTTATGGGACCCAAGAGCTCTCCAGCGAGACGTGCCTGTACTGGACAGCCCGGCGGACCTGCGAGCACATCACGGGGGGCGGTCGTGAAGGCCCTCTCCCTCTCCATCCCCTGGCCGACCGCCATTGAGCGCCACGGCAAGCGCACCGAGAACCGCCCACGCTGGGCCCGGCACCCGCACCTGATCGCGCAGGCCCGGCGCATGGTCGGCCAGGACCTCGCCATTCACAGCAGCGGCACCTACGACCGCGAGGGGGCCGAGTACATCGAGCGGCTGACTGGCGTGCTCTACCGCCGCCAAGACGTGCCCGCCAAGGCCGTCACCAGCGTGGTCACCGTGACCGGCCTGCTGCTGCCCGGCGACCCCTGCCCGCCCGGGCTGGAGCGCTGGTACTTCGGCAGCCTCGCCCTGGTGCTGGACAACGTGCGCGTGCTGCCCAATCCGGTCGCGGTGTCCGGGAGCCTGGGCTTCTGGACACTGACTGGTGACGTGCTGGCCGACGTGAACACGCAACTCGAAGCCCTCTCCCACCTCCGGAGCGCCTGACCATGACGAACAGTCCCCACCTCGACCTGTTTCTCGACTGGGCTACCGACCCCCGCCTCGCCGTTCTCGACACCGAGACCACCGGCTTTCACGGGGAGGTGATCGAGCTGGGCATTGTAGACGCCTGGGGCCGGACACTCTTCAATGAGCGCATCCGCCCGAGCTGCCCGATTGAACCCGGCGCGCAGGCGGTCCACGGCATCACCGACCCCGACGTGCAGGACTGCCCATCTATCGCCGCGTTCTGGCCGCGCCTCCGCGACATCCTGAGCGCCCACCGCATCGTGATCTACAACAAGGCTTTCGACGTGCCTCGCCTGAGCGACACGCTCGACGCCGCGATGCCGCAGTGGTACGCCCACCCCAGCGGCCGGGGGCACAGCGACGAGTACAAACCCTTTCAGACCTTCTGTCGCTCAGCGGAATGCGTGATGGAAGCCTACGCACCTCTTGCGGGATTGTGGAATGACCATCACCGCTCCTGGCGCTGGGCCAAGCTGCGCGACGCCTGCATCCAGCGGGGCGTGCAGACCGATGACCTCCGGGCCCACGCGGCGCTCGACGACGCGCTGGCCACCCTGCGGCTGATTCAGGCGACGGCACTGCTCACGCCCGCAGATCTGCCCTGGCTGAACGAGGAGGTGGCCAATGCCTGAGGCAAGCACAGTTCCCGTGAACGCCCCTACCCCCTGGAACGCCACCCTGCACCTTGAAGTCCGCAGCAAGGGCAAGCCCGGCAAGCCCAGCATTGAGCGGCGGGTCTACACGGCCACCATCCCCGCGAGCGAGACAGAGCCTGACAGCGCCGAACTGCACATGGTGAAGACATTCGATCTCGGCCACTCCATGACCTTCTCGACGACCTCCTGGCAGCCCAGCGAGTTCGACCTCCAGGCCCGCACCTCCGTGTTCCGCGAGAGCCTGCGCCGCAGTGACCGGCTGGTCGACGAGTTGGAGCGCTTCGGCTGGACGCGCCGCCGAGACCTTGAGGGGGTGCAGGCGTGAGGGCTGAATCCCTGCCAGTCACACCGTTGCCTTTCCCGGACGCGATACGCCGCTTGGCCGACCGTTGCCCCGAGTTGCTGGAGGTCAAGGCGCATTGGATTGCGGTCACGCTCGACGACCGGCGAGATGTGGTGGCGCAAGTCACGGACGGTGAGGTTCGCTGGAGCTGGGGTGGCCTCGCCATCTTCCAGGCGGCTTTGGTGGCCTGGTGCGTGCAGCAGGGCTGGCAGCCGCACCTGTGGCTGAACAGCGTGCAGTGGTGTGCGGTGGCGCACTACCGGCCCTTCGTCCCCGACATCGGAGAGGGGGGCCAGCACCCGGCGGAGGCTTTGGTGCGGTCGGTCCTCTTCACGCTGGAAGAGCAGGACGGTGGTGCCGCGTGACCGCTGCCGAGATCGAAATCCAGCAACTCCTCACCCCCGAGGAACGCGCCCGCCGCGCCGAGCTGGAAGAACAGGTCGCCGTCGGCGTCCGCGCGGGCGCGATGGCGGGCCGGGCGCTGCGGACGCTCCAGGCAGAGAAGCTCTACCGCAGCAGCCACCCCACCTTCGAGGCTTACGGGCTGGAGACGTTCGGGCTCTCCCGTGCCCGCCTCTATCAGTTGATCGACTTCGCAGAGGTAGCGGAGGAGGCCGCCTCGCGCGGCATCGAGATCAGCAACGAGCGGGTGGCCCGTGCCCTGGGGGTGGTGGCGCCCGACGACTATGCCCTGGTCATCGACGTGACCCGCGCCGTGACCGGCAAGGCCCAACCCAGCAGCGCCGACGTGCAGGGGGTGGCCGACACCGTGCGCGGCCTCGCACAAGGCATGGAGGTCGAGCACCCCGATACCCAGGAGCCGGTGCCCCTGAGCGAGATCCCGCCTGAGCGCCGCGTGGAGGCCGTCGCCAAAGCCGTGCAGCGTGGCGCCCAGGACCGCAAAGACTTTCAGGGCACCGACGACGTGAAGCCGATGGACTACGTGGCCGGATTCCAGGGCATGGGCCTGCGCGGTGGGCTGATGTTCGGGCCGGAGGGCTACTGGCTGGAGGTGCTGGACCCGGCGACAGGAGAGATGCGCCCCGGTCCCGTCATGAAGTCGGTCTGGGATGCACCGCGAGCGTGGCGCCAGCAGCACGAGGCCGAAGGAAGCGAGGACCAAATTTGACCTGCCGTCTCTGTGGACACCCCACCGCCCACCACGTGTCTTGCCCCCTGGACCCCTCGACCCGCTCCCGTGCGCTGGCCGCTATCAGCAGCACGGGGGCCGTCGTCCCGCTGGAGAACCTTATGCCGGAAGCCCACGAGGACGCTGCCCAGATCGCCTACGTCTCGCGCGTCTTCATCCCCTTCTGCCCGGAGACCGGGCGGGTGCTGCGCGGGATGTACCGGGGCATGGGCATCCGGCAGGCCGAGGAGATGGAGGTGCACCATCTCTTGAAGACCTACCACCACGTCCGCGTCGGCACTGTCACCCTGCGTCCCTGGTGGCGGTGGTGGCAGTCCACGCCCCACGCGGTGCTGACCCCGTCCAACTACCTTGAGGTGCTGCTCTGACCCCCTACGACGACGCCTGGCTGCGCGAGTACCGCCGCCGTCACGCCCACCTGTTCCCAGGGGAGCAGGCCCCCGCCCCGGTCAGAGTGCCGGGCGCGGGGCTTCCACGGTCCGCCAGCAACGGGTACGTCAGTGAGGCCGCGTTTCAGGCGGCGGCGGTGGAGGAACTCATCCTGCGCGGCTGGGACGTGCACGAGAGCTACCTCGGCAGCGACGGCGGCGGCCGGGCATGGCTCACGCCGGGCTTCCCCGACCTGCTGGTCTACCGCCAGGACGGGGCACGCCGCCTCTGGTTCGCCGAACTCAAGCAGCCCGGTAACAAGCCCACCGACACCCAACTCGCCTACCACGCCCGCCTGCGCGCCGCCGGGTTCCGGGTGGTCGTGGCCTGGACCCTCGACGACCTCCTCGCCGCCGAAGCCGAAGAAAGGACCGCATGACCCACACCGCTGAGCGCCCCCAGGAGACCCGTTCCGTTCCATCTGGCCTGCCCCACCTCTACCGTCTCCTCGCCGTGTTCAGCGGCATCCCGAAGCCCCCCGCGCTCGCTGTGAAAGACGCGGGCCTGTGGACCCAGGACGAGCACGCTCCTCTGACCGATCACCACCGCGCCCTGCTGCGCCGCCTCGCGGAGGACGGCCGCGTCCAGTGGGTGACCTGGGGGCCGGACGGTCCGGGGTACGTGCTGACCGGCTACGGCGAGCTCGCCCTGGAGTCCTACCGCCAGCGCTACGGTCCGGCCTATGTCCCCCGGCGCGGCCCCTCGCTGGGGGAGATCGCCACCCGCAACCGCCAGCGTGACCGCCTGGTCGCCCTGCTGGAGCAGAGAAAGGAGCAGCGATGAGCTGGAAAGCCCGCCTCGACGAGGAGCAGCGACTGGCCGAGCACCGCGCCGCCCGCAAGCCAGGGAAAGCCCTGCCGCACAGCCTGCTGAGCCTGAAGCCCGGCGAGCTGGTGTACTACCGACCCACCCGCTCCCACCCCCGAGCGGGCAGCCGGGCAGTCGTCGTGCGCGGTCCCCGGAGCGGCGTGCGGGCGCCCAGCGTCCGCCTGCGCTTCCCCGACGGCGCGGAACAAACGGTTCCCGCTCGCCATGTCGGCCGCACCCCGGCTCAGCCGGAGACGCCGCCGTACCTGACCGACGCGCGTTCCCGGCCCGTGTGGAAGCGGATCGTCAAAATGCTGGCGAGCGCCGCCCAGCAGGATGGGCAACCCGGGGCCGAGCCCCTGCGCTGGGATGCCGAGGAGCGGGTGCGGCAGCTCGCGGGCACCGTCGCTCCCCGGGGTAGCGATGTCACCCGGAAAGCGGATATCACCCGCGTGCTCCTCGAAGCGGCAGGTGCGGAAGCGGTGGCAGCGGCGGCGCAGCAGGCTGGGCGGGGTGGACGCGGGCCGGTGGCGACGCCCCACCTCCCTGTGCCCACCCAGGAGGCCGAGGTGGGCCGCCTGACCCAGGAACAACGGGCGATGATCAACAACATCGCCCGCTGCATCCACCGCCGCTACTTCCTGTCCGACAAGGAGGTACGCGACCTCTCCGAGGGGGAGCGCGAGCAGGCCAAGATTCACGGGGTGCTGCGCCAGATCATCGGGGTAGGGGAGAGCGAGCTGGGGCCGATGGCCGTGAAGTCGGGTGGGAGCGGAAAGGGGCACCGGCTGCACGGGGAACTGGCGGACGCGCTGACCCGCTCGTATGCCCTGGCCCTGGAGGCCTGCCAGATGCTGATCGCGGGGCGCGACGACCATGCGCTCACGCTGGCCCTCCAGGTGCAGGAGCAGCGTCTTCAATACGTCACCGTAGGCCGCGAGCTGGAGCGGGCGCGGGTCAAGCACTTTACGGGTCGCTACTTCCACGGCGACGTGCTGAGCGTTCGCGTGGTGGACGAGGACGGAGGCATGACCCAGTACTACGCCCGGCTCACCATCGTCTACGGCGAGGACGGCCACAGCCTCGTGGTGGCGAACGCCGCCGAACTCGAAGCGTTGACCGGCACGCGGGTGGGGCCGGGGGGCTGGGCCGACCTGTGCCGCTGGATTGAGGACTTGAGCGACCGTGCCGGGGGCCGCAAGCCGGGGCGGCGGCAGGACGACGATGAGCACCTGATCTACCGTGACCACGACGATCACCTCGAACTGCGCGAGAGCGTGGGCCGCTTCCCTGGCCTCCTCCGGGCGCTGGAATGCGTGCGGCGGGCGCTGCTGGTCGAACACCCCCTCAAGGACATCCCAGCGGGGGAGATTCCGCCCAATCATCCGCAGCCGGGGTACCACCCGCCCACCCTGCCGGGAGGGCTTGACAGAGTTTCCCCAGAAACAGCCTAATTTCGCTCAAGCTGCACCACGTCTACCCGAATGCCACGCGCCCCTGCCTCTGAAGTGGGGGCGCTTCGCGTTGGTCTTGCCCCGGTGCAGCTCACCCCGCCCCTGGAGGTCCCGCCATGAAGTGCTGAGCCTCTCCCGTTCCCCGTCTGCCGATCCCCCGGCCTCCATCGACATGCGGCCCTGGTCGCCCATACCCCACCGAACCGCGCAGGGCTAAGCCTCTGGGCGTCGCGTCCTGCATCCGTGAACCGGGTGCGGCCCCCTGCGGCCACCCTCGCAGGCCGAACGCCGGGAGCCAGGCGTGACCGCCCGGAGAGACGGGCACCCTCCGCGCCCCGCCGAGCAGGCAGGCCGCCGCGCCGCCCACGCCCTCCAGGGCACAGCGGACCGGCTCACCCGGTGCATCTCCGGGAGGGCGCACCACCGGGCCGCAGGAATCCCCTGCCCCACGACCACCTCAAGACGCCGCTGCCCCATGGGCAAATCCTTGTGCGTCGCCCCGATGGGAGCCTGCCGTGTCCACCACGGTAGACAGTCGGGCTGGAGCTTGTATGGCCCCACGTAAGACCCCCGCCGCCCCTGCCGATGTTGCCCTGCGCATCGAGTACCTGCCCCTCGACCAGCTCGCCCGCTGGCCGGGCAACCCGAAGGAGCACGCCGACGGCGCCATTGCCGCCAGCATCGCCCGCTTCGGCTTCCGTGACCCCCTCGCCATCGACGAGGCCACGGGCCGCCTGATCGCCGGGCACGGCCGCCTCTCCGTGCTGGAGCGTGCCCACGCCGCCGGTCAGCCCGCGCCGCAGTTCGTGCAGGTCCGCGAGGACGGCATGTGGCTGGTCCCCGTCACGCGCGGTGGCTCCTTCGGCAGCGAGGACGAGGCCGCCGCCTACCTCGTGGCTCACAACCGAACGGGCGAACTCGGCGGCTGGAACGACGAGCTGCTCGCCGGGATGCTGGGCGGCCTCGACGATGATCTCCGCGCCGTGGCCGGATTCGACCTCGAAGCGTTCGTGAAAGAGACGGACGCCCAGGCGGCCAGCGCCCCCGCGCTCCCCGAGGCCCCCAGCGAGTTCCTGAACGACCTGATCGGCGCGGCAGCAGCGGCGCCGCAGGCGCAGGCCACCCCCACCCCGGCGGCGGGAGGTGACGCGGCCCCCACTGAGTCTCCCGCCCCGGTGGCCCCGGTAGGACCAGGAAACCCCGAGTATGTGCAAGTCGTGTACGTGGTGCCCGCGCCGGACCGCGACCTCGCCCAGCGGGCCGTGAAGCGTGCCCGCGAGCAGTTCGGCGTGGCAACCGCGCCCGAGGCCTTCATGGCGATCATCCGCGCCTACCTCAGCGAGGTGGCCGCGTGAATCCCGAGCCGATGAAGCATCACCCCGACGACGAGAACGAAATCCACGATGTGGCTACCTTCGTGGACCCCGCGCAGAACGTCGTCACGCCCGTCATGCAGCTCAGCGACGAGCTGGCCGGGCAGATGGTGTGGGCCTTTGCCCGCATCGTGCGGGCCGCCCACGGCAGCCGCGCGGCCCGCACCCCCGACGAGGACGGCATCACCCGCGCCCAGGAGTTCGAGGAAGGCGACGTGTACATGCTGGAAAAGCCTTTCGACGGGTACTTCGCCAGCCGCTACCTGATGGACTTCTACAACGTGGAAGAGCGCGGCATCTGCTCGCGGATGCACCTGCACACCGGCCTGCGCTTCGTGCGGATGATGACCGGTCCGGACACGGTGATCCGTGTGGGCAGCCTCTCGCCGTTCATCGTGACGAACGTGCCGGGCGTGACGCCCTTCGTGCCCTTCCAGTTCGAGGACGACATGCCCGACCTCCCGGAGGGCGTGCAGCGCACCCGCTACAACCTGCTGGTGCCGCCCTGCTCCTTCGTGGACATGCAGATCCCGCGCGGCGTCTCGCACCAGTTCAACGCGCTCGGCCCCAACGCGGTGATCGACTCCGTACACCCCGAGGAGAGTATCGAGACGTTCCGCGAGCGCATGTCGGGCTTCCGGATGATGGCCCAGACCATCTTCCTGACCGACGACCGCCCCGACGCGAGCAGTTGCGACATGCGGGAGCGCGGGGTATGACCGACGCGGCTATTCCTCGCAAGCAGGTGTCCAGCCAGCAGGCCTGGCTCGACACCTGGGCGCGGGTCGAAGACCTCTGCCCCGCCACGCAATTGGACGCCCTGATCGAGCGGACCCTGGCCGAGATGCGCGTCCAGTTCGCTGGGAAGCGCGTGGCGTTCGCCTGGAGCGGCGGCAAGGACTCTCTGGTGATCGAGTGGCTGTGCGCCCAGCTCGGCATTGACGCCTGCGTCTTCGGGATGACCAACCTGGAGTACCCGGAGTTCCTTGCCTGGGTCACGAACCACATGCCGCCTGGCGTGCAGGTGATCAACACCGGTCAGGATCTCGCGTGGCTGGCAAAGAATCCGCAGATGCTGTTCCCGCAGCGGGCGCAGGACAACGCCCGCTGGTTCCGGCTGGTGCAGCACACGGCGCAGCGGCGGTACTTCCAGGAACATCGCCTCGACGTTCTGGTGCTGGGCCGCCGCCACGCGGAGGGCAATTTCTGCGGTCAGGGAGGCCTCTACCGCAACCGCGAGGGCATCACGCGCTACAGCCCCATCCGCGACTGGTCGCACGAGGCCGTGCTCGCCCTGATCAAGCGCGAGGGCTACTCGCTCCCACCCATCTACGGGTATCCGCGCGGCTGGCAGGTGGGCACCGGCTGCTGGCCGCAGCGCCTCTATACCAAGAGCCAGGTGCAGGGCTGGGACGAGACGTGGGAGATCGACCCGCAGATTGTCCGCGAGGCCGCGACCATCCTGCCCCAGGCCCGCGACTACCTGGCGGCGCGGGGGCTGGCGTAATGTGCGGTCTTTTCGGCTTCTGGCGCGGCAGCGGCCCGCCGGAGGCGGACAGGTTGCGCAGCCTCGCCCGCGCCGCAGGCACCCGCGGCCCTCACGCCCACGGCTGGGCCACCCCTGGAGTGCGGCACGTCCGCCTCGGCCCCGTCAACAGTGCGGCCCTCTCTCCCGTGGTGGACAGCGTGATCGGTCACGCGCGGCTGGCGACTGCCGGTGCGCATGACGACCTTGCTTGTGCGCAACCGCTCCGCGCGGGCTCCCTGCACGTCGCGCATAACGGCACGGTGCCCGGCGCAGCTGCCCTCGCGCAGCGGCATGGCTTCGCCCCGGAAACGGCGAGCGACAGCGAGGTCCTGGCGCTGTTGCTCACGCGTACCGACCTGGGCGCGGGGGTGGCCACCCTGCTGGACACGCTGGCTCCCGGCGTGCCGTTGGCGCTGCTGGTCCTCACGGACGACGGCCGGGTGCTCGCCGCTCGGCGCGGCCATCCCCTGCACGCGCTGACCCGCGAGGAGGGCACCTACCTGTGCAGCCTGCCCTTCCCGGGCAGCTCGCCGCTGCCCGACGCCACGGTGACGGTGTGCGGCTCGGGCGAGCAGTACCCGCTGGCGACCACGGCCCACCTGCGCCGTCATCAGGGAGGCCCGCAATGGACCCCCTGATGCGCGAGGAGATCGCGGGGGACGTGTCCGCGCCCCACCCTGGCCTGAAGCCCTTCAAGTACAACCCGAAGAACAGCCGCCTGAAGCCCGAAGCCAGCGACAAGGACGTGCTGACCCTGGCCCGTGAGCGCATGCGCACGATCTTCGAACGCTTTGACCATGTGTCAGTGAGCTTCAGTGGCGGCAAGGACAGCACCATCGTCCTCAACCTCGCGCTGGAGGCCGCACGCGAACTCGGGCGCACGCCCCTCGACGTGGTGTTTTACGACGAGGAATGCATCTACACCGAGAACATCGACTACGTGCGCCGGGTGGCCGCCGACCCGGATGTGGCGCTGCGCTGGATCTGCGTGCCGGTCAAGCACCGCAACGCCTGTTCCAGTGAGTCACCCGTCTGGTACCCCTGGGCACCCGAGGACCGCCCTCTGTGGGTGCGAGAGCTGCCGCCCGAGGCGATCACCGAGATCCCGGGGTACGACTACACGGATCCGGCCACCCGCCTGAGCATTCCCGAGGTGAGCGGCCTGCTGTTTCCGCCCACCCTGGGCAACGTGGTGCAGCTGCTGGGCATCCGCGCCGACGAGAGCCTGATCCGCCGGGCCGCCGTGAGCCGCCGCGTGGTCGACAACTACATCGTCAAGGACCGCGGCGGCTACGGCGGGGCCAACGACGTGCAGCACGCCGGGAACGTCTGGAAGGCCTACCCGATCTACGACTGGCGCACCGAGGACGTGTGGTTGGCTCCCAAGCGGCTGGGCTGGGATTACTGCCGGGTGTACGACCTGCTCGACCAGATCGGCTTCACGCCCGGCAAGCAGCGCCTCGCGCCACCCTTCGGCGAGGAACCCATGCAGCGCCTCGATCAGTACCACCAGTGCGAGCCTGCCCTGTGGGACCGGATGCTCAGCCGCGTGCCCGGCGCGCAGACGGCCAAGCGCTACAGCCGCACCGAGTTGTACGCCTTCGGGGAGATTCCGGAGAAGCCGCCGGGCCTGACCTACGAGGAGTGGCTGCGGGACCTGGTGACCGCCAACTTTCCGGAGAAGGAAGCCGCGCAAGTCAGCAAGGGCATTCGGGCACACCTGCGGATGCACTACCGCAAGACGGCAGACTTGCTGGCCCCCACAGTGGACCACCCGCTGACCGGGTACTCGTGGGCCTTTTTCGTGAAGATGGCGATGCGGGGCAACTTCAAACAGCGCCGCCAGCCGAACATCGGCCGCAAGACGCCCGAGCAGTTTCAGAAAGACCTCGCGAAGTACCGCGCGGATCTCGCCCGCTATCAGGCTGAGCTGGCAGAGGCCCGCGCCCTCCAAGGAGACACGCCATGAAGCACGGCCGTGACGCCCAGCCCCTCTCGCGGATCGAGTGGGTTCACCGCGACGACCTCCACGCGAACGGATACAACCCGAACTTCGTCGCCAAGCCCGAGATGCAACTGCTGAAGGTCAGCATTCTCGAAGACGGGTGGACGCAACCCATCGTGGCCCGCCCGGACGGCGAGGTGGTGGACGGCTTCCACCGCTGGACGTGCAGCGCCGACCCGCGCATCTACGCGATGACCGACGGGTACGTGCCGGTGGTGCGCCTGCTGCCGCCCGCGACCGGCGACCAGATGCTCAGCACCATCCGCCATAACCGGGCCAGGGGCGAGCATGGCGTGCTGCCGATGGCAGACATCGTGCGCCGCCTGATCGACGAGGAGGACATGACGCCCGAGCAGGTGATGCAGCGCTGCGGCATGGAGCGCGAGGAAGTCACCCGCCTCTACGACCGGGGCGGGATGACCGAACGCGGCACAATCGGCCACGCCGAGTTCAGCCAGGGGTGGACGCCGAAGTAATCAGCGCCTGCGCTGTCCCATCTCAATCGCAAAGTCCGCATCGTCTGCGCTCGCCGTGGTGATGGCCACGGCAACGACAGCCTCAATGCCTAAGACGGCATAGCGGAGGGCAAAAAAGATGGGGGTGAACACGACGGCCAGCAGCAGCACGAGCGGCAGCAGTTCGGGCGGGCTCTCCGTCCCAGCCCCCCTCAGCGGCTTGAGTACCTGCATGACAGCAATGGTCACAAGCCCCAGGAGCGTCAGGATCGAACTCAGCATCAGTTGCGCCCCCGCTGCCCGAACCTGGGGCTGAAGTTGCGGCTCACGGTCCAGAGTTCGGTAATAGCTGAAGCACACCGACGCCAGGCCGAACGCGGCCACAGCGAACCACCTCAGCAGGTCCAGAGCCCCTTCAGGCAAAACGCTGGGAGGAAGGGGGGCGCCGTCCAATTGGTGCAGGTAGATCACCTGCCCGACCGCCAATGCCGCCGCCATAAGTCCCGACAGGGTGCGTGCTATCCGCCGCGTCCGACGCGTGACTTGCAACTCCATACCGACACCCTACCCAAGGAGGTGAACCCCCATGAGCAAACGTGACCCCGCCAAAACCAAGACGACCCCGAAGAACAGCGGCAGCGGCGGGGCGCGAAGCGCCGAGGACAAGCGCGTCAAGCACAACTGGAGTGCTATCCGCCGCGAGTACATCCGCGGAGAGGACACCGTCACACTGGCGAGCCTCGCCGCCAAACCGGGCTACCCCAGCGAGAGGCAGCTCGAACGCCGATCAGCAGCGGAAGACTGGATGGACCTGCGCCTCCAGATGCGTCGGGAAGTTGACGGCAGACTGCGTGCCCTCGACCTCGACATGAAGACCGAGGTGCGGAGGCGGCAGGCCAAGGTCGGCAAGGCCCTGGTCACCCTGGGTGTGCGGGCGATGGCCCATCAGGACCCCGAGAAGATGGACGTGCTCGACATGGCCCGGACCATCAAGATCGGCACCGAGCTGGAGCGCAAGGCCCTGGGCATGGAGGAGCTGAACATCAACTTCGGCCGCATCAAGTCGCCTGACGACCTCGACAAGCTGCCCGAAGAGGAGCTGTGGCGCCTGGCCGCCATGATTCCGCCTGACGAGGACGATGACACGGAGTTCTAACCGTCCGCCCAGTTGGATGACCCGGGGCGCGGTGATGCAGGCCATCGCCCGCAAACGCCTGCGCGAGAGCGGCAAGCTCCAGGCCCAGGGGCCGGTGCGCGACGAGCAGAGCAAATGGACGGAGCGCTACGGGACCGACCTCATCGGCTTCTGCGAGCGGGTCCTGGGCATGAAGCCTTGGCGGGGCATGAACGGGAAGCCGGGTCAGTACGAGATCCTGGAGGCCATTCAGGACAGCGTGCGGCGGCAGCTCGCGGGCGAGCAGAACGTCCCCTACGTGTTCGTGATCGAGGCCGCGCACGGCCTGGGGAAGACCTACGGGCTGGGGGCACCGGCGATCATCTGGTTCTACCGGGTGTTCGGCGCGTCGGTCGTGCAGAGCACGGCGAACACCAACGATCAGGTGCGCGACACGCTCTGGAAGAACATCCGCATGCACGTCGCCAACGCCAAAGCGCGGCGGCGCAACGTCATGCCCGGCCTGATGCCCAAGGACATGCGGGCGGAGACCTCGGCCGACCACTTCGCCATGGGCTTCGTGACCAACGACGCGGGCGGGACCGGCACGGAGCGCGTGCAGGGGCAGCACAACGACTTCCACCTGTGGGTCTTCGAGGAAGCCGAGGGCATCGCGGAGTTCATGTACGACGCGGTGAAGCGCCAGTTCACCGGCAACACGGTGCGCATCTGGCTGCTGTACGCCAACCCCAAGACCAGCAGCAGCACTTTTCAGGAAATGAAGATGCACCCGCTGGCGATGGTGTATCGGCTCTCGCTGCTGGACTTCCCCAACGTCGTGAACGGGAGCGTGGAAGTGCCCGGCGGGACGACCCGCAGCACGCTTAACGAAATGATCGAGGACCAGCGCACCTTCGGGTGCGAGGTGGTGCCCGAGATGGACGAGACGCGCCACACCTTCGCGGTGCCCTGGCCGGTGCCGAGGGCGGGCGGCGGCTTCCACCCACCGGGGACGATCTTCGCCCCCAAGCGGGGCTTCCTGTACGGCGCCTTGGGCATCCCGCCCAGCGGCGGCGGCGGAGACACCTTCATCAGCGCGGGCCGCTTCGACGCCTGCCTGACCCGCGACGTGCGGCGCGAGGGCGTGGCGGAAGTGGGCGCCGCCGTCATGGTGGCGCTGGCCACCCAGCAGCCCCTGCGCCGTCCGGTGCGCCGCGTGCAACTCGGCGTCGACTGCTCCCGCTTCGGGGACGACGCGGGGACGCTCTACGGCCTGTTCGAGCGCGTTCTGCGGTTCGAGGAAGCGATCCAAGGAGCGCAGGAGCTGGACGAGATGAGCCGCACCGACCGCTACGTGCAGGCGGCGGCCAAGGCGCTGCGGAAGTACGCGGCGTTGGGCGCAACGGCCGCCAGCGTCCGCGTGGACGCCGGGTACGGCGGCGGCATCGTGGACGGCATTCGCAAGCTGGTGGACGTGGCCGCCCTGTTCCCGGACGGGTTCGTGGTGCATGAGGTCGCCTTCGGCAGCAGCTCCACCGACCCGGACCAGTACGCGGACCTCGTGACCGAGATGTACGCGATGGCCGACGAGGTGCTCAGCGCCATTCGCATCGAGCATCCGCCGCTGCTGCTCAAGCGGGATCTCACCGAACGCAAGTACGGCTACGTCACCAAGGGGGACCGGGATGTCCGCAAGCTGGAGAAGAAGAACGACTTCAAGAGACGCACCAAGGGCCAGTCCCCCGATGACGGGGACGGGGCGGTGCTCGCCCTCGCGCCGGAGAGGTTGTTCGGGGGCAGGGTCAGACATGATCCGGCTGCGCACGCAGCGGCGGTCCTGACCGTCAGGTCCGCACAGGAAGGAGGTGGGTACGACGACCTATATTCTTGGCCCTGACGGCCAGCCCGTGAGCAGTCAGCAGGAGCACGCCCCGCCCCCCGCCCAGTTGCGGGGGGCCTCGCTGCCTGCCAACCCCAGCATCGCCGACGCCTTCGGGGGCAGCCCGCTTGACCCCGGCCTGCGGGGCGGGTGGACCTACGCCGACGGCCTGGGTCGCCCCAGCCTGCGCCCCGGCCGCTACGGCATCAACCGCGACGCCGAGCGGCTCAAGTGCCGCAGCATGTACTACCTCAACCCCCTGTTCTGGGGGGCCATGCAGATCGCCATGAGCTTCCTGATCGGCGACACCTTCTCCTACGGCGACGTGTACGACCGCGCCGCCCGCACCGCTCTGGAGGAGTTCTGGCAGGCGAACAACCTCGGCACCCTGATCTCCGAACGCTGGCTGCCGGAGTTCTTGACCGACGGCGAGCAGGCCACGGTCTGGCCGACCGGCGCCGACGATCCTGGGGCCGACGCCCCCGCCCGCATCGCGTTCCTCGACCTGGAGGCCGGGGTACGGGTGGAGGGGGACACCTCGCTGGGGACAGTGGCGGCCGACATGGTGAGCGCCCTGCACCTGCGCCAGGGCCTGCGCGAGCGCACCTGGCGCCGGGGGGAGTTCGTCTGGACGGCCTCGGACGCCCTGTGGAACGACCCGCGCGGCTACCCCCTGGTCAGCGGTGCGGTGGACTCGGCGATGGCGTACATCGCCATGGCGAACCACCGCCTGAACATCCACGAGATTCAGCAGCGCATCGTGGGCGTCTACACGGCGATGCTCAACCCGGAGGAGCCCGACGGCGGCGAGGCCCGTTGGCGGGCGAAAGCGGGAGCGTTCCGCCACGTCCCGGCCAAGGGTGCCGTGGTGCCCCTGATCACCAAGCCGGGGTACACCGACAAGGCGGGCAACCGCTACGACGGGGTCACCGAGAAGCTGGAGTTCCCCCGTCCGGCCAGCGGCGCTTCGGACGCCAAGGAGGACATGCGGGTGTTCCTGCGGCTGGTCGGCCTCTGCCTGGGCGGGCTGCCAGAGCACTGGCTGGGGGAGGGCGGCAGCGTCAACCGCGCGACCGCCAGCGAGATGGGCACCCCCGCCGTGACGCTGGGCCTGCGGCGGCAGGCGACCCTGCGCTCCTACCTCGACCGGACCCTGCGCACCGAGCTGATCCGTCGCTACGGGCCGGACCGCAAGTACCGCGTGCCCTACAGCAAGGTCAGCCGGGACGGCCTGAGCCGCAGCACCGGATACCGGACCGTCACGGCCGACCTGCTGGAGTTCCCCTGGAACCTCCCGCGCCTCGACGACGAGTCACTGGACACGCTGCTGCGGGTGGTGACCACGATGGCCGACCGGGGCTGGCTGAGTGATCAGTCGGCCGCCGGTCGCCTGGGCGCGGACGTTCCGACCGAGACCGAGTTGATGGCGGCGACCGGGCGCAGCTTCGGGCAGGCCCAGGCCGCTCCCCCCACCCCAGGAGGTGAACCCGATGGGCCGAGTCGCCCCCCGTCCCCCTAAACCCCCGCCCCCGCCGCGCCCCCCCCAGGAGGACAACCCCGGCGAGGGGCCACCCTGGCTGATGGCGTTCATCGGCGTCGCCCTGGCCGCTTGCGTGGGGCTCTGGGGCTGGCTGCTGCTGTTCCCCGGAGGTTTCCCTTGAACCCCACCCCGTCCCCTCAGCACGCCACCCTCACTTCCCGTGAACGTGAGCGGGAGCGCCAGCGCCTCCGTCAGCAACTGGAGCGCGGTGAGATCACGCCCCAGCAGGCCGAAGCTGCCCTCGCCCGCTTGCAGCCCCCGCCCCCGCTGCGGGGCTGAAAGGAGCCCGTATGCCCGAACACCTCAACCGTTCGCCCTGCACCGCCCTCGTCTCCGGCCGCCTCCGCGAGAGCGCGGCCCCCACCGGCGTGCTCACCCTCAGCGAGCGCCTCGCCCCCGACCGGGGGAACGCCACCCTGCGCGAGGAGAAGCGAGGCGGCGAGACCGTGACCCTGGTGGACGTGACGGTTGCCACCGCCGGGCGCGTGAACCGCAACCTGCGGCTCTATCCCCGCGAGGTCTGGCAGGCCGCCATCGACGCGGCCCAGGATGACCTCACGGGGGGGCGTCTGTGGGGCTTGCTGGAGCATCCTGAGGACGCCTGGGACCGCTGGGACCCGCTCAAGGGCCGCCTGGAGAACATCTGGGTGCTCTACGAGCGGCTGTGGCTCGACGGGGACACCGTGCGGGCGACCGGCGTGCTGGTGGACGACCACGTCGCCGGGCAGACCATGCGGGCACTGCTCAAACGCAAGGTCGCCGTCGGCATCAGCAGCAACGGGACCGGCAGCGCCCAGTACCTGCCCGCGAAGGAAATCCCCGGCCTCGCCGACTTCCCTGACCCTGAGCAGATCATCGCGGTGATTCAGCCGGATTTCCGACTGCTCACCATCGACGCGGTGTCCGACCCCTCTGACCTCTCCGGCACCGCCCGGCAGAAGGAAACCCACCGCCCCAAGGAGGGCAG
Organism: Deinococcus sp. NW-56; assembly: GCF_002953415.1. Lineage (NCBI taxonomy): Bacteria > Thermotogati > Deinococcota > Deinococci > Deinococcales > Deinococcaceae > Deinococcus > Deinococcus sp. NW-56. Next base: position 1,657,063 of record NZ_CP026516.1, on the reverse strand, counting down.
CATGAACCCCAAACTCAAGGCCCTGCTGGACCGCTTCCCCGGCCTCACGCTGGAGCAGATCAAGGCCCAGCACCAGACCGAGTACGCCGCGACGATGGTCGCCATCGCCGAGGATGTGACCCAGGCTCCCAGCCCGGGGCCCACGCCCGCGCCTCAACCCGCCCAGAACCCGGCCCCCTCGCCCGCCCCGGCGCCCCAGCCCGCGCCCAGCCCCGCGCCTGCGAGCACCCACGCGGAGAGCACGCTGGAGCGCAACGTACTGGCCCTGAATGCCCGCCTGGAGGCCAGCGAGCGCCAGGCGTTCACCGAGAAACGCACCAATATCGCCATCACGGCGCTGGAGGCCGCGCAACTCCCCCGGGCGCCGAAGGTGGGCGATCTCGACCTCGACGCCCGGTTCCGCGAGCAGGTCATCCAGGTCAGCGTCGCGGCGGGCAGCGAGGACGAGGCCAGGCAGCTCGTCGGCCAGATGATCGAGGAGCGCCGGGTGCTGATGGGCGCGGCGGCCACTCCCCCACGCGGGCGCCAGCACGAGAGCGCCGCGCAGCGGGCCGGAGGCGTCTCCCTCCCCATCGGCAACAACAGTGCCCCCGCCCGACAGGTGGAGGGCCACAACCCCGTCGCCAACGTGCGCGGCAGCCTCGGCCTGCGCTGAGCCCCGCCCCGCTTCCCCGGCCCCTGAGCGCTTCGCCAGGGGCCTTCTTCTTTCCCCCGAGAGGTCCCACCCATGAAGACCCGTGCACACGGCAGCCCGATGGACGGCATCACCCTCCCGCTCGCGGTGCCCGCGAATACCCGTGAAGGCCACCCGGTCGCCATCGGCAACGCTGGCCTGCTGGGCGTGGCCGTCACCGCCCGCGTCACCGCCGACGACTTGAACAACCCCGCCAGGGTGACCCCCCAGGGCCTGGTCGCCGGGCAGGCCAGCGTCTTCCTCCCCGGCATCGCCGTCACCCTGCGCGTCGATCTGCCTGCCGCCCTCGCGCAGGGGGCCAAGGTCTACCAGCAGCCCGACGGAACCTACAGCGACGTGAACACCGGCGTGTTCGTCGGCTGGAAAGTGAACGGTCTGCTCGCCGTCCGTGCCAACGCCTGACCCCGGCCCTTCGCCCTCTTTTCCCTGAGCACCAGCAAGGAGCCGCATGACCGTACAGAAACTCCGCATGGGGTACCGCGAGGCCGCCCTGCGCGGTTACATCCCCGAGCAGGTTGTCGACCGCCTCACCATGATGACCATCCTGGAAACAGGCATCCAGGCGTTTTACAAGGGCTACTACGGTGCCCTGCTCGACGAGAACCTCCAGCGCAGCCAGGACCTGCGCATCTCCAACCGCGAGGGCTGGGACATGGCTCTGGCGGCGCAGGACGGCGTGCTCGAAGACCTCACCGGCATCCGCTGGGCGCATCGGCAGACCGAGACGCTGACCACCAGTGACTTCCTGCTGGCGCTGGCCTACACCCGCGACGCGGCCCGCCGTCCCGGCTACGCCCCCTTCGAGAGCGAGCTGCTGAAGGTGGCCCGCACCCGCACAGTGAACAACTTCAAGCCCATCAAGGCGCGGGGGGCCACCAACCTGCTGCACCGCTTCCTGGCCCGGCGCCCCGAGGCGACGAACGTCCAGTACACCGGCTTCATCGGCCAGGGCGAGTTCTACAGCGCGGTGAACTACGAGCTGGCCATCGCCTACACCTGGGAGATGTACACCAACGACGAGATCGGCGAGTTCGCCGAGGCGATGGAGGAACTGGGCGAGGCGGCGGCGCGCACCCGCGCGTGGAGCGTCATCGACGCGGTCGCCCGCATGGCGCCGCGCCTGCCGCTGCTCAATGGCGAGCAGGGACCGACCATCCAGAACATCCAGGCGGTGAAGAGCTATCTCGCCAGCCAGACCGTAGACGGGCGCTTCGTGGCCCGCACGATGACCGACCTGTACCTGCCCCCCGCCTGGGACTCGCTGGCTTACGTCAGCCTGAACAGCCAGGCGCTGGCGGGCAGCACCCAGGGAGGGCTGGAGCCCAACATCAACCCGGTCTACCGCGCGGGCACGCCGCACAACGAGCCGCTGATGGCGGAGATCTTCAACGACGGGCCGGAGGGGAACCCCCGGTACAACGACCCGGCCGCTGGGTACGCGGACCTCAGCGACCGTGACTGGGTGGCGCTGGACCGCAACGCCCGCCCACTGGAGATCAGCTACCTCGAGGGGTTCCAGGCCGGGCCGCGCACCTACACCCGCGTGCCCGACACGGTGGAGCTCAACCACGGATCCTTCGAGAACCACACCTTCGCCGTGAAGGTGGGCGACGTGCACGCCGCGACCGTGGCGGAGCGCAGCGCCGTGGTGATCGCCCAGGGCACCTGAGCTTTTCCTCCCGCTCCTACTGACACCACGGACTGGGCCGAGCCCGGTCCGGGAGGTTTTCCATGACCAAAACACAGAATTTGGTGCTGGCCAAGCCGTACTTTGACGGCTTGGTGTGGCACCGCGCCCTCGGCGAGCCCTTTGACACCAGCACGCTCGACGACGCCGTGGTGGACAAATTGAAGGCCAAGCAGTTCCTGATGTCGGCGGCAGCGTACAAGGCACAGACCAACCCGGAAGCGGCGCAGGCGCAGGCGGATGCGGATGACGCCGTGCAGCAACTCGCAGCGGCCAATGCCCGGATTCAGCAGCTCGAAGCCCAACTCGCGGAGGCGGGCGGCTCGGAACATGCAGGCCGCGTGGACGAGCTGGAGGCCCAGCTGCGGACCCTGACGGGCGAACGCGACGACGCGCAGCGCAGGGTAGAGTCGCTGAGTCAGCAGGTCGGCACACTCACCACCCAGGTGGGCGAGCAGGCCCGGGAAGCGCAGCAGGCTCAGGCTCGGGTGCAGGAGCTGCAGCCCCAGGTCACCATCCTGACCAGCGAGCGCGACAGCCTGCAGCAGAGCCTGGAGCAGACCAGCGGGCAGCTCGCCGAGGCTCAGGCTCAGACCGCCCAGGCCCAGGTCCAGGTGCAAGCCGCCCAGGCGGAGCGGGACGCCGCTCAGAAGGCGCTGGCGGACGGCAAGCTGATTCCGGCCAACGCCCGCGAGCGGCTGATCGCGGTCAAGGGCATCAGCGACACGCTGGCCGACGCCGCGCTCAAGGCGCTGACGGAGTAGGGGCATGACGCTCACGGTCGCCGAGCGCCTGGAGGGGGAGCTGTCCCTGACCGCCGAGGCCTTGGGCATGAGCGAAAGGGTTTTTGACCGCCGCCTCGAACTGTGGGAGGCGCTGGCCGGGGAGCGTGAGACGGCCACGAACGCGCAGCGTCAGGCCCACGTGGCCTATCTCGCGCTGGGGGCGTGGATTACCTACCTGCTGGGTCAGGCGGATAAGTTCCGGGCAGAGGGGGAGGTCACGGTGGAGCGGGACATTCTGGGGCGCGTGGTGCTGTTGCGTGATCAACAGGATGTCGCGCAGGTTCAGGCCGGGCTCGCCCCGCCCACGACCGCGAACCAGGGGGAGGCCAACCCGGCACCCATCCTTGAACCCTGGGGCGTGGGATGAGCGAACTCGACGAGTACCGCGCCCTCGCCCAGCAGGAGCTGCGAGCCAACGCTCCCCTCGTATTCCGCCACTCCGGCACCTTCCGCTATGTCCAGAACGGTAGGGAGCGCCTCTACCCCTGCGAGTTCAGCGTGAAGGACCCGCAGAGGGTAGGCCGCACGGCCATCGCCGCCGCCGAAGCCTTCGCCCGCACCCTGGAGGGCGCCAGCTACACCGACGTGCGTTTGCTGACTGTCCACCCCGACCACAAGCGCCCGCCCAAGGGCGCCGTCCTCGTCGAGCCCTGGGACGGCGGGCGGCTGGAGGTCATGGAGTGGAGCCAGCCCAGCGACTTCACCGGCCAGGCCGTCGGCACCTGCGTCCTGAGGAGGTGAACCCCCCGTGATCGTCGCCGATCTCTACGCCCGCCTGAGGGCCGCGCTGCCCGAGACCGTGCCCGTGCTCCGGCCCGAGCAGGTGCAAGTGCCCGCCGAGTGGCAGGAGGAGGACGCCCAGGGTGAGTTGGTGGAAGGCGGCGCACGGGGCCAGCTTGCCTACCTCCAGCAGCAAGCTCCCCAGGGCTACGTGCAGGTGGAAACCCCGGTCCCTATCCGCACCGACGGGCTCGTCGCCTCCTACGCCGTCGCCGTGGCCACCATCGCCCCAGACGCCGCCCTCGCCCAGGACCTGGGCCTCCGGGTGCGCCGCATCCTCTGTGGCCACTCCTACGCCCCCGAAGCCTACCGAGAGTCTCGCCCGGCGGTGGCCCAGCCACTCCAGCCGGGCGCGTGGCTCTACCGCCCCACCTACGAGCGCGTCACGCTCGACGGCCTGCTGGCCGGAGGTTAACCGTGTCCGATTACTCCTATATCGACGCCCTGAACGTCAAGAACAAGGATTCCCAGTTCAACGCCGACAACTTCCGGCGCGTGGGTAACTTCGTGCTTGTCTCGCCGCTGGCCGCCGTGGGCGCCCTGATCCTTCCTGCCGACTGGGTCGGGCTGGGGTACTTCCGCCCCGACGCGCAGCTCGCCCCCACCACCGACGTGCAGCGCAGTCCCATCCTGGTGCAGAACCCCCAGGGCGGCCAGCCCATCACGCTGCTGGAGGACACCACCGACGTCAGCGCGATCTACGAGACCATCGAACCCATCACCGCCGACGAGTACATCCAGGCGCTGCACCAGGGCAGCGTGCCTATCGCACTGACCGACGCCACCCTGAACGGCAGCACCATCAGCCCCTTCGAGCCCGGCGCCAGCATCGAGGCCCGGATGATGGTCATCCGCATCACCGAGGGCAACGGCGACAGCAAGCGCTACGAGCTGTTCTGGCACCCCCGCGTCGCCCTCCAGAGCAACGGCCTGGGCGACTACGAGGGCCGCGCCACCCGGATCTTCCGCGTGCCCGTCCGGCAGTGGGGCGGGCGGTTCACCGAGGCGGGCGTGCTCGCCGCCTTCGACAACGCGAAGGGCGACATGGGTGCCGTCTTCCAGGGGCCGATCGACGAACTCGCCGCGCTGGTCGCCGCCCTCAAGGGCGAGGCTGTCGCCGCTGCGGCCTGAGCCCTCCCGTGACCTGGCCCGCTCCCGTTTGGGGGCGGGCTTTTTCCCCACAACACGAGACTTCCTTTTTGATCTGGAGGCGGCATGCTCCCCATTCGAACGACCCTGCAGCTTTCCCGAGGCAGCGTGACCCTGCGGGCCTGGGGTGCCGACGTGGCCGACGCGCACCTGATCGACCTGATGACCCTGACGGCCACCCTGGGCACCCTGCGGGCCGAGTGGGAGGAGTTCCGGGCCGCCGATATCCAGCAAGACATCTGGGCCGCGTTCTGGCGGCTCGTGGACGCCGCCGTCGAGCCGGGCAGCCGGATGCCCCGCCTCACCTGGGGGGACCGCCTGCTCGTCCTCCAGGCGCTCTACGACCTCAACCCGCTGGAGGAGGCCGACGAGAACCTGGGAAAACTGCTGGCCCTGGCGGAACAGACGGCGGCGCAGATGACGCGGCTGAACCGTCAGGGCCTCCCGACCTCACCCTCGACGAGTTCGTGATTCGGGTGTTCGGCGCAGCGGCCTACCCCAACATGATCACCCAGCCGTTCCGCCTGATCAGCCGTGCGGCCGAGATCGAGGGCGAGCGGGACGCCGAGCAGCAGCTCCACCGGCTGCGGCTGATGGCCGTGGCCGACGGGATGGAGCAGGGCAAGGTCTACGTCCCCGACCCCAACGACCCGCCCAGCAAGAGCCGCGCCCACTACAACCTCCAGCCGTACAACCAGACCCTGGAGCGGCTGGAGCGCCAGGCCTACCCCTGGGCAGCCGAGGCCGTCCAGCGCCAGCGCCGGGTCGCCGAACAGGAAGCGAAGTGGCAGGCGCTGCGCGAGGCGATGGGCCTGAAGAACTGAGGAGGCCAGCATGGGCATCAAGCTCGACCCCCGCGCCCTGGAAACGGCGCTGCTGGGCCTGCAGGAGGCCTGCGACGACCTCCCCCAGATCGCCGGGAAGGTGCGAGACGAGGCCCTCGGGCACGCCATCCTGGGCGCTCAGGCGAACATCTACAACACGGAGGCCGGAGCCTACGAGCGCACCCAGACCTATCTCCGGGGGCTGGACGCCACGGCGCGGGCCACCCGCACCACGGTGACGGTCACGGTCAGCAACGACACCGAGTACGCTGCCTACGTCGAGGCCGGGCGGGGCGGCATGAGCTACGCGATGCTCCAGCAACTTGCGCTGATGCAGGGGGACCCCAGTGACCCGCTCACGCTGGGCCGCAGCGGGCAGCGGTGGGTGCTGCCAGGGCCGGTGCTGACCGGTGCGCAGGCCTACGCCGCGCACCGCATGCGCGAACTGTTCGGGGAGAAGGTGCGGGCGGCGGTGAGGCGCTAGCGGGAGTACACGTCGAAGATCGTGTACAGCGTGCCCCCCTTGGCTGTGCCCTGGAAGGCGCTGGAGCACCAGAACTTGGAGCGGATCATCGCCCCGTAGCTGTTCTGGGAATCCACCTCACCACTCACGACGTAGACGCCGCCGACCGTGCTGTAGACCGGCTTGTTCACCTTCGCGAACTTCGCCACGCTGGGGGTTTTTAGGCCGTTGCGCACAACCACTTTGCAGTTGCTGATCAGGTCGTTGTTGCCGGGCGGCTGTCGGAGCCCCTTGATCGAGACGTAGGGGTAGGCCTTCTCGATCTCGCCGTAGTGGAAACCCTCGGCGAACTCCTTGCTTGTGTCCTTCCGCACCTCGTCCGCCCCAATTCGAGCGGGGGTGATGCGGAAGCTCTGGGCCGTTGCCACGCCTGCCAGCAGCAGGACCACCATGCCAATCCGGGTCATGTCCCCACCGTAGCCCCTCCACCCTCTCAGGAGCCTTGCAAATGACGAACCCCAGCCTCCCGGCCCTGACAGGGCAGGCGACCCTCGACGTAGCCCCCTTCCGCAAAGGCGCCCGCGACGCGCTAAACGCCGTGCGCGAGGTCACCGACTTCGCCAAGAAGCACGGCACGATGACTCTCACCACGAAGCTGGCGGGGACCTCGGCCAGCGCGATGCGGGCGCAGCTCACGGCGGCCCTGGGCGGTCAGGTGCTGCCCGTCAGCATCTCGTTCAACCCCGGCAGCATCTCCGCCGCGCTCGCAAGCCTGCACTCCCAGCTCAACGCGGTTGTCGGGTTGAACCTCTCCTCCCTGACCGCCGTGCAGGCGCAGATCAACACGCAGATCAGCCAACTCACGGCCCTGATCGCGCAGCTCCGGAGTCTGGGGGGAGGCGGCGGCAGCGGCGCGGCGGGGCCGGGCGCCGGGCTCAGCGCGAACGCCCGGACCCTCCTGGCGGACCTGGAAAAACTCAACAACGAGTACAAGCGCGGCAACGTGAGTGCCAACCAGTACGCGACCCGACTCGCAGGCCTGCAATCCGCCTTGCGCGTGGCTGCTGCTGGAGCACAGGCGGGCAGCGCCGAGTTCCGGCAGCTCGATCAGGCCGTCACCCGCACGGTGCAGGGGCTCCGCAACGTCGAGACCGCGAAGATCGTGCAGCTCCGGACCGAGCTGTCCGGAGCTCGCGCGGCTTTCGACGCGGCTGCGGCCTCCGCGACCACCCTCGCCCAGCGGCAGGCCGCCACCGCCGCGTACACGGGCGAATTGAACCGAGTCCGGGTGGCCCTCCAGGGCATGGCGGCGAGCGGCCGCCTCACCGCCGATCAGCTCGGCAACGTGAACCGCCTGCTCGCTCAGACGGCCCGCGAGGCGAACACCATTAACGGGCGTATCAACGTCGCCGGGCTGTCGGGGAACATCAGCAACGCCCTCCAGCAGCTCACCGGGTTCGTGCCTGGCCTGGCCCAGGTGACCGGCCTGTTCGGGGACATGTCGCCCGCCATCATGGGGACCACCGTCGCCCTGGGGGCGTTCGCCGCCGGGCTCGCCACTTCCTTCCGCACTGCCGCCGAGTTCCAGCAGGGGATGGCCGATATCAGGGCCCTGACCCAGCCGACCGCCCAAGGGCTCAACGACCTGCGCGAGGCGGGGATGAACCTCGGGCAACCCCTGGGGGTGGGGGCTCGCAAGGCCGCCGCCGCCATGCTGGAGCTGAACCGCGCGGGCCTGAGTGCGGCGGACGTGGTCGGGGGTGGGCTGGTCGGTGCCCTGAACCTCGCAGGGGCCGCGGGCATCAGCGCGGCCGAGGGCGGGAAGCTCGCCGTGGCTGCGATGACTGCGTTCAAGCTGAGCGCCCAGGACATGCCCGCCATCGCGGATACCTTCGCCAACTTCAGCAACAAGACCTTCCTCGGGGCTGAAGATCTGAGCCAGGCTATTGCCTCGGTGGGCCCCGTGGCACGCAGCGCCGGGCTCGACCTGAACCAGTTCTCGGGGTACATGGCGACCCTGGCCCAGGGCGGGTTCAAACAGATGTCCGACGCGGGCACGTCGCTGAAAACCATGCTGCTGTCTCTCCAGTCGCCCAGCAGCACAGCGGCGTCGGCCATGGAAGAGATCGGCCTCAACGTCTACGACGCGGCCGGGAACATGCGCCCCCTGGCCGACGTGCTCGAAGACCTGCGCGGCAAGCTCAAGGGGCTGACCGAACAGCAGCGGAACGCGGCCCTCAAAGACATCTTCGGCCAGGACGCCATCCGAGCCGCGACCATCCTGCTCGACGAGAGTGCGGACGCGATTCAGAAAAACATTGACGCGATGGGCCTCCAGGGGGAGGCGGCCCGCGTCGCCCGCGAGCGCATGGACACCTACAACGGGGCCGTGCAGCAGCTCGGGGCCTCCTGGGAGAGGTTCCAGATCACGGTGGGTGACAAGCTCCTGCCGGTCATGACCGGCCTCGTCCGGGGCCTGACCGCTGGGGTCGACACCCTCCAGCGGTTCGCAAACGGGTCCGAGAACCTGCTGCCCTACATCGCTCCTCTCGTGGGTGCCTTCGTGGCGCTGCGGGGGGCGGCTATCGCGGCGGCGGCACCAGCTATCTGGGCAGCCCTGCTGACCGCCATCGGCGGGTTCTTCACCACGGTGAACGTCTGGATCGCCAGCAACCCGCTGGGGGCCATCGCGCTGGGGGTCTCCGCCCTGGCGGCAGCGGTCAACAAGATCATGCAGGACACAGCCTCGACCTACGATCAGATCGACGCGGATCAGCAGGCCAGTTCGGAGGCCTTGATCAAGCGGGTCCGCGAACTGCGGCAGGAGGGCACCGAGGTGGCGCGGGTGCAGGCGCAGGTGCTGCTGGCCCTGGACGATCTGCAAAAGGCGCAGATGGGGGAGCTGAAGGGGACCAACTTCTGGGGCGAGCGCATCTACGAGGTGGACCCCGCGAAGGTGAAAGCCGCGCAGGACAACCTCGACCGTCTCCGTGCCAACCTCATCGCCGTCCGGACCGAAGCGCAGCGCCACTCTGGAATCAAGACCGAGCTGGGCGGCCCTGGCCTCTCGCCCGAGCAGGCCAAGAAGCGCCAGGAGGCGATCGAGAAGCTCCGCGCCTCCATCGAGGACCGGGCCTTCACGCTCCGGGTGGAGGGCATGTCCGATCTCGACGCGGCCCTGGCCCAGCTCGACCGCGAGTTCAAGAAGCTCCGCGAGGAGGTCCAGAAGCCCTTTGCGGGCAACCTCAACAACAGCGTTCTGCTGGAGGAACTGGCAGACCTCCAGCGCCAGCAGCAGGCCGAGGCGGCGGCTATCCGTAAGCAGTTCGCACTCCAGGCGGTGGAGGATGCCCGCACCTTCGCGCTGGGGGCGCAGCGTGCCGAGCTGGACGCCATGCGCGAAGGTGCCGAGAAACGCGCGGCCCTGCGCGAGCGCGAGATTCAGGACGTGCAGCGCGAGGTTTCCGAAAAGGCCGTCGCTCTCGCCGATTTCCCGAAGCAGCAGCGCGAGGTCGAGGAGGCAGGTCGCCAGCAGGTCGCGGCCATGCGCCGGGGCTGGGCGGAGGAGGACCTCCGCCTCGCCGAGGAGAACGCCCAGCGTGTGCTGGACGCCGAACGGTCCGCGAGGGACGCCGTCGTTTCGGCGATGGAGGACGGGCTCCAGAAGGAGGCGGCCCTCCGCGCCGTCGCCCTCATAGACCTTGAAGCCGACATCGCCCAGCGTGTGGCCGCGCTGGAGGGCTACCCCGAGGCACAGATCCGCGTCGAGGCGGCCGGGCGTCAGGAAGTCGAGGCGCTGCGCGATTCCTGGCACCGGGAGGATCAACGCCGGGCCGAGGAGGCGGCCCGCACTGTGGAGGGCATCGAGCGCTCGGCCCGGGACGCCAGCCTCGCCGCGATGCGCGACGGGGTGGAGAAGGAGGCCCTGCTGCGGGCCGTCGCCCTGGCCGACCTGCGCGAGAACCTGGGCGAGCAGATTGCCGAACTGGAGGGGTTCCCTGCCGAGCAGCAGCGCGTGCAGGAAGCCGGGCGCGTCCAGATCGCGGCCCTCTACGACCAGTGGGCGCAGGAGGACCAGCGCCGCGCGGAGGAGGTCTCCCGCACGCTGCAGGACGCCGCCCGCGCGGCCCGGGACGCCGAGGTCGCCAACATTCAGGACGCGGGCCAGCGCCGCGCTGCTCAGCGGCGACTCGACCTCGACGACCTGCGCCAGAGCATTCAGGACCGCGTCGACGAGCTGGAGGGCTACCCCGAGGCCCAGCGCCAGATCGAGGAGGATGGCCACCGCGAGATCGCCGCGATGCGCGAGGGCTGGCGTCAGGAGGACGAGCGCCTGGCACGCGAAGCGGCCCGCCGTCTCGCCCAGGCGTGGGAGGCGGTCGCGGACGCCGAGGCACAGGCCCTGGCCGCCGCGCGGGGGGTGGAGGCCGCGCAGTTCGAACTCGACCTCTCCCGCCGCCTCGCCGCCCTCCGGGGCAACGTGGTGGCGTCTGCCGAACTGGAGGCCCAGGCGGTGCGGGACCGCGCCCGACTCGCGGAGGAAGCGGCCCAGGAGCAGGGACGGCTGGACCGCGAGCGCCTCGCCCGTGAGCGGGACCAGCGCCTCTCTGCCGACGACCTCTCCGCCGGGGAGCGCCGGGCAGTCTGGGCGCAGTACTACGCCGACCTCGACGCGCTGGGGGGGCGCGAGCAGTCCGCCGCGCTGGGGCGTCTCGCGGCCCAGGAGGAGGCCGAGCGGCAGGCGGCCGAGCGTATCCGGCAGGCCCGCCTGCAAGCCGCCCTCGACCCCGCTGAGGAGGCGGGGCGCGACGTGGCGGCCCTGGGGCGCTCCCAGCAACTTGCGGAGAGCGCCGCCGAGCGTCTGGCTCTTCAGGTAAAGGTCACCGCAGCCCGTGAGCGGGAGGCGGCGGCCGTCGCGTCCGTGCTGGCCCAGGCCGATCAACTGGGGCTGACCGAGGCCGAACGCCGGGACCTCGCCGACCGGCTGGCCCAGTCCCAGCACGAGGTGACCCTGAGCCAGCGCGAGCAGGTCAAGCTCCAGGACCAGATCACCGGCGAGGCGGAGGAACTCGTCAACCTCTACGGGCAGATCGTGCGGCTCACCGGATCGGAGACCGGAGTTGCGGCGGCGCAGCGCGAGTTGGCCGGAGCAACCGAGGACCTGGGAGACGCCTATCAGCGGGCCGTGCCGTTCCTCCAGCAGTTCCGCGAGGGGTCCTTGAAGCCCGAGGACTTCACCGAGGCGAAGGACGCCCTGGGCGGATTGATCACCGCGCTGGAAGCGCAGCGGCAGAAGCTGGAGCAACTCCGGGGCGAATACACCCGTCAGCGCGATGCCCTGCAATCCGTGCAGGACGTGCTCAAGAGCTTCGGGCAGGAATTCGGCGACGAGAACCTGCTGAACAACGCGATCTCGTTCAACCAGACGACCTACGACCAGGCCAGGGACGCGCTGCGCACCCTGCTGCTGGGGGGGCAGTACGACGCGGCGCAACTCGCCGAGGCCACCCGCAACCTCCAGCAGAGCTACGGGGGGCTCAAGGACTCCGTGGTCGCCCTGGGCGAGGCCCGCGCCCGCGAGCACGAACGCGAGCGCGACCGGATCAAGCGCGAGTCGGACGCCCGGTTGCGGACCCTGGACGCCCAGATCGAAGCGGCCAAGAAGGCGGGCCTGGACACCACCGCGCTGGAACGCGAGCGCGACACCATCGTCCGCGAGACCGAACTGCGGGTGACCCAGTTGGAAGGCCGCGCTGAGGCCGCCCGCAAGGCGGCGCAGGATGCCCTCAGCGACCGCACGAAGGGCTTGCAGGAACTCCTCCGGGGGGTGTCGGGAGGAGCGGCCGCCGCAGGTAGCCAGGTGGACGCCTTGGGCCGTCAGGTCCAGCAGAGCGAGCGGGACGTGCAGAGCAGCGCCGAGCAGATGAAGAAGAGTCTGGAGGGGGCGTTCAAGGGCGTGCCCGCTCAGGCCGGGAAGGCAGGTGCTGACGCGGGGCGGCAGTTCATGGCGCAGCTCCAGCGGCAACTGAAGGCGGTGAGGCTGCCGGGCATCACCACCCCCGGAGCTCCCACCCTGCCCGCCACTCGTCCGGCCGTCACCAACAACAACATCACCATCACCGTGAACGGCCAGAACGTCACCGGGACCAACAACCCGACCATGCGGCAGTTGCTGCTGGCCCTCGCCAACGAAGCGGACCGGGAATGCAGGAGGCGAAATAGCTGATGTACCGCATGAAAATCGGTGGGGTAGACCTGCGCTACCTCCCCGCCGTGGACGGCGTGAGCCTGGAGGGGGGTGGTCGCCCGGTGGCCGAGCGGGTCGCCCTCGACGGGCGCATCATCGCCACCCGACCCCCACTCCCCACCTCACGCCGCCTCACCATCACCGCTCCCGAGGGGTTCGTCATCAGCGCCCAGGACGCCGAGGCCATCCGTGCCCTGGGGGACGGCCCGTTCGACGTGACCCTGGCCGGGTACGAACCCAGCGGCACTTTCACCGGCTGCACCTTCGAGGAGCCGCCCCGCTTCCCGCCCACCTCTGATCCGAGATACCGGAGCTACGCCATGACCATCTACATCCCTCAGCAGGGCGGCGCATGACCTACCGCGCCGCCTGGACCCTCCCCGACGGCACCCCTGCCCCCGGCCCCGACCTGGGCGAGGTGAAGCCCGGCGAGACGAAGACTGTCAGCCGCCGCCTCAAGAACATCGGGGACCAGCCCCTCAGCGCCGTGCAGATCACGCTGGTGGACGACCTCCCCGGCGTGACGGTCACGGTGGGCCAGACGACCCTGACCCCCGGCCAGATGCACGCCGCCCCTGGCCTCGCGCCCGGCGAGAGCCTGGACGTGACCTACTCCCGGACCGTGCCGCCGGACGCCGAGCCGGGCGTGTTCCGGGCCTTCCTACGCATTCGCGCCCTGACCTGAGGAGGTGAGACCTTGCCGATCATCCTGATGGCGTCCCAGCCCGATGCTGAGCGCCCCGTCGCGCTGGAAATGAACGAGGCCCTGACCGGCCGGGTCGGGGGCTCCCTCGAACTCTCCCAGATGCTGACCGGCCGCGTGCCCGAGCGCGGGCTGGTGCTGGACACCTACCTCACCGGGCAGGTGCCGGGCGTGGCCTGGGCCGACGCCTCCGCCTTCGGGCGCGTCCTGCCGCTGGAGCTGACGGCGGGCGAGATGGACGTGGAATCGTTCAGCTACTCGGCCGAGCGCGGCCAGGGCGCCCGCCTGGACGTGACCGTGATCGGCGACGTGCGCGGCCAGACGGTGCCGACCGTCACCGCGCGGGCCGGGGGGCAGGGGGCCGCCTTCGCGGTCGCCGGCACCCTCCCCGAGTGGGAGGCCGAGCGGAGCGCCGCCGGGTGGACCACGACCCTGCACGCGACCGACCGCGCCCTGGTGCCGCAGGCTACCCTGCCCGAGCTGGTGCCCTGGGAGACCCAGGCGGACAAGGACGCGCGGGCCGAGCAGGAACGGGCGCTGCGGGTGGCGAAGGTGCCGGAAGCCCAGCGGGCAGCCGCGCTGCGCGACGGGCGGCGCATGGCGGTGGACGCGGTGGTGCAGGCCGCCCTCGCCACGGTGCCCCACCGCCTGCTGATCCTGGCCCCCTTCCCGGGCTACGACTTCCGCGCCGACGGGGGGCCGACGTACTCCACGGCGGGCAAAACGGCTCAGGAGGTCGTGGCCGATATCTGGGGCCGCCTCGGCATCACGGCAGGCTGGGAGGGTGGCCTGCTGACCATCCGCGCCCCCGGCCCCACCGGGGATGTGCTGCTGCCCGCGCCGGTTGAATCCGAGCGCATCGAGCGCATCACCCTGGACGCGCCCGTGATCGAGCTGGAGGGGGGCGAGCCCGCGAGCACCGACCCGAACGGAGACGACGACGGCGACGGCATTCCCAACGGCGAGGACCCCGACTGGGATCGGGACCCCACCGACCCCGAGGACCCCGACCGCCTGGAGAACTCCCCGGACCCTGACGAGCGCGACGGGAACGGCAGCAGCGGCTTCGAGGAGGGCATCAGCCCGACGCCCCAGCCGGGCGAGGTGGCGGCCACCGCCGTGCCCCTCTCCTGGGATGCCGTGCCCGGCGCCAGCCAGTACGTGCTGGAGCGGGTGGAGGGGCAGGCCACGCCGTACAGCCTCTGGAGCCGCGTCACGATCACCACGGCGACGCGGCACACCGACGACACGGTGCGGCCCCTGACGACCTACACCTACCGGCTGCGGGTCAACGCGACGGCGATTGCGGGCGACGAGACGCGCAACGTGATCTGGGAGCCCTCGGAGTGGGCGCTGGTGGTCACGCCGCCCGTGGACGTGGACGCCCCGCCTCACCCGCCCGAGAACCTCACCGCCTACGCCCGCAGCAGCACGGCCGTGGGTGTGAAGTGGGAAGCGCCGAAGGCGGACCCCGAGGAGGCCGAGTCCCCCCGGCGCGGCCCCGCCGACCGCTACCGGGTGGACGTGCGGACCCTGACCCCGGACGCCACGCTGCTGCGGCGGGTGGAGACCGCGCAGACCTGGGCGGTGCCGGACGGCCTCCCGGTGGGCGGGCAGGTGCGGGTACAGGTCTACGCGATCAACGAGCAGGGGGACAGCGAGCCCGCGCTGCTGGACGTGCAGCTCGTCAACCTGCCGCCGGGGCCGGTGGAGGGGCTGAGCCTGAAAGCGAAGGATCAGACCCTCACCGCCGAGTGGGAGCGGGCGAGCGGCGCGACCGGGTTCGAGGTGCGCTGGGCGCTGGCCCCGGTGGGGGCGGCCGAGGCGGGGCTGGACTGGAAACTCCTCCCGCCTGTGCCTGCCGCCACCGTGCCCCAGGACGGCGAGCGTGTGCGCCCCAGTGTGGCCCTGACGGGGCTGGACTGGGCCACCCGATACGCCGTGCAGGTGCGCGGCACGAACGACGTGGGGGCGGGCGTGTGGTCGGACGCCGCCTACGAACTCACCGACTCCGAGCCGCCGCAGCCGGAGCCGGACCCCGAGGCGGACGATTTCGAGTCCGGGAGAAAGCGCGTGCTGCGCCTCTACCGCAGCACAAAAACTCAGACCGAGTACACCACCATCTGGAAAACCGGGAGCCGGGTGGACGCCACGCAGGTCGATTTGTGGGGGGATGTGCCGATCTACCGCCGGGAGAAGGACGAAAAGGGCGAGCGCGTCGTCGAGCGCAACCTCTGGGGACGGCTGAAAACGACCACAGCCCGCTACCTGTACGAGATCCCCGGCTGGCCGCGGACCCTCACGGCCTCCGTGGAGGAAACGGTGCTCTACAACACCGAGGCGATCAAGGGGCGGAGCGACATCGAGATCGGGCGCGAGCAGGAGCAGGTCCATCAGGAGTGGTCCCCCCAGGGCTGGCTCAATCGCCGCACGACCTGGCGCAGCAAGGCCTCGGTCGTGAAGGTGAAGAAGGACGATGACGGGGAGGTCGCGGAGCGCAAATACGGCAACATGCACGAAACCGTGCGCGAGCAGTGGCAGCCGATCGGGGACGGTCTCTGGTACTACAACCGCAGCGGCGTGATGACGACCCTGCTGCCCACCCTGGTGGACGACGAGTGGGAAGACGTGGAGGCAGGATTCAAAGCGACCCCCTCCGAGACCAGCGTCAGCGAGCAGGCCCCGCCCCAGGCGACCATGCCCTCCGAACGCGACCAGAAGACGGCCCCGCCGCCTCTGCCCCGCAACACCTCCAGCCCTGGCCTGGAGAGCTACCCGCTCGACAAGCCCTGGTTCGAGACGCCCCCCAGTTCCGGCCCCGGAGGAGGCGGCGAGGGGGACGAGGACGGCGAGGGCGACGACCGGGACGACGGCCCACCCCCCCCGAGGCGGGCACCGGGCGGACCGGAGGACCCCATCTCCACGCCCGGCGGCAGCGGCGACCCCAGTGGCCAGCCGGAGCCGGAGAAACCCCGGAGCTGGACGGAGACCGAGCCGATCCGCTACCGGGCACCTGCGCCGGGGGCAGGGGGCAACGGGGCCGTCCTCTCCGCGACCCTGCCCTGGGTCCGCACGGCGGAGGGCCTGGCCCGCTACGCCGCCTACATGGCCCAGCAGGGCGGGCCGCGCCTGCGCATCACCCGGACCTACATCCTCCCGACCACGCCGCCCTCCCTGGACGCCGTGCAGAGCATCAGCGCGAGCGGCAGCAACGGGCAGTTCTCCATGACGGTGGTCACCGAAACGAGGTAGCAGATGGCAAATGAGCAAGTGGGCCGGGTGCTGCGCGTGCTGCCCGGCCAGCGGGTCGTCGTGCGCGTGGGTGGCCAGGACGTGACGGCGCGGTGCCCCGGCATCACGCCGCGTCCCCGCGCTGAGGCCCTCGTCGTCAACCCTGGGCAGGGCTGGTGGGTGGTGTCGTGGGGCTGAGCCCCGGCCCCGCCTCGACCGTGCTGCGCTTCCTGCGCGGCGGCTGCGACGGCTGCCTATGTGGGCGGCTGTGCGAGCCCTGCCGGGACGCGGGGGACAGCGGGTACAGCGAGGGGACGGTGCTGCGCGTGACGCCCGAGCGGGTGGTGCTGACCGACGGGAGGGTGTTCCGCAGGCCTCCGGGCGGGGCTCCCCGGCCAGGGCAGGCGGTGGTGATCGACCCCCGGCCGGGGATCGTGTGGCACGGGCAGGCGCATGTGCCAAAGGCGCAGCGACCGGCTGAGGACCCGCCCTTCATCCCTCAGCCGGTTACCCGATCCCTCTCGGTGGCCCTCCCGCAGTACCTGCCCTCAGCGGGTCTCTCGACGCGGTTTGATTCACCTGAAACCTTGGAGTGGACGGACGGGTGGCACACCCACTCCACCCGCGTCACCCTCGCGGCCCTCCCCACGCAGCTCCTGGGCGACCTGCACCCGCTGGCCGTCATGCGAACCCCGAGCGGCGGCGCCCTGGTGGTTGCCGCGCCGTATCCCAGCACCGGGGGACGCATCGTGCGCGGTAGTGCGGTGCGGGACGGTCTGACCCTCTTCCGGGTCCCGCCCCCCACGGAGGACGGCGATCCGCCGGAGCCGACGATCACGACCCTGCCGCCTCCCGTGCAGGAGGGCAGCGACCCCCCAGGGACGCCCCGCAACGGCAGCGCGTTTTTGTATCTCGTGGCAGGTGCGTCTGGAGCCGGTGCCCTGCGCGTCGTGTATGCCACCGTCAGCCACGAGGGCGAGGACGTGGCTGCCCAATCTGACATCTTTTTCGTGCTGGTCAACATCCTCCACGACGGCAACTACACGGTGCAGGTGACGCCGTGGCAGCCGCTCGGGGACTTCGCCCGCTTCCGCCGCGCCGAGGTCAACCTCCGCAGTGCCTCTACCCCAGACGGCGTGGTCTATATCCACGCGGCCGGGCGGTGGTGGCGGGCCGATGGCGCGGGCATCATCGAGGTTCCCGCCGCTCCCCAGGACACCCTGCAGCCCGTGGAGTACAACCCGGACGCGGGGAAGTCTGAGGCTGTCGTGCTCGCGCAGCAGCTCACCTCCCCACCGGGTCAGCCCGACTCCTGGCATCGCTACCCGGCCGCGCTTTACCGGGGCGTGAGCTGGGTGGATCGGCCGGACCTTCAGGCGACGGTGGTGGCACGCGAGCGGCTCTCCGGGGGGCTCACCCTCGTGCGGCTGAGCGGCCTGCCTCCTGGCCTCCTGAGCGGGATGGGCAACGACCTGGGGGGTGGTGCGGTGCTCCCCCATGTGCCGGGCCTGCTATTCCGTGACCCCGACAGACTGGTCTATGAGGCGGCCACCTCTGACCGCGTGGTCACCTGGGAGGCGCAGGGGGGCATGGTGGGCGGCCTCGCCACCATCCACCGACCGGCAGGCTCCGATCCCGCCGATACCACCGGCTACCCGGACGTGCTCAGCAGACCGGACACGGTCTATGCCCCACCGCCCCTCACCGGGCGCGAGCTGTTCCCCGTCACGCTCAGCGCCGACTCTGGCAGTCTCACCGGGACCGCCGCCCGGCTGGTCGTGCCTGCCCTCGCTCCCCAACTCGCCACCCGAGTGACCTGGCGCGTGCCGGAGGGGGAGCACGCGCTGAACGTGACCTTCCCGCCCGCCGAGGCCCGTGCCTATGCCCTCAGCTTTGCGGTTCGGGCGGACTGGAAGGCGATCAACCGGGGCGACATGGTGCTGCGGGTCGCAGGTCGCAGCGTGTTCGGCCCCCACCGTGAACGCGGCTGGTGGCAGGACGCCCACGCGGTTCTTGGGGATGCCACTGGCGTCGCCATCACGCTGACGACCACGCGCCCCACCGTGCTGTACCTCGCGCAGCTCTCGCTGCTGACCACCGAACAGGAGTCTCCATGAAAACGGACCCCCGCCCCATCCCGCTCAGCGTGGTGGGGCCACTGACCTACACCCTGCCGGGCAGCCTCGACGGCCTGACCGTCACCTCCATCGAGGGCGGCACCGTGACCCGCGAGGGCGCGGCGCTGGCGACCGGCAGCACCCTGTACGGGGGCGACGTGCTGACCTTCACGCCAGCAGTCGAGGGCGGCACGACCACCCTCAACGGCGAGCAGCCCGATCAGGAGTTCTCCGGCGATTACGGGGACCTGGGGGGCAAGCCCAACCTCGCCGCGCTGGAGGGGCGGGTCGCGGCGCTGGAGCAGGAACCCAGCAGCGGGGACGGCCCGGTCACCGCCGTCCTGAGCGGTCGCCCCATGCACACGCCCTATGTGGCGTTCGACGACGCCGGGCAGGTGGCCTCGGTCTACCTCCTGCGGCTCACGATGGGGCAGACCGCGACCCACATCGCCCTGGCCGGGCTGCGGATACGCGGCACTCTCGTTGCGGGAGGGCAGTTCGGGATGAGCGTCGAGAACAACTTCGCGGCCCTGGACCCGGCCCCCACCGTGGCCCGCGCTGAGCAGGCGGACGGGTACATCAATCTGTACTTCGACCGGCCCTTCTCGCTGCGGGCGCGGGGGGTCCTGCAGGTGGCGTTCGGCCCCACCGCGAGCCTGCCGGTCGGTCCCCAGTCGTTCGCGGAGCAGTGGACCGCGCAGCTCTATGGCGCGAACGAGGCCCTGATCGCGGGGGTGCCGGAGGTCGAGGCCCTGTTCACGCCCGCGAACGCCGCCGGGCCACTGGACCCCTACGCGATGCGGGTGGTGCGGGCACGCTCCGATGACCTGGGGCCGGGGGGGTTCGAGATCGTGGACTCCGGCAGCGGCGCACCGTATCTGCGCTACATCCGGGCGGACGGCACGTCCTACAAGGTCAACCTCGTCGCGGGCAGCTAACCGGGCTTGTCCTCCAGAATGACCACATGCATGACTGGAAAAGGTTTGACCATCGCAGCGCGGAGCAGGAGCGGCACCTGGAGGAGTTCTGGAAGGTTCTCCAGAAGGAGGCGCGTCGCGCCGAGGAAACGGGCGAGGGCGAGGTCGCTGCCGCGCTGCAACGGTTGATGGAGGACTACCACAAACGATTCGCCCGCTTCTTACCCCGGTCCTGAGCCCCCGCCCTTTTCCCCGCCCCAGCCCGCACCGGCTGGGGCGCGTCCTTTGGAGGTGCCATGCGAACGACCATCATCGACCTGACCGGGGTGCGTGGCGACACGCTCGCCCGGTTCATTCCCCTGCTGGTGGACGGCCAGCCCATGACGGCCGAGGACGCTCAGGCGTTCGCTGCTCAGTTCACCGAGCGTCGGGTGCAGATTCGCTCCCGTGCCGACGACGCGGTGCCGCTGGCCCAGGCGGACCACACCAACGGCGCCGTGCGGGTCGAGACGGCCCCGGTCGTGGGCATCGCCTTCGAGGTGGCCGCCGCCGACATGCAGGACGTGGAGTCCGGCGTCTGGGACCTCGAACTCACCGACCCCCGGCCCGGCAACCCACTGGGTCCGCTGGTCTGGACGTTCGCGGCGGGCAAGATCAAGCTGCGGAAGGACGTGAGCCGTGATTGACCTGACGCGCATCACGGGTGGGGATGCACGGGGCGGGGGCGTGGCCGAGGCCGTGCAGGAAATCATCGGCGGGGTGGAGGCAGGTCCCGTGTCGCTGCCGCTGCCAGGGCCGCAAGGACCGCAAGGGGAGCCGGGAGAGCCGGGGCCAGTCGGTTCTCCCGGACCGCAGGGGCTTCCGGGCGAGCCGGGTCCCGTGGGGCCGAAGGGGGCAGATGGCGCCCCCGGTGCGGCGGGGCCTGCTGGCCCGGTCGGACCCCAAGGGGAGCGAGGCGAGGCCGGTCCCGCCGGGCCGCAGGGTGAGCCTGGACCCGCTGGTCCGGTTGGCCCTCCCGGTGCAGACGGTGCCCCTGGCCCCGCAGGTCCGGCGGGACCACAGGGTGAACACGGGGAGCCGGGGCCGCCAGGAGCAGCAGGCCCGCAGGGTGAGCGAGGCGACCCCGGCCCTGCTGGAGCCGCTGGACCTCCCGGCCCACAGGGGGAGCGGGGGCTGCCGGGGGAACCCGGTCCCCCTGGCCCGCAGGGCATCCCTGGTCCCCAGGGTGAGGTCGGTCCGGCTGGCCCCCCCGGTCCGGCCGGAGAGGGAGCGGCTCCTACTACGGTCACCGCCTCGGCCCCCGCCCCGGGCAACCTCGACCTCGCCAATCCTCACCCCGCCGGGCTGTTACGCCGGGTGAGCACCACCGCCCCCTGCACGCTGGCGATCTATGCCACGGCCGCTGACCGCACGGCGGATGCCACCCGGCTGGACACCACCCCCACCGCCGCCCCCACCAACAGTCAGCCGCTCGTGCAGCTCACCACCGTTCCCGGCCAACTTACGGTCGCGGTGGGCGAGGCCCTCAACGCGGCCACCCTGTACCTGAGGGTCAGCGCGGCCACCGACCTCTCACTCGTCATCGAGGAGGCTTGAATGCCTGTTGCGTTTTCCCCCGCCAATGGCCGGACCAGCACCATCCAGAACATGTTCACGCAGCTCCACGCCACCCTACTGGCCGCCGGGTGGACCCTGGTGTTTGCAGACGCGGACGCGATTGGGGCAGGCACCGCGGAGAATCCGGCGTGGAACAAAGCCCCGGCGGTCAACACCAACGCGGGCCGGGTCATCTATCAGATGCCCGCCGTGGCGGGGTTCCCGACCCGCTGGTGCGTGGAGTTGGCGGTGTCCTGGGGATCGAGCAACACCACCATGCAGAACGTGGCCATGCGGCTGGGGACGGAGGCCGGAGGCGACGGCACCCTGACCGGGGCGGGCACGACGCACCGGGCGAACGTCAACAACGCAGCGGGCAACGCGACCTCAACCGAGTGGTATGTCAACGCCTATGAGCACGGCCTGCTCCTCGCGCTGCACATTATCAACGGCGGTTTCCTGCTGGCCCTGGAGCGCCGACGCCGCCTGGACGGGACCGTGATCGACGACGCGACCGCCTATGGGTGCGTCGTCGGTGGCGGCAACATTGGCGCGGTCGGCACGCAGTCCGCCGTGCAGCAGGGCGTGGCGCAGACGCGCAGCGTGAGCGCTGGGGAATACAACGCGCAGTCGTGGGCCGTGTTCGCCACGGGGGGCGGCAGCGCAGTGTTCACGCTCAACCGCATGGACGGCGCGACCGGCATCCCGCAGGGGCCATTCAACGTGAGTGGGGGGACGGCGGGCCTGCCACGCCTGTTCGTGTTCCTACCGCCGAACGACTGTACGGCGGGTGTGGACAGCACGCTGTATGCGGACGGCGCGAACCGGGCCTACCACGTGGCGGTCAGTACCTCGGTGCTGCACGCCTCGTCGAGCGCGATGGGCCGCGTGGCCTACGCCAAGGAGTGAGCCATGCCTGCGCCCACACAGCACTACCTGACGAACGTGGCGTCGGAACTGGCCGGAGGAACGGACGTGCGACAGAAGGTGAAGGTCAATCCCTTCCAGGCCGCGACCAATGGGCAGGCTGCACCCCCTCCCGCCCCCCTGCGCGAGTCCGGCAAACAGTGGCCCCGCTGACCACTCCCCTGCGACACACCTGAGTGATTCCACCTCCGCCCCGCCCAGGCCCCGGCCCTGAGGCGGGGCGTCGCTTTTGCCTGCCGGAGTACCCGGAGGTACGCCATGCGTAAGTTGCTCACCCTGTCCGCCCTCACCCTCGCCCTCGCCGCCTGCTCCACGCACACGCCCCAGTCGCCCGCCGTCACGCCCACCCTCCCCGCCTGTCAGCTCGTGCGCCTCCAGCGCCTCCCCACCAGCGTGCTGATCGTCCCCGTGGTCGAGAGCACCCGGCCCACCATCCGCGCCCGCTACGGCAACGGCTACGCGTCCGGGATGGGTGGCGAGCGCGGTGTCGCTATCCCCGCCCAGGGCTACAACCACGGGGACCCGGATGCGGTGATCGAGGAGTACGGCCCCTCCGGGTTCACCGCCTGCCAGTAGCCCTCTCCTGCCTGCACCCGGTCCCGGCCCGAGTGCAGGTCTCCGCCGCCGGGAGAGAGATGGTGATGCCTCTGCGTACCCACGTCCGGGCCGCCTTGCTGATCGGGGCGGCCCTCTCGCTGACCGGCGGGGTCGCACTCATCGTGCAGGCCCGCGAGGCCCCCCGCCCCTATTGCCGCGTCACCGCCATCGCCCTCCCCACCACGACCCCCGGCCAGTACCGGGTGCGTTGGGAGACCCGCCCTGACTGCCCCGAGGGCGGCCACGCCTACGTGCGGCTGGAGTCCGGGCGCGTCTACCCCTGGCGCGAGGTCGTCAAGGGGGTGCCCACGCTCTCCAGGCCGGTGCCCTGGTACTGGAAGTCGCGATGGCGCTCGCAGAGCGGCAAAGCGACCTACCCGCTGAACGTCCCCGGAATGCTCTCCCCCTGGGAGTCCCCATGAACAGGAGGCCCGATGCCCACACCGCCCGCGCCTGCGCCCACCAGCCTGCTGCATGGCGTGGACTGGCCGACCGTGCTCTACGCGCTGGGGATGGCCACCCTGATGTCCGTCCTCACCATTCTGCGAGCCCGCAACCAGCAGCGGGCACTCGGCCAACCGCTCCCCGGCTGGGCCGACCTGATTCCCGACACCCTGATCGGCGGCCTGGTGGGCGCGATGGCCGCCGCCTTCGTCCCCGAGCTGTGGGCACCCCTGAAAACGTTCGGGGGCATGACCCTCTGCGCGGGGGTGGGCGGGACCCTGGGGCCGAAACTCACCGACTGGATCGGCAGCAACGGGCTGGACACCGCGCTCGATTACGTGGCGAGCGGGGCCGACCGACTCAGCAAGGCCGTCTCGAAGCGGCGGAAGGGAGGGGGAGATGATGGAAGTGGAGACCAAGCGCCGCCCGCAGGGTGAGCGCATCCGCCGGGCCGTGGCCGCACAGGCCGCCCCCACCCACGCGCCGCTGCGGCCCTGGCACATCGTGCTGTTCCTGGTGACGCTGGCCCTCGGCTGGCTGGCGATCCGGGCACCGGGCCTGCTGGCCGACGTGGCGGCCTACCCGCTCGCGGACTGGCAGTGGTTCGGGCGGGTGCGCTGGGCGGTGATCATCCTGGCGACCTACGCCCTGGTGTTCGTGCGGGCCTACCACCCGGTCGTGGGGCTGGGCATGGCCGCCACCGTGTTCGGGTTGCTGCTGCGCATCGGCCTGGGGCAGATCACCGAGGAGCCGCTGACGGTGGGGTACGCCCTGCTGCTGCTGGCCCTGGTCACCCTGCCGGTGCGGGTGATCACCCGCCCCAACGACGCCGAACTCATCCGCCAGTTGCGCGAGCGGCTCGGCGAAGGAGACGCATGAACCGCATTCAGCACACCATCGGGCTGGTGGTCAGCGGCGCCCTGACCATCGAGACCCGCCCCAGGTATTGCCTGCGGGCCGCCCGGCAGGTGGTCGAGCACGCCAACGGCTGGGAGGAGCGCCGCTTCTTCCGCGAGCTGGACTGGGGGAAGTACCGGACCGCTGAGAACATCGAGCAGGCCCCCGACACCCCCTGGGCACGCAGCATCGAGCATGCCTTTATCGAGCGTGGGTGGACGGTGCCGGTCGAGCAGGCCCGTGCCGGGGACCTGGTGTTCAGCCGGGTCCCGGAGGATCAGGGCCACGTCGGTCCCATCGGCCTCGGTCCGGACGGGCGGCTGTGGGTGCTGGAGAACGCCGAGGTCCGGCGCGGCCAGCACCTGCGGGGCGCCCTGAACTGGGTGCCGCTCGACGAGTGGCCGGGCATCACCACGGTGGGCCGCCTGCCCGACGCGTGGGTCTTCCAATCCGCCTTCGAGCGGGCGCACGGGTTCACGGCCGAGTTCGAGGGCGGGTACGTGAACCACCCGGCCGATCCGGGCGGGGAGACGAACCTGGGGGTGACCCGGCGGGTGTGGGAGCGCTGGTGCAAGAGCCAGGGGCACAAGGTCAAGGCGGTGCGCTCGCTGACCCTCGCGGACGTGCTCCCGCTGTACGAGGCCTGGTACTGGCAGCCGCTGGCGGCCACGCTGCCCTGGCCGCTGAGTGCGGCGGTCTATGACCTGTACGTCAATCACGGCCCCGGCAACGCCAAACGGATGCTGGCCCAGGCGCAGCAGGCCCGCCCGAACGCCTCGCCCCTGGTGCAGGCGCTGGCGCTGACCGACGTGCGCGAGCGGTTCTACCGGAGCATCGTCGCCGCCCGGCCCAGCCAGCAGGTGTTTATGAAGGGCTGGCTGCGGCGGGTGCACGCCCAGCGCGAGTGGCTGAAGGCCAACGCGGAAGGAGAAGAGATGCCCAGCAAGGTTTTCATTCGGGACACCAACGGCAAGAACGTCGAGTGGGACGGGAAGCCGACCGTGTACGGCGGGGTGACCCTCAAGCGGTACCCGGACGGGGCGGTGCAACTGGAGCGGGTCGCCCCGCCCGCGCCGGACCCCAAGGACATCCCCGCCACGCCCCTGAAGTGAGGCCCGCCGCGAATCCTCGCTAGTGACTATCCGATCCTCACTAGCGAGGATTCGCTCCCAATCCACCCTCTCCCGGCCCCTGCCCAGCGCGGGGGCCGCGCCCATTGAGGTTCCTCATGAAAAACGCTGCTCTGCTGTCCGCTCTGCTCTCCCTCAACGCTGCCACCCGCTCCGGCGAGGCCGCCACCGCCGATCAGCTCACCCCCTGGCTGGACACCCACGTCCCCACCCTGCGTTCCCGCGTCGAGGCCCTGCGCGACGGCGCGACCTGGCAGGAGGTCGGGGCGCTCGTCGAGGCCGGGGTGCAGGCCGGGATGGCGCTCAAGCCCATCGTGACCGGCACCGCCCGTGGGCTGCTGGTGACGCAGGTGCTCAGCTACCTGATCCGCGAACTGGTGCCCCGCGTGCCGCAGACCATGTGGCTGCACGGCATCAACGACAGCGGGATGCTCGCCGCATTCGTGCAGGCCGGGTTCAAGCGGCTGTTCCCCGGCCAGTAAGCTCCCCTGACCCCTGCCCCCTCCCCCCTGGCCTCGGCTGGGGCGGAGGGGGCTTTTTTTGTACCTCATGCCCTCGCTTGATACGTTAGGCTCTATGCCTTACTATGTCTTCCAAGAGGGGAACGCAGCGGACAGCCGGAGACACCGGACCGACCCCCTCCCAGAGAGGAACACCATGCAGAACATTAACGTCCAGGCCAGCATCATCGAAGCCACCGCTCAGGGCGACGAAGCCGACACCGAGCGCCTGACCGAGCTGGTCATCGAGGAGCTGGAGGCCCGCTACCCCGACGCCCGCATCACGGTCGAGGAAGCCGACAGCACCCTGAGCGACGACGAGTTCGCCCCGATCATGGCCGCCGCGCTGGCCAAGTTCTAAGCCCCACGGCAAAGGCCCCGCCAACGCAGAGGCGGGGCCTTCCACGACCCGAGAGCCGCACCTTCTCCGAGAGAGTCAGAGAGAGGACCCCTAATGTACCGTGACCTGCCTGAACTGCTGGAACATCACCTCGACGAGCGTGGCCTCTCCCAGGCCGATTTCGCCCGCATGGTGGGCGTCAACCGCGCCACCGTCAACGGCGTCCTCCAGGGCAAAGAGGGCCTGTCCCTCAAGGACTGGGGCCGCTGGTTCGGTGCCCTGCACCTCAAGATCATGTTCGGTGCCGAACCCATCGGCGCCAGCATGGGCTTTTTCATCAACGGCGAGGACGTGTGGGCCTGGCTGCTCAAGCGCCTGGCCCGCAGCCGCCGTGCCGCTCCCCTGCGCACGTCCGGTGAGTTCCAGGAGGTGCTGCATCACGCCGGGGTATCCGGCTGGTACGCCGACCTCCTGCCGCAGCACCTCGCCCCCGTCATGGAGAGCGGCTGGCTGTGGCGTGAGGGGAGCGACACCCCCTATGCCCTGGCCGCGCGGATTCAGGAGGCGATGGAGGCGGACCGTGCCTAGCACCCTGCTGATCCGCCTCGAAGGCCCCCTCCAGTCCTGGGGCAACCGCCTGGGCGGCGCCCAGCCCCGCGACACCCAGCCGCTGCCCTCCGCGATGGGCCTGCACCCCACCCAGATGGTGCCCACCAAAAGCGGGGTCCTGGGCCTCGCGGCGGCGGCCCTTGGCATTGACCGCGCCGAGAGCGTCGAGCACCTGCGCCGCCTGACTTACGGGGTGCGGGTGGACCGCGCCGGGGTGGTCCAGACCGAGTTCCAGACCCGCCCCCACGAGAACCCCGCCTACGACCGCCGGGTGGACGCCCGCGCCGTGCTCGCGGACGCCAGCTTCCTGGTGGGGCTGGAGGGCGACCCCGAGCTGCTGCGCGACCTGTTCCGTGCCCTGCGCAACCCGCACTGGCCGCTCGCGCTGGGGCGCCGCGCTTACCTCCCCAGCCTGCCGCTGTGCCTGCCGGGTGCCCCGGTGCCGCACGCTCTGGCGACCGCGCTGAGCCTGCACCCCTGGCGCGAGCGGGTGGACGATCAGCCCCGCTACGCGGTCGAGCGCTCGGCCGCCCCCAGCGACGCCGCCCCCCTGGTGGATTACCCCGGCTGGGATGAGCCGGTCCGGCCCTTCCTGTACCGCCAGTACCGCCCCGTCGAGGCCGTGACCTACACCGGGCTGTGGGGGCAGGTCTACGGGTGGACCGAGCAGGAGGCCGTGGACCCCACGCCCCCGGCAGCGCCCACCGGGCGGCCGTCTCCGGCGGTGGACCGGCAGGCGGTGCGGCGGGTACAGGACGACGCGAAAACGAACTGGAGCGAGGAGGAGGCCCGGCGGGAGGGACTGCCGCTGTATTACTCGGCGGAGTGGTTTGCCAGGGAGTTCGGGCGGCTGGGGAGTCTGGCCGCGATGGAGCGCGAGCACGGGTACAGCAACCAGGCGCTGAGCAACTGGGGACGGCGGCACGGGCTGGCCCTCAAGCCCCGGCTGAGTGACGGGCAGGTCACCCGGATCCGCGAGCTGCGGGCACAGGGGCTCAGCCTGGAGGCGGTGGCGCAGGAGGTCGGCGTCGGGAAGGCCACGGTGCTGCGGGTTACCGCCAGCGGTTAAGCTGAGCGCCGTTCCCCACATCGGTGGGGATGCCCCCGCGTTCGCCATCCGGCAAGAGACCGGCCCCCACCTCGGGGGCCTTTTCCATTCCGCCTCGCTTGACTTGTTAGGCTCTATGCCTTACACTTTATTTCAAGAGGGGAACGCAGCAGGCTTCGGAGACACCGACCTGACCCCTCCAGAGAGAGAACCCAGATGACCGAACCCACCATCACCCGCAGCAGCTACACCGTTCAGCAGGTCCAGACCGTCTCCGGCCCAGTCACGGCCGAGGGCGGCGTCCCCGCACACCTGGTCACCGTCGAGCTGGGCCGCGACCTCACCGCCACCTTCACGGTGCCCATGCGCGAGGCCCTGGGCGCCGCCCGACACTCCCTCGTCACGCCGGTGACCCTTCGGCACAGCCGCTACCCGGCCGACGTGGTCGTGCAGGTCGAGTCGGGGGAGGAGGCGCGGGTGGTGGAGGTGGTGCTTCCGCTGATGCGAGCGATGCTCACGATGGAGCTTCAGTAACCGCAGGGGGCCGCAAGGCCCCTTTCTTCGGCCCCACCATCCCACTCACCCCCAGGAGAACCGCCATGAAGAAGACCCCCATGACCGCCCAAGCCAAAGACCTTCTCATCGCCCAGGCCGCCGAGCACGGCATCACGGTCGAGCGCACCAGCAAGGACTTTTTCCTGCTGACGAGCGGCGAGCGCCAGCGCGTGACGCCCGGCCAGATCAAGGGCTTCATCGCCCAGGCCGAGGAACTCGCCCGCCTCGAAGCCGAGGAACGCGCCGAAGCCCTGGCGCTCGCCGACGAGCTGCGCGGCCAGTCGGTCGAGGAAGAAGCGGTCGTCGAGGAAGCCGAGGCCGAGTCGGTCACCGTGGAGGCCCCGCAGGCAGAGCCCGCTCCCGCCGCACCTGTCCAGGCCGCGAAGCCCAGCAAGATCGTGGTGCAGTGGGGTCCCCCCTGCGGCGGCGACCTGAGCGCCGTGGCGGCGGCCACCAGCCCCGAGGGCGACAACCCCATCGTGCACCTGTCGTGGACCCCGGCCACCACCTACCGCAACAAGCAGGAAGCGGCCGAGGCCGGGAAGCGCCTGGGCGGGGGCTGGCTCGCCTCGCTCGCCCAGGACGCCGACGGGAAGCAATTCTGGATCGTGGTGCGGGTGGGGCGCGACCCCGGTCAGCTCGTGCTCGACGGCGAGGCCGTGCGGCTGGAACTGCTCACCGGCCAGGAGGCCGAGGCCTACCGCGGGAAGGTCAGCGGCGCCCGGTTCAAGAGCAAGGCGCAGTGGATCGCGCAGGCCGTCTGAACGGCACAGTAGAAGGCCCCGAGTCCACGGACTCGGGGCCTTTCTCTTGGGGTGTCAACCGCTGGTGGACGTCTCCTCCGGGGGCACAGGCCGCAGGTCGTGCGGCGGCACCGCCCACTCCCACCCCTTCGTCGGGCCCGTGAGCTGCCGGACCTTGACGTTCTTCGGCCCCACGCGCACCACCTCGCACCGGCCGTAGCGCTGGGTGTCCACCACGTCTCCCTTCTTGTAGGCGGCGAGCGGCACGAACGGCTCCGGGTTCAGGCTGGCCAGCCGCGCCCGCTCGAACTCCAGCCGCAGGTCCAGGTGCCCAGCCCAGCGCCGCCAATGGACTGCACTCCGGTCCCGCGCGGCCTGTCGTTCCGGCGTGGGTGGACGCGCCTCCAGATCCGCGAGGGACCGCTGGACCATGCGCCGCTCCGCTTCCAGCTTCTCGATCCGGCGCCGGACCACGCCAGGGTCACTCTTCTGCCTGGCCCGGCGCTCCGCGCCCGCCGCTCTGCCGCGCCAGTACTCCGCCTTGCGGCCCTCTTCGACCGCCTTCCGCATGTTCTGGTCACTGCGTTCGATGGCCCGGCGGTGCCGCCCCTCGGAGTGGTGCCCGAGCTTGATCGGCTCGCCCATCGGCGGCAGGCCCTGCATGGCGGCTCGCACCCGTTCATCAGACCGACCCTCGGCAGCGGCGGCGCGGCCCGCGAAGCGGGTGATTCTGGCATCCGGGTCGTCGGGGTCGGCCTCGTGCCCGATCTCTTCCACGAACTCCAGCAGGAAGTCCTCGCGCTGGGTCGTCCACCTCGCCACCCACGCCTCCGAGCTGCGCCACCACTTGAATCCAGCCGCGCGGGTCCGGGCGTACTCGTCGGCGTCCAGGCGGGCGCCAGGGCTCCAGCGCAGGGTGTCGTCGTCGAGGTGGTAGGTCGCGGTGCCCAGCGTCTCGCGCTCGCCGGTCACGATTCCTCCGTCCAGGCCCGCATGACCAGGCCCTCAGCCTCGTCGATCTCCACGTGCACGCGGTGGCCCATGATCCGCCCGAGGTGGACGGCCTCACGGATAGCGGGCACGGCGGCGAGCAGGGCGTGCAGGTCCAGCACCTCACTCCCGGCCTCGACAATCAGCGCGAACGGCTCACGCCAGTCCTCGGGGATGGTGAGCTCGACGTCGGTGAGGGTGCGACGTCCAGCGTCGGAGGCAGGCAGGTCAGCCCACCGCACGACGGCCAGCCCGGCTGCCTCCAGCTTCTCCAGGGTGCGCTCGGCACCCCGGCCCAGGGCGGCAAGGGCTTCCGCCCGCGCGGCCTCCAGATCGGGGCGCCGCATCAGGCCACCGCCTCGACGATCAGGGTGTCCTGATACCCGAAGGTGCCGACGCCCTGGCGGGTGACGAAGACCTCCCAGTGGACGTTGCTCACCTGCACCGCCGTCTCGGCCTCGACGCCCAGAAGGGGCGCGGCCTTCACGGCGGCGGAGGCGGGGCTGGGCGCGTGCAGGCGAACCGAGGCATCGCCCCGGCTCACGCGGTACTCCCGGCGTAGTTCCTGGGCGAGGTCGTTCAGCTCGTCGCGGTCCAGGTGCACGGCCATATACGCGCAGCATCCGGCGAGCAGGGCGCGGTGGACTTCGAGCACCTCGCCGCTGCCAGCCAGGAGGGCCTGCATGTCGCGAACCTCCCCCAGACGGCGCTGGAGGGTGCCGGGTAGGGGAGAGGCCTCGTCCCCCTCCCGGCGCAGGATGGCGGCGAGGGCGGCCGCCGCCGCGTGCCGCTGGGAGCGGCCCAGCCGGAAGGAGGGGATCACAGGGCCACCTCCCGCGTGACTTCCAGCAGGCGGAGCTGATAGCGCAGGGTGTTGAGCATCGCCTGGGCCACGTCGAGGTCGCGCCGGGCGTCCCGCAGGTCATCCTGCGCCGCCTTGAGGGCGCTGTACTCCTCGGAGAGCGAGAGGCGGAGGTTGGCCTTACGCTCGGCCTCGTTCCGGCCCTCCACGCCGTCCACGATGGCGTGCGCCTCGGCGAACTCCAGCTTGAAGCGGACGTCGGCTTCTATCTGGGCGCTGCGGGTGTACTCGCAGGTGGCCCGCACCAGTTCGGCGGTGGCAGCCTCCAGCACCTCTGGGGTAAGGCGGGTCATGCGGCCACGCTCCCGGTGGTCAGCCCGAGCTGGCCGTAGGCGTAGCTGCGGACGACCCCGGCTTCCTGCGCGGTCAGAGTGGCGAGGCTGGCGACGGGGCGCTCCAGGGCCTCCCCGGCCACGCTGTAGTGGTTCCGGTAGCCCAGGCGGCCCAGTTCGCGGTGAAGCTCACAGCCCTGAGCCTTGCCGATGGTGGGGATGAAGCGCTCGTCGCTCAGAAGAGTGGCGCGGCCGTCGCGCTTGGCCCAGGTCAGGAGTTGGACCGCTTCTTCGGTGGGGACTTCAGCGCCATCCACCGTGGCGACGATGGGAAGAGCGTGGCCCTGCTCGTCGCGGCCCCCGCTGAGGGTGACGGTGCGGGTGGCGATAAAGACGCGGGCGCTGGAGCCGTCGCCGTAGTCGGCGTAGAGGTCGAGCTTCCAGGTGCGGGTGACGCTGATGGGGCTGGTATCCTGCATGGCAATTCTCCTGCTAGGGGGGATTTCAGGAAGGGGCTCTCACTTTCCTAGGGCGGGTGCCCCTTCTCTGATGTGTGAAGTATAACCGATATGGTTATAATAGTCAATATGTTTATTGGAGGCTATGATGCTGCCATGCCAGATGGTCTATCGCCGGTCGATCAGCGGATTCGTGAGGCCATGCGTCTCGCTATGGAGATGCGCTCACCGAGGCTGACGCAGGCGGTGCTCGCGGAACGTCTGGGCATTTCTCAGCCTGCTGTGGCCGCATTGCTGTCAGGTCGTAGGGGTCAGATTCCTCAGAGCTTGGTGGACCTGTTGGAGGCACTGGACTTAGAGCTGACCGTTCAACCCAAGGAGCGGCAGTGACCCCACAGGAGTTCGCCGCGAAATGGCGGGAGCTGGCTCCCCGACTGAGCGAACGCGCGGGCTATCAGGAGCACTGGCGCGACCTCTGCGCTCTGCTCGGCGAGCCAACCCCCACGAGTGACCTGACCGGCGACGACTACGCCTTCGAGAAGCACGTCAAGAAGGCGGGCACCGGCGAGACCGGCTACGCCGACGTGTTCAAGCGCGGCCACTTCGTCGTCGAGTACAAGGCCAAGGGCAAGAGCCTGGGGAAGGCCCTGCAGCAGGCCCTGCTGTACGCCCGAGAGCTGGGCAACCCGCCCCTGCTGCTGGTCAGCGACCTGAGCACCACCGAGATCCACACCAACTTCACCGGCAGCAGCCCCAGGGTCATCCGCATCACCCTCGACGACCTCGAGCGCGACGCGCCGGTCGGCGGTGACCTGACTGCCCTCACTGCGCTACGCGCCTGCTTCCGTGATCCCGGCAAACTCGACCCCCGGCAGCTCCGCGAGCGCGTTACCCAGGACGCCACCGCCCGCGTGGGTGAGGTGGCGCAGGCCCTCGCGGCCCGTGGTGTGCCCCAGACCCAGGCCGCCCACTTCCTGATGCGCGTCGTCTTTGCGATGTTTGCCGAGGACGTCGGCCTGCTGGAGCGCGGCCTGCTGACCCGTCTGCTGAAGCGTGCCCGCGAGTACCCAGACCGGTCCCAGGGCTACTTCCAGGAGCTGTTCAGCGCCATGCAGGGCGGCGGCGAGTTCTGGGGCACCGACATCCGGCATTTCAACGGTGGGTTGTTCGACGACTCTGCCGCCTTGGGCATCACGCGGGAGGATGCCGACGCGCTGCTGGTCGCCGCGACCCTGGACTGGGCCGAGGTCGAGCCCGCCATTTTCGGCACGCTGTTCGAGAACAGCCTGGACGCGGCCACGCGCAGCAAGCGCGGCGCGCACTACACGGGCGTGGGCGACATTCTGCGCGTCGTGGAGCCGGTGGTGATGGTGCCCCTGCGCCGGGAGTGGACCGAGGTGAAGGCGCAGGCGGATGCGCTCAGCAGCAAGCGGGGCGGGAAGGCTACGGCGTTGGAGGTGGTGCGCGGCTTTCACGACCGCCTCGCGCGGGTGACGGTGCTCGACCCGGCCTGCGGCAGCGGCAACTTTCTGGTGGTGACGCTGGGGCAGCTCCTCGACCTGGAGCACGAGGTGCGCTCGCTGGCTTTCGAGTTGGGCGCGGGGCCGTTCGCGATGCCGCCGAAGGTGCACCCCCGGCAGCTCCTGGGCATTGAGGTCGAGCCGTTTGCGCATGAGCTGGCAAGCGTGTCGGTCTGGATTGCCCATTTCCAGTGGAAAGCCGCGCACGGCGGGGAGTGGGAGACGCCCGTGCTCCAGCGGCTCGACACCATCCAGCACCGGGACGCCCTGCTCAACGAGGACGGCAGCGAAGCCGAGTGGCCCGAAGCCGAGTTCATCATCGGCAATCCCCCCTTCCTGGGCGACAAGAAGATGGTCGGGGGATTGGGGCGCGGGTACACCGACACCCTGCGCCGCGTGTACGGCGACCGCCTGCCGGGGCAGAGCGACCTCGTCTGCTACTGGCCGGAAAAGGCTCGCGCGATGGTGGAGGCCGGGGTCACGAAGCGGGCCGGGTTCGTCACCACCAACAGCATCCGGGGGGGCAAGAACCGGGTGGTGCTGGAGCGCGTCAAGGCGACCGGAGACATCTTCGTGGCCTGGCCCGACG
This sequence comes from Deinococcus sp. NW-56, assembly GCF_002953415.1. Taxonomy (NCBI): domain Bacteria; kingdom Thermotogati; phylum Deinococcota; class Deinococci; order Deinococcales; family Deinococcaceae; genus Deinococcus; species Deinococcus sp. NW-56. The sequence goes on along the minus strand of NZ_CP026516.1, from coordinate 1,623,389 downwards.
AGCCCTGGGCGCAGGATGGAGCTGCGGTGCGGGTAAGCCTCTTCGCGTTCGACGACGGCAGCGAGCCGGTCAAGCGGCTGAACGGCGAGGTCGTCCCGACCATCAACGCCGACCTCAGCACCCGCGTGGACGTGAGCGCCGCCGTGCCCCTCCCGGAGAACGCGGGGCTGAGCTTCATCGGCACCCAGAAGGGCGGCGACTTCGACATCCCCGGCAAAGTCGCCCAGCAGTGGCTCACCCTGCCCAACCCCGACGGGGTCAGCAACGCCGACGTGGTCAAGCCCTGGGTGAACGGAATGGACCTCACCCGCCGTCCCAGCGGGCGCTGGATTGTGGACTTCGGCCAGATGACCAAGGAGGAAGCCGCCCAGTACGTCGCGCCCTTCGAGTACGTGGTCGAGCAGGTGAAGCCCGAGCGGGAGAAAAACAGTGACCGCGCTTCGAGGGAGAGGTGGTGGTTGCACCAGCGCTCCCGTCCCGAGATGCGGGCTGCGACGGCGGGTCTACGCCGCTTCATCGGCATCCCCCGCGTCGCCAAGCACCTGCTGCCGGTGTGGCTGCCCGAAGGCACCTTGCCAGACAGCCAAGTCGTGGTCGTTGCCCGCGACGACGACTTTACCCTCGGCGTGCTGGCTTCCAGCTTCCACCGGGCATGGGCTCAGACAATGGGAACTTTCATGGGGGTGGGCAATGACCTGCGGTACACCCCGTCCACCTGCTTCGAGACCTTCCCCTTCCCCCATGCCACGGACGAGGTGAAAGCCGAGGTGGAGAAGGCCGCGCGTTACGTCGTGCAGCTCCGGGACCATCTGCTGGCGCAGGACCCCAAGGCGACGCTTACGGGGCTCTACAACGCCGTGGTGGCGCTGCGGGCGCATCCGGATGCCACTCACCCCGCCCACGCCCTCCTGAAAGCCCATCAACGTCTTGACCAGGCTGTCGCCGCTGCTTACGGCTGGACATGGCCCCTGAGTGATGACGAGGTCCTGGCCCGACTACTGGCGCTGAACCAGGAGCGAGCATCTGCCGCCACGGCGCCGGTCTCATCCGAGTGATGTCCGGACCGTGGCGAGCGCCTGCTTGAAGGGGCTCAGACTGCGCTAAGTTGCTGCGTGATCAAAGACGATATGGCTCTCCACGCGGGCATCCCTGAGAAGGCGGTCAAAGCGGCCCTTCAGCAGATCGGGTCGCAGGACGCGCTGTCAGGAGTGACCTGGGATGTTGCACGCTCTCGCCCGGGGCGGCCCATCAAGGTGTACTTCGAGGCAAGCGGCTCGGCCGAGCTGCAACTGGCCAAGCGGGCGCTGGAGCAGGCACTCCAAGCCAGCGGATTTGAGCTGTATCCCTGAGCCGATCGCGCTACTTTGCAGCATGAACCGAGATCACTCCTCCCACGACCGGGACGACACCCCACCCACCCTCGCCGGGCCGACCCAGATCACCGTGGACGGCATCGAGGGCAACGTTGCCCGCATTGAACTGCCTGACGGCACGACTGCGGACTGGGACCTCGCCAGCCTGCCGCGTGGTGTGCGGGAGGGGGACGTGGTCCGCCTGCACGTCGAGCATGGCGACCTCGAGATCGAGATTGACCACGCGGCAACGACCCGGCGCCGGACGGCCGCACAGTCTCAGCTCGACGCCATGAACAGGGCCGCCCCCACCGGGGAGATCGACCTGTGAGGCGGCTGCTGACCCTGGCGGCTCTCTCCCTGGGCATGGCGGCGGCCCAGGCCGCGCCTTCCGGCGTCCTGACCATCCGCTTCCTCGACGTCGGTCAGGGCGACGCGGTGCTGGTGACGGCCCCCACCGGGCAGACCCTGCTGTACGACGGGGGGCGCAGCGAGAGCCGGATGCGGGAGTTGATCCGTCAGTACGGGGTCACCCGCCTCGACCTCGCCGCCGCCAGCCACGGGGACGCCGACCACATCACCGGGCTGATCCCGGCCATCGCGTTGTTCAAGCCCAAGCTGTTCCTGAACAACGGCATTGCCGCCACCACGCAAACGTACGGCCGACTCCTGAACGTGGTGGGCCAGGCCGGAACCCAGGGACTGCTGGCCCGTGAGCAGGTGATCAACCTGGGGGCCGTGAAGGTCACCGTCATCCCGCCGCCCCCAGGGATGCCCCGTAACGACCAGAATGCGAACAGTGTGGGGCTGCTGATCCAGTACGGCACCTTCCGGGCGCTGCTGACTGGGGACAGTGAAACGCCTCAGACACAGGCGTGGTTGCGCCAGAAGTCGGCCAGCTTCTGGGGTCCGGTGGACGTGTACAAGAGCATCCACCACGGGGCGGCGAACGGGGACAGTGCGGCGTGGCTGGCAGCGGTGCGGCCGAAGAACGTGGTGATCGGGGTGGGGCCGAACAATTACGGGCACCCGACGAGTACGGCGCTGAACCTCTACCGGAAGGTGGGCGCCAACGTGTTCCGCACCGACCAGCAGGGCACGGTCACGGTGAGGGTGCAACCTGGGGGGAGGTACGCGATCACCACAGAGCGGCGGGCGGCGGCTCCAGCGCCAGCGTCAGCCCCTGCGCCCCGGAGTCAACCTGCCCCGGCGCCGGTCACGCCACCAGCCTCGAGCGTGTACTACCCCAATTGCGCAGCGGCGCGGGCAGCGGGTGCGGCACCGGTGCGGGTCGGGCAGCCGGGGTACGGCACGCACCTCGACCGCGACCGGGATGGGGTGGGCTGCGAGTGAGCGACAGCGAGCAGCATGCCCAGGCGAACGCGAAACAGGTGCAGGTTCTGCGAGAAGCGCTGGTAACCTTGCCCATGACTCAGCCGCCTAGACCCCGCTCGCCCTTTGGTCCCCGGTTTTGGATCACCCTGTTCCTGGTCTTGCTGGTCGTGGCCGTGCTGGCTTTTGTCGCCTGGCCCGCCGTACAGAGCATCGTCCAGACGATCGAGGGGTTTTAGCCCGCCTCCGACAGCTCTGCGCATCGTGCTTGAGGCCGCCTTCGTTGTCGGCCTCATCGCTATTCTGTCTCCGTGCCCCGGACGAAAGAGGTTGCGCAGAGCGTGTTGAAGGGCACTGGCCACGGCCCGCTGCCGCCGATGCTGGAGCAGTACGTGCGGATGCGGGACGAGGTGGCGGACAAGTTTCCTAACTCGGTCTTGCTGTTTCAGTGCGGCGACTTCTACGAGACCTTCGGCGAGGACGCCGAGCGCCTCTCGCGGCTCTTGGGCATCGCCCTGACCCACAAGAGCAGCAAGGACTTCTCCACCCCGATGGCGGGCGTGCCCATCCGGACGCTGGACAGCAACGTCGAACGCCTGCTCGCGGCGGGCGTGCGGGTGGCTGTCGCCGACCAGATCGAGGAAGCCGGCTCGGGACTGGTGGACCGCAAGGTCACCCAGCTGCTCACGCCGGGCACCGTCACCGAGGAGCGGCACCTCACCGCCGACGAGAACTACCTGGGTGCGGTGGCGACCGGGGACGGGTACGCGCTCGCGCTGCTCGACCTCTCCACTGGGGAGTTCCGCTGCGCCGCCTTCCACACCCGCACGGCCCTCTACGACGAACTCGCCCGCCACCGCGCCCGCGAGGTATTGCTGGCCCCGGAGCTGTCCGGGAACGCCGCGCTGCTGGCCGACTTCCAGACCCGCTTCCCGGTGATGCTCTCGCCCGCGAATTTTGCCGAGGACGCCGCCCAGGACGAGCTGCGGGCCGTGCTGGGCGAGGTGCCAGGGTCGCTGGGGAGCGTGGCCCTGGTGCGGGCGTGCGGGGCGGTGGTGGGCTATGCCCGTGAGGTGTTGCAAGGGCGGCTGGAGATGGTGCGCCGGGTGGTGCGTTACGAGCCGGGCGCCCACATGCGCCTGACCGACGCGGCGGCGCGGGCGCTGGAGATCTTTCACGCGCAGTCCCCGCAGGGGGTGACCCTGACGGACGTGCTGGCTGAGACGCGCACGGCAGGTGGACGGCGGCGGTTGCGGGCGTGGCTGCGGGCACCGCTGCTGGACGAACTCAGCATCCGCTCGCGGCTGGACGCGGTGGAGACCCTCACCCGCGCCTCCGACCTGCGCGGCGGGGTGCGGGCGCTGCTGTACCGGGCGCACGACCTCGAGCGCCTCTCCGCCCGCGTCGCCACCCGCCGGGCCACCCCGCGCGAGGTGGCGTCGCTGGCCCGCACGCTGGAGCTGCTGCCCGAGGCGACCCGCCTCCTGCACGAGCAGGACGGCCTGCTGGGCAGCCTGCAAGCGCGGCTCGGCGGCCTCCCCGACGTGGTGACCCTGATCCGCGCCGCGCTGGTGGACGACCCGCCCATCCGCGCGGGCGAGGGCGGCCTGATCCGCGACGGCTTCCACGCCGAACTCGACGGCCTGCGCTCGGAGGCGCTGGGGCACCGGGCGTGGCTGGCCGAGCTGGAAACGACCGAGCGCGTCCGCACCGGCATTGGCAGCCTGAAGGTGGGCTTCAACAACGTCTTCGGGTACTACCTGGAGGTCAGCGGGGCGAACCTCGGCAAGGTCCCTGCCGACTACCGCCAGATCGCCACCCTGAAAGACCGCGCCCGCTTCACGAGGCCCGACCTGCGCGAGCGCGAACGCGAGATCGCCCGGCTGGAGGCGGCGGCAGGGCGGCTGGAGCTGGAGGTTTTCACCGGCCTGCGCGACGGCCTCGCCGCCCACGCGGAGGCGCTGGCGGAGGCGGCGGGGGCGCTGGCCGACCTCGACGTGCTCGCGGCGCTGGCCGAGATCGCCGTGGAGTGCGGCTGGGTGCGGCCCCAGACCTCCGGGGGAGCGGCGCGGCTCTCTCAGGCGCGGCATCCGGTCGTGGAGCGGGCGACGGGCGGACGCTTCGTGCCCAACGACGCCGAGCTGGGGCAGTCGCGCCACACCCTGCTCCTCACCGGGCCGAACATGGCGGGCAAAAGTACGTACCTCCGCACGGTGGCCCTCTGTGCGCTGCTGCATCAGGTGGGTTCCTTCGTGCCCGCCGACCACGCCGAACTGCCCGTCTACGACGCGATCCACACCCGCATCGGGGCTTCGGACGACCTCGCGGGGGGCCGCTCGACCTTCATGGTGGAGATGAGCGAGCTGGCGACCATCCTGCACGGGGCCACCCACCGCAGCCTCGTCATTCTGGACGAGGTGGGGCGCGGCACCTCCACGCTGGACGGGCTCGCCATCGCGCAGGCGGCGCTGGAGCACCTGCACGCGACCGGGGCGCACACCCTCTTCGCCACCCACTACTTCGAATTGACCCGGCTGGAGGCCGACCTGCCGGGCCTGGTCAACCTGCACGTCGCCGCCGAGGAAACCGAGTTGTCGGAGGGGGGGGGAAACGGCCTGACCTTCTACCATCAGGTCATTCCCGGCGCGGCCCGGCAAAGCTACGGGGTGGAGGTCGCGCGGCTCGCTGGGCTGCCCGCCCCCGTCACCAGCCGTGCCGCCCGGCTGCTGACCGCCCTGAACAGCGGCGGGGACGACCGCAAGCTGACCCGCGAACTCGCCGCCCTCGACCTGGGCCGCCTGACGCCGATGGCGGCGCTGGAACTGCTGCACCGCTGGCAGGGTGAGTTGCGCGGCGGCGCGGAGGAGTTAAGGCCATGACCATCCAAGTGCTGCCCCCCCACGTCGCCCGGCTGATCGCCGCCGGGGAGGTCGTGTCGCGGCCGCTGGACGTGGTGCGCGAACTCGTGGACAACGCCCTGGACGCGGGCGCGAGCCGCATCGAGATCGAGGTGGAGGGAGGCGGCCTCGCGCTGATCCGGGTGCGTGACAACGGCGGTGGCATCCCCGCCGACTCGGTGGCACTGGCCCCGGCGCGGCACGCGACGAGCAAGCTGGCCCCGGAGGCGGGCGCGGTGGAGCGGGTGACCACCCTGGGCTTCCGGGGCGAGGCGCTGTGGGCGGCGGCACAGGCGGGCGACCTCCATCTGGTGACCCGCCCGGCGGCGCAGGTGGGCGCGGCAGAGGTGACGGCCTCGGGCGACGACGTGACCGTGCGCCGCACCTCCGCCCCGGCGGGAACGACGGTGACGGTGCGCCAGCTCTTCGCCCGGTTGCCCGCCCGCCTCCGCACCCAGGCCCCCGCCGCCGCCGAGGTGCGCGACGTCACCGCGCTGGTCGGGCGCTACGTGCTGCACCATCCGGGCCTGCACTGGCGCCTGACCGTGGACGGCGAGGCCCGGCTGACCCATGCCCCCGCCGACCACCGGGGCGCGGTGGCGAGCGTGTACGGCCCGCTGAGCGCCAACCGCGTGCTGATGGTGGGAACGGACGGCGTGCGCGGCGTCGTCTCCCGCCCCGAACTCACCCGCGCCCGGCGTGACCGGATGCATTTCAGCGTGAACGGGCGGCCGGTGCTGGCGCCGCCGGAGCTGGAGCGGGCCGTGATCGACGGCTTTGCGGAGTTGCTGCCCTCCGGGGTGGCCCCGCTGTGCGTGCTGGACCTGACCGTCCCCCCCGAGGACCACAACCCCAACGTGCACCCGGCCAAGCAGGTCGTCGCGCTGGCCGACCTCCCCGGCGTGGCAGCGCGGGTGCGGGCGGCGGTGACGGGGGCACTGGCGGCGCATCCGCTGGTGCGGGCGGCCCCGGCGCCCCTCGCTCCCCCCGAGCCGTCCGCCACGCCCGCCGCGAGCGGCAACTTTCCCCGCCTCACCCTCCTGGGCGTCTATCAGGAGCTGTACCTTCTCGCGCAGGGGGAGGGCGACCTGTGGGTCGTGGACGCGCACGCGGCGCACGAGCGGTCCCTCTACGAGCACTTCACGCGGGCGCTGGGGGCACAGCCGCCCGTGGAACTTCCCGAACCCGAGCTGCTGCACCTCACCCCCGAACAGGTCGCCCGCCTGCACGAGCGCGGCGCCGAGCTGCGCGGCTGGGGACTAACCCTGGAGGACTTCGGCGCGGGGCTGGTGCGGCTGCGGACGCTGCCCGCCGTCCTCGCCGCGCTTCCGGTGCCCCGGCTGCACGAGCAGATTGTGGAGGCGGCCCTGGGCGACGGCCCCGACCCCCGCCGCGAGGTGCTCGCCCGCCTCGCCTGCGCCCCCGCGCTCAAGGCCGGGATGCTGGACGCGGGGAGGGGAGAGGCGGTGCTCTCGGCCCTGTCCGGCTGCGAGCAGCCCTGGTCGTGCCCGCACGGGCGGCCCACCGTGCTGCGCCTGCCCGAGCGCGACCTCGCCCACGCCTTCGGGCGGCGGGGGGTGCGCGACGTGGCGCGGGGGCGGGACGCCGCTCAGTCGCCGAAGACTTCCGGCGGGTAGGCCACCCGCTCGTGCGTCGTTGTCACGTAGGCGCTGCGCCCCAGGTACACGGCGGCCTCGCCCGCGAACAGCCCGGAGTCGTCGTACATCGCCGGGTCGTACCGCACCCCCGTCACCCGCCCCACGAAGAGGTCGTGGTCCCCGGTGGGCACCACCTCCGCCACCTCGCAGGTGTAGTGCAGGTAGGCCCCAGCGAGGGCCAGCCCAGCGTCGGGCAGCGTCTCCAGCCCCAGCCGCACGAACTTGTCTGGGCCGTCGTGTAGGCTCAGCACGCCTGCCCCCTGCACCGCCCGAGCCGCCGCAAAGGGCAGGAAGTTCACGCCGAAGTGCCCGCTCCCCACGATCAGCGGGTGGGTCGCCCGTTCCCGCCCCACCGCCACCCCGTACAGCGGCGGCTCGGCGCTCAGGGCCGTGTGCCACCCCACACTGAGCACGTTGCGCGTCCCCGCGTGCTCGGCGGTCACGAGGGCGACGGTGCCGGGGTAGTAGCCGAAAAAGCGGGCGGTCTGGGCGGAGAGCATGGCCCCGAGGATAGGCGGCCGGGCCTTACTTCCGCGCCACTTCCAGTTCGCCGCTGTTCTGGGGGTCGGGGCGAAACTGCCGCGTCACGCTGTCGCAGATCATCCGCTGAATGCTGCCGCGCCCGCCCTCGCCGCTCAGCTCGCTGGCCCGGACGAAGGTCACGTTCACCTGATACAGCTCCGTGAAGCCGCCCTCGCAGGCGCTGCCCTGCCCGCTCTGCCCCACCAGATTGACGGTGACGGGACTGGCCCGGAAGATGCTGCGGGTGCCGCTGGCCTGAAAGCTCTGCTTCAGGGCGCGGCTGAACACGCTGGCGGTCACGTCGTACCCGCTCACCTTGACGCTGATGTCCAGCAGCCCCGTCTGGTTGTTCTGACCGCGCAGGCGGCCGACATACTCGCCGCTGAGGTCGAGGTCGGGCTGGTTGGGAATGGGCTGGACGAAAAGGTACGGGCTCGGCACAGGCGTCGCCGGGGCGAACTGCGCGGAGGCGCCCCCGGTCAGCAGGGCGAGGCAGGTCAGGACGGCGCGGCGGGTCATGCGGGGGAGCGTATCAGCGGGCGAGGATGGCCGAGGGCGAATCTGCGGCGGGGCCGTCCTCGCTCCGCCTCCCGCCCCGCTCTCGTAACATGGCCCCCATATGCCTGTCGTCACCCGCATTGCCCCCAGTCCCACCGGAGACCCGCACGTCGGGACGGCCTATATCGGCCTCTTCAACCACACCCTCGCGGCGCAGGCCCGCGCACGCGGCGAGGAAGGCCGCTTCATCCTCCGCATTGAGGACACCGATCGGGGCCGCTACGTCGCGGACTCGGAGACCCGCATCTTCCAGATGATGCAGTGGCTGGGCCTGACCCCCGACGAGTCCCCGCTGCAAGGCGGTCCCAACGGTCCCTACCGCCAGAGCGAGCGCTTTGATCTGTACGGCGACTACGCCCGGCAACTCGTCGCCTCCGGGCACGCCTATTACGCCTTCGAGACGCCCGAGGAACTGGCCGCCCTGCGCGAGCAGGCGCAAGGTGAAGGCCGCGTGATCGCCGTCCCCAGCCGCGACCTTGACCCCGCCGCCGCGCAGGCCAGGGTGGACGCGGGCGAGGCCGCCGTCATTCGCCTGAAGGTGCCGCGCGAGGGCCAGACCGTCGTGAACGACCGGCTGCGCGACCCCATCACTTTCCAGAACCGCGAGATTGACGACAAGGTGCTGCTCAAAGCCGACGGCTTTCCCACCTACCACCTCGCTAACGTCGTGGACGATCGCCAGATGGAAGTCACCCACGTGGTCCGCGCCGAGGAGTGGATCACTTCCACGCCCATCCACGTGCTGCTGTACCAGGCTTTCGGCTGGCCCGAGCCCGTCTGGGCGCATATGCCGCTGCTGCGCAACGCCGACAAGTCCAAGATCAGCAAGCGCAAGAACCCCACCTCGGTCGAGTGGTACATGGACCAGGGCTTCCTGCCCGAAGCGATGCTGAACTTCCTCGCCACGATGGGCTGGACGCACCCGGAGGGCCAGGAGATCTTCGACCTCGCCGAATTCCAGCGCGTTTTCCGGCTGGAGGACGTGACCCTGGGCGGCCCGGTCTTCAGCCTCGACAAGCTGAAGTGGATGAATGGCAAGTACCTGCGCGAGGTGCTGACGGAGGAGGAGGTGGCGAAGCGGCTGCACGCGTACCTCGCCTCGCAGAAGCACGACCTCCCACTCGACGCTTACTTCCGCGCCGTCGTCCGGATGATGATTCCGCGCATGGACGTCTTTTCCGAGTTTCTGGAGAAGACCCCCTACTTCTGGTCCGAGGAGTACCCCGTCACCGAGAAGGCGGCGAAGCTGCTCGAGGAGGGACGCCCCTTCCTGCCCGACCTCGCCGCGCGGCTGAAGAACCTGTCCGCCTTCGATCAGGCCACGACCGAGGCGGCGCTGCGGGCCTTTGCCGAGGAACGCGGCCTCAAGCCCGGCAAGGTGATGCAGCCCCTGCGGGCGGCGGTCGCCGGAACGAGCGAAAGCCCCGGCATGTTCGAGATGCTCGAAGCGCTGGGGCAGGAGCGCGTGGTGGCGCGGGTGGAGCGGGCGGGCAGGTAAGCGGTGGGCGGGTGGCGATCAAAGCGCCCGGTTCGGCCGGGGATGCTCCACCCGCGACCAGCGACACGCCACACGCCCGCCCCGCCGCGCTACCATTCCCGCAGACGCTTGTCAGGAGGAACACCCAACTATGGAAGATCGCCGCATCAGGGTCTTGATCGCCAAGCCCGGCATGGACGGCCACGACCGGGGGGCCAAGGTGGTGGCCCGCGCCCTGCGCGACGCCGGGATGGAAGTCGTGTACACCGGCCTGCGCCAGACTGCCGAGATGATCGTGAACGCCGCCCTGCAAGAGGACGTGGACGCTATCGGCCTCAGCGTGCTGTCGGGCGCCCACATGCACTATTTCCGCGAGGTGTCCGCGCTGCTCAGGGAGCGCGGCGCCGAGGACATTATCCTTTTCGGCGGGGGCATCATCCCCGATCAGGACCTCCCCAAGCTGGAGGAACTGGGCGTGGGCCGCGTGTTCACGCCGGGGGCCAGCACCGAGGACGCCGCCACCTACCTGAAGACCGCCGTTGCCGAACGCTGGGCCGCCCAGGGTGGCTGAGCCGCCCGCCGCTGCCGTTCCTGCCGCCGCCCCTGCCCTCCCGCTCGGGCGGCTTTTTCCGCTGTACGCGGCGCAGGCGCTGGCGACCGGGGCGACCACCGTCAGCACCATCCTCGCGGCGCTGGTGGTCGGCAACCTGGGCTTCGAGTCCCTGATCGGCCTGCCCGCCACTTTAATCAGCGCGTCGGCGGCGCTCTCGGCGGGCCTGTTCGGGGCGCTGATGCTCTCGCGGGGGCGGCGGGTGGGGCTGGCTTCGGCCTTCGCGCTGGGGGCACTGGGAGCGGGACTGGGCTTTGCGGGAGCGCGGGCGGGCCTGCTTCCCGTCTTTCTACTGGGGGCTTCGCTGATGGGCGCGGCGCAGGGCGGGTATCAACAGGCCCGCTACGCCGCCGCCGAGAGCGTCCCCGAGTCGCGCCGGGGCACCGCCCTGGGCCTCCTGATGCTGATGAGCGTGGCCGGGTCGCTGCTGATGACGGGCTTCTCCGGCGGGGTGGAGCGCCTGGGTGAGCGGCTGGGCACCACCCCGGAGGTCGCCGGATGGCTGGTCGGCGGCGGGCTGCTGGGGGTGGCGGCCCTCCTGATGCTGGTGTGGCGCCCGGTGACAGGTCCGGCGCAGCGGGCTGTGGGATCGCGTCCGGGCTTTGCGGCCACCTTCCGGCAGCCCGGCGTGCGCTCCACCGCCCTCGCCCTCGCCACCGCGCAGGGCCTGATGGTCACCCTGATGAGTCTGACCCCCCACCGCGCCCACGAGATGGGCGTGGACCACGCCGGGGTCGCCGCGCTGATCTCGGGGCACATCGTCGGCATGTTCGGCTTCGGCTGGCTGACCGGGCCGCTGATCGACCGCCTGGGGGTGCGGGTGGGGTATGTGGGCGGCTCGGTGCTGTTGGCGGCGGCGGCCCTCAGCGCGACGCTGCCGGGGGCCGCGTGGCTGGGCGTCAGCATGTTTGTGCTGGGGCTGGGGTGGAACCTGGCCTTCGTGGCGGGCAGCAAGGCGCTCTCGCGCCACCCGGCCGCGCAGGGTCTGACCGACGGGCTGGGCTATGTGGCCGCCGGGGCGGGGACGTTGCTGGGCGGCCTCGTGATCGCGCAGCTCGGGTTTCCGGCGCTGGCCTACGCGTGCGCGGGGCTGGCGCTGCTGCCGCTGTGGAGCGCTTGGCGGGCGGGACGGGGGTAAAAGGATCAATCAGGGGAGGAGATACCCCAGAGCCATTCCAATCCATGGGAGGAGCAGGAGCAGAAAGGCGAGGATCCATAGACTTCGCCCGCGCGAGTGCTCTGCCCTGGCCCGCTGAGCCGTGACAACGAACAGGACGGCGCTTAGGGCGGTGCAGGCTGACAGCAGGAAGCTGTAGTCCGGGGGCGTCTGCCCGGTGAGGACCGCGCTGAGGCTGGGCAGGCCCAGAGTCAGGAACGCCCCGCCCGTCGCCATCCAGGTGGCGCCCCACCATCCGGCGGCCCTGGACTGGCCGTGCCGGGCTCTGCGCAGGTGCAGGACCCCGGCCACCCCACAGGCCAGCGCCAGGGGCAACGCGAGGGCGCTCAGCAGCAGCGTGAGAATGGTCAGGATACCCATGTGTGGAGCGTAGACGCGGCCGAGCTTCAGTTCAGCACCGCGTCCAGTACCACACTGAGAAGCTCCCCCACCCAGGGCAACAGCAGAATCAGGAAAGCGGGCGGCCACAGCAGCACTCCGGTGGTGACCCGTCCGCCGCGTTCCTGCCGGGTCTGCCGGGCGGCAGGGAGGTACAGCGCCCCACTGAGCGCCAGGAGCAGCAGCAGGGGTGTGGTGTTCGTGACGACTCCGTTGCCGCCCAGGGCCGCGTCCAGCGGTGCCCAGGCCACCGGCCCGCAGGCTGCCGCCGTCGTCAGATACATCGCCGCCCGCCACCCCGCTGAGGGTGACCCGGTGCGCGAGCGCTCGCCCAGCGCCGCGAGACCTGCTGCGCCGTAGACGAGGAGCAACGCGGCGGGCAGCCACAGCAGCAGGGTCAGCAGCGCGTCGGCCATGGCTCCATGCTCCAGCGTAACGGCCGGGGCCGTTGCAAATGTGCGGCGACGAACAACGAAAAAGGCCGCAACCGGGGGCTGCGGCGCTCTTTTCTTGTGCTGGCGGAACGGGAGAGATTCGAACTCTCGGTACGGTTGCCCGTACACACGCTTTCCAGGCGTGCCCCTTCAACCACTCGGGCACCGTTCCAGCGCACAGAAGATTAGCGGGTCCCCCCCCGAAATGCAAACCCCGGCGGCGATCAGGTATAGGGGTCGCGCAGATAGTCGGTCATCACCCGCAGCGGCGGGTACGTTCCCGCCCGCAGCGCCGCCTCCACCTCCCGCGCCCGCTCCCAGGCCGCCTCTGCCAGCGCGGGCGTGACCAGACCGGCCCGTACCGCCTCCTCCAGCTCGTCGCCGTCGATGATGTGTACTTCGGTCACGCGCCCGTCCGGGGTCCAGTCCGCGACCACGTCCAGATAGAGGTCGTCGCACCAGGGCAGGCCGCCTTCCCCCAGTCCCTCGCCCCCGTGAATGTCCACGTAGAGCTGCCGGACCTCGCCCGAGGCGTCCAGCATGGCGGTCAGGGCGTCCCCGAGCGTGCCCTCGCCCGTGCCCGTCGGGTGGACGCGCACCCAGCGGAAGCCGTGGTCCAGAATCCGGATCGTCCGCTCCCCGAACGGCACGTCCAGCACGCGCCCGACCTCGTGGGCGGTGAAGTCCACGATGGCGAAGCCGGGGATGTGGAGCACCGTCTGGGTGTGGTGCAGGGCACGGGACCAGGGCCGCAGGTCGAAGACCTTACGCTTCATCCCAGCCCCCGCAGCGCCGACAGCAGCAGCTCGCCCTCGGTGGCTTGCACGCGGGCCTTGAGGGTCTCCAGGGTATCGCCGGGGAGCACGGGCACCCGCGTCTGCGCCAACACCGGCCCCTCGTCAATTCCCGCCGTGACGAGGTGGACGGTCGCGCCCGACTCCTTATCTCCAGACGCCAGGACCGCCGCGTGAACCCGGTCCCCGTACATCCCGCGCCCGCCGTGCCGGGGCAGCAGGCTGGGGTGGATGTTCAGCACCCGGCCCGCGTAGGCGTCCAGCACCCGTGGCCCCAGCGCCTTCATGTAGCCGCTGAGGACCAGCGTGTCCACCCCTGCCCCGCGCAGGAAGGCCAGGATCGCTGCGTCAAGCGCCTCCGGGTCCGGGTACCTCGCTGCGCTGAGGTGCGCTCCTGCCAGGCCCGCCTCCCGCGCCCACGCCAGCGCGGGGCTGCCGCTGTTGTTGCTGGCGAGGGCAACTGGCACGGCGTCCAGCCGCCCATCCCAGCATGCTGCGGTCAGGAACCGGGCCGCGCTGCCGCCGTGGGAGGCGAGGAAGCCTAGGCGCATGGGTGGCTCGCGCCCAGAACGTGGGGGGTGGATCGTGGAACGTGGAGGGTTCTGCCCACGGTCCACGTTCTACGATCCACGCTCACTCCGCCAGCTCCTGCAACAGGTACGCGCTCGTCAGAATCCCGTTGTGATAGTCCTCCACGGCGAAGCTCTCGTTGGGCGAGTGCGGCGCGTCCTCGTTCAGGCCGAAGTCGACCAGCAGCACGGGAGCGCCCAGCAGCGACCGGAAGGCCGCCACGATGGGGATGCTCCCGCCCGTGCGCCCGAAGGCGGCGGGCTTGCCGTAGACGCGGGTCAGGGCACGGTCGGCGGCCTTCACGTAGGGGGAGTCGAGGTCCACCTTGACGGGCTGCCCGCCGTGGTGCGCATGTACCTCCGCCGTGACTCCGGCGGGTGCGATGGTGGGCACGTAGTCCTGGATGAGGCGTGTGATCCGGTCGGGGTCCTGGCCGGGCACCAGCCGCATGGACACCTTCGCGCCCGCCTTGGCCGGAATCACCGTCTTGCTACCCTCGCCCTGGTAGCCGCCCCAGATCCCGTTCACATCCAGCGTGGGCCGCGCCCACAGGCGCTCCAGGGTGGAGTACCCCGCCTCGCCGGGCAGGGCCGGAACGCCGATGGAGGCCGCGAACTCCTCGTCGGAGTGCGGGAGCCGCGCCCACATCTCGCGCTCTTCGGGGGTCAGTTCCTCCACCCCGTCGTAGAAGCCGGGGATGGTGATGCGGCCCTGCTCATCCTTCAACCCCGCGATGATCTGTGCCAGCGCGTTGATCGGGTTGGGTGCGGCCCCCCCGTAGGACCCCGAGTGCAGGTCACGGTTGGCCCCCTGCACGTGAATCTCCACGTAGCTCAGCCCGCGCAGGCCGTAGGTCACGGTGGGCACGTCGGGCGCGAAGCGGCTGCCGTCCGAGATCACGATCACGTCGGCCTTCAGCTCCTCGGCGTGCTCGCGCAGGTAGGGTTCCAGGTTGGGGCTGCCGACCTCCTCCTCGCCTTCGAGCAGGAACTTGACGTTCACGGGCAGTTCGCCCTGCGAGAGCAGCAGCTCGACGCCGCGCACGTGGGCGTAGGCCTGCCCCTTGTCGTCGGTGGAACCACGGGCGTAGATGCGCCCGTCCCGCACGGTGGGCTCGAAGGGGGGGGTGGTCCACTCCTCCAGCGGCGCCTCGGGCTGCACGTCGTAGTGCCCGTAGATCAGCACGGTGGGCTGGCCGGGGGCGTTCAGGCGCTCGGCATACACCAGCGGGTGCCCGGCGGTGGGGTCCACCCGCGCCGCGAAGCCCAGCGACGCGAGCTTGCGCTGGAGGAACTCGGCCGCCCGCGTCATGTCACCCCGGTGGGTGGGGTCGGCACTGACGGAGGGAATCCGCAGCAGGTCGAACAGCTCACGCTCGGCCTCCTCGCGGGGGAGCAGGGCGGCGAGGTCGGTCTGAGATGGGGTCATGCGCGGATGATAGCGGGGAGGCGGTGCGCGGGACGCCGTGCGCGGGGAAAAGACCCTGCCCGTCTTCCGCCGCGTCCCGCCTCCCGCGAACCGCGTACCCCTTTTCACCTTTCGCCACCTTCAACAACCTTGCTCGCGGTATACTCAAGCCGACCATGCCCGCCGACGCCAAGCACCGCCCCGTCTATGTGATCTCGGTCGCCGCCGAGCTGGTGGACATGCACCCCCAGACCCTGCGGCTGTACGAGCGCAAGGGCCTGATTCGGCCGGGCCGGAGCAGCGGCAAGACCCGGCTGTACAGTGAACGCGACATCGAGCACCTGCGCGAGATTCGCCGCCTGACCCAGGAACTCGGCGTCAACCTCGCCGGGGTCGAGGAAGTCATGCGCCTTCAGCACGAACTCGACGACCTTCAGGGCGAGTTCGAGGCCGAGATCGAGCGGCTCGAAGACGAGCTGCGCGAGCGGGCCACCGCCCCCGAGCGGATGGCCGAGGACGGCAAGCTCGACCCCAGGGACCGTCCCGTCTACGTGATCTCCATCGCCGCCGAGCTGGTGGACATGCACCCCCAGACCCTGCGGCTGTACGAGCGCAAGCAGCTTATCCGTCCGGGGCGCAGCAGCGGCAAGACCCGGCTGTACTCCGAGCGCGATATTGAGCACCTGCGCGAGATTCGCCGCCTGACCCAGGAACTCGGCGTCAATCTCGCCGGGGTCGAGGAGATCATGCGGCTGCGCCACCAACTCGAAGGCGCCCGCTCGCAGATGGAGGGCAACGTGCGGCGCCTCCAGCAGGACATCACCGACCGGATGACGAGCTGGCGCACCCTCCCCGCTCCCCAAGGCGAGGAGAGTGACCGTCTGGACGAGGAGGCCGGGACCGCGCCGGAACCGGAGGCCGGAGAGCTGACCCGATGACCCCGGTGTCTTCCGCGCCCCCCCTCTGGGTGGTGGGCGACGTGCACGGGGTGCCGGGCAAGCTGCGGACGCTGCTGCGTGGCGCGGGATTGATCGGGGAAGATGCGGGCTGGGCGGGCGGCGTGGCCCACCTCGTCTTCCTGGGTGATTACCTCGACCGGGGACCGGACGGAGCCGGGGTGGTGCGGCTGGTGCGGGCGCTGGAGGCGCAGGCCCCGCTCGCGGGGGGGCGGGTGACCGCGCTGCTGGGCAATCACGAGGTGATGCTCTTGGGGGCTCAGCGCTTTGCCCCTGGCCGCCGGGACCCCCACGGCCTGCGCGAGTACTGGCTGGAAAATGGCGGCCAGCCCGCCGACCTGCGGGGGCTCACGGGGGACGACCTCGCGTGGCTGGCGGCGCGTCCCGCCCTGGCCCGCGCCGGGCGCTGGCTGCTGCTGCACGCCGACAGCCCGCTGTATCTGGAGCTGGGGCCGAGCGTGGAGGCCGTCAATGCCGCCGTGCGCCGCCGCCTTCAGGGAGACGACCCCTACGCCTGGGCACGCTTCGCCAGCGACTTCGCGGCCCGCTACGCCTTCGCGGAGCCGGGCGGCGAGGCGGCGGTGGAGGCGCTGCTGGGCACCTTCGGGGGGCAGCGGCTGGCGCACGGGCACACCCCGGTGCCGCTGCTGCTGGGGGGTGGGAGCGGGTGGCCCCCCGGTCCCGGCGAGCCGCTGACCTACCGGGGCGGGCGCTGCGTGGCCCTCGACAGCGCGATGGCCTACCGTCCGGAGGCGGGGTTCCTGGCCCGGCTGGGACCGCGCGGGGTGGAGGAGGTCGTCTCGCTGGGGCAGGCCGGACAGCGGGCGCTACACTCGGGCGCGTGAGAACGTACAAGGTCGAGGTCGGGGACGTGACCCGCGAGCTGCCCGTCGTCGAGGTCAGTCCCGGCGTCAGCGTGGCCCTCTTCAACATGCTGGGCGACACCGAGGTGACCGAGGAGGCTGGACGTGCCCTGGCTGCCCTCCTCCCCGGGGACATTGACGTGCTGGTGACCCCCGAGGTCAAGGCCCTGTCCCTCGCGCACGTCATCAGCCGCGAGACGGGCAAGCCCTACATCGTCATCCGCAAGACCGAGAAGCCCTACATGGTCGAGCCGGTCGCCCGCGAGGTCGTCAGCATCACGACCGGCAAGCCGCAACTGCTCGTTCTCGACGGTTTCGACGTGCCCAAGGTGAAGGGCAAGAAGGTCGCCATCGTGGACGACGTGGTGTCCAGCGGCGGCACCCTGCACTCGCTGCGCCAGATCATCGAGGAGGTGGGCGGCGAGGTCGCAGCGGTCGTGGCAGTCTTCACCGAGGGCCAGGAGCGCCCCGACGTGACGGCGCTGGGGCACCTGCCGCTCTTTTCCTGATCCCTCTGCGCTGCGGCCCGGCGAGGGGATCGGATAGGGTAGGGGCATGACCCTCACCCAACAGCCTGGCACCGAACACCATGGCCTGCGCGTCAGTGTCGGGGGCGTGACCCGCGACCTTCCCACCGTGCGGGTGGGCAGCGTGGGGCGGGTGCCGCTCGTCGAGTTTCTGGGCGACAGCGAGTTCACCAACGCCGTGGCCGAGGCCCTCGTGCCCCTGATTCCGGAAGGCACCGAGGTGCTGCTCACGGTGGTCACCAACGCGCTGCCCCTCGCCCACGAGATCAGCGACCGCGCGGGGCTGCCCTATGTGGTGGCCCGCAAGAAGCGCCGCACCTACATGCAGTCCCCGCTGATTCAGGACGTGCCCAGCATGACGATGGGCGTGGCCGAAACGCTGTGGCTCGACGGCCCGCACGCCGAGCGGCTGCGCGGCAAGCAGGTGCTCGTCGTGCAGGACGTGATCGCCTCGGGCGGCACCGCGCAGGCCCTGGGCCGCTTCGTGGAGCGCTCGGGCGGCACGCTGGTCGGCTACCTCGCCGCCTTCAAGCAGGGCGACAGCACGCTGCCGCTGACGTATTTGCAGGAGCTGCCCAAGAGCGTTTGAGAGCGGCTGGTGGAAGCAGGACCCCTCACCCAACCCTCTCCCACGGGGAGAGGGTTGGGTGAGGGGTCTTTCCCCTACCGTCCCAGAATCCCCGGCAGCGCGTCCGGCAGCCGCCGCATCGGGAGGCCAAAGGCGTCCCGCGCCCGCTCGGGCGGAGCGGTGTTTCCGGCCTTGAGCATCGCGTACTGATCACGGGTGATGGGCGGCTTGGGCAGCACACCCATTGCGGGAACCATCAGGTCCATCAGTGGCAGCGGCACGGGCACGATGGGCTTGCGCTTGCCCAGCGCTCCCAGTTCCAGTTCCAGCAGCTCGCGGAAGGTGTACTCCTGCGGGCCGGTCAGTTCGTAGGTCTGGCCGACCGTCTCTGGTCGTTCCAGCGCCTCCGCGAAGGCCAGCGCCACGTCCTCCACGCTGACGGGCCGGAAGGGAAAGCGGCCGTCCCCAATCTGGGGGACCACCGGGGCGGTGGAGACGAGGTCGCGCAGCACCCGCCCGAAGAAGTCGTCGCCAGGGCCGAAGATCAGGCTGGGCCGGAAGATGGTCCAGTCCAGCCCGCTGCCGCGCACCAGCGCCTCGGCCTGCGCCTTGGAGCGGCTGTAGCCGCTGGCACTCGCCTCGTCCGCGCCCAGGGCGCTCATGTGCAGATACCGCACCGGGCGGGGGGCCACCGCGAGGACGTGCCGGGTGCCCTCCACGTGAACCCGCGCAAAGGTCTGCGTGCCCTCCTCCGCGATGATGCCCACCAGATGCACCAGCGCGTCGGGCTCGGCTCCCGTCACCGCCCGCAGCACGCTGGCGGGGTCGGTCACGTCCAGGGTCACGCCGGGGGCGCCCGGCAGCCCCTCGCCCCGGCGGGACCCGGCCGCGACCGCATGCCCGCGCCGCACGAGTTCAGCCACGACCGCCTTCCCGACAAACCCGCTTGCTCCAGTGACCAGAATCTTCATGACTCCTCCTGTGCGCCGGGGCGCAGGGCCGCGACGATGGTATCGGCAGCCCGCTGGGCGTCGGCCCCCGCGTACTGCCCGCCGAGTTCGGCGGCGAGGGCAGGGCGGGCATTGAGCAGCCCCCCGCCGTAGAAGATGGGCAGGCGCAGCCCCCGCAGGGCGCCGAGTTGCGCCTGGGTCGGCCCCAGCGCCCACTCGCCGTTGAGGCCCAGCAGCACGGCGTCGGCGGGGCGGTGCCGGGCGTAGGCGGCGAGGTCCGCGAGCGGCAGGTCGGCGCCCAGGTACTCGGCCTGCACGCCCCGGCGCCGCAGCAGCAGCACCAGAATCAGCAGCCCGATCTCGTGGCGCTCGCCGGGAGCGCAGGCGGCCAGCACGCGCGGCCCGAACTCGGCGCGGCCCGCGAGTTCCAGCAGGCCCATCAGTCGCCCGCGCACGTAGGCGCTGGCCTGATGCTCGTGGGCCACCGTGATCTCGCCCCGTGCCCACAGGGTGCCGATCTCTGTCAGCGTGGGCGCCATGACGGCCAGCACCACCTCCTCGACCGGAAACTGCGAGTGCGCCGCGCCCAGCACGAGCGCTGCCCGGTCGAGGTCCGGTGCCAGCAAGGCGGCCAGCAGCTCGTCCGAGAGCCGCTTTTGCGGGGTGGCGCTGGGCGCCGCCGGAGCGGGGGCGGGGCCGGCGTGCTCCTGCCGGGCGAGTTCCGCCGCGCGGCTGGCGGGCACCCCGTCGTGCAGCAGGGCCTGCATCCGCCCGATCTGCGCGAGGTCGAGGGGCGAGTACATCCGGTAGCCGCTGGCGCTCCGGGCCGGAGCCGGAATGCCGTAGCGCCGTTCCCACTGCCGCAGGGTCGCGGCGGGCACCCCGGTGCGCGTCTCGGCCTCGGCGGCCGTGAAGAGGGGGGTGGTGTCGGGGAGGGTGTCTTCGGGCATGAGGCTCCTGGGGAGGTCGGGGGAGAAACGAGGAGGAGGCGGGGGGGGGAGGCCGCGGGGGCAGGCCCCCATTGGGCCACGCCGGGCGCGTGCGGACCGTAAGGTTTGCCGTCCTCGGGGGGCTGTCCCCGGGGGGGAGGCGGCAACCTGTCCCGGCCCCCGCCCCCTACAATGCGCGGGCAGCGGCCCGTGCCTCCTCCCAGTCTGGCCGCTTTCCCCCCGATGCGCTCCCTGACCCTGCCTGCCCACCTGCCCCCCCTCGCCCGGCTGCTCGCTGTGTCGCGCCCCGCCCTGTGGGTCAACACGGTGGGGCCGCTCGTGGTGGGGCTGTGGCTGACCGGGCGGCTCTGGACTCTGGAACCGGGGCTGGTGGCGCTGCTCGCCTACCTGACCCTGCCCTTCAACCTGCTGATCTACGGCCTGAACGACCTCGCCGACCGCGAGGAAGACGCCGCCTCCGAGCGCAAGGGGGGGTGGCAGGGAGCGCGGCTGGGGCCGGGGGAGGGGGGACCGCTGCTGAGGGCCGTGCTGGGGCTGAACGCGCCGTTTCTGGCGGTGCTGGCGTTCTTGCTCCCGCCTCCGGCTCTGCTCGTGCTGCTGCTCTCGGCGGGCCTGTTCGCGGCGTACAGCGTGCCCCCGGTGCGGCTCAAGGCCCGTCCCTTTCTCGACGGCCTGAGCAACGTGGCCTACGCGCTGCCCCTCGCGCTCCCGGCGCTGGCGCTGGGGGAGCCCGTGCCCGCGCTGCCGCTGGCCGCCCTGATGGCCTACTCGGTGGGCAAGCACGCCTTTGACGCCGCGCAGGACGTGCCCGCCGACCGCGCCGCCGGGGTCCGGACGGTGGCGACCACGCTGGGCTTACCCGGCACGGCCCTCTACGCCCTGGCGTGGTTCGCCCTGGCCGGGGCGCTGCTGTGGCCCGTCTCCAAACTGACGGCCCTGGCCCTCTGGGGCTTGTGCGGCGGCCTCGCGCTCGCCCTGCGCCGCGAACCCACCCCCGAGCGGGCCGCGCGGCTGTATCCCCTCAGCATCCTGTCGCCCTGGGTCGTGGGGACGGTGGCGGGGGTGCCGCTGGTGTACCTGCTGGCGCGGGGGCTGTGGCCGTAAGCGGGGGGGGCATTTCGCCGCGCTCGGTTGGCATTCTTGGCGGCGGCCTCGCGGGTCTCGCGCTGGGGGCGCTGCTGGGGGCGCGGGGGCACGCCGTGACTGTCTACGAGCGGGACCGGGCGGGGGGCAAGCTGCGGCGGGTGCGGGTGGGGGGGCTGGAATTTGATACCGGCCCCAGCCTCTTTACCTTTCCGGAGGTGTGGCGGACCCTGCTGGCCCGGCTGGGCGAGGAGGGCGACCCCCTGGAGCTGCGGCCCCTGCCGGGTGGTCTGGGTCTGCACCACACGCCGTTCGGGGCGGTGCCCCTCCCCGTGCCGCCGGGGCACCCGCTCTCCGCGGCCTGGGAGACCTACCGCGCCGCCGCCCGGCCCCTGGCGGGGCACCTGACCACGCTGCTGACCACCCCGCCCCGCCTGACCGACCCCGTATTCCAGCGGGCGAGTGCAGCCCTCTTCCGGGCGACCGGGGCGCACCTCACGGCTGCGGGCTGGGTCCGGCGGCTGCCCCCGGCGCTGGCCCACGCGGTAGGAACGCACGCGCTGAACGCGGGCCTTGCTCCCGAGGACGCGCCCGCCCTCTACGCCCTGATTCCGGCCCTCGCCGCCGGGGACGTGACGCGGCCCGCCTCCGGCATGGGGGGGCTGCTGGACACCCTGCTCGCCCTAGGCCGGGTACGGGGCGTGCGGGTGGAGGAGGGGGCCGAGGTGATTCGGGTGGACGCCCGGCCCGGCACCCTGACCCTGCGGGGGGGGGAGGTCCGGCGCCACGACCTCCTCGTCAGTGCCCTTGACCCCGCGCGGCTGACCGCGTTGCTGGGCCGCCCGGTCCGCTCGCCTCTCCAGCGGCGCACGGTAAGCGGGGTGGCCCTCTACGCGGCGCTTCCGGGCGAGTCGGGGCTGCCCGCGACCTCGGTGATTCCGCCCGCCGACTTTGGGACCTTCCGGGCGGCGACGCGGGCCGGGGCGCTCCCACCGGACACCCTGGCCCTCGTCCACGCCGACGGCCCCCGTCTCGCCGTGCTGCTCACGGCCCCGGCCACCGGGCGTGACCTCGGCCCCGAGCATCCCTGGGTGCGCGGTCAGGTGGAGCGGGTCGAGCGCACCCTCGGTGTGCCCGGCCTGCTCGCCTCGGCGCGGGACGTGGTGGCCCTGACCCCGGCCCACTACGCGGCGGGCGGGCACCCCGGTGGGGCGATCTACGGGGCGGCCCTCCCCGCGTGGCGCGGCGGTCCCCTGCACCCGCAGCCCTACCGCCCCCTGCCCCGGCTGTGGCAGGTCGGGACCGGCGTGCATCCTGGCGGCGGCATTCCGGCGATTCTGGGCGGGGCGCTGACCGTGGACCGGCTGATCGGAGAGGACCGAGGCTCAGGGGGCTAGCAAACTCCAAGGGCCGCTCTCCCAAGAAGGAGGGCGGCCCTTTGAAAGGTCTGGCTTACTGCCCGGTGATCGCCTTGAGCGGGTTGACCAGCCCGTACCCGAAGTTGTTGTCCTTGCCCGCCGTGCCGAGGTCCTTGGCGGTGGAGGTCAGCAGGTTCAGGAGCCCCGTGTTCGTCAGGGTGGGCTTGGCGGCCCACACCACGGCGGCGGCGGCGCTGACGTGCGGGGTCGCCATCGAGGTGCCGTTGAAGTACTCGTAGTCCGCGCCCGTCACGCTGACCGTGCCGCTGGTGGGCAGCTTGGCAAGCAGGCCCTGGCCGTCGGCCTGGGTGATCCCCACGACGGGCACGCTGTAGCTGTTGGTCAGGCTCATGCCCAGCGGTCCGGCGGCGTTGTTGTAGATCATGACGGCCTTGGCGCCGCTGCCGACCGCGTTGGCGACCTTTTCCTCGAAGGAGCAGGTGCCGCGCGAAATCAGGGCGATATTGCCGCTGAGGGCCGCGTTGCGGGTGCCGACGCCGCAGAACTCGTTGTTCGTGCCGCCCGCCGCGACCACGGTGCCCGTGAAGGTGGCCTTGGCGCTGAGGTCAGCGGCCTGCACGTCCGTGAAGGTCACGCCGCCGCCCGAGGCGCTCGCCTTGGTCCCGTGGCCCAGCGGCACCGAGCTGAGCACGCTCACGCCGGGGCCGACCAGATCGACCTGGGTGCCGAAGTTGGAGAAGTCGGCCTTGGTTTCCGCGTCGTCGATCGCCCCCACGCCCACCACGTTGGTGTAGGCGGCGGGGTAGGAGACGGCGGCGCCGTCGTTGCCCGTTGCGGCGATGATCAGTGCGCCCTTGTTGTAGACGCTGGTGTAGGCCCGCTGCTCGGTCTTGCTGGCGCGGCCCCCGCCGAGAGACAGGCTGATCACGACCTTGGCCTCGGTGCCGCCCTGCGACTTGAGCTGCGCGGCGCACCAGTTTACCCCGTTGATGATGCCGCTGGAGCTGCCCGAGCCGTCGTCGCCCAGCACGCGGGCCATGTAGAGGTTCACGCCCGTCGCCACGCCGACCACGCCGTTCGCGTCCATACCGTCCTGCTGCCCGCTTGCCCCGGTGCCCGTCCCGTACTGGGCAAATACCGTTCCGGCAACGTGCGTGCCGTGCCCGTTCACGTCGTTCAGGAGGTAGGCGTTGTCGCGGCCTGCTTCACCCGTGAAGTTCTTGAAGCCCTTGAGCTTCTTGCCGAACTCGGGGTGGTTGCCGTCAATTCCGGTGTCGCCGATGCACACCGCCACGCCCGCCCCGGTGTAGTTGCTGGCCCGCAGGGTGGGCACCTTCAGCGCGGTGTCGCCCCAGGTGGTCTCGCCGCTCGCGGTGTAGACCGGGGTGGCCTGCGCCGAGAGGCCCTGGGCGCTCAGGCCGCCGCCCCCCTGCGCGTCGGTCGTTCCGCTGCGGCGACCCAGCGCGACCCGCTTGAGGTCGGGCTCCACGTACTCCACCAGGGGGTTGCCCTCCAGCTTGCGCAGCGCCTCGGGGCTGAGGCGCACCGCCGCCGCGCTGATCTCGGCCCACTGGCTGGTCAGCACGCCGCCCGCCGCCGTGATGGCCTGCGCCTGAAGCTGTGCCTGCGCCGCCAGCTCCTGGGCACCCAGGCTCTGCGCCCCCAGCGCATTCTCCCTGAACCCCACGAGGTACGCGCCCGCGATGGCCTCGTCGGCGGTGGGAGCGGGCGTCGCGGCAACGGGCGCCGGGGCCTGGGTCTGCTGGCCGCAGGCGGCGAGCGTCAGGGCGAGGGTGGCGGCGAGCAGGGTGCGGGTGTGCGTCATGGAAACCTCTGGAAAAGCGAGAAGGCGATAGACGAAGGCGGCCGCACCGGTCCCCGGTGTGGAAGGAACTGGGAGGAATGTCCCGTTCAGATGAATGGAATGTGGGGCGAATACTAGAGCGTAGTGAGAAGTACACTCCTACACGGTCTAGACAGCTTTGGAATCGGTCAAAAATCAGTCAGATTCGTACTGTGAGTCGGGGAAATGCCGCATGCCTGTCCACACATTCGCCCCGGAGCGCGGCGCAATCGCCTATCCTTCTGTGTCCATCCGGCTCCACGTCACCTGAGGGAAGGGCGGGCGACCCATCACGGCGCCCGCCCTTCAATGTTGATTCTGCCTTTAGCTCACCAGCGCTCGGTCACGCTCTTGAGTTGCAGGAAGTTGGCGAGGTAGTCCGGCCCACCCGCCTTGGAATCTGTGCCGCTCATGTAGTACCCGCCAAAAGGCTGCACGCCCACGATGGCCCCGGTGATCTTGCGGTTGAAGTACAGGTTCCCGGCCTCAAACTCGTGCCGCGCCTGCTCCAGCCGCTCGCGCTTGTTGCTGATCACGCCGCCCGTCAGCCCGTACTCGGTCGAGTTGGCGATCTCCAGCGCGTGGTTCCAGTCCCGCGCCCGCATCACGCTGACCACCGGCCCGAAGATCTCCTCCTGCGCGATCCGGGCGTGCGCGTCCACGTCGCCCACGATGGTGGGCTGGAGGTAGTAGCCCTGCTTGCCGTTCACCTCACGCAGAGGCTGGCCGCCCAGCAGCACCCGGCCCTCCTGCGGGGCCAGTTCCAGATAGCCGCTGATCTTGTCGTAGCTCATCTGGTTGACCACGGCGGTCACGTTGGCGTTCTCCTCGCCCGTGCCGATCTTGAGCGACTTCGCGCGTTCCACGAAGGCGTTCACCACCCGGTCATACACCTCGTCCACCACGATCAGGCGGCTCATGGCGCTGCACTTCTGGCCGTTGAAGCCGAAAGCGCCCTGCGCGGCGGCGGTCACGGCGACTTCCAGGTCGGCCGTCTCGTCCACGATCAGCGCGTCCTTGCCGCCGAGTTCCAGGATCACCTTCTTGATCCACTTCTGGCCGGGCATGGTCTTGGCGGCGACCTCGTTGATGTGCAGGCCGACCGCCCGCGACCCGGTGAAGGTGATGAAGCGCGTCCGCGCGTGGGTGGTGAGGTACTCGCCCACCTCCTTGCCGACGCCCGGCAGGAATTGCAGCACCCCGGCGGGCAGCCCCGCTTCCAGCATGATGTCCACCATGAATCCGGCGATCAATCCGGAATCCTCGGCGGGCTTGGCGATCACGCAGTTCCCGGCCACGATCGGCGCGGCGGCCATCCCGATGAAGATCGCGCAGGGGAAGTTCCAGGGACTGATGCTCACGCCCACGCCGAGGGGCAGGTACAGCAGGCCGTTTTCCTCGCCCTCGAACCAGGTCGTCTCGGCGGCGCCGAAGCCCGCGTACTTCATCGCGGAGCGGGCGTAATACTCCAGAAAGTCGATGGCCTCGGCGACTTCCACGTCGGCCTCGGCATAGTTCTTGCCAACCTCGATGCTCATCAGCGCACACGCTTCGAGGCGGCGGCGCTTGAGGATCGCGGCGGCCTTGAGCAGGATGCGGGCGCGGGCGTCCATGTCCCACTTCTTCCAGCTCTCGAAGGCGGCCCAGGCGCCGTCCAGGGCACGCTGCGCGTCCTCGATGGTGGCCTTGGCCGTTGTGCCGACGACTTCCGAGGTGTCGCAGGGGTTGAGCGAGGTGAGCCGCTCGGCGGTGTCCACCCGCTCGCCGTTGATGACGAGGGGGTAATGCTTGCCGACGAGTTCAGCGCGGACCTTTTTCAGCGCCTCCTGATAGGCCTGCACGTTCTCGGGCTGGGTAAAGTCGGTGAAAGGTTGAGGGCGGTAGTCCTGAACTTTGATCATGGGGCACTCCGGGGGCCGCGTGTCAGCGGCGGCACGAGGTCGAAGAGGGAGTCCTGCGGGCGGTCGAGCCGCCGGGCGTGGGGGTCAGGGTCGGGCAGGCCGCCCGGAAAGAGGCGGCGGGCGAGGCCCGTGAGAAAGGCGCGGGGGTGCCGGGGCGGTTCGGGCAGGCGGCCCAGCAGGAACCAGCCCAGGTCGCGGTCGTCGAACTCGGCCATCGCGTAGGCCCAGGTGCGGGCCAGCGCCGCTTCCTGCGCCTCGCCCAGCGCGTCGAGGTGCGGCAGCAGCAGCGCTGCCAGCGTGTCCAGCCCCACCTCGCTGTCGGGGTCGAGATAGGTCAGCGGGTGCGCCGCCTGCCCGGAGCGCCAGCCCAACATTCCCAGGAATTGCCCCAGGTAGAAGCCGTTCACGTGGCCGCCGTCGGGATACAGCACGCCCGCTGCCGCCTTCAGCCCTTGAGCATCCCGCGCAGCACGAAGACGGCGTTGCGCGGCGTTTCCGCGATGCGGCGGGAGAAGTAGGGGTACCAGTCGCGCCCGTAGGGGATATACGCCCGCACCCGGTAGCCCTGCCGCGCGAGGTCCTGTTGCAGGTCGCGCCGGATGCCGTAGAGCATCTGGAACTCGAAGGCGTCCTTGCTGACCCCGTGCGCGAGGGCAAAGAGCTTCACGTCCTCGATGATGGACTCGTCGTGGGTGGCGACGTTGACATAGTTCCCGGCCTTCATGTGCGCGTACACCAGGCGTCGGTAGCTCGCGTCCACGTCGGCCTTGTCGGGCATGGCGACCGACTCGGGTTCCAGGTACGCGCCCTTCACGATCCGCAGGTTGGGCCGCAGGTCGTCGAGGCTGTCCCGGTCGGTCTCCGAGCGGTAGAGGTAGCTCTGGAGGACGGTACCGACATGCGCGTGCCCGAACTCGTTCACGAGGAGGCGGAACTGCGCGAGGGTCTGGTCCACGCGGGGGTGGTCCTCCATGTCGAGGCACACGAACCCGCCGTATTCCTTGGCCCGCCCCACGATGCGCCGGGCGTTGCTCAGGCCGAGGTCCTCGCCCTCAACGGTTTGGCCCTGGCCCACGCTGGAGAGCTTCACGCTGACGTAGGGGGTCAGCCCGGCCGCGTGCGCCTCGTCGAGCAGGTGAAGCACTTTCCCGGCGAAGTCGTTGGCGGCCTCAGGAGAGGCGACGAATTCCCCAAGGAGGTCGAGGTTCCCGAGAATCCCGTCCCGGCTCAGGTCCTGCACGGCGCGGATGGCGGAGGAGGCGTCCTCGCCCGCCACGAAGCGTTGGGCCATTCCCCAGCCGCGCGAGCGCACGAGGTCTTCGACAAACTTCTGTCCTGAGACGGTCAGGACGGCCTTGCGGTAAATCTGGTCAAGCATGCGGTCTGACTCCGAGGTTCTCCAGCACGAGGGGGGCGAAGGTGCGGACATGGCGCCGGGCGGCTTCTCTGGCCGCCTCCGCGTCGCGGGCGAGCACCGCCGCGAGAATCGCCGTGTGCCCCGCCGCCGTGTCCGGGTGGGCGTTGTAGGTGCGGGTCTGGTGTTTGATCAGGGCCACGCGCTGCTCCAGGCCCCGCGCCAGTTCCGCCAGGGGAAGGTTGTGCGCCGCCGCCGTCACCGCCGCATGAAAGGCGAGGTCCAACCGGGTCTGCACCCGGTAGTCCTCCGTCCGCGCCGCGCCGAGCCGGGCGAGTGCCTCCTCCAGGTGCCGGGCGTCCTCGGCGGTGTGGTTCGCCGCCGCGAGCGCCGCCGCCAACCCGTCGAGTTCCTCGCGCACCACGTAGGTGGCGCGGGCCTCCTCGGCGCTGACCTGCCGCACCCGCACGCCCTTGTTCGCTTCCGCGACGAGCAGCCCTTCTTGCGTCAGGCGCATCACCGCCTCGCGCACCGGGGTCCGGCTCACGCCCAGGCGTTGGCCCAGTTCGGCCTCGCCCAGCCGCTCGCCGGGCAGAAAGTCGCCGTCCAGCACCGCCCGGCGCAGGTGGTCATACACACCGTCGCGGACCAAGCTGGGGCGCTCGAAGGAGGGAGGCACCTGGATATTGTATCCAATCTGGAGCGAGAGAGCCTTCCTCCGGCTCAGTGTCCCCGCTCCCCTTCCGGCTTATGCCGATCGGCCAGCCGTCCCAACACGCCCAGGGTGAACAGAATCAGGAGGGTCGATCCGGTCGCCAGCACATACAGGTGCAGGCCGCAGGCCACGCCTACCCCGGCGGTGGCGAGCATTCCAGCGGCGGTCGTCAGCCCCTTGGCCTGCCCGCTGCTGCGGTCCGAGAAGATCGCCCCGGCCCCCAGGAAGCTCACCCCGCTGACGACCGCGCCCAGCACCCCGACGAGGTCGAAGCGCACCAGCTCGGAGTTGTCCCCGAAGCGCACGATCAGGGTGTCGGCCAGCACCACGAAGAGGGCCGCACTGACCCCGATCAGGATGTAGGTCCGCAGGCCCGCCCCTCGGCCGAGCTGCTCGCGCTCCCAGCCGATCAGCCCGCTGAGGACGAAGGCGGCGAGCAGCCCACGCATCAGCTCCAGTTCGGCCCAGACGGTATCCATGTGGGCAGGGTACGGCATGGGGGGTCGCCAGTCGCCAGTGACCAGTCGCCACCAGGGTCAGGCTTCCCCTCCCCGCTCAGTCCGCGTAACTCGGCTCAATAGGGAAGATGCGGTCGGCGAGGGTCGCCAGCCCGCGCGTTCCGGCCCGGCGCTGGCAGGCTGCCGTGTCCAGGCACAGGGTCACGTAGCGGGTCCGCCTTGCCGCGATCACCACCCGGTAAAAGGCCGCCTCCTGCCGCGAGCGGGTAAAGTGGCACAGGTCGCAGTGCAGGGCGTTCTTGCCCTTGGGGTCCAGCGGGGTGAACTCGGCGAGCTGGTCACCGTGCACGAGGGCGAGCCGTCCGTCTGCCACCGGGTAGAGGCCCAGGGTCAGGGGCGAGTCCTGGCCCTGCGCCTCCCCGAACAGTTCGCGGTACGACTCCGGAAACAGTTCCCGCAACACGTCGCGGGCGCTGTGGTTCTTGGGGGGCGTGTCGCTCATGAGGACGAGTGTACGGGAGGCTATCCGGCCCGAACGTGGGGGGAGTTTCAGCCGTTCGTCACGCAGGGGGCGGGCGTCCCCCAACCGTGCCCGCTCGCCCCCTCGCCCCGCGCCCGCCGTCCTAGACTGCGGGCTGTGAGATCGCGCAGCGCCAACCGCAGCGGCATCGTGATCCGGCGGCGGGTCACGCCCGCCGGGGACATCATCGTGACGCTGCTGACCCCGCAGGGCAAGGTCAAGGCCATCGCGCGGGGGGGCGTGCGCGGCGCCCTGAGCAGCCGCCTGAACCTCTTTCACCACGTCGGCGTGCAGCTTTACCAGACCCCGCAGGCCGACCTCGCCACCGTGCAGCAGGCGGTGCTGGAAGGGGCACTTCCCCGGTTGGCCGAGCCGGAGCGCTACGCTTTTGCGCACCTGATGGCTGAACTCGCCGACGCCCTGTTTCAGGAGGGCGAGTTCTCCGAGCAGGCCTTCGACCTGTTTGCCGGGGCGCTGCGCGGCGTCTCGCACCAGCCGGACCCCGAGTGGGTGGCCCTGGTGATGAGTTACAAGCTGCTGGGGCTGGCGGGCTTCGTCCTCCAGACTTCGCGCTGCGCCCGCTGCGGCGCTCCCGACCCGGCACACCCCGACCCGCTGGGGGGGCAACTGCTGTGCGGAGACTGCTCCAGCCTGCCCACCTACCCCCCGGCCAGCCTGGACTTCCTGCGGAACGTCGTGCGCCGCTCGGTGCGGGTCAGCATGGAGCACCCCGTGCCGGAAGACGAGCGGCCCGCGCTGTGGCGGGCGCTGGAGCGCTTCGTGACGGTGCAGGTGGGCAATGTGCAGAGCTGGCGGCAGTTGGTGCCGCAGGTGGCGGTGGCCCCGGCCTGAGGTTCAGTCTTTTGTTACAGCGTTGCAGACCGAGAAGTACCGGCTGAACTGGCGGCAGGTCGTCGTGAGTCTCGCCTCGCTCTGGTGGTAGAAGCGGCTCGCCCCCATCTGGTCGACAAACGTCCAGCCTGCGCTCCTGAGCTTACGGTCCAGGTTGTCCTCCGAGCGCAACAGGTACCGACCGTCAATCTGATGAGGTGCCCCGCTAACCCTGACCAGTCCGCTCAGGAAGGCGCCGGGCGCAGCCCAAAGCAGAGGCGCGGCGTCCGTCTCCTGAGTGCGGAGAGAGCCGAAACTCAGTCCCAGCCAGATCAGCGGCCACAGCGCCCAGACGGTCAGGAAGCCCAGTCCGGCAACCACGGGGCCTTTCCAGGGAGCAGAAGGGGAGAGGGGACGCATCTCCCTCAGTCTGCCCTCACTTCAACCGGTGCGCCTCGATAAAGTCGATCACCGTCTGCCGCGTGCCCCCCAGGAAGGTCAGCGGCCGGGCTAGCGCCCCCACGACCGTGATGTGGTTGAGGCGCGGCAGGACCGTGCGGGTCACGGGAACCCCGGCCCGCTTCAAGGCGGCTTCCATATTCAGGGCGTTCTGTGGGTGGACGGTGGTGTCGTTCTCGGCCACCAGCAGCAGGTGGGGCGGCGCGTCGGGGCGCACGTGGCGGTCGGGCATGATCTCGTCGGGGGTGCCGCCCTCGGGGAAGGCGACCCGGCTCTGGAAGTCCCGGAAGTCGTAAGAGTACGGCCCCGCAATGCCGATCACGCCGCGCACGGCCCGGATGGGCACGCCCGCCTCGCGCAGCCAGCGCTCGTTCACGACCGCCTCCACCGCGTTGAAGGCCCCCGCCGAGTGCCCGCTCACGAAGAGGCTGTCGGGGTTGCCGCCGAACTTGGCCGCGTTGTCGCGCATCCACCGCAGCGCGGCGGCGGTGTCCTGGATATAGGCGGGGTAGCGGTTTTGCGGCGCGAGGCGGTAGTTCATCACGCCCGTCACGTACCCCGCCCGCGCGAGGCTCTCGCCGACGAACTTGTGTCCCTCCTTGTCACCGCTCTGCCACGAGCCGCCGTGGACAAACAGCACCACCGGGGCATTCCGCGCGTTCGGCGGCGCGTACACGTCGAGCACGTTGCGGGCGTCGGGACCGTAGCGCTGGTCGCGGGTGACCTCCAGCCCACGGGTGCTGACGGCCGCGTTAAGGAGGCCCTGGGCACCCGCCCCGGCCGTCTGGCCCGAGCAGGCGGCGAGGGTCAGGCCGAGGGCGAGCAGCCCCAGGGCGGGCAGCAGGCGGCGAGCAGAACGGGAAGACATGTGGGGAGGCTAGCGGGCAGGCCGTCTCCCGGCTGGCATGGGGGGCACACTCGGGCTTGAGGCGGCCTTGAGCCGGAGCGCACCCGCCGTCAGCCCGGCCGCACGAACCCCCACACTCCCACGCTCGCCTCCCACGCTAGCCTGCCGGGGATGACGGTGGGAGGCACGGACGTGCTGGTCGTGGGAGGAGGCCCGGCGGGGGTCGCGCTGGCGGCTGCGTGCGCCGCGCGGGGCCTGAGCGTGCGCCTGGTGGCCCCGCACCTGCCCCGCCCCTTTCCGGCGACCTACGGCGCGTGGTTGGACGAGGTACCTGCGCCCGCACGGGACGCCCTCGCGCAGGTCTGGAGCGACGTGCGCGTCTATGCCGGGGCCGAGGCGACACCCCTGCTGCGGCCCTACGCCCTGCTGGACAATGCCCGGCTGCTGGAGGGCCTGCTGGCGCGGGCGGGGAATGGCCTGTGCTGGACGCGCGGCCAGGTTACCGGAGCCGACCGGGTGGGGGAGGGCTGGGAGGTTCGCGGCACGGACGGCGAGACGTGGCGGGCTTTTGTCGTCGTGGATGCAGGAGGCCACGGCGGGAGTCTGGGTGCCCCGGTGAGGCCGGGCGGCGCGGCCCTCCAGACGGCTTACGGCGTGGTCGCGCAGTTTGACCGCCCCCCCGGTCCTCCCGGCGGCATGGTCTGGATGGATTACCGCGCTGGGCACCTCCCGCCCGCCGAGGTCCGCGCCCAGCCGACCTTCCTGTACACCATGCACCTGGGCGGGGACCGCTACCTCGTGGAGGAGACCAGCCTGATCGCCCGGCCTGGGGTCACGCGCTCGCTGCTGCGTGAGCGCCTACGTGCCCGCCTCGCCGCCCAGGGCACGCCCCCGCGCGAGGTCGAGCACGTCGAGTGGGTCGCCTTTCCCATGAACACGGCGGCCCCCCGGCCCGGTCCCTGGCTGGCCTTCGGGTCGGCGGCGGGGCTGGTGCATCCGGTGAGCGGCTTTCAGGTGGCCGGGGCGCTGGCCGACGCGCCCGTGGTGGCGGGGGCGGTCGCGGAAACGCTGGCCGCCTGTGGCCCCGCTGCCGCTACCCGCGCCGGGTGGGAGGCCCTGTGGCCCCAGGAGCGCCGCGCCGCCCGCGAGGTCGCCCTGCTGGGGGTGGACGCGTTGCTGGCCCTGCCGGGGGACGCACTCCCCGCCTTCTTCTCCGCCTTTTTCCGCCTGCCCGCCGACCAGTGGCACGGCTTTCTCGCGCCGCGCACGGATGCGGGGGCACTGGCCCGCACCATGCTCCGGCTCTTCGCCCACGCGCCGAACCGGGTTCGCCTTCCCCTTGCCCGCGCCGCGCTGGGGCAGCCGGGAACGAGTGGTCGGGCGCTGCTCTCGGCGCTGGATTAAGATTCGTCGCCGCGTCCTCCACATCCGCCCCCGCCCCCGCCCGGCCCACCCTGGGGCATGACCGACGACCGCACCACCACGGACCCCACCCAGGACCAGGGCCACACTTACGCGACCAACCAGACCGAGATCGTCGAGGAAGCCATGCAGGGCGCGACCGGCAACATGGACGCCAACGGCCTCTCGGAAGGGGCCGGGCAAGGCAAGCTGGAGGAGCTGCGAGAGAACCTCTCGGAGCTGACGGACGGCAGCGAAGACCAGTAAAGCCGACCGCGAGGGCCGCCGCTTGAGTTGCAGCGGCGGCCCTTCGCCGTTTTCCGCGTCCCCCCGCCCCGGACGCCCCTCATGGGGGTTGCCTATACTTCCCCCATGTCCCTTCTCGACATGATCGGCCCCGTGATGATCGGGCCGAGCAGCAGCCACACGGCGGGGGCCTGCCGCCTGGGGCTGGTGGCCCACCACCTGCTGGGTGAGGCCCCGCGCCGGGCCGTGATCGGCCTGCACGCGAGCTTCGCCAAGACGGGCCGGGGCCACGGCACGCACCTCGCGCTGGTGGCGGGGCTGCTGGGCTACGCCCCGGACGATCCTCGCCTGCCCCGCGCTTTCGAGGAGGCGGAGGCCGCGGGGCTGACCGTCGAGTTCCGCGACGTGGACCTCGGGGACGTGCACCCCAACACCGCGCAGATCGAGGTGCAGGGCGACAGCGGACGCGTCACCGTGCAGGGCAGCTCCACGGGCGGCGGCGTCATTCTGGTGACCCACGTGCAGGGCCTCGGCGTGAACTTCAGCGGGGCGGCTCCCACCCTGCTGCTGCGCTACACCGACGCGGTGGGCATGATCGCCCGCATCGCGGCTACGGTCGCTGCCGACGGGGTCAATATCGCCACCCTGACCTGCACCCGCGCCGCGCGGGGCGGACAGGCCCTCGTCGCCATCGAACTCGACGCGCCCCTCAGCCCCGAGGCCCTGGCCTTTTTCGGCCGCTGGCCTGATGCCGACTGGGTGCGCCTGCTGCCCAAATTGATGGACGGCTAGGCGGCTCTCGCCGCCGTCTCAGGGTCAAAAGGTCGAAGGGTCTAAGAAGCTCGGCGCCCAGTTCCCTCAGACCCTTCGACTCTCCGACCCTTAGACCCCTCTGGAGGAGGCTCCCCCCATGACCACCCTGCACGACCTGATGAATGCCCCGGCCCCCGCCTCCGCGTGGGTCCTCGCGCAGGACTGCGCCGAGACGGGCCTGGACCCCGCCGACATCCGCGCCGAGATGCGCCGCCGCATCGGGGAGATGCGGGCGTCGGTGGAGCGCGGCCTGGCTTCGGACGCGAAGAGCATCACCGGGATGGTGGGCTGGAACGCCAAGGGCCTGTGGGACGCGCCCGACGCGCTCAACGCCCCGCTGCTGAAGCGGGTGCAGGCCTACGCGATGGCCGTGAACGAGGAAAACGCCCGCATGGGCCGCATCGTCGCCGCGCCGACGGCGGGCAGTGCCGGGACCATTCCGGGGGCCTTGCTCGGGGTGGCCGACCACCTCGGCCTCCCCGACGAGCGGCTGGTGGACCCCATGATTCTCGCCGCCGGGGTGGGCAAGGCGATCAGCAAGCGCATGTTCATCTCGGGCGCGGCGGGCGGGTGCCAGGCCGAGATCGGGTCGAGCGCCGCGATGGCCGCCGCCGCCGTCGTGGAACTGCTGGGGGGCACCCCCCGCGCCGCCGTTCACGCCGCCAGCCTCGCCCTGATGAACACCATCGGTTTGGTGTGCGACCCGGTGGGCGGCTACGTGGAGGTGCCCTGCGTGAGCCGCAACGCTTTCTTTGCCGTCCACGCGGTGAGCGCGGCGCAACTCGCCCTCGCGCAGCTGGAATCCTTCATCCCGCCCGACGAGGTGGTGGGCGCGATGGCCTCGGTGGGCCGCCTGATGCCCGCCGAGTTGCGTGAGACGGCCGAAGGCGGCCTCGCCCAGACGCCGACCGGCCTCGCCGTGACCGCCCGCATGGAGGGGCGTAGGGAAGAGGGCGGCATGATCGAGCTGCCGATGGCGTAGAGGCGGTGGGCCGTCCTCCCCTCGCTCTACGCCACCACCGTCAGCCCCAGCGCCGCCCGCAACTCCGCGTGGTCGTTCAGCACGCGCACCGCTCCGGCCTCCCGCAGCGCCGCCGCACTGTCGGGGTGAACGTGCCCGCCCGCGAGGAGGCCCCACACGGTCGCCCCGGCACTGACTCCTGCCAGCACGCCCGTCACGCTGTCCTCCACGACGAGGCAGCGGGCGGGGGAGACGCCTAAGCGCTCGGCGGCGTAGGCGTACAGGTCCGGCTGCGGCTTGCCCCGGCCTCCCACATGCGCGGGGTCGTAGGCGTGCTCGCCCACCAGCAGGGCCAGCCCCGCTGCCTCCAGCTTGAGGTGCAGCCGGGCGCGGAGACTGTTGCTCGCCACCGCGAAGGGGAGTCCCGCCCGCCGCAGGGCCACCAGCGTGTCGGCCGCGCCCTCGATGGCGGGGGTCGCGTGAAAGGCCCGCGCCAGCCGCGCGTCGAGGTCGGGGAGGAAGCCCTCCGGCCGCTCCCAGCCGTATTCCAACCGCAGCCAGTCGAAGAGGGCCGCGTGGGTGCTGCCCACGGCCCGGCTCATGAACCGGGCGCGGTCGAGCGTCAGCCCGTGCTGGGCGAGCAGCTCCACCCACACCCCGTTCGCCAGCTCCTCGCTGTCGACCAGCACCCCGTCAAGGTCGAAGAGGATGGCCTGAAAGGGTTGCAGAATCACAGCACGTCGCTCCCCGGTGCCCCGTCCCATCCGGCCAGGATGTGGACGTGGGTGTGGAAGACCATCTGCCCGGCCCCGGCCCCACAGTTCACGACCAGCCGGAAGTCGGCTGCGTGCTGCTGCGCCACCCGCACGGCGGTCAGCCACAGCTCGCCCATCTCGGCGGGGTCGGTGATCTCGTCCACGCGGGTGGTGACCTTTTTCGGAATCACCAGCAGGTGGATGGGGGCCTTGGGCGCGATGTCACGGATGGCGACAAAGCGGTCGTCCTCGTACACGACGTCGGCGGGCAGCTCGCGGGCGATGATGCGCTCGAAGAGAGAGGGGGCAGGCGGGTTATTCATGCCTTCACTCTAGGGAGTTCGCGGGCGGGGGAGGGGCACACTCGGGGGTATGAGAGTGCCCAAGCGTCTGCTGCTGGCTGCCGGGGTGGGGCTGCTGAGCGCCCGCCGCCTGCTGAATGCGCCCTTCGACCTGCGGGGCCGCAGTGTCCTGATCAGTGGAGGCTCGCGTGGTCTGGGACTGGCCCTGGCCCGTGAGTTCGCCGCGCGGGGCGCCCGCCTGACCCTGCTTGCCCGCACCGCCGCCGACCTCGACCGCGCCGCCGCCGACCTGCGGGGGCGGGGGGCCACCGTCCACACCGTGACCGGCGACGTGACGGTGGACGCCGACGTGCGCCGCGCGGTCGAGGAGGCCAACCGGCAGCACGGCCGCCTCGACGTGGTCGTGAACAACGCCGGAATCATCACGGTGGGGCCGCTGGAGAACATGACCGAGGAGCATTTCCGCGAGTCGCTGGAGGTCAACACCCTGGCCCCGCTGCGGCTGACGCGGGCCGCGCTGCCCTTCCTGCGGGCGCGGGGCGGGCGGGTGCTGATCGTGGCGTCGGTGGGGGCCAAGGTCGGCGTGCCGCACCTCGCGCCGTACTCGGTGAGCAAGTTTGCGGTGGCAGGGCTGGGGCAGGCCCTGCGCTCCGAACTCGCGCGGGAGGGGGTGGGCGTCACCACCGTCTGCCCCGGCCTGATGCGGACCGGCAGCCCCCGCCACGCCGGAGTCACCGGGCAGGCCGAGAAGGAATACGCCCTCTTCGCCACCGTGGACAACGCCCCGGTCCTCTCGCTCGACGCCGCCGAGGCCGCCCGCCGCATCGTGGACGCCCTGGTGCGCGGCGACGCCGAGACGATGGTGGGCGGTCCCGCCCTGCTGCTGCGCTATGCCCAGGCCCTCGCCCCGCAGCTCACCGCCGACCTGCTGGCCCTCGGGGGCCGCCTGCTCCCCGCCCCGGTGCCGGGTGCCCCCACCGTGCCCGGCTCGGAAGCCGAGACGAGGGTCACCGAGCGCAACCCCATCAAGCAGCGGGCCGAGGCCGACCTGAACGAGGGCGGCCCGACGGTCAAGCCTGAAACCACGTAGGAACTGGGAACAGAAGAAGACCTCTCGTCGCTCGGGCGAGGGGGCTTCCCGTCCTGTCAATTACAGCCCGAACACCCCGCGCTGCCCCGGCTGCACGAGGTCCACGTACTCGCGGTGCTCGCGGATGTACGACGCCACGAAAGGGCACATGGGCACGACCTCCCGGCCCTGGGCGCGGGCGTCGTCCAGGGCACCGCGCACCAGCCGCGAGCCCAGGCCCTTGCCCTCGTGGGCGGGGTCGATCTCGGTGTGGCTGAACATCAGGGCCTGACCCGCCGGGCGGTACTCGGCAAACCCCAGCACCTCGTCGCCCTCCCGCAGCTCGTAACGGTTCTCGGCCTCGTTGTTGACCACCTGCGGTTCGCTCGTCATGCCCCAGGGTACAGCCCGGAAGCCCCGCGCAGGGGCGTCGCGGCCAGGATCACGGCCTGCCGCCACACGTCCGCGCGGGTCAGCAGGCCGCCCGTCAGCACGCCCACGCTGCCCACGCCCCGCTTGATGCCCGATGTGCCCAGCAGCGCGTCCATCACTGGGCCGAGTTCCTCGCCGCCCCGCACCCGCCGCGCGACCTCAGGGGGCAGGCGCAGGTCGGCGGTGCGGGACCACTCCATTTGGACCCCGCCCGAGTGCCGCCGGGCGACCGCCACCACCCCGAAAAGCCGGGCCTCGTCGCCCGCCACCTCCACGCCGCCCTCCAGCCCCACGCCCCACCCATCCCCGCTGGGCAGATGGGCCAGCGCCGCCCGCGCCCGATTCAACGCCCCCGCGCGGGTCTGCGCCTCGCCCAGCGGTTGTTCGGGCACGCCGCTGGGCACCGCGACTCCCTCCACCGCCGCGCCGGGCCACCACGCCGCGAAGACCTCCGCGACCGGGCGCAGCTTGGCGGGGTTGAGGGTGCCCACCCGGACGAGCGGGGCGGTCACTCGCCCTCCGGCCAGAGGCCCAGCACCCGCCGCAGCAGCGCGACCTGGCCCCAGTGGTAGGCGCTGTGCGCGGCAAGGTCGGTCAGGATGTCCCGCGCCCGGTCGGAGGGCGAATCGGCCAGGGCGCGGGCCTCGGTCAGCCCCAGCCGCAGTTCTACGAGGAGGGTGCGGAACCCGGCTTCGTCCATGACCCCCGGCCAGGGGTCGAGGTCGTCGGGCCACTGCTCGGCCCGCCCCGCCGCGAGGTCGAGGCTGGCGCGGGCGGTCACCCCGAGGTGCGCGAGGAGGTCGGCCAGGGTATAGGGCACGCCGATCACCGGGCGGGAGGCGTCCTCCCAGCTCAGGTCCGCGAGCAGCCGTTCGGGGTCGGGAAAACTGGTGCCGCCCAGGGCACCTTGCAGCAGGTTCATGGGGTCAGGGTACGGCAGGGCTGGGGGCGGGGCCGAGCGGGCACGACCGTCAAGGCCAGGTCAAGGCTGGGTTGCGCCCGTGTGAAGCGCCGCTCAGCGTGGGGGACGGGTCCGGCCCGCAGACTGGGGGCAGACAGGACAGGAGCCCCCCATGAGCACGGCAGACCCCCCACACCCCCTGGCGAGCGCGACCCCCATCGAGATTCTGCTGGTCGAGGACAGCGAGCCCGACATCATCCTGACCCAGGAGGCGTTCGCGGCGGCGGGCATCGCCAACTGCCTGCACGTGGCCCGCGACGGGGTCGAGGCCCTCGATTTCCTGCGCCGCGCCCCCGGCTATGAAACCTGCCCGCGCCCCGACGTGATCCTGCTCGACATCAACATGCCGCGCAAGAACGGGCTGGAGGTGCTTGAAGACCTCAAGCGCGACCCCCACCTGATGACCATCCCGGTGATCGTGCTGACGACCAGCCAGGCCGACGAGGACATCCTGCGCTCCTACCAGGCGCACGCGGCGAGTTACGTGGTCAAGCCCATTGACTTCGAGCACTTCTACCTGGCGATTCAGGCCCTGGGGCGGTACATGCTCAGCATCGTGCGGGTGCCGCCGCATCCGGCGTAGGGGTCAGGGCAGCAGCCCGGTGAATCCCAGCCCGGTTCCCTCCGGCTGACCCAGCGCGAGGTTGAGGCTCTGGAGCGCCTGCGCGGCACTCCCACGCCCCCGGGGGTCCAGCGCCGCCGTCAGCAGCACGCGGCCCGAGTCGAGGTCGAGGCAGGTGCCCAGCTCGATGAAGGGGGTACCGCGCAGCCGGGCGGGGTCGGGTGGGTCGCCCGGCAACAGCCGCACAAAAGCCTCGCCCGCATACGCCTCGCGGTAGGCGCTCCACACGTCGCGTTCGCTGTAGCCGTCGGGAACCCAGGCTTCCGCGAGGAGCAGCAGCCCATTCAGCCCCGGCAACCCCGCCGCCGTGAACTCCAGCGGAAAGCGGCCCGGCAGGGCGCGGGCAATCTCATCGGCCTGAGCGTGCCCCACGGCAAAGGCGGGTGCGGGCGCTCCCCGCAGTTCGGTCAGGCGCAGGCCACGCGGCAGCAGCACTCCCTGCTCCAGCAGCGGCGCGAGCGTCAGCACGGCGGCAGTGGTGAGGTCGCCGGGCACCGCCACCCGCGTGGCCCCGCGCAACGCCCCCCGCGTCCGCTCCGGCAGGCCATACACCCAGCCCGAACCGGGGGTCAGGGCCTCGGCCACCCGGCGGCCCGTGAGGTCCAGCGTCAGGCGGGTGCCCTCCTGGGGGCCGCCCTCTGCCGTGTCCGCCAGCACCAGCACATCGGCCTCTTCCAGCCCGGCGGCGGCGCGGAAGCTCAGGCGGGTGACTGCGCGCAGGGTGGGATAGAGCTCCGCGATGGGCTGCCCGGCCTGGGCGCGGGCGCTCACCCCGGTGACTTCCAGCCCTGGGTGCGCCAACGCCAGCCGCAGGAACTCGGCCCCCTGGGGGGTGTCGCCGCCGACGAGGGCGACGGAAACTGGGTCGCTCATCCTTTCCCCCTCACAGCCCGAAGCGGGCGTAGATCGCGTCCACATGCCGCAGGTACCACCCCAGGTCAAAGGCGGCGTTCAGCTCGTCCGGGCTCAGCGGGTTGGCCTCGTCCGCGCCCAGCAGCTCGCGCAGGCCCTCGCCCGTCTCCCAGCTGCGCAGGGCATGGCGCTGCACGAGGTCGTAGGCGGCCTCGCGGCTCATGCCCTTCTCGTCGATCAGGGCGTGCAGCACCCGCTGGGAAAAGACCAGCCCGCCGAGATCGTTCAAGTTCCGCAGCATCCGCTCCGGGAAGACCACCAGATCACGCACCACCCCGGTCAGGCGGCGGGTGGCGTAGCTCGCGGCGCTCGTGGCGTCGGGCAGGATGATGCGCTCGGCGCTGGAATGGGAAATATCGCGCTCGTGCCACAGGGCCACGTTCTCCAGCCCGGCGGCGAGGTAGCCGCGCAGCAGCCGCGCGAAGCCCGTCACGTTCTCGGTCAGGATGGGGTTTTTCTTGTGCGGCATGGAGGAGCTGCCCGTCTGCCCCTTGCCGAAGGGCTCCATCGCCTCGCGCACTTCCGAGCGCTGGAGGTGGCGAATCTCCACCGCGATCTTCTCCAGCGTGGTCCCCAGGATG
Organism: Deinococcus sp. NW-56; assembly: GCF_002953415.1. NCBI lineage: Bacteria > Thermotogati > Deinococcota > Deinococci > Deinococcales > Deinococcaceae > Deinococcus > Deinococcus sp. NW-56. The sequence goes on along the minus strand of NZ_CP026516.1, from coordinate 1,582,964 downwards.
GCGAGGGCCGCCAGGACCTCCGCGTGCCGGTCGCGGGCGAGGGTCTGGTTGGTGACGGGCGCGGCCTGCCAGCCCCAGGCGGCGGCGACCTCCTCCTCGATCTGCGGGGCGACGTGCGCGTAGGTGCCCACCGACCCGGACAGCATGACCACCCGCACCCGCTCCCGCGCCGCCCGCAGCCGCTCCAGATCGCGGTCCAGCGCCGCCATCCAGTTCAGGAACTTCAGCCCGAAGGTCATCGGCTCGGCGTGGATGCCGTGGGTGCGGCCCACAGTCGGCGTGTGCTTGTGGGCCACCGCCTGCACCCGGCAGACCTCGCGCAGGGCCTGCACGTCGGCCAGGATCAGCCCGAAGGCCTCGTCCAGCAGCAGGTTCTGGGCCGTGTCCACCACGTCGGTGCTCGTCAGGCCGTGGTGGATGAAGCGGGCTTCCTCGCCGTAGCGCTCGGTCAGCGCCCGCGTGAAGGCCACGATGTCATGCCGGGTCACCGCCTCGATCTCGGCCACCCGCGCGGCGAAGGCGTCGTCGAGGGGATCTTCGGCAGCGCGGGCGGTTAGGGCGGCGAAGGCTTCCGGGGGCACCTCGCCGTGCCGGGCCTGCGCCTCCATCGCGGCGAGTTCCACGCGCAGCCACGCGCGGTACTTGCTCGCCTCGCTCCACAGCGTCTTCATCTCCGGGGTCAGGTAGCGGTCGATCACGATGGGCAGCGTAACGCAGCCGGGAACCCTCTGACCTCGCGGCTTCCCTTCCGGCCTATCCTGAGCCATGTTGCCAGAGGTCTGGGCCGCCATCGACCGCGAGGACTGGGAAGAAGCGCGGAAGCGCCTGGAGGCCGACCCCGACCTCCTCGCCTCCCGCGCGGGCCAGATGGCGCTGGGGTACGTGCGGGCGCACACGGGTGACCACGCCGGGGCGCGTGAGGTCTACGGGCGGCTGCGGCAGGCCCACGCGGGTGACCCCTGGGAGCACATCGCCGTGCATCAGCTCGGCATGGTGGAGCGGCTGGCAGGCGAGCACCGGGCGGCGCTGCGGCTCTTTGGAGAGGAGCGGGCATTGATCGGGGCCTTGCCGGAGGCGGAACGGCCCTTCAAACGGGCAGTGAACGGCTACGAACTCGTGGTCTGTCACCTCGCGCTGGGCGAAGTGGAGCAGGCCCGCGCCGCGCTGGAAGAAGCCCTGGCCGACGCCCACGCCGCCGACGACCCGATGACCCTGGCCTGCCTCCACCGGGCGCGGGGCGACCTCGCCGCCCAAGGGGGTGACGGGGCCGGAGCGCGGGCCGCCTATCAGGAGGCCGCCGCCTTCTTCCGCGAGGCCGACGCGGAACGGGCCGCCACCGAGGTCGAGGCCCGCGCCGCCTCGCTGGAGGGCTGATGCTGCCGGGACTGCTGCTCGCGCTGCTGGCCCTGCTCAATGTGGGGGGGCTGATCGCGCTGGTCTTGCAACTGGGGCGCGGGGAGTGGGCGGCGGCGCTGGGTACGCTGGCCTTCGTGGGGCTGTTTGACCTGCTGGGGGTCTGGCTGCTGCGCGAGGCCCGCGAGGGGGGGGAGTAGCCCTAGGTCCGCCCGGCTTAGGCCCGCCACCAGTCCTCGAAGTGCGTCACGGGCGTGGTGCGCTTGTGCCGGGTGTTCAGGTACAGCCGCTCCAGCCGCGCAGCCACGTCCTCCGGCACGTCGCGGCCCTCCAGGTAGGCGTCGATCTGCCCGTAAGTCACGCCCAGCGCGGCCTCGTCGGGAAGGCCGGGGCGGTCATCTTCCAGGTCGGCGGTGGGCACCTTGCGCCAGGTGGCCTCCGGAGCGCCGAGGTGCGCCAGAAGCTGCGCTCCCTGCCGCTTGGTCAGGCCGGTCAGGGGCGTGAGGTCCACGCCGCCGTCGCCGTATTTGGTGTAAAAGCCCGTCAGCGCCTCCGCCGCGTGGTCGGTGCCCACCACCAGCAGCCCCTCCTGCCCGGCGAGGGCGTACTGGGCGATCATCCGCTCGCGGGCCTTGACATTGCCCCGCACGAAGTCGCGCAGGGGCTGGCCCAGTGCGTCGGCGGCGGCCTGAGCCGAGGCGTCCACCGCCGCCTTGATGTTCACCGTCACGGCGCGGTCGGGCTGGATGAAGTTCAGTGCCAGTTGCGCGTCTGCCTCATCTGCCTGCACGCCATAGGGCAGCCGAACGGCGAGGAAGGTGGCCTCGCCTCCCTCCGCCCGGACCCGCTCGGCGGCGAGCTGACACAGCCGCCCCGCCAGGGTGCTGTCCTGACCGCCGCTGATGCCCAGGACATAGCCGCGTGTACCTGTGGCCCGCAGATAGTCCGCAAGGAAGGTCACGCGGCGCTCGATTTCATCGGCGGGGTCGATATCGGGGAGGACGCGAAGTTCTCGGCGGATGTGGTCGCGGAGGGGGGACATGGGGACAGGGTAAGGGGCAGGGCAGCTTGATTTGATTTTCCCCCAGAGGGGACAGGGGGAGCGGCGCTGCGCTGGGCAAAGGTTGTCCCCCCGCATCGTTGTCTCTGCTTGCCCCGCCCCGGCTTCACCCTCTACGCCATCCTTCGCTCAAGTGAAAGGCCTCGGCGCAGATGCGCCGAACGGCTCGTCTGCCTGGAACTTAGAGCCGTCGGTCGGGGACGTTGAGATCGGCCGACAAAGGAAAAAGAGGACGACAGCTAAGGCGTGGCTTGCTCCTCTCCCCTCGTGGGACCCGGAGAGCTGCTTGCAGAGAGGAGCTTCGCGAAGCAACAGGGTGACTTGCAAAGCTGCGAAGCAGGGGGGGCGTGCGACCCCCCATCAAACCCACGCCCCTCCCAACCTCGCCCCCATCGGTGCATCTCGCCCCGTACACTCCTCAGGCGATGACCTCCTCTGCCCGGCCGATTTCCCTCGACGACGCCGTGGACCGTCTCGGTCTCGGCCCCTTTCAGTGGCGGCTGCTCGCCATCTGCGGGCTGACCTGGGCGGCCGACGCGATGGAGGTGCTCTTGATGGGCTTCGCGCTGCCGGGCATCTCGGCGGCCTTCGGGCTGGAGCGCGGCTCGGCGGACGCGACGCTGCTGCTGACGGCCACCTTCGCGGGGATGTTCGTGGGGGCGCTGTTCTGGGGCTGGTTGGCGGACCGCGTGGGGCGGCGGGCGGTGTTTCTGACGACGGTGGCGCTGGGGGTGGTGTTCGGGCTGGCCGGGGCCTTTGCGCCCTCGGTGGCGTGGCTGGTGGTGGCCCGCGTCCTGACGGGCTTTGCCATCGGCGGCACGCTCCCGGTGGACTACGCGATGATGGCCGAGTTCGTGCCGACCGCGTGGCGGGGACGTTTTCTGGTGTACCTGGAGAGCTTCTGGGCGGTGGGCACGGTCGCGGTCGCGGGGCTGGCGTGGTCCCTCAGCACCCTGTTCGAGCCTGCCGTGGCGTGGCGCTGGCTCCTCGCTCTGGCCGCGCTGCCGGGGCTGGTCGGCCTGGTGGCCCGGCTGGGCATTCCCGACTCGCCGCGCTCGCTGCTCGTGCGGGGGCAGGAGGCGGCGGCGCGGGCGGCGCTCACGCGGGTGGCCCGGGCAAATGGGACCGCGCTGCCCGACGCCCCGCTGCACGCTCCGCCCCCCGCGTCCCGCGTGACCCCGGCGGCCCTCTTCGCGGGGGTGCTGCGGCGGCGCACGGTGCTGCTCGCGCTGGTGTGGTTCGGCCTGAGCCTGGGGTACTACGGCATCTTCACTTGGCTGCCGTCGTACCTGCGGGCGGGGGGGCTGGAGCTGGGCGCGGTGTACCGGACCACGCTGCTCCTCGCGCTCGCGCAGGTGCCGGGCTACCTGCTCTCGGCGTATCTGGTCGAGCGGGTGGGGCGGCGGGGCACGCTCGCGGGCTTCCTGGGGGTGTCGTCGGTGGCCGCCTTCCTCTTCCTGCTGGCGGGCACGCCGGGCACGGTGCTGGGGACCTCGGCGCTGCTGTCCTTCGCGCTGCTGGGGGCGTGGGGGGCGCTGTACGCCTACACGCCGGAGCTGTTCCCGACGCCGCTGCGGACGACTGGGATGGGCCTTGTGAGCGGCATGGCCCGGCTTGCCTCGCTGCTCTCGCCGTCGCTGGGGGCGCTGCTGCTGACCGGGCAACTCGCCTGGGCGCTGGGCCTGTTCGCGGCCTGCTTCGCCCTGGCCGCCCTCTGCGCGTGGCTGATCGGCGTGGAGACGCGCGGGCGGCAACTCTCCGAAGCCGCCATGCCGGAGAATGCGGCGTGACTGTTCCCGCCTCGCCCCTTTTCACCGACCTCTACCAACTCACCATGATGCAGGGCTACTGGCACCACGGCCTGCACGCGCAGGAGGCGGTCTTCGACCTGTACTTCCGCAAGCTGCCCTTTCAGGGAGGCTTCGCGGTGTGGGCGGGGCTGGAACCCGCGCTGGAGATGCTGGAGGGCCTGCGCTTCTCGGACGGCGACCTCGCCTATCTAGAGGGGCTGGGGCAGTTTCGCCCTGCCTTCCTGGAAGCCCTGCGCGGCTGGCGCTTTTCCGGGCGGATCACGGCGTTCCGGGAGGGCAGCGTGGTCTTCCCACACGAGCCGCTGCTGACCGTGCATGCGCCGCTGTGGGAGGCGCAACTGGTGGAGACGGCGCTGCTGAACACGCTGAACTTTCAGACCCTGGTGGCGACGAAGGCCGCCCGCTGCGTCCTCGCGGCGGGGAGCAGCCCGCACGGCGGGCAGGTGGTGGAGTTCGGCGCTCGGCGGGCGCAGGGACCGGACGGGTCGCTGAGCGCGGCGCGGGCGGCCTTCGTGGGCGGGGCGGTGGGCACCTCCAACGTGGAGGCGGGGCGGCTCTACGGCCTGCCCGTCAGCGGCACGCACGCCCACGCCTGGGTCGAGAGCTTTCCCGACGAGCTGACCGCTTTCCGCGCCTACGCCGAGCTGTACCCCGACAGCACGGTGCTGCTGCTGGACACGGTGGACACCCTCCAGAGCGGCCTGCCCAACGCCCTGACCGTCGCCCGCGAGCTGCGCGAGCGCGGCCATGAATTGCGCGGCGTGCGGCTCGACAGCGGCGACCTCGCCTACCTCTCGTGCCGGGTCCGCGCGGCCTTCGACGAGGCGGGCTTCCCCGACGTGAAGATCGTCGCCAGCAACGACCTCTCCGAATCGGTGATCGCGTCCATCATCGCGGAGGGCGGGCGCATCGACACCTACGGGGTGGGCACCCAGCTCGTCACGGCGGGCGGCGAGGGGGGCGGGGCGCTGGGCGGCGTGTTCAAGCTGGCGCAACTCGACGGCGTGCCCAAGATGAAGCTGACGGGCGAGCCGCGCAAGTCCAGCCTGCCGGGGGAAAAAGCCGTGTGGCGGGCGGTGGAGGCGGACGGGAGCTACGCGCTGGACGCGCTGACGCTGGGCGACGCGCCCCGCCCCGGCGAGCGGGTGAGCGACCCCGTCAATCCGCTGCGCTTCTCGCGGCTGCCCGGCGGCCTGACGTGGCGTCCCGCCCGCGAGGTGGTGATGGAGGGGGGCCAGCGCACCCTTGGTCCCGAGAGCCTGCCCGACCTCCAGGCCCGCGCCCGCGCCGACCTCGCGCGGCTTCCGGCGGGGACCCGGCGCATGCTCAACCCGCACCTCTACCGGGTGGGTCTGGCGGACGACGTGGCCGCCCTGCGCGACCGGGTGGCCGAGGAACTGCGGGGGCACGTGCGGCCATGACCGCCGGGGCCGTCTACGTCGGCCGCTTCCAGCCGCCCCACGCGGCGCACCTGGCGAGCATCCAGCACGCGCTGGCCCACGCTGACCACCTGCTCGTGCTGCTGGGCAGCGCCAACCTCGCCCGCTCGGTGAAAAATCCCTTCAGCGCCCCCGAGCGGGCAAGGCTGCTGCGGGGCGCCTTGCGGGAGGTCGGGGCCGACGTGCGCCGCGTGACTTTCCGCCCCCTGGCCGACCGCTTTGACGCGGAGTTGTGGGCGGCAGACGTGCGCCGGGAGGCGGCGGGGGTGTTCGGGGAAGGCGTCCCCGTCTCGCTCGTCGGCTTTGAAAAGGACGCCAGCACCGCTTACCTGCGCTGGTTTCCGGGCTGGGGCCGCCTGCCCGTGCCGGAGGTCCCCGGCCTGAACGCGACCGACCTGCGGGCGGCCTACTTCACCGGGCGACCGCTGCCGGACGGGGTGCCGGAGGCGGTACGGGTGTTTCTGACCTGGTTTGCGGGGACGCCCGCCTATAACCGCCTATGCATGGAATGGGAGGCGGTGGAAGCTGCCCGCGCTGCCCTGCCCCCCGGTGCCCACCTGCACGAGGAGCGCTGGTGGATTGTTGAGGGAGAGCGCGTCATGCTGCACACCCGCCGCGACCCCATCGGCCTCGGCCTGTGGGAGTTACCGGGGCGGGTGCTGCCCACAGGTCAGACGGCAGTGGGCGGCCACGAGTTCGCCCACCCCGCCCGCGCCCTCGTCGCGCCGACGACGGCCCATGTCTATTGGGGCCTCCCCCCCCTGGGATTCGCCGCCCGTCCGGTGCCCCTTGCCCTTGCCCTGCGGACCCCGCGCCGCTTTCACGAGGACCATGGGGTCATCCTGGCGCGACTGACTGCTGAAGGCTGACCGCTGACAGCTCGGCCACCCCCTGCACCGGCGTCAATCGGCCCGCCAGCACCTCCCCCCGCAGCTCACGTAGCCGCGCCGGGTCCACCCCCGCCTGAAAGGCCCGCCACGCCGCCTCGCGCAGCAGCTCGTCGAACCACGCGCCCGTCTGCTCGCGGCGTCTGGCGGCGATCTCCACGGCCTCCCGGTACGCCTCCACCGCCCCCCACAGCTCGGGGATGCCTGCGCCCGTCGCCGCCGACGCTTGCAGGGCACGGGGGCGCCAGGGGGCACCGCGCGGGGTCAGCAGTTTGAGGGCCGCCGTCAGCTCGGTCTGGGCGCGGGTGGCCGCCCCCTTGTCAGTGTCCGCCTTGTTCACCACGCACAGGTCGGCGAGTTCCATGATCCCGCGTTTGATGCCCTGAAGCTCGTCCCCGGCATTGGGCAGGGTCAGCAACACGAAAAGGTCGGTCATCGCGGCGACCTGCGTCTCGCTCTGGCCCACCCCCACCGTCTCCACGAGCACCACGTCGTACCCGGCGGCCTCGCACAGCAGAATCGCCTCGCGGGTGCGCCGCGCGACGCCCCCCAGGGTGCCCCGGCTGGGGCTGGGGCGGATATAAGCGTGCGGGTGAACCGTCAGCCGGGGCATCCGGGTCTTGTCGCCCATGATCGAGCCGCCCGTGCGGGCACTGGAGGGGTCCACAGCGAGAACGGCGACCCGGTGCCCCCCGTCCGCGAGGTGCAGCCCCAGCGCCTCGATCAGCGTGCTCTTGCCCACCCCCGGCACCCCGGTCAGGCCCACCCGGATAGAGCGCCCGGTATGCGGCAGCAACTCGGACAGGAGGGCCTGCGCCTCCGCCTCATGGTCGGGCCGGGTGGACTCGGTCAGGGTGATCGCGCGGGCCAGGGCGCGGCGATTGCCCGCGAGGAGGGGAGAGGCGAGGGGATGCTCAGGCATGACCAACCGTCAACACTTCGCGTTCCTCGGCAGGGGGCGGATGAAGCTGCGCAGCGGGGTAGTTACCCCGGCGCGGCGGTAGCCCGTCTCGCGGATCAGGCGGCCCCGCGCGTCGAACACACCCCGCACGTCCAGCAGCCGCCCGGCGAAACCGCTGAAGTCCACCCGCACCCCGGTCAGGCGCCCGGTGCGGTCGTAGCTCTGGCGCACCACCAGCGTGTTGTCGGGGTAGCGGTGCCCGTGGGTCAGGAAACGCACCCGCCCGGCGCGGTCCACGGTGAGCCGCACGTCCCCCACGGTGCAGGTCCGCAGGTCGCCCACCGTCACCGTGCGGGCGGCGGGCAGGTTCGGCACCGGGGGCAGGCGGGCAGGCTGCGCGGCGGCGAGGGGGGCGAGGCAGAGCAGGGAGAGGAACAGACGCTTCATGGGGTCAGGTACGCGTGGCTCCCGCGACGGGTTGCTCCTGCCGCTCCCGCAGCAGCCCCAGCACCTCCCGCGCCGAGTGCAGGATCGGCGTCCCCGGTCCGAAGATGCCCGCGACTCCCGCCGCCCGCAGTTCCGCGTAATCCTGCTGCGGAATCACGCCGCCCGCGACCACGAGGATGTCCCCGGCGCCCTGCTCACGCAGCGCCGAGATCAGTTGCGGAATCAGCGTCTTGTGCCCGGCCGCCTGGCTGCTCACGCCGATGACATGCACGTCGTTCTCGACGGCTTGCCGCGCCGCTTCCTCCGGCGTCTGGAATAGGGGGCCGACATCCACGTCAAAGCCCAGGTCGGCAAAGCCCGTGGCGATCACCTTTGCCCCCCGGTCGTGTCCGTCCTGGCCCATCTTGACGACCAGGATGCGCGGGCGGCGGCCCTCGGCTTCTGCGAAGGTCTCGATCTCGGCTTGCAGGGCCGTAAAGCCATCGTCACCCTCGTAGCCCTGCGCGTAGACGCCGGAGAGGGTGCGGACCTCCGCCTGGTGACGGCCCCAGACCCGCTCCAGCGCGTCCGACACCTCGCCCACGGTGGCGCGGGCACGCATCGCCTCCACGCTCAGGGCCAGCAGGTTGCCCTCACCCGTGCGGGCGGCGTCCTCCAATGCGGCGAGGGCGGCCCGCACCGCCTCCCCGTCGCGCTCCGCCCGCAGGCGCTCCAGCCGGGCGAGCTGCGACTGGCGGACCACGGCGTTGTCGATGTCGAGCACGTCCACATGCGTCTCGACGGTCGGGCGGTACTTGTTCACGCCCACGATCACGTCCTCGCCCCGGTCGATGCGGGCCTGCTTGCGGGCGGCCGACTCCTCGATGCGCAGCTTGGGCACGCCCGACTCGATGGCCTTCGCCATGCCGCCGAGTTCCTCGACCTCGCGCATCAGTTCGCGGGCCTTGTCGGCGAGGTCGTGGGTCAGGCGCTCCATCAGGTACGAGCCGCCCCAGGGGTCCACGACCTGCGGAATGCCCGTTTCCTCCTGAATGATGAGCTGCGTGTTCCGCGCGATGCGGGCCGAGAAGTCGGTGGGGAGGCCGATCGCCTCGTCGAAGGCGTTGGTGTGCAGGCTCTGGGTGCCGCCGAAGACCGCCGCCATCGCTTCCACTGCCGTGCGGACCACGTTGTTGTAGGGGTCCTGCTCGGTCAGCGACCAGCCACTGGTCTGGCAGTGGGTCCGCAGGGCGCGGCTCATGGGGTTTTTCGGCTCGAACTGCCCCATGATCTCCGACCACAGCAGCCGGGCGGCCCGCAGCTTGGCGACCTCGGTGTAGAAGTTCATGCCGATGGCGAAGAAAAAGGAGAGCCGGGGCGCGAACTCGTCCACGCTGAGGCCCTTGGCGAGTGCGGCCCGCACGTACTCCAGCCCGTCCGCCAGCGTGTAAGCGAGCTCCAGCGCGGCGTTGGCCCCGGCCTCCTGAAGGTGATAGCCGGAGATGGAGATGGAGTTGAACTTGGGCATCTCCCGCGCCGTGTACGCGATGATGTCGGCCACGACCCGCATGGACGGCGTGGGCGGGTAGATGTAGGTGTTGCGCACCATGAACTCTTTGAGGATGTCGTTCTGGATGGTGCCCGAGAGCCCGGCGCGGGGCACCCCCTGTTCCTCGCCCGCCACGATGAAGGCGGCCAGCACCGGCAGCACCGCCCCGTTCATCGTCATGGACACCGACATCTCGTTCAGCGGGATGCCGTCGAAGAGGATCTTCATGTCCTCGACGGAGTCAATCGCCACGCCCGCCTTGCCCACGTCGCCCACCACGCGGGGGTGATCGGAGTCGTACCCCCGGTGGGTGGCGAGGTCGAAGGCGACGCTGAGGCCCTTCTGCCCCGCGGCGAGGTTGCGGCGGTAGAAGGCGTTGGATTCCTCGGCGGTGGAGAAGCCCGCGTACTGCCGGATGGTCCAGGGCCGCGCCGTGTACATGGTGGCGCGGGGGCCACGGATGAACGGGGGGAGGCCCGGCAGCGTGTCGGTGGGCAGGCCCTCCACGTCGGCGGCGGTGTAGAGGGGCCTCAGGATCAGGCCCTCGGGCGTGGCGCGGTTGAGCGTCTCCGGCTCAGCGCCGCGCAGGTCCTTTTGCGCGAGGGCTTTCCAGGCAGAGAGGTCGGTCGGTGCGGTCATGGGCGAGCCTCCAGGGGCGAGAGGGAAGGGGACATCGTTGCCCGCATGATGCCACCGGGACGGGCCGGCGGGCAGACAGCCGCAGATGAGCGGACCCACCATGAGAACCGTTAGCATGGCCGGGTGACCTTTCCCGCCCGCCCCGTCAAGCTCGCCCCCAGCCTCCTGTCCTGCGACTTCACCCGCCTGGGAGAGGAGTTGCAGGCCATCGCGGACGCCGACTGGGCGCACGTGGACGTGATGGACGGGCGCTTCGTGCCCAACATCTCCTTTGGGCTGCCCATCCTCGCGGCGGCGCGGCGGGCCTCCGATCTCTTTATGGACGTGCACCTGATGATCGAGGAACCCGAGCGCTACCTGCCCGACTTTGCAGACGCCGGGGCCGACGGCATCACGGTGCATGTGGAGGCCACCCGGCATATCCACCGCGCCGTGCAGACCATCCGCGAACTGGGCAAGCGGGCCGGAGTGACCCTCAACCCCGGCACCCCGCTGGAGGCCGTGCGCCCCGTGCTGGCCGACGTGGACCTCGTGCTCGTCATGAGCGTGAATCCCGGCTTCGGCGGCCAGAAATTCATTCCGGCAAGCGTGGAGCGCGTCCGCACCCTGCGCGGCTGGTTGGACGAGTTGGGCAGCGCGGCTGAGCTTCAGGTGGACGGCGGCGTCACGCCCGCGAATGCCCGCCTGCTGGCCGAGGCGGGGGCGACCTGCCTTGTCGCGGGAAGCAGCGTCTTCGGGCCGGACGGGGCGGCGGCGGGCCTCGCCCGGTTGCGGGAGGCGCTCGCTTGAGGCTCCGGGTCGATCTGCTGCCCCACGGCGCGTATTCCGACGTGGTGCTCGTCGTGGACGTGTTGCGGGCCACCACGACCGCCGTGGCCTATTTGGAGCGCGGAGCGGAGGCACTGCTGCTCACCTCCACCCCGGAGGTGGCCCTGGCACAGCGCGGGGAAAGAACCGTGCTGGCGGGTGAGCGCGGCGGGCGACCCATCCCCGGCTTCGACCTCGGGAACAGCCCGGTGGAGGCCGCCACCCAGACCTTCGCCGCTCAATCGGTCGTGATGAACACCACCAACGGCACCGCCGCCGCCCACCTCGCCGCCGCGAGCGGCAAGCACGTCCTCCTCGCGGCGCTGACCAACGCCCACGCCGCCGCTCGCCGCGCCCGCGCCCGCGCGACCGAGGAAATCGCCATCGTCTGCGCGGGGACAGACGGCCGGGTGGGTCTGGAGGACGTGTACGCCGCCGGGGTGCTGGCCGAGTACCTCCTGGCGATGGGCGACTTCACCCCCGACGACGGCGCCCGCATCGCCCTGACCGTGCGCCGCAGCTCCGGCAACCCCGCCGAGGTGCTGTCAGGCAGCGGGCACGGCACCTATCTGGGCGGTATCGGGCTGGAGGAGGACGTGCGCTACGCCGCGCAGATCAGCGTCAGCACGGTGGTCCCGCTGCTCGACTCTGCGGGCGGGGCGGGGGACGTGCTGCGGTTCGTGGCGGGCTAGGGTTCAGCCTTTCTGAACCACGCAAAAGCGGTTCCCGTCCGGGTCGGCCAGGACCACGTAGTCCGCCCCCGGCTCATAGGTCCACTCCACCCGTTCGGCCCCCAGCCCCAGCAGGCGCTCGACCTCCGCCGCCGCGTCGGTCGCGTAGAGGTCGAGGTGGTGCCGCCTGGCCTGAGGTGAGGTGACCCGTTTCAGCGCCAGTTGCACCCCTGAACCTTCGCGGGGCACCAGCACCACCCAGTTGGCGTCTGGCTCGTCACGCGGACGGTAGTCCAGCGCCTGGGTCCAGAACTTTACGGCGCGTTCCACGTCCTGCACGCCCCAGACCACCGAGCCGATGCGCAGCATGGGGTGCAGTATGGCCTTTTCCCCCGCCCCGGCCCGCTACCCTGTCCCCCATGACCGTGACCGACCTCCACCTCCCTGCCGTGACGCCCACGGACACCATCGACTGGGCGGCGATTCCCAGCCCCGCCTTTGTCCTCGACGAGACGCGGCTGCGGCGCAACCTCTCGCTGATCTCCCACGTGCAGCGGGAGAGCGGCGCCCAGATTATCGTCGCCTTCAAGGGCTTTGCCATGTGGAGCACTTTTGGGATCCTGCGCGAGTACGGCATCACCGGGGCGACCGCCAGCAGCCTGAACGAGGCGATCCTGGCAAGCGAGGAGATGCAGGGCGAGGTCCACGTCTACGCCCCCGCCTACTCCGACGAGGACTTTCCCCGGATTCTGGAACTGGCCGACCACCTCGTCTTCAACTCCTTTTCCCAGTGGGAGCGCTTTCGCCCGCAGGTCGAGGCGGCGCGGGCGGCCGGGAAGCAACTCCACGTCGGCCTCCGCGTCAACCCCGAATACGCTGAGGTCGAGACGGACCTCTACAACCCCGCCGGACCGTTCTCGCGCCTGGGGGTGACCCGCCGCGAGTTCCGCGAGGACCTGCTCGAAGGCATCGACGGACTGCACTTTCACACCCTCTGCGAAAAGGACTCCGACACGCTGGAGCGCACCTTGGAGGTCGTCGAGCGCAACTTCGGGGAGTTCCTGCCCCGGATGAAGTGGGTCAACTTCGGCGGCGGGCACCTGATGACCCGCGAGGGCTACGACCTGGGGCGCCTGATTCGGGTGGTGCGCGCCTTCCGCGAGCGGTGGGGCGTGCACGTCATCCTCGAACCCGGCAGTGCCTTCGGGTGGCAGACGGGGTGGCTGGTCAGCAGCGTGCTCGACGTGGTCCACAACGTCAAGGACATCGCCCTGCTGGACATCTCGGTCAGCGCCCACATGCCCGACGTGCTAGAGATGCCCTACCGCCCGCGCATCCTGGGCGCCCGCGACCCCGGCGAGGGCGAGACCACCCACCGCGAGGCGAACGACTACGCCCCCGGCGACCATCCGTACCTGATCGGCGGCACGACCTGCCTCGCCGGGGACGTGGTGGGCGAGTACGTCTTCGACCGCCCTCTGTTGGTCGGGGACCGGGTGGTGTTCGATGACATGATCCACTACACGATGGTCAAGACGACCTTTTTCAACGGCGTCAAGCACCCCGATCTCGGCATCCTGCACGCGGACGGGCGCTACGAGCGGGTCAAGACCTTCGGTTACGAGGAATTCAAGGCCAAGCTGAGCTGAGAGTGGACGTGGAACGGGAGACTCGTACTCTCGGAAAGGAAAAAGACATGTTTAAACGTGTGCTGCCCCTGTTGCTGCTCCCTCTGGCCGGTTGTGCGCCCATTCAGACAAACGCCACGAACTCGGACTCCCGCGCGGCCACGGCCCTGGGTCTGAACGTCACTGCCAGCCGGAACTACCGCGCGAGCTGCGCCGAGTTGCTGGCCGCCTTGCCACGGGTGGCCCGTGCCGTTTCGCCGGTGCCCCTGGGGGAGGAGGGGGGCCTCTGGCCGGGCCTGCTGTTGTCCCGGCAGTCGCCCGGCCAGTTGGAGTTTGTCAGCAAGAACAACCTCAACAACGCTGAGGGGTTGGTCACCACTGCCGAATGCCGCACGGTAAGCGGTGGCAGTACCCTGGTTCTGACCACGCGGGCGACCCTCAGCCGCGCCCGCATCGACCGGATTCACCAGCAACTCTTTGCGGGCGTGGCCCCGCCCAGTCGGCCGTAACGCTCTCCTCATCCGGCGAGCGCCCCCACCACTTCCGGTTGGGGGCGCGTTCACCTGCTGGATTCCCTCTGAAACGGTCCTTCTGAATGGGGGGGGCTTCGGGACGTGCGCGGCTGGGAGCGGGGCTCACCGCCCCTGGCCGCGCGGCCTATTCGGACCCGGCCCGGCGAATCATCCGGGGACGCGGGAGACACACAGCCGGGGATGGGGCGGATGAGGCCAGTCACCCCCGGCGCGGGGTGGGATTACTTGCGGTACACCTTGACGACGCCGTTCACGGTGCGCAGGGTGCCGCCCTCGAAGTCGGCGGCCCAGGCCCCGTTCAGCAGGTACTGGTCACGGGTGGGGAAGCCCAGGAAGGACCCCGAGCCGCCCAGCCCCTGATAGGTCTTCAGGATGGCCCCTTGCAGCCAGAAGGTGCCGTATTTCTCGCTGGAGTAGAGCGCCCCGTTCTGGAAGTAGCCGTACAGCCCGGTCGTGCCGTAGGGGTTGCGCGGAATGACCTTCTCGTCGGCGGCGGCCCAGCCCAGGCGCGAGGGCGGGCGGGTGCCGCCGTTCTCGGCCTGCGCGAGTGCGAGGTAGCGTTCCAGGATGCGCCCGTGGACCGCGTAGGCGCGGCTGGACCCGTTCGCGTGCAGCAGCACGGCGTCGCCGTAGGCCGCCACGCCCCGGAACTTCTGCCACAGGCCGTCGCCCCAGGGCACGGCGTAGGTCGTGGCGTCGCCCAGCGATTCCTCGCCCTTGAGGCGGCCGTAGGCGTCCACCATCGCCGTGTCGAAAGAGCCGTCGCGCTTCTCGCCAGGCTGAATCCGCGTCACGGGCTGGGAGGGCGTGGGCTGGACGGGGGCCGGTTGCACGGGAACGGGCTGAACCGGAGCCGGAGCTGGCTGGGAGGGCGTCTCGGTCACCGTGCCCGTCGCGCCGCCCTGCGCCGTGTTGCCCACCCGGAAGGTCACCACGTCGGTCACCCAACTGTTGGCGGGGAGGGGCCGCACCACGATGCTCAGCGCCCGCGCGAGGTTGTCCTGCCCGCGCACCTGCACCTGCGCGAAGCTCTCGCCCTCCACAAAGCGGGCCACATCGTTCAGGTCCAGCGGCTGGGTGCTCGCCAGCGCCAGCAGGCGGTCCTGGCCGTTCGGCCCGCCCACCGTCAGGCTGTAGCTCGCGCCCCGGCCGGGAAAGGTCCGGTTCGTATTCGCCTTGACGAAATTGTTCTCCTCATAGGCGTTGGGGAAGAAGAGGTCAATCTGCCCGTTCGCGTTCACGTTGAACAGATAGACGTAGGCGTCGCGGTTGGTCTTCAGCCCGATCGTGATGCGCTCGCCCCGGCGGTAGACCGGGTTGCGGGTGCCGCTGGCGTCCTTGCCCACCCAGACCTGCACGTCGAGGCTGGGCTGCGAGGGGTTCACGATGATGCTCTGGGCGCTGAGGCGGGGTTCGGCAGCCCCCGCAGTCCCCAGCAGGGCGGAGAGGGTCAGGGTAGCAGTCAGGGAATGGCGCATGGATAAAACCTCCTGGGATGGGGTGGGACTCAGATGCGGCGCAGCGTAGGGGCCGAAGCTGACGAGCCACTGATAGGCCTCTCCCACACGCCTGTTTCTGAAGGTCCGGTCAAGCCCCCCGTCTTGCCTATGCCTCCCATGAGGCGGGACTGACGGCAGGATGACGTGCTACCCTTAGTTCGGTACTTGGCAAACTAGCGAATGACTTTCTCTCTGGAGGTTTCCATGCGACTCGCCCGACTGCTGCCCCTGACCGCTGCCCTGCTCTCCGCCCCGGCCCTCGCCGCCAGCCGTGAGGTCACGCTGGAGGTGCCGGGTGCCCGGCTGGCTGCCACCCTCCAGACCCCGGACGGCCCCCAGCACGCCCGCCCGCCCGTCGCGCTGATCCTGGCCGGGAGCGGTCCCACCGACCGCAATGGGGACAATCCACTCGTGGGACCGGGGGGCACCTACCGCAAGCTGGCCGCGAACCTCGCCGCGCGGGGCATCGCCACCCTGCGGCCCGACAAGCGCGGCATCGGCGCGAGCACCTTGGCGGACCCGCGTGAGGAGGCGCAGACTTTTGAGGACTTCGTGAACGACGCGCGGGCATGGCTGACGTGGCTGAGTGGGCAGCCTGACCTCGGCCCGGTCGCGGTGATCGGGCACAGCGAGGGTGGAACGGTCGCGCTGGCCGCCGTGCAGGGGCAGACCCCGGCGCGGGCGGTGGTCCTGCTCGCCGCTCCCGGCGAGGACATCGGCACCACCATCCGCCGCCAGATCGGGCAGAATCCGGCCAACCCGCCCGCGCTGGTGGAGGAATCCAACTGGATTCTGGATGCCCTGGGCCGGGGCGAGCGCGTGGCCGAGGTCTCGCCCGTGCTCGCGCCCCTGTTCCGCCCCAGCGTGCAGCCGTACCTCATCAGCAGCCTGCGTTACGACCCGCAGCGCCTGATCGCCTCCCAGAACCTCCCCACCCTGATCGTGCAGGGCGACCGCGACCTTCAGGTGCGCCCGGAGGACGCCCGCCTGCTGGCCGCCGCGCAGCCCGCCGCCCGGACCCACCTTGCCCGTGGAGTCAATCACGTCCTCGTGCCCGCGCCGCTGGCCCCCGCCGCCAACTTTGCCCGGTATGGCGACGCCGAGTTGCCGCTGGAGCGCGGCGTGGTGTCGGCCGTGGTGGAGTTCCTGCGCGGGGCGCTGCGGTAACGGGGAGGGGAGGGCAGCGTGCCCCTGAACCGCATCGACGAGATTTTCCGCGCCCTGGCCGACCCCACCCGCCGCGCCATCCTGCGCGAACTGCGCGGCGGAGAGCGGACGGCGGGAGAGCTGGCCCGGCTCTTTCCGGTCACCAAGAGCACCCTCAGTGGACACTTCGCGGTGCTCAAGGCCGCCGATCTGGTGTGGACCGAGAGGCGCGGCACGCAGGTCATCTACCGGCTGAACACGACGGTGTTTCAGGAGGTGGTGGCGGACCTGCTGGACCTCTTTGGCCCGGCAGGAGAGGAGGGTGAGCGTGGAAAGACGACGGGTTGATCCCCTGCTGGCGTCAGGAACGGTGGTCGCGCTGGGGTTGCTGGCCCTGGCCTGGACGCGGCTGCCGGAGGGCGAGCGGCTGATCCTCTTGCCGCTGAGCGTCTCGTCGCTGGCGCTGGGTGGGCTGGTGGCGCTTCTCGGAGGGCTGGAACGCGAGCACCGCCCGGTCGCGGACGCCACCGCGCAGGCGCTGGTGCTGCAAGCGGCCGTCGCCGCCGCCGCACTGGCCTTCGGGTGGGACCTGCTGCGGGCGCTGACGGTGGCCATCGGGTTGAGCTTCGTGGTCATCGGAAACGCGACCGCCCGTGCCCGGCCGGGGCTGTGGTTCGGCTTCCGCACCCGCTGGGCGCTGCTCTCCGAACGGGCGTGGTACAGCACCCAGCGGGAGGCGGCGCGGGCATTTGTCACCCTGGGACTGGTCTACGCGGCGTTCGCGGCCCTGACGCCCCCTGACCTGCTGCTGCCGTGGGTGCTTCCGGTCGGATTGATGGTGCTGCTCCTGCCCGTCATGGTGAGCCTGCACCGCCTGTCCTACCGCGAATACCTCGCGGACCCCGAGCGGCGTCCGGCGGTGGCGGGGGCGCGGCGGCACCTCCCGGCGTATTCGGCCCCCGAGCGGGTGCTGCTGGGGGTGGCGGTGGGGGTGCCGCTGCTCTCGCTCGTTGCGCTCCTTGTCCTGCTGCCTTCCCTCCCTGAGCAGGTTCCACTGCACTTCAACGCGGCGGGCGAGGCCGACCGCTACGGCCCGAGGACCGAGCTGCTGACCCTCCCGCTGATGGGGTTGGGCCTGACGGTGCTGCTGTGGGGGTCGTCCCGCTTCGGCAGCGCGACCCCAGCCCAAAGGCACGTCACGCTGGTGATGGCAGCGCTGGGAGGAGCCTTTGTCGCCCCACTCCCTCTGGGGGTGACCGGGAATATGCACGTCACGCTCGGCGTGGCCCACGCCCTGATGCTCGTGGTACTGGCCCTCGCCTTCGCCCTTCCCGGCCCGGATGGAAAGCGGCGGGGCCGAGCAGCGTGGGCGTGTGCTGCACTCGCACTGGCCCTGGTGCCGTTGCTCCTGCTGCTTCCGCCGCGTGGAGCCGAGGCGGTCGGCAGCCTCCTCCTCGTCTTCGGCGGGATGCTCTTTCTGGCACCGATGTTCGTCTTCGGGGTGCCGATGAATGCGGGTTGGCCGAAGCGAACGCCGGAAGCCTAGCGGGGCTGGCGCCACGAGAAGCCCTCTCCCACCGGAGGGGGTTTTCCCTCGCTGGGCGAGAGGGAAGGCGTTACAGCAGCCCCGTTCCCCACAGCACCAGCGGCCCCAGCGCCAGCGCGGGCAGCAGGCTCCCGACGCGCACCCGGCGGTCCTCCCAGCCCAGGCCCGAGAGCATCAGGTTCCACGAGATGCCCACGATGATCAGCCCGCCCATCCCAGTGATCAGCAGGACATAGGGGTTGGTCTTCAGCACCTCCGGGTCCGCGCCGCCCAGCAGCCCGGCGGCGAAGGCCCCCGCCGCGAGACTGATTCCGCCTTGCAGCGCGAAGACCGTCAGGGCGCTGAAACCCACGCCGATCCCGTACGCCCCCGCCAGCGCCAGCGCCGCGATGCCGTCCAGCGTGCTCTTGAGGACGTAAGTGGCGTTGTCGCCCGTCAGCCCGTTTTGCAGCCCGCCCACGACCGTCATCGGCCCGATGCAGAACAGCAGGCTGGCGGCCACGAACCCCTCCGTGAAGCGGCCCCCGCCCCGGAAGCGGCGCTTCAGGGTTTCACCCAGCCGGGTCAGCCCCTCCTCGATGCCCAGCGCCTCCCCGATCACGGCTCCTCCCGCGAGGCTGATCAGCGCGAGGATCACCCCCGGAATCGGCCCGCCCGACACCCGGTTCAGCTCGCCCGCCATACCCAGCGCGATAAAGAGGGTCACCAGCGACAGCGTTTGCAGCAGGGTGCGCTGGGTGCGTTCGGGCAGGCGGCCGCCCAGCAGCAGGCCCACCAGGGTCCCGGCGAGGACGGCGCCGACGTTGATCAGGGTGCCGGACAGTTGGGTCAGCAGGCTCATCGGCGTGCAGCGTAGCGCGGTGAGGGTGAGGCCTGAGGTCGCCTTCACAATTGACGCCACATTGACAGGGGGCGTGGTACGCTCCGGGCACCTTGAACAGCCTGCGCGTCTCGCCTGTGCCCGTGCTCAGCCTCCCCGGTGGAGGAGCGCCCGGCGCCGCGCTTGCCGCGCACACACCCAAACGTCTTGGGGCTGCCTGCGGGCGGCCCCACGTGTTTTAGGGAGGTTTGCCTTGACGCTTGCCGAACAGTTCCAGACGATGCCCAAGCTCCTGAAGGTCCGCGAAGTCGCCGACTATACCGGCACCCACGAACGCACCGTTCGCCGCTGGATTCGCGACGGCCGTCTCGCCGCCGTCGAACACCCCGAAGGCCTGCGCGTGCCCCGGCGCTCGCTGTGGCGCTTCCTGGGACTGGATATGGCGCTGAGCGCCTGAGCCGTTCGCCCCACCTCCCAGCGGGCCGTATCCTGGCCCGGTATGGATGCCGCTCGCCTCGCCGAAGCATTGGACCAGGGCGAGGTCGAAGCCCGGCGCGTTCTCGATTCCTCCCCTGAGCTATCCCGCGAGGAAGCTGCGGCTTTAGCGCTCCATCACGGACGCCCCCGGCTGGCGCTGGCCTGGGGCCGTGAACCGTTGACCCGCGCGGCGGCCCACCTGCGCCTGGGCGAGGTGGGGGAAGCCCGGCGTGAACTCGCCCCCCTTCAAGGCACCGCCCGTCCCGCCCTGCTGTGTGCCCGCGCGGCGGCTTTGGCTGGGGAGGTGGAGGCGGAAGCCCTCGCCGTGCACGCCCGACTCCTGGCCCGGCAGGAGGGGGACGCCGGGGCACTCGTCGCCGCCGCGACGCTGCTGGGAGAGCTATATCTTCCCGCCGACTCCCGCCTCGGCCTGCGGACCCTCGCCGAAGGCTTGAAGGTGGCCGAGTTGACCGGGCAGGAAGCCGACGCGCACCTCCTCGCGGTCCTGGCCCACGCGCAGCGGACTCTAGGGACCGGATCGAAAGCGGAGCGCACCGCTGAGAAAGCCCTCACCCGCGCTGCCCCCCGCAGTCCCGCCCGCGTCCTCGCTCTCCTTGCGCTGGGTCGGTCAGAGGAAGCCGGGGCCGAGGCGCGGGCGGGAGAACTGGCCCCCGGCTGGTGGCAGCGGCTTACGCGCTAGGCAATTCTTCGCCACACCGTTTGCAGAAGCGGGCATCGGGGTCGTGTCCCTCCAGGCCGCAGCGCGGGCACACGCGGGGGGCCGGGCGGCGGTCCTGCGCTCCCTGATTCTGTGCCCCCTGGGCGCGGGCGAGGCTGACCGTCACGATGCCGGTGGGCACCGCCAAAATCCCGTAGCCCAGAATCATGGCGAGCGAGGCCAGCCCCTTGCCCAGCGGCGTCTTGGGCGCGATGTCGCCGTAGCCCACGGTGGTCAGGGTGACGATGGCCCAGTAGATGCTGGTGGGAATGCTGGTAAAGCCGTTCGCTGGTCCCTCGATCAGGTACATCAGCGCCCCGATGATGGTGACCAGCGTGAGGACCGTCACCAGAAACACCGTGATCTTGGCGGCGCTCGCCCGGATCGCCTCGGTGAGCACGCTGGCCTCCGAGAGAAAGCGGGCCAGCTTGAGAATCCGGAAGATGCGCAGCAGCCGCAGCACCCGCACGATCAAGAGCGTCTCGGCGCCGGGCACGAACAGCGCGAGGTACCCCGGCAGGATGGACAGCAGGTCCACCAGCCCGAAAAACGAGCGGGCGTAGTTCCAGGGGTGCCGCGCCGTGACCAGCCGCAGCCCGTATTCCAGCGAGAACAGCAGCGTCAGCACCCATTCGACCTGCTTGAGGCCAGGGCCGTAAGCTGCCCGAAAGGGCCGCACGCTGTCGAGCATGACCACCCCGATGCTGGCGAGAATCAGCACGATCAGCACCAGATCGAAGGCCCGCCCCGCCGGGGTGTCGTTGTTGAAGACGACGTTGCCGAGCGTGACCCGCCATCCGGCGCGGCGGTCGCCGGGCGGCCGGGTCATTCCGCCACCACATCCAGCCGCGCCAGCCCCCGGATGACGAAGCCGCCGACATACTCAGGTTCGGCGCTGGGGTTCGCCAGCCGCAGCCCCGGATAGGCCCGCGCCAGCGCCCGCAGGCTCAGGGCCAGTTCCAGCCGCGCCAGCGGCGCTCCCAGGCAGTAGTGCAGTCCCAGCCCGAAGGTCAGGTGCGGGTTGGGGTCGCGGGTCAGGTCCAGTTCGTCCGGCCGCTCGAAGCGCCGCCCGTCGCGGTTCCCGCTCGCGTACAGCAGCCCCACCTTCTCGCCGGGGCGCAGGGCCGCGCCGCAGACCTCCAGGTCCTCCAGTGCGTACCGCTCGAAGAGGGGGAGTGGCGTGTCGAAGCGCAGCAACTCCTCGACCGCCGTCCGGAAGAGAGGCAGACTGTCCTCCCGCCCGGCGGCAGCCACCAGCGTCTCCCAGTGTTCCCGGTGGCGCATCAGCGCGAGCACGCCCGCCGACAGCCCATTCACGCTGGCCTCGTGCCCGGCGTTGAGCAGCAGGATGCAGGTGTCGATGAGTTCCTGCTCGGTCAGGCGGTCACCCTCCTGTTCGGCCTGCACCAGTGCGGTGATCAGGTCGTCCTGCGGCTCCTCCCGCCGCGCCCGCGCGAGGTCCCGCAGCAGCGCCCCGAAGTCGCGCACCGCCCGCTCGGCCTCCTCCTGATCGGCCCGCGTGTAGGTCGGCTCGTACAGCCGCACGATGGCCGCCGACCAGGGCCGGAGCTGATGCCGCTCGGACTCCGGCACCCCCAGCAACTCCGCGATCACCGTGACGGGCAGCGGCTCGGCATAGCCCGACACGAGGTCGAACCCGCCCGCCCCGCCCAGGGCCGCCAGTTGCCGGGCGAGCAGCGCCTCAATGCGCGGCCCCAGCGCCTCCACCCGCCTCGGGGTGAAGGCCAGCCCCACCAGCGAGCGCAGCCGGGTGTGCTTGGGCGGCTCGGAGTCCAGCAGGTGGTTGGTGTTGAAGGCGTCGAAGCCCGCCTGCGCGGGGTCGGGGGGCGGCCAGCCCAGCTCGTCGCGCGAGTAGCGGTGCAGCACCGAGCGCCCGAAGCGGCGGTCGCGCAGGGTGGCCGCGATCTCCGCGTGTCGGGTTAGAAAGACCCGGTTCAACGCCGGGTCATAGAAGGCCGGGGTCGCCGCCCGCACCTCCGCCAGCCAGGGGTACGGGTCGCGGATGAAGTCGGGGTCGGTCAGTGGCAGCGTGACGGCGGGCAGGGCGTCGGCGGGAGGCTGGGGCATACGCTCAGGCTACGCCCCAGCCCCGACCACACGCGCCCGCCGTCACGCGAAGTTCTGCTCGACCAGGGGCGGGCGCTGGCCCTCGCCGTGCCGGGGGTCCTCCGCGTCCAGAGTGGCGGTTTCGTGAATGACGGTCACGGGCGCCGTCCCCGGGAGGGTGTCGTCGGCGGCGGGCAGGTGCCGGGCGCTGAGTTCGGAAAAGGACTGCATCAGGGCGCGGTACTGGCTCACGAACTGCGCGTACTCGGTGCGCACGGCACTCAGGCGGGCGCTGAGGTCGGCGTGGCGTTCGCTGTAGGCGCGGTCCAGATAGGTGGTGCGCTCGGCGTGGGCGCGGTCCCGCTCCAGGGTGAGGTCGTGGTGCTGGCGCTCCAGCTCGGCCATCCGGTCGCGGTAGCGGACCTCCAGCTCGGCCACCCGCACCTCGTGCGCGGCTTCCAGCTCGGCGGCGCGGGTGTCGGCGGCCTGCCGCAGGGCGTCACACTCGGTCTGCGCCTGCGAGAGCATCAGCTCGCACTGCCGCGCGGCGTTCTCGCGCAGGTCGTGCCCGATGCGCTCGGCGGCGACGACCGCCCGGCGAATCTCGTCTTCGGACTGGCGGCGCTCCTCCAGCTCGCGCTCCAGGCTGCCCAGGCGCTCGCGCAGGGCCTGCCGCTCGTGCAGCAGCGCCTCCACCCGGCCCGCGACCCGCTCCAGAAAGGCCCGCACCGCGCCCCGGTCGTACCCGAAGGCCCGGCGCCCGAAGGTCTGGTGGGTGATGTCGAGGGGACTCAGGGTCTCGGGGGTGTGCGGCAGCAGGGCGTCGCTGAGGCGGGGGGCTTGGGTGGGGTCAGAATCGGTCAGGGGGGGAATCGTCATAGAAAAAGGCTCCTTCCGACGCGCACCAGGGTCGCGCCCGCGTGAATCGCCAGCTCGTAGTCGCCGCTCATGCCCATGCTGAGTTCCGGGAGGCCGAGGTCGTGCGCCCGCCGCGCCGTGTCAGCGAAGACGCGCCGGGCGGCTTCGGGGTCACCGTCCGGCGCCATCACCATCAGGCCGCGCACCGTGAGGCCGGTGGCGAGGACCTCCCCGTAGACCCGGCGCAGGTCCTCCGGAGCGACGCCGTGCTTCTGCGCTTCGCCGTTGTGAACCTGCAGCAGCACGGCGGGCGCCCGGCCCCATTTGGCCCCGGCCTCGGCGAGGGCCTCGGCCTGCCGCACCTCCTCCAGCGCGTGAATCAGGGTGACCGGGCGCATGTACTTGACCTTGTTGAGTTGCAGCGGCCCGATAAAGTGCCACTCCAGGTCGGGCCGCGCCGCCGCCTTGTCGCGCAGCTCCTGCGCCCGGCCCTCGCCCAGCGGCAGGCCGCCGGGTTGCAGGCCCGCGTGCGGCAGGATGACGCGCTCGATGGCCTCCAGCGGCTGGCCCTTGGTGACCGCCACCAGGCGCACGCCGCCCGGCCCGCGTCCGGCCTCGGCTTCGGCCGCGCGAATGGCGGCCAGCACCGCCGGAACGGTCATGGCCTGTCCCCGGAGGGCCTTAAGCGGCGCCTCATGGTCGGCCCCTGGGTGGGTGGGTCACGCCGGGCATTCTGGCCGCTTCGGCCGCCCAGCTCAAGTCCCCGCGCCGGAGGCTGGACGTGGAGACGCCGTCAAGTGCCCTTCATCCTTCTCAGCCCCGCAGCGGAAAGGGTAGGGCAGCCGCCAGCTTCCCCGGCCAGAACGCCCAGCAGCAAAGGCCTGCGCGGCGGTGCCGGGGCACGCTGTGCCAGACTAGGAGACCCATGCGACATTCTCACACGCTCGCCCTGACCCTCGTGCTCGCCGCGCCCGCCGCCGCGCAGCAGGCCGCCACCGTGCAGGACGTGGTCGTCAACGGCACCACCGAACTGCTCGCCAACTACGTCAAGGCCACCCTGGGCGTCCAGCCCGGCGCGGCCCTCTCCAGCGTGAACCTGCGCCAGGTCGAGCAGGAGGTCCTGGGCACCGGGTACTTCCGCACCGCCGTCGCCGAGCTGCGGACCGTGAATGGCCGCGACACCCTGGTCGTCAACGTGACGCCCAACGCCACCATCGGCAAGATCGAGGCGACCGGGCTGACCTTCCTGCCCGCCGAGGGCTTCAAGCAGAGCATCGCCGAGCTGCTCAATGTGGCGCCGGGCGCGACCCTGAACAACGCCCGCATCGAGCAGGCAAGAGAGGCGCTCGCGCAGAACTACCGCGCGGAAGGCTTCCCCTTCACCCCCAGCATCAGTGCCCAGACGAAGGTGAACACCGACGGCACGGTGGACGTGACCTTCGTGGTGGACGAGACGACCGCCATCAGCCGCGTCGAGGTCGAGGGCGTGACCCTCCTGCCCGCGCAGCGCGTTACCGAGATTTTCAAGCCCCTCTATGACGCCAAGCGCTTTACCCCGCAGGCCTTCTACGGGGCGGTGGAAGCCCTGCAACGCGCTTACGACGAGGCCGGATACGTCCAGAGCGGCGTGAATGTCCTGGGGACCACCCTGGAGAACGGGGTGCTGCGGGTGCGGGTCATCGAGGGCCGCGCCTCGGCCGTCAACTTCGACGGCGTTCAGCCCCCGGCGGGGACCACCCTCCAGACGCAGGTGGGCCAGCCCCTCTCGCTTGCGCGGCTTCAGGCCGACGTCCGCACCCTGTCGAACGCGACCGGGCGCCCGGTGGGCTTCGCGCTCCAGGCGGACCCCCAGAATCCCGCGCAGGTCGCCGTGTACTTCGGCGCGGCCGACGTGGCGAGCGGGCCGGTGCGCTCCATCGCCTTTACCGGCAACACCCAGGTGCCCACCGCGACCCTGGCCGCCGCGATCAAGACCAAGGTCGGCGACGTGTACTCGCCCCAGCTCGCCCAGCAGGACTTCCTCGCGCTGCGCGACGCCTACCGCCGCGCCGGGTATGAGATCAGCACCCGCGACGCGGTGACCTTCAACGAGGGCGTGCTGACCTTCAACATCCGGGAAGTGCGCCTCGCCGGGTACGAACTCCAGTGGCAGGGCCAGAAGCGCACCCAGGACCGGGTGATCCTGCGCGAGCTGCCCGCGACCGGGGGCCTTTTCAACCTCAACGAGCTGCGGGCGGGCCTCGCGCGGGTCAGCCGCCTGGGCTACGTGCAGATCGTGGGCACCGATGTCCGCAGCGATCCGCAGAACCCCGAGAACATCACCTACGTCCTGACCGTCGCCGAGAGCGGCCAGGGCATCCCGGTGGCGCTGGGCCTGCAGTACGACACCCTGACGGGCTTCGCGGGCGACGTGTCCTACGAGAACCCCAACCTCTTCGGGCTGGGCCAGAGCCTGACGGTGCGGGCCGGGGCGCAGCAGAACGACGCGAAGCAGAACCTCTTCGGCAGCGTGTCGTACACGATTCCCTGGCTGGACCTCGACTTCCTCGACTTCCGCGAAAACCGCACCAGCCTCAGCACCGAGGTCTACAGCAACGTGTCGGGCAACCTGCCCCTGACCGACCGCAGCGGCGACACCACCGTGGACACCGGGCGCGAGTACACCACCCGCAACACCGGCTTCGGCGTCTCGCTGGGGCGCAGCGTCACCCAGAACCTGCGGGTGTCGCTGGGCGCCGGATACAGCTACCGCACCTACTTCCTGGAGCCGCGCAAGGAGGACGACGAGACCAACGTCGAGACGCCCTACACCGACGAGCAGGCGGGGGCCGCGCTGCCCGAGACCAGCCGCACCACCTCGGTCACGGCGAGCACTGTCTACGACTCGCGCGACAACGCCGAGTTCCCGTCGAGCGGCGTGCGGGCCGACGCGCGGGCGACCTACGCCTTCGGGGCCGAGGGCGAGCGCCCGGTGGGCTGGACCACCGTGGAGGCCGGAGCCAGCACCTACCTGGGCCTGGGCCGCACCCTCGACAAGGGCCTGGGCATCCAGACCCGCCAGCAGGCCGTCGCGGTGCGCGTGAACGCCGGGACCCTCCAGGGCAACGCGCCCAGCGGCGAGGGCTTCACGGTGGGCGGCGGCAGCACCCCGGTCGCCGCGCGGCAGATTCGCGGCCTGGACAACAACGAGCTGTTCGGCACCAACTACCTGACCGCCAGCGCCGAGTACCGCTACGACTTCAACCTCACCAACTCCTTTACCCAGGGTGTGTACGGGGTGCTGTTCGCCGACGCGGGCGACGCCTGGAACGACGGCGAGGGCTTCGAGGCCAAGTACGGCATCGGGGCGGGCGTGCAGCTCAACCTGGGCTTCGGCGGAGCGCGGCTGCCCTCGCTGCGCTTCGACTACGGCTACAGCCCCCAGAACGGCAACGGCAAATTCTACTTCCGCCTGGGCAACTTCTTCTAAGCGGCCCGGACAGCGGGGCGGGGGCAGGTCTTCTTCGGAGGGCCTGCCCCTTCTCCCTGTTACCCTCCCCGGCGGCCTGACCGCTCCCGACCCGCTACGATGCCGCGGTGACCCGCTTCCCTGATCCCCTCCCCGAGGCCCGCGCATGGAAGGGCTGATGCTCGCGCGGGTGCTGGGGGACCTCGCCCCGCACCTGCCCGCCCGCACGCTGGGCTGGGTCTTTCCCGACGAGACGACGGCCGCGCTCCTGCTCGACGGGGTGGGAAATCTGGTCCTGAGCTACCGCCCGCCGCAGCCGGTGGTGTTCCTGTCGCGCGAGCGGCTGCGCGGCGAACCGCACAACGGCTTTCAGCGTTACCTCGCGGCGCGGGTGCGCGGTGACCTCGTGGGGGCCGAGCAGCTCAAGCTCGACCGGGTGTTCACGCTGCACTTTTCTGGCGAGGACGGCTTCGTGCCCCAGCCCCCCACCCGGCTGCTGTTCGAGGTGACCGGGCGCAACGCCAACGTGCTGGTGCTGGAGCCGGGCGAGGGGTTTTCCGGCCGCATCCTGATCGCCGCCCGCGAGATCACCGGAAGCCGCAACCGCTTCCGCACGGTGCGCTCGGGGGGCGAGTACACGCCGCCGCCCCCCTACGACAAGCTCGACCCCCGCACCCTGACCCCGGAGGAAGCCCGCTCGCTGGCCGATCTGCCCGTCGGGCGCTGGCGTGAGCGGCTCGACGGGCTGGGGCCGCTGCTGGGGGCCGAACTCGGGCGCCGCGTGGGGCTGGCTCCCGGCGAGGCGCCCGGCGACCGCTGGCCGCAGGTGTTGACGGCGGTGCGGTCCCTCGTCGCCGACCCCAGCGTTTCCGAGGGCGTGATGCAGGAAGGCGCCCGCGAGGCCGCCCGCGCCGAGAAGGCCGCCGCCCTGCGCAAGGCCCTGCGCGAGCCGCTGGACAAGCGGGTGACCCTGCTGGACAACCAGCTCGCGGACGTGTCCCGCGCCGAGGCCGGGCTGGACGCCGCCGCGCAGGACCGCGCCGAGGCCGACCTGCTGATGGCCTACGCCCACACGGTCGAGTCGGGGGCTGCCTCCGCGCTGCTGCCCGCCTTCGACGGCAGCGGGGAAGTTCCGGTGGCCCTCGACCCCAGCCTGAGCGCCGTGCAGAACGCCGAGAAGCGGTATGCCCGCGCCCGCCGCCGCGAGGAGGTCTACGAGCGGCTGGCCGAGCGCGAGCCGACCCTGCGAACCGAGCTGGAAGAAGCCCGCGCCCGCCTCGCGCAGCTCGACACGGCCAGCCTGGAGGACCTCGAAGCCCTCTCAGCCACCCTGCAGCAGGAGCGTCCCGAGAAGAGTCCCTATGGCATGCGCTTCACCACGCCGGGCGGCTTCGAGGTGCTTGTGGGGCGCAACAACAAGGAGAACGCCACCCTGACCCACCGGCTGGGCCGCAGCCTGGACCACTGGTTTCACGCGCAGGGCTATCCCGGCAGCCACGTCCTGGTGCGCTCGGGGGGGCGTGACCTAGACCTGCCCGACATCCTGTACGCCGCGGGGCTAGCGGCGGCGCACTCCAAGGCGCGGGGCAGTTCCAATGTGCCGGTGGACTACACCCGCATCAAGCACGTGTGGCGGCCCAGGGGCGCTCCCGCCGGGCAGGTCCACTACACCGACCAGAAGACGGTGTTCGTGGACGGCACGCTGCCGGAGTAAGCGTTGCCGGGGAAGGGGGGGCGGGCCGAAGATCAAGATCCCCCTCACGCCTCCGGCCGTTCCCACCCCGTACAATGCCCGGCTGTGGAACGCATCATGTTCAGGGCCAAGATTCACCGCGCGACCGTCACCCAGGCGGACCTCGACTATGTCGGGAGCGTGACCATCGATCAGGACCTGCTCGATGCGGCCGACATCCTGGTCCATGAGCGGGTGGATATCTACAACGTCACCAACGGCAACCGCCTGAGCACCTACGCCCTGAGCGGCCCGCGCGGCAGCGGCGTGATCGGCATCAACGGGGCCGCCGCGCACCTGATGCGGCCCGGCGACCTCGTGATTATCGCGGCCTACGGCAACTTCACCGAGGAAGAAGCCCGCACCCTCGAACCCCGCGTGGTCATCGTGGACGCGCACAACCGCCCGGTCGAGCTGCAACCCGCCTGACCGCGCGTCGGCAGAAGGGCCAGTCGGACGAGAAGGCCCTGACTGGCCCTTCCTAGCTCGGGCCAGCCTCCCCCCAGGAGCGGGTTGGTACCGAGTCTGGACCAGTCAGGACGGCAACTGTTCAACCCGAGCGAAGCGAGCAGGAACACGACGGTGGCCGGGAGAAGAGTTCTGCCCTCGGCGCTCTTCCTGTAAGAGATGGGGAATGGACAGCAACCGTATGGGAGAGTTGCCCTCCATCCCTCTGCCGATGCCCCTCAGCATTCCCGGCCACTCTGCTCCGAAGCATTCGCCTTGCCAGGCCACTTGAACGGAACAGGGGGAGCCTGCTGGCTTGCAGGCAAACTGACGTGAAAAAGAGAGCCGGATGAGAACCCTTGAATCCTCTGACGGTGCTCTAACAAATCTAATCGGAGTCCAAATAAATCTTTAGCCAACCTTTACACTGCATCTGTGAAGGGGCGGGAGTGGCTAACCACAGGGCTGTTGACTCTGGGAAGCGGGGGGCTGGTCTGGGCTGCAGCTGTGGGGCAGACCGGGCTGCTCGCCGGGCTGACGGCCGTGCTGGCGGTGCTGGCGTGGCCCCTAGGTGGGGCACGACGCTGGGGGCCGGTGGTGGGCTACGTGGTTGCCTTCCTGATCTCGGCGGCCCGGGGTGGGGTGGGCGTCTCCGAACTGCTGGGTGCCCTGCTGCTGGTGGCCGGGCTGGGCGCCCTGGGGCTGCGTGAGGGCGGCCTGAGGGCTGAGGTCGCGGGGCTGCGGCGGATCACGGCGGCCTTTCAGGAGGGCAGCGGGCGGCTGGTGGAAGCGGACCGGGCCGAGGACATCATCCGGGCGGGGGCCGCCATGGTGGCCGACCTGGGCCTCGCGCCCCATCTCGCTTACGTGGGCTATGTGCGCGGCACGCCGCAGGTGCTGGGCGCACGTGGGGTGTTCACGGAACAGCTTCACCGGCCGATCTACCCGTCGGGCGACAGCCACAGCGTGCAGGCCGACCACGCCCTCGCGGAGGAAGTGCTGGCCCTGGTGCCCCGGGAGACGCGGCGGGAGCATCTGGCGGTGCCCGTGACGGGCGGAGGGCACGATCTGGGGTTGCTGATCCTGGGCCGCCCCGACGCTCCCTTCACGGCGGCCGAGCGGGGCATGCTGGAGTCCTGCGCGTGCCTGATCGGGGCGCAACTCGGGCAGTGGGAGGCGATCTGCGAACTGCGTGCCGCCAACGACCTCACCCTGCGCTCGCTGGGCGCGGCCCTGGAGCGCCGCGACGACGAGACGGGCGGCCACACCACCCGCGTGGTGGGGGCCAGCGTGCGCCTCGCCCGCTTGCTGGGCTGGGACGAGGACCGGGTCGCGGCCCTGCGGCGCGGGGCGTACCTGCACGACCTGGGCAAGCTGGCGATTCCCGACCGGGTGCTGCACAAGCGCGGTCCCCTCGACCCCGACGAGCGGCGCATCATCGAGTCGCACAGCGTGATCGGGTACAACCTGCTGCAAGACCTGCACTTCCTGCCCGCCGAGACCCTCGACCTCGTGCGGCACCACCACGAGCGCTGGGACGGCAGCGGCTACCCGGCACGGCTGCGCGGCCACGACATCTCGGAAGCGGCCCGTCTCTTCGCCGTGGTGGACGTGTACGACGCCCTGACGAGTGCGCGGCCCTACAAGGCGGCGTGGCCCCGTGCCCAGGCCCTCCAGGAACTCCGCGCCCAGGCCGGGCGGCAGCTCGATCCGCAGTACGTGGCCGCCTTCGTGGGCATGATCGAGGCTGACCACCACGACGACGTGCGGCTGGTGTCCTGACTCCAGGCCCTCAATCCCGGAGCGCGGCGAGGTCCTCCCGCGTGGGCGCGTAGGCGCCGGGCCGCGCACAGGCCGCTGCCGCCGCCCGCAGTCCCAGCCGCAGGTGCTCGGTCCACAGGGCCTCCGGGCGCTCGGTCGCGCTCACGAGCAGGCCCGCGCACAGGGCATCCCCCGCCCCCACCGTGTCCGCGACCGTGACGGGGACGGCGGGCAGGTCCACCCGTCCGGCGGCGTGGTAGAGGGTGGCTCCGGCCCCGCCGCGCGTGACCACCAGCGGGGCGCGGGGATTCAGGCCCCGCAGGTGCCGCAGCGCGTCGGCCTCGCTCTGCCCCGGAAAGAAGAAGGTGAGGTCCTCGTCGCTGAACTTCAGCAGGTCCGACTGCCGCACCACCCGCTCGAAGGTCGCCGGATAGTCGGGGTGGCGGTGCGCGGTGCGGGCGTTGGGGTCGAAGCTGACCCGCACCCCCGCCGCCTTCGCCCCCGCGACGAGGTCCAGCAGGGTCCGCGAGAGGGGAGGCCGCGCGAGGCTGATGCCGCCCACATGCAGCCAGCGGGCCGCGCCCAGCCAGCCCTCCGGCAGCCGACCGGGGTCGAAGTGCAGGTCGGCGCTGTTCTCGCCCAGAAAGCGGTAGGCGGGCGGGTCGAGCTGGTAGACCACCGCCATCAGGGTGGGCTGTGGAGCGCGTTGCAGGAAGCGGGCGTCCAGTCCCGCCTGCGCCCCCGCCCGCGCGAGGTCGTCCCCGAAGTTATCCTCGCCCACGGCTCCAGCGAACGCCGAGGGCACCCCCAGCCGAGCACACGCGCGGGCCACATTCCAGCCTGCCCCGCCGGGATGTGCCCGCCACAGCCCTTCCCCGGTGGTCACGAGGTCGGTCAGGGCTTCTCCGGCGCTCACGATGAGGGGGAGGGGAACAGGTGCGGTCATGGGCCACAGGGTAAGCGAAGGCCGGGGCATGACTGGGCTGTTCACCCTCTGTCGAAGGTGTGTCCGGCTGCGGCAGGCGGGGGTCGCCGGGCGGCACACTGGCCCGCGTGACCGCGCCCGCCTCCCACTTCTCCCACCCCTTCCGGGCGTACACCCCGGCGGCCTACACCTTTCCCCTGCCGGAAGGCCACCGCTTCCCGGCCTACAAATACGCGGGGGTCCGGGACCGCCTGACGG
This sequence comes from Deinococcus sp. NW-56, assembly GCF_002953415.1. Lineage (NCBI taxonomy): Bacteria > Thermotogati > Deinococcota > Deinococci > Deinococcales > Deinococcaceae > Deinococcus > Deinococcus sp. NW-56. Next base: position 1,551,558 of record NZ_CP026516.1, on the reverse strand, counting down.
GACTGCTTCCCGTGCTGGACACGCCCGCCCTGCGCTGGGCCGACGCCGCCCGCATCCACGACCCAGTCTGGCTGCGCCGCTGGCGCCGGGGCGAGGTCACGGCCGCCGAGGAACGGGCCTTCGGGCTGCCCTGGAGTCCAGGGGTGGTCGAGCGTGCCCGACGCGCCGCCGGGGGGAGTCTGGCTGCGCTGCACGACGCGCTCGCGCACGGCTGGGGCGCCAACCTCGCGGGAGGGACGCACCACGCCTTCCGCGACCGCGCCGAGGGCTTCTGCCTGATCAACGACGCCGCCCTGCTGACCCGCGTCGCGCTCGACGAGGAGCTGGCCCAGCGGGTGGCGATCCTCGACCTCGACGTGCATCAGGGGAACGGGACCGCCGCGCTGCTGGCCGCCGAACCCCGTGCGCTGACCGTCAGCGTGCATGGCGAGCGCAACTACCCCTTTCGCAAGGAGCGCAGCAGCCTCGACCTCGGGCTGCCCGACGGGGTGACGGACAGCGAGTATCTGGAGGTGCTGCGGGGGCAAGTACTTCCAGCGCTGGAGGCCTTCCGCCCCGACCTCCTGCTGTACCTCGCGGGGGCGGACGTGCTCGCGGGGGACCGCTTCGGCCGCTTTGCGCTGACCCTGGACGGCGTGGGCGAACGCAACCGCAGGGTGCTGACCTGGGCGCGGGGCGCTGGGGTGCCCGTCGTCACGATGATGGCCGGGGGGTACAACCGCGACCACGCCCTCACGGTCGAGGCGCACGCCCGCGTCGTGCTGGACGGCTTGGACGTATTTTCTTCCTAAGCTGTCTAGATGCCAGACTCGCTAGGGCTGCGGCGCGGTGAAAGCTGAAACCCTCCCGGCGGTGTGACATTCCCCACAGAGCGGGCCTTCACAAGGTAGGCCAGGCGGCATTCAACCTTGAACAGACCTTGTACAGTCTCGTCAGGTTCGCAGTTCTGTCCTCGCCCTCTGGCCCCTAGGAGTCACCGCATGACCCTCAACAGTATCCCGACCACGACCGCCCTGCACCACACCGACTTGCACCGCCGCCCCCTGCGCCGGGGCGAGACGCTGTACTACGCCGGCGACGCGGCTCCCAGCCTCTACCGGCTGGAAAGCGGGCTGCTGCGGGCCGTGCGCCTGACGCCCCAGGGCCGCACCCTGACCGTGCGCCACATCTGGCCCGGCGACGTGTTCGGCGAGGAAACGCTGCACGCGATCGCCCGTGCCCATCAGGTCACGGCGCTCACCGACGCGGTGGTGGTGCCCCTGCACCCGCAGCACCTCGGGGCCGCCGAGCTCTGGGAAGTCACCCGCAGCCTCAGCGCCCAGCTTCAGCGCGTCATGAATGACGGTGTTCACATTCAGAACGGCGAACTGCGCGAGCGGATCGCCCGCTACCTGCTGAACCTCGCGGAATCCAGCCTCGGTGGGCGGCACGGCGACGGCACCCGCTTCGTGCGGGCCACCCACGAGCTGATCGCCGAGGGCACCGGCGCCACCCGCGAGAGCGTCTCCAAGCTGATCGGCGAGATGCGCGACGATGGCCTGCTGACCCCCGCCTACCGCTGCCTGACCCTGACCGACGAGGCCAGCCTGCGGGCGCTGAGCGGCTACCACGGCGACTGAACCCTCAGGGGGCCAGGAACAGAGCGGAGGCGGCGGCTTCCGCTCTCGGCTTATGGGCTGGGCTTATCCGCCCGTCCCCCTTCGCCCCTAGAATCCCCTCATGCGGATTCGCCTCGACCCCTGGCCCGTGGATATGGAAGGCGGGCAACTCGGCCTGAAGCGGTTCGAGGGAGAACTCATCGACATCGAGACGCCGCGCTGGGCGGCCGTCGCGCCCAAGGCCATCCCCGCGCGGCTGGGAACTGTGTACGTCGTGGATGGCAAGCGGCGCATGGAGTCGCGCGTCTTTATCGAGGATGGCGACGGCGCGGCGGGGATGGGCGGTTTCGGGGCCTACGTGGTGGGCGCGGTCGAGCTGTGCCCCCACGGCACCCGTCCGGCCACCCTGCGGGAGGTCCGGGCGCAGCGGCTCCTCGCCCACGCGCCGGGGTTGCGGGTGGACCCCTGCCTGCTCTCGCCGCGTGACCCGCACACCGGGCACCTCCAGTATGCGCCCGTCGTGGCCGACAGCGCCGAGCCGCTCGCGCCGCTGCACAAGTTGCAACAGGTCATGCTGGCCGCCGAGCAGGAGCTGTCGCACGGGCTGGCCTCACGGGTCCCCTTCGATGAGGGAGACGACCGCGAGGCCCTGACGGCGCTGACCATTCAGGACGGCACCCTGCGCAGCCAGAACCTGGGGGGTGCGGTGGTGGGCTGCGTCAAGACGATGCAGACCCAGTACCTGCCCCCCGACCGGGCCGGGCTGCTGACCGACCTGAAGCCCGGCGAACGCACGCCGATCCTGCACATGCGCTACGAGAACAACCGCATCACCCGCTTCATCTGGTACGTGCGGCTGTGCGAGGCCGCCTTCTACCAGCACCCCATGTCCGGCGTGATGCGGCTGGAGATGTACGCGCCAGAGGAACCCGACTTCCTGCCGCCCATCGTGCGGACAGTGGCGAACGTGAGCGGCCCGCTGCTGTGCCGCCTCGCCAGCCAGCCGCACAAGGACCCCCGCGCCCCGCAGAACCTGATTCCGACCGCTGCGCTGGAACACGCCATGACCCGCGCGATGGGGAGCGCCGACCTCGTGACGCGGCGCCTGCGGGCGCACATCGCCCGTGAGCTGGGGGTCGCCTCGTGAGCCTTTCAGGACAGGAGCAGGGCGAGCGCATCGGCATGGTGCTGGGCACCGAGGACGCCACCCCCGTCAGTTTCTGGTTCGCGGTGACGCCCGGCGCGAGCGTGGGCATGGACGACCTCGTGGCCGTGCGGACGCAGAAGCCCGACGGCTCCCCGGTCCACTTTTACGGAATCGTGGACCATGTGCGGACGCGGCACGAGGGCGTCACCTTCGACAGCGACGTGCAGGACGTGGTCGCGGGCCTCCTCCCGGCCTCGGTGAGCTACGCGGCCCGCGTGCTCGTGACCCGCGTCAGCCCCGAGAACTTCATCCCGCCCCAGCCCGGCGACGAGGTGCGGCACGCGCGGGGCGAGGACCTGCGGCTGGCGCTGAGCGCGGACAAGATGAAACGTTCCTTTCCGGGCGGTCTCCTCGCGGACGGGCAGGTCTTGCCCCTGAACTACCAGTTCGTCAACGGCGAGCAGGGCGGCCACATCAACATCAGCGGGATTTCCGGCGTGGCGACGAAGACGAGTTACGCCCTTTTCCTGTTGCACGCCATTTTCCGCAGCGGTGTGCTGGACACCCACGGCGAGGGTCACCGCACCCGCGCCCTGATCTTCAACGTGAAGGGCGAGGATTTGCTGTTCCTCGACCAGCCCAACCGCGAGGTGGACCCGGTGGAGCGGGGCGTGCAGGCGGCCAAGGGCCTCCCGGCCGGGCGCTATGACCTGCTGGGCCTCCCGGCTAGTCCCTTCCGCGACGTGCAGTTCCTCGCGCCCCCCAAAGCCGGGGCGGGCGACGTGATCGTGCCCGACGTGGAGCAGCGGTCCGGCGGTGTAACTCCCTTTGTGTTCAGCCTGCGCGAGTTCTGTCAGCGGCGGATGCTGCCCTATGTGTTCCCCGACGGCAACGCCAGCCTTAACCTCGGCTTCGTGATCGGCAACATTGAGGAGAAGCTGGCCCGCCTCGCCGCCGGGGACGACGCGCCGTACCTCACCGTGGAGGACTGGCAGCCCGACACCGAAACGCTGCTCGCCGAGGACGTGCGTTTTGACGAGATGGGCAAGACGCGCATCCAGACCTTCGCACAGCTCATCTCTTACCTCGAATACAAGCTGCTGGAGCAGAATGACGGCGAGGGCGATCCCAAGTGGGTCCTCAAGCAGAACCAGGGGACCCTCCGCGCCTTCGTGCGGCGCCTGCGCGGGGTGCAGAAGCATCTGGCGCCGCTGGTGCGCGGCGACCTCACCCCGGCGCGGGCAGCGCAGTACCGGCCCGACCTCCTCAAGGCCGGGGTGCAGACCAGCGTGGTGGACATTCACAAGCTGGGCGCCCACGCGCAGAGCTTTGTGGTGGGGGTGCTGCTGCGCGAGCTGTTCGAGCACAAGGAGCGGTACGGACGGCAGGACACCGTCTTCGTCGTGCTCGACGAGCTGAACAAGTATGCCCCGCGCGAGGGCGACAGCCCCATCAAGGACGTGCTGCTCGACATCGCGGAGCGGGGCCGCAGCCTCGGCATCATCCTGATCGGGGCGCAGCAAACCGCTTCGGAAGTCGAGCGGCGCATCGTGTCCAACGCGGCGATCCGGGTGGTGGGCCGCCTCGATCTGGCCGAAGCCGAGCGGCCCGAATACCGCTTCCTGCCGCAGAGCTTCCGCGCCCGCGCGGGCATCCTGCAACCCGGCACCATGCTGGTGTCGCAACCCGACGTGCCCAACCCCGTCCTCGTGAACTACCCCTTCCCGGCCTGGGCCACCCGCCGCGACGAGGTGGCCGAGGAGGTCGGGCAGGGCACGGAGGACGCGGGCAACGACTGGCTGGGACTCTAAGGAGAGGACAGATGAGCGACGACAAGAAGAAGTCCAGCGACGAGAAGACCATGACCCGCCACGGCGAGTGGACCCCCGAGACCTCCGAGGCGGCGGCCCGTGAGGTCGAGCGGCTGGCGAACGAGAATCCCTTCGACACCGAGGCCGCCACCGAGGGCACCGACAAGACCCATCTCAATCCGCCGCCGGAGCGGTTGGGCGGGGACCACTAAAGAGCCTCCCCCTACACTGGCACCATGACACTGGGACTTCGCCGGGGAACGGTCGAGCTTCGCCTCTCATCGGCCCAGTACCCGGCGCTGTTCGCGCAGGAGCGCGTCCGGGTGGCGCAGGCGCTGGGGCCGCTGGCTGTGGCGATTGAGCATGTGGGCAGCACGAGTATTCCGGGGCTCGCTGCCAAGCCCATCCTCGACCTCGCCGTGGGGGTGGAGGGTGCCGCGCGGCTGGACGTTTGCATCCGTCCACTGGAAGAGATCGGCTATGCATCGTTCGGGGACCGGGAAGGGTGGGGCGAATACTTCTTCGCCAGAGGACCCGACGAGGCGCGGACACACTACCTGCACCTGATGCCAGTAGGCGAGCGTCGGTGGCGGAACTACCTTCTGTTCCGGGACGTGCTGCGCTCCCGCCCCGACCTGCGCGACGAGTACCAGGCCCTCAAGACGGCGCTGGCGCGGGAGCATGGGGCCGCCCGCACCGAGTACACCTCCCGCAAAGGGGCCTTTGTGGAGCGGATTCTCGCGGAGTTCAGTCCGGAAAATGTGGAGGACTGACCCCCAACCGCTTATCCCGGCACCACCACATGCGGCGCAAACGTCGCCCGGTTGTCGGTTACCCGCCCCCGGCCCTCGCGGATGCCCATTCCGCAGACCTCGTCCCCGGCGACCCAGACGCCCAGGACCGGGTAGCGGGGGCCGTCGCCCGCCAGGAAGGTCGGCAGTTCCACGTAAGCCTGCTCCACCAGCGGCAGGTCGCCGTAGGCCCCCGCCGTGGCCGCCTCGCCGGGAAGCTGCACATTCTGCCCCTCGCGCGAGTACAGCGGCTTGCGAACCACATCCCGGCCCAGTCGCCCTGGAGTCAGCGAGGCCGGAAGGACCAGTCCGGAGTCCGGATACCGCTCGTGCAGCAGCGCCAGCAGGCCCTTGCTGGACGTGACCGCCTTCCACAGCGGTTCGAGAAACCGGGTCTGGGTGGTCGCCAGGAAGGAACCGTCGCGCGACTCCCAGGCGTACTCGAAGGGCCACAGCCACATCAGATTGCGGATGGGCAGCGTCCAGGTGTCCAGCAGGAAGGGCTCCTGCGGGCTGGTGCCCACCTCGTCCGCCGCCAGGAAGGAACCGCTGACCCCCGCCGCCCCCGCGAGGTCACGCAGGTAGGTCACGGTGGCGATGTCTTCGACCTCCCGCGCCGAGCTGAAGTGCGCCTGGGTCACGCCCCGCTCACGCACGAGGTAGGCCCACTGCTCGCCCAGTCCCTCGTGAACCGTGTTCCACTGGCCCGTCCCGGCGGGCAGCTCGCCGCGCTCCAGCCGGTCTTCCAGCCACTGCCACTGGCATACGGCGGCCTCGACCAGGCTGGTCGGCGTCTGCGCGTTGACCTCCAGCAGCCGCGCCCGCCCGCGCGCGTCATACGAGAGGTCGAGCCGCATGTAGAGCGTCGGGTCGTCCCGGTCCCATGACTCACGCACCGCCGGGTGCAGAAAGGCAGGAATGCCGAGTTCGCCCAGTCGCCCGCCCTCAATGGCGGCGCCCGTCGTCTCCAGCACCATCGCGGTGAGGTCCTGCGCGTCCCGTTTCAGGCCTTCGATCTCGCCCGGCGTGAAGGCGTAGTAGCCTTCCTCGCCCCAGTAGGGGACCGGGTGTTCGGGGGTGGGGGCATACCAGGTCATGCCGACCTCTTGCAGCCGGGCCTCCCAGTTGGGGCGGGGCGGGAGGGTGCGGCGCTGCATCAGGACCCCTGCGGGGCCGGATGACGGCCCCCGACCGAAGACAGACTGGGGATGAAGGCGCGGCCCTCTTTGCTTCGGACAGGCGGGAATCGGAGGCTCATCCTTCAGCCGCCGTAGCTCGCGCTGCCGGAGCTGCTCGCGCGGCCCGTGCTGGTGAATCCGCCCCGGCTGACACCCGGCGCCTTGAAGGAGGTCGTCTTGCCCGTGCGGGTGTCGTAGGTCAGACCGGTGGGGGCCACGCGCCCCGAGGAGGTGTAGCCCACGTAGCGGGTCAGGCCCGAGGCCAGCCAGATGTAGGGGCCGTAAAAGCCGCCGCTGGTCTTCTGGCAGGGGTTTTGCAGGCCGCGCTGAATCGCGTCCCGGTTGGCGAGGCGGCACTGCTCGTAGGAGGTGTACTTGGTCCGCTTGTAGCGGTCGAGGTCGAGGTCGTCGTCGCCGCAGGCCGCGAGGACAGCGGGCAGCGCCGCGAGGAGGGGGAGGTGGAAGGCTTTGCGCATATACCCCTTCTACGGGAGAACTGGGGCGCGGGTTGCGGCCGAGGTCATCTTTGCCCATTGAGAGGGCGGGGCTGACCTGCCCGGCTGGACACCCCTGCCGGGCTGCTCATGGGCAGCCTCTACACTGAGGAGCGAGACAAGGAGGGTTCATGACCACAAGCACGCAAAACAGGAGCAAGTGGCTCGACGTCGAACTGCGGCTCGACTCGGGCGTCTACAACAAGCACCAGGTCGTGATGGTGCGCGGCCAGGGGGCGACCGTCTGGGACGACGCGGGCCGGGCGTACATCGACTGCGTGGCCGGGTACGGCGTGGCGAACATCGGCCACAGCCATCCCGACGTGGTGCGGGCCGTGCAGGAGCAGGCGGGCAAGTTGATGGTGATGCCCCAGACGCTCCCCAACGACAAGCGGGCCGAGTTCCTGGGAGAACTCGTGGGCGTGCTGCCGCAGGGGCTGGAGCGCGTCTTCCTGTGCAACTCGGGCACCGAGGCGATGGAAGCGGCCAAGAAGTTCGCCATCACCGCGACCGGGCGCCAGCGCTTCGTGTCCATGCGCCGGGGCTTTTCCGGCCGCTCGCTGGGCGCCCTCGCCCTGACCTGGGAGCCGAAGTACCGTGAGCCCTTCGGGGACGCGGTGGACAACAAGAACGTGGACTTCGTGACCTACGGGAATGTGGAGGAACTGCGCTCGGCCGTCACCGACAAGACCGCCGCCGTCATCCTGGAACCCGTGCAGGGCGAGGGCGGCGTCCACCCCGCGACCCCCGAGTTCATCCGCGCCGCCCGCGAGCTCACCCGCGAGAAAGGGGCGCTCCTCATCCTCGACGAGATTCAGACGGGCTTTTGCCGCACGGGCAAGATGTTCGCCTCCGAGCACTACGGCGTGACTCCCGACGGCATGACCCTCGCCAAGGCGATGGCGGGCGGGGTGCCGATCGGCGCGTTCGCCATGACCGCCGAGGTCGCCGACCGGATGCCCAAGGGCGGGCACGGCACAACCTTCGGCGGCAATCCGCTGAGCATGGCCGCCGGAGTGGCCGCCCTCCGCGCGATGCGGAACGAGGGCATGGCCGAGCAGGCCCGCGAGAAGGGCGCCTACTTCATGGAGCGGCTGCGGGCCATAGGCTCGCCCCGCATCAAGGAGGTGCGCGGGCTGGGGCTGATGATCGGTGTGGAGCTGCATGAACCCAGCGCCCCCTACATCACCGCCCTGGAGCACGAGGAAGGGGTGCTGACCCTGGCCGCCACCCCGATGGTCGTGCGCTTCCTGCCGCCCGTCACGATCACGCGCGAGCAGATCGACGCGGTGGTCGCCGCCTTCGAGCGTGTCCTCGCCGCTGGCCCCGACCGCGAGCCGGAGGCGATGGTGCGCGAGGACAAGCAGACCGAATAACGTTTTCCAAAGAGAGAAGCCGGGGCGCAAGGCTCCGGCTTCTTTTCGTCTGCCCCCTTACTCCAGCGTCTCCCGCAGCCGGGCCACGTTCAGTTCCCGTGCCGGGGCGTCGAGCGCCACCTCGCCGCCGCGCAGGGCGACGACGCGCTGCCCCAGGGCCAGGGCCTCGTCGAGGTTGTGGGTCACGAAGACCACCGTGATCTTGCGCGACCACCAGATGCCCAGCAACTCGTCGGCCAGCACCGTGCGGGTGCGGTCGTCCAGGGCGCTGAAGGGTTCGTCCAGCAGCAGCAGCCGGGGTTGCAGCGCGAGGGCGCGGGCGAGGCTGACCCGCTGCCGTTGTCCCCCCGACAGCTCGTGGACCCGCCGCCCGCCGTAGCCCTCCAGCCCGACGAGGCGCAGGGCGTCCCCCACGCGGGCGTCGCGCTCGGCGCGGGGCAGTCGGCGCTGCTCCAGCCCGAAGGACAGGTTTCCGGCGACCGTGCGCCAGGGAAAGAGGGCCGCCTCCTGCTGCACCAGCGTCAGGCGGGGGTCGGGGCCGGTAACGGGCAGGTCGCCCAGCAGGATCGTTCCGGCCTGCGGGCGCAGGAAGCCCGCCAGCAGCGACAGCAGCGTGCTCTTGCCGCTGCCCGACGGCCCCACCACGCACAGGAACTCGCCCGCCCGGACCTCCAGGCTCAGCGGCCCCAGGCCCGCCGGGGCGGTCGCCGCGCGGGTGCGCCCGTAGCGGTAGGTCACCCCGTCCAGCAACAGGGGCAGGCCCTGGGGGGCGGTGGGGGCAGCAACCGGGGCACTCATGCTGACGGTCATTGTGTCACCTCCAGCCCGTAGTCACGCCGCACCCGGCCCTCCAACGCCCGCAGCAGCGCGTCGAACACGCCGCCGATGATCCCGATGATGATGATGGTCGCCAGCACCAGCGCGACGTTCGCGGTGGCCCGCCCGACCTCCAACTGCTCCCCGATGGAAGCCACCCCGCTGATGAGCAGCTCGCCGCCCACCAGCGCCCGCCACGCGAAACTCCAGGCGGTTCGCAAGCCGGTCAGCACGTTGGGCAGCGCGGCGGGCAGCAGCACCCCGGTCGTCATGGAGAGGCCCCGCGCTCCCAGCGTCCGCCCGGCGATACGCAAGGCGGGGGAGACGTTCAGCAGCGCTCCCGACACGGCCAGCGCCACCGGGATAAAGCCCTCCAGCACCACCACGAACAGCACCGCCCGCTCGTTCAGGCCGAAAAAGAGGATGGCGAAGGGCACGAAGGCGATGGAGGGCACGCTCTGAATGCCCGTCAGGTACGCGCCCAGCGTCGCCCGTAGCGGCAGCCACGCGCCCATCAGCAGCCCGACCAGGGCGCCCAGCGCCACCGCGATCCCGTACCCGGTCAGCACCCGCCGCAGGCTTCCCGCGATGGCCGAGAGCAATTTGCCGTCCTGCGGCCCGGTGCCCCACAGGCCGTAGCTGATCTCGGTCCAGACCTGGGACGGGCTGGGAAAGACGTAGGGCGGGTAGAGCTTCAGCCCGTCGGTGACCAGCCACCACACGCCCAGAATCAGGGCCAGCCCGATCAGTTGCCACGACAGCACCCGCCAGCGCGAGAGCCGGGTGCGGACGGGGGCCGGGTCGGTTCTCGGCGCCGGAACACTCATCGCTTATACCCGAGGTTGACGAAGGTCCGCAGGTCGGGCACGCTGCGGGCGTATCCGGCTTCCACATTCAGGGCGGCGTACTCGGTGAGCGCGTCGAGGTCCAGCGCGGTCGTGAAGCGGGTGCGGGCCATCGCGCGTTGCAGCGCCCGCACGTCCACCTTCTGCCCGGTCAGCTTGTCCAGTTGCGCGTTGATCAGCGTGCGGGCCGCCGCCGGGCTGCGGTTCAGGTACGCCACCGCGTCCGCATGCGCCTTCAGGAAGTTCGCCACCAGCGTGGGATTGGCCTGCGCGAAGCGGGTGTTCACGATGAGCAGGGTCGTGGGATAGCGCCCGCCGCGCCACACGGTCTTTTCACTGCCGATCATCCGGTGCCCCTGCGCTTGCAGCAGCGCTCCCCACGGCTCGGGCACCAGCGTGGCGTCCACCCGCTTGCCCGCGAAGGCGGCGGCGATGTCGGCGGGGGCCACGGGCGTCACGACCACGTTGCCGCCGTCGGTCTGGAGCTTCAGGCCCTCTTCCTTGAGAATGTGGCGCAGGCTGATGTCCTGGGTGTTCCCCAGGCTGGGCACCGCCACCCGCTTCCCGGCGAGGTCGGCGTAGCTGCGGATGGCGCTGTCCTTGCGGGCGATCAGCACCGCGCCCGCCTCGCTCGCCCCGGCGATGATCTGGAGGGGCATCCCGCGCGTCGCCGCGTTGATCGCCGGGCCGGGGCCGATATAGGCGATGTCGATCTGCCCCGCCGCGAACGCCTCGGTCAGCGTGGTGCCCGAGACGAAGGACCGGGCGTCGAGCTTGACCTTGCTGCCCAGCGCCTTCTGGAAGGTGCCGCGCTCCAGCCCGATCAGCGCGGGCGCGTGGGTGAGATTGGGAAAGTAGCCCAGCCGCACGGTTGTCGCGCCCTGAGCGGAAGCGACCCCCAGCAGCAGGGCCAGGGCCAGCGCGGAAAGACTTTGGATATGGGTTCGGGTCATTCGTCCCTCCTGGGTAGGCCCAGTGAACAGGGCAGGCGTGAGAGAGAGTGTCATGCGGCGCACGGTCCCCCTGAGAACGCCTGCGGCGGGCGCAGGCGTGGGGGCACAGCTTGCTTGGGGAGCCCGCCCTACTCCTGCGCCGCGTACGCCGCCCGCAGCACCTCGGCCACCTCGGGACGGGTGAACTCGGCCGGAAGGCCTTCGCCCGCGCGGAGGCGCTCGCGGACCTTCGTGCCGCTCAGAACGAGGTGATGGTCGGCCCCGTGCGGGCAGGTGCGCGGGCTGACGAGCTGGCCGCAGCTCTTGCAGTAGTAGGTGTGCTCGAACTTCAGAATCTGGAGGCCCAGTTCCTCCGGGCGGTAGGCCGAGAAGATCTCCTGCGCGTCGTAGGTGCCGTAGTAGTTGCCCACCCCCGCGTGGTCGCGCCCCACGATGAAGTGGGTGGCCCCGTAGTTGCGGCGCGACAGGGCGTGGAGGATCGCCTCACGCGGCCCGGCGTAGCGCATGGCGGCGGGGTAGACGCTCAGCAGCGTCCTGGCCTGCGGGTAGTAGCCCTCCAGCAGCACCTCGTAGGCCTTGACCCGCGTCTCGGCGGGCACGTCGTCGCCCTTGGTCGTGCCCACCAGGGGGTGCAGCAGCAGCCCATCCACCAGTTCCAGCGTGACCTTATGCAGGTACTCGTGCGCCCGGTGGATCGGGTTGCGCGTCTGGAAGGCGACCGTGGTGCGCCAGCCCCGCGCCTCGATTACCTCGCGGACCTCGGCGGGGGTGCGGTGGTGGCGGGGAAAGGCCCCGCGCGGCACTTCAAACAGGGTCACGGGTCCGGCCAGATACACGTCCCCCCCCGCGTACAGCGCCGCCACGCCGGGATGGGCGGGATCCTCAGTGCGGTAGACCTCGCGGGCTTCCAGACTCTTGCGGGCCTCGTAGCGTTCCTGCACGTCCAGCGTGCCTACCGCCTCGCCGCCGCGCGTCAGCACAACCCGGCCCGTGTACCGCCCGGCGTCCTCCCGCCCCACCGCCAGCGTGATGGGGAGGCTCCAGGGGGTGCCGTCCGCGAGCCGCATCTGCTCGATCACGCTGAGGTAATCCGCCTCGCCCAGAAAGCCGGTCAGCGGCGAATACGCGCCCGTCGCCAGCATCTCCAGGTCGGCATACGCGCGGTCAGGCAGCTCAAGTTGCGGCAGTCCGGCCAGCTCGGCGGGGTCGAAGTCGTGGCCGGGGCGCTGCACGCGGTTGACCAGCGTGCCCCCCAGCGGCGTGGGCAGGAGGATGGGGGAAGGGTCGGACAGGGTCGTCATGGGCAGCCTTTCGGGATCAGTGGATGAAAAGGGTCAACTATTGGTCGAAAAAAAGAGGTCAGAGGCGGTTCTCGCCTGCCCACAGGCCGCACTCGGTCTTGCCCTTCCCGGCCCAGCGGCCCGCGCGGGCGTCCTCTCCGGGGCGGACGGCGCGGGTGCAGGTCCAGCAGCCGATGCTGAGGAAGCCGTCGAAGTACAGCGGATTGACGGGCAAGTCGTGCTCGCGGGCGTAGGCTTCCAGCCGCTCGCGGGTCCAGTGGGCCAGCGGATTGATCTTGACGCGGGCGCCCCCCGTCTCCACGAAGGGAATGTCCGCGCGGGTCGTCGCCTGGTCACGGCTGCGGGCATTGAGCAGGGCGGAGGGGGCCTTCTCCCGCAGGTAGGCCTGGAGGGGCGCCACCTTCCGCACCGCGCAGCAGGCGTCGGGGTCGGCGGCGTAGAGGTCGGGCGGCGTCTGGCCGTCTTCCGGGTGGGCGCCCGCGTTCAGGGTCACGAAGGTCATCCCCGGATACCGCGCGGCGAGGCGGTCCCGCGTCGCCAGCGTCTCCGGGAAGTGGTAGCCGGTGTCCACGAGCACCACCTCGCCCCGGTAGCCCGCCCGCGCCGCGAGGTCCAGCAGCACGACCCCGTTGAGGTTGAAGGCACTCGGCATCAGCACGTCGGGGTGGGCGGCCAGCGCCCAGGCGATGACCTCCAGCGGGTCGGTGTCCGGCGCGAAGGCGGGCGCGGTGGGGTCGACGTGCCCGGCCGCCTCACGGGGAGCACGCGGCTCGGTGGTCAGCGGCACGCCGCCTTCCGCCGGTGTCCGCACGTCGGCGGCCGTCATGCCGGGTACCCCAGGTGCGCGAGGAGCTGCCGCACCCCCTCCTCCACGCTGATCTGGTCGGTCCGCAGGTGAAGGTCGGGGGTCTCGGGAGCCTCATAGGGGTCGGAGACGCCCGTGAAGTGGGGGATCTCGCCCGCGATGGCCTTGAGGTACAGCCCCTTCACGTCCCGCTCGGTCACGACCGCGAGCGGCGCGTCTACGAAGACCTCGGTGGGGGAGGGCAGCGCGGCGAGGACCTCCCGCCGAGTGTCGGCGTAGGGGCTGATCGCGCTGACGAGGACCGTGACTCCATGCTTTGCCAGCAACCCGGCGACGAACGCGATGCGCCGGACGTTGGTGTCGCGGTCGGCCTTCGTGAAGCCCAGCCCCTTGGAGAGGTTCTCGCGCACCGCGTCGCCGTCCAGGAGTTCCACCGCCACCCCCCGCGCGGCGAGTTCCTCGCGCAGGGCCGAGGCCAGCGTGCTCTTGCCCGCCCCCGACAGCCCAGTGAACCACACGACGCGCCCGGTGCCGACCTCCGATCGGTTCAGGGTCGCCGTCATGCGGGCACGACCTCCGGGGTCGGCTCACGGCCCGCGTTCAGCACCGCGTCGGGCGTGAAGCGGTCCGCGCCCATCCGATCGGCGTACTCGACGAAGCTCTCGCCGGGCAGCTTGTTGGCCTGGAAGTCGGCCAGCACCGCGCCCGCGTACTCGTTGAGCCGCACGGCGGGCACCACGCCCTTGAGCTTGGTCCCAGTGCGCTGCGCCTGCCCGATGCTTCCGGCAAGGTGCACGTTGTAGACCTCTTCCTCGCCGCGCAGGGCGCCCATGAAGCCTAGATCGGCCACCTGGTAGCGGGTGCAGGCGTTCGAGCAGCCCGTCAGGTTGATGGTGAAGGGCACGTCGAGGTCCGCGAAGCGGGGTTCGAGTTCGTTCACCAGATTCGCGGTGCGGGCCTTCGTCTCGGTCAGGGCGAGGCGGCAGAACTGGGTGCCCGTGCAGGCGATGGTCGTGCCACGCAGGGTGGTCTTGGGCGCGAGGTCCAGCGCTTCGAGTTCAGCGGTGAGCGCCGCCACGTCTTCTGTGCGGACATGGGGAATCATCATGTTCTGGAAGGCAGTGGTCCGCAGCACGCCCCGGCCGTAGCGGTCGGCGAGGTCGGCCAGGCCACGGGCCTTGCGGGGATCGATGCGGCCCACGGTGGTCGCCACGACCACGTAATTCAGCCCGTCCTTCTGGGGCTGCACGCCCAGCACGTCGTTGCCGCCGAAGCGGGCGACCGGGGCGGGCGGGCCGTCGCGCAGGGGGCGGCCCAGGTACTCGGTTTCCACGATCTCGCGGAACCGCTCCACGCCGATGTCCTTGATCAGGAACTTCAACCGGCTCTTCTTGCGGTTGACCCGGTAGCCGTGGTCCCGGTAGGCCCCGGCGATGGCGCGGCCCACCTCGACCACTTCCTCGGGCCGGATAAATACGCCCAGCCGCTTGGCGAGGTGCGCCACCGCCCCCAGGCCGCCGCCCACCCACACGTCGAAGCCGATCTCGCCGTCTACCGTGTGTGCCAGGAAGCCCACGTCGTTGACGAGGTGGATGCCTTCCAGTTCGGGGGTCCCTGTGATGGACATCTTGAACTTGCGCGGCAGGTCCTCGAAGTCGGGGTTGCCGCTCAGCGTTCCCTCCATCGCCGCCGCGAGGGGCCGCACGTCCAGCACCTCGCGGGCATCCAGCCCCGCGAGCGGCGAGGCGATCACGGCGCGGACGGTGTCACCGCACGCCCCCTTGGTGTGCAGCAGGCCCACGCCCTCCAGCCGCTCGAAAATCTCCGGAACCTTGTCGATGGTCAGCCAGTGGAACTGGAAAGCCTGACGGTCGGTCACGTCCAGAAAGCCGCGTCCGAAGTCCTCCGAGATGCCCGCCACGACGCGCAGGGTACCGGCGGAGAATTCGGCGGTGGGCACCTTGACGCGCATCATCAGGTAGCCGTCTTCCTGCGGGCGCTGCGGGTAGATGCCCGCCCACTTCAGCAGATCGATCTTCTCGGGGTCGATGGCCCCCTGCGCGGCGTACTGCGGAATCAGGTCGAAAATCTGGAAGGGCGGCAGTTCTTTTTTCAGGGCTTCGATATCGCTCATGGTCACTCCGGGCGTGTAGGGGGTGGGGAGGACTGCCAGGGCAGCCCAGGGTGGGAGATACAGTAGATGACAAAACAGGTCAACAATGTGGGTTGTCTGGAAGACTGCCCTCCCACCGGGTAGACACCGCCGCGTTTAGGCGTTCGGCTTGAGCAAATGCCCCAGGCAGTGCCCGTAACTCACACCCTGCCGGGCGTCGATCACGAGGTCTTCCACGCTGAACTCCTGCAGAACGGCCAGCATCGCGTCGCGCATCCGGGTGTAGATGCTCGCGCGGGCGTGGCAGCGGTCTTCCTCCACGCAGGGTTCGTGCCAGTTCAGGCTGATGCACGACAGCGGCGCGACCGGACCGTCCACCGCCCGCACCACCTCGCACAGCGAGATCAGCCGGGGCTTGCGCGAGAGCGCGTAGCCGCCGCCGATCCCCTTCTTGCTCTTCACGACGCCCTTGGCGGTCAGCGCCGCCAGAATCCGCACGAGGTAGGGACGGTGGACCCCGGTGGCGTCGCTGATCTCCTCGCTGGACACCCAGCGCCCCAGCTCCTGGGTGCCCAGATACCCCAGCGCCTGAAAGGCGTAGACATCGGTGGCAGAAAGGCGCATGGGGCGAGGGTATCAGCTTCCGGGGGTTATTCCCCGGCTGGGGCTTCCCTTTCCTGCGGACTCAGGGGCGCGGGCTGCACGTCGTCCCCGTAGCGTTCGGCCAGATATGCCAGCGCCACCGGGTCGAACTGGCCGCCCGGCACCCAGCGTTCCTCCAGATTCTCGGTGCCGTACAGCGCCCACGTCGCCGCCTCCGTCTCGGGGTCCCAGGGACCAGCCGGAAGCGAGGTCGCGTGGTCCTGCACAATGAGGAGGGCGCGGAGCCACTCCAGCTCCTCCCCGGTCAGCTCGCGGGTGGATTCGGGCGGCCCAAAGAGGAGGTCGTGGATGCCCAGCAGCCGCTCCAGTTCCTCGCCCGGGTCGGCGTGGTCGTCGGCGCGGAGGTTGACCCAGTCGTCGGTCAGGCCGCCGTAGCCGCGCCCCGGCCCCACGCACAGCAGGGCCGCCGACTGCCGCCCCCGTTTGTCCCCGCCCGCCGCGTCCCCGGCCCGCAACGCGGCGAGCAGGCGACGGGGGAGGGGCTGGCCCTCGGCGGCTTCCCACTCCACGCGCATCGCCTCCACGACCTCCGGCCCGGTCAGGATGTTGCCCTGAATCGCCACGTCCGGCCCGGTGAAGCCCCCCGCCCAGGCGTGGCAGCCCTCGCCGCTGAAGGTCACGCTGCGCCCGTCCGCCCCCACGATGCCGAACTGCCGCTGCGCGATGTCGGGGTCGGTGCGCCGGAACTCGGCGGCAACCTCCTCCGGCGAGAGGTCCTGCGAGAGCAGCCGCAGCCCGTCGGGGCCGTAGTTGGGGTTCACGTAGCTCTGGGTGGCGACGGCGCCCACACCCGCCCGCGCGAAGGGCACCAGGGCGCCGACCGCCAGAAACTTGCTCGCCACGGCGACGCCGAGGTCGCCCGTCACCCGGTCGCGGCCCACGATGGAAAAGGTCATGGGTCAGGATAGCGGCGCTCCGGCCGGGGGGAGCGGACGGGCCGGTCGAGGGGGCTGATAGCCTCGGTCCCGATGCCTCCCACCTTCGCCGCCCTCGTCACCGACCGCACCCGCCGCCTGGGGACCCGGCTGTGCGTGGGGCTGGACCCCCGCCTGAGGCTCTACCGCGACCCCGCGCACCTGCGCGAGCACACGCTGGACGTGCTGGAGGCCACCGCGCCCTACGCGGCGTGCGTCAAGCCGCAGCTCGCCTTTTTCGAGGCGCTGGGGTTGCCTGGCTTCGCGCTGCTGGAGGAGGTCTGCGCGGCGGCCCGCACCCTGGGGCTGCCCATCCTGCTGGACGGCAAGCGCGGCGATATCGGCTCCACGGCGGAAGCCTACGCGCAGGGCTGGCTGGCGGGGGGGCACGCGGGGGACGCCCTGACCGTGAATCCCTTCCTGGGCTTCGGGACGCTGACCCCCTTCGTGGAGACGGCGCGGGCCAACGGCGGCGCGGTCTTCGTGTTGGTCAAGACGAGCAATTCCGATCAGGCCGACCTCCAAGGCGGCGGCCTCAGCGAGCGGGTGGCGGCGGAGGTGGCGCGGCTGGGGGCGGAGGAGCCGGGCGGCGAGTATGCGAGTGTCGGTGCGGTCGTGGGCGCCACCCACCCCGGCGACCTCGCCGCGTTCCGGGCCGCCATGCCCCGCGCCCTGCTGCTGCTCCCCGGCCTGGGGGCGCAGGGAGCCGCCGCCGCCGACCTCGCCCCGGCTTTTCACCCCGGCGGGACCGGGGCGCTGGCGAGCGCGAGCCGGGCCGTGCAGTACGCGGATGGGCTGAGCGTGACGGCGAGCCGGGAGGCAGCACAACAGCTCCGCAACGACCTCAACGCCGCGCTGAGCTAGCCTCCCTTCACCCGAACCGAGACAAACCTGGCCGCCGTGCCGCGCACACTCGGCTCCATGAAAGCCAAACCGCTGAACGAACAGGTCATCGTCATCACGGGCGCGTCGAGCGGCATCGGCCTGAGCACGGCGCGGTTGGCGGCGAAGGAGGGGGCGCGGCTGGTCCTGGCCGCCCGCAGCGAGGAAGCCCTGCGGCAACTCGCGGACGAGCTCACGGCGGCGGGCAGGCAGGCCGTCCCCGTCGTGGCCGACGTGAGCCGGGAGGAGGACGTGGCCCGCATCGCGGAGGTCGCCCAGAGCAGCTTCGGCGGCTTTGACACCTGGGTGAACAACGCGGGCGTGGGGATGTATGGGCGGCTGCTGGAGTCGGACGTGGAGGACATGCGCCGCCTCTTCGACATCAACTTCTGGGGGGTGGTGTACGGCTCGCGGGTGGCTGTTTCGCAGCTACGCGAGCGCGGTGGCACGCTGATCAACGTGGGAAGCGTGGTGTCCGAGCAGGCGATTCCCCTTCAAGGCGCATACGGGGCCTCCAAGCATGCGGTCAAGGCCTTTACCGACACGCTGCGAATGGAGCTGGAGCACGACGACGTGCCCGTGACCGTCACCCTGATCAAGCCCGGCCCCATCGACACGCCCTTTCCGCTGCACGCCCGCTCGTACCTGCCCACCGAACCCAAGCACGTGCCGCCCGTGTACGCCCCGGAGGTCGTCGCCCGAGCCATCCTGCACGCGGCGGCCAAGCCCACGCGCGAGCTGTTCGTGGGCGGCGGGGGCAAAGGCATGGCAACTTCGGGAATGCTCGCGCCCGCCGCCACCGAAAAGCTGATGGCCGAGGTCGCCCTGCCCGGCATGCAGAGTGACCGCCCGCCGCTGCCCGAAGACGCCCACATCCTCTACCACCCTTCCGGCAAGTTGGAGGAACGCGGCGACTACCCCGGCACCGTGCGCGGGACGAGTGCGTACACGGCGGCGGCGCGGAACCGCGGTCTGATCCTGGGACTCGCGGGTGCAGCGCTCGCGGCGGTGGCCCTGGGGCGGGCGCGGCGGTAGGCTGGGCCGGTCCCAGGCGCGGCTTCCTGTCCGGGGGGGCCGCGTCTCCCTTCCCTCCCTCTTTCCCCACGAGGTTTTCCATGACCACCTACCGCAAACTCGGCCGCAGCGGCCTGCACCTCTTTCCCCTGGGCCTCGGCTCCATGCAGTTCGGCTGGAGCGCCGACGAGGCCGCGTCCTTTGAGCTGGTGGACGCCTACCACGCGGCGGGCGGCAATTTCATCGACACGGCCGACATCTACACCACCTGGACCCCCGGCAATCCCGGTGGCGTCTCCGAGGAGATCATCGGGCGCTGGCTGAAGTCGCGCGGGCGGCGTGACGACATGGTGATCGCCACCAAGGTGCGCGGGCCGATGGGCGAGGGGGGCCGCGAGGGGCGGGACAGCATCTACCAGCGCGAGGGCCTGTCGCGCCGCTGGATTCTCAAGGCCTGCGAGGACAGCCTGCGCCGCCTGGGGGTGGACCATATCGACCTGTATCAGGCCCACTGGGTGGACAACCAGACGCCCATCGAGGAAACGATGGAGGCCTTCACCGAACTCGTGCGGCGTGGGTACGTGCGCTACCTCGGCGCGTCGAACTACTCGGCGTGGCGGCTGATGCAGGCGCTGTGGACAAGTGACAAGAAGGGCCTGGAGAGCTTCGTCAGCCTGCAACCCGAGTACAGCCTGCTTTCGCCCACGCGGGCCAACTTCGAGCGCGAGCTGGGGCGGGTGTGTGTGGAATACGGCCTGGGCGTGATTCCCTGGAGTCCGCTGGGCGGCGGGATGCTGACCGGGAAGTACAGGCGCGGCGCCCCCCTCCCCGACAGCGTGCGGGCCGAGGGCAATGCCCGCAGCCGCTTCAGCGACCGCAACTTCGACATTGTGGAGACGCTGGAGGCCGTGGCGGGTCGTCACGGCGCGAAGCCCGCGCAGGTGGCCCTCGCGTGGCTGCTGGCCCAGCCCGGCGTGACCGCCCCCATCATCGGGGCGAACAGCGTGGCGCAACTGACCGAGCTGCTGGGGACGCTCGACCTCACCCTGAGCGCCGACGACCTTGCCGAGATTAGCCGCGTAAGCGACTGGGAACGGGCGCGGACGGAGTTGGAGCGGTAGTTCACCCTTCACCCCCTCCCAGCCTCCCCCCTCAAGGGGGAGGAGTTTTTTTTGCGTTCAAGCCTCCGCGTCCGGTATCGCTTCTGCCTCCCCATGCGCCTCCCGCAGCTTGCGCCAGCGCTCCGCGACCCGCGCCTCCCAGCCCTCGCCGGTCGGGGCGTAGAGGTCGAGCTGCACCCCATCGGGTAGGTAGTTCTGCTCGAAGCTGCCCTCCGGGTCGTCGAAGTAGTAGGCGTAGCCCTTCCCGTACCCCTGCCCCCGCATCAGCGCGGTGGGGGCATTGCGGAGGTGCAGGGGGATGGGGAGGTTCTCGCCCTCCCGCACGGCGTTGAGCGCGTTCTTCCACGCCACGTAGACCGAGTTGCTCTTGGGAGCCAGCGCGAGGTACACGACCGCCTGCGCGAGGGCGAGGTCGCCTTCTGGACTGCCCAGAAATTCCGCCGTGTCGCGGGCCGCGACCGCCAGCCGCAGTGCCTGCGGGTCCGCGAGGCCGATGTCCTCGGCCGCCATCCGCACGATCCGGCGGGTCACGTACATCGTGTCCGCGCCGCCCTCGATCATGCGGGCGAGCCAGTACAGAGAAGCGTCCACATGCGACCCCCGCACCGACTTGTGCAACGCGGAAATCAGGTTGTAGAAGTCCTCGCCGTTCTTGTCCATCGCGGGGAGGTGGCGGCCAAAGGCCTCCGTGACGGCCTCGGGGGTCACCGGGTCGGCCAGGGTCGCGGCCACCTCCAGCGTGCTCAAGGCCCGCCGCGCGTCCCCATCCGCCAGCCGGGCCAGCAGGTCGAGGGCCTCGGGCTGAGCCGTCACCCCCGGCAGGCCGCGTGGGTCGGAGAGGGCACGCTCCAGCAGCCCGCGCACGTCCTCCTGCGAGAGCGGTTCGAGCACCAGCGTCCGCGCCCGCGACCGCAGGGCCGGGTTGACCTCGAAGCTGGGATTCTCGGTTGTGGCGCCCACCAGGGTCAGCAGACCGGACTCGACGTGCGGGAGCAGGGCGTCCTGCTGCGCTTTGTTGAAGCGGTGAATCTCGTCCAGAAAGAGGATGGTGCGCTGCCCGCGTCCCCGCAGCCGCTCGGCTTCCGCGACCGCCTCGCGCACGTCCTTCACGCCCGCCGACACTGCCGAGAGCGGAATGAAGTGGGCGCCGACCTCGCCCGCGATCAGGCGGGCCAGGGTCGTCTTGCCCACGCCGGGCGGCCCCCACAGGATCAGCGACCCCAGCCGCCCGGAGGCCAGCAGCCGGGTCAGCGGCTTGCCCGGCCCCAGCAGGTGCGTCTGCCCCACGACCTCCGAGACGGTGCGCGGGCGCAGGCGTTCGGCGAGGGGGGCGGGTGGGTCAAAGAGGGTCACGGGGGAGAGGATAGGACGCGGCCCACCGGCAACGGGCCAGAGCAACCTTGCGGAACCTTTCGGAGCCGGGCGAGGGATGGGCGGCCCTACACTCGGCCCATGCAGACCGTCCCCGAGGCCCTCGCCGGGCACCGTTCCATCCGCCAGTACCGGCCCGACCCCATCCCGCAAGCGGTCATCGACGAGGTATTGCACGAGGCCATCACGGGCACGTCGTCGTCGGGGAACCTCAACAGCTATTCACTGGTCCTGACCCGCGACCCGGAGCGCAAGCGGCGGCTATACGAGCTGCACGGGGAGCAGGACTTCGTGTTGCAGGCACCGCTGGTGGTCACCTTCTGCGCCGACTGGCACCGCAGGCGGACGTGGCTGCGGCGGCGCGGGGCGCGGGACAACTTCGGCAACCTGCTGGGCTACCACGTGGGCGCCTTCGACGCCGTGCTGCTGTCGCAGAGTGTGAGCCTGGGCTTCGAGGCACGCGGCTACGGCATCTGCTACATGGGCACCACCCTCAACGCGATGCGCGAGATCGCCGAGTTCCTGAGCCTCCCCGAAAGCTGCGTGCCCGTGACCAGCATCGTCGTGGGCGTGCCCGACGAGGCTCCCGGCAAGCGCGACCGCCTGCCGCTGCGGGCCTTTGTCCACGACGAGACGTACCGGGTACCGGACGGGGCCGAACTGGACGACCTCTACCGCGAGCGCGAGGTGCGCGGCTGGGAGCGTTACATGGCCGACCCCCGGCTGCGGGCGAAGGCCGAGGAGGGCGGCATCATGTCGCTGGCGCAGTTCTACACCAGTCCCTACAAGTACGACCCCGACCGCCACGCCGCCGACTCCGCTCGGATCGCGGCGTTTCTGGCCGAGCACGGCTTTCTGCCGGAGGGCACCCGGTAGCAGGCAGGCCGTATCCTCACGCCTATGGACCCCGCCGAACGCTATATCCGCCTCGCCCACGCCATCGACGCGCACTCGGAAGGCTATATCGACGGCTACGGCGGCCCCGCCGAATGGGCCGACCGGACCCGGCGCGACCCCGCCGAGCTGCACGCCGAGGCGTTGGCCCTGCTCGACGAGGTGGCGGGAGTGGAGGACCCCGCCCGGCGCGGCTTCCTGACCGTGCAGGTGCGGGCGATGGTCACGATGACCCGGCTGCTGAAGGGCGAGAACCTCCCCTACGCCGAGGAGGTGCGCGGCCTCTACGACATCGACCCCGTACGGGCGGAGGAGGCCGAGCTGGATGCGGCCCTGCGGACCCTGGACGCAGCGCTGCCCGGCACCGGGACGCTGGAGGAACGCGAGGAGGCTCTGCGCTCGCGGGTGGCCCTTCCTGTGGACGACATTCTGCGGGTGGCCGACCCCATCCTCGCGGCCCTGCGGGAGCGCACCCGCGAGCGCTTCGGACTGCCGGACGGCGAGGACTTTTCCATCGGGCTGGTGCAGGACAGGCCATGGAGTGGGTACAACTGGCCGCTGGGCAACCTCAAGAGCCGCATCGACATCAACACCGACCTCCCCGTGCTGCTGCCCGCCCTGCCCGACCTGCTCGCCCACGAGGGCTACCCCGGCCACCACACCGAGCACGCCACCAAGGAGGCGCGGCTG
The DNA here is from genome assembly GCF_002953415.1 of Deinococcus sp. NW-56. Lineage (NCBI taxonomy): Bacteria > Thermotogati > Deinococcota > Deinococci > Deinococcales > Deinococcaceae > Deinococcus > Deinococcus sp. NW-56. Next base: position 1,528,781 of record NZ_CP026516.1, on the reverse strand, counting down.
GTGCGCGGGCGCGGCTGGTGGGAACACTCCATCCAACTCATCAACGCGCCCGAGTGCGTGGTCTCCGAAGGGATCGCCACGAACGCGCTGCGGGCGCTGATGAGTCGGGAGGAGGTCGAGGCGTGGCTGACGGGCGAGCTGGCCGGTGTGGCGGGTCTGGACCCCGACGACCTTCGGGCGTTCCTGGCGGCGGGCCGCGCCCGCGAGGGTCTCAAGCGCGTCAGCGGCACGGCGGCGCTGATGCTGCACGCCGATGGCCGCCCGGAGGCCGAGGTGCTCGACTTTATCCGCCACTACGCTCCCGCCAGCGAGGCCCGCGCCCGCCAGAGCCTGCGCTTCATCTCGCAGCCGACCTTCCGGGCGTACATCTTCACCTACAGCGTGGGCGGCGACCTCGTGCGCGGATGGATGGAGCGTGAGGGGACGGACGGCTTTGCCCGACTGCTGCGCGAGCCGCTGACGCCGGGGCACCTGGAGACGGTGGAGGCCTGAGATGGACTTCCCTGCACTCGTCTCCCGCGAGGGCTTCCCACCCGGCGTGACCGTCGAGCGTCTCCCCGACCCCCACGGCGAGATCTTTCGCGTCCGCAACGGGGAGGGCACGCGCGGGCTGGACCTCCTGCTCACCGACGAGGCCGTGCGGATGTACGGCGAGGGGCCGACCCTGGCCCTGGTGCTGACCCGTCTGCGGGAGGTCGCCGAGACCGGGTTGCCGGAGGTGGGCGTGGCGAGCGGGTACGAGCGGCAGGTGTTCGTGGGGGATTGAAGGACGCCCGGCACGGGGGGCGGGTGCAGGTGACCGGTCAGCTCTCCCGGATGCCGAACACGTCCCCCAGCACCGCCCGCGCCGCCCAATACCCGCTCATCCCGTGGATGCCCCCACCGGGCGAGGTCGCGCTGGAGCAGAGATACACGCCGGGCACAGGCGTGCGGTAGGGCGTGGGGGTGGGCACCGGGCGGGCCAGCAGCCCCCACAGGTCGCCCCGGCCCCCGTTCACGTCCCCACCCCGGAAGACCGGGCTGAGGGCTTCGAGCGCCCGCGCATTCGTCACCCGCCGCCCCAGCACGAGGTCGCGGAAGCCGGGGGCCGCCCGCTCGATCTGCGCCTCGATGGTCCCGGCGTAGGTGTCGGGCGTGCCCGGCGGGACGTGCGCGTAGGCCCAGAAGGTATGGCCCCCGGTGGGTGCCCGCGTGGGGTCGAAGAGGGTGTGCTGGGCGGCGAGGACGTAGGGGCGCTCTGGAGCAACACCTTGCGCGACTTCTGCCTCGGCCCGCGTGATCGCCTCCAACCCGCCGCCCAGATGCACGGTCCCCGCCCGTCCCACCGCCGGGTCGCGCCAGGGGACCGGTCCGCTCAGCGCGTAGTCGAGCTTGAGGAGACCGGGGCCATAGCGGTAACGGCTCAGCCAGGCGCGGTAGGAGGGGGTCACGCGAGTCCCCAGAATGTCCAGCAGCACGGCGGGACTGGAGTCCACCAATACGGCGCGGGCGGGGGGGAGGTCCGCCGGGCGCCGCACGTCCACCCCCGTCTCGATCTCGCCGCCCAGGAAGCGCAGGTAGGCCACCAGCGCGTCTGTCAGGGCCTGTGCCCCCCCACGCGGAAAGGGCCACCCCACCCCGTGCGCCAGCGTGCCCAGCACGAGGGCTGCCGCGCCCGTTCCCGGTGTGGACAGTGGCAGATTGGCGTGCGCCGCCAGCCCTGCCCACGCCGCCCGCGCCTCCGGGGTCCGCAGCAGGCCCGCCGTCCACGTGGCCGGGGGGACTCCCCGCAGTCCGAACCGGACGAGTAGGAGCGGGTGGCGGGGTAAACGGGGCAGGGGCCGCAGCACGTCGTCCAGCAGAGCGTCCATTCCCTTCACCAGCGGCCCGAAGAGGGCTTGCCACGCCGCCTTATCCCACCCGAAGTCCTGCGCCGCCACGTCCAGATCGCGCTCGACCACCACGCCTGAGCCGTCTTCCAGCACCTGGGCGTAGGGGGCGTCCGGCTGCACCCAGCTCAGCCCGAAGGCGTGGAGCGGCCACTCCCGAAAGGCGGGCGAGGCGTACCCCAGCGGATGGATCGCGCTGCCCACGTCGTGGACGAAGCCGGGCAGGGTCAGCTCAGCGCTGCTCAGGCCTCCGCCGGGTGCGGCATTGCGTTCCAACACCTTCACCCGCAGCCCCGCGCGGGCCAGGGTGATGGCCGCAGCCAGCCCGTTGGGACCAGCGCCGACGACGAGGGCATCGGGGGGGGACACCCCGTTACTGTGACACGCTCTCCAGCCGCAGCGCAGGGGGGCCGCCGCGCCTGCCTCTGCTCGCGCCCGTCCCACTGGCCCGGCCGAAAACACAACACCTCTCACACAATTGTCACGGGGGCCTGGAACTCTGTCACCGAAGCTTTATAGTCTGCTCATCCAGGCAGGGTGCGCCGGGTCTTTCCGGCGGGTTTGCCCTGCCGGAATCCCGCTGTGTGTCCCCGAGCCTCCGGCTCTGTCTCAGGAGAACCCATGAAGAAGAGAATGCTGCTGTCCGCTGCCCTGCTGCTCTCCGCCTGTTCCGGCACTCCCCAGGCCCCCGACGCCTCGACCGGCAAGGCGATCTTCCAGGCGCTGTCCCTGCCGGACGAGGTGGCTCAGGTCACGCTGGAGGTGCGCGGAACCGAGGCGGCCACCCAGGGCGAGGTCCATACCCTGACCGCCACGGTCAAGAACGGCGCGGCCACCTTCACGGTTCCCAACCTCGTCAAGGGCGCCTACACGCTCGTCGCGCGGGGCTACGACGGAGCGGACGCCGAGAAGGTCGTGCTGTACAAGGGCAGCAGCGCGGTGCAGTTCAAGGACGAGGCGCCCATCGCCCTGCGGATGAACCGCCTGACCAGCGCCATTCAGGTCACCGCAACGGGCGTGATGGCCAAGAGCAATGTCCTCGTGGCCAAGGTCGGTGCCCTGGAAGCCCGCCTGATCGGCAGCGGCAGCACGGCGACGGGCACCCTTCAGGGTGTGCCGACCGGCCGGGCCATCTCCGTGGTCGTCGAGGGCCGGAGCACCGACGGTGCCCTCCAGCAGCAGGGAACCGCCACCCTGCGCCTGAGCGAGCAGGACGCGGTGGTCAGCGTGCCCCTGACCGAGGTCGTGACGGCGGTGGCGCCCGCTGCGCCGACCCTCACGGCCGATGCCACCGTCAAAAAGAATGCCCTCTATACCCTGAACATCGGCGCTCAGCAGACCGGGAGCGCCCAGCTCCAGACGGTCACGGTGGACTGGGGCGACGGCGCGACTGAGACCCTGACCGTGAGTGGTCAGAGCGCCGGACTCAACCCCACGCACACCTACACGGCGCCCGGCACCCGCAACGTCAGCGTGACTGTCCGGAACACCGCGGGCCTGAGCAGCACGGGCGGCGTCACCGTGAACGTCCTCGACACGACCACCGGCAACGTCACGGTGGACATCGGCGCGAACGTCGCTCCGGTGACCCTGGGCGTGACGGGCGTGGAGGCCGACCGCGTGACGGCCACCATCACGGCGCCCGACGCCAGCCTGGGCGCCGCCAGCCTGCGCCCGCAGGACCTCAAGAAGACCTACACGCTGGAACTCGTGCCCCGTGGGCAGGGCAACTGGAGCGGCACCCTCAGCCTGCCGGTGGGCTACACCTACACCGTGCAGCCCCGCGCCATCACCGGCGAGCAGGTCCGTGACGGCGAGGTGCAGACCTTTACCGCTGCGGCCGAGGGGACGGCGGTGTCCCTGCCCTTCGGCGCAGGTGGCGAGACGGCGCCCACCTGCCCGGCCCCTACAGGCACTGTCACCAACATCGGCGCGGTGCAGGGCAGCGGCGCGGCCAGCCCGCTGGCGGGCCAGACCGTCACCGTGCGCGGCGTGGTCACCAGCGACTTCCAGGCGGGTCTGGGCGGCTTCTCCATTCAGGAGGTCGCCCCCGACGGCAACGACGCGACCAGCGACGGCCTCTTCGTCTTCACGGGCGGCACCCGCCAGACGGTCGCCGTGGGCGACGTGGTGCAGGTCAGCGGCACCGTCAAGGAATACTTCGGTGCCACCCAGCTCGAGAGCGTCACCACCTTCCAGAAGTGCAGCGGCACCCAGGTCGCTAAGCCCGTCACGCTGACCTTCCCGGTCAACAGCCTCGACCAGCTCGAGCAGTACGAGAACATGCTGGTGACCATCCCGCAGGTCATGACCGTGACCGACAACTACGGGTACGGCCGCTACGGCGAACTCGGGCTGTCCAGCGGGGGGCGGCTGTTTATTCCCACCAACGGCAACGTGTCCGGCGAGACGGCGGCGACCCAGGCCCTGCGCCGCATCGTGCTGAACGACGCCAGCAACGCGCAGAACCCCGCGACCCTTCCCTACCTCAGCGGGGCGAACACCCGGCGCACCGGCGACACCGTGAGTGGGTTGACGGGCCTGCTGCGCTACGCGAACAACGTCTTCAAGCTCGAACCGACCGCCGCGCCCCAGTTCGTGGAGGCCAACCCCCGTCAGGCGGCGCCGAAGCCTGTCGGCGGCAGCCTGCGCGTGGCGGGTGCCAACGTTCTGAACTACTTCACGTCTTTCACAAGCGCCGACCGTGGCGCGAACAGCGCCTACGAGTTCGAGCGCCAGAAGGCCAAGGTCGTCAGCACGCTGCTCGGCCTCGACGCCGACGTGATCACGCTGATGGAGATTCAGAACAACGGCGACGTGGCGCTTGAGGACCTCGTCGCGGCCCTGAACGCCAAGGCGGGAGCGGGCACCTACGCCGCCGTCAAGACCGGCAAGGTGGGCACCGACGCGATCACGGTCGCGGTGATCTACAAGCCTGGCAAGGTGACGCCCGTCGGTTCGTTCCTCACCGACACCAACAGCATCAACGACCGCCCGCCCGTCGCCCAGACCTTCCGCGAAAACGGCACGGGCGAAGTGTTCAGCGTGGTCGCCAACCACTTCAAGAGCAAGGGGTGCGGCACGGGCAACACGACCGACACCGATCAGGGCCAGGGCTGCTGGAATCTCAAGCGGGTGGAGCAGGCCAGGCAACTGCTGAACTTCGTCAAGACCGTGCAGACCACCTCGGGCGACCCGGACGTCCTTCTGATGGGCGATCTGAACAGCTACGGCGAGGAAGACCCCATCCGCACCCTGACCGCCGGGGGCTTCGAGAGCCTGAACAAGCGTATCCCTGCCGAGGACCGCTACTCGTACCAGTTCGGCGGGCAGTTCGGCTACCTCGACCATGCTCTGTCCAGCACCGCGCTGAGCGGCCAGGTGACCGGCATCACCGAGTGGCACGTCAACAGCGACGAGCCGACCTTCCTCGACTACAACGTCGAGTTCAAGAACAACCCCAACTGCACCAGCGTGAGTAACGGCCAGCCCGCCTGCACCACCCCCGACCTGTTCCAGCCCGACGCCTTCCGCTCCAGCGACCACGACCCGGTCCTCGTCGGCCTGAACCTGAAGTCGGACACGCCGCCCGCCACGACGCCCAGCGTGAGCCTGACGCCCGGCACGGCCAGCCTGACCGTCACGGCCGGAGCGCCCGCCGTCACCCGCACCTTCACGACCTCCGCGCAGAACGTGAGCGGCGACCTCAAGCTCAGCGTCACGGCCCTGAACAACGCGCCTGAGCTGGTCACGGTGCCAGCGACTGTCGCCAGTGGCCAGGGCTTCGAGGTCAAGGTCACCACGTCCAGCACCACTGCGCCTGGCGAGTACGTCTACGAGGTGAAGGCCGCCAGCGGCACTGTGAGCAGCACGGCCACCCTGACGGTGACGGTGCAGGCACCCGTGCAGGCGTCCCCTGCACTCGGGAAGCTTGTCATCAGCCAGGTCTATGGCGGCGGCGGCAACAGCGGGGCGCCCCTGCGGAGCGACTATGTGGAGCTGTTTAACCGCAGCGCGGTGCCCGTCAGCACGGCCGGACTGAGCCTCCAGTACGCGGGCAACACGGCGACGTTCTCTGCCAGCAACACCTTCGCGCTGCCCACGGCGACCATCGCGCCCGGAGCGTACTACCTCGTCAAGCTGGCCGACGGGAGCAATGCGTCGGCCCCCGCCCTGCCCACGCCGGATGCGACGGGGAGCCTAGCCCTGGGAGGAACCGGCGGCAAGATCGCGCTGGTGGGCAATGCCGAGGCCATCACGGGTGCGTCGGACAGTGACGTGATTGATTTCGTCGGCTTCGGCACGGGCGCCGGTGAGCGCGAGGGCACGGCGAACACTCCGGCCCCGTCCAACACCACCTCCATCTTCCGCAAGCTGAACGGCTGCCAGGACACCAACCAGAATGGCGACGACTTCGTGACGGGTGCGCCTGCTCCGCGCAACAGCGCTACCCCCCTGAACGTCTGCAACTGACGCTGCCCTTCCCCGCCACCCCACCCCTACCGGTGGGGTGGTTCTCTATCCTCCCCCCATGAAGCCCGACCTCTCCTCCTACCTCGGTCGGACGGTGCGCGTCGTCGTGGACCGTCCGCTGGGCAGCGTCCATCCGCGCTGGCCGGAGCTGATCTACCCGGTGAACTATGGGGAGATTCCGGGCACCATCAGCGGCGACGGCCACCCCATCGACGCCTACCTGCTGGGCTGGGACGTGCCGGTGCAGGGGGCGGGGGGCGTGGTCACGGCCGTGATCGTCCGTGAGGATGACCGCGAGGACAAGCTGGTCGTGGTTCCTCACGGGACCCGCTGGCCGGACGAGGAGATCATGAAGGCCACCTGGTTTCAGGAGCGATATTTCAGGGTGCGCCTCTTGCGCTAGCGTGCCCCCATGACGACTTCACAGCGGCCCGTCACCCTGATCACCGGGGCCACGGGCGGCATCGGTACGGCGCTGGCGCGGGCACTCGCCGGGACCCACAGCCTGATCCTGCAAGGGCGGGAGGGCGAACGGCTGGGCGCCCTCTGCGCGGAGGTGGGCGGCACGCCGCTGGCCCTCGACCTCACCCGGCCGGAGACCTTCGCCCCGGCGCTGGCGCACCTGGGACGCGTGACGAACGTGGTCCACAACGCGGGGGTGGTGGAGCTGGGTGCGGTGGCAGAGCAGGACCATCCGGTCTGGACCCACACCCTCGCCGTGAACGTGGTCGCTCCCGCCGAGCTGACCCGGCTGCTGCTGCCGCGCGTGCGGGAAGGGCGCGGCACGGTGGTGTTCGTGAACAGCGGGGCGGGCCTGCGGGCCAACCCCGGCTGGGCCAGCTACGCCGCGAGCAAGTTCGCGCTGCGGGCGCTGGCCGATGCCCTGCGCGAGGAGGAAGCCGGGCACGGCGTGCGCGTCTCCAGCGTCTATCCGGGCCGCACCGCCACGCCCATGCAGCAGTCGGTGCGGGCGCAGGAGGGCGGCGCATACCAACCGGACGCCTACATCGCCCCGGAGACGGTGGCGGCAACCATCCAGTTCGTGCTGGAGGCTCCGCGCGACGCCATGCTCACCGACGTGACCGTGCGCCCTGGGGTCCGCTAGTGGAGCGCTACGACGCCGTGATCGTGGGGGCGGGGGCGGCGGGCCTGAATGCCGCGCTGGTGCTCGGCGGCTCCCGGCGCGAGGTGCTGCTGCTGGACGGCGGGCCTACGCGCAACGCCGCTTCCCAGGCGGCCCACGGGGTCTTCACGCGTGACGGGGCCGCGCCCACCCAGCTCAAGACCCTGGGGCTGGCTGACCTTGCGCCCTACCCGGTGACCGTGCGCCCCGGTGTGGCCCGCGAGGTGAGGCCCTGGGGGGACGGCTTCGCGCTGCGGCACGACGGCGGCTGGGTTCAGGCCCGGCGGCTGCTCTTTGCCAGCGGGGTGCGCGACGTGCTGCCCAACGTGCCGGGCCTGCGCGCACGCTGGGGCCAGACCGTCCACCACTGCCCCTACTGCGACGGCTGGCCCAACCGTGAATCGGCGCTGGGCGTGCTCGGCTCGCATCAGGAAGGCCATCACCTCGCCCTGAGCGTGCGGGCGTGGTCCGATCGGGTGGTGCTCCTCACCGACGGCCCCGACGAGCTGACCGACGAACAGCGCGAGGACCTGCGGCGGGTGGGCATCCCCGTGATCTCCACCCCGATTCTGCGGCTGGAGGGAAAGGACACCGTGCGGGTGCGCTTCCGGAACGGTGAGCGGCTGACGCTGGACGCGATGTTCCTCAACCCCACCCAGGTGCAGCGCAGCAGCCTGCCCGCTTCTCTGGGCTGCGAGCTGAACGCCAAGAGCCGCGTAATCGTCAACGAGCACGGCATGACCAGCATGCGGGGGGTGTGGGCCGCCGGGGACATGACAGGAGCCCCGCAGTACGTGATGAGCGCCGCCGCGAGCGGCATGCTCGCCGCCGTCTCCCTGAATACCACCCTGATTCACGAGAATGTCCGCCGTCTGGGCGCGGCCTTTCACAAATCACCGGATGGGGAGGGAGGTGCCCCCCCCAGCGGAGGCGAGGCGTCCTGAGGGTTCGGGCGGTCCTGTTCGATCTTGACGGGACTCTGCCCGACCTGCGGGACGTGCTGACCCTGCCGGGGGTGCCGCTGCTACCATCCTCCCCGTGAGCCTGACCGACCTCCCCGTCTTCGAGGTGCTCCCCGACCTCCGCGCGGCGCTCGCGGCGCACCCGCTGGTGGTGCTGCAAGCCCCGCCCGGCGCGGGCAAGAGCACCGGATTGCCGCTCGCGCTGCTGGACGAGGAGTGGCTGGGGGGCGGGTCCATCGTGATGCTCCAGCCCCGGCGGGTGGCGGCCCGCGCGGTGGCCGCCCGGCTCGCGGAGACGCTGGGCGAGGAGGTCGGCGGCACGGTGGGCTCCCGCGTGCGCTTCGAGTCGCGGGTGTCGGACCGCACCCGCATCGAAGTTGTCACGGAAGGCATCCTGACGCGCCGTCTCCAGCGCGACCCGGAACTGACCGGGGTGGGGCTGGTCATCCTCGACGAGTTTCACGAGCGGTCGCTCAACGCCGACCTCGCCCTCGCCCTGCTGCGTGAGGTGGGGGGAGCGCTGCGGGAGGACCTGCGGGTGCTCGTCATGTCGGCCACTCTCGATCCCGCCCTGCCGGAACGCCTGGGGGCACCGCTGGTGCAGAGTGCGGGGCGGGCCTACCCGGTGGAGGTGCGTTACCTGCCGACCGACCCGGCGGGCCGGGTGGAGGACGCGGTGGCCCGTGCGGTGCGGGAAGCCCTGGCCGCCCACGCAGAGGGCGACGTGCTCGCCTTCCTCCCCGGTGTGCGCGAGATTCGGGGGGCGATGGCGGCGCTGTCCAGCGTGGACGCCCTCGTGCTGCCCCTCTACGGCGACCTTCCGCTGGCCGAACAGCGGCGGGCGATTCTGCCCGACCCGGCCGGTCGGCGGCGGGTCATCCTGGCGACCTCCATCGCAGAAACGTCGCTGACCCTGGAGGGGGTGCGGATCGTGGTGGACGGGGGCCTGAGCCGCACCCAGGCCTTCGACCCCGGCACGGGCCTGACCCGCATGGTGACCAACCGCGTCACCCGCGACGCCGCTGAGCAGCGGGCCGGACGCGCGGGCCGTACCGCTCCCGGCGTGGCCTACCGCCTCTGGAGCGAGCGCACCCACGCCGCGCTGGCCGCTGCCCGCCCCCCCGAGATCGTGGAGGCCGACCTCGCCCCCCTCACGCTGGAACTCGCCGGGTGGGGTGCGCCTGACCCCGCCGCCCTCGCCTGGCTCGACGCGCCGCCCGCCCCCGCGTGGAGGCCGCCCGCACCCTGCTGCGCGACCTGGACGCGCTGGACGGGGAGGCTCGCATTACCGCGCGGGGCCGGGCGCTGCTGGAATTGCCCACCCACCCCCGCCTCGCGCACCTGCTGCACGACGGGCAGGCGCTGGGGCTGGGGCCACTGGCCGCCGACGTGGCCGCCTTGCTGGAAGAACGCGATCCCCTCGGCGCCGGGACGGGGGCCGACCTCACCGACCGGGTCGCGGCGCTGCGGGCGTGGCGTCGGGGCGAGCGGGGTGGGGGAGAGCCTGGCGTCCTCGACCGGGCAGAACGCCTCTCGCGGCAGTGGCGGCGCGAACTGGGCGTCCGCTCCGACGACTTGCCGCCCGATGGTTTCGCGGTGGGGCAGCTCGTCGCCCTCGCCTACCCGGAGCGGGTGGCGCTCGCACGGGCGGGGGTGGGGGCCGCTTCCTGCTCGCGGGGGCCAGGGGGCGCGGCTACCGGAGGGGGACGCGCTGGCGGGAGCGCCTGCCCTCGCGGTGGCCCACCTCGACGCGGGGACCGGGGAGGGCCGCATCTACCTCGCCGCGCCCCTCGACCCCGCCGCGCTGGAGGCCCGTGCGGAGTGGCAGGACGCCGTGCGTTGGGACGCCCGCACCGGAGCGTTGGTGGCCGCCCGCGAGCGCCGGGTGGGCGCGCTGGTGCTGGACTCGCGACCCCTGCGCGACCTGCCTCACGGGGAACGGGTGGCCGCTCTCGCCGGGGCCATCCGCGCCGAGGGTCTGCACCTCCTCACCTTCTCCCCGGAGGCCGAGCAACTCCGCGCCCGCGTGGAGTCCCTGCGGCAGTGGCGCCCGGACGAGGACTGGCCCGACCTCTCCGACTCCGGCCTGCTGGAGACGCTGGAAGGCTGGCTCGGCCCCTCCCTCACGGGGGTGCGCACCCGCGACGAGTTGGGGCGCGTGAACCTGCTGCCCGCCTTGCAAGCCCTGCTCCCTTGGCCGCTGCCCGCCCGCCTGGACGACCTGGCCCCCACGCACCTCCCCGTCCCCAGCGGCTCGCGCGTGCGCCTCGCGTATCGCCCGGACGGATCGCCTCCCATTCTCGCCGTCAAGTTGCAGGAACTCTTCGGCCTGGCCGAAACGCCCGCCGTGAACGGGGGCCGCACGCCCGTGCTGCTGCACCTGCTTTCCCCCGCCGGGCGCCCGGTGCAGGTGACCCAGGACCTGCGCTCGTTCTGGAACAGCAGCTATTTCGAGGTGCGCAAGGACCTGCGCGGCCGCTATCCCAAGCACCCCTGGCCGGACGACCCCTGGAGCCACGTGCCGACGGGGGCGACGAAGCGCCGCCTGTAGAGCAAAAAGGAAGGTGGGAGACGTCATATGCGTCTCCCACCTTCCTCTCCAGGCTTACAGCAGTTGAGCGAGGGTGCCGCCCACCAGCATCAGCCCCATCACGCCCAGCATGACGGCGGCGACGTGGCGCGGGGAGGCGGGGGCCAGGTCCTGCACCGGGGCCGGGCGGGGGGCGCTCCACCCGCGCCGGGGGCGGGCGGCGGTGCCCCGCGCCGTGCCGATCACGCGGCCCGTCCGTGTCCGCCCTGCGGGGCCGTGTGCAGGCTGCCCAGGGCAGCTTTAAGGTGCTTGTACACCTCGCGCTGGAGGTCGAGGTCCTCGGGCAGTTCGTACTTGAGCTGCTCCATCGCCTGCACGAGGTGCGCTCCGCCGGGGCTGCGCTCGTGATCGGGGCGTGCCCACTCGGGCAACTCGGGGGTGACGGCGGGTTCACGCCGCTGGTCATTCCAGTCCGCCCACTGCTTGGGCAGGTCGTAGAGGTAACGCCCGATGCCGAACTGCACCGCGCAGCGCTTGAGCGCGTCCGACGACGCGGCCTTGAGGGTCCCGTACTCGCCCTCGCCCGCCTCCCCGATGTCCTCGCGGGTCACGCCCAGCACGGTCAGGCGGCCCTTGACGGTGGGGTGCTGGGTGCCCGGAATCACCTCGATCTCGAAGCTCCAGCCGTCCGGGCAGATCGCGTCCAGGCGGTCTTGCACCGCGCGGGCATCCACGTAGGCGAGCAGCAGGGCGCGGGTACGCTCCCCATTGAAGGCTTGCGGCTTCCATCCCACCAGATGAGCGGGAAACGGAGCCTGGAGTCGTTTCTGAACATCGCTCAACTTCATGCGTTTAGTTTATAACGTAACGCTGTTACGGTCAAGACAGAATGAATCAGGAGGAACAGAGTCGTATACGGAACGACCCCGGCCGGAGCCGGGGCAGTTGGAGGAAGTGCGGGGGAAAGGTTACTTTGTCTCGGTCAGGCTGTAGGAGCCGCTGCCGGAGTAGGCGTAGACCTCCCAGCGGTAGGTGCCGCTCGCCGCCGCGTAGTTGATGTTCTCGGTGCTGCCCGCGCTCTCGCTGGCGGCCACGTCGGCCCAGGTGCTGCCGTTCCACTTCTGGAGGTAGAGGTCGAAGTCGGTGCCCGAGGGGCCGCTGAGGGTGCCCTTCAGGGTGCCGCCCGCGTAGGAGAAGCCGCTCGTGCCAGGCTTGTAGGAGCTGGTGCGGCTGCTCACGCTGCCCGTGTAGGTCGTGGTGGTGCCGGTCGAGGGAGGCGTGGTCGTGGTGCCGGTGCCGGTGTACAGCAGGCGGTTGGGGCTGCCGGTCTGCGCTCCCGTGACCTTGCCGGTGGTGGCGCCATTCAGCAGGGCGCTCGTGACCGCACTGTTGGTGGTGTTGCCGCCCGCGATCAGCAGGGCGATCGACCCGGCGACGTGGGGGGTCGCCATCGAGGTGCCGCTGATGGTGTTCGTCGCGGTGGTCGAGCCGATCCAGGTCGAGGTGATGTTGCTGCCCGGCGCGAAGAGGTCAAGGCACGAGCCGTAGTTCGAGAAGGACGAGCGGGCGTCGGTGTTCGTCGTGCTGCCCACCGTGATCGCGCTGGCGGCGCTGGCGGGGGACACGTTGCAGGCGTTCTGGTTCTCGTTGCCTGCCGCGACCGCCATGATCAGGTTCTTGCTCGCAGCGCTGTTCACCGCGTCGTTCACGGCCTGGCTGAAGCCGCCGCCGAGGCTCATGTTCGCCACGGCCGCCCCGCTGCCCTTGTTGCTCACGGCCCAGTTCACACCCGCGATCACGCCCGAGTTGGTGCCGGAGCCGTCGCAGCCCAGCACCTTGACGGCCACGAGTTGCACGCCCTTGGCGACGCCCCAGGTGTTGCTGCCCACGGTGCCTGCCACGTGGGTCCCGTGGCCCTGGCAGTCGGAGTTGTTGCCGTCGCCGGTGGTGTTGGTGCCCCACACCGCACGGCCCCCGAAGTTGGTGTGCGCGGTGTTGATCCCGGTGTCGATGATGTACGCCTTCACGCCGCTGGCGGTCGAGTTGTAGACGTAGTTGCCGTCCAGCGGCAGGTTGCGCTGGTCGATGCGGTCCAGGCCCCAGGTCGCGCCGCTCTGCGTGGCCGTCATGCGCATCACGCCGTCTTGCTCGATGTACTTCACGCGGGAGTCGGCCCGCAGCGCCTGGAGGTTCTGGGGGCTGAGGCGGGCGGCGAAGCCCTGGATGGTCTGCGAGTACAGGTGCTGCACCGTGATGCCCTGGGGATCGAGGTTCAGCGCCCGGATCAGCCCGCCCGCGTCCTGCGCGCCCAGGTTGCTCGGGGCCGCACCCTCGCTGAAGACCACGATGTACTGCCCCGCGACCGCGTCCGGGTTATCCGTGCCCAGCAGGGGCGCCAGCGTCCGCGCGGGGCGCTGCGTGGCCGACGTGTCCGGCACCTGCGCGGCGGGAGTCTGGGAGGTCGGGGTCTGACCACCGCAGGAAGCGAGCAGCAGGGCGAGACCGAGCGAGCTGAGCAGGGGGCGTGCAGTCATGAATGGTCCTCCAAGCAATACGGGAAAGGTGCCTCGGGCGAGACTGGAATACGAGGCGTGTTGTGCCGACGCCATTGATGTATCACGAGGGTTGAAAATGCCTTCATGCAAACATCTAGACAGGCCGCGAAAATGGGGATTTGCCTATCGAATGATATAAACGTCTACGTATCGGTTTTCACAATGCTCAAAAACCGCCGAATCGTAGATCATTTGAATGAGTTTTCATCCCGGTGTTCTCACCTGTGACCCATCCGTGACCTGACCCGGATCGAAGTGTGACGGAAGTGATGGTCCTTAGCCAAAATGCAAAAGGCCCCCTCTGCAGAGGAGGCCGCGGAGCTTGAGACGTCTAGCGGCTGGAGGCGGGAGCTGGGGCGGGGAGAGCTGCCGGGGTGGTGGTGATGGTGACGCGGGCCAGCTGTGAGTCAAGGTATTTCTGAGCCGCGTCGCGGGCGAGCTGCTCGCGGATGACAGGCGCGACTTCGGCCAGCGGGGCGACGCCCGCCTGGGTGCGGCGGGTCACGACGAGGACATGCCAGCCGTACTCGGACTGCACGAGTTGCGGCTGATTCAGGGGCGCCGCGAAGGACGTGCGGTCGAACGGCTCGACCGTCTCGCCGGGTTCGATGCAGCCCAGCTCGCCGCCCTCGGCCGCGCTGCCGGGGTCCTGGCTCTTTTCGCGGGCGATGGCCGCAAAGTCCCCGCCTGCCGCGAGGTCGCGCAGGATGGTCTGCCCCTCGGCCTGCGTGGCGACGAGGATGTGCCGCACGCACGCCTGCGCCGGGCGGTTAAAGGACTGACGGTTGAGCTGGTAGAAGCTGGCGACCAGGGCGTCCCCGAACTTCAGGCGCGACTTGATGCCCTCGAGGTAGGCGTCCACGACCAGCTCGCGCTCGATATCGGCCCGCAACTCGGCCTCGTTCGCAAAGCCGTTGGCGGCCAGCGCCTGGGCATAGGCGGCGTCCGTGTCAAAGCCCTCGTGGGTCTCGGCGAGTTGGGCGTCCACCTGCGCCGCCGTGACCGCCGTGCCCCGGCGGGCGAGCTGGTACACCGCCCGGTCGCGGGCATACTGGGTCAGGAACTGGGGCCGCGCTTCGGCGAACTGCGCCAGCGCCTCTTCCGAGTAGGGAATCCCCTGCGAGTTCAGCACCCGCGCCACCGCCAGCCGGAAGGCCCGCTCGTACTCGCCCAGTGTGACCGTCTCACCCCCCACGCGTGCCACGACCGTCTGGGGGTCGGCGGGCGTCGTGGTGGCCGGAGCCGCCGGGGTTTGTGCAGGTGCGGCCGGGGCCGGTTGCGTCTGGGTCGCCGGAGCAGCGGGCGTAGTCGGGGGCGTGCCCGTGCTCTGGGCCAGGGCCGCGCCGCCGAGCAGCAGCGCGAGCGTCAGGAGGCTCTTTTGCATCTGCCCACTGTAGCGCGGCCGGGGGGAGAGCGGCCCCCCGCCGAGGCCCGCTGCTACAATCCCCCCCGATGCGCCTGACCCTCGTGCCCACCCAGGACCCCCGCGTGTACGACGACGCCGTTCGCTCGCTTCCCATCACCAGCCCGCTGCAAGGCTGGGGCTACGGCGAGGCGCGGCGCACGCTGGGGCAGGAGCCGCTGCGGTTCCTGATTCAGGGCCAGGGCGGGCAGACGGTGGGGGCGCTGCAACTGCTGCGTAAGCGGCTGGTGCCCGGCTTCTCGACCCTGTACGCCCCGCGCGGCCCGGCGCTGGAATCGCTCGACCTGCTGCCCGCCGTGGCCGAGGCGGTGCGCAGGGTCGCCCGCCCGACCGACGCCCTGCTCAAGATCGAGCCGCCCCACCCCGTTCCCGCCGATGGCCGCGCGGTCGTTCCGTCCGACTACGGCCCCTTCCGCCGCGCCGAGACCGAGCAGCCCGAGCACACCATCGTCGCGGACCTGACCCGGTCCGAGGACGATCTCTTCGCGGGGCTGCACTCCATGGCCCGGCGCAACGTCCGCGCCTCCGCCAAGCTGGGGGTGGTGGCGGGCCGCGACGACGATTTCGAGGCCTTCTGGGAGATCTTCACCGCCACCAACGAGCGGGCCAAACTCGGCGCCTTTCCCCGCGCCTACTACGAGACGATGCTGCGCGAGGGCAATGCCTACGGCGGCGAAGCGTATCTCGTGCTGTCGCGCTACGAGGGCAAGGCGCTCGCGGGCGGCTTTTTCCTGGCGATGGGGACCACGACCGCCTACCTTTTCGGTGGCAGCGTGCGTGACGACCGCGTGCAGCCTGACGGCACGCCGTACAAGGACGCCAAGGCCCCCGACGCCTTTTACTGGAATGCCATGCTGGACGCCAAGCGCCGGGGCTATGAGCTGTTCGACTTCTGGGGCATCCCGCGCGTCCTCGACGAGAGCAAGCATTCCTACGGCGTGTTCAAGATGAAGCTGAAATTCTCGGAAGAGCGGGTGTGGTACCCCGCCTATGACCTGACCCTCAACCCCGCCGCGCCCGCCATCGTGAAGGCCCTGCGCTGGCGCAAGACGCGCAACAACGTGAAGAAACGGGGCAGCGCGGACGACGTGCTGTAAGGGCGTGTGGCCCGTGGCTTTTGGCGTGTAGAGGGGCGTCTACCTCAGCTTCCACGTCCCGGCCTCTACAAGCCACCGACCACAAGCGACACGCTCTCCCCGTGTTACCTTGAACCGAGTTCAATTCACCCCCTCTTTCAAGGAGTCTCCATGATCGATTTCTCCCTCTCCGACGAACAGAAACAGCTTCAGCAGCTTGCCCGCGAGTTCACCCGCAAGGAGATCATTCCGGTCGCCAGCGAGTACGACCAGAGAGAAGAACTGCCCTGGCCGGTGGTCGAAAAGGCCTTCGAGGTCGGCCTGCTCAACGTCGCCATTCCCGAACACGCGGGTGGGCTGGGGCTGGGCATGGTGGACGAGTGCCTGATCGGCGAGGAACTTGCCTACGGCTGCATGGGGATTTACACCGTGCTGATGGCCTCCGAGCTGGGCATCACGCCCATCCTGGTGGGCGGCACCGAGGAGCAGCAGCGGCGCTTCCTGGCCCCCATGACCGAAAAGCCCAGCCTCGCGGCCTTTGCGCTCAGCGAGCCCAACAACGGCTCGGACGCCGCCGGGATGCACACCACCGCCGTGCTCGACGGCGACGAGTGGGTCATCAACGGCACCAAGATGTGGATTTCCAACGGAGGCGTGGCCGAGATCACCGTGGTCTTCGCCACCACCGACAAGCAGGGCGGACACAAGGCGACCGTCGCGCTCGTGGTGCCCAAGGACGCGCCCGGCCTGTCCTACAACAAGATCAAGCACAAGCTGGGGCAACGGGCTTCGCTGACCTCCGAGCTGGTGTTCGAGAACGTGCGCGTGCCCAGGGAGAACCAGCTCGGCGGCCTGGGCGACGGCTTCAAGATCGCCATGAAGACGCTGGACAAGACCCGTATCCCGGTCGCGGCAGGGTCGGTGGGCATCGCCCGGCGGGCGCTCGACGAGAGCGTGAAGTACTCCAAGGAGCGCGAGGCCTTCGGCAAGCCCATCTCGCAGTTCCAGGCCATCCAGTTCAAGCTCGCGGAGATGGCGATGGGCGTGGAGACGGGCCGCCTGATGTACCTCAAGGCCGCGTGGCTGGTCGATCAGGGCCTGACGCACGGCATGGAGAGTGCCATCGCCAAGGCCTACTGCTCGGAGATGGCCTTCGACGCCGCGAACGAGGCGATTCAGGTGCACGGCGGTTACGGCTACGTGGGCGAGTACCCGGTGGAAAAGCTGCTGCGCGACGTGAAGCTCAACCAGATCTACGAGGGCACCAACGAGATTCAGCGCGTGGTGATCAGCCGGAATCTGCTGAAGTAAAGCTCAAGCACGAGGACAGCCCCCGGTGAATGTGCCGGGGGCTTCGTGTTGGAATCCGGGCCTCAGTACCCCCTTCCCGTCTCCACTCGTCCTTCCGGTTCCCGGCCCGCCGCCAGCGCCTCCAGGAAGGTTCGCGTGTACCCCGCCCCCCGCGCTGTCAGGTCCGCCGTCGTGCTGGCGATATGCGGCGTGATGATGACATTTTCCCGCTCCCACAGCGGGTGCCCCGGTGGGAGCGGTTTGGGGTCGGTCACGTCCAGCACCGCGCCGCCGAGGCGCCCGGAGTCGAGGGCGGCCAGCAGCGCGTCCGTGTCCACCAGCGAGCCGCGCCCCTGGTTGCTCAGCCACGCGCCGGGCTTCAGGCGAGCCAGCACATCCGCATTTACGATGCCGCGCGTCTGCGGCGTGTCGGGCAGCAGCAGGACCACCCAATCGGCCTCCGCCAGCGCCGCATTCCGCTCGGCGGGTGGGGTGGCCGAGCGCAGCCCGGTGACGTGGGCGCCGTGGGGGGCCAGCAGGTCCTCCAGAATCTGCCCGATGTGGCCGTAACCCCACACCACCACGCTCGCCCCCTCCAGCGTGGCCAGGTCGCGGCGGGGCTGCCACTGTTCCTCCCGCTGCTGGTCCCGGAAGCGGTGCAGGCCCCGCGCGGCGGCGAGCATCCCGGCAAGCGTATGGACGGCGACCGCGCGGGCGTGCAGCGGGCTGGCGTTGTACAGAGCGACGCTGGGCGGCAACTGGCCCTGCACATGGTCGATGCCCGCCGTGAGCGTCAGCACCCAGCGCAGGCCTAGTCGGGTGAAGAGTTGGGAGCGCGTCTCGGCGTTCGCGCCCCACAGCACCACGCCCTCGGCCTCGCCGTCCGGCAGGTCTCCATTGCGGTAGGGGAGAGCGGTCAGGCCCTCCACGGTCAGCGCCCGGAACTCGGGCAGGTCAGGCATCAGCACGCGCATCCAGCCACTCTCCTCTCGTGATTTCCATATGAACGTCGGTGTGGTCCCCCACCTGGGAGCGGCCCACCTCGCGGAAGCCGCAGGCGGCAAAGGCCCGCTGCGCCCGGCGGTTGTGCCCGAAGGTGGTCAGGCGCACCCGTGTCAGCGGCACCTCGCGGCCCTCGAAGGCCCAGGCCAGCAGGGCCATGACCGCCTCGCGGCCGTAGCCCTGACCCCAGAGCGTCCGCAGGCCGATCATCACGCCCAGGGTGCCGATGCGGGCAGGCAGGGGCGGCGCGGGGTGGAGGTCGTACAGCTCGGCGCTGCCGATCAGGTCGCCGCGCTCATCCAGCACCCCGAACCCCGCCCGCTCGCCCGTGCCCTCCTCCTCCAGCATGATTCGCTTGAACAGCCACTCCGGAAGCCGGATGGGTTTGGCCCCGTTCCAGTCGGCGAGTTCGCGGTCGCGGAAGAAGCGGTAGAGGGTCGCCCACTCCTCCGCCCCGAGGGCGGGCAAGGGCCTTAGAGTGACCCGGCCCCAGCGCGGGGCAGGGACGGCGGCGTCCCCGGTCAGCGCGGGCCTCCCTCCGGGACGGGCGCGGCGGCGTCCAGGGTGCCCAGCGCCCGCGTCACGTCGCGCGAGAGGCGGTCGAGGTGGAAGGCGTCGCCCTCCGCTCGCTCCACCGCGCCGCCCGGTCCCACCACGATCAGGGCCAGTGCTCGCCCGCCCCCGTGCCGCACACAGACGCCGGGATGACCCGTCAGTGCCGCCTGATCCCCCGGCGCGAGGGTCGACCAGGCGGGGTCCTCCGGGGTCAGGCCGAGGTGGGCGGTGGGGAGACCCCGCCGCGCGAGTTCGCCCTCCAGCCACGCCAGCGCGTCCGGTCGTCCGCCGATGATCCCCTGCTCCAGGTGTGGCCGGGCGGAGTTGTACCGAATGGGCCGCCCGTCGCGCCGCCGCAGGTCGCCGCCCAGCACCCGCAGGAGCGCGTGCCCCCCCGCCACGTCCCATTCCGAGCGCGGGCTCATGGAGAAGGTCACGTCGGCCTCGCCGTTCGCGATGCGGGCCAGCTTCAGGGCGATGGAGCCGCTGGGGGCCATGCCGGGGAGGTCGTGGGCGTGCAACTCGCGCCGGAACTCGGTGTCCGACACGCTGACCACGTACCCGGCGCGGCCCGCGAACCCGGTCGGCTCGCCGTTCCTCGTGACCCCCAGGCCCACCGCCCCGGCGAACAGCTCATCGGTGGCCGGGGCGTACACCGCGCCCAGCACCGGCTTGCCGCCCACCGCCAGCCCGATGCTTACCGCATAGTCGGGGCTTCCCGAGGTGAATTCCTTGGTGCCGTCGATGGGGTCGATGATCCAGACCCGCTCGTGGCCCCGCCGGGCCGGGTCATCGGCGGCTTCCTCGCTCAGGAGGCCGTCTCCCGGAAAGGCCGAGCGCAGGCCCGCCAGGATCAGGTCGGAAGCCTCGCGGTCGGCGGCGGTCACGAGATCGTCGGCGCCCGTCTTCTGCTGGGCCGTGACCCCCCGCGCGAGGTGGGCGAGCAGCAGCGCTCCTGCCTCCCGCGCCAGCCGCGCGGCGGTGTCGAGTTCGGGCTTGAGGTCCACGCCCCCGAAGATACCCCCCGGCCCCCCGCGTTGACGCCTCAGGGTGCGCCCGCTACACTTCCCGGCATGAGTGCGGCCCGCGTCACCCCCGTGAACCTGAATGACGATCCCCGGTAGGGGACGTCTCGCCGCAGCATCGCCGCGCCCCCGACCCCCCATCAAAGGAGTCGGGGGCTTTCCTATTTCGCCTTATTTCGCCCCGCCTGCCCCAGGAGACCATCATGACCACCACGCTTCCCCGCACCCTGACCTCGGCCCTTCCCGCCCACGCGGGAGAGACCGTTCGACTGCAAGGCTTCCTGCACGCCCGCCGCGACCTGGGGGGCGTGCAATTTTTGGTGCTGCGCGACCGCGCGGGGCTGGTGCAGTGCGTGGGGAGCGGGCTGGACCTGCCACTGCCGGAGAGCAGCATCGAGGTCGTCGGGCGCGTCACCGCCCACCCCAAGGCCCCCGGCGGGTACGAGGTGCAGGTGGAGTCCTTCCGGGTGCTGACCCCCGCCGCCGAGCCGCCCCCCGTAGAAATCCCCAAGATGGAGTGGCACGTTCACCCCGAGACGATGCTGGACTACCGGGTGGTCACCGTGCGCGGCCTGCGCGAGCGGGCGATCCTGAAGGTGCAGGCCGAACTCGTCTCAGCCTTCCGTGACCACCTGCGGGGCGAGGGCTTCACCGAGATCAGCACGCCCAAGATCGTCTCGGCGGGGGCGGAGGGCGGCGCGAACCTCTTTCCCATCGACTACTTCGGGCATCCGGCGTACCTCGCGCAGAGTCCGCAGCTCTACAAACAGATTATGGTGGGCGTCTTCGAGCGTGTCTTCGAGGTCGCGCCCGTCTACCGCGCCGAGGAACACGCGACCTCCCGCCACCTCAACGAGTACCTCTCGCTGGACGTGGAGCTGGGCTTTATCGAGTCCGAGGAGGACGTGATGGACGTGGAAACCCGCGTCCTGGCCGCCATCATGGAGCGGCTACGCGAGCACGCGGCCCCCGAACTCGCCCTGCTGGGGGCCACCCTGCCGGAGGTGCCCGCCCACATTCCGCGCATCCCGCTGCTGGACGCCCGGCGGCTGGTGGAGGAGAAGTACGGCCACCCGGTCGGCGGCAAGGACCTCGACCCGGAGGCCGAGCGCCTGCTCTCGCAGCACTACGCGGAGACGGAAGGCACCGATTTCGTCTTCGTCACGAAGTACCCCCGCGCCGCCCGGCCCTTCTACGCCTACCCGGAGGGGGAGGGCCTGACGCGCGGCTTTGACCTGCTGTTCCGGGGCATCGAGATCACGTCGGGCGGGCAGCGCATCCACGAGTACCCCATGCTGCAAGAATCCATCGCGGCCTACCGCCTGAACCCGGAGGCGCTCGCGGGCTACGCCGAGGTCTTCAAGTACGGCATGCCCCCCCACGGCGGCTTCGCCATCGGCGCCGAGCGCCTGACCGCGCGGCTGCTGGGGATCGGCAACGTGCGCTTTGCGCGGGCCTTCCCCCGCGACCGCCACCGGCTGACGCCCTGAGGACCGCCGGGTGGGTCGGGAGAGCGGCGTATGCTCCTCCCATGACCCACCCAGACCTCCCCACCCCCGACCAGCCCGAGCTGGAGGTGCCCGAACTGGCTCCCGAGCCTGCCGCCTCCCCCTACAGCTCCCTTGACCCCGCCACGCTGCGCCATCCCGACAGCATGAAGTGGACCTTCTACCCGGAGGACGTGCTGCCCCTATGGGTGGCCGACATGGACTTCCCGGTCGCGCCTGCCATCGTGGAGGCGTTGCAGGAGCGCCTGACGCATGGGCTGGGCTACGGGCAGATGATGGGGGACGCCCGCCTGATCGCGGCCCTCGGGGAGAAGCTGGCGGGCCACGGCCTGACCGACCTGCCGCGCGAAGGCTTTTCCTTCATTCCGGGCGTGGTGCCGGGCATCTACGCGGCGGTCGCGGCCCTGAGTGCGCCGGGCGAACCCGTGCTCACCATGACGCCGATCTACTACCCCTTCCATCAGGCGATCACGGCCCAGGGCCGCCGGGTGGCCGCCGCGCCGCTGCGCGAGCCGCGAGATTCGGGCGGACGCTGGGAGATCGACTGGGAGGCTCTGGAAGCCGCCGCCCCCGGCTGCCGCCTGCTGCTGCTGTGCCACCCCCACAACCCCAGCGGGCGCGTCTGGGACAAAGAAGAACTGGAGCGGCTGCGCGATTTCGTGCTTCGCCACGACCTCCAGGTCATGTCCGACGAACTGCACGCCGACCTGCGGCTCTCGGACGTGCCCTTCGAGTCCTTTGCCGCCGACCCCCGCGTGCGCTCCCGCACGGTGACGCTGACCGGCCCCGCCAAGGCTTACAACACGGCGGGCCTGGGCATCGGCGTGATGGTGGGCCATGACCCCGAACTCGTCAAGCGGGTGCGTGGGGCGGCGGGCGGGCTGATGGGCCACCCCTCCACCCTGAGCGTGACCGCGTGGCGGGCGGCGCTGGAGGGAGCGGGGCCGTGGCTGCGCGAGACGGTCGCCTACCTGCGCGGCAACCGCGACGTGATGGCGGCCTTCGTGGAGGCGCGGCTGCCCTGGGCACGTTTCTCGCCGCCCGAGGCGACCTACCTGGGCTGGCTGGACCTGCGGGCGCATCCCCGCGCTGCCGACATGCAGCAGTTCCTCCTCGACGAGGCCCGCGTTGCCGTGCAGGGCGGTCCCCTCTTCGCGCCGGGGGAGGAGGGCACGCGCTACCAGGGCTGCGTGCGCGTCAACTTTGCCACCAGCCGCCCGATTCTGATCGAGGCGCTGGAGCGGATGACGGCGGCGCTGGAGCGGGCGAACCAGGCGGGAGGCTAACGGCCGCGTGTCCCCATCCCGCCAAAAGGCTGGGGACGCCCACGGCCCAGCCAGGCCACGACCGCCTGAGCCAGCTCGTCGGCAGAGCGCCGCGAGGAATCGAGTTCCAGGTCGGGGGGACCGTGGGCGTGGACGGCGGCGAAGAGGCCCCGCGCGAGGCCAGTGGGTCGGCCCGCCAGGGTCGCTTCCCGCCCCGCCTCCCACTCCTCGCTGACCGCCAGGGGAGGTTTCAGGGCGATCCACAGCGGAGCGAAGGGGGTCCACAGCCGCCTCGCTTCCGCGAACCAGTCGGGGTGCACGAACAGCACGTCCGCGATCACATTGTGGCCCGAGGCCAGCAGCGCGGCCACGGCGTGATGACCGCCCGACACGGTGCGCTGTCCCACCGGCCCGAGTTGCAACGTGGTGCTGGGCCGTCCTGCCTGAACCCCGGTGACGTACCGAATGCCGTCCTCCTCGTGCGTCTCCCAGGGAAAGTAGCGGGCGGGCATGCTGGCCCAGAAAGCGTCGTATCCCGTGAGCAGGTAAGGCTCGGGGAGCGCGTCTTGCAGCGCCTCACAAAAGGTCGTCTTGCCTGCGCTGGACGTCCCGTTGACGACAATGAGCTGCCCCGCCGGTGAACCCGCGTTCAACCTCACCCCGTCGCCACCAGTTCCCGCAACCGCTCGATCAAGGGGCGCAGCCGCTCGCGCCGCAGCTTGAGGGCGGTGCGGTTGACCACCAGCCGGGCGGAGGAGTGAAACAGCACGTCGCGCTCCTCCAGCCCATTGGCCCGCAGGGTGCTCCCCGTCTGCACGAGGTCCACCACCGCGTCGGCGAGGCCCGTCAGCGCCGCGAGTTCGATGTTGCCGGACAGCTTGACGATCTCGGCGGGGATGCCCTGCGCGGCGAGGTAGGCGCGGGCCGAGCGGGGGTACTTGGTGGCGACCCGCGTGATCGGCCCCCCCGCCCCCACCTCGCGGATCAGTGAGAGGCGGCAGGCCGCGAACCGGAGGTCCACCGGCTCGAACACGGCCCGCCCCGACTCGACCAGCACGTCCTTGCCCACGATGCCGAAGTCGGCCACGCCGAGATCCACGTAGACGGGCACGTCCTGATTGCGCAGCTCCAGCACCGTCAGGCCCGGAAGCTCGTGCCGCAGCGCCCGCGAGGGGCCGGGCAGTTCCAGCGGCAGCCCGGCCTGGGTGAGCAGCGCGGCGGCTTCGGTCAGGATGCGGCCCTTGGGCAGCGCGAGGGTGAGGTGCTCGGGGCCGCGCACGGGAGCCGGACTCATGCGGGCACCTCGGTCAGGGTCTGCCCCTGCGCCCACCGGCGAATGCCCCGCGCCGCGCAATAGGCGAGCAGTTCGGCGCGGTCCTCGGTCCAGGCGAGTTCGGCAGTGAGTCCGGCGGCGCGGGCGTGTTCGGCCCCCGCCGCGTCCAGCGCCAGCACCACCTCCGGCTCGGGGGGCAATCCCCGCGCCGCCACCTCGGTCAGCCGCTCCAGCCCGATGGCGAAGCCCGCCCCCGGCAACCCGCCGAGGTCGTAGCGCCCGCCCCCCAGCAGCGGCTGGTTCAGCCCTGGCGCGTAGGCCCGGAAGGTCAGCCCGGTGTAGTACCCGTAGCGGCGGCTGGCCCCGAGGTCGAACAGCAAGGCCCCCTCCGCCCGCCCCGCGACCGCCTGCAGGTGCGCCACCGCCGCCCGCGCCCGCTCGCCCCGCGCGAGTTCGCCCGCCTGTGCCAGCACCTCCGGGCCGCCGTACAGGTCGGTCAGGGTATGCAGGGTCCGCGTCACCCCGGCCTCCAGCCCATGCCGCGCGGCGAGCAGGTCCACGTCCGCGCCGCTCTTGCGGTCGATGGCCCCGTGCAGCGCCTCCCGAGCGGCGGGGGAAAGGCCCGCGTCCTCCAGCACCGCGTCCACGAAGCCGGGATAGCCCACCTCCATCACGGGGACCACGCCCACCACCTCCAGCGCCCGGCGCCCCAGGGCGAGCAGTTCCGCGTCAGCCTGCGGGGTGGAGACGCCGATCAGCTCCACGCCGACCTGGGCGAACTCGCGCAGGCGCCCCAGCTCGCTTGTCAGCGCCCGCAGCCACAGCCGCCCACCGTACTGCAGCCGCAGCGGAAACGGCCCCCCGGCAAAGCGCGAGCGCACCAGCCGCCCCACCGCCGTCGTGAACTCGCCGCGCAGGGCCAGCACCTCGCCGCCCACGTCGATCAGCTTGAAGGCGCGGGCGTCTTGCGGGTGGCCGGGGTCGGCGAACTCCAGCGCGGGCACGTCCACGCCCCGGTAGCCCCACCCTGCGAACTCGGCGGCCAGCCGCCCCCGCAGATGCTCGCGCTGTTGCCACTCGGGCGGCAGCACGTCGCGGGTGCCCTCGGGGACGGCGGGACCGGGGAGGCGGGGGGAGAGAGTCACGGGCGGTATTAAAGCACCCCGCTTCGGGGAGGGAGCGGCGGCCCCGCTATACTTGCCCTCATGCGCCGCGCCGCCCTCGCCCTGCTGCTGCTCGCGCCCCTGCTGGGGGGCTGCGCCCGCAAAGCCGATTCCTTCAAGCCGCGCATTGTGGTGACCAGTCCCGATGGCGGCGGGGTGGGCCGGGCACGGGCCTTTACCATCCGGGGCTACGCCCTCGACGATCAAGGGGTCGAGCGCATCACGGTGGATGGCAAAGCCATTCCCATCCAGCCGGGCAGCCGCAAGATCGCCAACTTCGCGTTCCAGACCCAGGTGCAGGGCAACAAGGCGACCTACCTGATCGGTGCCCTCGACGCGGCGGGCAACAAGAGCGTGCTGGAGGTGCCCATCACCGTGGACGGGAAGGCCCCCATCCTGAAGGCGGCCCGGGTCGAGCGCAGCGGCACCCTGATCCGGGTCACGGGCGTGGCGACCGACGACAACCGGGTGACCGAGGTGCTCGTGGACGGCAAGCGCCTGAACATCACCTCCGGCTCGCGGGTGGACTTCTATGCCGAAACCACGGGCGTCTACGCCGATCTGGAGGCCGTGGACGGCGCCGGAAACCGCACCCGCCTGCGTGCCCGCCCCTGACCCGCGCCCTCCGTGCCGCGCCCCACTCCCGCCCAGGAGGCCCCGCCGCCCGCACACCTGCCCGAGGTGCTGCGCAGGCTGCGTGAGGCCTACCTGCCCACCCTCCCCGCGCCGCGCATCAGCCCCGAACCGCTCGATGACCTTGTGGAGACGATCCTCGCGCAGCAGAACACGGGGACGGTGACCCGGCGGCAGTTCGCCGCCCTGAAAGCCGCCTACCCGGTCTGGGAGGCGGCCCTCGCCGACGGCCCCGACGGGGTGGAGGCCACCCTGCGCGGCGCGGGCGGCGGCCTGGCGCGGATGAAAGCGGACTACATCTGGAACGTGCTGCACCGCCTGGAGGAAACGCGCGGCCACCTCAGCCTGCGCGACCTGCGTTCCCTGCCGGACGCGGAGGTGCGGGCGCTCCTCGAATCCCTCCCCGGCGTCGGAATGAAGACCGCGTCGCTCCTCATGCTGTTCGATCTGGCCCGCCCCGCCATCCCGGTCGAGAACCACATCGGGCGGGTGGCGGCGCGGCTCGACCTCGTGCCTGCCCGCTGGAGCCTGCTCAAGATCGAGCGCTGGTTCGACGAGGTGCTGCCCCACGAGTGGAGCGTCCGCTACGCCGCCCACGTCGCCACCATCCGCCACGGCCGCCAGACCTGCCTCGCCCGCCGCCCCCGCTGCGAGGCGTGCGTGCTGCGCGACCTCTGCCCCTCGGCCGGGCTGTTCCTGAGCGGTGAGCGTGAGACTTGAGCCGCTCCTGGCCGCCCTGCGCGAGCTGTTCGGCCCGCGCCTGAGTTTCGGAGAGGTGGTGAATGACCAGCTCCCGATGCTCTGGGACGGGGTGGAGGAGAGCACCGCCTGGCTGGGCGACGGAACGAGTCCCCAGGAGGAGGGCGTCTGGCGACTGCTCAGCGCCGCCCACGACGCCGCGCCGGAGGGGATGGGCAGGCGCGGCGAACATCCTGGAGCCTGGGCGACGGCTTCGCTGGAGGTCGTCGTTGAAGCCAGGGGCCTGCGGCTGGTGCTGCTTCAGGGTGAACGCGAGATCGCTTCGGTTGCCGTCCCCGAATAGAGAAGAGGCGGAAGCCCGTGAGCCTCCGCCTCCGCTGAGTTTGGTCTTTCTTACGCCTTGTCGGGGTGGCGCCCCGTGTCGTGCAGCTCGACCGGCTTGCCTTTCCGCGCCCGCAGGTTCAGCAACTCGACCATGATGGCGAAGCCCATCGCGAAGTAGGTGTAGCCCTTGGGGATCTTGAAGCCGAAGCCGTCCGCGATCAGGTTCACGCCGATCAGCAGCAGGAAGGCCAGGGCCAGCATCTTGACGGTGGGGTGCGCCTGCACGAATTCCCCGATGGGCCGCGCGGCGACGAGCATGATCAGCACCGTCAGCACGACCGCGCTCACCATCACGCCGATGTCGTCGGCCATCCCGACCGCCGTGATCACCGAGTCGAGGCTGAACACGATGTCCAGCAGCATGATCTGCCCGATGATCGCCGCGAAGCCCGCTGCGGCGACTTTCGTTCCGGTGCCCGGCTCGTGGGTGCCGGGGCCTTCGAGCTGCTCGTGCATCTCCTTGACGGCCTTGTACAGCAGGAAGAGTCCCCCGAAGATCAGAATCAGGTCACGCCCCGAAAAGCCACGTCCGAAGACCGAGAAGAGGTCGTTTTGCAGGCTGTAGATCCACGAGATCGAGAACAGCAGCCCCAGGCGCATCACCAGCGCGGCCATTAAGCCCACGGTGCGGGCGCGTTGCCGCTGCTCGGGCGGCAGCTTGCCCGCCAGGATGCTGATGAAAATGACGTTGTCGATGCCGAGGACGATCTCCAGCAGCAGCAGGGTGCCAAAGGCCAGCCAGGCCTCGGGCTGACTGATCCAGCCGAACAGGGTTTCTAACACAGGGGGACTCCAGGGGGAGGGGCGGCCGTCACCCAGGCGGGCGAGCGTCCACCCAAAAGGCCGCCGGGACGGCAAACGGGGCAGAGGGACGGAGACGCGCGGCCTGAAGTCGCCGCGCGATAGGACCCATGCTCCGGGAGAAGTTGTGCACGAATCTTAAATGCCAGATGAAGGCCCTTCATGTTCCGGCCGCGCCCCGGCACGGGGGTCGCCCGCCGCCCCGTCGAGGTAGATGGTCAGCAGGCCACGGGCGGTTCCCACCGGATCACTGGGCGGGGCGCCGGTCACCAGCGGGTACAGCAGCGCGAGCAGCGCACGGGTCAGGACGCCGGGGGGCAGGTCGCCCCGCAACTCTCCCCGCGAGGCGGCCGCCTCGATCAGCCCGTTCAGGCCGCCCATCCACACCCGGCGGTAGTCGTTCTCGAAGGCGGCGCGGCGCTCGGGGGAGACGTGGCGCAGTTCGCCCGCCAGTTGCAGGCCAACGCGCTGCTCGGGGGCACTCGCCAGCAGGTCCCCCACCAACGTTTCGAGCTGTGCCCGCACCCCCACCTGCGTGCCCGCGTGGGCCACCAGCCGCGCCAGGCCGGTCAGGGTGCCGTCCAGCATCGCCAGAAAGAGCGCTTCCTTGTCCGCGTAGTGGTGGTAGAGCGCGGGCTTGGTCACGCCGACGGCCGCTGCCACCTCGCGCATGGAGACCCCGTGATACCCGCTTGCCACGAACAGCCGCGCCGCCTCGGTCAGGATGCGGGCGCGGGTGGTGTCGGGGGCGGGCGGATGGGGGCGGGTGGACGAGACGGTCACCCTCGCATGATAGCCGAGGGCAGGGCGAACGTCCCGGCGGGCCTCTGGCCGTGCGTCACTCCAGGCCGGTCTCCATCGCCCACACGTCCTGCGGCGTCTCGCGGCGACGGATGAGCCGCCACTCGCTGCCCTCCCAGAGCGCCTCGGCGGGGCGCGGGCGGGTGAGGTAAGTGCTGCTCATGCTTGCGCCGTAGGCCCCGGCCTCCCCAATCGCCAGCAGCCCGCCGGGTACCGGCGTGGGGAGGGGCACATCCCGGGCGAGCAGGTCGCCACTCTCGCAGGCTGGCCCCGCCACGTCCCACACCCCCGCAGGCTCACCCTCCCACAAGGCCGTGACCGGGTGCTCGGCCCCGTACAGCATGGGGCGCAGCAGCTCGGTCATGCCCGCGTCCGTAAGCAGGAAGGGGCGGCCGGTGCGCTTCTGGCCCACCACCCGCGTGAGCAGGGTGCCCGCCCGCGCGACGAGATACCGCCCCGGCTCGACCCACAGCTCGGCTCCGAAGACCCTCGCCGCCGCCCGCGCCTCCCGCGCGATGCCCGGCAGGTCGGCGTCTACCCCCCAGCCGCCACCCACGTCGAGCACGTCCAAGTCGCCCACCGCCAGATGCAACTCGGCCAGCCGTGCGAAGGCCGCGCTGAAGTCGGCGGCGTCCCGAATCGCGCTGCCGATATGGACGTGCAGGCCCAGCGCCGTGTGCCCCCCGTCCCGCAGCGCCCGCAGCGCGCCGGGCACCTGGGCAGGCGTCACCCCGAACTTGCTCCCTGCCGCGCCCGTGGCGAGGTGGTCGTGGGTGCTCACCGCGAGCGCCGGATTCACCCGCACGAGTGCCCGCGAGCCGGGGGGCAGCAGGCCCACCTCCTCCTCGCGGTCCACCACGAAAGTCGCGCCCAGTCGCGCCCCCGCCGCGTACTCGCCGGGCAGCTTGGCCGGTCCGTTGACGAGCACCCGGTCCCCGGAGGCCCCGACCTCCTCCGCCCGGGCGATCTCGCCGCCGCTGACGCACTCGAAGCCCACCCCCGCCGCGTGCAGGCGCCGCAAGAGGGTGAGGTTGGGGTTGGCCTTCATGGCGTAGTACACCCGCGCCCCCCCGAAAGCGGAGCGCACCCGTCCCAGCGCCGCGTCCAACTCGGCGGCGTCGTAGACGTAGAGAGGCGTGCCGAAGCGGTCGGCGGCGGTGTGGAGGTCGGCGCGGGGAATCACGCGGTCCCCTGGGTGGAAGATGGGCGGTTCACGTCCCAGTGATACCCGAAGTGCTCCGGAAAAGCGCCCCTCCGGGAGAGGGGAGCGGGTGCGAACCACCGGAACTCGCCGGGGGCGGAAGCGATCAGGTCAGCAGGCTCACGGCTTTGCTCGCCCCGCCTGCGGCCCAACTTCGGCCATCCCCCTCCTGTGCTCGCCCGCCACCTTGAGCGCCCCTTGAGCGACGTGGTCCGGCTTGCGGGCACGGGGGGCGGCCCCTCACACTGCCCCTATGACCCGTGCCCGCCGCACCGCCCCGCCTGCTGCCGCTCCCGCCCTGCCGCCCGGCGTGGTGGTCGTGACCGGCGCCGCGCGGGGCATCGGCCGCGCGATCACCGAGCTGTACGCCGAGCGGGGCCACCGGGTGCTGGGGGTGGACCTTACCCTGCCGCCCGCCCTGCGGGGGCACCCCCGCGTCCGCGCCGACGTGAGTACTGCCGCCGGGCGCGAGCGCATCGTGCGGGCCGTGCGCGAGGAGGGCGGGGTCGCCGTGCTCGTCAACAACGCGGCCTTTCAGGGAGCGCCCGGTAGCGTGCTGGAGGTCAGCGAACGGGGCTGGAGCCGCACCCTGGGCGTGAACCTGACCGCACCGCTGCTGCTCACGCGGGCCTTGATCGACCTGATGGCGCCGGGCAGTGCCGTCGTCAACGTGGCGAGCGTGCAGGGCCTCTTCGCAGAGCAGAACAACGCCGCCTACAGCGCCAGCAAGGGTGGCCTGGTCAACCTCACCCGCGCCATGAGCCTCGACCTGGCCCCGCGCGGCGTGCGGGTCAACGCCGTGGCCCCCGGCGCCATCGCCACCGAGAGCGTCCTGGCCGCCATCGCGGAGTCCGGCGACCCCGAGCAGACCCGCCGCGACTACGAGGACCTGCACGCCCTGCGCCGCCTGGGCGAGCCGCGCGAGGTGGCGCAGGCGGTGTATTTCCTGGCGAGCCCGGAGGCCAGCTTCCTGACCGGGGCAATCCTCCCGGTAGACGGCGGGATGACGGCCAGTTTCATGATGGCGGGACGGCCGGTCTGACCACCCCCCAACGCGAACCGGGCCGCCCCAGGATGAAGGGCGGCCCGGTTCGCGTTCGGGCAGAGGTTCACACTCGCCGCTCGCGCCGCCAGCTCAGCAGCCCGATGATCAAGGTAAAGGCGATCATGGACAGCACCGGAATGGTCAGCACCGAGTTCAGGCCCGCCAGCGGCCCGTCCCACACCGGCCAGTGCACGTCACACGGTACGGCGTTGTTCGCGCTGCACACGCGCAGGACCGGAATCACGCCCCAGTCTTCCAGGTTCTGAATCAGGGCGATGATCCAGCCGATCCCGGCCAGCGCCAGCGCGTAGCCCCGGATGCCCAGGTCGCCGCGCAGCGCCGCCAGCCCCAGCAGCAGTGCCAGCGGGTACATGGCGATGCGCTGATACCAGCACAGCACGCAGGGGGCAAATCCCCGGACCTCGCTGAAGTACAGGCTGCCCAGGGTCGCGACCAGCGCGACGACCCAGGCGAGATAGAGGCGGTTGTCGCGGGTCACCGGGACTCAGTTGGCGGCAGCTTCGATGGCCGCGCCGACGGTGGCCGCGTCGTAGCTGTCCAGCAGGCGCCCGTTCACGAACACCGCGGGCGTGCCCGGTACATTCGCCTGCCGCGCCTGCTGCTCGTCGGCCTCGACGGCGGCGGCGGTCTCGTCGTTGTCCAGGCAGGTGGCGAAGCGGGCCTGGTCCAGCCCCTCGACATTCTGGGCGAGTTCCTTCAGGCGCGACTTGGTGGCCCACAGCTCGCTCTCGGGACCCTGTGCCCGGAAGATGATCTGCCGGAGGGCCTCGTAGGCCTCCGTGCCGCCCTGGACGAACGCACACTCCACAGCCTGCGCGGCGTATTTGCTGTCGTCTTCGGGGAGCCGGGCCGCCTCGGCCAGGAACGGGAAGTTCATATGAACCAGCCGCGCCCGCCCGGTGTCGATGTACTGGGCACGAATCTCAGGCATGAACTCCTCCTCGAACCGTTTGCAGTTGGGGCACTTGAAGTCCTCGAAGACGGCGACGGTGACGGGCGCGTCCGCCTGTCCAATCACCGGCTGGCCTCCAAGGTTGAAGGTGGCGGTGTCGCCACCCGTGTTGCCGCCGGAATTGCCGCGCACCGCGTAGACGGCCAGCGCGATCAGGAGGGCGGCGATCAGCGTGCCGATCACCAGCACCGTGCGGTTCTGGTTGTTGCCTTGCAGTCGGGTCACCCCTGAAGTGTAGTTCAAATTGCCCTTTTCCGGCAGGCAAAACGCCCCGCCGGGGTGAGCGGCAGGGCGTGACGGATAGAAGAGTTGTCAGCCCGGACGCGCCGCGTCGGTTCCTTCGGGGGTGGGCGTGTCGGGAAACTCGAAGGTGACTGCCGCGAGGGGCACGGCCGCCGCCGGAGCTGCCGCCCGCCGCCGCGCCCGGCGCCGCAGCACGGCCTCCGTCACCTGGCGAATCAGACTGACGCCCAGCGCCACGGCCATCGCCAGCAGGGCGTTTCGCAAAAAGGCGGGTTCGCCCGGCAGCGTCAGGCCAGGGTCCAGCTTGGTCCCGAAGCGGGCCACCGCCAGCAACGGCAGCGCGAAGATGGCCGCCGCGAAGGGCAGCACGAACGGTCCCCCGGAGTGCTTGACCAGCAGCAGGGCCACCAGCGCCCCCCCCACCAGCGGCACGATCACCGACCACCCGGCGGGCTCCGGCGTCGGCGCGACGAAGGCCAGCCCCCCCAGCAGCACGCCGAGATACCCGAACCAGCCGCCGAACTCGTCGGCCAGCAGGGTCAGCAGCACCCAGGCGAGCAGCAGCGCGGGCCACGCGCCGGGGGTCCACATCAGCCACGCCAGCAGCCCCAGCAGCGCCCAGCCGCCCAGCAGCCGCAGGGCGGTGCGCAGGCCGGAGCGGTCCCGTGCGGGGCGGGCCGCCGAAGCGGAGGTCGCCCCGGTCACGCGGCCCCTGCCTTCTTACTCCGGCTCTTGCGGGCGGGCGCGGCGGCGACCAGCTCAGGTTCAGCGGGCGCCTCACCTCCAGCGGGCACGATGCCCGGCACCCGGCGCAGGTACTCCCCGGTGTGGCTGGTGGGGTGCGCGGCGATCTGCTCGGGCGTGCCGGTCGCCACGATGGTCCCGCCCCGCACGCCGCCCTCCGGCCCGAGGTCGATGATGTGGTCGGCGCACTTCATCACGTCGAGATTATGCTCGATCACGACCAGGGTGTTGCCGCCCTCGGCCAGTCGGTCGAGCACCCCCATCAGCTTGCGCACGTCCTCGAAGTGCAGGCCGGTCGTCGGCTCGTCGAGGATGTAGATCGTCTTGCCCGTCGCCCGCTTGGACAGCTCCGAGGCCAGCTTGATGCGCTGCGCCTCCCCGCCCGAGAGGGTGGTGGAGGGCTGTCCGATCTTCATGTAGCCCAGCCCCACGTCGCACAGCACGCTCATCTTGCGCTCGATGGCGGGAATCGCCTCGAAGAACTCGCGGGCCGCCTCCACCGTCAGGTCCAGCACTTCGGAGATGGTCTTGCCGTTGTACTTGACCTCCAGCGTCTCGCGGTTGTACCGCGCCCCCTTGCACACCTCGCAGGGCACGTAAATATCGGGCAGGAAGTTCATCTCGATCTTCATGACCCCGTCGCCCTTGCAGTGCTCGCAGCGTCCGCCCTTCACGTTGAAGGAGAAGCGGCCCGACGCGTACCCGCGCCGCCGCGCCTCCGGCGTCCGGGTGAAGAGGTCGCGGATCTCGGTGAAGACGCCCGTGTACGTCGCCGGGTTGCTTCTGGGCGTGCGCCCGATGGGGCTCTGGTCGATCTCGATCACCTTGTCGAGGTGCTCCATGCCCTCGATGCGCTCAAAGCGGCCGGGATTGGTCTTGGCGCGGTTGAGTTCGCGGGCCAGCGTGGCGTGCAGGATGTCGTGGATCAGGGTGGACTTGCCCGACCCGCTCGGCCCCGTCACCACCGTCATGGTGCCCAGCGGAATCTCGGCAGTCACGTTCTGGAGGTTGTGTTCGCGAGCACCGACGACCCGCAGCTTGCGCCCGTTGCCGCGGCGGCGGGTCTCCGGCACCTCGATCTTCAGCTCGCCGCGCAGGTACTGTCCGGTCAGACTGGCGGGGTTGTCGCGCACCTCGCCCGGCGTGCCCACCGCCACGATCTCGCCGCCGTGCACGCCCGCGCCCGGCCCCATGTCCACGAGGTAGTCGGCCTCCAGCATGGTGTCCTCGTCGTGCTCGACGACAATCAGGGTGTTGCCCAGGTCACGCAGGTTCTTCAGGGTGCCGATCAGGCGCCCGTTGTCCTTGGGGTGCAGGCCGATGGACGGCTCGTCGAGCACGTACAGCACCCCGGTCAGGCCCGACCCCACCTGGGTCGCCAGCCGGATGCGCTGCGCCTCGCCGCCAGATAAGGTATTCGCCGTGCGGTCGAGGCTGAGGTAGTCCAGCCCCACGTCCACCAGAAAGCGCAGCCGGGTGCGAATCGCCCGCAGGATGGGCGCCGCCACCGCCTCCCCGAACTCGCTCAGCCCGTACTCGTAGCGCCGGGGAGCGTGCGCCCGCGCCGTGCCGCCCAGATGCCCGCCGAGGTGCGGGGCGATGGCGTCGTGGTCGAGCTGCCCGTCTTGCAGGCGCCCGAAGTAGGCGTCGGCCTCCAGTACGCTCATCCCGCTCGACTGCGAGATGTTCAGCCCGCCCACCCGCACCGCCAGGATCTCGGGCTTGTAACGGGTCCCCCCGCAGGTGGGGCAGGGGCGCAGCTCCATGAGTTCTTCGAGCTTCTCGCGCATGTACTCCGACTCGGTGTCGGCGTAGCGGCGTTCGAGGTTGGGCATAACCCCCTCGAACTCGGTCATGAAGCGCATCGTCTCCTTGCCGCCCCGCCGGTAGACCACCTCGAACGGCTCGCCGGGACCGTACAGGATCGCCTTCTTGGCCGCGTCCGGCAGGTCGCGCCACGGCGTCTTGAGGTCGAACTCCAGATGCTCGGAAAGCGCCTTGAGCTTGTCCCAGTAGTAGACGCCGCCGCCCGTGCCCTTCTTGCTCCAGGGCAGGATCGCGCCCCCTGCGATGGACAGGTTCTCGTCCACCACGAGGTCGGGTGAGAACTCGTTCTTGTGCCCCAGTCCCGCGCAGTCCCCGCACGCGCCGTAGGGGTTGTTGAAGGAAAAGGAGCGCGGTTCGAGTTCTTCGAGCACGCTGCCGTGTTCCGGGCAGGCGAACTGCTCGGAGTACAGCTCCTCGTGCGGGGTGCCGCCCTCGCCCGCCTCCGGCATCAGCACCCGCAGCAAGCCCTCGCCCCGGCGCAGACCCAGTTCCACGCTCTCGGCCACCCGGCTGCGGTCACTCTCGCGCAGGGTCAGGCGGTCGACGACCACGTCCACGTCGTGTTTCTCGAACTTTTCCAGCTTGAGCTTCTCGGCTTCCTCCAGTTCGTAGAGGGTGCCGTCCACCCGCACCCGCGAGAAGCCCTCGCGCCGCAGGTCGGCGAGCAGCTTGCGGTACTCGCCCTTGCGTCCGCGCACCACCGGGGCAAGCAGGATCGCGCGGGCGTCCGGGAACTGCGTGAGCAGCCGGGTCGTGATCTCGCTGGGCGACTGCTTCTCGATCTTGCGCCCGCAGACCGGGCAGTAGGGCGTGCCCACCCGCGCGTACAGCAGGCGCAGGTAGTCGTGAATCTCGGTCACGGTGCCTACCGTCGAGCGGGGGTTGTGGCTGGTCGTCTTCTGGTCGATGGAGATGGCCGGGGACAGCCCCTCGATACCGTCCACGTCGGGTTTCTCCATCAGGCCCAGGAACTGCCGGGCGTAGGCCGAGAGGCTTTCGACGTACCGGCGCTGGCCCTCGGCGTAGATGGTGTCGAAGGCCAGCGTGCTCTTGCCGCTGCCCGACACCCCCGTGATGACCACGAACTTGTCGCGCGGCAGCTCCACGGTCACGTTCTTGAGGTTATGTTCGCGTGCGCCGCGCACCACCAGATTCTGGTTCTGCAAGCCGGAAACTCCTTTGGGGCGGCGTGCTGGCACAGGCCCGCGCCGCCGGGGGATTCTGCCTGATGCGTAAGGACGGGTCTGCCCTTCGCTCTGAAACGGGCCATTCTAGCACCTGTTCCGGGGATGGGGCGGGGCACAGGCGGGAGTCTGGGCAAAGCAAACCGGGCCGCCTCGGAAGGAGCGGCCCAGTCGAGAAAGGGGAAGATCAGCGGGTGCTGGGCACCTTGACCTGGCCCTTGATGATGCGCTGCTTGAGCGCCTCGACGCGGGCGATCTGGCTGCTGGGGATCAGGGCGCGGTTGTACTGGTCGACCGCGTACCCGACGCCGTTCTCCTTGAGGCCGAAGCGGCGCTCGCCCCCCTTGAACCGGTCGTTCTTGACGTCGTTGATCAGCGCGTACACCGCGTTGTCCACGCGCTTGAGCATCGAGGTCAGGCCGTGGTTCATGGTCGCGGGGTTGGCGTCGAAGTCACCGAGGCGGTTCTGGTTGGAGTCCACCCCGATGAAGAACATCGGACGGGTGTTGCCCGCGCAGGTCTTGGTGTACGAGGCACTCTTGCGGACCTTGGCGAAGTTGTTGGTGTTGAACTTCACGCCACTGGGCAGATTGGCCGCCTTGAGGCACTGGGTCTGCTTGATGTAGTCGATGACGCCGTTGCCGCTGCCGCCCGCCGCCGCGAAGATGATGTCGGCACCCTTGGCCCGCATGGAGGCTGCGATTTCCTTGGCCCGGCCGGGGTTGTTCCAGGCGTCAGGCGTGGTGCCCACGTACTGGGCGATGACGCGGGCCTTGGGGTTGGCGGCCTTCACGCCCGCCGTGTACCCGGCCTCGAACTTGTGGATCAGGGGGATGTCCATGCCGCCCACAAAGCCCACCACGCCCGTGCTGGAGTTCAGCCCGGCGAGGTAGCCCACGAGGTAGCTGCCCTCCTGCTCGGCGAACACCATCGAGGCGACGTTCTTCTGGGGGGACACGTCGTCGACCAGCCCGAAGTACAGGTCGGGGTTTTCCTTGGCGACCTGGGTGATGCTGGCGTTGTTCGCGAAGCCCACGCCGATGGTCAGGTCAAAGCCCTGGTTGGCGAAGTTGCGAATGCCCTGGATGGTCTGGCTGGGGTCGCTGGGTTCGAAGTCGTTCAGGCGAATGCCCAGGTTCTTCTGGGCACGCACGCCGCCCTCGTAGGCGGACTGGTTGAAGCTCTTGTCGAACTTGCCGCCCGCGTCGTAGGCCATGCCGACGCGCAGTGCGCCCTGGGCCGTGGCGAGGGAGGCCGTGGCAGCGGCAGCCGCCAGGACGATGGTCACAACTTTTTTCATGCTTCCTCCGGTGGAGTGGAACAGAGTCAGTGCTCGGGACCCGGCCTCAGCCAGCACAGGCGTCAGGCCCAGCCCAGAGTATACGGAATATGCCGGGTGTCTAGACCTGGGCAGGGGTCACCATTCCCCCCGGTGGATGAACTGGGCTTGAGGCAGCCTTCGGACGGTCTTGAAGCTTTCTTAGTCGGCGGCACTGGAATGGAAAAGCGGAAGCTGGAAGGCCGGGGCGCCCTCGCGCTGACCTTCTGCCCTGGGTACTTTTCCCGGCCCCAAGAGACGGAAAAAGCCCCTTTCCGGCAAATGCTCTAGGCTGCTTCCCATGACCGAGGCCGTCCCCGGTACCCCCCCCATCACTCCCCCCACCGAGGCGACCCAGGCCGACTACCTGGCCCTGCGCTCGGAGGTCGAGCGCCACGCCCGCGCCTACTACGAACTCGACAACCCCGAGATTCCCGACGACGTGTACGACCGGATGGTGCGCGAGCTGCGTGCCCTGGAGGAAGCGCACCCCGAATGGGTGGGGGAGAGCACGCCCACCCAGGCGGTCGGGGGGGCACCTAGCACGGCCTTTCAGCCCGTGAACCACCCCACCCCGATGACCAGCCTCGACAACGTCTTCGACGACGACGAGCTGCGCGAGTGGCAGGAGAAGCTCGCGCGGGCGCTGGGGCTGCCGCCCGAGTACGACGGCTTCACCTACACGGGCGAACTCAAGATCGACGGCCTGAGCGTGAACCTGTACTACGTGGACGGGGTGCTCCAGTGGGCCGCCACGCGCGGCAACGGGACCACGGGCGAACTCGTCACCGAGCAGGTCCTTACCGTGCCGGGCATTCCGCGCGAGCTGCCGGGCCTGACCGGGGAGTTAGAGGTGCGCGGCGAGGTCTACCTCTCGCGGGCCGACTTCGCCGCCTACAACGCCCGCGCCGAGGAACTCGGCCTGCCGCTGCTGAAAAACCCCCGCAACGGGGCGGCCGGGGCACTCCGGCAGAAGGACCCGGAAGTGACGCGCTCCCGCAACCTCAAAGCGATCTTCTACAGCCTGGGCAAGCGCGACGGCGTACCCGTGCGGACCCAGGCCGAACTGCTCGCGTGGCTGGCCTCGCAGGGCTTCCCGACCAGCCGCTACTCGGAGACCGTCACGGGGATCGGGGCCGCCGCCGACTACCACCGCCGCATGACCGGGGGCCGCTCGGGCTTCGAGTTCGACGCGGACGGCACCGTGCTCAAGCTCGATCCCCTCGCGATGCAGGAGGAGGCGGGCTTTACCAGCCGCGCTCCAAGGTGGGCCATCGCCTACAAGTTCCCGGTGGAGGAGGTCGAGACGGTGCTGGAAGACATCGTCATCAACGTGGGCCGCACCGGGAAACTCGCGCCGCTGGCGCACCTCTCACCCCGGCTGATCGAGGGCAGCACGGTGAGCCGGGCGACCCTCCACAACGAGGATTACATCCGTGACATGGACCTGCGGATCGGCGACACCGTGGTCGTGCGCAAGTCGGGCGGGGTGATTCCCCAGATTCTGCGGGTGGTCGTGGGCAAACGGCCCGAAGGTGCCCAGCCCTACGTCTTTCCGACCCACTGCCCCGAGTGCGGGCATGAGGCGGTGCGGGCCGAGGGTGACGCCAACACCTATTGCCCCAATCCTGCCTGCCCCGCGCAGCAGTACGAGCGGCTGCGCCACTTCGTGAGCCGGGGGGCGATGGACGTGCGGGGGCTGGGGGAAAAGCTGATCGAGCAGCTCCTCGCCGTGGGCCTCGTGCGGGACGCCGCCGACTTCTACCACCTCACTGCCGAACAGCTCGCCGCTCTGGAGCGCAGCGGCGAGAAGAAGGCCGCCAACGTGCTCGCGCAACTGGAGGCCAGCAAGACCCGCCCGCTGTGGCGCCTGATTCACGCGCTGGGCATCCCACACGTGGGCGAGCGCGGCGCCCAGGCCCTGGCCCGCGCCTTCGGCACGCTGGACGCGCTGCTGGCGGCCACGCCGGAGCAGATCGAGGCGGTGCCCGGTATGGGCGGCGTTCTGGCCCAGACGGTGACCGCTGCCCTCGCCGACGAGACGATGCGCGACCTGCTGCGCCGCCTGCGCGGGGCGGGGGTCGCCCCGGTCGAGGAGGCGGCCCCGCGCGGCGACGCCCTCGCCGGACTCACCTTCGTCCTCACCGGGAGCCTTTCGCGCCCCCGCGAGGCCATCAAGGCGGAGCTGGAGGCCGCGGGTGCCCGCGTCTCCGGCAGCGTGACGGGGAAGACCTCCTACCTCGTCGCGGGCGAGGACGCGGGCAGCAAGCTCACGCGGGCGCAGGAACTGGGCGTCGCGGTGCTGGACGAGGCTGGGCTGGCGGCGCTGCTGGCAGAGCGCGGCGTCTAACCCCTGGCTTGGCGAGGGGGTGGGCGGCGTGAGGAGCGTCGCCCACCCTCCTCCCCGCCCCACACGCCACAAGCCTCCCACCTCCCCCGGCTACACTGTCTGCTGATATGGACGTAGACATCAGCAAAAGTGTCCTGACGGACATCGCCGCCACGACGCTGGACGGCATCGAGGGCGTGGAGATCGCCGCCGCGCCCCTCAAGGTGGGCGAGGTGCTGCGGCAGCAGGGCGGGCCGCGCCGCCCCCGTGCCCTGCGGGTCACCCGCGAGGGCGGACAGGTCACCGTGGACGTGGGCCTGAATGTGGAATACGGCCGCAGCCTCGTCGGGCTGGCGCGGCAGGCGCAGGGCGCCGTCTGCGAGAACATCGAGCTGATGACTGGGCTGAAGGTCAAGGCCGTCAACGTCAGCGTGCTGGGCGTGACCCTCCCGCGCGAGGGGGCCGCTTGACCCGCCGCCGCGACCGTGCCCAGCAGCCCGTCGGCACCCGCCGGGCCGCCCGCGAGTTTGCCTTCCGCGTGCTGTTCGAGGCCGAGCGGGGCGGCGGAGCGAACACAGGAATGCCGCTGTCCGCCGTCTTCACCCGCGCGGAGGGCGCCATGCGCGAGGGCGACGACACCTTCACCCCGCTGAACGAGGAAGCGCTGGCCTTTGCCCGGCAACTCGTGGAGGGCCTGGACGCGCACCGCGCCGAGGTCGACGACCACCTGCGCCGGACCATTCGCGGCTGGGACTTCGAGCAGATGGCCCAGACCGACCTCAACGTGCTGCGGCTGGCGACCTACGAGCTGCTGCACACGGACGAACCGCACCCCCCGGTGATCGAGAGCGCCGTGCGCATCGCCCGCAAGTTCGGCGGCGAGGACTCGGGCCGCTTCGTGAACGGGGTGCTGGGGGGCCTCAGCCGCAGCCTGCCGGAGCGCCCGGGCGCGTGACCGCCCAGGTTCTCGCCGGAGCGCCCGCCGCCGCCGCGCTGCTCTCGGGGGCGGCGGCGCGTGCCCGTGCCCTGCCCAGACCCCCCGGCCTCGCCATCGTGCGCCTGGGCGACGACCCCGCCTCGGTGAGCTATGTGCGCGGCAAGGACCGCAAGGCGCGGGAGGTGGGTCTTCGGAGCACGGTTCACGCCCTGTCCGAGAGCACCTCACAGGCCGACCTCCTCGCGCTGATCGCCGAGCTGAACGCCGCCCCCGATGTGGACGGGATTCTGGTGCAGCTTCCCCTCCCGCCCCACATTGATGAGGCAGCGGTGCTGCGGGCGGTGAACCCGGCCAAGGACGTGGACGGCTTCCACCCGGTCAACGTGGGCGAGCTGTGGTCGGGGCGGCCCGGCCTGCTCCCCTGCACGCCCGCCGGGGTCATGTTTCTGCTGGAGCACTACGGCATCCCGGTCAGGGGACGGCGGGCCGCCGTGGTGGGCCGCAGCGCCATCGTGGGCCGCCCGATGGCCGCGCTGCTGCTCGCCGCCGACGCGACGGTCACGCTGGCGCACAGCCGCACGCCCGACCTGGGGGCCGTCACGCGGGAGGCGGAGGTGCTCGTCGTCGCGGCGGGCCGCCCGCACCTCATCACGCCGGAGATGGTGCGGCCCGGCGCGGCCGTGGTGGACGTGGGGATCAACCGGGTGGTGGATGGGTCAGGCGCCTCCCACCTGACGGGCGACGTGCATCCGGACGTGGCAGAGGTCGCCGGGGCCTTGACACCCGTGCCGGGCGGGGTCGGCCCGATGACCATCGCCGCCCTGCTCGCCAACACTGTCACGGCGGCCGAGCGTCGGCTGGGGCGGCCCCAGCCGCGCTAGACTCCCTGCCCTGTGACGACTTCCCCTCTCGACGACCTGCTCGGGAACCGCTGGTTGTGGACGGCGGTGCTGGCCTCTACCGGGGCGCAGGTGATCAAGGTGCTGCTGATCCTGCTGCTGGAGCGGCGCTGGCGCCCGGCCGCCTTTATGGAAACGGGCGGCATGCCGTCCAGCCACTCCGCGATGGTGGCCGCCCTGACGACCGGGGTGGCGATCACCCAGGGCATGGGCAGCCCCCTCTTTGCCGCCAGCGCCGTCTTCGCCCTGATCGTGATGTACGACGCGACGGGGGTGCGCCACTCCAGCGGGATGCAGGCGCGGCTGCTGAATGAACTCGTGGAGGAACTGCGGACCGTCGTGCGCGAGGGCTTCGCACCGCTGCCCCTGCGGGTGCTGCTGGGGCACACCTATCTGGAAGTGCTGGTGGGCACCCTGATCGGAGTCGGCATGGCCTTCGTGGCCTTCCGGGTGCTGTGATCCCGGCCTCCGGTTCCCTGCGGGTTCTCATCGGGGCGGGGGACCAGCGCTGGGACGGCTGGATTCCCACCGGGCGTGAGGAACTGGACCTGCTGGACCCCACCACCTGGGCCGCGTGGTTCGGGGAGCGGCGGGCCGACGCCCTGCTGTGCGAGCACGTCTGGGAACACCTGACCGAGGAGGAAGGCCGCGCCGCCGCCCGCCTGTGCTTCGGGTATCTGGAGCCTGGCGGCTTCCTGCGCGTGGCCGTGCCCGACGCCCACTTCCCCGACCCCGAGTACTAGCGCACCGTGCAGGTGGGTGGCCCTGGCCCCGCTGACCATCCGGCCGCCGATCACAAGGTCGTCTATGCCTACCGCCGTCTGAGCGCCGTGTTCCGGGACGCGGGGTTCGAGGTCCGGCTGCTCGAATACTGCGACGACTCGGGCCGGTTTCACGCCCACGACTGGGACGTGACCACCGGCCCGATCTACCGTTCTCGGCGGCTGGACCACCGCAACCGGGAGGGGCACCTGGGGTTTGTCTCGCTGATACTCGATGCGGTCAGACCGCTGCCAGCCCCCTGACCGCCCCCTCCACGAGTTGCGAGAGCCGCTCCCGCGTGAAGGGCCGCTTGCCCTCCAGCAACCCGGCCCCGCCCGCGTGGAGGTGCCAGTGCTTGCTGCCGCCCATCAGCCGCAGCGAGACGCCCTTCAGGTCCACGTGCCGGGGACTGACCGCCGCGACCATCAGGGGCTGCCCGTTCGCCGTGAGCGCCACGCTCATCACCGTGGTGGGCAGGTCGTAGGGCCGCTCCATGCGGTAGATGTAGTCGGGAAAGTCCGCGACCTTCTGGAAGCCCAGTCCCCGCGCCGCCGCCTCCGATTCCAGCCACGAAAGAAGCTCGACCCACTGCGCGTACAGCCGCCCGTCATCTGCGTGTGCCATGTCTGGGGGCAGCATAGCAAGCGGTCAGCCGTGAGCCATCAGCTCTCAGCCCCGGCCGGATGGCGGATGCCTTCGCACATAGAGCCGTGATTTCCTGCCCCGCATGCAGCGAGTCATCGTGATCGGCACCACCGGCAGCGGCAAGACCACCCTGGCCCGTGCGTTAGCCGCGCGGCTGGGGGTGCCCCACGGCGAGCAGGACGCCTGGAACCACCTCCCCGGCTGGCAGGAGGCCCCGCTCGAGGAGTTCCGCGCCCAGGTCGCCGCCTTCACCGCCGGGAACGCCTGGGTCATGGACGGCAACTATTCCAAGGCGCGGGACATCGGCTGGGCGCGGGCCGACACGCTGGTGTGGCTAGATTACCCCGGTCAGGTCGTGTTTTGGCGGCTGCTCACGCGCACGCTGCGGCGCAGCCTGACACGCGAGGAGCTGTGGAACGGCAACCGCGAACGCCTGCACGTGCAGTTCACCCGCGACGGCATCCTGGCGTGGTTTTTCAAGACCCACTGGAAACGCCGTCGCGAGACGCCGGGGCACCTCGCCGCCCATCCGCACCTGCGGGTCGTGCGGCTGCGTACGCCGGGCGAAGCGGCGCGGTGGCTGGCGGCCCTCAGCCCTGAAGCAGCACCCGCCCGCCCGCCGCGTCCAGCGTGACCTCGCCGCCCGTCAGCGGCTCGCCGCGCAGCCCGTCACGCCACTCGCCCGCCGGGAGGGTCAGCGTCACGGGATGGGCCTCCGAGCGGCGGCTGGCGACGACCACGGCCCGCTCGACCCCGCCCTCCGCGTCCGTGTATTCCCGCAGAAAGGCCACGGCATCGGCCTGGGCGTGCAGGAAGCGTAAGGTGCCCTCCTGCAAGACCCGCGTGCTCCGCCGCAGCCGGATCAGGGCCTGCACCCGCTCCCGCAGCCCCGTGTCCCAGGCGGCCTCGTCCCAGGGCATGCTCTCGCGGCACCACGGCATCATGCCCGGCTGGCGCTGGCTGAGACCCACCTCGCTGCCGTA
Source organism: Deinococcus sp. NW-56 (assembly GCF_002953415.1). Classification (NCBI taxonomy): domain Bacteria; kingdom Thermotogati; phylum Deinococcota; class Deinococci; order Deinococcales; family Deinococcaceae; genus Deinococcus; species Deinococcus sp. NW-56. Next base: position 1,485,282 of record NZ_CP026516.1, on the reverse strand, counting down.
GTAGGTGCAGGGCACGCCGGGATAGCCCATCAGCAGGGTGAAGGCCGCCAGAAATCGCGTCCGGTCCTCGCCCAGCCGGTAGAGCGCCCGCCCGATGTCGTGCGATTCGAGGAGGTTGAACATGCTCAGCGCGATGGGCGGCGCGAGGACGTGCCAGGCGTCATGCAGCAGCTCGGCCAGCTCCTCGCCGTCTGGGCGGCTGGGGCGGCCGTAGTGGTCCTGCCCACCCAGCCACTGCATCACCGGCAGCCCGAAGCCGTGGTAGTTCATCGCGCCGTCCTCGCCCTGGCCGTCCAGCGCGTGCTCGGGGTCGAAGAAGCGTTCGCCGAAAACATAGGCGTCGGGCCGTTCCTCGCGGGCCGCGGCCTTAAGCGCCCGGTGCAGTTCCAGATTGTCCTCGTCGCTGCCGCCCGTGCCGATCATGTGCGCCACGTCCAGCCGCCAGCCCGCCGCGCCCCGCCGCAGCCACTCGCGGACCACGCTGCGCTCGCCGTTCAGGAACTCGGACACCGCCTCCGGCGCCCGGTAGTCGATCTTGGGCAGGCTGGGCAGGTCGAAGAAAGCGTGGTAGGGCGGCTTGCCCGGCTCGTCGCGCCAGGTAAACAGGGACCGTTCGGGCGCCGCCCCGTCCTCCAGCGCCGCCCGGAAGAGGGCGTGCTCGTTGCCCACATGGTTGAACACCCCGTCGAGCACCAGCCGGAAGCCCCGCGCGTCCGCCGCCGCCTGCAACTCGTCCCAGGCCGCGTCCCCCCCGAGGTGCGGGTCCACGTGGCGGTAATCGCTGATGTCGTAGCGGTGGTTGGACGGCGAGACGAAGATCGGCGTGAGCCACAGCGCGTTCACCCCCAGGTCCTCCAGGTACGGCAGCGCCTGGGTCACCCCCTGGAGGTCGCCGCCGTAGTGGGCGTGGATGTCGCCCGCTTTGGTGATGGGGGCGCCCCACTCGGCCTTTTCCACCGGGCGGCCCTGGTAGACGTATTCGCCGTCCCGCACGTCGTTCGCGGGGTCGCCGTTGCGAAAGCGGTCGGGAAAAATCTGGTAAAAGACGCTGCGCCACGCCCACTCGGGCGCCCGGTGCCCGGCCAGGTACTGAAACCAGCTCCGAAAGCCTCGCCGCACCCGGTGCACCCCCAGCGCGGTGAGGTGCAGGCTGTCGCCGGGCAGTTCCAGCGTCCAGGCGTAACGCACGCGGGCGGCGTCCAGCGGCAACTCGGCCTCGAACCAGCGGCCCTCTCCGGCCCCGCCGACCTCGGCCGCCCGCACGCTCTCGATCTCGCCCACCCGCACGAAGTCGAGCCGCACACCCGTCACGTCCCCGGCCCCCTCACCTGCCACGCGCAGCCGCAGCCGGACGCCCTCGCCTATCTCCGCTCCCAACCGCCCCGTGTAGCCGGGGGTATGGTCATGCGCGGCGCTGATCCCTGTTCTGTGGTCGTTCATTTCTGCCTCCATGCCGCATTCGCCGGGCACGGCCCTCCTCCTGTCACTGCGGAGAGAGGTCGTGCCCGGCGGGGAGCAAGCGTTGCCTTCTGGTTTGGGGGCAGTCTGCGCGGCCCGGTGGGGTGTGGTCAAGGGGGTCGCGGATACCCCCACCCCCCCCACCGGCGTCAGGCCTCTGTAAGAGGAGGCTGGGAAAGATAGTGTATGCGTCCACAATCCGCGTTGCTGGTCTCCTTGCCCGCCCTGCTGCTCGGTTCCGCCCATGCCATCGGCTTCACGGTGGGCATCGGATTCGACCTGGGGGGCCGTCAGGATGGAGGATTCAACCAGACGGTGTACCAGGGAGTTCAGCGGGTGATCGCCGAGACGGGCGGGCAGGTCCGCACCTTCGAGCCGGGGCAGTACGACGAGGTTGGGCGCGGCATCCCCAGTCTGGTGCGCTCGGGGGCGAAGGTCGTGGTCGGGGTGGGCTACGCCAACAACGCGGCGCTCACGGCGGCGGCAGCCAAGGCCCCGGACACGCGCTTTATCCTGGTGGACGACCTGCCCAAGGGGGCCAACACCGTGGGCCTGCGCTTCCGCGAGCAGGAGGGGAGCTTCCTGGCCGGGTACCTCGCGGGCAAGCAGAGCGCGACCGGGCGGGTGGGCTTTATCGGCGGCACCGACATTCCGGTGATTCGGCGCTTCAAGGCGGGCTTCGAGGCGGGGGTGGCCTTCGCCTGCCCCGACTGTCAGGTCACCAGCGTGTATGTCAGTGACTCCAGCGCGGGCTTTAACCTGCCGGGCACCGCCAAAATGCTCACCGCGCAGCTTACCCGCAACGGCAACGACATCATCTACGCGGCGGCGGGCGCGAGTGGCCGGGGCGTGATCGACCACATCAAGGCCCAGCCCTGCCTCAAGGTGGGGACGCTGCCCCCCGACCTGAAGTTCCGCGCCGACCCCTACGCGGCGGTTCCCAAGAGCGCCGCCTACCGCAAGGCCTGCGCGGGCGACAGCCGCCCGGTCTTCTTTATCGGGGTGGACACCAACCAGAACGCGCTGGGCGACTTCGACAAGAACCCGGCCACCCTCAACCACGGCCTGACCTCCATGCTCAAGCGGGTGGACAACGCCGTCTATACCGTGGTCAAGGACGTGGCGATGGGGCGGCCCTGGAAAAGCGGCGACCGTTCCTTCGGCCTGAGCAACGGCGGCATCGGGCTGGCCTTCGACCGCTACAACGAGGCCCTGATTCCGTCCCAGATGAAGGTCAATCTGGAGAAGTTGCAGGCCCTGATCGTCAAGGGCACGGTCAAGGTGCCCGCCCAGTAGGACCCGCCCAGTAGCCCCCGCTCCCAACGTCCCGCACGGGCGCGGGTAGACTGCCCGCATATGAGGACGCCGCGCCGTCAGACCGTGACCACCTGGGTGGGCCGCGTGCCCGTGGGAAGCAATCACCCCGTCGTCGTGCAGTCCATGACGAACACCGACACCGCCGACGCCGAGGCCACGGCCATGCAGGTCGCCCAGCTCGCCCGCGCCGGGTCCGAGATCGTGCGCGTGACCGTCAACACCCGCGAAGCTGCCGCCGCCATTCCCGAGATCGTGGAGCGGCTGCGCCTTCTCGGGCTGAACGTGCCCCTGGTCGGGGACTTCCACTACAACGGGCACATCCTGCTGGCCGAGTTTCCCGAAACCGCCCGGCTGCTCGCCAAGTACCGCATCAACCCCGGCAACGTGGGCGCCGGGCAGCACCACGACGCCAACTTCGCCACGATGATCGAGGTGGCGAAGCAGTACGGCAAGCCCGTCCGCATCGGCGTGAACTGGGGCAGCCTCGACCAGCAGGTCCTCGCCCGCCTGATGGACGAGAATGCGGCGGCGGGGAATCCCAAATCCACCACCGACGTGACCATCGACGCGATGGTGACCTCCGCGCTGGAGTCGGCCCGCTACGCCGAGCGGCTGGGGCTGCCCCACGACAAAATCATCATCTCGGTCAAGGTCAGCTCTGCCCCCGAACTGTGGCAGGTCTACCGCCAGCTCGCGCCGCTGTGCGACTACCCGCTGCACCTCGGCCTGACCGAAGCGGGCATCGGCATGAAGGGCATGGTGGCGTCCAGTGTGGCCCTCGCGCCACTGCTCACCGAGGGGATCGGGGACACCATCCGCGTGTCGCTCACGCCCGAGCCGGGCGCCCCGCGCAAGCTGGAGGTGGAGGTCGCCCAGCAGATTCTCCAGAGCCTCGGCTTGCGGCAGTTCCTCCCCCAAGTTACGAGTTGCCCCGGCTGCGGGCGCACGACTTCCACCTTTTTCCAGCACCTCGCCGGACAGATTCAGGACTATATCCGCGACGCCATGCCCGAGTGGAAGGTGAAGTACCCCGGCGTGGAGGAGATGCAGGTCGCCGTGATGGGCTGCGTGGTGAATGGCCCCGGCGAGAGCAAGCACGCCCACATCGGCATCTCGCTGCCCGGCACCGGGGAAGACCCCCGCGCCCCCGTCTACCAGGACGGCAAGCTGCTCACCACCTTGAGGGGGCCGCGCATCGTGGAGGACTTTCAGGCGCTGCTCGACAAGTATGTGGAGGAGCGGTACGGGCAGAAGACAGTCCAGGGGTGACCCGGCGCTGGGACACGCCCTGGATTCACTCGGAACGCTGGCCGCGTGTGGCCGAGGCCGTCATAGGTGTGCTGGCGAAGTGCGGCGTCACCGAGGTCACGACCCTGCATGGCTGGACCGAATCGGCGTTTGGGGACAGTCCGGCGTTCGGAGCGTTGCAGTGGGCGGAGGTGCGGTGCCCGGTATCCGAACTCCTTCCTCTGCTCCGGAACAGGCAGGCGCTGGGCTTCACCCTCGGCCGCGACGACTGGTGGTGGAGCGGCCTTGTCCCTGAGGCGGGGCAGCCTTTCGAGCTGCTGTTCTGTCACGAGGGCGATCTGCACCTGACCACAGAGGACGAGGCACTGGCCGAGCGGTTGAGCGCCGCGCTAGCCGCCTTGGGCACCAGGCTGAACCCACGTAAGCTGGCCCCATGAACCTCTGGGGACCCGGTGCATTCGAGAACGAAGTCGGCGCGGCTTTCGCGCAGGAAGTGACCCAGGACGGTGCCTTTGCCCTGGCCGAAGCCTTCGACGTGGCCCTCGACCCCGACACTGACTTCCTTGCCGCCGAGGAGGGCTGGCGCACCCTGGCCGCTGCCGAGGTGATGGCCGCCGTGTTGACGGGCGACACCTCCCGCCTCACCGACGCGGGCCTGCGGGCCTGGGTCGCCGGGGCCGACGCCGCCGAGCTGGCGGGCCTGCGCGACGTGGCCCACGCCGCCGTCTCACGCGTGATCGCCGGAGACAGCGACCTCCCCGACCTGTGGGCCGACGCCGAGGATGAGGCGGCTTGGCGGGCCGAGGTGGAGCGGGTGCGGGAGGTACTGGGCTGACGCTCAGGCGTTCAGCTTGATCTCCGCCACCCGCGCCAGCATTCGGAACATGCCGAAGAGGTGCAGCGCGGCCCCGCTCTCCCAGGCCACCGTCTCGGCGTCCACCCGCGTAACGCCGGGCACCCGCTCGCACTGATCGGCGCGGGCCTGATGGTCGAAGCGCAGCTCGGCGTGGGCAGGCCACCGGGTCGTGTACGGAGTGGCCGTTTTCGCCGCCCGCACCGCTCGCTCGGCAGCTTCCCGGATGCGCTCGCGGGCCTCCTGGGGGTGGAGGTGGACAGCGGCATAGGTGCTCAGCCCCTCCTTGACGGGCACGGTGACCACCCCTTCTCCCAGCTCCGCCGTGATCTCTGCCAGGGCCACATCGTCCCCGGCGGCGAACGCCACAGGCACCCCGTAGTGCCCGGCGACGAGGGCATTCAGGCCGTACTCGCCTGTGGAGCGGCCATTCACCCGCACATCCCGGATAAAGCCGTTCCAGGTATGCGCCAGCGGCCCGCGCACGCTGCCCGCCCGCGCGTGGTAGCCCACGAAGAGGAGTGCCCCCACGCCCTCCTCCTGCACGCCCTGGACCATGCTCAGCGGCTTGTCGTTCCCGGTCGTGAAGCGCACGCCGCGCGGCAGCAGCTCGGGCAGGAGGTTTCGCATCGTGTCGTGCGAGTCGTTCACCAGCACACCCGTCGCGCCTGCGGCGAGTGCCCCCTCGGCTGCCGCCGCCGCTTCCAGCGTCATCTGGGTGCGGGCGGCCTGGTACTCGGTCGGGTTCACCAGGCCGCCAAACTCGGGCGGGCTGACCTGCACCCAGCTTGCCACCCCGCACACGCCCTCCATATCCACGCTGATCACGACGTTCATGCCGGGCAGCGTAGCGTGCTAGGGCCGACTCACGTCGATATGGACTTTTCGGTTGAGAAGGGAGAAACGCGTTTCTGGTGAGGCTTTCTCCCTCCCCCTTGAGGGGGGAGGGTCGGGGAGGGGGTGAGCAGGCCTGGCATCCAGAAGCCACTCGGAGGACACCGCCAGAGCCGTTCAGCCACGCTGGGAGGGCGTGCCCGCTCACCCCCTCTCCTGCGGACTCGTAGAGCTGCTCCGCAGAGCTGTACCAGTCCCGGCCTCCCCCCTCAAGGGGAGGAGCAAAACATTCGACGTGAGTCGGCCCTACGTAGCGTGCCCAGGGTTCCCGGCGGCCCGGCAGCCGTGTGCTAGCCTCATCCGTTATGAGCCGAGTCGCCCTGAAATCCGCCCGCGAGATCGAAGCCATGCGCCGCGCGGGGGCGCTCGTCGCCGAGAGCTTCCGGGTGCTGGAGCCGCATGTCAAGCCCGGCGTCACCCTGGCCGACCTCGACCGCCTCGCCGAGGAACATATCCGCAAGAACGGGGCCGCGCCCGCCTACCTGGGCTATGGCCCCAGGACCAACCCCTTTCCCGGCACGATCTGTGCGTCCGTCAACGAGGTGATCTGCCACGGCATCCCCGGCCCGCGCGAGTTGCAGGAGGGGGACATCATCGGGGTGGACATCGGCGTGTACATGGACGGCGTCTATGGCGACGCCTGCTACACCTACACGGTGGGGCAGGTGCGCCCCGAGGTACAGGCGCTGGTGGACACCACCCGCGAGTGCCTCGCTGCCGGGCTGGAGCAGGTGCGGCCGGGGGGACGCACGGGCGATATCGGCCACGCCATTCAGACCCTCGCCGAGTCGCGCGGGTTCGGTGTGGTCCGCGAGTACACCGGCCACGGCATCGGCAAGCGGCTGCACGAGGAACCCACCATCTACCATCACGGGGCGCGGTACACCGGTCTCAAGCTCCAGCCCGGCATGGTGTTCACGGTTGAGCCGATGATCAACCTCGGTCGCCCGGAGACCCGGCTGCTCTCCGACGGCTGGACGGTCATCACCGCCGACAAGCAGCCCAGCGCCCAGTTCGAGCACACGGTGGTCGTGACGCCCAAGGGCCACGAGGTTCTGACGCTGTAGGGGCAGGAAGAAGGGGGAGCCGCTGGCTAGGCCGGGCGGCTCCCCTCTCTTGTAGACCTTAGCCCACTGCCTCCAGCGCCCCGTCCAGCGCCGCGAGCATCTCGTCCACTTCCCCATCGGTGATGCTCAGCGGCGGCCCCAGCAGCAGGTGGTCGCCGCGCGTGCCGTCCAGGGCGCCCGTGCCCGGGTAGGTGATCAGCCCGCGCTCCCACGCCGCCGCCGCCACCCGCCCGGCGAGGCCCGGTGCCGTGCAAGCCTCGCCCGTCCGGGGATCACCTAGCACCACGCCCAGCAACAGGCCGTGCCCGCGCACCTCCAGCACGCTGGGATGACATCCCTGGAGGTCGCGCAGCCCCGCCAGCAGCCGTTTCCCCTGCTCCCGTGCCCGTTCTGGCAGCCTCTCGCGCTCCACGATCTCCAACACGCTCAGCCCCGCCGCCACGCTGACCGGGTGCCCGGCGTAGGTGAAGCCGTGCTGGAAGGCGCCCGACCCCTCCATCACCGTGCGGTAAGTCTCCGGCGAGGCGGCCAGTCCCGCCAGCGGCGCATATCCGGCCGCCAGTCCCTTGCCCAGCACCACGAGGTCCGGGGTCACGTCTCCCCCCAGCCGTACCGCCAGCGGTGAGCCGCAGCGGCCCATGCCGCTCATGACCTCATCGGCGATGAAGAGGACGCCGTGCTCCCGGCAAATCTCCGCGATGCGGGCGTGATAGCCCGGATTCGGGGCCAGCGCGGCATCCGATGCGCCCACGACGGGCTCGCAGATAAAGGCGGCGACACTCGAAGGCCCCGCCTCCTCCAGCACCGCCCGCAGCCGCTCGGCGTCGTCCTCGCCGGAGAGGGTAGGGTCAGGCTTGGGCATCTTGGGCCACGCGGCCTCGTTCATCAGCGGGGCGTACATCGCCCGACGTGCCCCCATCCCCGACGCCGCCAGCGCTCCCAGCGAGGCGCCGTGGTAGCTCGGCACCCGCGTGATGACCTTGTACCGCTCCGACTCGCCGCGTTCCACGTGGTACTGCCGCGCCAGCTTGATCGCGCTCTCGTTCGCCTCCGAGCCGCCCGACACGGCCCAGAAACGGAACCTCGGCAGCCCCAGGAAGGCCGTCAGCCGCGCCGCGTACTCCTCCAACACGTCCGAGGTGAACTGCGAGCCGTGGACGAAGGGCAACTCGCGGGCCTGCCGCGCCATCGCCTCCGCGACCTCCGGGCGCCCGTGCCCGATATTCGCCACCAGCGCCCCCGAGGAACCGTCCAGCCAGCGCCGCCCGCCCGCGTCGTAGAGGTACACCCCCTCCCCACGGACAGCGGTCGGAGAGGGCTTGCGCGAACGGTAGAAGACGCTGGAGTCGGTCACGGGGAGGGGCACCTTTCGGGAATCAGGAGTCGAAGTGATGGGGCAGGGCCAGCCACGCGGGGAGGGGCGGCGACCCCTCCACCTCCAGCGCCCGCAGGATCAGGCGGCACGCCGCGCGGTGCGGGCCGAGGTCGGGAAAGGGCAACGTCTGGGCATAGGCGGCCCGGAACGCCTGGGCGCTCGCCGCGTCCAGCAGCACCTCCCACAGGCAGAGGTCGAGTTCGGGCGGCGCGAAGGCCGACGCCTCCACATCCACCAGGGCGAAGGGCTGCCCGTCTCGCCACACGAACTGCGAACCGTTCCAGTCCAGCAGCATCGGGACCGCCTGGGTGGGGGAGGGGGCCACACCGAACGCGGCTTCCACGTCCGGCCAGTGGCCTGCCCACGCCTCCGGCCCGAACTGCGCCGCCAACTCACGCACTACCGCCAGCGCCTGGGGGTAGAAGTCGGCCAGGGGATGCGACGGCTGACCCGTTACCGGGCCAAAGCCGTCCGCTGTCCGGGCATGGACCCGCGCCACCCGCCGCCCCAACTCCGCCGCGTCCGCTTCCCGCAGGTCACGTGGAGCCTCACCCGGAACGAAGGCCACCCGCAGCGCTGGGCTGCCCAGAAAGTCCGTGACTCCCAGGACCTCCGGCACCGGCCAAGCCCCCACCGCCCCCCAGAAGCGGTAGGCGTCGGCGGTCGCGTGCAGGTCGCGCGGGTCCACCCCGAAGAGGCGCGAGAGGCCCAGCATGAACGCACTCACGTCGGGCGAGGTCCACCACGAGCGCCGCAGGATGACCGGCCCGCCCTCCGTGTCCACCCGCCACACGTGCGAGGCGCGGCTGGAGTCGCCCGCGTTCAGCTCAGTGACGGCGAGGTCGGCGTCTACCACGTATCCCCGCCCCCCGGAGGCGGCCACGCCCCCAGCGCCTGCCGCACCGTGACCACCTGCCCGAAATGGTGCGCCGTGTGCAGGGCGAAGTCGGCCAGCAGCTCGCCGATAGTCTCGTCGTGGTTGACCGGGTTGGCAAGGTCCGGGCGGGCGGTGTGGGTGTCCACCCGTGCGAGCAGCTCGTAGAACTCGCCCTTGACGCGCGGCCAGTCCTCCGGGGTCACGGCAGGCCAGGTGTCGGCGGCGTGGGCGGGGTAGGGCAGGGCCTGCCCCATCTCGATGATGTCGAGCATCCAGCGGTTCCACCAGTTCACGTGGGCCACCAGTTCGGCCACCGAATGCGGCAGCCCGTCCGGGCGGCGGGCGGCGGTCTCTGCGTCCATGCCGCTCAGGGCTGCCTCCACGCCCACAAAGGCCTGCCCGCCCCGGAACAGCTTGGGCAGCAGCCGGGCAAAGGCGAGCTGGGCACGCTCGTTGCGGTCGGGTTGGGTGTCGGTCATGGGGTCAGTCTCGCAGAAGGGGAGGCGGGGTAGCCTGCTCCGGATGAAGGACGAACCTCGGGTCAAGACGGCAGGGGAACTGGGCGTGAGTGTCCGGAGCCTGCCCGACGTCTCCCACCTGATCGGCGCTGCCTGGGGTTTGGGCGGTCTGATCCTCACCGAAGCGGACCTCGGCCCGGAGTTCTTCCACCTTCGCAGCGGACTGGCGGGCGACCTCTTTCAGAAGCTCACCAATTACGGCATTCCCACGGCGCTGGTCCTGCCGGACTTCGCGGCCCACGGCGAACGCTTTGGCGAACTCGCCCACGAGCATGCCGCCCACCCCCTGATTCGTTTTGTTCGCACCGAGGCCGAGGCGCGGGCTTGGCTCGGAGCCAGCGCCGCGCCCTAGCCTCAGTACTTCTGCGCCACCGTCTTCGTCTGCACGAACCAGAAGAGGTAGTCCGGCCCGCCCACCTTCGCGTTCGTGCCGCTCATGCCGTAGCCGCCGAAGGCGTGGGTGCCCGACAGCGCTCCCGTGCACTTGCGGTTCACGTACAGGTTTCCGACGTGAATGCGCCGCCGCGCTTCCTCGATCTTGCGCGGATCGCGGCTGTAGAAGGCGGCGGTCAGGCCGTACTCGGAGTCGTTCGCCAGCTCGATGGCGTGCTCCCAGTCACGGGCCTTCGTGAAGCTGAGGACCGGGCCGAAGATCTCCTCCTGAAAGAGGGGGTCTTTCGGGTCGACGTCCGCGAAGATGGTGGGCTGCACGTAACCGCCCTCGGCCTCGCCCGCGTCCGCCCGCTCGCCGCCCAGCACCAGGCGGGCGGTCTGCTTGCCGCGCTCGATATAGCCCATGATCCGCTCGGCGCTCCCCGCATGGATCACCGGGCCGATCGCCCCGTTCTCCTCCGGCGAGCCGACCTTCAGCTCCCCCGCCAACCGCACGACCTTCTCCAGCAGCTCGTCGTACACGCTCTCCTCGGCGATGACCCGGCTGCATGCGGAACACTTCTGCCCGGCGTACCCGAAGGCCGACTGCACGATGCCCAGCGCCGCCGCGTCAATGTCGCCGTCGGCGCAGACCACCGTGGGGTCCTTGCCGCCCATCTCCGCGATCACACGCTTGAGCCAGCGCTGCCCCGGCCCCACGCGGGCCGCCCGCTCGTAGATGCGGCAGCCGATCTCCTTGGAGCCGGTAAAGGCGATCATGCGGACATCCTTGTGGTCCACCAGGGGATCACCCAGCACCTCGTCCGTCCCGGTCAGGAACTGGATGACGCCTCGCGGGAGGCCCGCCTCGTACAGCAGCTCGACCATCAGCAGGCTTGACAGCGGCGTCTCAGAGGCGGGCTTCCAGACTACGGTGTTGCCCGCCGCGATGGCCCCCAGGCTCATGCCCAGCGGAATCGCCGCCGGGAAGTTCCACGGGCTGATGGTCACGACCACGCCCAGCGGCTCGTAGACGGTCGTGACGTGCTCGTCGGGCATGGGGTAGACGGGCTTGCCCTGCGCCCACTTCAGCGTCTCGCGGGCGAAGACCTCGAAGTGGTCCACGCACTCGGCGACCTCGCCGTCAGCCTCGGCCCAGTTCTTGCCGTTTTCCAGGCCCATCACCGCGTTGAATTCCATCCGCCGCGCCCGCAACAGCTCGGCCGCCCGCTTGAAGATGGTGGCCCGCTGGAGGGGGTCGGAGAAGCGCCAGTCCTCGAACGCCTCGGCGGCGCAGCGAATCGCTTCTTCGCGCTGGGCCGGGGTCGCCTTCGGGAAGCGCCACACCACCTCGCGGGTGTCGGCGGGGTTGCGGACCTCGAAGGTGTCCTCGCCCTCCACGGCCCGCCCGCCGATATGCAGCGGAAAGCTCTGGCCCACATACTTCTCCCGCACCGCGCGGTAGGCCGCCCGCTGGCGCTCGGCCACCTCCGGCTGACCGAAGGCGAAATACGGCTCGTGTTCAAAGGGGAGGAAACCCTCCATCAGCGTGTTCGTCATGGTCCTGCCTCCTTGGGTATGAAGGCGAGCCTAACACGCTCTCCGAAAGGGCACAAACCCGCTGTCAGTCGGCAAAAAAGGACTTAGAAGTCACTCCTGGCGGGGACTTCTGAGACCCGCTGACCTGGCAAGTGAAAGGTGGTGACCCTCACCAAAAGGGCAGGACCCCAGGCTGCCCCGGAGTCCTGCGTGGTCAGTTGGGAAAGGTCAGGCGGGCTGCTGCCGGGCCGCCTTCGCCTCGTCCGCGAGCTGGCGGCGCAACACCTTGCCGACCGCCGTCTTGGGCAGTTCGGCGCGGAACTCCACGCTGCGGGGCGCCTTGTAGGCGCTGAGTTCGCGGCGGCAGTGGGCGATGATGTCGGCCTCGGTCGCCTCCTGCCCCGGCTTGAGGACCACGACCGCGTGCACGCTCTCGCCCCGGTACTCGTCGGGCACGCCCACGGCGGCGGCTTCTAGCACGGCGGGGTGGGCGATGAGCACTTCCTCGACCTCGCGCGGGTAGATGTTGAAGCCCCCCGCGATGATCAGGTCCTTCTTGCGGTCCACGATGCGGAAGTACCCGTCGTCGTCCATGACGGCCATGTCGCCGGTCAGCAGCCAGGTCTGGCCCTGCCACTCGCGCAGCACCTTCTCAGTCTCGTCGGGGCGGTTGTAGTACCCCTTCATGACCATCGGGCCGGACACCCACAGCTCGCCCACCTCGCCGGTCGGGACCGGCTGGCCGTCCTCGCCCATGACCACAGCGTCCACGCCGGGGAACGGCAGGCCGATGCTGCCCTCGCGCTGGTCACCGAAAATCGGGTTGGTGTGCGTGATGGGGCTGGCTTCGGTCAGGCCGTAGCCCTCCACCAGATTGGCGCCCCCGGTGATCTGCCGGAACTGCCGCGCCGTTTCCAGCAGCAGCGGCGCCGACCCGCTGATGCAGGCGCGGATGCTGGTCAGGTCGTGCTTGGGGGTGTCGGGGTGGTGGTTGATCGCGTTGTACAGGGTCGGCACGCCGGGAAAGAGGGTCGCCCCGCTCGCGTCGATCTGGCCCAGCACCATCTTGATGTCCCGCGCATTGGGCACCAGCACGATGGTCGCCCCGATCAGAAGGCTGAGGTTCATCGCCACCGTCATCCCGTAGACGTGGAAGAAGGGGATGGCGGCCAGCGTGACCTCCTGCCCGGCCCTCAGGTCGGTCATCCACGCGCGGGCCTGCTCAGCGTTCGCCACGAGGTTGTGGTGGGTCAGCATCGCGCCCTTGGGCACGCCGGTCGTGCCGCCCGTGTACTGGAGCAGGGCCACGTCGTCGGGACGCATGACTACCGGCTCTGGCGTGCCGTCCTGCCGCACGAGCTGCGTCATGGAGTACACCGACCCCCCGGCCTTCACGCCCACCCAGGTGCCCTCGCGGCGGGCCTTGAGCGGGTACAGCACGTTTTTCGGGAAGGGGAGTGCGTCCTGAATCCCGGTCACGATCACCCGCTGCACCGGGACCGTCCCGGCAATCTGCTCGTAACGGGGGTAGAAGGCGTCGAGCAGGATCAGCGTCTCGCTGCCGCTGTCCTGAAGCTGGTGCTGCAACTCGTGCGGGGTGTACAGCGGGCTGGTGTTGACCACCGTGGCCCCGGCGAGCAGCGCCCCGTAAAAGCCCACCACGAATTGCGGGCAGTTGGGCAGCATCAGGCTGACGCGCTCGCCGGGCTGAACCCCGATCTTCTGCAGCGCCGCCGCGAAGCTCAGGGCCTGCTGCCACAGCGCCCGGTAGGTCGTCTTTGCGCCCAGGAAGGTCAGGGCGGTGCGGTCGGGGTACTGCTCTGCCGTGCGCCGCAGCAGGTCGGGCAGGGTGTCGTTGGTCGGCGTGAACTCGTGCGGCACACCTTCTTCGTAGTGGGACAGCCAGGGTCTCTCCATGCCGGTCTTTCACGCTCCTCGCGCCCCCCGCTCCGCTGCACCCGCCGCCTGCAGGGGGCGGCGGGTGGGCGGGGGCGCCTTGAAATTGGACTCAGTATAGCCTCACCTTGCGGCCCCGCGCCTCCCCTGGGGGCCGTGCCACACTGGGCCGCATGACTGCCCCCCACCGTTCCTACCTTCAGGAGGCCCTCGCCCTCGCCCGGGAAGCGCTGGAGGCGGGCAGCTCGCCCGTCGGGGCGGTGCTGGTCAATGCCGACGGCGAGATCATCGGCCGGGGCCGCAACCGCGTCGGGGAGGCCCAGACGCCCGAGCATGTGGGGGCTGCCAGCGTGGCGCACGCCGAGATGGACCTCTTTTTCGCGGCGGGAAAGCTGAGGGACCCCGAGACGCTGACCCTCTACACCAGCCTGGAACCCTGCCTGATGTGCGGCGGCGCCTCCGCCCTGCTGGGGGTCGGCCGGGTCGTGTGGGCCACCGACGACCCCTGGGGCGGCTCGGGCCGGTTGATCAAGTGGAGCGACCACCCCGCCATGCAGGAGACCCAGGTGCTGCCCTGCCCCGACCCCGAACTGGAGGCCGAGGGCGCCCGCCTCTTCGCCCCCGAGGCCAAACGCGCCTTTCCGGACGAGGGCTGGGCGCTGTGGCAGGAGCGTTACCCCGCCGAGACGGCGGAGGTGGAGTGACCCTGCTCGTGGTCGGCAGCGTGAATGCCGACCTGACCGTGCGGGCGCCCCACATCCCTGCTCCCGGTGAGACGGTCCTGGGGGGCGACGTGCGCGTGTCGCCGGGCGGCAAGGGGGCCAATCAGGCGGTCGCGGCGGCCCTCGCCGGAGCGCGGGTGGCGCTGTGCGGGGCCGTGGGCGCCGACCCCTTCCAGGAGGCGGCCCTGCGCGGCCTGACGCGGGCGGGGGTGGACCTCGGCGGGCTGCACACGCTGGACGCGCCCACGGGCCTCGCCCTGATCACTGTGGCCCAGGGCGGCGAGAACGCGATCACGGTGGCGAGCGGCGCCAATGCCCGGATGACGCCCGAGCATCTGCCCACCGACTTCGCCCCCTTCTCCCACCTGCTGCTGCAAGGCGAACTGCCCGTCGGGGTGACCCGCGAGGCGGCGCGGCGAGCGCGGGCGGCGGGCCTGACCGTGCTTCTCAACGCGGCTCCCGTGCAGGCCCCCGACCCCGAGTTGCTCGCCCAGGTCACCCACCTGCTCGTGAACGAACCCGAGTTGGCCGCCCTCGCCCCCGGTGGGGGAGAGGTGGAGGCCCAGGCCCGCGCCCTCCTCGCGTCCGGACCTCACGCGGTCACCGTGACTCTGGGAGCGCGGGGCAGCCTGACGGTGACTGGAGCCGAGACGTATCCCCTTGCCGCGCTCCCCGTCATCCCCGTGGACACCACCGGAGCAGGGGACACCTTCGCGGGCGTGCTGGCCGCCGAACTGGTCGCGGGGTCACCCCTCCCGGGGGCGCTGCGGACGGCGGGGGTCGCGGCTTCGCTGGCCTGCACCCGCCCCGGCGCGCAGGACGCGATGCCCACGCGGGAGGAGATCGACAACTTGATTGGCGGATTGTCGGATGACAATTTACGCCGTTTAGGGCTGAGCAAGGTTGTGCGCGAGGACGGCTAGGACGACACGGAAGCGAAGGGAGGCGAGCGTCTTCGTCTGAACGGAGCGGATTTGGGCCTCCACCAATTGGGAGAAGACGGTTTCAATGCGCTTGCGTAACTTCGGGTGGCGGTCTTCCCGCCACCCGGTGTCGTACCGGGAGTTTTTCTTGGGTGGGAACACGTATCCCAGGCAGCAGTAGCCCTTATCACCGATGATCTTTGGCCCGCCGAACTCCGGCCATCTGCGGTTCAGCTCGTAGCTGACCGTGGTGTCGTGAAGGTTGGCGGGTTTCAGCAGGTACTGAACGATTTCACCCTCCGGCGTCACCCAGGCGTGGAGCTTGTAGCCGTACACGTCGCCCTGCGTCCCAAAGCCCCACCGAGCGCCAGGAAACGCGCAGCGTTTCCCTCGTTTGGGTCGGCAGACGGGCAGTGGCATGGAGTCGATGATGACCTCTCCGCACCATTTGGGAGGGCTGACGATGGCTTCGAGGCGCTCCAGGAGACGGAGGCCACGGGTGTAACTCAGGAGTTGCACCTCGCATAGCGCAGTGAATAGCCGTGCTGGCGGAGAAATTCCGAGTTTCTGCTGAACGTCAGGAGCAGGCGGTTCAAATGAACGTCTGGCATGACCGTCATCAGTGCCAGAGCAGCACACGCCTCCAGGGTCATCCTCAGGAGTTGCACCTGCATAACGACGGGGAAGCGCTCCCAGCCGAGAAAATCTGGGAGTGTCTACGTCACAGATTCTGGGGGAGCGCGTCCGCATTCTGGCAGATGAGTTCCTGGCCGTTCCAACCACGTCCTACCAACAGCGCAGCCTGGAGGCTGCGCTGTCGATGTTCCTGGACACTGCCACCAAAACGGCGTTGCACCGCGCTGAGTTGGTCAGCAAAAGTGCGCTGAGCCGCCTCCTGAACGAGTACCCCTGGGATACGGCACAGGGTTGGGCCATCTTGCAGCGCGCCCAGTGGGACGCGCTGCTTGTCGCGGCCCGACGAAAACACCGCCCACTCCTGCGGCTGAGTGTCGACCTGACCAGCATCGAAAAAAAGGGCAGCACGCTGCCCTTCGTTCGCGTCTACAACGAGGTTCACGGCATCCATCTGGTCGTGTTGTTCGCCGAATACGGAGCGGTGAAGTTTCCCGTGGGGTACCGGGTCTACCGGGGCAAGGGGACAGCGACCCCAGTGACTCTGGCACGAGAACTTCTGCGAACCGTCCCAGACGCGATCCGTCGTCGATTCCGGATTCGCGTGTTAGCAGACAGCGGATTCGAATCCGCTGTCTTCCTGGATGAAGTCAGGCAGCTGGGCTTCGAGTTTGTGGTGGGCGTTCGGTCAACCCGGCGGACGATGCACCCAGGCGAGGTCACGGTGGCTGACTGTCCGCATGGAGGCTACATCGAATTGAAGAACTGGCCGCATGACCCGCTGGTGCTGGGTCGCGTCGACCGTGGAGACCGGGTGTTTCACGCGGTTTCTTCGGAACTGATGGAAGGCGACGAGGTGGTCGCCGAGGGGGCAAAGCGGTGGAGTGAGGAATCGTTCTTCAAGGAGGGCAAGCACCAGTTTGGTCTGGCGCAGTTCGCATTGCGAACTGCTGTGGGCCTGGATCGCTGGGTCCTGCTGGTGTTCCTGGCCTGGACACTGGCCATCCTGCACCGAGAGACCGGGATGACCCTGGAGGCGTGTGCTGCTCTGGCACTGATGACGGTCATGCCAGACGTTCATTTGAACCGCCTGCTCCTGACGTTCAGCAGAAACTCGGAATTTCTCCGCCAGCACGGCTATTCACTGCGCTATGCGAGGTGCAACTCCTGAGGTATTCGCTTGCTGGCAGAGAAGGCTGTAGAGCTGAACTTGGTCGACCACATCGCTCCGTCGACGGTGTTCTACATTCTGAAAAAAACGCGGTCCAGCCGCACCGCAAAAGGCAGTGGTGCATCGCGCACCTGACGGCGAATTTCCTCTGCGAGATGGAACGCGTTCTGGACGTGTACTCTCGGCCCTACGACGACCGTTTTCCCGTGTTGTGCTTCGATGAGCAACCCTGCTTCCTGATCGGTGACGTCATGGCCCCGGTTCCATCGGAACCGGGGCGAGTCGCCAAACAAGACTACGAATACCAGCGCTTTGGGAGCGCGGCTGTGTTGCTGGCCGTCGAGCCGAAAACAGGCCGACGGTTTGTCCAGGTCTGTGCCCGACGGACCGCCGAGGAGTACACCGCCTTCATGCAGAACCTGGAACGGGCCTATCCAGCAGCCGTCCAGATCACCCTGGTTCAGGACCACCTCAATACGCATCACGGCGGCAGTTTCTACAAGTTCATGTCGCCACAGGCGGCCCACCGGTTGGTGGGCCGCTTCGAGTGGGTCTACACGCCCAAACATGCCTCGTGGCTGAACATGGCAGAACTGGAATTCAGTGCCCTTCAGCGGCAGTGCTTGAACCGGCGTATTCCAGTGCTGGAACGGCTTCGGTCGGAAGTCGAGGCTTGGGTGGCAGCGCGTTCACGCGCGGGCGTCACCCTCAACTGGCAGTTCTCCACCCAGGTCGCCCGCCGGACGCTAGGACGGCACTACGAAGCCATTCGTATTAAATGAACGCTGTACTAGCCCGTCCCGGTCGGTCCGAGCACCCATGGACAGCGCTGTACCCCGGAAGGCGGGCGTGGTTGGCACGCTGGACCGTCCGGGCCGGCGGGGAGTGGGAAAATCAGGTGCGGAGTGGGAAAGTAGGTTGAAGCCCGACCTGGACGGAGAAAGTGCTTCGGGAAGAGGCGCACAACTTTCCCACTTTTTTTCCGACCTGCTGTTCGCCCAGGGGGTCGAGTCAGGGTGCGGCAGGACGCGACGCTCCTGAGGGCGGAAGAAAAGCCGTCCAGCACAGCGAAAAGGACGGCTTTTTGGCTCCCCGGGCGGAGTGGGAAAATATCGGCCCGAGTAGGAAAGTACGCTGGGTCGCGTCTGATACGCGCTCCAGCTCATTTCGTGGCGCGCGCGACTTTCCCATTTTCTGGAGGTCCAGGTTCGGGTTGGGAGCGAAATCATCGTGCTGCGCGGCAAAAAGCGCACCCCCCGGGGTGCGCCTGATCCCAGCCGAGTGGGAATATACATTTGGAATTGGGAAAGTAAATTGTCCTCCGACACGGATTTTGTACAACACGCAGGCATTTGTCACCACCCCCCCCGATGGACTTCGTGTTCATCGGGGACTTTTTATTCATGTCACCACCCGGGTGCCGCAGATAGTTATCACCACCAGAAGGCAGCAGTCTGAAGCCGACACCTCCCCATGTGAAAAGGTCTGAAGGGCGAGCGAGGGAAATACGGCGATGTGGCCCGTGGCCCAGGCTGGCGCGGCGCGGATCTGGCCTGACGCGGAGACATGCACCGATGCTTGTGGAGGCCAATCTCGGTCCGCGCATCTTGCTACTCTCGTGTATGCAAGGGCACTACGTCATGTATCACAACCCTGAGACGATGGGGCAAGACTGCGAAGAGATCCAGTTGAGCAACGTGGTTGCCACCACCAAGCAGGGAATTGCCAATCAAATCGCGGGGGAGAACGGCATCATCTGGTGTGTCGGCCGGAAGTGGGACGATGACGCCTACTACCTGTATCAGCGCATTGACGGAGCCTTTCCTCAGCCTGGCGATGATGAATTCCCGATTCATCTGGTCGGCACCCCGCTGTTCGAGCAGGATGAAATGGTCGATATCACTGACAAGCCTTACTTCAAGGATGTCTTCAAGCTGCTGCGCTTCGGCGTGCAGCCCATCGACAGTCAGTCGGTGCTTGACGGCTTTCAGGAGGAGTTCCTGAAGCTGGTCCGTGCGCGGCGGCAACGCTGATGCCCCTGGCCTAAGGCAGCCTCCCGGCCAGTACATTCTTTGAAGCCCATGCCGTCCATTCCTGATGAAATGGCCCGAATGCCTAGATGCCCCTTCAAGCTCGGTATGTCACTGGGCCGCGCGTCTCCGCGGCCTGACGTGACTGTATAGAACTGCATGTCAGTTGGTCTATCGCAGCTCAGCATGTCCTCCTTTTTCGCCGAGACTCAGTCCTCCCACCAAGCACGCGCTGAAGCGCCAGCGCCTGGAGGTGTCCCCGCATCGTCGGCCCTGACCGCGCGGGAAGCGGGTCATGGCCCACGCCCGCGCCAACGGCGTTGAAGCTGGGCCCACGAGAGCGCCTCACCGAGAGTGACCGCAGGGGGCGCCGCGCCGATGTCGGAGTTCAGGAGAGGCTCCACACCCACGCCGGAGCGCCCGCAGTGACCCGCGGAGAACAGGGTCAAGGATGGTGCATGGATGAAGCACGGGGACTTGGGATCCCAGTTCCCCCGGGTACCAAGTGAACGTCCCATCAGCCAGACCAGTTGCAACCGCTTCCAGGACACGGGATCATGCACACCTGACTACTCTTCAAAACGGGTGACGGGCAGCAGAAAGTCGGCTCCTGTACGGTGTTTCTGCGATGAAAACCCCTGGGAGCCGACCCCCCCACGATACCTTGCAGACTGCCCTGCGGTCTGCCTTTCCTCTTGATGCCCGCCGCCTGGTCGTCTTCACGGCCTTGGTCCTGGCGGTCATCCAGGCTCGTACGGTGGTCCTGTACAGCCTCAAAACCCACGTCACGTTGCCAGGCACGCTCACGGCCCGCTACCAGCGGCTGTGTCGCTTCGTCCAGTTTTCCTTTCCGGAGGGTCTCTTTCCCCGCTTCGCCCTTTCCTTCCTGCCAGAGGGTCCCTTGGACCTGATCTTAGACCGGACGAACTGGAGATTCGGCCAGCAGGACGTGAACATCCTGCTGCTCTCTGCAGTCTGGAATGGGTTCAGTCTGCCCCTGATGTGGACGCTGCTCCCACATGGTGGGGCGAGTGATTCCCGAACCAGGGAATCACTCGTGGCGCGCTTCCTGACCCTCTGCCCAGATCGGCCGGTCCGGTGCCTCCTGGCCGACCGCGAGTTTATTGGGCAGCACTGGTTCCGCTTCCTCGATCAACATGGCATCGCGCCCTGTATTCGACTCCCGGCACGCGCCACCATCGGCCAACACCGTCTGCCCGTGTGGGCCGTCTTCAAGAAGCTCCAGGTCGGTGAAGTCAGGGTCTGGCGGCGCCAGACCCTGATCTACGGGGTATCGCTTCGCGTCGCCGCGACGAAGAATGCGGCTGGAGAAACGCTTTACCTCGCGTACCGGGGTCACGTGGGGCCAAATCTTCGACGATACGCAGGGCGCTGGCAGGCAGAGAATCTGCACTCTGCCTTGAAAACCAGGGGCTTCAACTTGGAGGACACGGGCCTGACCCGCGCGGAGCGGGTGTCCACCCTATTGACGGTGGTCAGCGTGGCGTTCATCTGGGCCTGCGTGACTGGGGAGCTGCTGGCAAACAAGAAGGACGTACAGATCAAGAAACACGGACACCGTGCGGTGTCCGTGTTCCGGCTTGGCCTCGACCATCTCCAAGACCTGCTGCTGCACCCGTCCCCGTCGTCCTGGCGTACCCTGACGACTCTCATGCCGCGTTTTGAAGGGTAGTCAGCATGCACACACCAGGAGGTGCTTTATGGCTCGCAAGTCCAAAATCAGCGCGCTGATGCGGCGCGTGATTGACACGCCAGATGGGGGCTTTGCCGTGCACAGAGCTGCCATGAGCCGCGATGGGTTGGCGCAGGCCAAGACGGCTGACGGCACCTCCGTCGTCATCTTTACCCGCGCTGGCGGTCAAGGCCTGCGCTTCAAGCAGGAAGCCAGGAACAACTCCAAGACAGAGATCAAGCCCAAGAAGAGGGTTGCCGTCCGGTGAACATCGCCTTTCCTGTGCTGCTTCTGACCCTGGTGCTTCTGCCAGGGTTCCTTTTTCGCTACGCGATGTTGCGTGGCACCTACCGGCGCAGCCCTGTCACCGCTCAGCAGGTCGCGGCAGACCTGGGCTGGCTCACCCTTTTCAGTGCTGCCCTGCACACCGGGGTCGGTCTGCTCGCTGCGTACGCTGGCGTAATCCGGCGGGGGTCGCTGGAGTTATCCGGCACCTTCCGCTGGTCTAATCCGGCACCCTGCGCTGGTTGATTCCGGCACCCTCCGGTCGCGGACGAGACTCCCCTGGTCATCCTTGCAGGATGACCAGAAAGCGAGCGTCCATGCGAAAAATCAGGGAAGTCTTGCGGTTGAAACTGGAACTGAAGCTCAGTGACCGCCTCATTGGACAAAGCGTCCAACTCGCCCGCAGCACCGTGCAGGATTACGTCGCACGCGCTCAGCAAGCGGGGCTGAGCTGGCCTCTCCCCCAGAGCTGGACGATGTCCAGCTCGAAGTGCTGCTCTTTCGTACCCGTGAGCAGGCTGCCGTCAGTGTCACCCACCAGCCCGACTGGGCCGCCATTGACCGGGAACTGCGGCGCAAAGGCGTCACTCGTCAACTGCTGTGGGAAGAGTACCGTCGGCACCATCCGGACGGCTGGCAATACGCAACCTTCAACGAGAATTACCGGAAGTGGAAGGCCACAACGGGCCTGACCATGCGCCAGACCCACCGGGCAGGTGAGAAGCTCTTCGTCGACTACGCCGGACTGACGTTGCCCTTGACCGACCCGAGGAATGGGGTCGTCCAGGCTGGCCAGGTGTTCGTGGCCACCCTGGGTGCCAGCGACTACACCTACGCCGAAGTGACCCGAACCCAGGGCATTCACGATTGGATCGCGTCGCATGTCCGGGCGCTGGACTTCTTCGGTGGAGTGCCCGAGATCATCGTCCCGGACAACCTCAAGGCTGGCGTGACCCACGCCAGCCGCTACGAACCCGAGCTGAACCGCACCTATCAGGAATTCGCACAGCACTACGACGTCGCCGTCATCCCTGCCCGGGTCCGCAAACCCAAAGACAAGGCCCTGGTGGAAGTGCACGTGCAGATCGTGGAACGCCGCATTCTCGCCCCGCTGCGCGACCGGGTGTTCTTCAGCCTGTCCGAGGCGAACGAAGCGGTCTGGGAACTGCTGAACACCCTCAATGGGCAACCCTTTCAGAAGAGGCCAGGCAGTCGCCGCAGTGAGTTCGAAACCCTGGATCAACCCCTGCTGCGCCCCTTGCCCGCCCAGCCCTTCGAGGTGGCCGAGTGGAAGCACGCCACGGTCGGTCTGGACTACCACGTCGTCGTCCAGGGGCACGCGTACAGCGTGCCCCATCACCACGTCAAGACCCGGGTGGATCTGCGACTCACCGCGCGGTTGATCGAGATCTACCGTTCAGGCGTACGGATCGCGGTTCATCACCGGGTCCCCGACGCGCTGACGTCGGCCCGGCAACAGACCACGGTGCCGGACCACATGCCCGCCCACCACCGGTACTACCGAGAGGTGGGTCCGGACCAACTCCTGGGTCAGGCTCAGCAGATTGGGGAGGCCACGACGACCCTGGTGCGCGCCATCTTCGACGGAGATCAACATCCTGAACAGAGAAAGCGCGTCGTGACGGGTCTGCTTCGCCTGCACCGCGAGTACGGGGAGCGGCTGGAAGCGGCCTGTCGGCGGGCGTTGGCTCTGCAAGCGCACAGCTTGCAGAGCGTGAAATCCATCCTGAAGCACCGTCTGGACGAAGCGCCACTCCCCGATGCCCCCACCGCACTCCCTGTAGCCGACCACAGCAATCTGCGTGGTCCTGGGTACTTCGCAGAGATCGACGAACCGGGTGCCGAGCGCACCCTGAATTGAGGTTGACATGTTGCCCCATCCGGTGATTCAACAGTTGCGCGCCCTGAAGCTCGATGGCATGGCGCTCGCTTTGCAAGAACAACAGGAACAACCTGGTCTCCGCGAGCTGAGCTTCGAGGAACGACTCACCTTGCTGGTCGACCGTGAGCGGGCCTGCCGGGATACCCGGGGCTTGCAGCGCCGCCTGACGGCGGCGCGTTTGAAGGTCAATGCGAGCCTGGAAGAGGTGGATGTGAAACACCCGAGGGGGCTGGATGCCCGGTTGCTGCGTTCACTGGCCCAGGGTCAGTGGCTCGCCGAAAAAAGGGGGGTCATCATCACCGGCCCCACGGGCGTCGGGAAGACGTTCATCGGGTGTGCCCTGGCGCACCAGGCTTGCCGTCAGGGCTTCACGGCGTTGTATGCGCAAACCGGGCGACTGTTGCAGGAACTGACCCTGGCGAAAGGGGATGGACGGTATCTGAAGCTCCTGGCGAGCATCGCCAGGGTGAACGTCCTGATTCTGGATGACTGGGGGCTGGATGTGCCCACAGCGGAAGGTCGAAGGATTTTGCTGGAGATTCTGGATGACCGCTATGAACGGGCTTCGACGATCATTACCAGTCAGTTCCCGACCCCGGCCTGGCACGCGAATCTGGGAGATCCCACGCTGGCGGACGCGATCTTGGATCGCGTCCTGCATCACGCCTACCGGATCGAACTTCGGGGAGAAAGCCTCAGAAAGAAGAGCAGGAAGTTGACCCCGGAGACGGTCAGCCTTTCATAATGGGGACAGCTCGTCCGTTGGCTGGGAGGGTGCCGGATAACTCCATTCCTGGAGGCCGGATAACTCCAGCAGCGGGTGCCGGATTGGCCAGCATACGCATGCTCGCCTCACAGGTGGGCCTCGCGCCACGGTTCGATGTGGTGCTCTCGCTCCTGCTGGGCAATTTCGGGAAAGACTCGGTCCTGCTGACCACAGTCATTCAAGACCTGAGCAGTCGCCCCTTTGTCTATCTGGGCTACTTCGGTGTGGTGTGCGCCTTGGGGGCCATCCTGGGCACCTGGGCACACCGCAGCGCCCGGTCCGGCTTCCTGGCACGCTGGATCAGTCTGAACAACGACTGGCACGATCTGCTTGACCGAGAGACCAACGCCGCAGAGTTCGATGGCGTGGTAATCGAGCCCAGCATCTACCTCACGGCGGTGGTGGACATGAAGCACAAAGATGGCCCGGTCCTGGTACGTGGCCTGGTGATTGACTGGCTCCTGACCGCAGCGGGTGAGCTCGATACGGTCATGCTGGAAGAGACGGTGCGGCGCCCCCTGGCTGCGGACCGGCCAGCCGGCACCGAGTACCACTCCGACGCATCGCTCGACTCGCGGTATTACTCCATCGAAGGCGACGTGTTCCTGTTGCGGCGCAGCGAGATGATCACGCTCAACGTGCAGTACCTGTACACCGCGGAGACCGCTGACCTAGAGAATGTCCCGGAAGCCGTCATGCTGGAAGACGAACTGCTGGCGTGAACAGCCAGGGCGCAGCTGAAAGCAGACCTTGATCCAGTCGCCAGCAGCCCACTCAGCGGCGCCTGGCGCGCCGGCGGGAGAAAGGAACACCCCCCAACGCTGTCAGGAAGACTGGATCCTCCTCCCTCCCACATACGCTTCAGCCATGCCCCGCGCCGTCCCTTACGCCATTGACGCCGCTGGGATGCTGGCGGATCCGGAGACGTGCGCGGGCATGGGGCCCTTCTCCTGCTTGTAGTACCAGGAACCGGTCTCGCTGCGCGGCGCGCACCTACGCCGTGGCCGGCCAGTTGCGGCGCACTTCTCCCATCAACCCGAGAGCACCTGCGCGGGCGAGAGTGTCATACACCTGGCCGCCAAGATGCGGCTCGCCGAGACCCTCACCCAGCGCGAGCGCCCCTTTCTGATCCGCCGGGTCTGCCAGCGCTTCAAATATGACGGGATCCATGACTAGCTTCGAGAGCCGCCGATTTTTCAACACCGCAGCAGAGGAGGTTGGACCAGCACAAAGCGCTGGCACTATTGATTTCTACAGACGCGGCGCGGCCGCACGGGTGAGAATCAAATCCACCTCGCCAGGCTTGGACTGCGTGTCGCCGAACAGCCGAGTCTGCGTTGGGTCTTTGAATGGGCTGGCATTCTCCCGCATGGTCCATTCGGGAAAGACTTCGAGCAACACGCTTTTGGTGGTCTCCAACGTGAACTTCCGTGCATCGGTCCGCACGACGACCGTCGCGTTCGGATTTAGCAGCCGCCTTGAGATCGCGAAGACGTCAAGCAATAACTGCCGGTAGTCCTCCTGATGGGCGAAAGCACGCTCGTGCTTGTGGGAGCCCCGAGTGGTATTGGACCATGGCCCGCCAAGCAACCAGCGTCGGATCCACTGATCCCGGTTGTAGTTGACCAGACCGTAGTAGGGCGGGGAGGTCAGCAGCAACTGATGCTTTTGATGCTCCCGGGGCCGTAGCCTTTTGAGCGTCTGGGTCGAGTCTCCCAGGAGTGCGCGGGTCTTGCGGTCGCCTTCAATGACGCCGAACTTGTACCGCCACTCGATCTTGCGGCGCATCATTTCACCGACGTCCTTGTTGCGAGGCCGGAGAGCTTTCTTGCGCCACCAGGCGACCGAGTACTCCGGGCTCATGCTCTTGGTCTGCCGCATCTGGTTCGAAAAGGACTTCTCGTCGTTGCCGTGAAGATCGAGCAACATCAAGGCCATTAAGGTGCGGTCTACCACGTCTTCTTGCCAGTCCAAATGTTCCCGAGCCACAAGTAGGAACTTCAGGACTTCGGGATGGAAGGCCCAGTCAAAGAACTCAGGAACCACATCTGGGAGGTCGGTCACGTGCTCCAACTGGAAGGTCGGGGTGAACTCGAGGAGCTGTTGGAGACGGGCCAGCACTGCTTCCCTCGGCGCAGGATGGAGCTTGGTGGACGCGTATACCCACGCGACGGGGTTGATCTCACTGCCTAAGCCGATACGCCCCAAAGCGCTGGCTGCGGCGAGGGTGGTGCCCCGCCCCATAAAGGGATCCAGGACCCGGTCGCCTGGACCGGTGTAGCGCTGAATCATCTCATAGGCAAAGTCCAGCGGGAACATGGCATACCAGGGCCCTAGGCGAATCCAGCGCGATTCCACCGTGGCTGAGTTGGCTTTGGGCGCCGGCAACAGTGGATAGGCAGCCGCTGACGAGGGCGCGGCGGCTGGGTCAGGTTCAGCAGAAAGCGTCGGGGTCACGATGGGTCCGCCGCTTTCTGATGTTCGAGGAAAAAGCGCTTGAGGACGCTCTCATTGGCGCGTGCGGGGAGCGAGGCCTCAGCGTGTGCAACCACGAGGGGAATCGTAGCATCCCGGAATGCATTCGAAACCAGCGCATCCAGCAGCGAAAGGATGGCTCCCAGGCTGTTGAACTGATCCAGACACGCCTCGGCTTTCATATCGTCGTCGCCAGCCTTCAAAAAGGCTGGCATCGCAGTGATGAGGGCGCCTGACGCCGTTTTGTAAAGAACCTTTCGTCCATAATGACTGGTGGCGCCGTAGGCTTTATAGAGATCCGGATCAACATCTGGAGGCTCGTACTTGAAGATGATGTGCTTCTTGGTATAGCCGTCGTTGACCAAGATGACCCGTCCTGGCTCCAGAAAGCCCTTCTGAGCCAGCTTACGTGGATCGGGCCGCTGGTCTGGGCTGCGCGTCTTCTTCTGAACCCGCTGATCCAGCAGCTTGAGATGTTCCTGGAACATGCCGGTCTTCTCAATGCCGAAGATGATGGGCGTCACGCCCGCCGCCTTCCGGCTGGCTTCTGCGAGTCGCTGAAGCTCCTTTTTGATGCTCATGGCCAGCCAGGCGGGGTGGCCGCTGACCGCCAGAGGCCCGTCCATCACAAAGGCCACGTCCTCAATGCTACCCCACATCTTCTTTTTCTCGAAGTAGCGCAGGTAATTGACCAGGACGAGGTGCTCGACGACACTGCGACTTTCCGTGATGACCGTCTGGTTGCTGCCCGCGTCCATGAAGCTCTCGTGGATACGCAGGGCGTCAGTGGAAAACAGTACTTTCTTGCCGCAGGCGCAGGTGTAGGTGCCCAGGGCCTGGTGGTACTTGTGCCCCGCCTTAGGCTCGGTGCAACTCTCCAGCAGAGGGCAGGCGAGCTTGTCTGCCCCCGTGTCGGCGCGGGCCACCAGTAGGGCCTCGTACGTCTCGAGCAGGCTCTCGCCGTCTTCAGCGAGGCGCTTTTCGCCAAGGACGCGGAAGAATTCGTTGCGGTAGCTTTCGCGGGCGTCACCGCAAGCATCCAGAACCATGTTGGTGGAGGGCAGGAACACCTCGATGCCATGCGGCTCGTGCAGGTTGCGGAACTTTCGGGGATCGGGAATCCCGCCTACCCGGGCTTCGCGCAACTTGTGAAGGTCGATCATGACGCTGGCGACCGTCACGACCCCCACTTCAGCCCCAGGAAATCCCTCCTCGATTTGAACTGCCCCCTGGGAGCCGTCAATGGCGATGACGAAGCGCGGCAACTTGGAGGGGTCGGGCCGCTCCACAATGATGCCGCTGGCCTCTGCAGGTGGCTCGCTTGGAGCCCGGTTCTGCAGCCGGGCCTTGAGCTTCTGGGCCTCATCGCTGCTGAGCAGGCGCTTGAGGCTGGTGGTGACCCCCGCCCGTTCGCCTTCGTGGGGCATCAGTTCCCTCCGGGCGCGGGTGCAACAGTGGCGCTGGGCGCACTGCTGGTGGCCAGGTCGAACTTGCGCAACTGCACTGGGATCGTGAAGACGTTGGTTCGCGTCCGCATCCGGATGAAGCCCTTGTTGGGTGCGCGCTGGATGGAGTCGGCGAAGTCCTCAAAATCGTAATATTTGCTGATTTCCCGAATCTCCTCGCTGTTGTTCAGGTGCGCGATGAACCAGTTCGAGGTGTTCTTGAGGATGTTGCTCTGCAGCGCGCTGACTTCCTGCGTGGCGTAGACCAGAGCGAGGTTCAGCTTCGCCCCCTCTTTGGCCAGTCTGGCCCAGATGTTGACCTCCCCGTCCGCGGTCTTTTTGGGCAGCAGGTTGTGGGCCTCCTCAACGAAGATCATGATCGGGTGCGGGGTCTCCCCCTGACCAAAGACCTCGACGTGACTTTGCAGGATTTTCTCGATCACCTTGTTGGCCACGACCTGATTGCTTGTCGCACCGCCGAGCGATTGGTCGATGATGACCAGCTTGCCGGCCAACAGGTCGGCGTAGATGCTCTGGGCGTAGTCGGTGGTGAGCTTGGCCTCGTGGTTGGGCTTCAGGCGCGAGGAGAGCTTGGGGCCGTTGGCGTAGGAGAACATGCCCAGCAAGTTCGCCAGGGTGGCATCCGACCACGAGCGACCATCGTGCGTCGCCCGGTAATTCCGGTCAAATTCGGCGAACTCGGGCCGGCCGATCAGCTTGGCGAGCGCCTTGCAGACTGTAATGACGTCATCCCAGCTCGGCTGCGCTTTCCCGAGCAGTTCGGCGGCTTGCTCGAACTCCGTCTGAGTGGCCGCGTCGCGCATCTCCGGGTTGCGCCGTGCGCGTCCACGCCCCCCCGAGGCAGCCTCCTCGGGCTCATAGGGGGTGCTCAGCACTTCGCGTAGGTCCTTGGAAAACAGGCCGGCAACGTCTGGCAGGAACGGTGCCTCGAGGCCACCGCCGGCAAGCAGCGCGCGGTATACCAGCAAGTGGCGGTTGTATCGCACTGCCTGGCCGTACGCATCCTTCTCGGGCAAAGCGCTCAGATCAGGCGGGGTCAGGTCCGTGGCCACGAAGTTGCGGATGTAGATGGAGTCGATGCCGGTCAGGAGTTCGTTGAACAGCTGCTTGCCCAGCAAAAGCGTGTGAACGTCCTCGGCAAAAGCTTCGCTGGCGGCACGTTGAGCAGCCTCAGCCGCTTCGCCTTTCGCGCGCTGAAGCGCGAGCAGCTGGGCGGGGCGAAGCGGCTGACCGTACACGTTGATCTTCATCAGCTGTCGGTGGGAGTCGCGGGAGTGCGGCAGCAAGCCGTAGGTGGCCACCTCAGTCTCGCGCGGAAGTCCCAGGTGGCTATAAATGTTCTTCAGGGCGTTGGGATTGTTGCGTCCGCCGTCTTGGACGTTCTCGTTGGCATACTCACCCTGCGGATCGAAGATCAACTGGCCAATGCGGTTGCTGTTCGCGCGCGCGTGCGCCTGCTCCGGCGTATCAGCGGGATCAGGAGGCACCGGAGTCCTCCGGAGTTCGTAAATGGCCTGCGCGATGATCTTGGTGGTGTTCGACTTGCCGGTGCGCGTCATGCCAAAGAGCGCCGTCTTCTGGCCGATCAGGTCCGCAGGGGTGATGCTGATGTC
This sequence comes from Deinococcus sp. NW-56, assembly GCF_002953415.1. Classification (NCBI taxonomy): domain Bacteria; kingdom Thermotogati; phylum Deinococcota; class Deinococci; order Deinococcales; family Deinococcaceae; genus Deinococcus; species Deinococcus sp. NW-56. The sequence continues at coordinate 1,456,188 of NZ_CP026516.1, read as the reverse complement.
CACGCTGTCGCTGCTCAGGTTGCGCCGCGTGCTGCCGTACCGCAGGCTGGCGATCGTGACCGTGTGGTCCCCCAGTGGGTGGTCACTGCGGAACTCGGGGTCACGGTAGTTGACCAGTTGCTTGAGCGCGTCTGCTGAGGGCTTGTAGATCTTCATTCCCCGGCCCGAGTAGAAGTTGTCGATGTCGGTGCCCAGGCGCAACTGGAGCCCGCCTGGCGCCTCAGCATTTTCCTCAATGTAGAGGGTGCCCAGCACGCGGCACCGCAGGCCGCTAAAGGAGAGGTTGTTGTGGGTGTATTCGTCGACCTCCGTCTCCCAGGCGGAGTCCCCTTGCATGGCCCGCGCCACCGCGTCTGCCCGCTGATCTTGCCGTTCTCCATCGCGCGGCAGAGTGGTCGGAGCCATCACACGTAACAGGACAATCTCGCTGTCTTCGGCATCAATAGAGAGATTCTTGACGCCCGGCGAGACGCGGGTTGCGATCAGGAAAGCCCCCTGCGGAATCCCACCCACTTCACGCCGAAAGCTGTCATGTACCTGCACGATGAACTCATTGAAGCCCACAGAAAAGACTTCTCCGACGTAGCGGTCGGCCTGGATCAGACCGTTGAACATCTTGGCCGCGAGGGCCCTTTTCTGCTCGGCCTGCTTCTCGTGGTGGTGTTCCTGGATGGTCGCAAGGGGACTGTTCATGAGCTTGCTCCTTCAAGGCGCGACGATGACGAAGTCAAGAGTGCTGATTGCGCCGGGCTTGAGGAAAGTCTATCGGCGGGTTCCTCGGTCCGTTGGCAGATTTATGGATTGGAGCCAAAGTGCTTTGTCCCAGGGGCGAGCTCCGAAAGCTTCCCGGGCCCACAAACAGCGGCGACGCGGCAGGCTTGAACTGGTGCTCGCCGTGTCGCCATACTCCTGGTGCTGAGTTCAGGCGTTCTGGGGTGCGGCCCCAGCCAGCTCACGCAGGTCCCCCAGCGCCGTGGCTAAGTTCAAGCGATCGGTGACGTGGGCATCCGCGAGCAGCTCCTGAGGCACCAGGGCGTCGAATTTCCCTGGCCCTTGCGGGTGGGGACCTGCGAGGAACGCTTCGCGCAGATGCGCCCTCACCTCATCTTCCGCAGGCAGGGCCGCCACCTGCCGGGCCAGGTCCTCTGGACTCCCCGCCACGATCAGCGAGTATGGTGTATCGCTCTGGGCGCCTCCAGGGGTCAGCCGGGACAGCACCGCCAGGATCGTGTCGTGCACCCGGGTGCCGCGCCAGGGGAGCAGCAGCAGGCTGCGCTCGCTCAGGGCATGCACCGGCCCTTCTAGGAGCCCTGAGGTGCGCGCCAGGGCGCGGGCCTCCCCCAGCCTGACGCGCGCCGCCGGCTGCAGGTAGGAGTAATCCGTATCCGCGACCAGGACCTCGCGCATCTTCTGGACGACACGGTCGTGAATTTCCCCGCCACCGCCGGCCCAAGCGCTGGTATTCCTTCCGCGTTCCTTCCGCACGAACACCTGCCGGCGCTTCTCGTCCACGTCAGTCACCCGCCAGGCCCGCCCGACCAGGGAAATCACCGTTCCCACTTCAGGAGCGCTGCTCAGCGTCCCGATCTCACTGGCCCCATTGAAGACGGCGTACTCTGGCACATCCGGGAAGACCGCGAAGAAGTGCCAGTCTTGGACCAGCTTCTCGCCCGCAAGGCCAATGAGCAGCCCCCCCTCGTCGGTGCGCTGCAGGTGGTCGGAGGCCAGCAGCCCCTGCAAGAGGGTGCGGTACTGCTCCTGGGTGACGTGCTGGAAGGGGCTCAGAGTGAGGACCCGGGCCGCAAGATCACGCGGGGCCAGTTCCCCGTACTGCTCCAGCGCGCCGAGCGTCTGGTGCACCAGTAGGCTGAAGGGCAACTGGGGCTGGCGGGTCGGCTCCACCCAGCGCTCTTCGAGGTACAGCTGCACCGTGGCAATGGACTGCAGCAGCGTCCAGGGCAGGCGCCGGTGGGGTGGGTCCTGATCGGTGTGCCCGCGCTCCAGCGTGTAGAAGATCATCTCGCCGGCGCCACCCCGTCGCCCAGTCCGCCCCAGACGCTGCACGAAGCTCGACACCGTAGGCGGGGGGTCCACCTGCAGCACCCGCTCGAGTTGCCCCAGGTCAATGCCCAGTTCCAGGGTCACGGTTGCCACGGTGCAGGCCGCTCGGCCCTCCTCACGCATCGCCCGCTCGGCATCCTCGCGGTAAGCGGCAGCGACGCTGCCGTGGTGCACGTGGTAGATGTCGGTCGAGCCCTGAGCCTCGGCGAGCGAGCGCAGGGCCACTGCGGTCTCCTCAACCGCCTGACGGCTGTTGCGGAACACCAGACTCTTGCGCCCCAGCGTGCGCTCGTAGAGGTGGTGGTACAGCCCGGGAGCCTCATCCAGCGGGCCGAAGTCCTCGCTACCTTGCGCCTCATGCACCGGGAAGTGTTCCAACGCGAGGTGCAGACGTCTTTTCGCCCCGGCGTCGTTCACCACCCGCACCGGCTGCCCCGTCTTTCCAGCCAGCCACGCCTGCGCCAGCGAGAAGTCCCCCAGGGTGGCCGAGAGCCCGACCCGACGCGGGGTGACGCGGGTGACGCGCTCCAGCCGTTCCAGCAAGCACAGCACCTGGCGACCGCGCTCGTCAGCCATAAAGGCGTGCACTTCGTCGATCACCACAAAGCGCAGGTCGCGGAAGAGCTGCCCCAGAATCGTGCCGCGCCGAAGGAACAGCCCTTCCAAGGACTCGGGCGTGATCTGGAGGATGCCGCGCGCTCGGGCGACTGTCTTCTTCTTCTCGTTGGCGCTGATATCGCCGTGCCAGGCGCCCACAGGAATGCCCGACTCTTCGAGCAGGCCGCCCAGGCGATAGAACTGATCGTTGATCAGCGCCTTCAGCGGCCCGATGTACAGCGCCCCGATACTTTGCGGCGGGTCCTCATGCAACGAGGTGAGGATCGGAAGAAAGGCGGCCTCCGTCTTGCCGCTCGCGGTGCCGCTGGCAATCAGCACGTGGTCGTTGCTGTCCAGCAGCGCAACGCAGGCCGCCGCCTGCACCGCCCGGATCTCGGTCCAGCCCTGCCGCCAGATGTACTCCTGGATGAACGGCGCCAAGCGCGTGAAGGGGTCCGCCGGGGTCACAGGTCGAAGGCAGCGAACTCAGCGCTCTCGGGCACCGGCACCTGATCCTCACGCTGCACTTCGGCGAGCACGTCCGTCTTTGACGGGACGAAGTCCGGACCTTTCACGAGCCCCAGGAAGGTCTGATCAGGGTTCTGTCGCAGCAGGTTGAGGACGCTGACGAAATCGCGGGTGACGTCCCGGGGGGTCAGGAAGCCCTCGGCCCCCAGACGGCCCAGCACCTCGTTCATGAACTCCACCAGCTCGTCGTCGCTGATGGTCGGGGTGTACCCGTGGTGTAGGGCGTGCAGACGCCGCAGGGTGGTCAGCAGCGTGAACACCTCCTCCCCCGTCAGCGTCTCCAACCGCAGCACCGGGCCGGCGTAATCCTGCAGGCCGCTCCGGGCAAAGCGGCTCTGCTCAAGCCGGGTGCGCAGGGCGTCATAGGAGAACAGGCCCCGGCGGGTGTCCTCGACCAGCTGCGGCGTCGCGCCTACCAGGAGCTGCAGATGCTGCGCGCGTCCCTGCAGCGTGTCATTGAGCATGGTCAGGAGCTTTTCGTAATTCGCGTTCCGCGAGACACTCTGGGTGATCTTGTAGAGGTTGACCGCCTCGTCAATCACGACAACCAATCCCGCGTAGCCGATGGTCTTGACGAACTGCGCGAGCAGCTTGACGTAGTCGTACCAGGTATCGTCGTCGATGATGACGCGCACCCCCAGTGCCTCGCGCGCCTCGGTCTTGGTGGAGTACTCGCCGCGCAGCCACTTCAGCGCCGCGTTCTTGAGCTCGTCGTTCCCAAGCTGATGCCCACGCCAGTAGGCGCTGATCACGCTTGCGAAATCGAAGCCATGCACCAGCCCTTCGAGCTCGTTCACCGCCTCGTGGATGCGCGCCTCGACGGCACTTCCGAATGCTGGATCACTTGGGGCAGTCCCGCCCGCGACCACTTGCCCCTGCACGCCGCTGATCCACTTTTCCAGCATGGCGGGCAGCGCGCCCCCGTCCGGCCGAACGCGGGTAGAGAGGTTACGCGCCAGTTCCCGGTAGGTGGCCAGGCCCTGCCCACGCCCGCCCGTGAGGCGGCGCTCCGGGCTGAGGTCCGCGTCGGCGACCACGAAGTTGCGGTTCATCGCGTAGTTGCGCAGCAATTGCAGCAAGAAGCTCTTGCCAGCGCCGTAGCGCCCGGAGATGACCCGGAACCCGGTGCCGCCTTCGGCGACGTTCGCTAGGTCGCCCAGCAGGGCCTCAATCTCGGGCTTGCGGCCCACAACGATGTGCTCGATGCCGGTGCGGGGCACGACGCCTGCGCCGAGGGAGCTGAAGAGGGCGGTGGTGATGCGCTTGGGAACAGCAGGTGGGTTGGTCATGGGGGTGGGTTACTCCGGGCGGATGAGGCCCTGCGCCTGCAGCACCCGCCGCACGTCTTCGCGGTAAGCGTCTTCTAAGGCCAGGGGATCGCCATAGGGGTCGATGAGGATGTCGCCGACGGTGTCGAGGGCGTGCGCGTTGAGGTCTTCCAGGACAGCTGAGGCGAGGGCATGACGGGTGGCAGTGAAGGCTTCCAACTCCGGAACCGTCAGGTCGGCCTGCAGCAGGTGACCCAGGAGCTCCAAGTGCAGGGGCGGGAGCACCTCGGCGAGCGCCTGCCAGGGCCCCTCGGGGAGAGGTGCCGGAGCGGACGCGGCCGCCGTCTGCTCAGGTGAGGACAGCAAGAACTCCAGCTCGTCCCGGTAGTCTTCCACGGCGATCAGAAGACCATCCTCCTGCACCAGCAGCACATCGCCCAGCCTCTGTTGCGCCGCCTCATTCACCTCGTCGACCAGGGTGCTGGCGAAGGTCCCCGGCGGCAGGCGCAGGTCGTGCTCGGCGAGTTCCCAGCCGTGGCTCCGCAGTTGCCGCAGCAGATCGCGCCCAGCCTCCGAGGCGGCGCTTAGCACCTCGGCGACCCCGGCCACCTCGGTGAGGTGCCCCTCCGGCAAGTCGGCGGGGAGCGGCGGGTGGTGGGATGGGGCCGGCATGACAGACGGTGGCCCAGCGGGAACCACTGTCTGGACTTCGGGAAGGGGCGGCGCAGGCACTGCGGCCCCCTCCGGGGTCTCCTCGGTGGCGCTTCCTTCCAGCAGGCGCTCCCGAATCTCCTCGGATTCCTGCTGCAAGGCTGCCAGGCGGCTGGGGTCCAGCTGCACCCTGGGGCGCTCCGGGGCAGGAGGCGGCTGGGCCTTCGACGTGCGGAGGGTGCCCAGTTCGGGGATCAGGTGGGCATCGAGGTGGGCCTTCAACTCCGCCGGCAGATCGATGTCGCGCAGCAAAGCCTTGAAGCCGGCCTCCTTGCGGGCAAGGTTCTCGGCGTACCGGACTGCCTGGGTGAGCAGCTTGGAGAGCTTCCCATCCCGGCGGTAGCGCCGCACCGTGCCAACCGTGTAGGACAAAGCAGGGCCCTCGAACACGGCTCCCACGAAGGCCTGCCTCTTGATCTGGGCCGCCTTTTTGGGACCCAGCCGCTCGAACACCGACTTGCCAGTTGTCTGGCAGTAGAAGTCGTCGGTGAGGGCGATCGCACGGCCGAACAGGGCGTCGAGCACCGCCTTGTCCTGGGCCTCTCGGTAGAACTTGTTGCTGCCCGGTATGTAGGTGATGAGCTGGCGGAACATCTCCTCGGGAACATGGTCGCGGTCGTCGCCTTCCAGCCAGCTCTGGATGATCAGGTTCGCCCGGTCTTCCCAGGTGGTGGCCGTCAGATCGGCCCGGCCGTGCGCCCGGGCCTCTTCCAACCAGGCCTGAGCCGTCTGGTCGTCGAGTTCGTAATAATGGACGAAGTCGGTCAGCCAGGCCCGCAGGTAGTCGTCCAGCCTGGGATGGGCCCCGCGGTAGCTGTGCCACAGCCGGCGCAGGTGCCCGAAGGCCGCGTCTGGTGAGTGAAAGCCCACACCATGCAGGACTTCGTAGGCGTGGAGGAAGAGGTAGCTCAGGTCGGTGGGGAGGGCTTCCCCCGCGCGAAAGCGCGCACGCCAGAAGAAATACCAGTTCTCCTGAGCGTGATCCAGAACGTGGTAGTTCGTCCAGTACGCTTGAAGCGGCACAGGCTGCGCCCGCTTGCGCGTCTCGTTCACCCGGCGACGCGCCTCTTCCAGGAATGAACCCCGGTAAGCCCGGTCGCGCTGCAGTCTTTCCCAACGCGCCTGCCGAGGCAGGGAGGGGAGAGCTATCCCATCTGTGGCTGCGGGTGCTTCAGGAGCGATCAGCGGCACACCGGTTAGGAAGGACTCCGAGTGGGGGGGCCGCAGGTCGAGGGAGATTTCTTGAAGTTCGGTCCCCTCCAGCGGGTGTCGTGCCAGCTTTTCCAGGCTGTCCTGCAAGGCCAAGCACAGGTCTTCAAAGGGGTCGGCCAGTGCGGCCTGGAACGACGCTGTGGCTTCCACCTGCTGACGCCGCGTCTCCAGCATCCCCAGGAGTTCTTCGCGCGCTCCGGGTCGCGGGTCCATGGATTTGGAAGGGACCGGCGCTGGCGACCAGACAGCCGGACGAGCTGGAAGTGGAGGTGAACTCGGCACCACCGGTGCCGTGGCCGCTCCGGTGAGAACCGGCCGGAACGGTGCCGGACGCGGGGGATTCGGGACGCCGAAGTTGCCCGCTCCGCTCTGCGGCTGGCTGGACGCCCCTGATGGGGAGGCTCCAGCGGGGGGTAAAGGACGGAATGGTAGAGATGCGCTCGCCGCCGGCTGGACACTTTCTCTTTGGACCGCAGAAGACGCGTTCGTGGGAGCGGCGGGAACTCCTCTTACAGCAGTGGGGCGAGGTGGAACGGGGCGGTGGGTGGCCGGTGAGGCGACCGGGTGCAGAACATGCTCGGCGCCCTGCGAGGCGCGTCCTGCAGGCGTCTTGGGGCCTTCCAGTTCAATCACGGCAAAGGTAGGCTCAGCCGTCACAGGACTGTGCCAATGGCGACCGGTACGCGCCTGTGGTGGCGCCTGGTCGACTGGCGTTCCCGGCGGTGCCAAACTCTTGTCTTCCTGCTCACCGAACAGAAGTGCCCGGATGAATTCTCGCAGCCCCATGCCCCTCCTTCGCTGTCCGACCATTCTATGGACCGAGGACCCAGAAAAGGACGCAGATCTTTGGTGCGAGAATTACCCACCGAAGCGCCGGACCGCAGCTTGATCCTGGTCAACTGGTCGGAAAAGACTCACGCCGGTGGAGAGAAGAATATCTGTCGCGACATCAAGGCCGCGCGCATCCGCAACGTCATAGAGCAGGCGGGCCAGCCGGGCACCGGCTTTGCCTACCTGCAGGTCCAGCTGATCGAGTGGTATGGCGTCGAGCGGTGTCTGCAGGTCAACAGACTTGGACCGCCCCGCAGCTGCTGCACCTGCAGGAGATCGACACCTACCGCCATGCAGTGCGCTTTCAGGTTCAGGGGGAGGGTGAGCAATTGGTGTATCTCCCCCTACTGGGCGAGGGGGGTGCACTCAGCGACCGAGACGCCGCAGAGTTGTGCGCCCTTTGCCGTCTCGACACCAGTGGCACGAAGGGCTTCCGGCGGTAGGTCTTCGGCCGGGGTGCCGCCCACTCAGCTCAGGTTGAACGACCAGCCCAGAGAGAGGCTCAGCGCCCCCGCCGCCCGGGAGATCTTCTCGAGGCGGTCCAGGAACTCCGGCGTGAAGTGACGCGCCAGGCGTTCGCGGTCGATGCCGCGGTGCACCCTCAGGCCTAGGCGGAAATGCTCTGCGGCGCCCGGCTGTCCGGCCCAGAAGGTCTCCCAGAAGCGCCCCTGCGCCTCCGCCTCGTTGCTGGCCACGGTGACCAGTACCTGAATGAGCCGTCCCTCCCCGGTGGCGAAAGAATCCAGGTCCAGGGTGTAGACCGCCGGCGTGCCCGGGGTAGGCGCAAAGTTCTGCGTCATGTCGTCCTCCTGATCGGTCAGGTCGCGAAGAAGCTCCCACCCGCCGCGGCGAGCCGGCAGACCCGCCGGACCCGCGCGTCCCCGGGAGACCACTCGCCCCGCAGGATGTCGCGCGGGCACTCCCCACGCAGCGTGTAGCGGGCCCGCTCGAACCACTGGCGGATGCCCTCGTCGCTGTGCGTGGCGCGCAGCCCCGCCACGATCTCGGTCAGGGTCGCCTCGCGCGCCGGCGCGCCCGGGCCTTCCCCCAGCAGGGAGGTCAGCAGCTCCTCGCCCAGGACGGAGCTCAGGGTGTGGAACTCCTCTCCGGCCGGTGCCAGGCACCGCTCCAGCACCTCCCGCAGCGCCGCGGGACACGCGGCCAGAAAGCGGGGGTCCCGCAGCGCCCCGCGCAGCCGCCAGCCCAGCAGGGCGCGCAGCAGCTCCTCCCCGGGCGGATCGGCCTCGCAGGTCCACAGCCGCAGCAGCGGCAGGCCAGACACCCGCAGAATGCGGTCCTTGCGCGCGTCGCGCTCCAGTTGCGGGCTGCGCTCATGCTGCGGCCCATCGAGTTCCACGGCCAGCAGGGCCCGCCCGGTCTCCAGGTCCTCCACCAACACGTCGACCTGGACGCTGCGGTTGGCGAGAAAGGCGCGGTCCGGCTCGTCGAGCAGGGTGTTCATGACCTGCACGTCGAGCACCTGGCGCAGCGGCACCCAGGGCCGCACCACATGGGGCGCGAAGACCTCGCGGCAGAGTGAGCGCAGCACCCGCTCGCCGACGTTGGGCTCTGGGCACCGCACCGTCTGGTCACATCTCAGCACCACCCGCGCCCCCACCGACGCGCCCAGGTCGCGCTGCACGCGGTCACGCAGCTCCGGGACCATCGCCCAGCGGCCCGCCGCCTCCTGAATCAGGCCCAGGGCCGCGAGAGCCCTCAGCCGGGGGTGAAGGTCCACCGCCGGCACCGCCAGGACCCGGGCCAGGCCCACCCCGTCCGAGGCCCCTCCCTGGGCTTCCATGGCAAGCAGCAGGGTGCGGTCCGGGGGCTCGAGTTCCCCGTAGCGCACCACGGGGTGCACCGCCGGACGGAAGGCCAGCCGATCCCAGACCGCTCCCGGCCGCGAAGTCATGAGCTATTCCCCATTTCCACTGTGCCAGCGGTGACCTCGCTCAGGATCGGGAAGCGCAAGTCATGCGCCGCCAGCTCAGTTCCCAGCAGCTGCCCTGCCTTCCTCAAGCCAAGCGCGGCCGCATAGCGTTCCTCGGTCTCAGACCGCATCGCTTGCTTCCGCTGCAGGCTCACCAAGTACATCCATAGGCTCTGGCGTTGCAGCCCAAGCGCGTGGCCGAGACGCCTTGTGGGGACGCATGCCCCCGGACTTTCGATCCGGACGATCTCTTGTGAGATCTCGCGCGCCTGGTGGGTCAGTCTGCGTGGGACGGGCTCTGCCATCATGTCACCTGAAATGAGAACGAGGGATCATCCTTGCGAACGCAAGCGGGGGCAATGAGAGGAAGTCCTGTTCCCCGGGACTCAAGCGGGTCGCATCGCCTGAGCCAACACTTGATGCGCGAGCTCATCCAGGTCAGGCCGGAGCACCTCTAGGTAGACCTGGCGGAATCGGGCGTACCCAGCGATTCTGGCCGCCCGTTCCCGATGGTCTTTCGTTGTGAGCGCCGGCGAATCCAGGGGATCTAGCAGGACCAGGGATGACCAGATCCAGGCCGCGGCCCCCCGGCGCTGGGCGGCCGACCCGGTGCCCCGGGTGACGCGCATGCTGGCCCACTGCTCCGGGGTCACCTCACAGAACCCGGCCAGCGCTTGGCGCCGGGCCTTGTAGTTCACCCGGTGCTCCCGCGCGGACAGCTCCTCTGCAAGGGCCACCAGGGCCGCGTCGAATGCCTCCAGGTGGCCGCCAGCGCGCACAATGCCCATGGCCTTGTTGTACAGGCCAGCCGCGTGGGAGGGAGGCAGCCCCAGGGCCTGCGCGGCTCCCACGCGATCCAGGGAGGCCACGACCTGCGCGAGCATCATCGAGATAAAGCGCCGGGCCGAGGTCTCCAGCAGGCCAATCTTCTTGTCCGTCCATGTGTCGCTGGCCACGAAAAAGTGCGCGAAGCGCTCGCGATAGATCTCGGGCCAGAGCTGGGGGGGAATGTGATCGGCGGTGCAACTGTATGGCTTGCGGTTATGGGCGTGGCGACCTAATCGGCGGGGGGTCTGCGCGTTCGCGGTGAGCTGGGCCCCATACGCCTCCAACACCGGGCCTGTGAAGTGGAAATACTCCGCGAGTTGCCAGGCCTGTCCGCGCTTGACCTCCCGGACCCGTGCGGCCAGCCCCGCGATCCGCGCCTCGCGCTCTGCTCGACCGGGGGCCATCAGGATGTCCATCGCCAGCGGCAGAGTCGCGGCCATCAGCAGCGGGTCGGTTGGTGCAGCCTTGTAGGGGTGGACCGGGGTACCCTTGCGCCCGGGGGTCTTGTTCCCCCGCGCCGCCTCCCGCTTTCGCGTGTGGCGCTCGAAGGCCGCCTCCACCTCCGGTTGCAGGGGACCGAGATCGTCTGCGCGCGCGACGTGCAGCGCCAGGCTTACCAATGACCGCAGGTGCTCGAAGACTTCCAGTGGCGCGATAGGGTGCCCATCGACTTCCGGGGTCTGCCCCGCCAGTATCCGGTCGAGCGTGCACTGGGTCTCAAGCAAACGCACCTGGCTGACCCGGGTCACCGGGGCCTTGGTCAAGTCGTAGCCGCAGGGCAGAGAGTCCCGGCCCGCGCCGCGCTCACCAGGGGCACGGGGATTCATACACACTCCGGCGCGGGGCGGCAGGCTCGAGAAGCGCGGCATCGCGCCCAAGTCGTTTCGGTGGTTGCCTGGGCGCTGACCGCAGCGCGGGCACACGCCAAGCAGAAAGCGCTCGTGCTCAGGGCACAGGAAGACCCACGGCAGCTTCCAGCGCAGCATCCAGGCACGCTGCAGGCCGTCGTGTTCCACTCCGTCAGGCGCGTCTGCCCACGGCGCGGCGAGGCAGCAGGGACCCACGTGCGTACCAGCGCCGTAGACCCAGTTGCCGTGGGCCAGCGCCCGCGCGAAGTCGGGATCTGCGGAGGTCACGTCGGGCAGGGTGAGGCAGACACCGGCATAGTGGGTGAGGAGGGTCGCGCCAATGACCTTCTCGCTGTTGCCGGTCACCCGGGCGAAGCGCTCTAAATGCTCTGGCGAGAGCGCGGTGCCATAGCCATACAACCGTGCCTTATGATGCTCGGCTGGGACGAGGCCCGTGCGGGCGAGCAGGAGATTGACCGATGCCTCCGTCGACGGAGGCTGGCAGAGGCACAGGCGTTCGGCGTAGCTTGGAAAGCTCTCTCCAGGGATGGGGTCGCAGCGCAGGCCCAGCTCGCGGCCCACCGAGAGGTGGCCCAGGTGAAGTCGGTTCACTCCTCCTCCCGGTTGCCGTGCTTCTCGGCATTATGATCGATCTTGATGCCGTCCAGCACCCTCTTGTCGATGCACTCGCGGGCCGCACCCGTGACCGACAGGGCGCCCAGGCGCAGCAGGGTCATCAACGAGCCGATGCTCCCCTGCGAGCGGTTCCAGAGGTAGCTTTGCAGGCGTACCAGGCTGCCGGGTTGATGGTCCATCAGCACCAGTTGATCCTCGATCCAGCCGATCAGACTCCGCCACGCCTTGCCGCCCTTGGTAAAGCGGGTGACCTTGATCAGGCCGGTGCGGCCGCCAGTCTGCCCAGCCTTCACGCCGGTCTTGTCCTTGGTTTCCTCGAAGAGGTCCGTCTTGTCGAGATCGATACCTGCGAGCAGCAGCATGATGGGCGCCTTGCTGGTGAGCGCCTTCAGGTAGTTGCGGATCGCTGCGGCGTTGTCTTTTAGCAGGTGCACGTCATCGAGGATCAGCAATTGCACTTGGTAGCGCTTGAGCGCCTGGGCGGTGGCTTGCGAAAGCTGAGCGTTGTTGTAGGCCCGCGTGTCCGAGAGCATGACACCCAGGTAATGCAGGATGCCGGTGTTCAGGCTGCGCGTCGTGCTCTCTGAATCCAGCGAGTAATGCACCACGGGGCAGATCCGGGCGTTCCTGCTCAGCGCGATGCCCTGCTTCTTCTGCCGCTGGCGCAGCCGCCGCTCAAAGTCGCGGCCCAGGTGGCGAATGATGGTGGTCTTCCCCTGGGTGGGCGGACCAGTGAGCGCCAGGTGCGCCTTGACAGGGTCGTTGCTGTTCGCGTTCAGCCGCGCGACCAGTCGGAAGCGCTCAAGGGCCAGCGTCATGGCCGGGGTGGACCCCACGCCGAAGTCACTGTGCCAGGCATCGCGCGCGAGGTCGTAGTCCTCGCGCGCCTCCTCGCTCAGCCCCGCGTAGGCCTCGTGGGTGAGGAGCTCCGGACGAGGGGGAATTTTATGTGCGCAGTAGGCCTCCCAGTCCTCGCGGGTCTGGATGCTGTTGTCACCCTTCGGCAGGCCGTGTTGATCGGGGTGATCACTCATACGTCCTCCTCGGAGTCCTCGACTTCGGCGAGATCGTCGTCCTCGAGGTCATCATCGAAGTCCAGGGTCCGGATCTCGACGTTGTCCTCGTCGACGTCGAACGGCAGGTCGTCCAGCGCTCCCGGGGCGATGCCCGGTCCAGGCACAGGCTCCAGGGGCGGGGGCGCCTCGGTTCCCAGCAGCGCCTCGCGCCCCTGCTGTGCGGCGTTCTCACGCGCCAGCGTGTTGCGGTCGGCGCGATCCAGCTTGCCGCCCCCGGACTTGTCATTAAATTTCAGCAGCCGCTTCACCGCCTCGGCACGGCCCTGGCGGTCCTGCTCTGCCATCAGCGCGTCGTAGCGGTTGCGCCGCGCGTCGCGCCGGGCATCGATCTCCGCGTGGTTCTCGAACCCGTTCTCGGCGTGGGATTCCCAGGCCCCGGACTTCAGCACGTCCTGGAAGGGCCGGGCCAAGTGGTCGGCGTCCACCCACGGGATGGGAAAGAAATTCCCGTCTTCCAGGGGGTCCTGGAAGAAGATGTACGACGGGTCGCGGTCGTCGATCAGAAAGATCCACTCTCCCTTCAGGTGGGTAAACGGGGAGCGGCCTCCGCGGTAGGGGTTGAGCTCCGGGCCGTCATAGCGTCGGTACTCAAGGTGGACGCCGTTCTCCTTGATGCGCCTGACCTTCACAGGGCGCAGCGCCAGGTAGTAGGCGTTCCGCGAGCGCGGCACGGTGAACAGGCCCTGCATCGACAGCCCCAGGTCGAGCATCCGGTTGGGGCTGATCTTGACCTTGGGTCGGTCCGGGTCATAGAGGGCGTCGTGGCAGCGCTCGTTGTACTCGGAGGTAATCATTTCGCCCACTAGGCGCATCAACTCGCCGCGGGTGTGGTAGCCCCGGACCTTCTTCCCGCGGTGCTGGATGTTGGGCCCTACGTAGCCGCGCAGGCCCTCGGCGAAGCGTACGCGGATGGTCCGGAATAGGACCTCAACGTGCGCCTTGTCGCTCCCCTTGTAGGGCCGGGCATAGCGGAAGTCTAAGCCGAACTCGTCGGCGACGGCGTGGAGATGCTGGCCGATGAAGATTTTCCCGCCGTCGATCACTAGCTGCTCAGGCAGCAGCGGGGGTGGTCCGGCCAGCTCGGTGCCGTCTGGAAGGCCGAATTCCGTCACGATGATTTCCTGCGGAACCCCGGTGTAGCGCCACCTCGAGGTCTCGGGCCAGGCGGGGTGCCAGAGTTTTGGGAAGAGGATGCCGATGACTAGGCGCGTGGCATCGACGCCCCGGGGCTCGACCTCGACGAGGTCCCAGCCCACGATGGCGCGGCTGTAGAGGTCTTGGGCGATCAGCAGCCGCAAGTTCAGCTCGCTGCCATCGACCTCACTGATCGCCCGCAGATCGAACCGAGTGTAATCAAGCAAGATGACCTGCCCCGGGCGATCGGCGGTCGCGCGCCCAAAGGGGCGCTTCTTCAGGTTGGCGAGGATGCTATCGCGCTGCCGGGCGCTTTTGAACAGTGTGGGTGCCACCACCCGGACGAGTTCTGAGAATTTGGTGCGGGCTGGCATGCGAACCCTGTCCGGAACCTTGTCCTCCTCGCTCTCAGCGAGCTGATTCCCAGCTTCTAGCTTGTTGCGGGTGAGCCGCCGGATCTCGTTCAGCGAGACGTCCGAGCGGCCCCGCAGGTCGGCCTGCACCTCATCAATCGCGCGCATGACTACGCGGTCGGCCTCGGAATGGCTCTCCCGGACTCGCAGGTGGCGGCGATCAACGAGACCGAACGCGGACTGTCCGCTCTGCTGGTAAGCTGACAGCCAACGCTTGACCTGGCGGTCACTGACTTTCGAGTCGCGGTTCTCTCCCCTGAGTTCCTCGACCTTGCGGCGGATGCGCTCATTCTGAGAGAGGGCACCCGGGTCGTAATGTGGGTTGATCGGCCCGCCCCGCTCCTGCGCGCCGATGAGCACCTCCAAGACGTGGCGCTCAAGTACCAGGGCCCGGTCGCGCACCTCCTGGGGCAGCGAGGCAAACATCACATGGTAGGGATGCGGTGGATTCTCCTCCAAGCCCAGCACCGCGTAGTCGGGGGCTTGAAGGATCGAGCCCCAGGTCGCCGTGATCTCCAGTCCCTGGTCGTCGCGCAGCCCGATGTTGAGGGCCGGCTGCGCGACAATCGTCCAGTCTCGCCCGGCGTAGCGCAGGCGGGTGCCTATATCGACGGTGGCTGCGCGGGTCACGAGGTCACCACGCGGCGGGGCGCGAGGGGACCGGGGAGCACCTCGGTCTGGTTGCTTAGGGGTCGGTCGAGGTCGAAGCGGAGCTCACCGCGCCACATTAGGTGGAACAGGGTGGGCCGGACAAAGTGGCGCGGCGTGGCACACGCGGCCTCCAGCTCGGTGATGGTAAGGGTGTCCCTGAGCGCGAGGGCCAGCACCCCGGAAGCGGCAGCTTCGAAGCCCGAGGGCTGGCGGCGGAAGCCGCTGAGGAAGCGGACATTGTAGGCCTGGACAGCGGTGGGTTCACCCCAGACCTCGTACTCCAGGCCAGCGGCCTCGGCGACCTCGCGCGTGGTCTGGAAAGCAAGTCGGCTGCGCGGGTCACCCTGCAAGGCACGGGGGCGCACGTCGACGAGCAGCTTGCGCTGACCGCGGCGGCGCAAGAACAGGTCGGGGAGGTGCCAATACTTCTTACCGCCATACTCGAAGACCAGCGCGAACGGTTGCGTCGCCGCACCGAGCGTACTGGGGTCGAGGTCAGCGTACTGCAGGCGTAGGCGCTCGAGGCCGCTGGCGTACGGCAAGCGGCGCCCAGCGCGGGTGAACCAGTAGGTGCCGCCGATGCTGGTCTGCCCCCGGTAGTTGGTGGGGCGAGTGGCAACGCGGACGGTCCGGGTCCTCTGCCCGGGCTCACCGACGAAGTCGAGCCGGAGCGGGAGCAGGTCGTTGGGGTCGAGGGCGCTCAGCTCGGTGAAGGTTCGGGTAGTGGTCTGGCCTTTACGAAGAACGTAAGTGACATGACAACCGTCCATTTAGGCCTCCTGAGAACGCTTCCAGGCTATGATGCGCAAGCCCTCTATTACAAATAATGCGCTCTAGGAGGCTTTTTTGGACAAATCTATTTCGTACAGGACAGGATGGATTGCAAATAAATGTAATCTTAATATTATGTTGTCGGCATAAAATATGGCAATGGATTCTCCGCGGGACCAGTGTCAATCATCTCCGGATGGTGTCGAAAAGATCCAAGGCTGCCCTGAGCCGGCAGAAATGCTCACGCGAGCCGCGCTAATGTCGGGCATAGACAATCGTAGCGAAGTGGTGCACATGACCAGAATGTCAGCATTAAGATTTTCTTCTCAGCCGTTCTGATTAGTTGATGTACTGGCGCACCTTCTTGAGATCCGCTGTCCGACATCTTTATCCTATGCTAATGGGTCTTATTTTGTGACAAATACCTTCGAATGGTGTCAATTAAGCGTTTATCTGTGTCTGCACTCTCTTCCAGACTCCTCTGAGCTTAAGCAGGTGCGCGTAAAGCTGACATATTCGAGCCTTATACATAAGAGCAGATGTACTCTAAATTAAAAATATGACTAATTCGAAAGAGAATAGACGCCCAAATGGGCGCCTTGAGGACTAGTGTCTAGTGTCATGTATATCCGAATGGTGACGACTATCTACGGGCTGTACAGATTTATGTCAATCCACGCCGAGCATGTCACCACCCCCAGCGTCCAGCACGCGCTGCGCGGGCTGCATACAGCCCTATGTCAGCAACCCCTGTGCAGCTGAGCATGTCACCCTTTTTCGCGGGGGGGCTTCCCGCGCAGTGCGCTCGGCCGTGCCCTCCACCAGGACCGGCATTCGGGGCACCGGCCCCCGGTGATTCCCTGGCCACCCACCCCGTCCTCGCTGCGCAGGAAGCCGACCCTGACCCACGCACGCTCCCGGGGAAATGCTGCCCCCGAGGCGCGCCGCCCTCTCCCCGGCACGGCGGGCCGGCGAGAGGGGGGGCGGGCCTGGGCATGGGGAACAGGCCAAGGTCCTGGGGCAGCCCGGCTCTCCCCCCCTGTGCTCAGCCTGATGGCCCTAGGACCACTCCAACCCCTCGCCGGTCCACCGGGCCGTTCGGGGAGGCAGCAACTGGACGCTCTCCAGGGCATGGTCGGCAAATACCACCACGCACTCGCCTCCGGGCCGCCGCACGCTGGGATAGCGCAGCAAAGGGTCGCCCCGGCGCATCATCTCCGCGCCCAGCGCCTGACCGGGCGCGTAGTCGTCCGGTGAGAGAATCAGCCGCTGGTCGTAAGGCGGCGCGCCCCGCAGGCAGCATCCGCTTGCCTGGACGTGCGCCTGGTAGGGATCCAGCGAGGCCACTGCACCCGGCATGGCGCGGTCACGGCGGTACTCCCGCATCAGGTGGTGGCCGCGCTCGGCCTCGGCAACGTCCAGGTCCAGGCCGGCATACCAGCGGCCGTCACCCGCCACGGTAAAGCGGCCCGCGGCGCCGTAGCGCCGGGTGTTGGCCAGCAGCTGAGCGAGGCCCGCCGGCGTGAAGATCCCGGTGGGCGCGGTCATGGGTCCGGCGACCGCCGCGAGCTCGGCCAGGAGCGCCGGGTCATGGCCCGAGGTGACCGCGCGCAAGGTGGTGGCCACGTCCAGGCGGTGCACCGAGGACACCAGCCGGATGGTGCCAGGCAGCCGGGTGGGCTGGGGCACCATGGCTCCCCGGGTGCGGACCGGGTCAAAGCCAGGCCGGCTCAAAGCGACCGGGCCAGCAGGTGGTCACGGACCTTCAGCAGACCCGCGAAGCCCTCTTCCAGCATGTACTCGGCGGGCGACCGGCCAGCCCACAGCGGTTGGTCCGAGACCCGGGTGGGCCACAGCCGCGCCTGGTCGCCGCCGTACAGCCCCTGCAGCAGCTGCGCGATTTGCACGATCAACGAGCAGCGCCGCAGCTCGTCGTCGGACAGGCTCGCCACCGGGGTACCCGCCTGGGCGGCGGCGACCTTGCTGCGGTAGGTCGACTTGGTCATGCCGCTGTCGCCCGCGACCAGGCGGACTTGCAACGCCTCGCTCAGGCCCCAGTGCGTCAGGATGTCACGCGCGGCCAGCAGCGCGGTGGGCGTCAGGCGCTCAAGCTGCGAGCGCTTGTCGCGCTGGCGGACGCTCTCGCGCCGCCGACGGGCAGGGTCCAGACCGGGCGTGAGGATCGTCATGTGGTCAATTTACCACACTGCCTTGAAAAGCGTAGCAATTCTGGTATGACTCAAGCCGCAGGGCGATGGCGTGTCAGTCGCCTGGATGGAACCCTGCTCCCCGGGCGTGACCCACGCCCGGGCCGGGGGAACAAGAGGCGGGCTCGCGCCAGCCTCCTCAGTTCGGCCGCCCTCCCCCTGCCAATTACGCTTCCACCATGCCCCGTGCCGTTCCCTACGCCATTGACGCCGGCGGCCTTCTGGCGGATCCGGAGACCTACGCCGGCACGGGCCCCTTCTCGTGCCTGGAGTGCCATGAGCCCGTCTCGCTGCGCCGCGCGCACCAGCGCCGTGGCCGGCCCGTCGGCGCGCACTTCTCCCACCAACCTGGCAGCACTTGTGCCGGCGAGAGCGTCATGCACCTCGCAGCCAAGATGCGGCTCGCCGAGGCCTTGAGCCGGCGTGAGCGCCCCTTCGTGATTCGCCGGTTCTGTTAGCGCCTGGGCTGTAAAGCGACCCACAACGAGCCGTGGGTTCCCCCCGCCTTTACCCACGCCGCCGAGGAGGCCCTGCTGGGCGCCTACCGGCTGGATGTGGCAGCCATGCAAGGGGACAGCGTCGTCTTCGGCTTCGAGGTCTATCACCAGCACCGGATCGGGGGCGCGGGGGCGGCGGAACTGGGCGTGGCCTGGCTGGAGTTGGACCCTCACGGCACGGCACGCGCCCCCTATGGAGGAACATTCCCGTGGAGACTTCCCACATGCGCAGAGCACATCGGCCGGCGCTTCCTCGCGTCTTCCGGCGGCTGAAATCCTGCGCTGATCTGGGACCAACCGCGCGATCTTTACGCTCGGAACATGCGCGTGATCAGCTGGATCGTGACGGCCTGCTTCATATGGGCAGTCATCAGCACCCTTCTGGGACCTGTCCTGGGAGCATTCGTGATCGGCGGGCTGTGTACCCTGCTCGTCCTGGGTGCCTCGTCAGGTAGTCCTCCTCCAGCTTCACCCGACTCCCGCGCGGAACCGGATCAGAAAAAAACCGCTGCTACAGGGGTCACACCGCCGAAGGTTCTTCCGGACAACCGGCCGGCTACTCCCGGGCCAGCAGTTCTGACACCCAGGAATCCGGACCCAGCGCCGCGGCTCGGCGCCCAGGTCTTGAACCCGACCCGTGCCACTGACCTGAAGTTGAACTCCGGCGCTCAGAAGCCCCTCGTCGTGGCTGCTCAGGTGGCCCCAGCGCAGGGAGTATCAGCGCCATCGCTCGCTTCGGGACCTCTCGCCTTGAGCTCAGACAACCTGTTCGTCGACTTGCGCGAGGGCGATCTGGCCAAGACGGTACTCTCGTACCCCGCGGCGCGCGCGGTGGTCAGTGTGCTCCTGGTTGGAACCGGCACATGTCCGATCCTGGGCTACCGCGACCTTGAGACTCCAAGCGGCCTGTACGCGCTGATTCGCTGGAGCGCGGGAACACGGCTGGTCGACTTGCTGGAGCTTCTTGCCAACAATCTGGAGCATCCGCAGCGCGCCAACCTGGAACTCGCTCTGCTGCGCATCCCCAGACTCAGCCCCGCTCAACGCCTGCAACTCCACGCAGAATTGTTTGGCGGACTGAAGGGATCAGCCCCTGAGACACGCGTCTGCAAAGAACTTGAACGGCTAAAAGTTCTGGATCACATGTCTGCAGCTACTGATAAAGATCAGCGCAGCCTCCCGGTCCCACCGAAGTCTGAGGCACAGAACAGGGTGGAGGGTTCAGGTGACGGGCTTTCTCCAAAGCCTCAGAAAGGCGTCCATAATTCCGGACCAGTGATCATTTCGCAAAAAGACGCCTCTGCGCAGAGTCTAGCCTCTTTGGACATGCAGCCACTTGGCGCCGATGTTCCACCAGACATGATTCCAAGAATTCGGCCAGTCCACTCCAAGGCAGTACCAGAAAGTCACGAGTCATCTCCGAACCTATCTGATCTAGGAGCGCGAATCAAAGCCATCCTGGCTCACTATGAATTAATATCACTCACATTGCCAACGCCTTACGCAGACAGCACCGCATCCCCGCCGCTCGGCAAGACGATGCCTAGCATTCAATTGACAGAACCGGTGCGGCGGATCCGTCTTTACGGTAGTTCCCGCTCCTACCACCTACATCGCATTGAGATGACCTGCAGAGATCCACTGAGATTTCGTGCGTACCTCACGGCCCCCGGAGAGGAAACCACCTCGGACTTTGCTCAGATGTGCGGAACTAATCTCCGCCACCCCGAACGCTACCGTCTTGAGGAATTGCTAGTGGAATTTCCAACTCTTACCCTGCAGGCGGTGGAACGTGCTCATTTCAAGATTTTCGAAGGAAAGTGTTCTCCGCAAGTGGCCGACCGTGTGTTGCCTTACCGCGAAGCTTATATAGCCGAGAAGGAAATACAACGTGTGCATGACCGTTGGATTCAACTTGTAGATATTTTCTTGACTGGAAAAGACGGCGCAAGTGGACGTTCCAGAACCACGCTGCGGACCTTGCACAAGCTAATGCCTCAAGCTTTACCACCGGACGACACTGCAATACGTCAGGCCACTGTGCGTCTCGCGGGGCGTGTAGGGATCCAGCTCGCAAAAGAGGCTCCGCTGGAGCGCTTATCAGAGCTATTCAGTCACGCAGAAGCGCAAGCAGAGGCTAAAGCCTTATACAGACCGATACTTGTAGAAATCCGCCGTCCTCACACCCACTGTTGGCATTGCAAGAAGTATATCTACCCCTTCGATGAAGTCTGCGTCGCGTGTCGTAAGCGCATTTGTGACCATTGTGGCGCGTGCTTCTGCGGATCGCCTTACAACTTTTACCGAACTTTGCGCTTCTGATGCGGAAAAAGCCTCGGCAAGTGATTGCCAGGGCGGCTTTCAGACACCGGCGCTGGCCAGCAGTGGGGTGAGCGGGGGCAAGACGCTCAGTAGGGCGCAAATCGTGTGCGCCCGCCCCCGGTTACATCCCCTACTCCACCAGGTCCCACAGTGTGGGCTGAGGCCGAGGAGCGGGCCGCGGCGCTGGAAAGTCCGGAGGGCCCCGGCCCTCTGCCTCAGCTTCGCCGGCCGCCACTTCCTGGGGAAACCCAGGACATGACCGCGGGTCCAGCGGGAGGCCCGGAAATCCGCGCCCGCCCTGACTTCTGCCCTCCTCCAGGACTCCAGCCTTCAGCAGCAACCGGATCACGCCCGAAAAGCTCAGCCCCCGGATACGGGGGATCTGGTTGTTGAGAGAAATCCAGTGGTGCCCGCCACTCGTCGAGAACGCCCCGGGCGCGTCCATGATGGCCGACAGGGTGACGTGCGCATGAAGCCGGGTCTTCAGGGCCGTGCGTGACCCATGCTCTGCCAGGCGCATCAGCGCGGCGTGCCGGGTCGCTGCATGGCTCCATGACCCCGTCGCCGGCAGCGCCGGGGTTGGACAGGGCAGAACCGGCCACGCCCGGAGGTGCTCCAGGCGGCGCTCGAGCAGCGCCTGCCGGTGTTCTCCCCACCACAGGGCCCGCAACTGACGGCCCGTCAGCCGCAACGCGAGGGCTGGTTCGGGATACGCCTGGACGACGTAGCCCAGCCCCACCGGGTAAGGAGACCCCCAGGGTTCGTCCCTGACGGCACGCTCATGGATCAGGGAATGCCCCCAGGCGTTGAACCGCAACGCAATCTCGAAGATCTCCGCGTCGCCGGTGGCCCGGGCCTGGAACCACTCCCGCCGCGCTTCGCGCGCCTGTGACCGCTTCAGCCCTTCAAAGGACTGTTCCAACTGCCGCACGTGATGATCCGCCATCAGCTGCGCTTCCCAGGGCAAGCTCCACAGCCAGCGCCGCACGTTCAGGGCCTCGGTCGCCCAGACCCGCTCACTGGGTCTGAGCGCCGCACACGCCCGGCACAGGCCGGTCTCGGCCGACTCGGTGGGGCGCGGACCGTCCAGCACCCGCAAGTGGCCCTGCGCCACGAATTCCTCGGCGGCGAACTCAATCCACGGCACGCTCCCGTCCAGATCGCGGGCCTTGGTCTCCCCGACCGCGTGGGTGTGGCGGGCCTCGAAGGCAAAGACGGTTCGTCCAGCCCGGCGCAACGCCACGTCCAGCCGGTAGCCGGTGTCTTCCAGCCCCACTTCCGCCCGGATTTCGTCGTGTTCAGGCAGGTGCAGCGGCAGTGCCGCGAGGCCAGGACAGGCCAGCTCGGGACAGGGCCACAGCGCGACCAGGGAGGTGCCGGCACTCAGCGCGGCCATCAGGCGCGCCTTGGCGGCGTGGTGGATCACCGACTCCGGGGCGTGGCCTTCCCGGTTGCGGCTGGCCGGGGCGTGGGAAAAGTAGGGGGTCACCTTCGTGCTGCTGGCGGCTTTGAGCGTGAGGCTTTCGCCGCAGACCAGGCAGGTGTAGGCGCCGCGCGCCGCAGCAGGCCGCGCCGCTTCTGCACCTGGAATCGTGAGCTCGCCGCCGGCGCGGAGCGCATAGCGAATTCTCTGGCGCTGGTTCATGGCACCTCCTGGTCTCGGGGCGGGACGCAGCAAAGCACCGGGCCGTTCGACCCTCTTCCTCCCCTCGGTCAGCCAGTCCCCTCAGTGCACTGGACGGTCGAGTCTCGCAAAGTGGACCTCGGTCTCCACAACCTGCACCAGGGGTTGAGGAAGTTCATCCGAGATGACCTTGATGTTCAGCTTGAGCCTGCGGCTCCCCGTAGCCGGCAGATCTTTTACCGCAAAGCGCCCCGGCAGAGTCCAGGCCGGCCCGGTCTGTCCAGGCGAGAGGGAAGCGGCCTCAAGTTCGCAGGAGTCCTCTTCGAGGATGTCGGCAGTCGGCTCGGGTTGAGCAGGGTGGTAGATCTTGGGCATTTTGAAGCGGGGGAAAGGGCCCTCTTCCTCTACAGGAAGCTCATGCCGGGGCACAGGCATCTGCTCCAGCAGGGTCACGTCGCTGTCTTCCGTCGCTTCAACGGTGAGCTGCAGATCCCCAGTCTTAACCGGCCCAGCGTTCCTCACCCGGAGGGTGAATTCAAAGCATCCGTCAAGTTGTTCGCGGTTGCGCTGACGCTCCATCCGGTCGAGCAGCAGTGCGGAATGATGCTTTTCGAGGGCACAGAACTTCTGAAAAAGAGGGTAATCATCGCCTTCCCAGCTCTGGCGGTCCAGAAGCATAGTCCGGGTATACAGATCGTCGAAGACCATCCATGAGGGGTCAATCGGCTCCTGCAGCACTTCTTCCAAGAAGCTCTGCACCGCTTTGATGCGGCTTGGCGAGACAGTCCTTCTGGTGCGAGGGCCCCCGATCACGTCGCTAAGCTGCTGGGCCTTGAGAAGGGAAGCCGTGTCCAGACCAGCAAGCTTGCCAAGCGTCCCTGCACTTGTCACCGCTGCTGTCGCTACGGGCGCTGAGCGCGCCGTGATGCGCCGCTTGGCCTCCTGCAAAAAGTCGTCAATTGCCGTGTAAAGCTCCGGGCTCTGGCGGGCGGCCTCGATGGCGCGCGCACGAAGCTTGTCAAGGTTGCCCCCGTGCAGGATCACCGGCGTCTTGCAAGGCTCAGCTTGGAGCTCGATCTGCGGCAGCTGATGCTTTTTCACCATGTCGAGCTTGCCCTGAAGCTGCGCGATGGCCTGCTCATGGCGGTGGAGCTGGGCGCGCAGCGGTTGCAGGACCTGCTCGAGCTTGGCGCGTTCCACCCGCGCATAGTCTGAGCCATCCGGTTCGACCACCTTCGCGGAGCGGCGCACCCGCCACTCGCCGCGACGCCAATTGCAGCCCTTTTCCGTCGACTCTTTCTTGAAGATGAACGGCCCCCGGGCCGCCTGCCCAGGCGGGATCAAAATGCACCCCCAGGCCGCGCTGGCCTCCTGGAACACATGCACCTGAAAGTCAGGCACCGGCTCCAGGTACTCGCGCAGGATGTCGCCGATCTGAGCGTGCAGCTTGTCGCTCCCCTTGTCCAGTTCAGGAACGTGATGAATCTGCCCCTCACTGTCTGCCCCCAGGATCAGGAAGCCGTAATCCCCGAAAAGCGGACTCTCGCTGTTGGCCAGCGAGCACACCAACCGAACGAGATTCGTGCGCCCCTTGGGGTTCTTCTCGCCGGTCGACGTCGTGAATTCCAGGTCCTGCTTGAAGTCCAGCTTGTCATGCTCTTGTTTGCGGCGAATAGCGTCCCGCAGGAACAGTTCCAGTTGCGCCGGGTCGCTGAAGTCTAGGAGGACTGTCGGACCGAAGTTCGTCGTCACATTCACCTGCCTTGAAAGTCAGTAATACTGCTGGATATACCCGTAAGCCCGGTCGAAGAGCTCCTCGTCGGTGTGCAACTTGTACTTCAGCAGCGCGCGGCGCAGCGCCTGGCGCATCGCCCGGTCGCCGGCGGTGGTGTGCTGCCAGCCGTCGAAGCGCGCCGCGCGCACCAGTTCGTCGATGTCGCCCACGATGCGGCCCACGATCTCGGGGGTCTCCTCGCCGCGGTGCTCCTCGAACAGAGCTGTCAGAGCGCTCTTGCCGTCGGGGATGATCTCGACCTGCTCCTGCTGCTCGGTCTCCAGCACCTCGCGCGCCAGGGCGAGCAGCTCCTTGAGCCACGCCAGCCCCCCAGTGAGGCCCTGGGCGTAGCGCTCCTGGAGGCGCTGCAGTCGCTCACCCAGCAGCTCGAACTTCGCCACGTTGCCCTTCTTGCGCAGCACCCGCTCGATCGCCAGCGTGATCTGCTTCCCCTTTTGCTCGGCCTGATCGCCCGACAGCAGCCCGAGGACACTTTCCTCCAGCACCAGGGTGTCGAGGCTCTCCTCGATGTGGTCCACCGTCACGTGGCGGTGGATCAGGTCGATGGTCTTGGCGCCGAGAGCATGCCACAGCAGCACGCCGATCCCGCTGGGCGGCCGCAGGCTCTCGTAGACGCTCCCCAGCCAGCGGTAGTCCGTTTCAAAGGGCGCGAGCGCCGCGGAGGGCGAGAGCACCTCCCACAGCCGGTGCACCACGCTGAAGTCCGCCGCGAACTCGTCGCGCGCCGCGGGGGTCGCCAGCGCCTGCTGGGCGGCCATCAGGCCCTCGAAGCCGTCCACACTGCGGTCGACGCCGGGAAAGTGCGCGAGTGCCGCCCGCATCGCCGCCGGGAACCCGGCTTCCAGCTCGGCGATGTTCTGGATCACACCCTTGATGCTCTCGGGATCGAAGTCCAGGGCCTTCGCCACGTCGTCGAACACGCCCAGGTAGTCCACAACCAGCCCGCTGGTCTTGCCGGGATACAGGCGGTTGGTGCGGCAGATCGCCTGCAGCAGGGTGTGGTCGCGCAGCGGCTTGTCCAGGTACATGACCTGGTTGATGGGCGCGTCGAAGCCGGTCAAGAGCTTGCTGGTCACGATCAGGAGCTGCAGCGGGTCCCTGGGGTCCCGGAAGCGCGAGAGCAGCTTCTCGAGCTTGCCCGCGTCCTTGTCCAGCTCGGTCCAGCGGGCGAACTGTTCCGGGGTGACCGTCAGGCCGGCTTCCTGCCAGCGCTCCAGGTCGCCGGGCTGGGTGATCATCACCACCTCGCTCACGTCCTCGCCCAGGCGCTCGTCGAGCAGTCCCTTCATGCGCACGCAGGCCTCGCGGTCGAACATCACGACCTGACCCTTGAAGCCGGCAGGAGCCACCCGGGTGCGGAAGTGCGCCGCGATGTCGTCGGCGATGGCCGAGAGGCGCGCCGGGGCCTTGAAGAGGTGCTCCATGCGCCCGGCGCGCCGTACCAGTTCCTGGGTGTCGGCATCGGTCAGCCCGTGGTCGCCGGCCAGCACCTCCATGCCGGCGTCCACCGCCGCGCGGTCGACCTTGAGGTGCGCCGGCCGCGGCTCGAAGTGCACCGGCAGGGTCGCCCCGTCTCGGATCGACTGGCTGTAGGAGTAGTGGTTCAGGAAGCCGTCCTCGTCCTCGCTGGCGCCGAACCACGCGAAGGTGTTGCGGTCCCCTCGCGCGACGGGTGTGCCGGTCAGGCCAAAGAGGAAGGCGTTCGGCAGCGCCGCGCGCATCTTGCGCCCCAGGTCGCCCTCCTGGGTGCGGTGAGCCTCGTCGACCAGGACGACGATGTTCTCCCGCGCGTTGAGGACGCCGTCGGCCTCGCCGAACTTGTGGATCGTCGTGATGATGGTCTGCCGGGTGTCCTCGCGCAGCAGGCGCTCCAGGTCGCGCCGGCTGTCGGCCGTGACCGTGTTCGGCACCTGGGCCCCGTCGAAGGTCGCGCCGATCTGGCTGTTCAGGTCGGTGCGGTCGACCACGATGATCACGGTCGGGTTGCGCAGCGCCGGCGTGGTCTTGAGCTTCTGGGCCGCGAAGGCCATCAGCAGACTCTTCCCGCTGCCCTGGAAGTGCCAGATCAGCCCCCGGCGGGTCTGGCCCTGCACCACGCGCGCGACGATCTGCTCGGTGGCCTCCACCTGTGGGTAGCGGGCGAGCACCTTGACCTTGCGGCCGCCCTGCACCACCGGAAAGATGCTGTAGTCGCGCAGCATCTTCAGCAGCGTCTCGGGGCGCAGCAGTCCCTGCACCGCCCGGCTGACCTCCTCCAGCGGGCTGGGCGTGCGGTCGGTGGTCTCGCGCCACGGAGCCCAGTGCTCGTAGCCGCCGCCCAGCGCCGCGTAGCGGAAGGTCTTGCCCTCCGACGCGAAGCACAGGACGTTCGGCGCGAACATCGCTGGGCAGTTCTTCCAGTAGTCGTCGAGAAAGTCCTTGGCCCCGTCCTGCCAGGAGACCGAGGGGCGCGTCGTCGACTTCACCTCCCCGATGCCCAGCGGCAGACCATTCACCAGCAGCACCGTGTCGAAGCGCCGTTCCAGCGTGCCCGCCCGGTAGGTGTACTGCTGGGTGACGACGAAGTCATTGTTCGCGGGGTCGGCAAAGTCAATCAGCCGCACCGGCACGTGCTCGTGGTTCTCCCCGAAGGGCAGGGTCTGCTCCCCGCGCAGCCAGGAGGTGAACTCCTCGTTGGCGCGCACCGGGTTGGCGCGGGCGCCGTGCAAGATCGCCTGCAGCTTGTAGATCACCTCCTCGGCCAGTGCCGGCCGGGCAGCGATCTCCGGGTTGAGCCGGACCAGGGCCTCGGTGACCAGCGGCCAGACGCAGACGTCGCGCTCCTCGCGGGACAGGTCCCGGGCCGGCACGAAGCGCCAGCGCAGCCCGCGCAACCGCGTGAGGGTGTGGGTGACCAGCCCCTCGGCGGTGTTGGCCTCGTTGAAGGTCATGCGGAGACCAGGGCGGGTGCCGGCGCGGTGACGGCCGCCGGCGCTGGCGAGAGGGCGGTGTTGAGCAGCGCGGCGCGCAGGGTGCGGAGGTGGGCGAGGTGTTGGGCAGTCTGATCGGCCGTCTCTGAAGCGGCCTTGAGCAGGCTGACGGTGTGGGCCTGCTCATGAGGCAGAGGCAGGTGCACCATCAGCCGCGCGACGCGAGTGGAGCCCAGGTGCTTGATGCTGCTTCCCGAGGCCAGTTCTTTGAACTTGCCGGATTCGAAGAAGTGCCGCATCGCGATGTAAAGGTAGTCCGGTAGCAGCCTCGCCGGGTCTGTCGGACGAAGGCGGATGACAGTGTTCTGAATGCAAAAGCCGCGCGGCATGGCAGCGCTAAAGAGGGCCGGTGTGCCAACGTAGGCCGGGTTGGCATTGCCTTCCATCAGCAAGGTGTCGCCAGGGTGCACCGTGAGCCGTTGTTGTTCTCGCGGTTCGAAATTCATCTGGTTGACGTCATCGAAGTCGATCCAGCCAAGGCGGATATTGGCCGCTCGAAGATAGGGAACCATGTTGTCCCCAGTCGCTTGGCTGGGCGACAACTGCTTTCCTCCAACGATGTCAGCGACCTGATCCAGAGAGATCAACGTTGAGCCCGGGGGAGGAGTCATCTCGCGCGCGCCCAGCGCCAGGAACAGTTCCCGAGCGGCTTGCTCTGTAAGCACGGATGCCTCAATCGCCCCATCGACCCCCAGCAGCAGCTCCACCAGCTCGCGCTGCTGCTTGGGCGGGGGGAGCAGGAACTCGAACTTCGCGAGCTCCCGGAACTTCGTGCGCGGGGATAGCGAACCGCTTGAAGTCTTCTCGGCGTAGGCGAAGAAAGCGTCGGACTGAATCACCAGCGGCAGGAATTCGGGCAGCAGCTGCTCGCTCTTGGTGGCCAGCACGATGATGTCGCCGGAGCAGAGGCCATCGAAGTCGGGAACGCCCACCTTCTTCTGATAGACGCGGCGCTTGCCGAAAAGCACCTGGCCAGCGCGGAAGACTTTGGTGAAGGTCACGCCCTCGGAAAGCAGCCCCCAGCGGCGAACGCGCAGGTCCTGAGAATCGAGGTGCTCGAGCCCGACATACCGGTCAATCCCCTGTTTCTCGGGAGCGCGTTCGTGGATCGAGATCTCCTGAACCATCTCGCCCAGGGTGACGGGTTGCCACCCGCTGGGATCAATCTGCATGGCTGGCCTCCTGGAGCAGGTCGAAGAGGGTGGCGGTCTGTCCCTGGAGGGTGGCGCGACTCTCTCGCCATGTGGACACCGCCACCTGGACGTCGTGACTCTGAAGGCCATCCTGACCCTGGTAGAGGTAAAGCGGGATGCTGAGACTGAATTTCTGGCCGGCGATCTCCTCGAGGGACACCACGCGGGCGATGTCCGGATGCTGGTCTGGCTCGCGCCACGCGCCCAGCAATTTGGCCTCGTTCTCCGGGGAGAGGAAGCTGTAGGCCTGCTGGCGGGTCACCTGGTGCTTGCCATCGACCATCACGACCTGGCCGCGCCGCTGGGCTGGCTTGCTGCGGTTCAGGACCAGCACGCAGGCCTCCATCGGCGAGTTGTAAAAGAGGTTGGGCCCCAGCCCGATGACGCCCTCGATCAGGTCGTCCTCGAGGATCTTGCGCCGCATCTCCGCCTCCGCGTCGCGGAACAGCACGCCGTGGGGGAACAGCACCGCCGCGCGCCCGGTCGCGTTCATGCTGGCGATGATGTGCTGCAAGAAGGCGTAGTCGGCGTTGCCCTGGGGCGGCGTGCCGTAGAGGTTGCGCCCATAAGGGTCGGCCGCGAAGCGCTCGCGGTTCCAGCGCTTGATGCTGTAGGGCGGGTTGGCCAGGACCACGTCGAAGGTCTGGAGACCACCCTCGTCCAGGAAGGCCGGCTCCGCCAGGGTGTCCCCGCGCGCGATGTGGAACTCCTCGATGCCGTGCAGGAACATGTTCATGCGCGCGATGCCGCTGGTGATCAGGTTGACCTCCTGACCGTAGACCTTGACGTTGCGCCACTCCTGGCCCTGGTCGCGCAGCCCCAGCACGCCGTTGAGCGCCAGGCCGCCGGTGCCGATGGTGGGGTCATAGACGCTCTCGCCACTTTTCAGGCCGGCCACCCGGGTCATCAGGTGCACCACGGTGCGGTTGGTGTAGAACTCCTGCGCGGTGTGGCCGGAGTCGTCGGCGAACTGCCGGATCAGGTACTCGTAGGCGTTGCCCAGCTGGTCGTGGGGGACGTTGGCGTTGTCCAGCCTCACCCGGCTGAAGTGGTCGAGCAGGGCCACCAGCGTGGCGTCGCTGAAGCGCTCCTTGTTGGTCCAGGGCGCGTCGCCGAAGATGCCCTCCAGGGTCTTCGGGTTGGCCTGCTCCAGGGCGCGCAGCGCCGCCTGAATGGCCTGGCCGACGCCCACCGTCACGGCGCGCACGTCGTCCCAGTGATGCCCGGTGGGGATCTGGAAGCGGTGGTTCTCCTTCAGGGCCGCGAACGCCAGGTCACCGCCGGACGCTTCCTTGGCCCCCTCGAACTCCTCGTCCCAGACGTCGCTGATGCGCTTGAAGAACATCAGCGGGAAGATGAACTGCTTGTAGTCGCTGGCGTCGATCTTGCCGCGCAGCAGCGTCGCGGCGCCCCAGAGGTGCGCTTCGAGGTCGCGTTGAGTGATCACAGGTGGCCTGCCTTTTGAAGAAGGATCTCCAGGCGGTCCTCAGCGACCTTCTGGGCCGCCAGCTTCTTGCGGAGATTCGTCAGGGCGTCTGCCACCGTCAGGGTCTCCCCCTGGCTCTCGGCCTGCAGGTACTGGCCCAGCTTGAGGGTGTAGCCGGCGGCGTGGATTTCCTCGATGGGCACCACCCGGCTCAATCCGGGACGGTCCGCGCGGGTCCGGTAGAGCATGTGGATCTCGTCGGCCTGCGCGTCTGTCATGAAGTTCTGCGCCCGGGCCTTGGTAAAGAGGCGCGAGGCATCCACGAAGTAGACGCTGCCGCGCGCAGCCTCCTCCTTTTCCAGGCGCAGCACCAGGATGCAGGCCGGGATGCCGGTGCCGTAAAAGAGGTTGGGCCCCAGCTCGACGACGGCCTCGACGTAGTCGCCCTGAATCAGCTTCTGCCGGATCTTGCCCTCGCGCCCGCCGCGGAACAGCACGCCCAGCGGCATGACGACCGCCATGCGGCCACTGCCGGGCTTCAGGCTTTTCAGCATGTGCATGATCCAGGCATAGTCGGCGTTGCCGTCGGTGGGCACGCCGAAGACGCCCCGGCCATAGGGATCGGCGGCCCACCGATCGGCGCCCCAACCCTTCAGGCTGAAGGGCGGGTTGGCCAGCACGCAGTCGAACTGATCGAGCTCGTCGCCCTGGTGGAAGGCCGGCTCCTGCAGCGTGTCCCCGCGGGCGATCTTGAAGTCCTCGATGCCGTGCAGGAACAGGTTCATGCGGGCAATCGCCTGGGTGGTGAGGTTGAGTTCCTGACCGCGGATGACCAGGTTGCGCCACTCGCCGCCCGACTCGCGGATGTGGTGGACGGCCTCGAGCGGGATGCCGCCGGTGCCGACGGTGGGGTCGTAGATGCTCTCGCGGGCCTGCGGGTGGAGCATGTTCACCATCAGGCGCACCACGGCGCGCGGCGTGTAGAACTCGCCGGCCGCCTTGTTGGACGAGTCGGCGAACTTCTTGATGAGGTACTCGTAGGCCTGGCCCATGACGTCCTCGCGGACATTGCGGTTGCCCAGGCGCAGCCGCTGGAACCCATCAAGCAGCTGGCGCATCAACGCGTCGGGCAGCCGGGCCTTGTTGGTCCACTGGGCGTCGCCGAAGATGCCGTAGAGGGTGTCGGGGTTGGCCTGCTCGATGGCGCGCAGCGCCGCGGCCAGCGCGAAGCCGACATTCTCGGTGACGGCGAAGACGTCGCGCCAGTGGTGGCCGTCGGGAATCTGAAAGCGGTGATTTTCCTTGAACGTGGCGTAGGAGATGTCGCCGCCGGACTCCTCGAAGGCGGCCTGGTACTCCTCGTCCCAGACATCACTGATGCGCTTGAAGAACAGCAGCGGGAAGATGTAGGCCTTGAAGTCGGCCGCGTCGATCGGGCCGCGCAGGACGTTGGCGGCGCCCCAGAGGCGCTGCTCGAGTTCGGGCAGGGTCAGGGTCGGACCGTTCGGATCGAACGGCAGCCCTTCGTAGCTCATCATGGCCAGCACCTCGGAGGGGAAGTCACTGGCGACAGTCTACGGAAGGCCTGTCGGGGCCGCGGCGAATATTGGAGCGGCTCCAGAACGCTGGAGGGGTCCGCCCGGCCTCTCTGAGCGGACCGGAGGTCGCCAGCAGCCTGGGGCGTCCTGGCGCGGCGCTGCCCCTCAGCTCAGGTTGAAGACCAGCCCAGCGAGAGGCTCAGCGCCCCCGCTGCCCCGGAGATCTTCTCGAGACGGTCCAGGAACTCCGGCGTGAAGTGGCGCGCCAGGCGCTCGCGGCCGGGTGCCGCGCTGCACCCTCAGGCCCGGGCGGAAGTGCTGTGCGGCGCCCGGCTGTCGGCCCAGAAGGTCTCCCAGAAGCGCTCCTGCGCCTCCTCCTCGCTGCTCGCCACAGTGCCCAGTACCTGAATGAGTCGTCCCTCCCCGGTGGCGAAAGAATCCAGGTCCAGGGTGTAGACCGCCGGCGTGCCCGGGGTGGGCGCGAAGTGCTGCGTCATGTCGTCCTCCTGATCGGTCAGGTCGCGAAGAAGCTCCCACCCGCCGCGGCGAGCCGGCAGACCCGCCGGACCCGCGCGTCCCCCGGAGACCACTCGCCCCGCAGGATGTCGCGGGGGCACTCCCCGCGCAGCGTGTAGCGGGCGCGCTCGAACCACTGGCGGATCCCCTCGTCGCTGTGCGCCGCGCGCAGCCCCGCCACGATCTCCGTCAGGGTCGCCTCACGCGCCGGCGCGCCCGGGCCTTCCCCCAGCAGGGAGGTGAGCAACTCCTCGCCCAGGACGGCGCGCAGGGTCTGGAACTCCTCTCCGGCCGGTGCAGGGCACCGTTCCAGCACCTCCCGCAGCGCCGCGGGACACGCGGCCAGAAAGCGGGGGTCCCGCAGCGCCCCGCGCAGCCGCCAGCCCAGCAGGGCGCGCAGCAGCTCCTCCCCGGGCGGATCGGCCTCGCAGGTCCACAGCCGCACGAGCGGCAGGCCGGCGACCCGCAGAATGCGGTCCTTGCGCGCGTCGCGCTCCAGTTGCGGGCTGCGCTCATGCTGCGGGCCATCGAGTTCCACGGCCAGCAGGGCCCGCCCGCTCTCCAGGTCCTCCACCACCACGTCGACCTGGACGCTGCGGTTGGCGAGAAAGGCGCGGTCCGGCTCGTCGAGCAGGGTGTTCATGACCTGCACGTCGAGCACCTGGCGCAGCGGCACCCAGGGCCGCACCACATGGGGCGCGAAGACCTCGCGGCAGAGTGAGCGCAGCACCCGCTCGCCGACGTTGGGCTCTGGGCACCGCACCGTCTGGTCGCTTCTCAGCACCACCCGCGCTCCCACCGAGGCGCCCAGGTCGCGCTGCACCCGGCTGCGCAGTTCCGGGACGATCCCCCAGCGGCCCGCCGCCTCCTGAATCAGGCCCAGGGCCGCGAGGGCGCCCAGGCGGGGGTGAAGGTCCACCGCCGGCACCGCCAGGACCCGGGCCAGGCACCTCGCCTCCGCGGCCCCTCCCTGGGCTTCCAGAGCGAGCAGCAGGGCGCGGTCGGGAGGCTCGAGTTCCCCGTAGCGCACCGCGGGGTGAACACCCGGCAGTCGGGGGGCCAGCCGAAGCGTGTCCTCTCCCGGCCGCGAGGTCATGGGCTACTCCCCGTTCGGGGAGCGCCGGCTGCGCCCCGCGCCGATGTGCCCCACCAGGCAGCCCTGCACCCGCACCTCCTGGACCGGGAAGGTCATGGGAGCGCAGGCCGGGTTCTCGCTGACCAAGGTGACGGTGCCGTTGTCGCGGTGCCAGCGCTTCAGCGTCGCGGTGTTCTCGCCGGGCACCAGGACCAGCACCACCTCGCCGCCGTGGGGTTCCTCCTGCTGGGGACGGATCGCTACCAGGTCGCCGGGGAAGATGCCGATGCCCGTCATGGAGTCCCCGCGCACCTTCAGCAGGAAGTCGCCCTCGCGCAGGTCCAGCACGTCTTGCAGCCGGGTGGCGTAGGCCTCCACCTGTTCGCCGGCCAGGGTGGGGCGGCCGGCGGCGACCTCGCCCAGGATCGGGAAGCGCAGGTCGATGCCGGCGGCGCGGGGCACCTCGGAGACCCACCAGCCTTCCTCGCTCAGGCGCAGCGGCGTGGTGAAGCGCTCGGAGGGGCTGTAGATGATCAGGCCGCGTTCCTGCAGCTTGCGCACGTAGATCCAGATGTTCTGCCGGGGCAGGCCCAGCGCCACCGCGACCCGGTGCAGGGTGACCATCTCCCCCGCGTTCTCCAGCGTGGCGATCATGTGCAGCACATCACGCGGCCGCCCGGTCAGTTCAGTCTGAGTCATGTGACACCTGTGACAGGATAGCACATAGGCCATGTGGATGAGACAGAAGGGTCAGCAAAAGTCCCTCCAGAGCTGGGGCCAGTGAGGTATCATGTCCGCCCCGGCGGGGGGTGCAACTCTTAGTCTGACCTTCAGGCACCCTCCACGCCACGCGCTATCCTGGACAGACTGATTCATAAGCACCGGTGATTCAGGTCGCCCATCAAGAAAGGAAGGGAGGAGAGAAAATGTCGTCACAGAGCTATCAGAACCGAGCCATGGAGCGCTTCGACTCCTTCATCGCTGTTCTTGACAACGCAACCGAACATCTCACCCTGGAAGATGACTTTGCTGTCCAGTACTGGGAGGAGATGCGGGAGGACGCTCAGACCAATCTGATGCGTCTGAAAGCGGCGCGCTCGCGCCTCGCGGTTCGCTCTACCGAAGAGATGCGAATTTTCGAGGCGCTGATCAACTTCTCCGAAGAGACCTTTTCCTGGACCGAGGACGATGTTGTGGCGCGTATCGAGGCGCTAGCCGATGTGGGTCCCGTGCTCTTGCGGCGCTTGAACCGTGAGCAGCTGCTGGCTGAGGCCGCGCCAGAGCGGCGCGAGACCGTGATTGCCGCTCTTCGAAAAGGGGTTCTGCCAGAGGCGCTTTTGCAGACGCTCGCGAAGCATGCTTATATCGAGACCGGACGCTCAAGCACCCCGGCAAGCCTTCCAGAGCCCGGTTGGATACCCCCAGACCATCCTTTGCCGCGCGAGAGCGCTGCCCACAAAGCCTCGGCCCACGCCGGGGCTTTATATTTGGTGAGTGCGCCAGCTCGAGTTGTCTGCCCATCATCCCATACGTCTCGAAAGCGTCCAGTATCTGAAATGCTCTTTTGAGCGGCTCGATTTGGCTGGGGAAGGCCCCTACCGCTTCCCCGACTTTGACGTCAACGTACTTCACTCAACCGTGGTAGACGACCTCCAGGGCGTTCTCGCCTTGGAGGTCGTGTCCCAAGATGACCCTGAGGATTCCACCGCACGCGAGGACGCCAGGCCAGCTCCGGCGGTCAAGTTCGCTTTTACCATCATCAGCATGTTCAGAAGCGCCGACTATGAGGGTGCCACAGCGAATCTGCGCAGCTTCATGGAGGTAGACACACCGAGCCTGATTGCCTGGCCCTATGTGCGCAGCTTCATCTCAGACATGCTGACCCGCAGCGGGTTGCCCGAGTATCACCTGCCACTGTTGCAGATTCGCACCCGCCTGGAAGCGCCTACACCAGTCGAGGACGGCGCGGAGTTGGAATAGTGGCGCCGGAGAATTTCAAGGACGGCCGATCCCCTCTGAAGCCGGGCGTTGATGAAGAGGCCTGTAAGCAGTTCGCCCGCGAACTCGCATCACTCTTTATCCAGGGCTCTGACATTATTGATGATCTGCGCGAACTAACGCGCACCTCAGCTGATTATGCAAGGTATCAAGTTGTCCTTGAAAATCTGGTCGACGGCTATGGCAGCTCGATTGAATCTGTTCTACGAGACGAGACTCGGACCTTCTGCGAAAAGCTCCAGGCTCACTATCTTGAGTACAGCGCTCCCTCGCGTCGGGATGTGTGGGTTGACGCGCTGGCGGCCATCATCGAGTTCGTATACCTCGAACTGATGCGCATGAAATACAGCCAGGACAATGCGGAGATCTATCATGAGCATTGCCCTCACTTCCCGGCGCCACCTGCTACGCCTGTCGCCTCCATGGTCGATAAGCCCATTGATGTCAATGCCTGGTTCGAGGCACTTTCTGTTGGAGAGTTCCTGGAGGTCAAGAAGAACCTGGATAGCAAATATCGGGCAGCGCAGAGGAGCAACGACAGGGTATCTGCCAAATTTGTCAGCAAGGTTGAGCGCATGCATCAGTTCGCGCAGGCCCTTGACCAGCACTTTGGGACCTCCTCGAACGTTGCTGTCGCTACGCTGTCGCCCAGTCCCTATGCGGAACGCCTTCTGGGATTGTCTTACCGTCAGGCCGGTCTGACACGCCCCCAGACGGGGCCACGGGTTGAGATTATTACCTCGAGCACTCTCGAGGAGTGGTACACGCGCAAGGTCATCTGACAGCAGAAGGAGCCCGGCTGACTCCAGGAAGGTACGGGCTCACGGTCAGCAACCCTGCCGTGAGCTCCCGGGACTGTGGACCCGCATAAAGACGAGCAACTCTCAGCTCAGCCCCAGTTCCCCCTCCATCCAGCGGCGCTGCACGCTCAGCGCCTCTTCCAGCGCCGGCAACTGGCTGGCCTCGAAGCGGCGGTAGACCTCCCGCGCCGAGACCCGGTTCAGCCCCGGCGCGGTGAGCGCCGGCGAGAAGTGCGGGTGGCTGCTCAGGATCTCCGACCAGATCCACGCCGCCGAGTTGCGCCGCAGCGCCGCGGACTTGGCACTCGGCAGCCCGGCCGCGTTCCGGCAGGCCTCCCAGGCGTCCGCGTCCAGTTCCACGAAGTCCTCCAGCGCCCGTTCCGCCGCCCGGTAGTCCCGGTGCGGTCCCGGCCCTTCCAGGCGCGTCGCCAGGGCGTGCAGGGCCTCGCTGAAAGCCTCCTTGCCGGCGGTGCGTCCCAGGTAAAGCATCATCGGGTTCGTGCTCGTGCCCCCGAAGCGGCCCTCGAGTCCCAGCAGCGCGGCGCTCTCCCGCACACTGCAGGGCCGCGCGAGGCGCACCAGCGCCATGCTGATCGCCACCCGCGCCGCCTGCTCGCTCAGGCCCGAGTCCCGCAGCAGCGGCCCGAAGTCGTTCTCGTAGTCCGCCGCCCAGATCAGGTGCGGCACCCGGGCGGGGTCAAAGGTCCGGTACTCCCCCGTCCCACCCGGGGCGAGGTGCCCGACCGTGCGCTGGGTCAGCGCGCGCGGCGCGAGCGCTTCGTCCAGCGCCGCAGCGAGCACCCCTTCGAGGTGAAAGTCGCGGCCCAGGGCGCGCACCGCGCTGCCGCGGATGCCGCGCGAGCGCTCGATCAGGGGTCTGAGGCCCCGCGTCACCCCGGCCTGGTCCGGCGAGGCCAGCAGCTCCACCGCCCAGGGCAGGGTGGCCGCCACCAGGGCGGGATCGTCCGGCGCTGCCTTGTAGGGGTGGAAGCGGGTGCCCCGTCTTCCGGCTTCCGAGGCCCGCAGATCGTCCCGGGCCTCGCATGCCTCCTGCCAGGCCCGATGGATGGGAGCGGGCAACTCGCCCAGGTCCCCGGGCTGGGCGGCGTGCAGGGCGAGTGCCACGAGCGAGCGCAGGTGCCGGACATAGACCAGGGCGGACACCTCCTGCCCCGCGACCACCGCCTCCCCGCGCTCCAGCGCCGCGTTCACCGCGCGCTGCGCCGCGAGCAGGCGCGGCGCCCCCGAGAGGTCGGCCGTCTCCAGGGTGCGCAGGTCGAAGCCGCAGGGCTCCGCCGCCCGCCCCTGGGCGCTCAGGCCCCGGGGCAGCGAGTTGGCGCACAGGCCCGGCACCGGCACATGGGTGAGAAAGCGCGGGCGGTTGCCCTGATCGGCCCGGTAGTTGCCGGTGCGGTGCTCGCAGCGTGGGCAGCGCGCCCCCAGCAGCCGGCCGTGGGTCAGGCACACGAACGAGGTCCACAGCCGCCAGCGCAGCCGCCATCCCCCGGTCTCCCGCAGGCACTCCGGGCAGCAGGCGGAGCCCGCGAAGCCCGACCACTCACGGTGCGCGACCGCTCGGACGCTGTTCGCGTCGCGCACGTCCAGCCCGATCAGGTCGTAAGCCACCCCATCCAGGGAGCGCATCAGCATGGCGTCCAGCTCGCCGGGGCCCAGCCGGCAGGCCCGCGAGAAGGTCTCCCGCTGCTCGGGGGTGAGGTCGATGCCGTAGCCGGGGAGTACGCGGGCGTCGAAGCGGTCCTCGGTCAGCAGGCCGGTGTCCTTCAGGATGGTCGAGACGGCCGCCGGAATCAGCTGCCCCGCGGCCAGCCGGTCCACGTAGCTGGGAAAGGCCTCCGGCCCCCCGGGGCCCCCGAGCGGGCGCGGCGCCGAGGACAGCGGGCGGGGCCGGCTCACTCGCTGCCCCCTTCCTCGAGGCTGCCGTCCATCATGGACTTGTAGTCCATGCGCGCCTGGCGCAGCGCCTGGGCGCCGATGCGCTCCTGCCCCCCCACCGCCTGCAGGGCCGCCTTGCGCAGCAGGTTCATCAGGGGGCCCACGCTGCCCCCGCTGCGGCCAAAGAGCAGCGCCGCGTGCTTCTCGAGCGTGCCCGGCTCCTGATCCAGCAGCGCCAGGTGCCCCTCGACCGCGCGCAGCAGTCTTGTCCAGGCGTCACTTCCCTTCTCGAAGGGCGGGATGGGCAGGTGGATGAAGCGCGAGGCGGTCTGGCTGGTCGCCAGGGTGGGGCCGTGTTCCTGCAAGATGCCCAGCTCCTCCACGCCCACGCCCACGTAGACGAAGGTGGCCCCGGTGAGGCTCATCAGCGACTTCAGGAAGTTCGACGTCTCCTGGCCGCTTTTCGAGCGCACCCGCAGGAAGTGGATGTCGTCCACCACGAACAGCAAGATCCTGTGCCGCCGGACCGCCTCGTGGATGGCCTGCACCAGCTGGTGCTCGGTCTCGCGGCCGCGCAGGGGGACATGCAGGTAGTGACAGATCGCCTGGGCCATCGCCTTGGGCGTCGTGTCGCGCTGCAGGGTCACGTGCACCACGGGGATGAACAGGTGCTCGGCTTCCGGCCCCGCGAAGGAGGTCCGCGCCCGGATGCTCCGCTCGAACTGCCGGGCGATGGCCTTGACCATGGTCGTCTTGCCCAGGTTGGCGTGCCCGTCGATGATCACGCCGGTCTTCACCTGGTCAAGCGGCGCCCGCACGTTGGCGTCGACCTGCTCCTTGATCACCTGCTTGGCGACGTCCAGCATGGGCGTGTTGATCGGCCCGAACTGCATGATGTAGGTGCGGCGCGTCTCGTCGTACAACTCGCGACCCTCCCGCGGCAGCGCTTCATACAGCGCGCGGGTCATCGCGGGAGGTGGGGTGGGCACCGGGCGGTTCACGAACGCGCGCCAGCCGTCGTAGGTGTAGATGTTGTCGCCCTGGGCGTCCTCGCCATCCCCCTGCGGGGGACCGAACGGCAGAATGATTCCGGTCATTTAGAATTCATCTCCCACGATCTCGAAGAGGTTCTCGGTGGTTGGCTCAGGAAGGGGCGGGGCCGTGGGCTTGACCGGCTTCTTCGGGGCCCGCCCCCGGCCGGTCATGGCCTCACGCTGGGTCTCGGCGGCCTCGCGCCGTGAGGCGGCCTGCTTCTGGGGGCCGGTCAGGGCCTGCTTCGCGGTGTGCGCGGCCAGGCGCTGGGACCGCGCCACGCGCGCCGTGTAGGCGTCGTCCATCTCACGGCGCACGGCGGCCAGCGGGTCCTTGTCGGGCATGGCCGCGCGCTCCTCCAGGACCTCCTTCACCTGGTCGGCCAGCTCGAGCTGGAAGGGGCGCGCGCGCCACTCCGCGTCGCGTTCGGGGACCTCGTGCCACTCCAGCGTCACGGGGTGCTGGAAGTGGATGACGGTGGGGTCGCGGGCATCGATCTTGAAGGGCCACTTGCGCCCCAGCCCCGGATAGGGCGACTCCGCCTTGCGAAAGGGGTTGAGGACGTCGCTGTCATACTGCGCGCCGTCGATGCGCACGCCGGTATCGGTGATCAGGCGCCGCTCGGTGCGCAGCGCGAGGTAGTAGGCGTCCTTGCCCAGCGGCACGGTGAGGTGGCCGGCGTGCGAGACGCCGAAGGCGAACATCTCCATCGGGGTGAGCTTGACCTTGGGGGTGCGCGGATGATTCAGCCCGTCGTGGGTCCGGCGGTTGTAGTAGCGCGCCACCCACTGCGTGAGCTCGAACTGCAATTCCCAGGGAAAGTGCACCGCCTCGACCTGGAGCCCGCGCGCCAGCACATGGGGGCCGACGTACCCTTTCAGGCGCTCCGCCAGCGCGCCGCGGATGTGGCCAAAGAGCCGCTCGATGTGCGCCTTGTCGCTGCCGGTCCCGGGACGGGCCAGCAGGATGTCGGTGCCCAGGCGCGCGCAGAGCTCGCGCAGCGGCCGGCTGATAAAGACCTTGCCGTTGTCCACCACGATGGCCTCGGGCAACACCGGGGGCAAATTGAGCAGCGGCTGGCCCTCGGGCATGTCGTGCGCGGCCAGCATGAGGCCCTCGGGGATGCCCAGGTAGGGGAGCCGGGCGTCTTCCGGGAGCGCCGGCCACGAGGGGTGGGGGCGCAGCGGGTGCACGATGTCGAGCATCAGCGTGGTGATGTCCACGGCCCCGGGCTCGTAGGGCATCAGGCGCGCGGCCACGATGGCGCGCGAGTAGAGGTCCATGGCGACGACCAGGCGCAGCCGGATCTCCTTGCCGTCGATCTCGCTGCGGGCCATCAGGTCAAAGGGCGTGATGTCGATCAGGACGTACTGGCCGGGCCGGATGCAGACGATCTTGCCGAAAGGGCGCTTCTCGCCCCGACTGGCGTCGCTGCGCCGCCGCTTCGCGGACTGGGTGAGTTCCGGGGCGTAGCGGTTCACCAGCTTGATGAAGGTGTTCTGGCTGGGGAGGGGCACATCCGGGTGGCCGGTCTGCTCCAGCTCGCGCGCCACCAGGTCGCGCAGGGTGACGTAGGAGAGGTCGCTGTCCTGCTGCCGGCGCCGCGCGACGCGCAAGATGGCGTCACTGATCACGACCTCGGCCTCCCCGAGGCGCCCGGCCACCCGGACCGCGTTGCGGTCGATGAGCGCCGCGGGATGGTTGCCGGCGGCGCGGTAGTCCCTCAGCCAGCGAAAGACCTGCCGGGAACTGACGCCGAGCTCGGCGGCCTTGGCGTCGATCCGCTTCTGCTGACTGTTTTCCTGGTAGGCCGGGCGCGGTTCCCCGGGAAAGCGGGGGTCAGGCTGGCCCAGGCGGTACCCGGTCAGCACCTCGCGCACGTGCTCCTCGCGCTCCAGCGCCGGGGCGCGGATCTCGGGCTTCAGCGCGTCCCAGGCGGCCTGCTGGGGCGAGAGGGCGGTGGCCGCCTCGCCCAGGGAGCTGAAGGTGGGGTCCTGGGTCAGGTCGAGGGGCGTCAGCACCCGCTCGCCCCCGTCCGCGTCGCGCAGCCGGACCTCCCCGCCCTTGGTGAAGCCCAGCACCAGGTAAGCGGCGCCCTGGAGATGGACGGCGGCGCCCGCGGCGAGGCGGGTCACGTGGCCTCGCCCGGCTGGGGGGCCCGGGAAAGAACCGTGCCGTGCGAGAGCGGCTGGGTGAGGTCAAAGTGGACGCGGTGCGCCCAGATCAGGTGGTAGATCACCGGGCGGGTCAGCGCCGGGGGGCCGGTGCGTTCGGCGAGTTCGGCCAGGGTGCGGGGACGGTCGCGCAGGGCGGCGAGCACAGGCTTGAGGTACGTCGTCAGGCCACGGGGAGCGTGCCGGTAGCCGGCGAGGTACTGGACGTTGCGCACCACGGTGGTCTCGGGTGACGCCCACAGCCCGAAGTCCACGCCCACGGGGGCCAGGGCGTCACGGGCCGCGCCGAAGGCACGCTGCAGCCGCGGGGAGCCGTGGAACGCGGCGGGCTTGACGTCTTCCACGAGCCGGGGGCGACCGGGGCGCACGATCAAGAGGTCCGGGGTGTAGTGGTAGGTCTTGCCCCCCTCGGTCCACTCCAACGTGAACGGCTGCGCGGCGAAGGCGGTGACCCCGGGGTCGAAGTCGAGGAACTGCATGCGCAGGCGCTCCAGCCCCGACTCGAAGCGCAGGTGCGCGCCCATCTTGGCGGAGGCGTACCAGCCGACCCGGCCCTGCTGGCCGTGGTAGTTGGGAACCTCGCGGGCCGGCTCCAGGTCGAAGGGCGAGAGGCCGCGCAGCACCGCGGGCTCGCCGCGCAGCAGGTCCAGGGCGCCCACCGGGCGGTACAGCACCGCGAACGGGGAGCGCTGCGGCGGGTCGGGCGGGACCCGTTCGTCAGGAGAGGGGGTGACAGGCCAGGCGGCGGTCATAAGGGTCCTCCTGAGGCGTGAAGACACAAGGCGGCGGTGTCTTCTCCCCGGCGCGGTGACCGGGGAGACGCGGGCGAGGCGTCCAGGGTGTCGGTCACAGTATGTGCCAGGTGTCATAGAGGGTCAAGTGCGGTCCTGGTCACCTTAGAGCGCGCTTCGTGGGGCAGGGGGCGCAGATGTGGACACCCCCGGCGGGTGATGACAGGCAGGTGATGAACTGACACGCACTCTGCACGAAGGCCGAATGGCGTCTCAGACGAGGCAACGGGCACCTGAGCCGCGGAAGTGGCGCAGCCAGGAATGTCAGCAATGTTCGCGGCCAGAAGCTTTCAGGCTGAAATTCACCGTCCAGGAGCGCATTCTCCGGACTGACATGCTGAGTTGAGAACTGACAGACTGGATTGAGCAGCGAAATCGAGCGCCAGAACGGGGAATTCCTGAGACGAAGGATTTTCTTGCTCAGCTCAGCATGTCAATACAGTGCTTTATGCAGCATGAGGGGCGAGCCTCGGCACGACACGGCGCGGATTTTCATCGCCCTGGACGCCAAAAGACCCTTCGGGAGAAGGGCCTCTGGGAGCACTGACATGCTGGACTATTTTCTGACATGCCCGATTGAGATTGACAATTTACTGGCTGAGCTGCCCGATGATCGAGAACATCGGGAGAAACATCCCCGCCACGATGGTCCCCACGATGGCCCCCAGGAAGACGATCATCAGCGGCTCGATGGCGGCGGTCAGGCTCTCGACGGCCTCGTCCACCTCGCGGTCGTAGAAGTCGCCCACCTTGCCCAGCATGGAGTCGAGCGCCCCCGTCTCCTCGCCGATGGAGACCATGCTGACCACCATGGGTGGAAAGACCTTGCTCGTCGCCAGGCTCGCACTCATTGGCTCGCCCACCATCACCACGTTCTTGGCGTTCTCGATGGTCTCTTCCACGATGGCGTTGTTCGCGGTGCCCTTGGTGATCTCCAGGCTCTCGATGATGTTCACGCCGCTGCTGATCAAGAGGCCGAAGGTGCGGGCGAAAGACGCGATGGCGCTCTTTTGCAGCAGGTTGCCGAACACGGGCAGCCGCAGCTTGATGTCGTCGATGGTATGGCGGCCCTTCGGCGTCTTGTAGACGTAGCGGTAAGCCACCACAATGACTGCGATAAAGACAAAGATCAGCAGCCCTGAGCTTTTCAGGAAGTCCGACACCGCCATCAGCATCCGGGTGATGAAGGGCAGCGGCGCGTTGAGCTGCGCGAGAATCCCCGCGAACTGCGGCACGATGGTCGTCAGCAGGAAGTACGTGATGCCCAGCGCGAAGACCAGCACCATCACCGGGTAGGTCATCGCGCTCTTGATCTTGCCGCGCAGGGCGAGTTCCTTTTCCTGAAAGGCCGCGATGCGCTCCAGAATGGAGTCCAGCGTGCCGCTCGTCTCGCCCGCCCGCACGAGGTTGACGTACAGGCGGTTAAAGACCTTGGGATGCTTGACGATGGCCTCGCTGAGCGGCGTGCCGCCCTCCACATCGGTGCGGATGCTCGCCACGATGGCCTGAAAGGCCTTGCTCTCGATCTGCTTTTGGAGGATGGCGAGGGACTGCACCAGTGGCACGCCCGCGTTGATCAGTGTGGCGAGCTGCTTGGAAAAGACCGCCACCTGCTTGAGTCCGGGGGGACGGTCAGTCAGGCCTGGAATCTTGACGTCGGCGTTCAGGCCCGTCTTGGGGGGCTTGATCTCGACGATCATCATGTTCTTGGCCCGCAGGGCGTCGCGGACCTGCCGCTCGGTCTCGGCCTCCATCTGGGACTTCAGGACCTTCCCGGAGCGGTCCCGGACGCGGTATTCGTAGACCGGCATGACGGTGACTATAGTGGCGGGGGTCTTGCGTTCCCCTTACAACGGGCGCGGGCGCCCGGCCCTGAATCTCCCATGAACACACCCTTATCCAGCGGGGTCTCCCCCCAGATCACCCAGGCCGCCGCCCTGCTCACCGGGGGCGGCGTGGTCGGCTACCCCTCCGAGACGGTCTGGGGCCTCGCCGCGCACCCGGCCTCCCCGGAGGGGCTGGCCGCCCTCTTCGTCCTCAAGGGCCGCGACCCCGCCAAGCCCGTGCAGGTGTCGTGCCTGGACGTGGCCCACGCCCGCCCCTTGACCCGGACCCCGGAGGTCGTGGACGCCCTCGCTGAGCTGTGGCCGGGGCCGCTGACGTTGGTGGTGCCCGCCTCGGACGCCTGTCCGCCCCCCCTCGCGCCCGGCGGTTGGGTGGGGCTGCGCCTGCCCGACCACCCGGTCGCCTCGGCGCTGCTTGCCGCCTGTGGGGGCCTGCTCGCCACGACCAGCCTCAATCCCGCCGGACTTCCCGCCGCCCGCACCCACGCCGAGGCGCAGGGCTATGGCTTGGGCGTGTTCCTCCTGCCCGATGGCGGCGTGCCCGCACGGGGTGAGGC
Source organism: Deinococcus sp. NW-56 (assembly GCF_002953415.1). Taxonomy (NCBI): domain Bacteria; kingdom Thermotogati; phylum Deinococcota; class Deinococci; order Deinococcales; family Deinococcaceae; genus Deinococcus; species Deinococcus sp. NW-56. The sequence goes on along the minus strand of NZ_CP026516.1, from coordinate 1,412,442 downwards.
GAGTACGGTGGTGCGGGTGGGGCCGGACGGCGGGCTGGAGGTGCTGCGCGAGGGAGCGCTTCCGGTGGCCGAGGTGCGGGCACGGTTGGCGGGTCGCCGCCCGTGATCCCCACCCCCGAGCAACTCGTCGGCGCGGCCCTCCTCGCCGCCGGACGCCCGGTGACCCGGCGCGAGGTGGCCGAACTGCTCGGGCTGCCCGAGGAGGCCGCCGTCCGGCTGCTGGACGCCTTCGCCGTCCGGCTGCGCGAGGCGGGGTTGGGCTTCGAGGTGGAGGCGGTCGCGGGGGGCTACCGCCTGGTCGTGCCCCCGGCCCTCTCCGCCCACCTCGCGCCGCTGCTGGCCCCGCCGCCCCTCCCGGCGCTGAGTGCCGCCGCGCTGGAGGTGCTGGCGATCATCGCGTACCGCCAGCCCGTCACCCGCGCCGAGATCGAGGCGATGCGCGGCGGCAGCGCGGGCACGGTGGTCACGCTCCAGGAGCGCGAACTCGTCAAGGTGGTGGGCCGCTCGGATGCGGTGGGACAGCCCCTGCTGTACGGCACCACCGAGCGTTTCCTGCTGGAATTCGGCCTGACCGGGCTGGACGAGCTGCCGCCGCTGGAGGGCGCCGAGTTCGCGGGGCTGCTGCGCGGCTGATAGCTTCTGTCCCATGTCCGCCCACCTCCCCACCGCCACCGACCTCGCCCGCGCCGTTCAGTCCGGGGACGTGACCCCGCAGGCCCTGCTGGAGGACGCCCGCGCCCGGACCCAGGCGGCCCGTGACCTCAACGCGGTTGTTAGCCTGAACGCGGGGGCGGAGGCGGCGGCGGCGCGGGTGGCAGAACGTGTGAAGGCGGGGGAGACGTTGCCACTCGCGGGGGTGCCGGTCGTCCTCAAGGACAACATCAACGCGCGGGGCACGCCGACGACCTGCGGCAGCCGCATTCTGGCGAACTACGTCTCGCCCTACGACGCGACGGTGGTGGAGCGGCTGACGGCGGCGGGAGCGGTGATCGTCGGCAAGGCGAACATGGACGAGTTCGCGATGGGGTCCAGCACCGAGACGAGCGCCTGCGGCCCCACCCTCAACCCCTGGGACCGCTCGCGGGTGCCCGGCGGCAGCAGCGGCGGGAGCGCGGCGGCGGTGGCGGCGGGGCTGGTTCCGGTCAGCCTGGGCAGCGATACGGGCGGCTCGGTGCGGCAGCCCGCCGCGCTGACGGGCGTGTACGGCCTCAAGCCCACCTACGGACGGGTCAGCCGCTACGGGCTGGTGGCCTACGCGAGCAGTCTGGACCAGATCGGCCCCTTCGCGCGGTCGGCCGCCGACCTCGCGGGCCTGATGAATGTGATCGCCGGGCACGACCCCCGTGACGCCACCAGCCTGGACGCGCCCCCGGCCTTCCGAGTGGGCACCCCAGACGAGCTGCGCGGGCTGCGGGTCGGCGTGATTCGCGAGAGCCTGGAGGGGAACACGGCGGGGGTGGAGGCCGCGCTGGAAGCCATGCTGGGCGCCCTGCGTGGAGCCGGTGCCGAGGTCCGGGAGGTCAGCCTGCCCCACCTGCGGCACGCCATCGCCACCTACTACCTGATCGCTATGCCGGAAGCGAGCAGCAACCTCGCCCGCTACGACGGCATGGTCTACGGCGAGCGCGTTCCGGCCGGGGACGTGGTGGGCAGCATGACGGGAACCCGCGAGCGCGGCTTCGGGGACGAGGTCAAGCGGCGCATCCTGATCGGCACCTATGCCCTGTCCAGCGGCTACTATGACGCCTACTACAGCAAGGCCATGCGGGTGCGCCGCTTGATCGCGGACGACTTCGCGCGGGCCTTTGGCGACTTCGACCTGCTCGTCTCGCCCACCAGCCCCTTTCCCGCCTTCCGCCGGGGCGAGAAGACGGGCGATCCCCTCGCCATGTACGCCGCCGACGTGGACACGGTAGCCGTGAACCTCGCCGGGCTGCCCGCGCTGAGCGTGCCCGCCGGGTTCGAGACGGTGGACGGGGTGCGCCTCCCGGTCGGCGTTCAGTTCATCGCGCCCGCGCTGGCTGACGAGCGATTGACGGCGTTGGCGGGCGCGTTGGAGGAGATGGGGGCGATTCGGGTGGAGGTGGCGCCGGGCATCTGAGCTACGCCCAGGCCCGCACCACCCGCAGCCGCTCGCCGTCGCCGTCCACCACGGCCACCAGCGCTCCCTCCAGCGTGACCACGTGCCGCCCCTGCGCGGAATGCGCCGGACGCTTGCCCTGCCGCAGCTCGCGGGCAAGGCGCTCGTCGGCCTCAATCCGGGGAAAGTCCAGCACAGCGAGGTCGGGCAAGCCCTGGGCCTCCGCCAACCCGTCCACGACCACCGCGTCCGCGAGGTCGTAGCGGCCCACCCGCGTCCGCACCAGCCCGGCGAGGTGGGCGGGCACCCCCAGCGCCGCCCCCACGTCCCGCGCCAGCGAGCGCAGGTAGGTGCCGCTGCCCACACGGGCGCGGACGAGCAGGGTGGGAAAGTCACCCAATGCTGGAGGGAGAGTGAAGGTCCGTCCTGCCGGGTCGGGGGTCCACCCCTCCGCACCACGCGAGAAGATTCGGGGAGCGTCGTCTACAGAGGAAAAGAGGCCGAGCAACGCCAGCCCCTGAATCTCCACCGGACGCGCCTTCAACTCCAGTTCGCCCCCGGCCCGCGCTACCGCGTAGGCGCGCTGCCCACCTACCTGAATCGCGGAGTATTGCGGCGGGATCTGAAGCTGCGGCCCCAGGAATCCGGCCAGCACCTCGCGCACGCGGGCCTCGTCGGGCGGCGTGACTTCCACGACCTCCCCGAGCGGCCCCTCGGCATCCAGGGTCGGCGTGCCTGCCCCCAGGCTGATCCAGGCGAGGTAGTCCTTCGAGTCGTGCTCCATAAACTGCACCAGCTTGGTGGAGTCGTCCACGCACAGCACCAGCACGCCGGTCGCCAGGGGGTCCAGCGTTCCGGTATGCCCCACCCGCCGGGTGCCCCGGGCGCGGCGGGCACGGTTCACCACGTCGTGGGAGGTCAGGCCGAGCGGTTTGTCCACGGCGATCACGGGCATAGGAGAGGCAGCGTAGCAGGGTCAGGGGGACAAAAGAGAGCTGGGGCGGGGGCCGGGTGCTTCCGGCGCGGCATACTCCGCCGGATGCCGCCCGCCTCCCTCTTCACCGTCCTACGTACCCGGCCCCTCTTCCGGCGGCTGTGGCTGGGCGCGATGGTCTCGGGCCTGGGCGACACCCTGAGCTGGCTCGCGCTGACGTGGTACGTGCTGGAACGCACAGGCGGGGGCACGGCGGTGGGGGGGCTGCTGCTGTGCTTCGCGCTGCCCGCCGTGGTCACCGCTCCCCTCTGGGGCCGGGCGATGGACCGCTTTCAGCCCCGCCCGCTGATGCTGGCTGACAATGTGGCCCGCGCCGCCCTGATCGCCCTGATTCCGCTGCTGGACGCGCTGGGAGGGCTGGAGCTGTGGCTGGTCTTCCTGATCGCCGCGCTGATGGGGGCGCTGGCCCCCGCCACCCAGATCGGGGTGCGCCTCTACGTGCCCGCCCTCCTCCCCGACCATGAATTGGAGGGAGGCAACGCCGCCTACGGCCTGACCACCCAGCTGCCCACCGTGTTCGGTCCGGCGCTCGCGGGGCTGCTCGTCGGGGCGTGGGGAGCGCCACGGGCGCTGGGGCTGGACGCGCTGACCTTCCTGGCGATGGCCTGGGCGCTGCTCGCCTTGCCCCTGCTACCGCGCCGCGAGCGGGCCGCTGGGGGGGAGCGGGCACCCACGGGACCCACGGGCGGGCGGTGGCCCCCCGCCGTCCTTGCGGTGCTGGGGCTGACCACCCTCTTCTACTTTGGGTACGGCCCATTGGAGGCCGCGCTGCCTGTCTTCGCCCGCGAGACGCTGGGCACCGGGGCGCAGGGCTACGGGGTGCTGTGGTCGGCGCTGGGGGTGGGGACCCTGGGAGGCACGCTGCTGGTGGGCGTGCTGGCGCGGAGCCTGCCCACCCGACTCGTCCTGGTCGGCATCATGGCGCTCTGGGGGCTATGTGTGGCCGCGCTGCCGCTGGTGCCGGGCTTCGGGGCGGCACTGGGGGTCATGTTCGTGGGCGGGGTGCTGTGGGGACCCTACACCGCGCTGGAAACCACCCTGCTGCACCGCAGCGTGCCCGCCGAGCGGCAGGGGCGGCTGTTCGGCCTGCGGACCATGCTGCTGGGACCTGCCGCGCCCCTGGGCACTGCGCTGGGTGGCCTGCTGCTGCTGGGCGTGAACGCGGGTGGGGTAATCGCCCTCTCCGGAGTGGCCTGCCTGCTGGGGGCGTTCGTCGCCCTGCCGTGGTTGCGGCGCGGCACTCCGGCGCAGGGTTCGGAGGAGTCGGCCCCGCTCGCCCCGCCTTGAGGCAGGCCGGACCAGTGGCCCCAGGCCCGGCGGCTACACTGCGGGACGTGTTGCGTGCTGCCCTGTGGTTGACCTCGCTGGTGTTCGTGCCGGTCGGCCTGTTTCTGTATTTCCTGCCGCCCGAGGTCGCCACGCTGCTGACCGTCTCGCCGCTCTGGCTGGCCCGCGTGAGCGGCGGGCTGGTGCTGGCCTGGGGCCTCTTCCTGCTCGCCGCGAGCAGCCGACCGGACGCACTGGGCGCCGGGGCGCTCGCCGGGGGCAACTTGCTGCTGGTCGCGGCCCTGGTGCCCGCCGTGCTGCGGCTGGGCGACACGCTCCCCCCGCCGTGCGCGGCGCGATGCTGGGCTTCGCGGGCCTGCTGGCTGCGCTGGCCGTGGCAGGGCTGTTGGGCTGGCCCTCCGCCAGTTCCCGGAGGGGCGCGTGACGGGCGGCAGCGGCGGTGCCCCCGAGCGCCTGCACAAGCGCCTCGCACGGGCCGGAATCGCCTCGCGCCGTGCGGCAGAGGCCCTGATCATGGCGGGCCGCGTCACCGTCAATGGGGAAGTCGCCACGCTGGGCCGGACCGTTATCCCCACCGACGAAATCCGGGTGGATGGGCGCCTGATCGACGTGACGGCGGCGCCCCCGGTCACCTACGTCCTGCACAAGCCCGCCGGATACGTCACCTCCGCCCGCGACGAGTACGGCCGCCGCACCGTGCTGGACGCGATGCCCCCGGTTCCCGGCCTGCACCCGGTCGGCCGCCTGGACCGCGACTCGGAAGGGCTGCTCCTCCTCACCACCGACGGCGACCTCACCCTGCGCCTGACCCACCCCCGCTACGGCCACGAGAAGGTCTACCGGGCCTGGACGGATGGGGACGGCGACCCCACTCCATCTGAACTCGCGCGGTTGGAGCGCGGCCTCCCGCTGGACGATGGTCTGGCTCAGGCCCTCAGCGCCCGCCCCGCGCCCGGCGGCGCCCTGGTCACCCTGGGAGAGGGCCGCAACCGACAGGTGCGCCGGATGCTGGAGGCAGTCGGGCATCCGGTCGTGCGGCTGCTGCGCCTGCGGATGGGCGGCCTGTGGCTGGGCGACCTCGGCCCGGGCGAGTACCGCGAACTCGACAGCCGCGACCTGCACCACCTCCTGCACCCCGCCGAGGTGCCGCGCCGGGTGTGGGAGCGCCAGGAGGCGGAGACGCTGGAGCGGTGGGGGTAGGCGTGCCGTCGGTGTTCTGCCCTTTGTAAAGTGGCGGAGGCTGGAGGTCGCCCTCCCCTCCCCATTCCCTCGTCCACCCGCCCTGCTACACTCCGGAACGCGGGGAGGCTCACGGCCGCGCTCCTGCTCACGCAGGGGTGAGGAAAGTCCGGGCACCGCAGGGCAGGATGCCAGCTAACGGCTGGTCGGCGAGTCAAGCGCCCACCCGAGCGCCAGGTCGGGGGGGAGGCGGCGAAGCCGAAGGACAGTGCCACAGAAACCAGACCGCCATTCCCAGACAGCCCCGGCGCGGGTGGGGATGGTCAGGGTGAAACGGTGCGGTAAGAGCGCACCAGGCCTCCGGGAGACCGGGGGCGCTGGTAAACCCCATCCGGTGCAAGACCCGACAGCGCGGGAGGAACGGCCCGTTCCGATGATCGCCAGGATGGTCGCTTGAGGCACGCGGCGACGCGTATCCCAGAGAGATGGCCGTGCCCCACCTCCCGGTGGGAGACAGAACCCGGCTTACCGCCTCCCCGGTCCACTCCAGGCCCGCCGTCTCCCATCCGGGGCGGTGGGCCTGCTTATGCCCGGCCGCCCTCCCTGCTCCGCGCCTCCCAGGCGGCCACCAGCAGCCCGGCGATCATCAGCACGCCGCCGATCGGCGTCACCGCCCCCAGCCAGCGCGGCCCGGTCAGCACAAGCAGGTACAGGCTGCCGCTGAAGATCACGGCTCCCGCCAGCAGCAGGGGCACCCACGCCCCCCGCCGTCCCCCCGCCCCCAGCGCGAGCAGCGCCAGCGCCACGTACATCTGGTAACGCACGCCCGTCTCGAAGGTGGCGAGGTCGCCCGCGTCCAGGACGCCGCGCAAGCCGTGCGCTCCGAAAGCGCCCAGCCCCACTCCCAGGGCGGCTAGCAGCGCCCCGGTCACCGTCGGATTCAGTCTCATCCCCGGAGGGTAGGGCGCGGCGACAGGGGAGGGGCAGAGGCAGTCGCCCCGGTGGGACAAGTGGGAAAAGGGAGGGCCACTGCTCCCCGAATCGGGGAAATTGTGGGAATCGGTGGTAAAGCGTGGGGGGGGCTGTTACACTCCCGGTAGCAGCCCACAGTCGCGTCTGGTACGCCGCTGCGCGGCTGCGCGTCGTGCGCCCCCGGCCGGAGCCTCCGGTGGGAGGCGTGTGGGAAGAGAGAAACGTTGCCGTTCGGAGAGTACCCCTACACCATCGATGACAAAGGCCGACTGGTCATGCCTCCGGCCTTTCGGGACTTCGTGGAAGACGGGATGATCCTCACGCGCGGCATGGAAGGCTGCCTCTACGTCTTTCCGTTGGCAAGCTGGCGGCGGGTCGAAGAGCAACTCGAAGGCCTGCCCCTCACGGACGCGGCCTCCCGCGCCTTCGTGCGGTTTTTCTATTCCGGCGCCAGCAAGGCGCGGCTGGACAACCAGAGCCGCGTCTCGGTGCCGCTGGCCCTGCGCGGTTTCGCGGGGCTGGGCAGCGACGTGATCGTGGCGGGTGCTCCCGGACGTCTGGAACTGTGGACCCCGGCCCGCTGGGAGGCGGCCATCGCCGCCGTGCAGCAGGACCCGCCCAACCCTGACCTTCTCGCCCATTTCGTGGCGTAACTGACATGACAACCCTGCCCCCCGACGACCTGTCCCCCCCTACGCTCTCCCACATCCCGGTCCTGGCGACCGAGGTCATCGAAGCTCTCGCCCCCGCTCCCGGCCGCGTCATCGTGGACGGCACCCTGGGCGGCGCCGGACACACCCGCCTGCTGCTGGAGGCGGGCGCGTCCGTGATCGGCATCGACCAAGACCCGTATGCCTTAAACCGCGCCCGCGAAGCCGCCCTTCCCGGCCTGACGGTCGTGGAAGGCAACTACCGCGACCTGCCCGAGCTGCTGTCTAGCCTCGGCGTGTCGCAGGTCGACGGCGTGCTGCTCGACATCGGCGTGAGCAGCTTTCAGCTCGACGACAGCGGGCGCGGCTTTTCCTACCACACCGACGCTCCGCTCGACATGCGGATGAGCCAGTCGGGCCTCTCCGCCGCCGACGTGGTGAACACGCTGCCGGAGGAAGAACTCGCCGCGATCATCTACGAGTACGGCGAGGACCGCCACTCCCGGCGCATCGCCCGTGCCATCGTGCAAGCCCGTGAAAAGGCGCCCATCGAGACGACGGTGGCCCTCGCCGACCTCGTCAAGCGGGCCTACCCCGGCTTCTCGCGGGGCATTCACCCGGCCCGGCGCACCTTTCAGGCCCTGCGGGTCCACGTCAACGACGAACTCGGCGCCCTGCGCGACGGCCTCGCCGCCGCCGAGGCGGTGCTCGCGCCGGGGGGTCGCCTCGCGGTGATCTCCTTTCACTCCCTCGAAGACCGCATCGTCAAACGCTTCCTGCGGGGGTCGGCGGGCCTTGAGCCGCTCACCAAGCGCCCGGTCGAGGCTTCCGAAGAGGAGCAGGACCGCAACCCCCGCGCCCGCAGCGCCAAGCTCCGCGCGGCCCGCAAGCTCAGCCCGGACGAGGTGGCGGGCCGGGAGGTGGCCCGGTGACCATCTGGAGGCGTCTGCCCGACCTTTCGCGGCTGGACGTGAGCATCGCCACCTGGCGGGCGCGGGCGGTGCGTTACCTCGCCATCTACCTCGCGCTCGCGCTGCTGCTGGTGGGGGCGCGGGCCTTGACCCAGGACGTGCGCCCCACCCTGCGGGCCGCGCAAGACCGCGAGGCGCAGCTCACCACCGAGCGCGACGAGCTGGAACTGCGGGTGCAGACCCTGACCGGCTCGGCGCGGGTGCGTGACTGGGCCTTTGCCAACGGCATGCGCCGCTTCGCCGGATCACCCACGACGACCGGGCGCTTCGGGGCCGTGCCCCTTCCCGACCCCCTGACTCCCCGGACCACGCTGGAGGTGCAGACCGAATGGAAGTGAAGATCCAGAGTCGCTCGCGCTGGATGCAACTGATCGCGCTGGCGCTGTTCATGACCCTGGTGTGGGCCTACGCGCAGCTCGAATGGGGCGTGCCGCAGGGGGTCAAGCGCTCGGTCGTGCAGTCGCGCGGCCCCATCGTGGCCCGTGACGGCACCGTGCTCGCCCGCAGCGTGGACGGCGAGCGGGTCTATCCCCAGGGCACCCTCGCCGGACAGGTGCTCGGCATGATGGGCGCGACCGAGGGCCTGGAGGGTCTCGAAGCCGCCTACAACCGCAGCCTGGAGGCGGGCCAGCCCCTGCGCCTGACCCTCGACCCCGCCACCCAGTCCGCCGCCGAGGCCGCGCTCGCCCGCTACGTTCCCGAGCACGAGGCGCAATACGGCTCGGTGGTGGTGCTTGAAACGCGTACCGGACGCATTCTCGCCGCGGCGAGCTACCCCCCCTTCGATCCCAACAAGTGGCGCGTGTACTCGGCCGAGACCCGGCGCAACCGACCCCTGCTCGACGTGTACGAGCCGGGGTCGACGATCAAGGCGCTCGTGGTCGCCGCCGCCCTCAACGAGGGACTGACCACCCCCAACACCGTGTACGACACGCCCATGCGCCGCTATGTGGGCGAGCGCTGGGGCAGCACCATCGGGGACAGCGTGGACCACCCCGGGCGGCTGACCACCCGCCAGATTCTGCGCTACAGCAGCAACGTGGGCATGAGCCACATCGTCGAGAAGTTCGACCCCGAGCGAATGCGCGGGTACCTCAGCGCCTACGGCTTCGGGGACTATGCCGAGCTGCCCACGGTCACCAGCAGTACCGGGCGCCTGCAACCGCTGCGCAACTGGAACGATCTGGTGCGGGCCACCAACGCCTTCGGGCAGGGCATGAGCAGCACCACCCTGCAGCTTGCCGCCGCCTACAACGTGCTTGCCAACGACGGCCGCTACGTGGCCCCCCGATTGGTGGAGGGCGAACCCGCCGGGGAGCGGCGCGACGTGCTGCGCCCGGCCACCGCCCGCACGACCCGCACCATCCTCAAGGAGGTCGTCAAGGAGGCCATTCCCACCCAGGCGGGTCTGAACGGCTACGACCTGATGGGCAAGACCGGCACCTCGCAGGTATCGCTGGGCGCCCAGGGCTACTCCAGCAGCCTTTACGACTCGACCTTCGCCGGAATCGTGTCGTATCCCTCCGATACCCCCCGCGTGACCATCGCGGTCATGGCCCACGGCGCCAAGCGCGGCTACCACGGCTCCCAGCTCGCCGCACCCATCTACCGCGACATCGCCTCCGACCTCCTCTCCCGCTGGGGAGCCGCCCCCACCCCGCCCCCTCCTGAGAAGGACGAAGAGGCCAAACCCTGAGTACTTCCTGAGGGTTTCCAAGTTCACCTTCGGTTCAGAGGCCAGCCCACCGTGAGCTGGCCTTCTTTACGACCTGGACGAAGTGGAAGAGGCTCCACCATTGCCGCCCGCTTCCTCGGTCTCAAGGATGGTTGGCGGCGCAAAACGGGGAAAACCTCCAAAACTTCATGAAAATATGAATGAGAGAGTTAGAGGTTTGCTCATCTCGGTTTCTATGTGTGGAAGGCTAAATTTCGGCGACCAAGGATCAGCGTGTCACTTCCAACCCATGTAATAATGAGAGACATTCTCCAACTTTCACAGAAGGCTCCCATTCCTGGTCTTTAGGCTCAGTCCTGAAGAAAGCCCCTTGCGGCTTGCCCTCTTCCAGACCTTACCCGGCCGCGCCGCCCTGCGTGTGCGGCCGCAGGAGAATGCATGCTGAAATCTGTTCGTTCGCTGCCGACGGCCCTGCTGGCCGCCCTTGCCACCGCTGCTGCAACCCCCGCTCTTCCTGCTCCGGCCCTGGCGGCCCAGGCCGTGCGTGAAGCCCTCGCGCCCGAGGTGGCCCCCGCCCCAGTGGTCGCGGCGGCGCCGGTAGCCCGCCCCCAGTCCGTTCCGGTTCAGCCCACCGCCGCCCAGACCCGCGCTCAGGCCATCGAGCAGGCGCAGGAAGTGCTGGCCCAGCGTACCCGCACGGGCCGCAGCGTGATCGCGCGGGCAACGGCCTACAACAGCCTCGCCGCGCAGACCGACTCCACCCCCTTCATCACCGCGACGGGCACCCGCACCCGCCCCGGCGTGGTGGCTCTCAGCCGCGACCTGCTGCGGATGTTTCCCTACGGCAGCCGCATCACCATCGAGGACCTGAGCGGGAAGTACAACCACCTGCTCAAGGGCCGGGTTTTTTACGTCGAGGACACGATGGCCGCCCGCAAGACCAACAGCATCGACATCTGGATGGGCACCCGCAGCCAGGCCCTGCAGTTCGGGGCGCGGCAGGTCCGCATCACTGCCGTTCGCTGATCCCTCGCTCCCAGTCAGGGCGCGGAAGTCTCTCCGGAGGCCCCGCGCCCTTCGCCGTGCCGGGCGGGCCGGGGCGAAGCTGCTATCGTCCCCAGACGTGATTCAGACCTTCTGCTCGCCCGTCCTGACTCCGCAGGCCCACCCATGAGCCGGACCCCGGACCTCGCCTGGACCGTCGCGAGGGCGCACCTCGCGCGGAGGCGGACACAGAACGTGCTCACGGTGCTGGGGATCGCGGTGGGCGTGATGGTGCTGATCGCGGCCCTGAGCCTCACCAACGGGTTTACCCGCGCCCTGGTGGACGCCACGCTGCGGGCCAGCCCCCACCTCAGCCTGAATGCCTACGCGCCCTCGGGCCGGGACGCGGGTTTGGAAGCTGAGTTGCGTTCGGACCCGCGCGTCACCGCCTTTGTGCCCTTCGTGGGCGACAAGGGGCTGCTGACCCGCCCAGCCGGGGAGGGCCGCGCCGCCGGGGTGGATTTCGCCACCCTCTTCGGCGTGACTCCGGCCGCCGCCGAGGTTCTGGGGCTGCGGCCGGAGGAAGCGCGGCTGCTGCGCGGGCTGGGTCAGAACGAGATCCTGCTGGGCGAGGCCCTGGCCCGCAGCGTGGGCGCCTTTACCGGCGACGAGGTCCGGCTGCTGAATAGCACCCAGCGCCGGGCGGCCCTGCGGGTGGTGGGGGTGTTCAGCACGGGGAACTTCCTGATCGACTCGGGCTACGCCTTTACCAGTCTCGGCACCCTCCAGACCCTCCAGGGCACGCGCAACGTCACGGGCTACCAACTCCGGCTGCGTGACCCGGACCTGGCCCGCGAGGTAGGACAGGAGCTGACCCGGCTGCGGCCCTATGCTTCCCTGCCCTGGCAGGACCTGTATGGCACGCTCCTTGACCAGCTCGCCCTGCAAAAGCGCGTGATCGCCTTTGTGGTCTTCCTGATCGTGATCGTGGCGGCTTTCGGGATCGCCAACGTGCTGACCCTGGCCGTGTTCGAGAAGACCCAGGAGATCGCCATTCTGCGGGCCATCGGGGCCACACGGGGGCTGATCACGCGGGTCTTTCTGATCGAGGGAGCCGTGCTGGGGCTGGGCGGCCTGCTGCTGGGCAACCTGCTGGGGCTGGGCATCAGCCTGTACTTCACCGTGCGGCCCTTCCAGTTGCCGGGCGACCTTTACTTCATCACCGCACTGCCGGTAGAGGTGCGCTGGACCGATCTGTTGTGGGTCAACGCGGTGGGGCTGGGCACCACCCTGCTCGCGGCCCTGATCCCGGCCCGGCGGGCGGCGGGGGTGGAACCGGCCCGGATTATCCGCTGATCTGGAGTTCGGTGGGGCAGTGACCTCACCAGCCTCAGCGTGGCAAACCGGGTGCCGCAAAGCACCGCCCCCGCTGCCTCCACACAAACTGACCGTAGGCTGAAGCACCATTAAGTTTCGGGGTGTGCCCGCTCATGGCCCGTCATGGAGACCCCCGTAGCCTGCGTCTCGGAGGTACACCCATGAAGAAGCTTCTGATGATCCCCGCCGCGATGCTCCTCGGCACTGCGGCTGCGGCCCCCAAGATCAGCGCCCAGAGCATCATCGTGAACCCCGCGCAGCCTGCCCTCTCGGTGAGCGTGCGCGTGAACAAGGACACGAGCGGCAACGCCAACCCCACCTACCGCGTGGGCGAGAACATCTCGATCTCGACGAGCGTGAACCGCGACGCCTACGTCTACCTCTTTAACGTGGACGCCAACGGCGAGGTCACCCAGATTCTCCCCAACCGCCTCGGCGGCAACAACTTCGTCAAGGCGAACACCACCGTGACCTTCCCCCGTCCAGGCGCGAACTTCACCTTCACCGTCGGGGAGGACCTCGGTCTGAACAAGGTGCTCGCGCTCGCCAGCCTGACCGAGCTGGACCTCGACCAGATCAGCACCTTCAAGACCCAGCAAGACCAGTTCGCCACCGTGTCGGCCCGCGGCCAGAACCAACTGGCGCAGGCTCTGAGCATCGTGGTCAACCCCATTCCCCAGAATAGCTGGGTGACCGACACGGCCTTCTTCACGGTCGTCGGCCAGACCCCGGTCCAGACGGGCAGCCTGTTCGTGGGCACCAACGTCGCCAACGCGACCGTGACCCTGAACGGCCAGCGCCTCGGCAGCGCCAACACCACCTTCAGCAACATCCGGCCCGGCACCTACCCGGTGCGCGTGCAGGCCCCCGGCTTCCGCGACTTCACCACCACCATCACGGTGCGGGCGGGCGTGACCACCAACCTGAACGTGGACTTCGCCCAGGCTGTGACCCCGGCCCCCGTGGTGAGCAACCAGTTCACGCTGTCGATCCGCAGCAACGTGGCGGGCGCCCGCGTGTTCGTGGACGGGCGCGAGGTGGGCACCATCCAGGGCGGCGTCCTGAGCGTGTCGGTGCCCCGCGGCAGCCACGAGGTCGTGCTGATCGCCCCCGGCTACCGCACCTTTGTGAACACCTACAACGTCACCCGCAACGCCCAGATCACCATCACCCCCGCCCGCTAAAGCCGCGAGGGACTAGCCCAGACCCCCACCCGCGTCGGTGGGGGTTTTGGTGTGCCCTTACGGCCCCTCGCCCAGCAGGTCATGCAGCACCCGCGCCGTCATCCCCCAGATGTCGTGGCCGCGCCAGGGATAGCGGTAGAGGGGCACCCGCTCGCCGCCGGGGAGATGCCGCATCTCGCGCACCAGGGGGGCGGCCCGCAACTCGCCCAGCGTGGGCAGCAGCAGCTCGGCCACCTCCGCACTCAGGGTAAGTCTCGGTTCAGCCGGAATGCGGGCCAGGATAGGTGTGACATGGAAGCCGACCGGGGTGAACACGTCGTCGAGTTCGCCCAGCACCGTCACGTCGGCGGGGGAGAGGCCCACCTCCTCCTCGGCCTCACGCAGGGCGGCCTGCACCGGGGTTTCGCCAGGGTCGAGGCTGCCCCCCGGAAAGCTGATCTGGCCCCGGTGGGTGGGCAGGTCCGCCGAGCGCACCGTGAGCAGCACGCGGGGATCGGCCTCGCGGGTCAGCCCCACGAGGACGGCGGCACGGCGGAAGTCGGGGAGATGCAGGGACGCACGGGTGCGCTGCCCGACCCACAGCGCCCAGGGGTCCTCCAGCACGGCGCCCAGAGGATCGGGGGCCGGGTCGGTCATCCTTCCTCCGAGTCGGGCAGGGCCAGCAGCCGCGCCTGGGTGTGCTCGCGCAGGGCGACTTCCGCGTCCACCCCCAGCGAGCGTGCCCAGGCGACCGTGGCGGCCAGCACCTCGGCCACCCCCTCGGCGGAGTCGGGTGCCCGGTCCAGGGTTCCCCGGACCTCGCCGCGTTCCCCCCTCGCGTCCCCTGCCAGCTTCTGCGCCTGAGTCTCGCGGGCCAGCGCCCCCAGCGCGGCGGGCACCCGGTCGGCGGCGCGGCGGGGCTGCCCTCCTCGCTCGGCCGCCTTGATCGCCTGCCAGTTGGTGACGACCTCCTCCGCGTCCGCGACCTGCACGTTCCCGAACACGTGCGGATGCCGCCGCACCAGCTTGTCTACAATCCCGCGCTCCACGTCCGCGTAGTCGAAGGTGCCAGCCTCCTCCGCTATGACCGAATGAAAGGCGACTTGCAGCAGCACGTCTCCCAACTCGGCGGCGAGGGCGTCCGGACCTTCGGACACGGCGTCCACAGCTTCGGCCGCCTCCTCCAGCAGGTAGGGGCGCAGGGACTCGTGGGTCTGCTCGCGGTCCCAGGGGCAACCGTCCGGGGCACGCAGGCGGCGCAGGGTGGTCAGCAGCTCTTGCATGGGGGCCATGCTAGGGCGAATCGCCCGCCGGGTTCTGTCGCCTGGGGCGGGGTCAGTCCGCATCCTGCAGCGAACGTGACGGCGGCACCCTCACGCCCGTTTCACCGTCCGTCAGGTGCGGCGTGCTGCACTGGGCCGCATGAAGAAAGTGTTCCTGCCTCTGGCCCTCGTCTCCCTCGCTCTGTCCTCCGCCCCGGCGGGTGCTCAGGCCGCGAACGCCTGGAACGCCCAGACCCTCTCGACCGCCCGCTACGCGATCCTGGCGCCCCAGATTCAGGGCAACCCCAACCTGCTCAGCGCCGAGCAGCGGACCGGCATCCTGGCCGCGATGGGCCGCGACTCGGCCGGGGCGATCAAGCGCCGCTATCCGGGGGCGACCATCGTCGCGGACCCCAATACGCCCGGCGTCATCAAGGTCAGCCCCATCCTGATCGCGCCCGGATCGCTGGTGCCGTGGGCCAAGCTCACCGCGCGGCTGGACTTCGACCTCCCGGCGGGGCGGCGGGTGACCGTGCAGGACCAGTTCGGGCTGCTGACCCTGTGGCAGCACCAGCACGACGCGGCCAACTTTCTGTATGACCAGCTCGTGCAGCGCCTGCCCTGAACTCTGTCGGGGTCGCCAGGCTGATCTCGACGAACGAATCCAAGAAGGCGGGCTCCCAGTTCAGATGCTGGGAGCCCGCCTTCTTGAAAAGGCTTTACACGAACGCGCTGAATCCCGTGATCGCCCGGCCCACCACCAACGTGTTGATCTCGTTGGTGCCCTCGTAGGAGTAGATCGCCTCCGTGTCCGCGAAGTGCTTGGCGACCCCGTTTTGCAGCAGGATGCCGTTGCCGCCGAAGGTCTCGCGGGCCAGCGCGACCGTCTCACGGCAGCGGGCCGCCGTGACCACCTTGGCGAGCGAGGCGTGCTCGTCCTTCATCTCGCCCGCGTCGGCCATGTCCGAGAGCCGCAGGACCAGCGCGAGCATGCTCGTCACGTTGCCCAGCATGTGGACGAGGTGGTTCTGGATGAGCTGGAACTCCCCGATGCGCTTGCCGAACTGCTCGCGGGTCTGCGCGTACCCCAGCGCCAGCTCGTAGGCGCCCAGTGCACAGCCCACTCCCTGCCACGCCACGCCCGCCCGCGTGAGCCGCAGCACCTCGGCGGTCGTGCGCCAGCCGCGCACCGCTTGCAGGCGGTCAGCCTCGGGCACCCGGCAGTCCTCAAGGAAGACGTGCCCATTTTCCACGATCCGCAGCGCCGTCTTGCCCTCGATCTTCTCGACCCGGTAGCCCCCAGTCCCCGCCCGCACGATGAACCCGCGCACCTCGTTCGTCTCCTCGTCCCGCGCCCAGACCACCGTGAAGTCGCTGAAGGGCGAGTTGCCGATCCAGTACTTCTCGCCGTTCAGGACCCA
Source organism: Deinococcus sp. NW-56 (assembly GCF_002953415.1). Classification (NCBI taxonomy): domain Bacteria; kingdom Thermotogati; phylum Deinococcota; class Deinococci; order Deinococcales; family Deinococcaceae; genus Deinococcus; species Deinococcus sp. NW-56. The sequence continues at coordinate 1,396,427 of NZ_CP026516.1, read as the reverse complement.
ACTGTCTCCGTCACGGCGGCAGGTCGTCCGCATGCCCTGGCTGACCTGCGAGCCGCCCTCCGGCTCGGTCAGGCCGAAGGCGCCGATGGCTTCCAGGTCGAGCATCTTGGGCAGCCACTCGGCCTTCTGCTCCTCACTGCCGCCCAGCGCGATAGAGGCGAAAGCCAGCCCCGCGTGCACCCCGAAAAATACAGCGGTCGACACGTCCACCCGGCAGGCTTCCAGGGTGATCAGGCCCTCGACGAGCGTGGCGTCGGGCTTGCGGGTGCCGTCCTCGTTCCAGACCCGGCGCACGAGGTCGAGCTTTCGCAGCTCGGGGATAAGCTGCCGGGGGAACTCGTCGCGGTTCCAGTACACGTTCATGATGGGCCGCACCTGATCGGTCATGAAGGTGCGGACCTGCCCCCGGACCTCCCGCTGCTCGGGGGTCAGGCGGCCCAACTGACCGTAGAAGTCGCCGTCGGGCGTGGGCAGGTCGGCGGTGCGGCCCCCGCCGCCGCCCAGGGTGCGGGCGAGCTGCTTGAGCTGGCCGTCGTTGAGCTGCGACACGCTGGAGAGCAGGCCCGGCAGGTCCACCTTCTGCCCCAGCCGAGTCAGGGCGTCGAGGTCGAGGTGCGCGAGCATCGCCTGGAGGGTGGCTGGATTGGTCATGCTTCCCCTTGTACCCGGTGCAAGTTGTTCAGACTGGGGCCTTTCACCCCAGGCCCCGTTCACCCGGCCTTGAGACTCCGTGTCCCAGTGGTAGGCGCGACTAGCATGCGGGCGTGACCGCCCCCCTCCGGCCCACCCGCCCATTGCCCACCCGGCCCGCCGGGTACGTGGAACTGGCCCGTTACAGCAGCCTGGGGCGCTTCTGGACGTACCTGGCGAGTGCCGTGCGAGTGGGGCGCGAGGTGACAGGGGTGCGGGGCGACCTCCCCGAAACGTGCCGCCGCCGCATCAGCGGGTATGCAATCCCCGGCGCGGCCCTGCTGCTGGACGTACCGCGCGTGACCGAAGCGCTGGACGAGGGCTTCGTCGCCCACCCCGCCCTGATCGCCCTGCTGGCGGGCGACCCCGACCCCCTACGCGCCGAGCTGAACGCCCACTACGAACTGCGACTCGACGCGGTGCTCGCTTTCACCGCTGCCCGCGACCTGATCGCCCGCCCGGAGTTCCGCTTCGTGCCGCTGGTGCCTGGCCTCTCCGAGCTGCCCACCGACCTGCCCCTCCGTGCCCGCCGGATGGGCCGCGACGAGGTACATGTGCTGGTGCAGCGGGCGTGCGGGTTGGCGTAGGGGGTTTCGTCTACCCGTCGCTCTCCGTCCGCTTCTTCGGCTTGCTCGCCGCGAACTTCGCCAGCCGCGCCGTGACCGCCGGGGGGGTGTTCGTCAGCAGGTGGCGCGAGGCGGGGTTGCGGCCCGCGAAGACCCCGACCCGGCCCAGCATGGTGCGGAACAGCTCTTCCGGCATGTCCAGCGCCGGGGTCAGCCGCACCGTGCGCTTGGAGCTGAGACTGAGGTTTGCCATCACCTCCGCCGCGTGCAGCTCGCGCAGGGCGAGGATGGCGGTCGCCTCGAAGACGATCTCCCGGAGGAGGCCGGGCAGGGGCACGCCCACCATCGGCCGGAACTGCATCGCCAGCAGCAGGCCCTGACCGCGCACGTTCTCGAAGAGGCGGGGGTACTCCTCCTGCAAGGCCTTCAGCCGCGCCAGCCCTATCTCGCCGAGGCGGGCGCTGCGGGCGGGGAGGTCCTGTTCGACGAGGTACTCCAGCGATTTGAGGCCCACGGCCATCGCCAGCGCGTTGCCGCCGAAGGTGTTGGAGTGCCGCTTGGAGCTCAGGCCGCCCAGCATCTTCTTGTAGATCTCGTGCCGCACGATGGTCGCGCCCACCGCCGTCATGCCGCCGCCCAGCGGCTTGGCGAGGGTCACAATATCGGGGTCGAGGCCCTGCGCCGCCGACTCGAACCAGTGCCCGGTGCGGCCCAGCCCCGTCTGAATCTCGTCCGCGATGCAGACGATGCCGTACCTCTGGCACAGCTCGCCCACCCCGCGCAGGAAGCCCGGCGGGGGAATGTTCACGCCGCCCTCGCCCTGAATCGGCTCGACCACCACCGCGACCACCTTGTCCGGCCCCAGCCGCGTCACGAGCTGCTTCAGCGCCTCCAGGTCGCCGTAGGGACTCGTGACCGCGCCCGGCACCAGCGGCCGGAAAATGTCCTGATACTCCGGGTTGGGCGTGAGGCTGAGGCTCCCCAGCGTCTTGCCGTGATAGCCGCTGGAAAAGGAGATGTAGTACTTGGCCTTGGGCCGCCACGCCTTGGCGAACTTCAACGCCCCCTCGATGGCCTCGGTGCCGCTGGAGCAGAAGAAGACCTGCGAGTCGGCGTGCGAGGGCAGCTCGCGCGAGAGCAGCCCCACCAGGTTGGTCTGGAGGGCCGCCCGCCACGGCGAGCTGGACTGCTGCGGCAGACTCAGCGCCCGGTTCCTGTCCAGAAATTCGTGCAGGAAGCTGGTGATGACGGGCGGCATATCCCCGAAGGGCACCGCCGCGTAGCCCGACGCGTTGATGCGCCGCACGCCCTGCTCGTCCTCCATCTCCCAGGGCGAGACCCGGTAGAACGGCCCGGCGAGGTCCAGCAGGCCCAGACCGTAGAGCAGTTCCTCGTTGCCGTATCTCTGATCCAGCGTCCGCACCTGCGCGGCGCTCAGGCGTTCATCGAGCACGTCCCCGGCGCGGATGAAGCCCGGTGGGAGTGGGGCGGGGGGAAGGGAAGTCACGCGCGGCAGTCTAGCGCCGCCGTTGCAGCCCACCCAGGCGGCCACCCACTTCCCGCGCCAGCTCTGGACTCGCGCCCCGCAGCCCCAGCACCCGTTCGGTGAGTTCCTGCATCCAATGCCACGCCTCGGCATACAGCCCCTCCAGCTCGTCCAGCCTTCCGGTCAGGAGAGCGTATCTTTCCAGCGTCCCCTGGCTCAGCTCCCACTCCGCCCGGCGCGAGGCCGTGAGCCAGTGCTCGGTGCTTCCCTCGGCCAGTCGCGCCAGCCGCAGCAGCCCGCCCCGCACCCACCCCAGCAGCTCCAGCGCCCGCACCCGTTCGCCGCGCTCCAGCACGTTCAGACCGAAGACCAGCCAGTTCAGCAGGCGGTCGTGGATCAGTTGGGCTTCGTCCTCCGGCTGCGGCTGATCCTTTGCCCGCAGCGCCGCGAGATGGGCGGCGAGGCGGCCGTCCCGGTCCTTGACCAGCATGGCCGCCGGGTTCATGTGCCAGTTGGGCCACCCCTCCACCCCCAAGAGCGCGGTCTCCGGCTCGGCGTGCAGTTCGACCCGGATCAGGCCGTCCATCACGGCATTCGGCGTCCCGAAGTCGTTCAGCACGAAATGCCGCACCGGGGCCACCCCCTCCAGCCACGCCCGCACGTCGAAGCCGGGCAGCTCGGCGGGCGACAGGAACACGTAATACTCCAGGTCGCTGAACGCGTCGGCGGTGCCCTGGGTGAAGCTGCCGTAGGCGAGAGCGTGCCCGATGCGTCCATCTGCCCGGATCGCGGCGCGGATGGCCCGGTCGAGGTCGCGCTGCGCGGGGGTGACGGGACGGTGGGGAGGCATAGCGGGAGTGTAGCCGTCCCTCAATCCACGTCCACACCCAGCCCCGGCTCCCGCCACAGCGTCACCATCCGCCGCACCTGCTCCGGCAGATTGCGTCCCAGCGACAGGGGTGGGAGGTCGCTCGGCGCGAACCAGCCGCTCTCCAGGGTCTCGGTGTTGTCGGGGTGCGCGGCCACATCCGCTAGCAACTCGCAGGCGATAAAAGCCTTGTAGACGGCCCACAGACCGGGCGGATGCGCGTGCTTGTCCTTGTCGAGCAGGGCGAGGAGCCGCACCGCCCGCACCTCACGTCCCGTTTCCTCGCGGACCTCGCGCACGGCGACCTCGCGGGGGCTGTCGCCGGGGTCGGCCCAGCCACCCGGCAGGCTCCAGAGGCCGTCCACCCGCTCACGCGTGAGCAGCACCTCGCCCGCCGCGTTCAGCACGACGGCCCGCACGTCCACCTTGGGGGTGAGGTAGCCGCGCTCAATCTGGAGCAGTCCGTGAACCTCCCCCGGCGTCTGTCCGGTGCCTTCGGCCAGCAATTCAGCGGTGAGGGCGAGCAGCCGCGCAAAGCGTTCGCGGTCGTAGGGGTCGCGCGTGTAGGTCAGCCCGGCCTGGGCGATGGACTGGAGTTCGCGGAGCTGGGCGAGGGAAGGCATGGCCGAGCGTATATCCTCGCCCCATGCGTCTGGTCCGAATCGCACACGGCGGCACCCCTTCCTGGGGCGAACTCGAAGGGGACACCGTGCACCTCACGCGCGGCATGGCGGGCGAGCGGACGGGGGAGACGGTGGCCCTCTCCGCCGCCACCCTGCTCGCCCCCGCCGAACCCAGCAAGATCGTCTGCGTGGGCCGCAACTACGTCAACCACATCAAGGAACTCGGCAACGACACGGGCGAACTGCCGAAGGAACCCGGCATCTTCCTGAAGGGGCCGAACGCGCTGGCCGCCGAGGGCGAGACGGTGGCCTACCCGGAGTGGACCGAGAACTTTCACTTCGAGGGTGAACTCGCTCTGGTGATCGGGCGGCAGGCACGGGACCTCACGCCGGAGAACGCGCTGGACTCCGTGGCCGGATATACCTGCGGCCTCGACCTCACCGCCCGCGACCGCCAGAAGACCGACCTGCAATGGTTCCGCGCCAAGGCGGCCGACCGCTTCTGCCCGCTGGGGCCGTGGCTGGAGACGGACTTTGACCCCGCCGACGTGCGTGTGATGACGCGGATCAATGGCGAAACGCGGCAGGACGGTCGAACGAGCCACATGATTTTCGACGTGCCCACCATCCTGACCTACCTCACCCGCTACGTGACCCTGGAACCCGGCGACGTGGTGCTCACCGGGACGCCGGAGGGCGTCGGCCCCCTCTCGCGCGGGGACACGGTGGAGGTCGAGGTGGAGGGCATCGGCGTGCTGACCACCCGCATCGGGTAGCCCAGCACGATTCCCCCGCCCGCCCCCGCGCTAGCCTGGGGCGTGTCCCACAACCCGCTCCCCTCCCGCGTGCTGACGCTCGCGCTCTCGCTGTCCCTGGGGCTGGCGGGCGCGAGTCCGGCGACCGACCTGTACGGGTCGGCGACCCAGGCCCTGGAAACGCGCTACTTCGGCTGGGCAACCGCCGACCGCGCCGACCTCACCCGGCGCTATGCCGACGTGCTGGCCGAGCGCTGCGCTCCCCAGGGTGACGCCTGCGACTACGCCACCGCCCGCGCGGTGCTGGGGGACCTCCTGACCGAACTCGGCGACCCCCACACCAACGTCCGCGACCCGGAGGGGGCCGAGCGGCTGCGCGAGGTCAGCGAGAACCGCGCCGTGCCCCGGACGGGCGTGCGGACGGCGCGGGTGGTGGGTGGACTCCTGGTGGTTTCGGTGATGCCCGGCAGTCCCGCCGACCTCGCGGGCGTGCGCAAGTTTGACCTGTTCACCCGCGTCAATGGCGAGGTGCCCGGCAAGGACGCGGGGGGCAAGAACCTTCCCCTTGGCCCGAACGAGTTCGTCACCTTAGAGCGCCGCGCTGCCCCCCTCCCCGTGACCCTACGCCGCGCGGGGGTGCCCGACCGCGACCTCACCCTGGAGACGGCCCCGCTGCAAGCCCGCGACGAGCCGACCCTCGGCTGGGTGAACGCGGAGGGCGCGGGACGGGTCGCCGTCATCGACTTTCCCAGCTTTCTGCCGCAGGACAGCTCCGAACTGTTCCTGAAACGGCTCACCGAGGCGCAGACGGGCGGGGCCTCGGCGCTGGTCGTGGACCTGCGCTACAACGGCGGCGGCTCGCTGGGCGAGTGCGTGGCGGCGGCGAGCGTCTTCGCGCCCGTGATCTACCAGTCGCGCTGGGAGGGGGGCACCTCCAGCTACGGCGGCGTGCGCGGGCAGGAGGTGCGTCCGGCGGTGGCCCGTGCCGCGGCAGGCAACCTGAATGTGTGGCGCGGCCCGACGGCGGTGCTGGTCGGGCCGGGCACGGCTTCCTGCGCCGAGGTCTTCTCGCACTTCGCGCGGGGGGCGGGGGCGGTCGTGGTCGGGGAAGCCACGCGCGGCGTCGGCAACAGCGGGGTGCAGTTCCTGCCGCTGCCGGGCGGGCACCTGCTCTCGCTGACCGTGCTGCGGGCCTTCGACGCGGCGGGGCAGCCCTTGCCCGCGGCCCTCACGCCCGACGTGGCGGCGCCCGCCGACCTCACCGCGCTCACCACGCGGGGCGAGGACACCACGCTGTCGGCGGCGCTGCGGCGGCTCGCGGCGGCGGGGGGCGGGCCGTGAGAGGCTCCGTCCGGGCCAGCCAGATGGTGACCCTTCGCCGCGTTTCCTGCCTCCGGCGGCCCATAGACTAGACTTCAGGCAGGCTATCCCGTTTTCTTCCGCGCCGCCCTGCCCGGCCCTCCTTCTCTGAATCCCGGACCCCGCACGACTTCGCCCCGTCCCACTCTCGGACACCGACACAGGGGGGAGCCTCCATGAACCGATACGACGACCGCGCCCGCCTCGTGTTCCACTACGCCCGCGAAGAGGGCAACCGCCTCGGGCACGCCATGGTCGGCCCCGAACACCTGCTGCTCGGCCTGATGCGCGAAGGCGGCACCGCCGCGACCATCCTGACCGAGTTCGGTGCCTCGCTCGACGGCCTGCGCCGCCGCGTCGAGGAAATCATCGGCCGGGGCGAGGGCAACCGCCTCAACGACGCCCCCTCCATCACCCCCCGTGCCCGCCGGGTGATGGAACTCGCCTCCTCGGAGGCCCGCAACCTCGGCGCCCAGGTGACCTCCACCGAGCACATCCTCCTCGGCATCATCCGCGAGGGGGACGGGGTGGCCTTCCGCATCCTGCAAGAACTCACCAAGGACGTGGACACCATTCGCTGGCGGGTCCTCGCGCAGGGCGAGGGCGGCACGTCCGGCAAGGCGGCCAAGCCCGTCGCCACCCCCTTCCTCGACGAGTACGGCCGCGACCTGACCCAGCAGGCCCGCGAGGGCAAGCTCGATCCCGTCATCGGCCGCTCGGAGGAGATCCGGCGCGTCACCCAGATCCTGACCCGGCGCACCAAGAACAACCCCGTCCTGATCGGCGACCCCGGCGTGGGCAAGACCGCCATCGTGGAGGGCCTCGCGCTCGCCATCCACGAGAAGCGCACGCCGCCCAACCTGCACGGCGTCCGCCTGGTCAGCCTCGACCTCTCGGGCGTCGTGGCCGGGACCAAATACCGCGGCGAGTTCGAGGAGCGGCTGCGGCAGATTATCGAGGAACTCCGCAACGCCAAGGTGATGGCCTTTATCGACGAGCTGCACACCCTGGTCGGGGCGGGCGGCGCGGAGGGCACCCTCGACGCGGCGAACATCCTCAAGCCCGCCCTCTCGCGCGGTGAGATTCAGGTCATCGGCGCGACGACCACGGGCGAGTACCACCGCTACATCGAGAAGGACGCCGCGCTGGAGCGCCGCTTCCAGCCCGTCATCGTGCTGGAACCCAGCCCCGCCGAAACCCTCCAGATTCTGCGCGGCCTGCGCCCCCGCTACGAGGAGCACCACGGGGTGCAAATTCCCGAGCAGGCGCTGGAACTCGCCGTCCGCATCGGCGAACGCTCGCTGCCGGGCCGGAACTTCCCCGACAAGGCGATCGACCTGATCGACGAGGCCGCCAGCCGCGTCCGCCTGAACATGAGCGTGGGCCTCCCGGTCGCGGAGACCGAAGACGGCGAGCCCTACGTCACCCGCGAGGACATCGAGAGCGTCATCAACTCGATGGGCGGCGTGTACTCCGAGGAGTCGGCCGCGCAGCTCACCGACCTCGAAACCCAGCTCACCGATCAGGTGTACGGCCAGCCCGACGCGATCAAGGCGCTTTCCAGCGCCCTGCGTCGCGCCCGCGTGGGCCTGGGTGGACGCACCCGTGTGGCGGCCAGCTTCCTGTTCGTCGGTCCCAGCGGGGTGGGCAAGACCCACCTCGCCAAGGCGCTCGCGCGGACGCTGTTCGGCTCCGAACGCAGCCTGATCCGGGTGGACATGAGCGAGTTTCAGGAGTCGCACTCCATCTCCAAGCTGATCGGCTCGCCTCCCGGCTACGTGGGCTTCGAGCAGGGCGGGCGCCTGACCGAGGCTGTGCGCCGCCAGCCCTTCAGCGTGATCCTGCTTGACGAGATCGAGAAGGCGCACCCGGACGTGTACAACACCTTCCTGCAGGTGCTGGACGACGGCCGCCTCACCGACGGCCTGGGCCGCACGGTGGACTTCCGCCGCACCATCATCATCATGACCAGCAACACGGGCTTCAACGTCAACCCGACGGTGGGCTTCAGCCCGGTCACGCAGGACTCCAACACGCCGCTGCGGCACATCTTCACGCCGGAATTCCTTGACCGCCTCGACGACGTGATTCGCTTCCGGCCGCTGGGCGAGGAGGAACTGGTGCGGGTGGCGCAGCAGCTTCTCGGCGAGATGCGCGAGGAACTCGCCAGCCGCGAGCTGAACGTGACCTTCGATCCGGCCATCGCCGCGTGGCTGGTGGGCAAGCTCAAGGCCCGCAGCCCCAAGCACGCGGTCGGAAGCAGCCGCCAGCTCCGCACCCTGGTCCGCGAGGAACTCGAAGACCCGCTGGCGCTGGAACTCCTCGGGCACGCGGGCGAGGAACTGCGCGTCGTGCTGGGCGAGGACGGCATCCAGTTCGAGCGCGGAATGACCGCGCCGCCGCAGATTCTGGCCTGAGAAGACCCCTCACCCCTCGCTGCGCGAGGCCCTCTCCCCTGGGGAGAGGGTTTTTTCTTTTCCCCTCTACCTCTGGGAGACTCGTAGAGCTGCTTGCCGAGGGGCGCTGCGAAGCAGCGGGGTGAGGGGTCTCCACCCCCGCCACGGTCTCCCACCCCCTCACCCGCTAGCATGCCCCCCATGACCAAAAGCATCGCCGCCTTTCAAGATGAACACGGCCGCATCACCGGCTGGCCCTCCGACCGCCGCCGGGCGCACCAGCTCGCCATCCTCGACCACCTCACCGGGCTGTTCGAGCCGGGCCGCCGCTACTCGGAGGACGAGGTCTCGGCGCTGCTGCACGACCACAGCACGCTGGAAGACCCCTCCGTGCTGCTGACCGAGCTGGTGGACGGGGACTATCTTGCCACCGGGGGCGGCGACTACTGGCGGGCGGACGCCAGGCCCAACGGGTAGGCCGCGTGGCGAGAGTCACGACCAAGTACGTCTGCACCTCCTGCGGCTACCAGTCGGCCAAGCCTCTGGGCCGCTGCCCGAACTGTCAGGCCTGGAACTCCTTCGAGGAGGAGGTGCCCACGGTCGCCACCGGCAAGGCCCGGCCGGGCGGCGCGGGCGGCTACGGCGGCGTCACCGGCGGCAAGCTCACCCCACTGTCGGGCGTGGGGCGGCGCGAGGAACCCCGCACGCCCACGGGCATCCCCGAGCTCGACCGGGTGCTGGGGGGCGGACTGGTCGCGGGCGGCGTCACCCTGATCGGCGGCGAACCCGGCATCGGCAAGAGCACCCTGCTGCTGCAAGTGGCCGACCGCCTCGCCCGGCAGGGGCAAACGGTGCTCTACGTCGCGGGCGAGGAATCGCTGGAGCAGATTCGCCTGCGGGCCGACCGTCTGGGGGTCACCGCCGAGATTCAGCTCACCCGCGACACCCGCGCCGAGCACGTCGCCGCGCTGATGGCCGAGCACAAGCCTGCTCTGTGCATCGTGGACTCCATCCAGACCGTCACCGTGGAGGGCGACGGCACCCCCGGCGGCGTGGCGCAGGTGCGTGAGGGGACCGCCCTGCTCACCCGCGCCGCCAAGGAGACGGGCACCGCGACCGTCCTCGTGGGCCACGTCACCAAGGAGGGCACCGTCGCCGGACCGAAGGTGATGGAGCACATCGTGGACACCACCGTCTTTCTGGAGACGGTCGGGGCCTTCCGCCTCCTGCGGTCGGTGAAAAACCGCTTTGGGCAGGCCGGAGAACTCGGCGTCTTCGAGATGCGCGGCGAGGGGCTGGTCGCCGTCGAAAATCCCTCGGCGGCCTTTCTCGCCGAGCGGCCCGTCGGCGTACCCGGCAGCGTCGTGGCGGCGACCATCGACGGCCAGCGGCCCATGCTGCTGGAGGTGCAGGCCCTCGCCAGCAAGACGCCCTACCCCAATGCCCGCCGGGTGGTCGTGGGCCTCGATCCGCGCCGGGTGGACGTGGTCCTGGCGGTGCTGGAGCGGCGGCTGGAGCTGACGCTGGGTGGGCTGGACGTGTACGTGAACCTCGCGGGCGGCCTGAAGGTCCCCGACCCCGGCCTCGACCTCGCGGTCGCGCTCGCCGTGTACTCGGCGGTCGTGGGCCGGGCGCTGCCGGACAACGTGGCGGTCTTCGGGGAGGTCGGGCTGGCGGGTGAGGTCCGCTCGACCCAGGGCGCCCTGCGCCGCGCCGAGGAGGCGACCCGCGCGGGCTACCGCCAGCTCATCGTGCCGCCCGGCCTGGACGGGCGCGAGGGGGTCCGCAGCGTGGAGGAAGCGGTGGGGCTGGTGTGGAAATCGGGCGCCTGAATGGCCCCGCCCCGCGCACATACAGGTTTGCTCAAGGCACCGTCATCTCTCCCGTCTGGAGGATGCGTCACACTGCTCCTCATGAAGAAGAACGTGCTCAAGACCCTGACCCTGGCGGCCGTGCTGGCCCTTCCCGTGACGGCATACGCCCAGACCGACGGCAGCGAAGGCGAAACCACCGGCACCAACGCTCCCGCCGAGGCCACCGACTCTGCCACCGACTGGGGCTGGCTGGGCCTCGCCGGAATCCTGGGCCTCGCCGGGCTGGGGGGCAAGCGCTACACCCAGACGGTCGTGAACACCAGCAACACGACCCGCCGCTAAGCCGAACAAATGAAGCCGCCGCCCCACGTAGGGGCGGCGGCTTTGTCCTGCCTCAGTTCAGCACACCCGTTTCGAACCGGAACCCCTGCCCGTCGTAGTCCACCGTCAGGCTGCTGCCGTCGGTGACGTGGCCGGAGAGAATCTCGCGCGCGAGTGGCGTCTCGATCTCGCGGGCGATGGCCCGCTTGAGGGGCCGGGCACCGAAGGCGGGGTCATACCCGATCTGCGCGAGGCGGTCCTTGGCCGTGTCGGTGAGGTGCAGGGCGACCCGGCGCTCGGCCAGACGCCGCCGCAGGCCCTGGGTCTGGATATCCACGATGCGGTGCAGGTCGGCCGGGGTCAGCGCGTCGAACACGATGATGTCGTCCACGCGGTTGAGGAACTCCGGCCGGAACTCGCCGCGCAGTTCCTCCATCACGGCCTCGCGGATCGCCTCGGCGCTCTCGCCCCGGTGCTGCATCTCCAGGATCAGCGGCGAGCCGATGTTGCTGGTCAGGATGATCAACGTGTTGCGGAAGTCGACCGTGCGGCCCTGGCCGTCCGTCAGGCGGCCATCGTCCAGCACCTGCAGCAGAACGTTGAACACGTCGGGGTGCGCTTTCTCGATCTCGTCGAGCAGGATCACTGCGTAGGGGCGGCGCCGCACAGCCTCGGTAAGCTGGCCGCCTTCCTCGTAGCCCACGTAGCCGGGAGGCGCCCCGATCAGGCGGGCCACCGTGTGCTTCTCCATGTACTCGGACATGTCGAGGCGGACCATCGCGTCACTGGAGTCGAAGAGGAACTCGGCCAGCGCCTTCGCCAGCTCGGTCTTGCCCACGCCCGTCGGTCCCAGGAACATGAAGCTTCCCAGCGGCCGGTTGGGGTCGTTCAAGCCCGCGCGGGCACGGCGAATCGCGTCGGACACGCTGACGATGGCGCGGTCCTGGCCCACCACCCGGCTGTGAAGCTGTTCTTCCAGCCGCAGCAGCTTCTCGCGCTCGCCTTCCATCAGCTTGCTCACCGGAATGCCCGTCCAGCGGCTCACGACGGCGGCGATGTCCTCCTCGGTCACCTCCATATGCGCGAACTCGGCGTCCTTGAGCTTCCGTTCCAGCTCCTGCACCTCGCGTTCCAACTGGGGCAGGGTGCCGTATTCCAGCTCGGCGGCCTTCTGGAGGTCGTACTCGCGCCGGGCACGCTCGATCTCGGTGCGGACCCCGTCGAGCGCCTCGCGCTTCTCGCGCAGCGCCTGAACTTCGCCGCGCTCGGCCTCCCAGCGGCTGCGAACCTCGCTCAGCTCGTCGGTGACGGCCTTCAGCGACTCCTCGATATCCAGCAGGCGGTTTTGCGAGTCCTGGTCCTTCTCGCGCCGCAGCGCCTCGCGCTCGATCTCCAGTTGCAGCTTGCGGCGCTGAAGCTGGTCGATGCGCTCGGGGCTGGATTCCAGCGCCATCCGCAGCCGGGCGGCCGACTCGTCGATCAGGTCAATGGCCTTGTCGGGCAGTTGCCGGTCGGAGATGTAGCGGTGCGAGAGCTGCGCGGCGGCGACCAGCGCGGGGTCGGTGATCTCGACGTTGTGGTGGACCTGATAGCGCTCCTTGATCCCGCGCAGGATGGAGATGGTGTCCTCCACGCTGGGCTCGTCCACGAAGACGGGCTGGAAACGCCGTTCCAGCGCGGGGTCCTTCTCGATCTCGCGGTACTCGTCGAGGGTGGTCGCGCCGATCAGGTGCAGTTCGCCACGGGCCAGTGCAGGCTTGAGCATGTTGCCCGCGTCGGGGCTGCCTTCCGTCTTGCCCGCACCCACGATGGTGTGAATCTCGTCGACGAAGAGGATGACCTCGCCCGCCGACTGCACGACTTCCTCGATCACGCCCTTGAGCCGTTCCTCGAACTCGCCCCGGAACTTGGCCCCCGCGAGCAGGCTGCCCATCTCCAGCGAGACGATGCGCTTGTTCTTGAGGCCCTCGGGCACGTCGCCCTTCACGATCCGGATGGCGAGCCCCTCCGCGATGGCGGTCTTGCCGACGCCGGGTTCCCCGATCAGGACGGGGTTGTTCTTGGTGCGGCGCAGCAGAATCTGCATCACGCGGCGAATCTCCTCGTCGCGGCCGATCACCGGGTCGAACTTGCCGTCGCGGGCACGCTGGGTCAGGTCGGTCCCGTACTTTTCCAGCGCGTCGAATTGTTGTTCAGCGGTCTTGGTCGTCACGGTCTTTCCTTTCCGGGCGTCTTGAACGGCCTGGCGCAGCGCCGCTTCGGCGGGCAGGCCAGCGGTGCGGCTCTCCCCGCGCAGCGCGAGCAGCAGCGTGTCGGCGGCGACGAAGGCGTCGCCCAGCGCCTGCGCTTCCTTCTCGGCCGCTTGCAGGGCACGGCTCAGCGCGGGGTCGAGGTACAGGTTCTCACCGCCGCCCTGCACGCGCGGGAGTTTGGCGAGTTCGGCGTCCAGCGCGGCGCGAATCGCCGAGAGGTCGCCCCCCGCCGACGTGACCGCGCGGGCGGCGGTGTCGTTGTCGAGCAGCGTCCGCAGGACGTGCGCGACGGTCAGGGTCTGTTGGTGGTTGGACTGGGCGAGCTGTTGGGCAGCGGCTATGGCCTGCAGCGCCGCCTCGGTGAAGCGTTCGGGATTCAAGGGAACCTCCTCAAGTGCCCCCATTGTGCGACTTGAGTGTGGTCATGTCAAGTTTCTAGAGTCGAGGATGGGGTGACGTGCTTCCCTTTATCGCCCGGACGGCACGAAGCGCCCACCCTCGGCCCGCGTCAGTAGGCCGCCCACGAACTCCCCCATTCCTTCGGCGGTGATGGGCTGCCCCGCGAGCATCCCCGACCCACGCACCGGCCCCTCCCAGTAGGCGACCGAGGTGTTGCGCGAGAGGAGTTCCTGCTCGTCGCGCACGGGTTCCAGGGTCAGGGTGAGGTCCGGCGCGGTGACCTGCCACGTCAGCACGTAATCGCGCCCGCTGGGGCTGCGCCAGGTGCGGCCCGGCGTCATCGTGACCCCCGGCACCTCCCGCGCCACTCCTGCCGCGTCCACCCGCGAGGCGGCGACCTGCACCACCTGGCCCGCCGCATTCCGCACCCGGTAGAGCATCAGGTCCGAGCCGTCCGAGAGGTGCAGCCCGAACCAGTCCCAGCGGGCCTGGGCGCCGGGCTGTTGGTCGCCCCACTGGTGGTCGAGCCACGCCCGCCCGGTCGCCGTCCGCGCCCCGGCCCCCGGCACCAGCACCGTCCCCGCCACGTCCAGCCGGGTGATGCTCTGGTAGTACAGCCGCCCGACCTCCGGCGTGCCCGAGTACCCCGGCGGATGCACCACCGGCCCCTTGCGCGGTGTGAGCGTGAGGTTCAGCGGCCCGGCCCGCAGGGTATAAGCGGCCCCCTCCTGCCGCAGCCGCCACTCGCCCTGCTCGACCCGCAGGGGCGGAAAGCCGAAGCGGGCCTGCTGCGCCCCGTTCTCGTAGAAGTTGAGCTGCCCGGTCCGCAGGTCGGTCACCGCCACGTGCCCGGCGTGGTACGGAATGCCCCGGTAGTTCACCTTGAACTGCGCCCAGTGAAAGGCCAGCCCCGACTCCGGCAGGTAGCCCGAGACGTACCACCATTCCATCGGTGCATTCTTCGCGCCGAGGTCGGTGGGTTCGGGCAACCGCGCTGGGTCAAAAGCCTGCGGGGCAGGCAGGCACGCCGAGAGGAGGGCCGGGAGCAAGGCCGCCGCGCCGAGGTGGGAGAGTCGCATGGTTGACCCTACCCGTCCCCAGGCGGCGTAGACGTACGAAGGGCCATGAACCGGGTGCAATGAATGGGGCCGCCCCCCGGATGGGAAGGCGGCCCCTCAACCCGAACCCTACTCGTCGCCCAGATAAGCCTTGCGCACCGTCTCGTCGCGGGCGAGTTCGGCCGCCGCGCGGCTGAGGCGAATCTCGCCCGTCTGGAGGACGTAGCCGTGGTGGGCGATCCCCAGCGCCATGCTCGCGTTCTGCTCGACGAGCAGGATGGTGGTGCCGCGCTCGCGGTTGAGCATCTGCACAATGTCGAAGATCGCTTCCACGAACAGGGGCGACAGCCCCATGCTGGGTTCGTCCAGCAGCAGCAGTTTGGGGTTGACCATCAGGGCGCGGGCAATCGCCAGCATCTGCTGCTCGCCGCCCGACATGGTCCCGCCGAGCTGGTTCTCGCGCTCCTTCAGGCGCGGAAACAGCGCGAAGCCTTCCTGAATGCGCTGCTCGATCAGCCCCCGGTCGGTGACCGAGTAGGCGCCCACCTCCAGATTCTCGCGCACCGTGAGCTGCGGAAAGATGCGGCGGCCTTCCGGGACGTGGCTCATGCCCCGGCCCAGCAGGGTGTGGGCGGGCACGCCGGTCACGTCCTGCCCGGCGTAGATCACCTGCCCGGCCCGCGCCTTCATCATCCCGCTGACCGTCCGCAGGGTGGTCGTCTTGCCCGCCCCGTTGCCGCCGATCAGGGCAACGATCTCGCCCTCCTTCACGGTCATGTCCAGCCCCTTGAGGGCGTGAATCTGGCCGTAGTAGGTGTGCACCCCGCGCAGCTCCAGCAGCGGAGCCGCGCCCGTCTCGCCCGCGGTCGTCGCTGCGGTCATCTGGCCTCCTTGCCGTAGTCCCCGGCCGCCGCGCCGCGCCCCAGGTAGGCTTCCATCACGGCGGGGTCGTTGCGAACCTGATGGGGCAGGCCCTCGCTGATCTTGGTGCCGTAGTCCAGCACCGTGATGTTCTCGGACAGGGTCATCACCAGCCGCATGTCGTGTTCGATCAGCACCACCGTCACGCCGAGGTCGTCGCGGATGGCGCGGATCAGGGCCTTGAGGTCCTCGGTCTCGCGCGGGTTCATGCCCGCCGCCGGTTCGTCCAGCAGGATCAGCTTCGGCGTGGTCGCCAGGGCGCGGGCGATCTCCAGCTTGCGCTGGTCGCCGTAGGGGAGGTTCGTCGCCAGTTCACCCCGCCACCGCCCCAGCCCCACGAAGTCGAGCATGATCCGCGCCGTCTCGCGGGCTTCGCGCTCGGCGTCGTGAAAGCCGCGCGTGTGCAGCACAGCGTCCAGAAAGCTGGCCTTCAGGCGGCTGTGCCGCCCCACCATGATGTTTTCCTCGGCGGTCATGGAGGAAAACAGGCGGATGTTCTGGAAGGTGCGGGCGATCCCGGCCGCCGCCACCTGATCGGGCCGCAGCCCCACGAGGTCGCGCCCGGCCAGCCGGATGGTGCCCCGGTCGGGCGCGTAGATGCCGGTAATCAGGTTGAAGAAGGTCGTCTTGCCCGCTCCGTTCGGCCCGATCACCGAGATGATCCCGCCCTGCGGCACGCCGAAGGTCACGTCGTTGACGGCCGTCAGCCCACCGAAGGTCTTGGTGAGGTGTTGCACGTCGAGAATGAGGGGCGTACTCCCCTGGTAGGCCGTCACTTGGACCCTCCTGCGGGTTCGTCTTCCCGGCGCGTTTCCAGACCGGGGCTGTACACGTCGCCCCCGCCGCTCGTGAGGGCCGGGCCGGTGCCCTTGGCGCTGTCGTCTTCCTGATTGTCCTCGTGGTGCAGCTCCAGCGTGCGGCGGCGGCTGGGCAGCAGGCCTTCCGGGCGCAGCAGCATCATGGCGACCAGAATCGCCCCGAAAATCAGGCGCTGGAGTTGCCCCGGATTGGCCTGCTGCGGAATCCAGCTCAGGCCCGCCGTCGCCTCGCCCAGGCCAGGCAGGATGCGGAGGTTGAGCAGCGTCACCACCGCCGCTCCCAGAATCACGCCGGGGAACGATCCCATGCCGCCCAGAATCACCATGCTCAGCACGCCGATGGACTGGAACAGGTTGAAGCTCTCGGGAGAAACGAAGGTCTGCTTGGCCGCGAAGATCATGCCCATCACGCCCGCAAAGGAGGCCCCCGTCGCAAAGGCGATCAGCTTGGTCTGCACCAGCGGCACGCCCATCGCCTGCGCCGCGACCTCGTCGTCACGGATGGCGATCCAGGCCCGGCCGATGCGCGAGCGGTCGAGCCGCACGTTCACGATCAGGATCAGCGCCACCATCAGCAGCGAGAGCGCATACAGGAACAGCAGGCCGTACTGGTCCTCCGCGAAGCCCAGCCGCGCGGCCAGCGTGTCGAACCAGCCCACCGACGCGCTCTTGATGGGCGTGATGCCCTGCGATCCCGCCGAGTACAGGTCGAGGTTGTTCGCCAGCACCCGGATGACCTCGCCCAGCCCCAGCGTGATGATGGCGAGGTAATCGCCCTTGAGCCGCAGCACGGGCAGGCCGATCAGCACGCCCACGATGGCGGCCGCCAGGATGCTCAGCGCGAGGAACAGCCAGAAGAAATTCGGATCGATGCCGGTCGCCAGCCCCTCGGCCCGGAAGGCGTTGAGGACCAGCAGGGCGCGGGCGGTCAGGATCAGGCCCGCGACCAGCCCCAGGCTCGCCAGCCCGAAGCTCCACGACGAGGCGCGGGTGGGGGGCACCCGGCGGTGGTGCCGGTTGATCGCCACCATGCTCGCCGCCGTGACCGCCGTCAGGAACAGGCCCAATGCCAGGGTTCCGGCGTTCGTCGCGCCGGGGTTCTCACCGTAGTAGCGCAGGATCTCTGCAAAGCGGGGACTCGCAAAGATGCCCCAGGTGTAGGCCCCCACCGCGAAAAAGGCCACGTACCCCAGGTCCAGCAGGCCCGCGAGGCCCACCACGATGTTCAATCCCAGGGCGAGCGCCGCGAAGATCATGATCTGGATGCTCAGGTCGAGCAGCGAGGTGTCCTCCTGCCCGGCCCACGGCAGGATCAGCAGCAGGCTCCCCAGCCCGACCAGCGCCTTGGCCCACGGCGCGGCCCGCCACAGGTACGCGAACAGCACGTTCGCCAGGAAGAGCGACACGACGATCGCTTCCACGATGGGGTTTTGCAGCAGCGTCCCCAGGCTCCCCAGGGTGCCCAGCAGGTCCCGGTTGTGCGAGACGAGCAGCAGCGCACTCGTCACCAGAAAAATCAGGAGCAGCAGCCCAGTGCGGTCGGGGGTGACCCGCCGGGGCGAGACGGAATGTACCGCCGTCATACCTTCTCCACGTTGCTCTTGCCGAGCAGGCCGGTCGGCTTGAAGATCAGGATCAGCACCAGCACGATAAAGGCCCCGATCCGCTGGTAGGAGGCGTCAATCGCCTCGAGGTTGGCGATGCCCAGCAGCCCGCCGAAGATGTTCGTCACGCCGATCAGGTTCTGAATCACGCCCAGCGTCAGCCCGCCCAGCACCGCGCCGGGAATCGAACCGATGCCGCCCAGCACGGCCGCCGTGAAGGCGATGATGCCGGGATCGAAGCCCGAGTAGGCGTTCACGGTGCCGAATTTCATGCCGAACAGCACGCCGCTGATGCCGCCCAGCGCCCCGCCGATCAGGAAGGTCGCGCTGATCATGCGGTTCGAGTCGATGCCCATCAGCCCGGCGGTCACGCGGTCCTGCGCCACCGCGCGAATCGCCTTGCCCAGCCGGGTGCGGTTGACGAGGTAGTTCAGCACGCCCAGGCTCAGCAGCGAGACCGCGATCAGGATCACGTCCTTGAGCTGCAGGTCCAGGCCAATGGTCCGTAGGGTATTGCCCAGGGCCACGCAGCTGCTGCCCTCGCCGCAGAACTTGCCGGAAAAGCCTTCGGGCAGCGTATAGGTCAGGTCGAAGCGGCCCTGGAAGCCCTCGATGAGCCGCAGCACGTCTTGCAAGATCAGCGACACGCCGATGGCCGTGATCAGCGGCACCAGCTTGGGCGCGTTCCGCAGGGGCCGGTAGGCCAGGCGCTCGATCAGCACGTTGAGCGTTCCCGAGATCAGCATCGCCGCCAGCAGCGCGATCAGCAGCTTGAGGTAGCCGTTCATGGGGCTGGGGGTCAGCACCCGGAAGACCTCGAAGCCCACGACCGCGCCCGTCACGAAGACCTCCGAGTGGGCAAAGTTGATCAGTTGCAGCACGCCGTACACCATGGTGTAGCCCAGCGCGATGATCGCGTACACGAAGCCCAGCACGAGGCCGCCCGCGATCACGTTCACGAGAAATGGCAGCAGGGTGGCGAGATCCAAGGTCCTACTCCTTTCGGGAAAAAGGGTGCCCCGGTCGGGGCGGGGAAGAGGGGAAAACGAATACCGGAGCCCGCGAAGGAGCCACCCGCACGTTAGCGCGTCAGATCACATTTGAAGCCGGGCCACAGGAAGGGGGCTGGGCCTCCGTCGCCCAGCCCCCAGTGCAGGGAGTCCCTGTGCTTGCCGGGTATTACTGGCGGGCGGGTCGGACAGGCAGGCGGGCCGAGAGACGGTACTTGCCCCCTTGCACGTTCATCACGTAGAGGGTGGCACTCTTGCGGTCCCCCACGCTGTTGAACGAAACGTTGCCCGAGAGCAGCCCGGTGAAGTTGCCCTTGCGGATCGCCGACTCGACCTGTGTGCGGCTGGGCACCTTGTTGCCGTTGGCCTTGTGCGCGGCCAGGATGCCCTGCAGCACGACCTTGGCGGCGTCATACCCGAAGGCTGCGAAGCCCTGGGCCTGATCCTTGAAGGTCTTCTGGAAGTTGGCGGCGAAGGTCTTGGCCGCCGGAAGGGCGTCGATGGGTGCGGCCACGGTCGTGAAGTAGATGTTGGTCGCGCCCTTGCCCGCGATGGTGGCGAGTTCGGAGCTGTCCATGCCGTCGCCGCCCATGACCGGGGTGGTGATTCCGGCTTCCCGGAGCTGCTTGATAAAGACGCCGATCTGGTTGTAGATGCCGCCGAAGTAGACCGCGTCGGGCCGCTGGAGGCGAATCTTGGCCACGATGGAGGAGAAGTCACTCTTCTCCTCGGTGCCCTCGTTGCCCACGACCTGCACGCCCTTGGCCTTGAGTGCCTTTTCCACTTCCTTGGTCAGGCCCTCGCCGTAGGCGGTCTTGTCGTTGATCAGGTAGACCTTCTTGGCCTTGAGGTTGTCGGCCAGAAAGTTCGCGCCCGCCGGACCCTGCGCGTCGTCACGGGCGACGATGCGGTTCATGTTGCTGAGCCCCCGGTCGGTCACGTTGTTCGCGGTGTTCGCCGGGCTGACCATCGCCACGCGGCTGGACACCAGCGCCTGGCTGCTGGGAATCGCCACGCCCGAGTTCAGGGTGCCCACGACCGCGAGGATCGAGCGGTCGGCGGCGATCTTGCGGGCCTGCGCGGTGCCGGTCGCGGGGTCGGCCTGGTCGTCGTAGGCGGTGAGCTGGAGGTTCATTCCCAGCTTCTGGAACTGCGCCTTGTATTCGTTCACGGCGAGCTGGGCGCCGTTGCGAATCTGGGTGCCGAGGTCGCTCTGACCACCCGAGAGCGGCGAGAGCGTGGCGATCTTGACGGTGGTCTGGGCGCTGGCGCTCCCCAGGGCGAGTGCGGCCAACACGGACAGGCTCAGGGCGGTGCTCTTCATGCTTCCTCCAGGGGTATTCGCGCTTTAGGGGCGCCGTTGTCGGGTGGCCTGATTGTAGGGACACCTAAAGGGGAAGTCAACGCGGCGCTCATCTCGCCAGCGGCAAAAAAGGGGAAGCAATAAAGGGATGATTCTGTCCCGATTGCGCGGATAGGCCTGTTCAAGCAACCGAGTTTCCTGTCCCGCCTTTTTGACCCACCTGTGACCCATGCGTGAGGGCGCTTGGTCTCCTCTGCGGGCGGTAGACAGCGGCAGATGGCCCCGATATCCGTGGAACGCTCCGAACACAGGTCAGATCAGCTCCAGATAGCGCTCCAGTTCCCAGGCGTGGACCGCCGCGTTGTACTCGGCCCACTCGGCGCGTTTGGCCGTGACGTAGCGGTCCATGACATGCTCGCCCAGGGCAGCCCCCAGCACCTCGTCGCGCTCCAGTTCGCCCACGGCCTCACGCAGGTCGCCCGGCAGGTCGCGGACCCGGTGGTGCCTTTTTTCGCGCACGGTCATGCGGAAGATGTTGCGGGCGATGGCGGGAGGTGGCTCCAGCCCGCGTTCGATGCCGTCGAGTCCTGCGGCCAGCATCACGGCCAGGGCGAGGTAGGGGTTGCAACTGGGGTCGGGCATCCGCACCTCGGCGCGGGTGGACGCGCCGCGCTTGGCGGGGATGCGGATCAGCGCCGAGCGGTTGCCCGTGCTCCAGGCCACGTTGACCGGGGCCTCGAAGCCGGGGACCAGCCGCTTGTAGGAGTTGACCAGCGGATTGGTAATCGCCGCCATGCCCTCCGCATGCTCCAGCAGCCCCGCGATGAACTGCCGGGCGGTGAGCGAGAGCCCGTCTTCAGCCCCCGCATCCGCGAAGGCGTTCTCGCCGCCGCGCATCAGGCTGAGGTGGCAGTGCATCCCCGAGCCGCTGACCCCCGCGATGGGCTTGGGCAGAAAGCTCGCCAGCAGCCCGTGCTCCAGCGCCACCCGCTTGACCACGAACTTGAAGGTGGCGAGGCGGTCGGCGGCCTCCAGCGCGGGCGCGTAGCGGAAGTCGATCTCGTGCTGCCCCGGCGCGACCTCGTGATGAGCGGCCTCGATCTCGAAGCCCATCCCGACGAGGTGCTGGGTGATCTCCCGCCGGATGCGCTCGCCCCGGTCCACGGGCGCGAGGTCGAAGTAGCCTGCCCGGTCGTGCGTCACCGTGCCCTGCCGCGCCCCGCTGCCGGGCGCCGGGCGCTCGAAGAGGAAGAACTCGGGTTCGGTGCCCACCAGCATCTCGAACCCCAACGCGGCGGCCCGCTCGACCTGCCGCCGCAGCACCCGCCGGGGATCGCCCTCAAAGGGTGTGCTGTCCGGCAGCGTCACGTCGCAGATCAGCCGGGCGACCCGGCCTCCCTCGCGGTCCTCGTCCGAGAAGGGGGGGTAGATCAGGAAGGTGGAGAGGTCCGGCGAGAGCAACATGTCGCTCTCCTCGACGCGGGTGAAGCCCTCGACCGCGCTCCCGTCGAAGGTCACGTCGCCGCGCAGGGCCTTCTCGAACTGCGAGCGCGGCACCTCCACATTCTTCGTCGCGCCGAGGATATCGGTGAATTGCAGCCGCAGAAACTCGACCCCCTCGTCGTTCAGGCGGTCGAGCAGGTGGCGGGCAGCGGCGGACAGGGCAGGGGTCATGAACAGGGGGCCTCCGGGAGTCACGATAAGGGGTGGTGGGGAGATGTTCCAGACCTGATCAAGTTTTGGAGACCGATCTGCATGCGCCGTGCCGGATGGAAGCGGAATTTGGGACTATCTATGCAATCTGTTCGCCAGAAGTTGACCAGCCTGCACCCTCGCCCCCATACTCCGGTCATTCGCAGGCGGCGCCGCTTCCTGGCCCACCTGACCCCAGGAGGAAACCATGAACCACGACTTTGACGTGCTCACCGCTGCCCGCAGTTGGCGGGTCGAACGGGCCGAGGTGCCCACCCCCGCCGAGGTCGTCAGCGAGCTGTTCGCCCGCGACGTGCTGACGCTGGAAGAACTCAAGGCCCGGCTCTCCAAGCCCGCCTACAAGAGCCTGCGGGCGACCGTGGAGCGCGGGGAGCGGCTCGACCCCGGCATCGCGGACACGGTCGCGCTCGCCATGAAGACGTGGGCGATGGAGCGCGGCGCGACCCACTACACCCACTGGTTCCAGCCGCTCACCGGCTCGACTGCCGAGAAGCACGACGCCTTCGTCTCGCCCAACGGGGACGGCCTCGCGATCGCGGCCTTCAGCGGCAAGGAACTGATCCAGGCCGAACCCGACGCCTCCTCCTTTCCCTCGGGCGGCCTGCGGGCCACCTTCGAGGCGCGGGGCTACACCGCCTGGGACCCCTCCAGCCCGGCTTTCATCATCCGGCACAGCAACGGGGCGACCCTGTGCATCCCGACCGCCTTCGCCTCGTGGACCGGGGAGGCGCTCGACCTCAAGACGCCGCTGCTGCGTTCGGCCGAGGCGCTGAACAAGGCCGTCGCGCCCGCCCTGCACCTCTTCGGCGCGTCCGAGGGCACGCGGGTGGTCAGCACGGTGGGCGCCGAGCAGGAATACTTCCTGGTGGCCGAGGAGTACTACTTCCGCCGCCCCGACCTCGTGATGACCGGGCGGACCCTCTTCGGGGCGCGTCCGCCGCGCGGGCAGGAACTCGAAGACCACTACTTCGGCGCGATTCCCGACCGGGTGCTGAGCTTCATGACCGACGCCGAGTTGCAACTGTACGCCCTGGGCATCCCGGTCAAGACCCGCCACAACGAGGTCGCGCCGGGCCAGTTCGAGATCGCGCCCATCTTCGAGCCCAGCAACGTGGCCGCCGACCACCAGCAACTGCTGATGCAGGTGCTGAGCAACACCGCCCGCAAGTACGGTCTGGTCTGCCTGATGCACGAGAAGCCCTTCGCGGGCGTGAACGGCTCGGGCAAGCACTGCAACTGGAGCATGAGCACCGACGCGGGCGAGAATCTGCTGGAACCCGGCGACACCCCCCACGAAAACCTCCAGTTCCTGTTCTTCTGCACGGCGGTCCTCAAGGCCGTGGACGAGCATCAGGACCTGCTGCGCATCTCGGTCGCGGGCGCGAGCAACGACCACCGCCTCGGCGCGAACGAGGCGCCGCCCGCCATTCTCTCGATCTTCCTGGGCAGCGAACTCACCGACATCCTCGACCGCATCGAATCCGGTGAGGGCGGGCGCGGGCCGGAAGCCGGGCTGCTGGGCCTGGGGTCCAGCGTGCTGCCGCCCATCCCCCGCCACGCCGGGGACCGCAACCGCACCAGTCCTTTCGCCTTTACCGGCAACAAGTTCGAGTTCCGGGCGGTGGGGTCCTCGCAGAGCATCTCCTTCCCGGTGACGGTGCTGAACACCATCGTCGCGGACGCGGTCCAGACCCTCACCGCCGAGTTGCAGGCCCGCCTGACGCGCGGGCTGGAACTCGACGAGGCGGTGGGCGAACTCGTGCGCGAGACGTACACGGCCCACAAGCGTATCGTCTTCAACGGGGACGGCTACTCGGGGGAGTGGCACCGCGAGGCCAAGGAGGAACGCGGCCTGCTGAACCTGCGGACCAGCGTGGACGCCATCGAGCACCTGAGTGACGAGAAGAACGTGCGCCTGTTCGAGGGCTTCGGCGTGCTTACCGAGCGCGAACTCGCGGCGCGGCAGGAAATCCTCTTCGACATCTACTTCAAGACGGTGAACATCGAGGGCGAGACGACCGAATCGGTGGCGCAGACGATGATTTTGCCCGCCGCCGTGGCGTACCTGGGCGACCTCGCGCGGGCGGGGGGCAGCCGGGCCGTGCGCGAGATCACCGCCGAGGTGGAAGCCGCCGCCGACGAGCTGTACGACGCCCTGGGCACCCTGCGCGAGCAGAACCGGGCGCTGGGCGGCGACACCGTGCATGAAAAGGCCCACCACATGCGCGACCAGATTCTCCCCGCGATGGCTGGGGTGCGGCAGGCCGCCGACCGCCTGGAAAAGCTGGTCGCCGACGCGCACTGGCCCCTGCCCACCTACCGGCAGATGCTGTTCGTGAAGTAATCGCCGTCTCCTGGCCCACAGCAAGAAGGCCCTGGCTTCGGCTGGGGCTTTTGGCTTGCTCCTCGCTGACGGCGGGTGGCCGACTGCTCTACACTTCCCCCGTGCTGAACCTGCGCCGCAAGCCCGTCGTCACGCCCTCCGATCTTGGCGAGGGGCTGGCGGCCCTGGGGTTGTCCGGCTCGCAGCATGTGATCGTGCACGCCAGCCTGCGCTCGTTCGGGCAACTGGAGGGCGGGGCGAAGGCTGTGGTGGACGCGCTGGCGGAACGGACCGCGACGGTGGTGGCCCCGGCCTTTACCTACGGCACGCTGCTGCGGCACGCGACCTCGCCCGTGCATCAGCGCTTTCACCGTGATCTGCGCGTCAGCCGTGACATCGGCCGGGTGCCGCAGGAACTCGTGGACCGCGCGGACGCCGTGCGCTCCTTTCACCCCACCCTGTCCTTTATCGCGCTGGGGCAGGCGGCCGAGCAGATCACAGGAGTGCAGACGCTGGACAGTCCCTACCAGCCCATCGGGGCGCTGTACGACCTGGACGGCTTCGCGTTGATGATGGGCGTGGACTTCGGCAGCAACACCAGCGTCCATTACGGCGAGCACGTGGCGGGGATGCCGCTGCTCACCCGTTACGTGCCCGTGGGCGGCGAGGTGCGCCCCACCGCCTTTCCCAACTGCTCGGCGGCCTTCGGGCGGGTCAAGCCCCACGTCGCGGGCCAGAGCGTGACCGTGGGGAATGCGACCCTGGAGCTGTACCGGGTGC
Organism: Deinococcus sp. NW-56; assembly: GCF_002953415.1. Taxonomy (NCBI): domain Bacteria; kingdom Thermotogati; phylum Deinococcota; class Deinococci; order Deinococcales; family Deinococcaceae; genus Deinococcus; species Deinococcus sp. NW-56. The sequence continues at coordinate 1,371,368 of NZ_CP026516.1, read as the reverse complement.
GCGACCTCGTGGACGCCACCGTCCGGCTGGTCACCGCTAATCCCGAGGCGCTGCTGTGCGACTACTCCTCGTGCCGCTGTCAGGAGGTCCGCCGCCTTGTCCGCGAGCGCGGCCTGACCCCCCGCCCGCACGGGGCCGCATGACCCGGCCGCTGTACTACGACGACCCCACCCAGCTCAGCTTCGCGGCCACGGTGACGGCGGTGGAGGAGGGGCGCGTCGCCCTGGACGCCACCGCCTTCTACCCCGAGGGCGGCGGCCAGAATGCCGATGCGGGGATGCTGCGCTGGGAGGGCGGCGAGGCCCGCGTCACTGACACCCAGAAGGACAAGGTGAGCGGGTTGATCTGGCACACGCTGGAGGGTGACCCGCCCCCCGTGGGCACGCCCGTCGTGGGCGAGGTGGACCCTGCCCGCCGCTGGCGGCAGATGGCCCGCCACAGCGGGGAACATCTGCTCGCGCAGGCGTTCTTCCGGATCAATCCGGCCTTCCGCGTCGCCGCCGTGGGGATGCGCGGCCCCGACTGCACCCTCGACCTCGAAGGCTTCCCGACCGAGGCCGACGCGCGGGCGGCCGAGAGGCTGCTGCGGGAGACGCTCGCCCGCCACGACCTGACCCTGGAGACGCGCGTGGTCCCCGAGGCCGAGTTGCCGAACTACCCCCTCCGGCGCCCCCCCCAGGTGCGCGGGCAGGTGCGGCTGGTGATCTTCCGGGACGAGACCGGGGTGCCCTTCGACGTGAGCGCTTGCGGTGGCGTCCACGTTCCCCGCGCGGGGATGACCGCGCCCGTGGTCGTCCTGCGAACCGAGCGCATCCGCTCCGGCCTGACGCGAGTGGTCTTCCGGGCGGGGGAGGAGGCGGCCGAGTTCCTGGCCGCGACCTACCACGACGCGCGGGCGCTCGCGCAGGGCTTCAGCGTGGGCGTGCCCGACCTGCCCGCGCGGGTGGCGGCCCTGGGCCACGAGCGGGACGCGCTGAAGGCGGAAGCGGCGGCCCTGCGAACCCGGCTCGCCGCCGCGCTGGTCACCGCTGCCCCGGTGGGGGAGGTGGCGGGGGTGCCGCTGCGAGCCCTGACCCTGGACGACCCCGCTCTCCTCCCCGACGTGCTGGCCGCGACCCCACCCGGCGAGGTGTGCGCTGCCGTGACCCCTTCCGGGCGTTGCGGAATCGGCAGCGGGCAGGCAGAGGTTCCCGCCGGGACGCTGCTGACTGGGGTGTTGAAGACGACCGGGGGCCGGGGCGGTGGGCGGCCCGATCTCGCGCAGGGGCAGACGACCGACCCCTCTGCCTTCCTGAAGGCTGTGCAAAAGCATTTGCAGGCTCGGACGGTCCCGTTCCCCTGACGCCCCCCGGTGCCGGGCGGAGCGGTGGCCTTCCCGGTTTCCCCGGAACCCCGCCTTACCTGCCCCTGACCGTTCCCCGTTATCCTGAGAGGCGCATGAAGAAGAATCTGATGCTGGTGGGTGCGGCGCTCAGCCTGAGCAGTTGCTCCCTGATCCTGGGTCCCTCGCAGACGGACGTCACCGTCATCGGCGTGAATGACTTTCACGGCAATCTGCTGCCCACTTCCTTCCGCATTCCCGACCCCGCCGACCGCACGAAGACCCAGACCATCCAGGCGGGCGGCGTCGAGGCCATCGGCGGCGTGCTCGCCGAGGTCCGCAAGGCCAATCCCAACACCGTCTTCGTGGGTGTGGGCGACATGACGGGCGCGAGCCCCCTGATCAGCGGGCTGCTGCGCGACGAGCCCACCATCAAGGCGCTGACCGGGCTCGGCATGCAGGTCAACGTGCTGGGCAACCACGAGTTCGACTATGGCCTCGCGGAACTTCAGCGCTTCCAGAAGGGCGGCTGCGCGAGCAACGACCCCACCCGCGCCTGCAAGTTCGAGAACACCTTCGCGGGGGCGGGCTTTACCTACATCGCCGCCAACGTGGTGGACGAGAAGACCGGGCAGCGCGTCTTCCCGGCCTACAAGCTGGTGAAGGTCGGCCCGGCGCGAGTGGCCTTTGTGGGAGCGGTGCTGGAGGACACGCCCACCGTCGTGACCCCCTCGGGTGTGGCGGGGCTGCGCTTCGAGGACGAGGCGCGTGCCATCAACGCGGTGATTCCCCAGATCAGGGCCGCGGGCGCCGACGCCATCGTCGCCCTGGTTCATCAGGGGGGCACGGCGGGCGAGGCGTTCGACATCGTGGACTGCAAGACACTCAGCGGTCCCATCGTGGAGATCGCCCGGACGCTCGATCCCGCCATCAGCGCGGTCATGACCGGGCACACCCACCGGGGTTACAACTGCCGGGTGCCCGGCCCCGACGGTCGGGAGCGCGTCGTGATTCAGGGGGACGCCCTGGGCCACCTGCTCCAGCGCCTCGATCTGAAGATCGACACCCGCGCCAACCGCGTGCTGGACGTGCGGGCGAGCAACGTCGTGGTGAATGCCGCGACTGCCCCCAAGGACCCGGCCATGACCGCCATCGTGCAAAAGGCTAAGGCCATCACCGACCCCGTGGCCGCGCAGGTCGTCGCCACCCTGGGCGCAGAGCAGATCACCCGGACCGCGAATGCGGCGGGCGAGAGCGCCTTAGGCGACGTCATCGCCGACGCGCAACTCGCGGCCACCCGCGCCCCCGAAAAGGGCGGGGCCGTGATCGCTTTCATGAATCCCGGCGGCATCCGCGCCGACCTGCCGGTCAGGGCCAACCCCTCGCGCACCGTGACCTACGGCGACGTGTTCGCGGTGCAGCCCTTCGGCAACACCCTGACTGTGATCACGCTGACGGGCGCTCAGATCAAGGCGGTGCTGGAGCAGCAGTTCGACAACCCCAGCGCCGGGGCCAACCGCATCCTGCAGGTCAGCCAGGGCTTCGCCTACACCTGGGACGCCAGCAAGCCCAAGGACAGCAAGGTCGTGAGCATCACCCTCAACGGCGTGGCCCTCGACCCCGCCGCGAGCTACCGGGTCACCATCAACAACTTCCTGGCCGACGGCGGCGACAACTTCACCGTTTTCACCCAGGGCACCAACCGCACGGGCGGCGACGTGGACCTCGACGCCTTCCAGAACTACCTCAAGGCGAACACGGTCACGCCGGGACCGCTGAACCGCATCACCCGCCTGAACTGAAGCCGGGCGGACATCCGGGGGAGAGGCGCGTAAGCCTCTCCCCGCTACTTTTGCAGCAACCCCGTGAGCTGCCGCCGCAGCGCGTCCAGCACGGGCGCACTTTTCAGGCAGGCCGCCAGCGTCCGCGCCGCGTGGTGCTCGCTGCCCGTCATGCCGCCTTCGAGGTGGGCAAACACGGCCGGGTGTAGCCGCCCGCGCACGAAGAGGGCGTCTTCGAGCAGATCGTCGACCGGGAGCCGGGCACGAATCTCGCCGTCCGGGGTCGCCGTCTCCACCACTGCCCGCCCGCGCCCATCCGGCACGAGGTGCGCGTGCAGGGGCCGCCCGGCGTGGCGCGAGACCTGCTCGATGGTGGGGATCAGGGCACCCACCAGATTGGTCGCCAGGCTCAGCCCCAGCAGGTGTGCCCGCCCCACGTCGGCCTCGCCCCCGCCCAGCACCTGCGCCAGCCGCCGGGAGAGTCGTTCGCCCTCGGCGTGCAGCAGAGCCTGCGCCTCATCTCCGGTCACCCCTCCACCCTAGCGCGGTAGGCTGCCCCCATGACAGCCGAGGCAGCGGGCTTTCTGGGTCCTATGGAGGACCTCGTGCGGCAGGTCACCCTGACCCTCGCCACCGGGGTGGAGGCGGTCTCGGCCGTCATCGTGGGCTACGCGGTGCTGGAGGCCGTGTGGCACCTCCTGGCCCGGCGCATGGGCCGGGGCCAGAGCATGGAGGGCCTGCGCCTGCGCCTGGGGCACTGGCTCGCGCTGGTCCTCGAATTGCTGCTCGCCGCCGACATTCTCAAGACGGCGGTGGCCCCCACCTGGGACGACATCGGCAAACTGGCTGCCATCGCAGGCATCCGCACGGCCCTGAACTACTTCCTCGACCGTGAGGTGCGCGAGGAACAGCGCGTTCAGGCCGAGCGCAGGGCTTCGGGTCAGGCCCTTCCGCACGAGGGCGGCTGACCCCACCCCCGGCCCCGCTTCGGATAAGCTCGGCAGGTATGAACGTTCTCGGTCAGGTCACCGTCCTTCCGGAGCTGCCGCCCGCCCTCGCCCGGCTCTCCGACCTCGCCTACAACCTCTACTGGTCGTGGACCCCACACGCGCAGGCGCTGTACCACGACCTCGATCCTGCATTGTGGGAGCGCTTCCAGCACAATCCGGTGCGGCTGCTGCTGGAAATTCCTCAGACGCGGCTGGACGAGGCGGCCGCCGACCCCGCCTACCTGGCGCGTTACCGCGCCGTGATCGCGGACTTTGACGCTTATCTCGGCAAGACCGACACCTGGGCCAGCCGCCACGCGCCGGGGATGTCGCCCGTCGCCTACTTCAGCATGGAGTACGGCTTCCACGAGTCGCTGCCCATCTACTCCGGAGGCCTCGGGGTGCTGGCCGGGGACCACTGCAAGAGTGCTTCCGACCTGGGGCTGCCCTTCACGGCAGTGGGGATGCTCTTCCACCAGGGTTACTTCCGGCAGATGCTCAACCGCGACGGCTGGCAGGAGGAAGGCTACGACGAGCTGGACCTGACCACCCTGCCCCTCCGCCCGGCCCGCACCCCGGCAGGCGAGGAGGCCCGCGTGTCCGTGCAGATCGCCGGGCGCGACATCCACGTGCGCGTCTGGGAACTCCTGATCGGGCGCATCCGCGTGCTGCTGCTGGACACCAACGTCCCCGAGAACTCCGCCGAGGACCGCAAGCTTACCGCCCGCCTCTACGGTGGCAACCAGGAGCTGCGCTTCCAGCAGTACGTGCTGCTGGGGGTCGCGGGCATCCGGGCGCTGCGGGCGCTGGAGGTTCCGGCGCAGGTGTACCACATGAACGAGGGCCACGCCGCCCTGCTGGGGCTGGAACGCGTCCGCGAACTCGTCGGCGCCGGGCTGGACTTCCGCACCGCGACCGAGGCGGTCGCCGCCTCCACCCTGTTCACCACCCACACGCCCGTCCCGGCGGGCAACGACGCCTTTGCCTACGACCTCGTGGACCGCTACCTCGGCGGGTGGCCCGAGCTGCTGGGCACCTCGCGCGACGACCTGTACGCGCTGGCCCGCCACGACCAGCACTGGGACGGCCACTGGGTGCCCACCTTCTCCATGACGGTGTTCGCCCTCGCCATGAGCCGCGCGGCCAACGGCGTCTCCGAGCTGCACGGCGAGGTCAGCCGCGACATGTGGAAGTTCCTGTATCCCGGTGCCGAAGCGTCCGAGGTGCCCATCGGCCACGTCACCAACGGGGCGCACAACCTCACCTTCACCTCGCAGCCCATGCGCGACCTGCTCTCGACCGTGCTGCCGCAGGACTGGACCGAGCGCCTGGAGGACGAGGCGATGTGGGAGGCGGTCGAGCAACTCACCGACACGCAACTCAGTGACGTGCAGCGTGACATGAAGCGCGAGATGGTCGCCTTCGTGCGGGCGCGGGTGCGCGAGCAGGGGCTGCGCAACGGGGCTTCGGCCGCCGACCTCGCCGCCACCGACGAGCTGCTCTCGGAAAACGCACTCACCATCGGCTTCGCCCGCCGCTTCGCCACCTACAAGCGGGCCACGCTGCTGTTCCGCGACCGCGAGCGCCTCGCCCGGATCGTGAACGACCCCGAGCGGCCCGTGCAGTTCGTCTTCGCGGGCAAGGCGCACCCCGCCGACAACCCCGGCAAGGCCTTTATCCAGGAGATCTACCGGATGTCGCAGCAGCCCGAGTTCCGGGGCCGTGTAGTGATTCTGGAAAACTACGACATGAACGTCGCCCGCCATCTGGTGCAGGGGGTGGACATCTGGCTGAACAACCCCCGCCGCCCGCTGGAAGCGTCGGGCACCAGCGGCATGAAGGCCAGCTTCAACGGGTCGCCCAACTTCTCCATCCTCGACGGGTGGTGGCGCGAGGGTTACGACGGCACCAACGGCTGGCCCATCGGCGAGGAGCGCGAATACGCCGACCTGAACGTGCAGGACGAGGCCGACGCCCACAGCCTCTACCAGACGCTGGAACGCGAGATCGTCCCGAGCTACTACGGCGACCGGGCGGGCTGGGCGAGGACGGTGCGCCGGGCGATCCGGACCGTCTCCCCACGCTTCTCGATGCAGCGGCAGGTCATCGACTACGTGCGCCAGTACTACGTGCCCCTGAGCGAGCGCGGCGCGGCCCTCTCCGCCGGAAACGCGGCCCGCGCCCGCCAGATCGCGGAATGGAAGGCCTGGGTGCACGGGCAGTGGCCCCACACCAGCCTCAGCGCGAGTGCCGACCTGCCCGCCACCGCCCGCCCCGGCCAGACGGTGGAGGTCCGGGCGCAGGTGAATCCGGCGGGCATCCGCCCCGAGGACCTGCGGGTGGAGGCGGTCCTCAAGCGCGGCGACGACGTGACCCGCTTCCCGCTGGAGCGCCAGGGCGACGGCGAATACCGCGCCGCCGTGCCCCTGCCCGGCAGCGGCCTCTACACCGTGGGCGTGCGGATGGTCCCGGTGATCGAGGGGCTGAGCAACGAGTTGGAGGCGGGGCTGATCCGCTGGGCGTGAGCCGTCTAACGTCTAAACAGGGGAGGTTGGGGCGTCATGCCCTGGCCTCCCCTTCGTCCGTCCGGCCCCTACAATGCCCCCCGTGCGCCTGCCTGCCCTGCCGCCCATCCCCTCGTTGCTTGTCGCCATGGTGAGCATTCAGGGAGGGGCGGCCTTCGCCAAGTCGCTCTTTCCCACACTGGGGGCGGCGGGCACCACTGGGCTGCGCGTCGCACTGGCGGCGGGGATTCTGGGCTTGGTCTTCCGTCCCCGCCTGCGCGAGCTGCCCTGGGCCGCGTGGCGGGCGATCCTGCCCTACGGCGCGGCGCTGGGCCTGATGAACCTCACCTTCTACCTCTCGCTGACGCGGCTGCCGCTGGGCCTGGCCGTCACGCTGGAGTTCGTGGGGCCGCTGGTGCTGTCGCTGGTCCTCTCGCGCCGGGTGCAGGACCTGGGGTGGGTGGCGCTGGCCGCGCTGGGCATCGTTTTGATCGCGCCGCGCGGTGGGGCGGGGGAGGGCCTAGACCCCATGGGCGTGGCGCTGGCGCTGACGGCCGGGGCCTTCTGGGCGCTATATATCCTGGCCGGGGGTGCGGTAGGGCGGCGGGTGCCCGGCGTGACGGGGGTGGTCGCGGGGATGACGGTGGCCGCTGCGGTCACCCTGCCCTTCGGCATTGTGCAGGCGGGCACCGGCTTGCTGGCCCCCAGCGCCCTCCTCGCGGGGCTGGCGGTCGCCGTCCTCTCCAGCGCCCTGCCCTACAGCCTGGAGATGGCGGCCCTCCGCGCCCTTCCCGCCCGCGTCTTCGGCGTGCTGATGAGCCTGGAGCCCGCCATCGCCGCGCTGAGTGGCCTCCTGTTCCTGGGCGAGCGCCTCACGCTGGGGCAGTGGCTGGCGATGGGCTGCGTGATCGCGGCAAGTGTGGGGATCACACTCAGTGGAACGCAGAAGGTGGCCGTGCCGGAGCCGGTGAACTGACAGTGCCGCCAAGAAAAAGCCCCAGCCGAGGCCGGGGCTTTTCTCGTAGGGGACGTAGGGGAATGTTTACCCGTGGTCCGGCATGCTCGCCGTCACCGCCGGGTCCACCCCGTCCTCGAACCGCTTGAAGTTTTCGCGGAACATTCCGGCCAGCTTGCGGGCGGTGCGGTCGTAGGCGTCCTGGTCGGCCCACGCCTGACGGGGGTTCAGCACCTCGGCGGGCACGCCGGGGACTTCGGTGGGAATTTCCAGGTCGAAGAACGGCTCGCGCTCGAAGGCCACGCTGTCCAGCTCGCCGTTCAGCGCCGCGTTGATCAGGGCGCGGGTGTGCCGGATGCTCATGCGCTGGCCCACCCCATACTGCCCGCCGCTCCAGCCGGTGTTGACCAGCCACACGCGCACGCCGTGCTGCTGCACCTTCTCGGCGAGCAGCTTGGCGTACTCGCCGGGGTGGCGGGGCATAAAGGGCGCACCGAAGCAGGTCGAGAAGGTGGGCTGCGGCTCGGTCACGCCCTGCTCGGTGCCGGGAATCTTGGCGGTAAAGCCGCTGATGAACTGGTACATCGTCTGCTCGGGGCTCAGGCGGCTGATGGGCGGCAGCACCCCGTAGGCATCGGCGGTCAGGAAGACCACGTTGCGCGGGTGCCCGGCCATGCCCTCTTCCACGATGTTCCCGATCTGGGTGATGGGGTAGGCCGAACGGGTGTTCTCAGTGAGGCTCCCGTCGTCGAGGTTCGGGGTGCCGCCCTCGTCCAGCACCACGTTCTCCAGCACTGTCCCGTAGGTCCGGGTGGTCTGGTAGATGGCGGGCTCGGCTTCCGCGTTCAGGTTGATCACCTTCGCGTAGCAGCCGCCCTCGAAGTTGAAGATGCCCCTATCCGACCAGCCATGCTCGTCGTCCCCGATCAGCTTGCGGCTGGGGTCGGCCGAGAGGGTGGTCTTGCCCGTGCCGCTCAGCCCGAAGAAGAGGGCCACGTCGCCCCCCTCGCCCACATTCGCCGAGCAATGCATCGGCATCACGCCGCGTCCCGGCAGCAGGAAGTTCATCACCCCGAAGATGCCCTTCTTGTTCTCGCCCGCGTACTGGGTGCCGCCCACCAGAATCATCTGCCGGGTGAAGTTCACCAAGATGAAGGTGTCGCTGCGCACGCCGTCTGCGGCAGGGTCGGCCTTGAAGGAGGGCAGGTTCAGGATGGTCCACTGCGCCTCGAACCCCTCACGCTCCTGGGCCGTAGGCCGCACGAACATGTTCTGCACGAACAGCGAGTGGTAGGCCATCTCGGTCACGGCCCGCACGGGCAGGCGGTATTCGGGATCGGTCCCGGCGAACACGTCCTGCACGAACAGCTCGCGGCCCTCGGCGTGCACGGTCATCTTCGCCAGCAGGCGGTCGAAGACCTCCGGGGTGGTCGGCACGTTGAAGCCGCCCCACCACACGGCGTCCCGCGTGAGGTCGTCTTCCACGATGAAGCGGTCTTTCGGGCTGCGGCCAGTCTTGTTGGTGCGGACGGTCAGCGGGCCGGTGGCGGCCTGCACGCCCTCGCCGAGGCGGATAGCGGCGGCGTACAACTCATCCACACCGGGGTTGTGGTGCACGGTGGCATTGCGGATGCCGAGGGCTTGCAGCAGGGGGGGCTGGGTCAGGCTCATGGGGTCCTCCGGGAATTCGAACAGCAGGAATGTGACGTTGTAACGAAGTTATCCTGCCGCATGAAGCGGTTCCATACCAAACCCGCCGCTGTCACATGCCCGGAAACAGCAGTCCTTCTCGCTTTCAGTCCAGCCAAGGGGGACGGACAGCGGGGGAATTGTAAAAACCCCACCCGCCGAGCAGATGGGGTCAGCGGGAACTGAGGTCAGCGCGTCTGGCCGCTCGCGCCGCCAAGCTGAACGGGTCGCCCGGAGCTGTCCACAAGCTGCACGCTCTGGAACACGCCCGGCACCCGAACCAGGGTCCAGGGACTCGTGAGCGCCTGGGTGGTGATGGCCCCCGGCCCCGGTGCCCGAATCTCGACTGTGAGGGTCAGGCTGCCGCCCTGCACGCTGGCCCCGGTCACCCGGATGCCGTAGCCCCCGGTGGGCCGCTGTCCCAGGAACACACCAACCACCGTTTCCCCAGCTCGGAGCGCCGGAACGCCGGGGGCGCCGGTCTGGTTGCCGTAGGCGACCCGGTACAGGGCATTCAGGGCGCTCTGCGAGGTGGCGACCTGGACGGCGGGGCTGGTCTGGGCGGCGTTGGTGCCGCTGGCAAGTTCCGTAACGGTCACGCGGCCTCCGGCGGTGGGGGGTGTTGTCGGGGTGCCCGGCTGAGCGGCCAGGGTCGGCACGCCAGACTGGATGTAGAGCGCCGTGCGGCGGTACTCGGCCGGGGTCGGTTCCACCGTCAGTCGGGGGTCGGGCACCTCGGTCTCCGGCAGCACCGTCACCGCGAGCGGCCCCTGTCCGGTCAGCGCCCGCGAGAGCACGTCGGCCTCGGCGTCGGTGAGTTCACCCGCGCCGCGCAGCCCGCTCACCGGCAGGGCGGTGAGGCTGGCCCCGGACGCCCCATTCAGCCGCGACCACGTGCGTCCATCGGTAAAGTACACCGTGCCCCGTGCCTCGTTGACGGGGACTGAGAAGCGCCCCAGCGTGTCCCGCGTGACGGTCAGCTTGGCCGTCACGGTCGAGGTCGGAAGGCGGTAGGTCGCCGCCCCATTCACGCTGAGGGTCCCCGGCAGCGCGAGCGGATCGCTGATCTGGGCTCGTAGGTCAAGGGCCGTGCCATTCACCTTGACACTGCCCCGGCCGCCCTCCAGGGCGCCATACACCCACACGATCCGCTCCTGGGTGCCGCCGTACAGCGACACCTCGTGCACCCGCAGCGAGCCGGGTCCGGTCATCGTGCAGCCCGCCAGCAGGCCCGCTCCCAGCAGGGCGGCGCCCATCATCGTCTTCTTCATGACTTTCAGCTTAGGGGCCGCGTCTGACCGAGGACTGAAGGCCGCCTTGACCAAGTCCCCACCCGCCCGTTCTACGGTTTCCGTCCAATCCGTTCTCAAACCGGGAGAGCGCCGATTTGAGAACTCCTTTCCCGGCAACCGTTTTTTCCTGCTCGCTCTGCTTCGCAGCTTTACAAGTCCGCTCGGATTGAACAGTGTACGCCGTTTAGGGCTTGAGTCAGGTGGTCTCGGGCAGTGCGGGGACGAGAAAAAATGGAGACGGTATGGGTAGATACCGTCTCCACCACAGTTTAGGTCGGCGGACTGTCATTCGTCAGCTTCACCGCTGGGCCAAACGGCATTTCAGCGACCACAAGCGATTCAAACACCAGAAGCTCAGCGATGCGCTGTTGGTGGCATTGCTGCTCAGCCGTCTCGTCTTCAAGCATCCGTTTCCGTCGATTTGGTGGCAGATACTGAGGGAAGATCGGAGCGGTCTTCCCTCGTACACCCAGGCTTACACCCGTGGCCTCCGTCTCCTGGAGCGCCTCGAAGCCATCGTCAGCCCTCCCAAATGGTGCGGAGAGGTCATCATCGACTCCATGCCACTGCCCGTCTGCCGACCCAAACGAGGGAAACGCTGCGCGTTTCCTGGCGCTCGGTGGGGCTTTGGGACGCAGGGCGACGTGTACGGCTACAAGCTCCACGCCTGGGTGACGCCGGAGGGTGAAATCGTTCAGTACCTGCTGAAACCCGCCAACCTTCACGACACCACGGTCAGCTACGAGCTGAACCGCAGATGGCCGGAGTTCGGCGGGCCAAAGATCATCGGTGATAAGGGCTACTGCTGCCTGGGATACGTGTTCCCACCCAAGAAAAACTCCCGGTACGACACCGGGTGGCGGGAAGACCGCCACCCGAAGTTACGCAAGCGCATTGAAACCGTCTTCTCCCAATTGGTGGAGGCCCAAATCCGCTCCGTTCAGACGAAGACGCTCGCCTCCCTTCGCTTCCGTGTCGTCCTAGCCGTCCTCGCGCACAACCTTGCTCAGCCCTAAACGGCGTAGTGTTTGTAACTGTTCAATCGGAATTCGTATCAGCCGTGGGAGAGCAGTTCGCGGGCGTGCGAGAGGGCAACTTCCGAGGTGTTCCCGCTGAGCATCCGGGCGATCTCCTCCAGCCGCTCGTCTTCGGTGAGGAGGCGGACGTGGCTCACCGTGCGCCCACCCTCCACCCGTTTTTCCACCTTGTAATGGTGGTCGGCGCGGGCCGCGATCTGCGCGAGGTGGGTCACCACCAGCACCTGCCGTCCCCCCGCCAGCCCCGCGAGCTGCCCTGCCACCGCCAGCGCGGCCGCCCCACCGATCCCGGCGTCCACCTCATCGAAGACCACCGTGGGCGTGTCGGCCCCCAGCACGGTGGAGATGGCGAGCATCACCCGCGACAGCTCACCGCCCGAGGCCACGTCCGCGAGCGGGCCGAGGTCCTCGCCGGGGTTGGCGGTGAAATAGAGGGCCACGTCGCTCAGCCCCGACGGGCCGGGCGCGGCCAGCGGCGAGAGGCGGAACTCCAGCCGGGCATGCGGCATCCCCAGCTCGCGGATCACCGCCACCAGCCGGGCGGCGAGCGGCCCCGCCACTTTCCCCCGCGCTTGGTCTAGCGCTTTGCCCTCGCGGACGGCCTGCGCGTGCAGCCGCTCCACCTCCGCCTCCAGACTCCCCGCGTCCTGCTCGTCGCGGGTCAGGCGGTTCAGGTCAGCCTCCGCCTCGGCGTGAAAGGCCAGCACGTCTTCCAGGGTGGGGCCGTACTTGGCCCGCAGCTTGCCCAGCGCGGAGAGGCGGCCCTCCACCCGTGCGAGTTCCTCGGGGTCGGGGGCGCTGTCCTCGGCCACTCCACGCAGCTCGCCCACGACCGCCTGCACGGCGTCGAGCGCCTCGCGCAGGTCACGCTGAAGCTGGGCACTCGTCTCGTCGTACTTCGCGCCCGCGTTCAGCGCCTTGACCGCTTCGGCGATCAGCCCGGCAGCCGTCGTCTCGCCCTCCGAGAGCAGTTCCAGCGCTCCCGCCGCTCCCTGCGCGATGGTCTCGAGGTTCGACAGCCGGGTGAGTTCGGCGGTCAGCGGCTCCTCCTCGCCGGGTTGGGGCGACACCTCCGCGATCTCGCGCACCTGAAAGGCCAGCAGGTCGAGCTGCCGCGCCCGCTCGCGCTCGCCCGCCCGCAGCGCCTCCAATCGGGCGCGGGCCTCGGTCCAGGCGCGGTACGCCCCCGTGTAGGCCGCCGCCTCGCCGGGCACCTGGCGGTCGAGCAGCGCCCGCTGCCGCGCCGGGCTGAGCAGCGTCACCGCGCTGTGCTGCCAGTGAATCGTGAGCCGCCCTCCCGACCATTCCCCCAGCTCGCGCACGCTGACCGGTTCGCCGTCCAGCCGGGCGGTGCCGCGCCCCCCGGTGGTCACCCGGCGGCTGGCGCTGAACTCGTCGCCGCCCTCGTCCCAGAACCCCGACACCAGCAGGCTCTCCTCGCCCGTGCGAATCAGGTCCGCATTCGCGCGGGTGCCCAGCAGCAGCCCCAGCGCGTCCACGATAATGCTCTTGCCCGCGCCCGTCTCGCCGGTAAAGGCCGAAAAGCCGGGGCGCAGCTCCAGCGAGAGGTCGCGGATGGTGGCGAGGTGCCGCACCTCCAGGCGGCGGAGCAGCGGCAGGGCAGGGGGGGAAACCGACGCCTCCCGCGCGGCGGGCACGGGGGCAACCTGGGGGGTGCGGGCCTTGCGGGTCACGCCCCCGAGTCTAGAGCGTGGGGCCGGGGGCAGAGTGGGGCCTGATTGCCCAAGCGGGGGGCCGAACATGAAACCCGCGTTACGTTCGCCCCACACTCCCCTGGGGCAGGGCGCCCACAATGGGGCCGCAAGGTTTTCCCGCGCGGCCTTTCCCGCCGCCCCCCGGAAGACGAAAGGAGTTCCCGATGAACAACCACTCTTCGCGCCAGGACCGTGAGGCGCCCTCCTCCAAGGACCAGACCACCCTGGGCATCCTGAACCTGCTGCTGCTCGGTGGCCTCGCGGCCGCGGCCCTGAACACGAACACCCGTCAGCGGGTCATGGGCGGCACCAAGTCCCTCGCCGCCGCCGCCGGGCACACGCTGGAAGAGACGGTCAAGCCCGCGCTCGCCACCGCCGCCGAGCAGGCCGCGCACGTCGCGCAGGCCGCCGTCCACAAGGGCGGCGAGGCCGTGCAAACCCTGCGCGAGGAAGCGCCCGGCCGCGCCCACAGCCTGCTCGAAACCGTGCAGGAGGTCGCCGGGGCCGCCGCGAGCACCGTCGCCCACAAGGCCGCCGACCTGACCCACGCCGCTGCCGAACTTGCCGAGGAAGGCCGCGAGGGCGCCGCCCACGTGGCGATGGGGGCCAAGCACCAGATCGCCCGCGAGGTGCGCGAGGCCCGCCGGGAGGGTGGGAAGGCCCTCGCCAAGGCGGGCCGCGAGGCCCAGGGCGCCCGCCGGGACGCCGAACGCCGCCTCGCCCGCGCCCGACGCGAGGCCGAGCGCGAACTCAAGTCCGCCCGCCGGGACTGGGACCAGGCCCGCCTCGAGCGCGAGGTCGAGAAGCGGATCGCGCCCCTGAACAAGCAGGTCAGCCGCGAACTCGCCCGCCTGGACAAGGAGGGCAAGAAGGCCAGGGGCCGCGCCCGTGAGGACCGCCGCAAGGAAGCCGAGGCCGGGAGCGGCCTGGGGGGCACGTCCCTGCTGATCGCCCTCGTCGGGGGCGCCATCGTGCTCGCCCGTGTGCCCGCCGCCCGCCACAGCATCCTCAAGGCTGTGGAGGGGGTCAGCCCCGAGGCCGCCGAGCGCCTGCACAAGGTCAGCCGCGACGCCCGCAACGTGATCGGCTCCATGTGGCTCGAGAGCCTCGACGAGACCGCGCCCGCCCCGGCCCCGGCGCCCGCCAAGCCCGCCTCGGCGCCGGCCAGCGCCCCGGCCACCCCGGCGACCGACGCCGCCACCAGCCACGCGGCGGCGGGTACGGCGACGGCTCCGGCCGACGCGGGCACCAGCGGCGCGACCTGGGGCGGCTCGCCCGCGCCCGACTCGGCCGCCGTGAGCGGGGCGACCCAGGGCGACGGCTCGAAGCAGGGCGATCAGAAGCGTCAGAACTGAGCGGCCCACCTTTCCCGGCGCTGCCCCCGAAAGGAGGCGGCGCCGCTTCCCTGCCGGGCGCTAGACTGCCCCCCGATGCGCCTTCCCAGCGACGCTCCCCTGGCCCTGATCGGGTACTCCGCCGATGCCGCCCGCGCCCTGCGGGGAGCCGGACTGCTCGCCGTGCCCGTCCCCGACGACGACCCCACTGCCATGTTGGACGCCTGCCGCACCCTGCGTTTTGTGGGGGCGCTCGTTCACCCCTCGCGTGAGGTGGCCCTCGCCGGGCACGTGGACCTCGACCCCGACGCCCGCCGGGTGGGCCGGGTGGACGCGGTGGCTTTCGGGGCCGGGACCCACGGCACCTACGCCCTCGCGGACGCCCTGATGGACGCGTTGGAGGGCAGCGGGTACGCTGCCCGCGGCGCCGACGCCCTGCTGCTGGGGTCCGGCACCGACCTCGCCCGCGCCCTGCCGCTGCTGCGGCTGGGCTTCGGCAACGTGGGCCTCGTGGCTGACTCCTACCCCGAGGCCGAGCGCTTCGCCCGCGACGTGCCCGCCGGGGTCCGCGCCTTTCCGGTGGGGCGGCGCGACTCGGCCCTCACCTCGTTCTCCGAACGGGCCGACCTGATCGTGCTCACCGGGGGCACCCTGCCTCCCGGCCTCCTCCAGCCCTACCACACCCTCCTCGACCTCACCGGGCAGGCGAGCACCGGCAGCAGCGGCGCGGCGCGGCTCGACCTCGCCCGTCTGCCCGGGCTGCGGCTGGTGCGCCAGCTCCTGCACGCCACCGGCCAGCGCTACCGCCCCGAGGATGTGGGCGACCTGGCAGCGGCGCTGGCCTGAACCCAGCAGGGAGGGGGCAGAGGGGGGAAGCGTCCCGGCCCTCTGCCCCCTCCCCCTTACCGCTACTGGGTACTTCTGGGGTCCAGCACGTCCCGCAGGCCGTCTCCCAGCAGGTTGAAGCCCAGCACCGTCAGGAAGATCGCGAGGCCCGGAAAGATCATGGTCCACGGGGCGTCCACGTAATACTGCCGGGAGTCGCTGATCATGGTGCCCCACTCGGGCAGGGGCGGCTGCGCCCCGATCCCCAGGAAGCCCAGCGCGGCGACCTCGATGGTGGCCGTGGCGATGCTGAGCGCTCCCTGCACGATCAGCGGCGAGAGGCTGTTGGGGAGCACGTGCCGGAAGACCATCCGGCTCTGGCTGGCCCCCAGTGCCCCCGCCGCCTGCACGAATTCGCGCTCGCGCACGCTCAGGACCACCGAGCGGGCCAGACGGATATAGACCGGCACCTGCACCAGCGACACGGCGAGCATCGCGGTCACGAGTTGGGGGCTGTTCAGCGCGAAAAGGCGGTCCATCGCCGCGATCAGGACGGGCGGATTGTCGCTCGAGAAGATGCTGGCGAAGCCGATGGCGAGCAGGATGCCCGGAAACGCCAGCATCACGTCGCTGAGGTACCCGGTGACGTTGTCCAGCCACCCGCCGAAGTAACCCGACAGGACGCCCAGCACCGTGCCGACCAGCAGCGCCAGAATCGTGCTGACGACGCCCACCTTGAGGCTGAGCTGCGCCCCGTGCAGCACGCGGGTGGCGACCGAACGCCCCAGGTTGTCGGTCCCGAACGGGGCCTGCCAGACGTTGACCGCCCCGGTCACGGGATCGCGGTATTCCTCAGCGACCTCGGGGTTCCAGAGCGCGGCCACAGAGGGCGGCTTGAGGTTGAGCCGGTAGTCGCGGTCGGTGGTGGGGTCGTAGGGCACGAGCACCGGGGCCAGCAGCGCGAGCAGGGCAAACACCGCCACGATCACGGCTCCGACCTTGCCCGGGGTCGAGCGCCGGAACCGCCGCCAGAAGATGCTGGGCTGCCGGGAGGCTGCCTGCGGAGGAGAGAGGGTGGTCATGGAGTACCTCGGGAGTCGGGGTCTGGGGGCCAGGGGAGGGAGGTCAGGCGAAAGGCCGCCAGACGGCGGGGGAGGAGCCGCGCTTGGGTCACCGGCCCGCGCCTCAGCGGTACTGAATCCGGGGATCGAGCGCCGCGTAGCTGAGGTCGACCAGCAGGTTCACCACGCTGACGACCAGCGCCGCGAAGATCACGCCGCCCTGAATGATGGGGTAGTCACGCAGGCTGATTGCGTCGTAGACCCAGGACCCCAGCCCCGGCCAAGAGAAGATCGTCTCGGTGAGGACCGCGCCGCCCAGGAGTGCCCCCGCCTGCAACCCGACCACGGTGACGACCGGCAGCATGGCATTTCTCAGGGCGTGCTTGAGGGTCACGCTGCGGGCCGAAAGCCCCTTGGCCCGGGCGGTGCGGACATAGTCCTGCCCCAGCACGTCCAGCAGGCTGGAGCGGGTGATGCGGGCGACGATCGCCAGCGGGATGCTGCCCAGCGCGATGGCCGGGAGAATCAGGTGCCGGACAGCGTCCCAGGCGGCGGCGGGTTGCCCCCGCAGCAGGGCGTCGAGGACGTAGAACCCGGTGATGGGTTCCAGAATGGTCTCGTTGCCCAGCCGGGCCGAGGGCGGCAACCACCCCAGCCGCACCGCGAAGAAGTACGACAGCAGCAGCCCCAGCCAGAAGACGGGCATGCTTACCCCCACCAAGCTGATGGTGGTTGCCGCGTTGTCCCAGCCGCTGTTGCGCCGCAGCGCGGCCAGGATGCCGGCGGGCAGCCCGACAAGCAGGGCGAACAGCAGCGCCGCGAGGCTCAGCTCGGCGGTCGCCGGAAAGCGGGCGGCGAGTTCGTCGCGCACCGGGATGTTGCTCTTGAGGCCGCTGCCCAGGTCACCCTGCAGGAGCTGCCCCACGTAGCGGGGAAACTGGGCGTCGAGCGGGTTGGCCGGATTGGCGAAATTGATGAACCAGGGCTTGTTCAGCCCCAGTTGTTCCCGCAGCGCCGCGGCCGCGGCCGGGGTCGCCCGTTCGCCCAGCAGGGCGGTCGCCGGGTCGCCGGGGATGGAGCGCACGAAGGCGAAGACCACCACGCTGATCCCGATCATGACCAGCAGGGTCCGCAGCAGGCGGCGAATCACGTAACTGCCCAAGGTCGTTGTCCTTTCGGGTCGTCCCAGGTTCGGTTCGGGCCGAACGGGTTCCGGAGTTCACCGGACTGAAACTAAGGAGGGGAGGTCCGGCACTGGACGGCCGTCCGGACCAGGGGGCGCGGGGCGGGCGCTCCTGCTCCGCCCGCCCCGCGCCCCCTGTTGTGCGGTGCGCGGCCGCTGTTAGCGCTTGCCGACCAGCGAGACGTTGTTGAACGCCTCGCTGCCCAGCGGGCTGGGCACCCAGCCCTTCACGTAGGTCCGGGCGGCCGCGAGCGGCTGGCTGTGGACCATCGGCAGGCGGTAGTTCGCCTTGTAGGTGATCTCGTGCAGTTGCGAGTACACCCGCGCCTTGGCGGTGCGGCTCACAGCGGCGCGGCCCTGCTCGAGCAGGCGCTGGAGTTCAGGCGGATTCCAGTTGATGTCGTCGCTGGCGGTCGGGCCGTAGTACGCCCCGTAGAAGTTGTCGGGGTCGCCGTAGTCGCCCGTCCAGCCGATCATGTACATGTCGAAGCCGGGTTCCTTGTTGCGGTCTTCGAGGTACTTGGCCCAGTCCTCGGTCTTCAGGTTGACCTTGATGCCGATGGCGCTGAGGTCCGCCGCGATGGCCTCCGCGATGGGCTTGGGCGTCGGGAAGTACGGACGGCTGACCGGCATGTACCACAGGTCCAGCGAGATGCCGTTGGGATAGCCCGCCTCCGCGAGCAGGCGCTTGGCCGCGGCCGGATCGTACTTGTAGGCGGCGGGGACATTCTTGGAGTTGGCCCACGCCAGCACGGGCGGCAGGAAAGAAGCGTTGCTGATCCCCAGCCCGTTCCAGAAGGCGTCCACGATGGCCTTGCGGTTGATCGCCATCGAGATGGCCTCGCGCACCTTGTCGTTCTTGAGGTACTGGTTGCGGTTGTTCAGGCTCAGGAAGCCCACGTTGAAGGAGGGCTTCTTGACCGCCACGAGGTTGCGGTCCGCCTGCACCGACTTCAGCGCGTCGGGCGTGAGGTCGGACGTGAAGTCGATGGTGCCTGCCTTCAGCTCGTTGAGGCGCTGCGAGGCGTCCTTGATCGCGCGGATGATCAGCCCGTCCACCTTGGGCTTGCTCCCCCAGTAGCTGCGGTTGGGCGCCAGGGTCACGCGGTCGCCGGTGCGCCAGCTCTGGAAGATGAAGGGTCCGGTGCCAATAGGCTTGCTCGCCGGGGTGCCGTACTTGGCCCCGTCCTTCTTGATGGCGGTGGGGCTGGCGATACCGAAGTACCCGGCGCCGATCACCTCGGGAAACACGCTCGACGGCTTGTTCAGGTCGAAGCGCACGGTGGTGTTGTTCACCTTGACGATGTTCTTCACGACCGAGGTGGCGTCGCCCTTGTAGCCGCCCAGGAGCTGGCCCCAGATCTCGAAGGTGCGGCCCTGGTTGCGGAAGCCCTGGGGGTGCTTGGGGTCCCACCAGCGGCTGAAGTTGTACACCACGGCGTCGGCGTTAAACGCCGTGCCGTCGTGGAACTTCACGTTCGGACGCAGGGTGAAGGTCCACTGGGTGGCGTTCGCGTTGCTGGTCCACTTGGTGGCGAGGCCCGGCTCGGGGTCGGTGGTGCCGTCCTTGAAGGCCACCAGCGTGTCGTAGATCTGGTGCTGCACCAGAATGCTGATGCCGTCGGTGATGTTGCCCGGTTCCAGGCTGACCGGGTCGCCGTTGGCCCCGTAGACGAGGGTCGCGGCACCGGCGGTGGGCAGCGTGGCAAGCAGGGCAGTCAGCAGCAGTTTTTTCATGAACCCTCCGGGACGCCGCTCAGCCCCCTCGGACCACGGTGGACCGGGCGGGGCAACATGAACGGCAGCTCAAGCTCTGAACGTGCGCTCAGGGTAGGGGGCGGCGCGGGGAGTGTCAAGCAGGTCACATAGGGCGGGCAGGCAAAAGCCCTGGGCCGGAAAGTCCCGTGCCCAGGGCCTCCGAGTGGAGCCCTGTGGGTCCCGCTCAGGGCGTCGGCGTCAGTTCGCCCAGGTCGGCCCGCGTCCGCTCTGGCCCCAGCACGGCCTCTCGCTCGCTGCCCGGCTCGTGCGTCTCGCCGTAGATGCCGTTGCCGTCACGGTCGCGGCCCGCCAGCGCCCGGAAGGTGCCGTCGGGCAGGTAGGCGGTGAAGCGGCCCAGTGCGTCGAGCGCGGGCTGATATGCCAGGCCCCGCGTGTCCCACAGCCGCAGCCCCAGCGTGTCGCTGACGGCTGGAGCCCCCAGCGCCGCCGCCGCGTTGACCATCCCGTACCCGAAGGCCTCGTCCCGGCCTTTGCCCCCGAGGTCGGTGGCGGTCGCCGTGAGCCGCGCGAGGGTATCGTCCCGGCCCTGGGTCACGCCCTTGCTGAGCAGCAGCGCGGCGAGGGCGCTGACCTGTGGAGTGGCCTGGCTGGTCCCGGCCTGTCCCATGTAGGTGGGCTGGTTCTTGCTGTAGTCCCAATCGGTCGAGAGAATCACGTCCGCGTAGGGCTTGCCGTTCAGCTGCCCGCCGTTGTGATACGTCGCCCCCGCGAGGTCCACCCCCCCCGGCGCGGCGAGCTGCACCGCCGGGTACCGGTTGGAGTAGCTCGCCCGCAGCGGAGCGCTCGCGCCCGAGAGGGTCACCGCGCCCACCGCCACCGCGCCCTCGCAGGCGGCGGGGTAGTAGGGGGTGGTGCCGTACCCGTTGCCCGCCGCCGCGAACACCAGCGCCCCGGCGGCCGTGGCCTCCGCGACTGCCTCGCACAGCGGCGCGGCCTGACTTGCGGGGATTTCGCCCCCCAGGCTGAGGTTGATGACCTCAGCCGGACGGTCCAGCCGGTAGGTCTGGCTCCCCAGCGTCACGGGCAATCCCGCCGCGTAGCGCACCGCGTTCACCACGTCCGAGACCTCGGTGTTGCCCTGCGCGTCAATGGCGCGAATCGGCAACACCTTCACGGGCGCCTTGTAGGCCGCTCCCACCACGCCGCTGGTGCTGCAGGCCGTGCAGCCGGGAAACTGGGCGATTTGCCCCCAGCGGGCCGCGATGATGCCGCTGACATGGGTGCCGTGGCTGCCGCCCCGGCGGGCGGGGGTGCCGGGGTCGCTGGGGTCACGGTCAGGGCCGTCCCCATCGCCGTTGTCGTAGGCGCCCTTCTGGTCGGCGGGCACGAAGTTCAGCACGTCGAGCGCGCCGTTGTCCGGCCCCAGCAGCGCCCCGGCGAGGTCAGGGTGGTCGTAGCGCACGCCCGAATCCACGACCGCCACCGTGACGGGCCGGGTGTAGCCGCCCGACTCCATATCGCGCCACACGGCGCGGTAGCCCAGCAGCCGGTAGGCCCACTGGAGGCCCGCGTACTCGTCGCTCGGCTCCAGCGGGGCGGGCGTGGACTGTACCCGCAGCACGGCGTTGGGCACCGCGTATTCCACGTTGGGGTCCCGCCGCAGCGCGGCCAGCGTGCCCGCCACATCGTCCGTGACCAGTTCGGCCCGTCGCCCCCCGAGGTCGCGCCGGGCCTGCGGAGTGACCTCGGCCAGAGCCGCGCGGGTGCTCGCCAGCGTGCTGTCCTGCGCGGCCACCTTGCGGCCCAGCGCGAGCGTCTGCGCGGCGGGCGAGCGGTACTTCACGATGACACTGCGGGCCTCGGCGGGGGCCGTGTCCTCGGCCAGGGCCGTGCCCACGTCCGTCCCCTGCGCCTGCGCGGGGTCAGTCACGCGGCCAGTCAGCACGTACTGGTCGGCGGTGACGGTCCAGACCGCCGTACCCGTTTGCTCGCCCGCCTGCCACGAGAGCTTGACTTGCCCGGTCAGCCGCGCCTGATCGGCGCTGGTCGGCGTGCCCAGCGCCCGGTTGGCCCGCACCTGCACCCGCAGCGCCCCGGTGCCCGACGTGGGCGAGACGCTCAGCCACGCCGGGGTGTCCTCCACCCGCCAGGAGGTGCCCGCGAAGGGAGCCTCGGTGCCCAGGGTCAGCGCGGTGCCGAGGTCCAGGGTACGGTCGGCCAGCGGCGCGGAGCCGGGCGCGGGCAGTGGGGTCGGTGCCGGGGCGGGGAGGGGCGGCGCAGGCAGCGTGCTGCACGCGGCGAGCAGCAGAGCGGCCGGGAACAGGAGAAGGGGGCGCTTCATGAATACCGCATGATGCCCCGCTGACCTGACGCCCGAATGAAGACGGGCCGACATTCCGCCCACCCTGTGGCGCGGCAGTACCGTTTTCCCGCGCCGGGCGGCAGAATGCCCCCCGTGCCCAGCGGACGTGTCCACAACCTCATCAATGTCGCCGCCTACAGCGTCCTCGCGGCGGCGGCCCTGATCGCCACGCGGCAGGACCTCCTCACCGTGACGCCCGTGCAGGCGCTCAACTTCTCCCTCGCCTTCTTCGCCGGAACGCTGCTGCTCTCGCCCGATCTCGACCTCGCGGACGGTGGGGGGGTGGATTCCAAGCGGCGCTGGGGGGTGCTGGGCGTGCTGTGGGTGCCCTACGGCTGGCTGTTCCGGCACCGGGGCCTCTCGCACACCTGGTTGCTGGGGCCGCTGACCCGGCTGCTGTACCTGGGGCTGTGGGGCCTGGTGCTCCTCGGCCTCGTGCGCTTCGTGTGGCCGGAGGCGCCGCTGCCGTCGGTGCCGCAGCCCGTCAGCCTCAAGGTGGTGCTGCCCTTCGTCCTGGGGTATTACCTCAGCCAGTGGCTGCACCTCGTCGCGGACGGTGTCTGGCCCGGCCACGGCTGGCGGCAGGTGCGCCGGAAGGTGGGCGGGCGCAAGCGGGCGGCCCGGTCGCGCTGAAGCCTGGCCTCACCGCGCCCGCGTCTGAAACACCATCACCTCGCTCGATTCCTCCAGCGGGCCGCCCTGAAAGCTCCCGGTCACGCGCGGCGCCTCGAAGCCCGCGCAGCGCAGCAGCCACTCGACCTCGTAGCGGGTGTAGTAGCGCTGGGTCAGCGTGAAGTGCCGTCGCCGCAGCAGGCCGTCGGGGGCAGTGGTATCCACGTGGTACTCGGTCGTCACGTGCTGGCGCACCCGGTCGCGGCGCTGCACCAGAAACACGTCGGTGCGCGAGCCGTCCGGCCCGTGGAACGTCTCGCCCTCGTGCCGCAGAGTGTTCATCTCGCCGTAGCGCGGCACATACAGGTCAAAGGCGAAGGCCCCACCCGGCGCGAGGTGGGCGCGGAGGTTCTCCAGCGCCGCGAGCTGCTCGGCGGGCGTGTAGAGGTGCATCAGCGCGTTGAAGGGCGCCAGAATCAGCGCGAAGCGGCGCGAAAGCCGCACGCTCTGCGCGTCCCCCTGCACGAATTCGACCGTCAGTCCCTGCTCCTGCGCCCGTGCGCGTGCCCGTTCCAGCATCCGGGCACTGGGGTCCAGTCCGGTCACGTCGGCCCCGCGCCGCGCCAGGAAGGTCGTGACCCGCCCGGTCCCTGCCCCCACTTCCAGCACCGGCCCCCCGGCCCGCTCCGCAAGCCCCGCGTAGAAGTGCAGGTCGTCGCGGTAGAGGTCGTACTGGCGGTCGTAGAGGTCGGCGAGGTCGTCGTAGTTCACGGGGAAGAGGGTACGCGGTCAGGGGTTCGGGGGTGTGCCGTACCGCTCTAAAAAGGCCCCCCGCCCCATCACGCTGAGCTTCGGCTCCGGGGCGTCCGGCGGGCTGCCGTAGGCGCGGCGCAGCAGGTTGGCCCACAGGTGCAGGCGGTGGGCAGTGGTGGGCGGGAGGTCGTGCGTCTCAAACCCCAGGGTGGCGAGCAGCGGCGAGAGCGCACTCAGGCAGAAGACCACCTCCGCGCCCCGCAACTCCGGCCGGGTCACGAGGTCGTGGGCCACGTCCCGGAAGTCCTCGCGGGCGAGGCGGACGCTGCGGCGCAGGCCCAGGTCCACCATCAGCGGGTTGTTGACGTGAAACTCGGCGGCGGGCGTGCCGCGCGGAACCGGCGTTCCATCGGCCAGCCAAACGCCGTCCAGCGGAAAGCGCACCCGGCCCACCCGGAACAGCCCATCGGCCCGCCCCCCCGCAGGCCGCACCCCGCCCAAACGGTCCAGCCCCGCGTCCAGCCCGCCCATCACCCGCCGGGGGAGGTCGGCGGGGGTGAGCGGCACGGCCCCCTCCAGTTCCTCCAGCGGCACCATCCGGTACCCCCGCGCCCGCAGGTCGGCCAGCAGGCCCGGCAGCCCCGGCCCGGTCACCCGCGCTCCCGGTCCCGCGTCGTGCAGCACGACCACCGCGCCGGGCCGCACGAGTGCCCCCACCCGCGAGCGCAGGCCCTCCGGGGTGGAGTCGGGGTGCCAGTCACGGCCCTCCACGTTCCAATGTGCCCCGATCAGCCCCGCCGCCCGCTGGCCCAGCACGGTCGCCAGCGTGTAGCCGCCGTGCGGGGGGCGATGCAGCCGCACGGGGCGGCCCACGACCGCCGACACCCGCCGCGCCGCCTCGCCGGGATCGCGGAAGGCCCCCCACAGTGAGCGCAGCCAGGCATGACGGTGCCTTGCCCCGTGCGCTCCAACCTCGTGTCCCTCCGCGAGCATCCGCTGAATCAGCTCGGAGTGCGCCTCCGCCCGATCCGCCACCACGAAGAAGGTGGCCCGCGCCCCCGCCTCCCGAAGCGCGTCCAGAACAGTGGGGGTCGTGTGCGGGTCGGGGCCGTCGTCGAAGGTGAGGGCCACCGCCCTCTCCCCCTGCCGACCTTCCCGGATTAGTCCCAGCCCTAACCGCTGCACCAGCAGATAGGGGAGGCCGATATAGGCGAGCAGTCCCAGCGCCACCCAAGTCCGCCGCTTCATGCCCGCCCTCTCATCCCCGCCCCAGTGCCCGCAGCAGCGCCGCCGCGACCCGGTCGGCGGCGTCGGGCACGCTGACCGCGCGGGCGTTCGCGCTCAGGCGAGCGTGTTCGCCTTCGTCCAGCGCCCGCAGCACCGCGCCCCGCACCTCCGCCCGCGTGCGCGGCCACAGCGCGGCCCCGTGCCGCACGAGGTAGTCGGCGTTGTGTTCTTCCTGCCCCGGAATGGGGTCGTGGACCACCAGCGGCACGCCGAGCGCGGTCGCCTCCGCCACCGTCAGCCCGCCCGCCTTGCCCACCACGAGGTCGGAGGCGGCGAGCAGTTCCGGGAAGTCCTCGCGGAACCCCAGCCCGTGAATCGTCGCGCCACCGAAGCGCCGCACGCCGCGCTCCCGTGCCCCGGCCAGCACGAGCACCTGCACCGGACGTCCCAGCCCCGCAAGCTCCTCCAGCAGCGGCCCCAGCGCCCGGTAACTGCCCGTGCCCCCGCCCGACACCAGCAGGACAGGCTGGTCAGGCCGCAAGCCGTGTTTCTCCCGCAGCGCCCCCCGGTCCGCCCCCACCAGCGCCCGGAACGCCGGGGCGATGGGAATGCCCGTCACCGCCACCCGCTCCGGCGGAAGGCGCCAGCGGCCCATCTGCTCCCGCGCCTCCTCGGTCGCCACCATCAGCAGCTCGGCCTCGGGCCGCGCCCAGTGGTGGTGGATGCGGTAGTCGGTGACGACCAGGGCATTCAGGAAGTCCGCCCCCAGCCGCCGCCGCGCCGTGTGTGCCAACGCGACGGGGGTGGGATACGAACTCACGACGAGTTCGGGCTGCACCTCCCGCACGTCCCGCAGCATCCCGCGCAGGCCCAGCCAGCCGAAAGTGCCCGTCAAGGCCCGAGGCTCGCTTTCCCGGTCCGTCCAGTTGTAGAACGCCCGGTACATGCCCGGCGCGTACCGCAGCCACGCCGCGTAGGTACCCGCCGTGACCGCCCGCTCCACGGGATTCACGTAGGTCAAGAAGTCCGCGTGCCGCGCCTGGAGCGGGACGCCCGCTGCCCGCAAGGCCGCGTCCAGCGCCCCGTTCGCCTGATGGTGCCCGCTCCCGAAGGAGGCCGAGAGGATCAGGGCACGCAATTCGGGAGGGGAGGGCGGGGCCTCCTGGGTCACGTCCGCCTCAGCAGCCACAGCCCCACCACCGCGAACAGCACGTTGGCGAGCCACACGCCGGGTTCAGGGAGGGTGGGCATCCTCCCCGCCACGGTCAGCCCCACGAAGAAGACGAGGTAGTACGCCACCGCCACGAGCAGCGCCACGCCCAGCGACACCCCCAGCGTGCGCCCATAGCGCAGGGCAAAAGGCAAGGCCGCAAGCGCCAGCACCAGATTCCCGAACGGCAGCGCGAGCTTGCGGTTGAGGTCAATTCGCGCGTCCTGCCGCTCGGCGGGCGTGGCCTGGGGGTCACGGAGGGTGGCGGTCAGTTCGTTCCAGCCCCCGGCGTCGGCCCCAATCGCATCCGCGTACTCGGCAAAGGTCTCCTGCCGCGACCGCCCGGTGTCGAGGTTCAGCACCGCGCCGGGTTCGTCCGGCAGGATCACGCCCGGAAAGACCTCCTGCACGGCGGCGCGGAAGGCGACCGGATCGTTCTCCGGCACCCGGCTGAGTTCCGCCGCCGCTGCGTAATTCACCGTGAACACCTGATACCCCGTCAGGCTGAGCCGGTTGCCCTCGAAGGTGCCGCCCTCCGCGAAGATGATGGTGCCCCGGCGAAGGTCGTCCGATTGCCAGCGTTCCACCCGCACCCCCCGCATCTGACGGGTGGCGTGGTCGTACCCGGCGAGATAGAGGGTCAGCCCGCCCCGCAGGTCAAGCGTCTGCCCAGCCAGCCGCGCGAGGCCCGTTCCCGTCAGCACGTCCCAGTACAGCCCCCGCGTCTCCACGTTCGCGCGGGGCGCCACCCACAGGCTCAGCCAGATCGCGAGCGCAGTCACCAGCGTCCCCACCACTAACACCGGCCGCGCGGCCCGCCCCAGGCTGATGCCCCCGGCCTGCACCGCCACGAGTTCGCGCTCGGTATTCATGCGCCCGAACGCCACCACGGTCATCAGCACGGCGGCCATCGGCAGCACCTTCACCAGCGTGTCGGGCACCTGGTAGGCAATCCATTGCCCCACCAGTCCCAGCGGCACGCCCCGCAACCACTGGCTGGAGATAAAGAAGTATCCAAAGCTCAGAATCGCCGTGAACAGCAGCGTGCCCACCAGCAGCGGCGGCAGCAACTCGCGGGTGACGAGGCGGGTGAGGCGGGTCATCGGGCGCCTTCGGCGCGGCGGGTGGAGGACACAGAAGCCTTTTCTACACGCCACCCGCGCCGGGCCACAAGTCTCTTCACCCCTTCGCCACCGCGAACAGAATCGTCGCCTCCGCCGCCACCTGCCCGTCCACCTCCGCGCGGCAGGTCGTCTTGCCCAGGCCCCGGCGCAGGAACTCCAATTTGGCGTGCAGGTGCAACTGGTCGCCCGGAATCACCTTGCGCTTGAAGCGTGCCCCCTCCACTCCCGCCAGATACCCCACCGTGCCGGGTTCGAGCTGCCCGTGCAGACAGAACATGCTCGCCTGCGCCAGCGCCTCCACGATCAATACGCCCGGCATGACGGGTTCCTGCGGAAAGTGCCCCTGAAAGAAGGGTTCCCCGATGCTCACGTTCTTGAGGGCATGGACCTCGCCCTCCCCGGCCCGCAGCACCCGGTCGACCAGCACAAAGGGAAAGCGGTGCGGCAGCGTCGCCAGCACCTCCTGAATCAGCAAGGGTTCCATGACAAGTTCCTCCCGGCCCCGAGCACGTCCCCAGGGGCAAAACGGGGCAATCGTAGCACGCGCCCCAAACGCGGTTCGCCGCTCCTCAGCGCGGCCGGGCGAAGGCGATCAGCCCGGCCAGCACGCTGGTGATCACACTCAGGCCCACCGCCCGCCAGAAGCCCGGCAGGTCCCCCACCCCCAGCGCTCCCGCCTGCAGCGCCTCTACACTCCCCAGCGTCCGCAGCCACAGCGGAGCCCCCGGATTGAGGTTGGCAAACGCCCCCAGCGTCAGCGCCGCGCCCCCCAGCGTGAGCAGGCTCAGGCCCACCACGGCCAGCCAGCCCAGCACCCGCCGTCCCGTGCTGAACTTTTCCGAACCGTCCTTCGCCTGCCGCGCCATCATCGCGGCGCATTGTAGGGCAGAGGGGGCGGTACACTCCGCCCGTGCCCCCCCTGCCCGCCCGCGTCCGCGTCACCCGTCCGCCCCTGCCCCTCGCGCCCGCCCTGCGTGCGGCGGCCGTGCGGCTCTGCCCCCAGGCCCCGCACGAGGCCCTGACCGCGGCCGCCCTTGCCGTGGCGGGCGGTTCCGTGATCGGCGCGGCCCTGGCCTGGGACGGCAGCGAGGCATTGGGCGTGGAGAGTGCCTGGCGCGGGCGCGGCATTGAGGAGGCCCTGATGGAGACGCTGGAAGCCGCCCGACAGTCGCCCTGAGCTCCCTTTGCTAGCCTGACCCCATGACCGCGACCCTTCCCGCTGCCGACACGGGCATGAGCTTCGCCCTGTCGGACGACCAGCGCATGATCGTGCAGCATGTCCGCGAGTACGCCCGCGCCGAGATCGCGCTCAAGGCCGCCGAGTACGACCGCAGCGGCGAGTTCCCCCACGAGCAACTGCGCGGGCTGGCCGAACTCGGCCTGATGGGCGCCACCCTCCCGGAGGCCTGGGACGGCGCGGGCCTCGACTCGGTGACCTACGCCCTGTGCCTGGAGGAAATCGCCGCCGCCGACGCCTCGGTCGCCGTGATCGTCTCGGTGCAAAACGGCCTGCCCGAGCAGATGCTGCTGCGCTACGGCACCGACGCCCAGCGCGAGCGGTACCTGCGCCCCCTGGCTCGTGGCGAGCACATCGGCGCCTTTTGCCTCACCGAACCCGGCGCGGGCAGCGACGCCGCCAGCCTGCGACTGCGGGCCGAGCGTGACGGCGACACCTGGGTGCTCAACGGCTCCAAGGCCTGGATCACCTCCGGCGGGCAGGCCGAGACCTACCTCGTCATGGCCCGCACGGGAGGCCCCGGCGCCCGCGGCGTGTCCTGCTTCGTGGTCGAGAAGAATACCCCCGGCCTGAGCTTCGGCCGCCCCGAGGAAAAGATGGGCCTGCACGCCGCCCACACCACCACCGTCACCTTCGACGGGGTGCGCGTGCCCGCAGGGAACATGGTGGGGGAGGAGGGCCAGGGACTCATCATCGCCCTCGCCAGCCTCGACGCCGGGCGCATCGGCATCGCCATGCAGGCCCTCGGCATCGCCCGCGCTGCCCTGGAACACGCCGCGAAGTACGCCTCCGAGCGCGAGCAGTTCGGCAAGAAGCTCCGGGAATTCGAGGGCGTCTCCTTCAAGGTCGCCCGCATGGCCGCCCGCATCGAGGCCGCCCGGATGGTCGCGCTCAAGGCCGCGTGGCTCAAGGACCAGGGCCAGCCCTACGGCAAGGAGGCCAGTATCGCCAAGCTGCTCGCCTCGGAAGCCGCCGTGGACGTGACCCGCGACGCCATCCAGATTTTCGGCGGCAACGGCTACAGCCGCGAGTACCCCGTCGAGCGCCTCTATCGCGACGCCAAGGTCACCGAGATCTACGAGGGCACCAGCGAGATTCAGCAACTCGTGATCAGCCGCGCGGTCTTTGCCGAATACGCCGACTGACAGAATGAGGTCGAGAGGGGGCGTGCCGACCGGGTGTGCCCCCTTTCTCCTGCCTTCCCCCTGAGCGTCAGATGAGGCTATAGTGAATGCCAGTGATGACCCAGCCCCCGCCCGCGCCCGAAGTTCTGCGTGTTTCCGGCCAGTCGCGGCCCAACGCCGTGGCGGGCGCGGTCGCAGCGCTGCTACGGTCACAGGGTCAGGTCGAGGTGCAGGCCATCGGCCCGGCGGCGGTCAATCAGGCGGTCAAGGCCCTCGCCATCGCGCGGGGCTACCTGGTCGGGAATGCCCTCGACCTCACTGTGCAACCCGGCTTCATCAAACTGGAGCAGGAGCAGGAGGAGCGCACCGCCCTCTGCTTCCTGGTCCGTGCCGTGCGGCAACCGTGAACGCAGTTAAAGCCCGTCTTCACCGAACCTGAGTGTAGGTCACTCATACTGAGAGCGTATGGACTTCCTCGCCTTCATGGGGCCGTATGGGCCTCTGATCCTGATCATCTTCGTGGCCTCGCTCTTCATTCAGGGCTACCTCAGCCGTACCTACGGCAAGTGGGGGCAAGTGCGCAACAGCCGCAACCTGACCGGCGCGGAGCTCGCCCGCATGATGCTCGACGAGAACGGCCTCTCGCACGTGCCCGTCAACATGGTGCCCGGCCAGCTCTCCGACCACTACGACCCCATCCGCAAGACCGTGAACCTCTCGGAAGCCAACTACCGCCTGCCCAGCGTGTCGGCCCTGGCCGTCGCCGCGCACGAGGTCGGGCACGCCATTCAGGACAAGGTGCGGATGCCCGCGCTCGTGCTGCGCGGCCGCCTCGCGGTGCCCCTCAGCCTGGGCATGAACCTCGCCCCCCTGCTGCTGCTCGCGGGTGTGTTTCTGCAGCTCACCGGCCTGCTGTGGCTGGGCGTGATCCTGTTCGCCGGAGCGCTCCTCTTCCACCTCGTCACCCTGCCCGTCGAGTTCGACGCGAGCCGCCGTGCCCTGGCGTACCTGGGGCAGCGCGGGGTCGTGGCAGGCCAGGAGGCGCAGGGTGCCCGCACCGTGCTCACCGCCGCCGCCCTGACCTACGTGGCGGGCTTCGCGATGGCGCTCGCGCAATTGCTCAACGTGCTGGGCATCGCCCGCAGCCAGAGCGACTGAGCCTTATCAGCAAAAGACGCCCCGGCTCAGGCTGGGGCGCTTTTTTGTTACTGAGTGGTCACACGTTGAAGCCGAACATCCGCATCTGCCGCTTGCCGTCCTCGGTCATCTTGTCCGGCCCCCACGGCGGCGTCCAGACGAACTCCACGTTGACCTCGCTGACGCCGTCGAGCCGCCCCACGGCCATCTCCGCGTCGGCGCGGATCAGGTCCTGCACCGGGCAGCCCACGCTGGTCAGCGTCATGGTGATGTCCACCAGGCCCGTGGGCTGAATGTCCACCCCGTAGATCAGGCCGAGGTCCACCACGTTGACCGGAATTTCGGGGTCCTTGACGACCTTGAGGGCCTCGAGCACCTGCTCCTCGTTGGGGAGGGCGCCCTGGGGAGCGGCGGTCTGGGTCTGGTCTTCCATTATTGGTCTCCCTGTTCAGTGGGCAGACCCGCTTCGGCCCACGCCATGGTGCCGCCCGCGAGATTGACCACGTCGCTGTAGCCCTGCGCCCGAAGGTATTCCCCGGCGCGGGCGCTGCGGGCGCCGCTGCGGCAGATCATCACGAGCGGGCGGTCTTTCGGCAGTTCCCCGAATCGGCTCTCCAGTTCGCTGAGCGGCAGGAGCCGGGCGCCCTCGGCATGAAGCTCGGCGTACTCATTCGGCTCGCGCACGTCCACGAGGAGGGCACCCTGCTGCACCCGCTGGTGGCCCTCGGCCGGGGGGATGTCGGGAATGGAGGTCTGGGTCATGCGGGCAGGATACAGGCCCGCCGCCCCGCGCGACCGTGCCCCCGACCCCCTACACTCGGCCCATGCCCACCGGTCTCCCCCCCGGCGCGACCCTGATCGACCTGCGGCCCCAGGAGCTGCGCTTCCGTGAGCCGCTGGAACTCTTGACCTCTCTGCCCGTGCGCCCGCTGACCCTGGACGCGGTCGAGCGCGGTACGCACGGCCTGACCCCCGACCTCGGCCCCCTCGTCGTGCTGTGCGAGCGTGGCCCCCGCTCGGCCCTGGCCGCCCGGCTGCTGCAAGCCGACGGGCTGGACGCGACCGCTTACCCCGGCGGCCTGCCGGGGCTGCGCCGCGACCTGGGCACGCGGTAACGCCCCGGTAATGGCCGGGGCCGATCCTGGGGCCATAGGAGGTTGACCATGCCCCGCATCCTCGTCACCACCGACGGCAGCTCCCTCGGCCACCAGGCCCTTGCCCACGCCGACGCGCTCGCCCGCGCCCTGGGTGCCGATCTCTCGGTCCTGTACGTGCAGCCCGACCCCCTGCCCACCGTGGCCGAGGCCTACGCCTACGTCCCCGAGAACGCCGTGCAGGAGCAGGAAGAAGCGATGCTGGCCCTGCGGGACGAACTCCAGGCCCGGCTCCCCCACGCCGACCTGCGGCTGGAACGCGCCTCGGGCCGTCCGGTGCCCCGGCTGATTCTGGAAGCCGCGAGAACCCTGGAGGCCGACCTGATCGTGATGAGCACCCACGGACGCTCGGGACTGAGCCGCGCCCTGCTCGGCAGCGTCGCAGAAGCGGTGACCCACCACGCCCCGGTGCCCGTGCTGCTCGTGCGCGATGGGCAGGCGGTGCCGAGTTGGGCCGCCGTCCAGAGTGGCGGAGCCATCGCCAGCCGGTAAGCCTCTTCCCGACGGGGCCAGCGTCCACTGCCGGACCTGGCCCCGGCCCCGTTCCCCCGCTCACGCTCGCCCCCGCTCACGCTCGCGCCCCAGCCGGTCGGCTAGACTGCCCCGTTATGGCGCGTGCGCGTGTGAAACCGGAAGTCATGAGTCCCGTCGGGGGCTGGCCCCAGTTGCGGGCGGCGGTCGAGGCGGGCGCCGACGCCGTCTTCTTCGGGGTGGAGGCTTTCCACGCCCGCGCCAAGGTGGGCTTTACCAACGAACAGCTCCCGGAGCTGATGCGGACCCTCCACGCCCGCGGCGTGATGGGCTTCGTGACCTTCAACATCCTCGTCTTTGACGGCGAGCTGCGGGAGGCCGAATCTCAGCTCATTCACCTCGCCGAGAGCGGCGTGGACGCGATTATCGTGCAGGACCACGGGGTCGCCCGCCTTGCCCACGAGATCTGCCCCGACCTTCCCATCCACGGCTCGACCCAGATGAGCATCACCTCGGCGGAGGGCGCCGAACTCGCCCGCCGCTTCGGGGCCAGCCGGGTCGTGCTGGGCCGCGAACTCTCGCTGCGTGACATCGGCCGCATCGCCGCGCAGACCGACATGGAGCTGGAAACCTTCGTCCACGGGGCGCTGTGCGTGAGCTACTCCGGCCAGTGCTTCTCCTCCGAGGCGTGGGGAGGCCGCTCCGCCAACCGGGGCCAGTGCGCCCAGGCCTGCCGCCTGCCCTACGACCTCTTTGTGGACGGCCTGCACCGCGACCTCGGGGACGCCCGCTACCTGCTCTCGCCGGGCGACCTGTACGCGCTGCATCAGGTGCCCGACCTCGTGAACCTCGGCGTGAACTGCCTCAAGATCGAGGGCCGCTACAAGGATGCCGAGTTCGTCGCCCTGACCACCGCCGCCTACCGCAAGGCCGTGGACGAGGCGTGGGCGGGCCTGCCCCTCTCGGTCACACCGGAGGAGGAGCGCGACCTCGAACAGGTCTACTCGCGGGGGCTGGGGCCGCACTTCATCGCGGGCACCAACCACCAGACGGTCGTGCGCGGCCGGGCACCGAGGCACCGGGGCGTGCGCGTGGGCACCGTGCGCGGGACGACCGAGCGCGGCGTGTTGGTCGAACTGGCCGAAACGGTCAAGCCCGGCGACGGCCTCGTCTTCGACCCCGCCAACTGGCGCACCCCGGAAGGCCGCGAGGAGGGCGGCTTCCTGTACGGCCTGTGGCAGGGCGGGCGTCAGACCGAGGAAGTCCGCCCCGGCCAGACCTACGAGTTGCGCTTCGGGCGCGGTGCGGTGGACCCGGCCCGCGTGCGCCCCGGCGACCCGGTGTGGCGCACCCAGGACCCTGGCCTGGTGGCCCGTGTGAAGCCGCTGCTGGACGCTGCTGACCCCGTCTACACCCGCCCAGTGACCGCCCACTTCCGGGGGCACGTCGGCGAGCCGCCCGCCCTGACCCTGACCGACGAGCACGGGCACGCGGCCACCGCTGCCCTCCCCGACCCCCTTCAGCCCGCCCGCAACCGGGGGCTGACGGAAGAGGGCCTGCGCGAGAGCCTCGGCAAGCTGGGGGGCACGGGCTACCACCTCGCCGGACTGACGGTGGACCTCGCGGGCCTGGGTTTTCTGCCCGTCTCCGCCCTCAACGCCCTGCGCCGTGAGGCCGCCGACCGCCTGACCGCCCTCCGCGCCGAGGCCCCGGCCCGCCGGATCACGCCCCGGCTGGACGAGGCGCTGCGCGGGGCCGTCGCCGCGCACCCCGCCCCTACCCCTGCTCCCGACCGTCTCCACGTCCTCGTCCGCACCCCGGAACAACTGGACGCCGCGCTGGAAGCCCACCCCGACTCCATTACGCTCGATTACCTGGAGCTGTACGGCCTCAAGCCCAGCGTCGAGCGCGTCAAGGTCGCCGGAATCCCTGTCCGGGTCGCCAGCCCACGTATCCTCAAGCCCACCGAGCAGAACCTCCAGAAGTTCCTGCTGTCGCTGGGGGCCGAGCTGCTGGTGCGCTCCGGCGGCCTGCTGGAAGGCTTGCAGGACATGCCCGACCTCCCCGCGCTCACGGGCGATTTCAGCCTGAACGCCGCCAACGTCCTGACCACCCGCGCCCTGCTGGACCTCGGCCTGACGCGGGTCACGCCCACCCACGACCTCAACGCCCGGCAGATCACCGACCTCGCCGGACTCGTTGGCCCGGAGCGGCTGGAGGTCATCGCCTACGGGCACCTCCCGGTCTTCCACACCGAGCACTGCGTCTTCTGCCGCTTCCTCTCGGACGGTACCGACTACACCAATTGCGGACACCCCTGCGAGTCGCACCGGGTCGCCCTGCGCGACGAGCGCGGGCGCCTGCATCCCGTCATGGCCGACGTGGGCTGCCGCAACACGGTCTTCGAGGGGCGGCCCCAGGTCGCCGGGGGGCACCTGGACACCTGGCGGGCGGCGGGCCTGCGTGACTTCCGCCTGGAATTCGTGCACGAGTCCCCGGACGAGGTGCGCGAAGTCATCGCCGCGCACCGTGCCTACCTCGTGGGCGAGCTGGACGCGGGGGCGCTGGCCGCTCGCCTGCAAGCCCTCTCGGAGGCCGGCACCACCGAGGGCAGCCTCTTCGTGCCGCCCGGCTTCGAGGGCCTGACCACGCTGCCGATGCTCTGAGCGGTCGGGGGCCTAGCCTCCCCGCACCTCTCCGTCCACGTACACCCAGGCCCCCTCCACCCGCGTAAAGCGGCTGCGTTCGCGCATCCGGCCCATGCGCCCGCCCGCCCGGAAGGTGGCGGTGAACTCCACTGTGTCACCCTCCGCCCGGTGGATCGTCAGCCCGGTATAGCGGGTATCGTCCGCTTCCAGATTTAGGTCGGCCGGGCAGGTGTCAGGGTGCCAGGTGCGCCGAACATAGTCGGTGTCGCGCAGGAAGTACGCCGCATACCGCGAGCGCATCAGCGCTTCTGGCGTCTCGGCGGGCCGCTCGCCCGTGTGCCGGGGACCGCAGCACGCGCCGTAGCTGCGCCCCGAACCGCACGGGCAGGGCTTGAAAGGCGGGTAGGGGAGGGGGGACATGGCGGGAAGCATAGCGGGCATACTGAACCCCCGATGACCGCGCCCCCCGCCATCACCTCCCTGCAAAACCCGCACGTCAAGCGCCTCGTGCGTTTGCGTGCCCGCCGCGACCGCGACCGCGAGGGCGTCATCCTGATTGAGGGTGCCCGCGAACTCGCCCGCGCGGTGGCCGCCGGGCTGGAGTTCCACACCTTCTACCTGTGCCCGGCCCTTTACAGCCCCGAAGCGCAGGAGGTGGCCCCCACCCTCCCCGGCCCCCGCCTCGAACTCTCCCGCGAGGCTTTCGAGAAGGTCAGCGGCCGCGAGAACCCCGACGGTCTGCTGGCGGTCGCCCCCCGCCCCACGCGCCCGCTGCCTGACCCCGGCCCGGACACCCTCCTCCTCATCCTGCACAGCCTGGAGAAGCCCGGCAACCTCGGCGCGATCCTCCGCACGGCAGACGCGGCGGGCGTGGGGGGCGTCCTGATCCTGGGGGCCACCGACCTCTACTCGCCGGGCGTGATTCGTGCCTCGCAGGGCAGCGTCTTCACCGTGCCCGTCACGGCCCTCCCCGAGGCTGAAGCGCAGACCTACCTCGCCCGGCACGCCTTCACCCGCGTCGCCTGCACCCCCGACGCCCCCCGCGACTACTGGGACGCGCCGCTGACGGGCCGGGTGGCCCTGGTGCTGGGCGCCGAGCACGCCGGGCTGCCCCCCGAATGGCGCACGTCCGACCTCCCCGTCCGCATCCCCATGCACGGGGAGGCCGACAGCCTCAACGTGGCGACGGCGGCCGCGCTGGTGCTGTACGAGGCGCTGCGCCAGCGGAGGTAGGCCATCTGGCCGAGGGGGCCGTTCCGCATGGCCCTCTGCTAGCCTCCCCGCATGACCACAGCCGAAAGGAAGGCGGCCCTGCCCGCCCGCGCTGACGTTCCCCGCGAGCAGACCTGGGACATCGAGGCCCTCTTCGCCACCCCGCAGGCCTGGGAGGCGGAAGCCGAGGCCCTCCCCGCCGCGATCGACGCCTTGGGCAATCACGCCGGGCGGCTCGGAGGTGGCCCCGACGCCCTCGCCGCCTACCTGCGCGAGGCCGACGACGTGGAGCTGCGCCTCGCCCGCTTCTTCTCCTACGCGAGCATGGGCGCGAGTGTGGACGGCCGCGACGCTGAGGCCGCCGCCCGCCGTGACCGCGCCAGCACCATCGCCGCCCGCTACGGCAGCGCGACCGCCTTCGCCCGCCCTGAACTCCTCGCGCTGGATGAGGCGACGGTGCGCGGGTGGCTGACCCGGCCTGACCTCGCCGACTACGCGGTGCGCTTCGAGCGGCTGTGGCGCTCGCGCCCGCACGTCCGCTCGGCGGAGGTCGAGGAACTTCTCGGTTCGGTGCAGGCCCCCTTCGCCTCCGAGCGCGGCATCCATCCGGCCCTCGCCAACATGGACCTGCGCTTCGGCACAGTGTCGTCCAGTGGCGGGGGCGGCGAACCCGTTACCCAGGGCAACGTGGACCGCCTGACCTCGCACCCCGACCGCGAGGTGCGCCGCGAGGCCTGGGAGAACTACGCCGACGCCCACCTTGGCGTGCGGCATTCGCAGGCCGCGATGTACGCCACCCACGTCCGCCAGAACGTCTTCCTGGCCCGCGCCCGCCGCTACCCTGACGCGATCACGTCCTTCCTCGCGCCCGACAACATTCCCACCGGGGTCGTGACCACCCTGCTGGACACCTACCGCGCCCACACCCCCACCTGGCACCGCTACTGGCGCGTGCGCCGTGAGTGGCTGGGCCTCCCCGAACTGCGCGAGTACGACGTGAAGGCCGCGCTCGTCGAGCCCCGCGCCGTGTCCTACGAGCAGGCGGTGGACTGGATCGAGGAAGGCATGGCCCCCCTCGGCGACGCGTACCTGCGTGACATGCGGGCCGGGCTGACCACCGAGCGCTGGGTGGACTACGCCGAGAATGACGGCAAGCGCCAGGGGGCCTATTCCAACGGCGGCGGGCGGGTCAAGCCCTACATCTTCATGACCTGGAACGGCACCATGAGCAGCTACTCCACCCTGGCCCACGAGATCGGCCACTCCATGCACTCGCTGCTCTCCCAGCGCGAGCACTCCTACGCGGTACCCCGCTACACCCTCTTCCACGCGGAGGTGGCGTCGAACTTCAACCAGGCGATGGTCCGCCAGCACCTGCTTCGCCAGGCCCGCGAATCCGGCGACACCGACTTCGAGGTCCAGCTTATCGAGGAAGCCCTCGCCAACTTCCACCGCTACTTCTTCATCATGCCGACGCTGGCCGCCTTTGAACTGGAGGCCTACCGCCGCATCGAGGCCGGCGGGACGCTGAGCGCGCCCGACCTGATCGGCCTGACCGCCGACCTGCTTGCCCAGGGCTACGGCGACGGCGTGCAGATGGACTGCGAACGCTCCGGCATCCTGTGGGCACAGTTCTCCACCCACCTCTACGCCAACTTCTACGCCTACCAGTACGCGACTGGCATCAGCGCCGCCCACCGGATTCTGGAGCAGTTTGGTACCGACCCGGACGCCGCCCGCGAGCGCTACCTCGCCTTCCTGCGCTCCGGTGGTCGCCTTGACCCCATCGACGCGTTGAAGGAAGCGGGCGTGGACATGCTCAGCCCCGAGCCGGTGGAGGCGACCTTCCGCACGCTGGCCGGGTACGTGGACCGGTTGGAGGAACTGCTGGCGGAACGCAAGGGGAATTGAGACCCCTCAACTCAGGCGCGGGAGGCAGTGGGCGGGCCTCCCGCGCCTTCTTACGCTCTACCGCAGCGTGATGCGGCGTGAGGTGGCCCGTAAGGTCTCGTTGTTCGCCTCGAAGTGGCCTGCCACGACATATTCCCCGCGCGGCACAGGCTGACCGTTGGGTTCCGTCTGGTCCCAGTCGCAAACGTAACTCCACGTCTGCCCCGGTGCCAGGGTCCGAACCTCATTCATTGCGAGGCGCACCACCGGCTCCGCACCCGCACA
Source organism: Deinococcus sp. NW-56 (assembly GCF_002953415.1). Taxonomy (NCBI): domain Bacteria; kingdom Thermotogati; phylum Deinococcota; class Deinococci; order Deinococcales; family Deinococcaceae; genus Deinococcus; species Deinococcus sp. NW-56. Next base: position 1,333,517 of record NZ_CP026516.1, on the reverse strand, counting down.
ACTCCACACCACCTGCCCCTCTGCGTCCCGAACCAGCATGTCGTAGACCGGCACATTCCGCGCCACTTCCAGCGCCAGAGGCTTATCCGAGACGTTTTTCAGGAACAGCTTCAAGCGCACGACCTCGCCGGGGCCGTAGCTCGGCAGGGCCACCAGGTTCAGCCGCAGCGGAAGACTCCCCACCGCCTGCTCGGCCACCGCCGGAGCGAGGAGCGGGGGCGAGCGATCTTGAGCCGTGGCAACCGCACCCAGAGCGAGAAGCGAAAGCAGGGCGCGGCGAAGGCTCGGCATGATCCCAGCCTAATGGTCGCCCTGATTCCCGGCTGACCCAAAAAGGCAAAAATTTCACGACTAGGTTGATCGTGAATACTTTCACTTAACCTCGACAAGAGTAGGCGGGGAAGCCCCCGCCCATTCGCCCTTACGCCTGGGGCTGCTGAACCTGCATGCCCTGGGGCGCGAAGCCTTCCAGCGCGGCGTAGTCATCCTGGAAGTGCATCAGGACGCCGCCGAACAGGGTGTCGAAGGTCTCCTGGGGCATCTCGGCCAGGGTGGGGTAGAAGCCCACGTACTCCAGCCAGACATTGCCGTCCGCGTCGATGGAGCGGGAAAAGGCCCGCTCGCGGTTGCGGTCGTTGAGCATGACCATGACTTCCTGGCGGCGGTCGGCGTAGCTCTTCTGGGTCACGCAGGTGACTTCCAGACGGCTGGTGTTGTTGGGGCCGTCGTTGACGGACACCAGCACGGCGGCGTCGCCCATCTCGAAGCGCCAGCCCATGCGGATAAAGCGCTGGCCGCCCTGATCCTCGATGTCGAGCTGGACTTCCTTGTCGCGCAGGTACTTGGCGAGCGTGTCCAGCGTGAGAAGTGCGGTTTCCATGGTCATTTGAAACTCCTCCTGTGGGTGAAACCCGGGCCAGATTCTACCCGAACGCCGGGGCGCTTGTTACTGCGGCAGCGGTTCCTTGGGAGTGTGGCTCAGCACCTCGTACCCATCTTCGGTGACCAGCACGAGGTCCTCGATGCGCACGCCCCCCACGCCCGGCAGGTAGGCGCCCGGCTCTACCGTGATCACCATGCCGGGTTCCAACACGTCTTCGCTGGTCCCGCGCAGCCCCGGCCCTTCGTGGATGTTCAGGCCGACGCCGTGCCCCAGCGAGTGCGCGAAGGCGTCGCTCAACCCGTGCCGCTCCAGAATCCCCCGCGCCAGCGCGTCGAGGTCGGCCGCCCGCACCCCCGGCTTCACAGCGGCGACGGCGGCTTCCTCCGCCTCCAGCACCGCCTCGTACACGTGTCGCAGTTCGTCCGACGGGCGGCCCACCGCCACTGTCCGCGTCATGTCGGAGTGGTACCCCCGCACCCGCGCCCCGAAGTCGATGGTGACGAGGTCGCCCTCCTCGATCACCCGCTCGCTGGCGACCCCGTGCGGCATCGCCCCGCGCGGCCCGCTCGCCACGATCACGTCGAAGCCGACCTTGGCCCCGGCGCGGCGCAGGCCAGTCTCCAGTTCCAGCGCCACGTCGAGTTCGCGCACCCCCGCGCGAATCATGGGGCGCACCTCGGCGAACACCCGGTCGGCCAACGCCTGAGCCTCCCGGATCGCCTCCACCTCCTCCGGCGTCTTGATCAGCCGCACGCCCTCCACCAGCCCGCGCGTGGGGACCAGTTCGGCCTCCCAGTGCTCGCGCAGGGCGTCCAGCCCCGCGACCGTCAGGTGCTCGGCCTCAAAGCCCACGCGCCCGCCGCGCACCCGCTCCGCCGCGTCCTGGTACGTCTCCGGGGGACGCGCGATGTGCTGCTCAATGCGCGATTCCTCCTGCGCCTGCACCGTGTAGCGCCCGTCGGTGTACAGCACGGCCCCGTCCCCGGTGACCAGCACCTTGCCGTCCTTGCCGCTCGAAAAGCCGCTTACGGCCCGCACGTTCGCCGGATCGCTCACCCACAGGGCGTCCACCCCGGCCTGCCTCATCGCCGCCCGCAGTTGCTCCAGTTGTGTCATCGGCGGGCACCGTAACACATGGGGCGTGGGGAGGGGAGGTGTCAGACTGCGGCCATGTTCGGCCTCGCTTTCGCTGCCCTCCTGAGCCTCGCCTGCGCCGTATCCGGCCTGGGTCTGTGGCGGGAACGCGAGCCGCGTCTGCGTTGGAGCGGAGCTGGGCTGCTCGCCGTGGCCCTCATCCTGGCCGCGCCCCTGATCAGCCTTGCCGTGGAAGTCTGGCGGTCCATCGGCGCCGACTGACCTCTCCCGCTGTCCCCCCCACGGGGACAAGGTGCCGGGCGTACGCTCAGGCGGCTTATACTCCGTGATCGGGACAAAAGACAGGCCAGAAATGGCCGAACCACCCCCAAGGAGGAACAGCGTCGTGAAACTTCACGAGTATCAGGGCAAGGAACTGCTGCGCCGCTTCGGCGTGAACGTGCAGGAAGGCAAAGTCGCCTACACGCCCGACGAGGTGCGGCAGATCGCCCGCGAGTACGGGCAGCCGGTCGTCGTCAAGGCGCAGGTGCACGTCGGCGGACGCGGCAAGGCGGGCGGCGTGAAGTTCAGCCCCGACATCGACAAGGCCTTCGAGAACGGCGAGAAGATCCTGGGGATGGACATCAAGGGCCTGACCGTCAAGAAGGTCCTCGTGACCAAGGCCGTCGACATCGACGCCGGGACCGAGTACTACGTCGGCATGATCGTCGACCGCAACGTGCAGAGCTACACCCTGATGGCCTCCGCCGAGGGCGGCATGGAGATCGAGGAGGTCGCCGAGGCCACCCCCGAGAAGATCATCAAGCACCGCGTGGACCCCGTGACCGGCCTGCGTCCCTTCGAGGCGCGGGAAGTCGCCCTCAAGGCGGGCTTCAAGGGGAACCTGAACAAGATCGCCGACATGATGGTCAAGATGTCCGAAGCGGCCCTGAAGATGGACGCCGTGCTCGTCGAGATCAACCCGCTGTTCGTGGACGCAGACGGCACGCCGCTCGCGCTCGACACCAAGTTCGAGATCGACGACAACGCCATGTACCGCCACAAGGACCTCTCCGACTGGCGCGAGCTGGAAGCCGAGCACCCCCTGGAGATCGAGGCCAGCAAGTACGGCTTCGCCTACGTCAAGCTCGACGACGGCAATGTCGGCGTGCTGGGCAACGGGGCCGGGATCGTGATGACCTCGCTTGACGTGGTCAACCGCGCCGGGGCCAAGCCCGCCAACTTCCTCGACATCGGCGGCGGCGCCAAGGCCGAGATCGTGTACAACGCGGTCAAGCTGGTCTCCAAGGACCCCGACGTGAGGTCGATCTTCATCAACATCTTCGGCGGCATCACCCGCGCCGACGAGGTCGCCAAGGGCGTGATTCAGGCGCTCAATGAAGGCATCCTGACCAAGCCGGTGCGCATGCGCATCGCCGGGACCGCCGAGGACGAGGCCAAGGCGCTGCTCGCCCAGGTGAACAGCCCCCTCATCCAGATGTACCCCACCATGTTCGAGGCCGCCGACGAGGCCGCCAAGGAGGCGAACAAGTAATGGGCATCCTCGTGAACAAGGACAGCAAGGTCATCGTGCAGGGCATGACCGGCCGTGAAGGCGCCTCGCACTCCCGCGCCATGCGCGACTTCGGCACAGCGGTCGTCGCAGGCGTGACCCCCGGCAAGGGCGGCACCGAGTTCGAGGGCTGGCCCGTGTACAACTCGGTCGAGGAAGCCAAGGCCGCAACGGGCGCGAACGTCTCCATCATCTTCGTGCCGCCCGCCGGGGCCGCCGACGCCGTGCTGGAAGCCGCCCACGCCGGGATGCCCCTGATCGTGCTGATCACCGAGGGCGTGCCCACCGTGGACATGATGCGGGCCGTGCAGGAAGTCAAGGAGCTCGACGCGCAGAGCCGCGCGGCGGGCGGCCAGGGCGTGCGCCTGATCGGCGGCAACTGCCCCGGTCTGGTCACCAATGGCGAAGCCAAGGTGGGCATCATGCCCAACCGCATCTACGAGAAGCCCGGCCGCATCGGCCTGATCAGCCGCTCCGGCACGCTGACCTACGAGGCCGCCAAGCTGCTCAACGACGCCGGGATGGGCACCTCCACCACCGTCGGCATCGGCGGTGACCCCGTGATCGGCACGACCTTCGCGGACGTGCTTCCCATGTTCGAGGCCGACCCCGACACCGACGCGGTCGTCGTGATCGGCGAGATCGGCGGCGCGGACGAGGAAGCCGCTGCCGAGTACATCGCGCAGAACATGAAGAAGCCCGTCGTGGCCTTTATCTCGGGCCGCTCGGCCCCCGCAGGCAAGCGCATGGGTCACGCGGGCGCAATCATCATGGGCAACGTCGGCACCCCGGAGAGCAAGCTCGCCGCTTTCAAAGCCGCGAACGTGCCCGTCGCCGACACCATGCCCGAGATCATCGAACTCGTCAAAAAGGCGCTGAACGTTACCGCCTGACCTTCAGGGCGGGCAGCGGGGGAGGGGAGGCGCTGGCCTTCTCTCCCTGCTTTTTGCTTTCTTCCGTGACCCAGCGTCACATCGCCGTCAGGCCCGCGCGTAGACTGGGAGCATGAAAGCCCGCCTGCTCGTCCTCGCCGCCCTGCTGCTGGGAACGGCTCCGGCCCTGACCGTTACGGGCAGTGTGGTGGGGGCCGTGCCGGGAGAGACCCGCGTGAGTGGCTGGGCGGTGAGTCCCTCGGGGCAGCCCGTCGAGGAACTCGTGAGTGTGCCCGTCACCGGGAGCACCTTCCGGCTGGAAATCCCCACTGCTCCGCCGACCTTTCGCGCCCAGACCGCGCTGAACCCCCAGAATGTCGCCTGGCCCGGCGTCCTCGACCCGGTCAGTGTGAGCGGCCAGCCCCAGACCGCCGAGCTGAAGTTCTTCACCTACCGCGACCTCAACCGCAGCGGCCAGCGTGACGACAACGAGCCGCTGCGCGAGGTCAGCCTCGATACCGGGCGCGGCTCCCTCTTCGTGGTGTGGGTGGGCAGCGACGTCACTGTGCGGGCCAGCCGGGGCTACGCCGTGGGCCTGAAGCGCGGCTGGAACGCCTTCGGAGTAGAGGTCGGGCGGGCCGTCCGTATCACCCCCTTTGCGGAGGGCATGGCCCGCGTCACGCTGGAACTCGGCCGTTGACCAGGACAGGGGCCGTAGCGGAAGGGGAAGTTGCGCCACCTCCTCTTCCTTCGCTCTATCTGGTTTCAGAAAGCCGCGCGAGGTAACAAAAATTTCACAACCAGATTTATCGTGAAATGATTCACTTATATATCCCTCTGAACTACCCCCGCACTGTCCGTGCGTAAGCATCCAGATAACGGGGCACGATCCGCTCCGGCTGAAAGCGCGTCAGGGCCGCTTCCCGCGCGGCGCTGCCCAGGCGGCGGTAGAGCGCGGGGTCGCGCAGGATCCGTAGGGCCGCGTGCGCCATCGCGTCCACGTCGCCCACCGGGGCGAGGTAGCCGGTCACCCCGTCCTCGACGACCTCCGGGACGCCGCCCGCGCGGGCCGCGACGACCGGCACCTCGCAGCTCATGGCCTCCAGCGCGGCGAGGCCGAAGCTCTCGTTGGTGCTGGGCAGCAGGAACAGGTCGCTGATCCCCAGCACGCCCTCCACGTCGGGAAAGGACCCCAGGAAGTGGGTGCGCCCGATCACGCCGAGCTGCCCGGCGAGTTCAAAGGCGCGGGGCCGTTCGGGGCCGTCGCCCACCATCAGGAGGCGGGCGGGAATCTCGCTCGCCACCCGCGCGAAGACCTGCACCACGTCCTCGACCCGCTTGACGGGCCGGAAGTTGCTGATGTGGACGATCAGCGCCTCCTCGGGATGGGCGAAGCGGGCACGCAGGGCCGGGTCAGTCACGCGCACGAAGCGCCCGGCGTCCACGAAGTTGTGGATCACCTCGATCTCGCGGGTGACGCCGAACACCTCGCGGGTCTGATCGGCCAGAAATTGCGACACCGCCGTCACATGGTCGCTGCGCTCGATGGCGTCGCGGGTGGTGTGCCGGAAGGCAGGCTCGGCCCCCACCAGCGTCACGTCTGTGCCGTGCAGGGTGGTCAGCACCCGGCTGCGACCGGTGATCTCGCGGGCATGGATCGCCGCCGAGGCGTGCGGAATCGCGTAGTGCGCGTGCGCCAGGCTGACCCCATGCTCCAGAATCACCTCGGTCAGCGTGTTCGTGGCCGCCAGCTCGGGGTAGGGCTGGTCGAACAGCGCGTAGGCGAAGCCCCCGACCTGATGAAAGTACGGCCGTCCCAGCCCGCGCTGGCCCGCCAGCCGGAAGGGCACCGCCGACCCGACGAAGTGCACCTCGCGCCCGGCCGCCGCCACCATCAGCCCCAGCTCGGTCGCCACCACGCCGGACCCGCCCGCCCCGGTGTGGCACAGCACAGCAATCTTGTCGGGAAGTTCCATCGCCTGCGGAGTATAGGGCGCCGCTCCCCACCTGACCCGGCTGTGATGAAACTGTGTGAACCCTCACCTTACGCTGGCGGCACCATGCTTGCCGTCGTGACGGATTCCACCTGCGACCTCGCCCCCGAGACGGCCCGGCAGCTCGGCCTGCACGTGGTGCCCCTGCGGGTCCTGATGAATGGCCGGAGCCTGCTGGACTGGCAGGAGGTCGACCCCGACGCCGTGTACGACCACCAGCGCTCCGGCGGGCAGGTGGGCACCGAGCCCGCCACTCAGGCGGCCTTCGAGCGGGTCTACCGGGAGCTGCTCGCCACGCACGACGCCGTGCTCAGCCTGCATATCAGCGGGCACCTCTCGGCCACCGCCGCGCACGCCCGGCAGGCCGCGCAGGCGCTGGGGGCGGGGGACCGCGTCCACATCATCGACAGCGGCTTCGCCTCCCTGCCCCTGGCGGAGGCAGCCCTCGCCGCGCGGGAGGCCGTGGGCCGGGGCGGTGACCTCGCCGCCGCGAAGCAGGCGGTGGCCGGGGTGCAAAGTGGCCTGCTGGCCGAGTTCACCGTGCCGACCCTGGAGTACCTGCGCCGGGGCGGGCGCCTCTCGCGGACGCAGGAATTCATCGGCAACATGCTGGGGGTCCGGCCCGTGCTGCGATTCGACGCCGGGCGCCTGAAGGCCGTGCGCCGGGTGCGGGCCGCGCAGGCGACCGGGGACATCCTCGCGCAGCTCGAAGCGCACTTCGGCCGCGAGCCCGTCGCGGTCACCATCGGCCACGCGGGGCGCGACCCCGCCCGCATGGCGGAACTGCGCTCGGCGGTGCAGGCCAGCCGCCTGAACGTGGCGCGGGGCCGCATGCAACTCCTTGGCCCCGTGATCGGCGCCCACGTCGGCCCCGGCACCTATGGGCTGATGGCCCGGCCCGTGCTCGCCTGACGGGGGGAGGCCGGTTCAGCCTCCCAGCGGGTCAGCAAGTGGGTCGCCCGTACGCTCCCAGCACGGTCAGGAGATAGGCCCAGTCACACCGTGTTCGGGTCATCCAGGGCAAGGCGAGAAACGCGAGGAAACTCAGCCGTTCGGCCTGCCGGTGCTCCCGCAGCGAGAGCAGGCGGGGGCCACGCAGCGAATACGGGTAAGCCGTCACGCTTCCCAGCAGCACCCCCACCCCGGCCAGCGCCAGCGAGGCCCTGCGGGTGGGCGGCGACAGGCCCAGCAGCGGGGGCAGAAGCAGCCTCAGCCCGGCGGAGGCCGCGTCGATCCGGGTATGGGCGCGGGGCGAGAGGCGGGGCATGGGTCAAGCCACCGCCGTCACGCCCGCCGCGCCATGAACAGCACCCGCGTGAAGGCGTAGTACACCCGCTCGCCCGGCCAGCGTTTCCTGAGCCGCTCCAGGTAGGCCGCGGTAAAGCGGCCTGCGTCCTCCTCGCCCAGTCGCGACAGGTACGGCACCAGCGCCGTGCCCCGCGTCCAGTCCAGCACGCCCTCGGCGCCGGAGAGCACGACCGGATAGACCTTGCTCAGCGCCGTGACCTCCACGGCCCCCAGTTCATCCAGCCGCTCGGCATAGGCAGCGGGTGTCAGCACCGGGGAGGCCCCCTGCGCGGTGCCGAAGCGGGTAAAGCCGCCCAGCTCCGGGGCGAACTCGTTCGCCGTCTCGGTCAGCAGCCGGTGGCTGTCATGGTCGTGGTTCGCGGGCACCTGCACGGCCAGCACGCCGCCAGGCCGCAGCCGCTCCCACAGCCGGGCCAGCAGCGCCGGGTGATCCGGCAGCCATTGCAGCGCCGCGTTGGAGAAGATCAGGTCGTACTCGCCTGCCAACTCCAGAATGTCCTCCCGCTCGAAGCGCAGGTTCGGCAGACCCGCGGCGTCCGCCCGCGCCAGCATCTCCGCGCTGCTGTCCACCCCCAGCACCCGCGCGTTGGGGAACCGCTCCGCCAGTAGCCGCGTCGGTTCCCCCGTGCCGCACCCCAGGTCCACCACGTCGCGGTAGGGGAGATCCGGGATCAGCGCCAGGAGGTCATGCACCGGGGCGCTGCGGGCCTCGCGGTGGCGGTGATAGAGGTTGGGATTCCAGGTCATGCGGGCAGCGTAGTCTGTCCGCAAAAGATGTGTGCGTACCGGAGTGGTAACAAGCCTGGACGACGAAAAGAGCGGCCGGACCAGCGTGCCCGGCCGCCACTGTCCTCGAGGACTACCCGTCTTCCCGCTCCTCCTTCTCGCCCGCCTTTTTCGCCGCCGAGTGGGCGACCGCGAAGGCGCGGTCCTCGTCGCCGCCGTACTCGTCCAGGGCGTTGTTGAATGCCTCTAGAAACGCCTCTCTCTGATGCTCGGTGTACTGGTCGACCTGGGCTTCGGGCAGCTCGTCCATGCTGCGGTAAGGCATAGCTTTCTCCTTGCGGCCTATCGTGCGCGGCGTTTCTGAGCGCCAGCCCCCAACCCGGTCAACAGCAAGAGGGCGGACCCGCAGGCCCGCTCCTCCCATTCATGCCTTCAAACCCGCGTCAGGTGGGCCGTGCCCCCCTCGACCTCTGCCGCATGACCCTCGCCCGCGCCGAAGGACAGTTCCTCGGCCAGCACCTCCCCGGCGATGAAGTCGCGCCACGCCTCGGCCGCCTCGCGGGCGTCTCCCTCCAGCTCCAGCGCGAGGCGGATGCGGTCCTGCACCTCGAAGCCCGCCGCCTTCCGCGCCTCCTGAATGCCGCGCACGAGGTCGCGGGCCAGGCCCTCCAGCACGAGGTCACGGGTCAACGCAGTATCGAAGGCGACGAGGAACCCGGCGTCCTCGGCGGCAGCGACGCCCTCGGGGGCCTTCGCGTCCACGAGCACCTGATCGGGGGTCAATTCGAAGGTCTGCCCACCCGCCTCCACCGTGAAGCTCTCGCCCGCCTGCACCGCGTGGGCGACCGCCGCCGCGTCTGCCGCCGCCAGCGCCGCCCGCACCTGTGGCAGCGCCTTGCCGTACACCTTGCCGATCACGGGGAGGTTCGGGCGCAGGCTGTACTCCACGAGATCGGTCACGCCTTCCAGGAAAGTCACCCCCTTGACGTTCAGCTCCTCCATGATCTGCGCCTGGAAGCGGCGCAGTGCGTCTGTCAGCTCCGGCGACCCGGCCCGCACCGTCGCGCTCGCCAGCGGCTGCCGGGTCTTGAGGTTGTGCGCACCACGCACGGCCCGCCCCAGCTCGACCACCTTGATCACGGCGGCCATCTCGGCGGTCAGGCGCTCGTCCAGCCGCTCCGGGCGCACCTGTGGCCAGCGGGTGAGGTGAACGCTCTGCGCCCCCTGCCCCCGCGTGAGGTTGCCGTACATCGCCTCGGCCAGGAATGGCGTGAAGGGCGCGGTGAGCTGCGAGACGGTCAGCAGCGCCTCGTGCAGGGTGGCGTAGGCGGCCACGTCGACCTGTCCCCCCTCGCCCCAGAACCGCGAGCGGTTGCGCCGCACGTACCAGTTGCTGAGGTCGGCCACGAACCGCTCCAGCGCCCGGCCCCCGCTCCGCGCGTCGTACGCGTCGAGCGCCTCGGTCACGTCCCGCACCGTCTCCTCCAGCCGCGCGAGCAGCCAGCGGTCCATCTCGGGGCGCTCGGCGGCGGCGGGTGCGTCCTCCAGCCCCGGCTGGTCGAGGTTCGCGTACAGCACGAAGAAGGAGTAGACGTTCCACAGCGTGTTCACGTAGGAGCGCTGCGCCTCGGCTACCAGCCGCTCGGAGAAGCGCTTCTGGTCGCCGGGGTCCGACGCCATGAACATGTACCAGCGCACCGAGTCTGCCCCGTAGCGGTCGAAGAGCGGCAGCGGCTCCACGACGTTGCCCTTGCTCTTGCTCATCTTGGCCCCATGCTCGTCCACGATGTGTCCCAGGCAGATCACGTTGCGGTAGGCAGGCTGGTCGTAGAGCATGGTGGCGATCGCGTGCAGGGAGTAGAACCACCCGCGCGTCTGGTCGATGGCCTCGCAGATGAAGTCGGCCGGGAAGTGCCGCTCGAACTGCGCCAGGTTCGCCTCCGCCCCCGGCAGCGCCTCCTCGCCCGTCTCGTCCGTCAGCAGGCCCCACTGCGCATAGGGCATTGAGCCGGAATCGAACCACACGTCGAGCACCTCCGGCACCCGGCGGTACGTCTGGCCGCCCAACTCGAAGGTGATGTCGTCGATATACGGCCGGTGCAGGTCGAGCCCGGAGAGGTCGCGCCCGGTCAGCTCGGAGAGTTCTGCCACGCTGCCCACCACCCGCAGGTCGCCGTCCTCCGATATCCAGAAGGGGAGCGGCGTGCCCCAGTAGCGCTCGCGGCTGATCGCCCAGTCCACGTTGCCCTCCAGCCAGTTGCCGAAGCGCCCGTGTTTGATGTTCGCCGGAACCCAGTTGATCTCCTCGTTCGTCTCCAGCATCCGGTCCGCCATCTGGTTCGTGCGGATGTACCAGCCCTTCTTGGCGAAGTAGAGGATCGGGTCGCCCGTGCGGTCGTGGAAGGGGTAGCGGTGGCGCAGCGTGCCCGCGTGGAACATCCGTCCCCGCGCCTTGAGGTCCGCGATCAGGCCCTTGTCGGCGTCCTTGAAGAACTTGCCGCGCTCGCCCGTCACCCGCAGGATGCCGTGGTCGTCCACCCCGAACATCAGCGGCACGCCGTACTGGCGGGCCAGTTCAAGGTCCTCGGCGCCGTACGCCGGGGCCTCGTGCGCCACGCCCGACCCGTCCGCCGCCGAGACGAAGTCCGCCAGCGTGACGAAGTGCATGACTGGGCGCCCGTCCGCATTGCGCTCGTGCAATTCCTTCAGCACGCCCAGTTCGACCGCCACCTCCGGGAAGGGCGGCTCGTACTCGATGCCCTCCAGGTCGCGGCCGGGGAAGGAGGCGAGCACCTCCAGCGGCTCGGCGTTCTTGTGCAACCCCGAGAGCCGCTCCACCGCGTCCGCCGCCACGATGATCGGCCCGCCTTCCGCCCGCGCGACCACGTAGCTCAGCTCTGCATTCACGGCCGCGAGCGTGTTGCTGGGCAGCGTCCACGGGGTCGTGGTCCACACCACGAGCGCGAGGCCCTGCCGGTCCTCCCCGCCGAGCGCACTCAGCGCCGCGTGCGCCCGCTCGGGCAGCGTGTCCCAGATCACCGGAAAACGCACGTACACGGAGGGGTCGTCCACCATCCGGTAGGAGTCCACTTCGCCCAGCTCGGCCTTGGAGAGCGTGGTCGAGATGCGCGGCGAGAGCGGCACCACCTTGTAGTCCTGCGCGACCAGGCCCTTGGCGTGCAGCCGCTTCAGCAGGTTCCACACGCTCTCGATGTAGCGGTTCTGATACGTGATGTACGGGTCGCGCAGGTCCACCCAGTAGCCCAGCCGCTCGGTGAAGGTGTTCCAGTCCTGGATGGTCTCCCAGACGGACGTGCGGCACAGCCGGGTGAATTCCTCGACCTCCGCGCGGCTCGCCCCGTGGTTGCGGCCCAGCCAGCCCAGCTTCTTTTCCACGCTGATCTCGACCGGGAGGCCGTGGGTGTCCCAGCCGCCCTTGCGGGTGACATGGTAGCCCTGCATCACCTTGTAGCGCGGAAAGAGGTCCTTGAACGACCGCGCGAGGACGTGGTGCAGCGCGGGCTTGCCGTTCGCGGTGGGCGGCCCCTCGTAGAAGACGAACTCGGGCTGGCCTTCTTTGCGCTCCTGGGTGCGCTCGAAGATGCCTTCGCGCTGCCAGCGCCCCAGCACCCCCTCTTCCAGCTCGCGGAAGCGGGGCTGCGAGGGAACCGGCTCGAAGGGGGTGGAGGACGTGGGTCTGGATTCGGTGGTCGTCATGGGGACTCCTTGGGAGGGAACCGGGTGGGAGGCAAACGGCAAAACGCGCCCCAGCGTGCTGCTGGGACGCGCCGGGGACACTCTCGCGCGTGGTACCACCCAACTTCGCCGCCCGTGGGAGCGGCCTCCGTTCGTGCCCTCTGCCGGGGGGCGGTCCGGACGGGTCTACTGGGCCGCGAACGGCTGTTCTTCCGTCGGCGCGGGAGGGGATCTTCGGCGGGGGGCACCTCGTCCGGCTCTCACCGTCCCGGACTCGCTCGTGAAGGCCTCTGTCCCCGCGTACTCGCCTCGCGGTCGCCTCTTGCGTTGCTCACCCCCCGCAGGGAGTGACGCTCATGGTAGGCGGGCAGCATGGGCGGGGTCAATCGCGCGGGCCTGCCTGGCCACACCTGACCGGCACATGATCACGGGGGATACAATCACCCCATGTCGTCTGCCCCGCGTGAGGGCGGGCCGCCGACCGACCCCGACCCTTTCTCTCCCCCTGTCAGGAGCCGACCATGGAATTTTTCATCGATACCGCCGTTGTGGACGAGGTCCGCGAGATCCATGCCTGGGGCGTCCTCTCGGGCGTCACCACCAACCCCAGCCTTGTCGCCGCCTCGGGGCGTGACTTCAAGGAAGTCATTCAGGAGATTTCCGCCCTTGTCGGTGGGGCCATCAGCGCCGAAGTCACCGCCCTCGACGCCGAGGGCATGATCCGGGAGGGCCGCGAGGTCGCGCAGTGGAGCGAGCACGTCGTGGTCAAGCTGCCCCTTACGCCCGCCGGGCTGCAAGCCTGCAAGACCCTGACCTCCGAGGGCATCAAGACCAACGTGACCCTCTGCTTCTCGGTCCCGCAGGCCCTGCTCGCCGCCCGCGCCGGGGCGACCTACGTGTCACCCTTCGCGGGCCGGGTGGACGACATCGGCTGGGACGGCATCGAGCTGATCCGCCAGATCAAGGAAGCCTACGTGCTGGGCGACATCCGGACCAAGGTGCTCGCGGCCTCCATCCGCCACCCCCAGCACGTCGTGCAGTCCGCCCTCGCCGGGGCCGACGTGGCGACCATCCCCTACAAGGTCTTCGCGTCCATGATCAAGCACCCGCTGACCCAGGCGGGCCTCGACGCCTTCCTCGCCGACTGGGCGAAGCGGGCGGGGGCCTCTCCTGAAACGCCCGCAAGCGAGGCGGGCACCAACCCGCAGCAGGGCGGCGTGACCGCCCAGGGAGGCACGAAGCAGTGACCCAGCCCCTCAGCGCCCCGCTGCCCTATCACGAACTTCAGGACAAGATCCTGCCCGAGCTGCACCTGATCGCCGCCGGGCTGGGGATCGAGAACTACCGCAAGCTGAAAAAAGACACCCTGGCCCTCGCCATCCTGGAAAAGCAGGCCGAGGCCGAAGGCCAGGTGCTCGCCCGCGGCTTCCTAGAGATCAGCGCCGACGGCTACGGCTTCCTGCAGGCCAATCTGCTTGACCCCGCCTCCCGCAGCGTGCTGGTGACGGCGGGCCTGATCAAGCAGTTTCACCTCCGCACCGGCGACGAGGTGATCGGCCGCGCCCGGAGGCCCCGCGAGAACGAGCGCTACGGCACCCTCGTGCAGGTCGAAGCCGTCAACGGCCTGGACCCCGAGTCGGCCCGCCGGCGCCCCCGCTTCGACGACCTCACGCCGACCTTCCCCGACCACCAACTGGTCCTCGAAGACCCGCTGATGGACGACAGCCTCTCGCTGCGGGTGGTGGACCTCCTCGTGCCCATCGGCCGGGGGCAGCGGGCCCTGATCGTCGCGCCACCGAAAGCGGGAAAGACGACCCTGCTGAAGAAGATCGCCAATTCCATCGTCAAGAACTACCCCGACGTGACGGTGATGGTGCTGCTCGTCGACGAGCGCCCTGAGGAAGTGACCGACTTCCGCGAGAGCGTGCAGGGTGCCCAGGTCATCGCCTCGACCTTCGACGAGCCGCCGCAGCACCACGTCCGGGTGGCCGAGTTCGTCCACGAACGCGCCCGCCGCATCGTGGAGGAAGGCGGGCACGTGGTGATCCTGCTCGACTCGATCACCCGCCTCGCCCGCGCGAACAACCTCGTCACGCCGCCCACCGGCCGCACGCTCTCGGGCGGCTTGGATTCCAACGCCCTGCACTGGCCCAAGCGCTTCCTGGGCGCGGCCCGCAACATCCGCGAGGGCGGCAGCCTGACCATCCTGGCGACCGCGCTGGTCGAAACCGGCTCGCGCATGGACGACGTGATCTTCGAGGAGTTCAAGGGAACCGGCAACGCCGAACTCGTCCTCTCGCGCAGGCTCGAAGAGCGCCGCATCTTCCCGGCCCTCGACATCCTGAAGTCCGGCACCCGCCGCGAGGAGCTGCTGCTGCAGCCTGAGGTCCTGAAGAAGATGTGGCTCCTGCGCAAGGTCATCTCCGACATGGACCCCGCCGACGCGATGGAGATGCTGCTCGGCCGCATGGGCAAGACCCGCAACAACGTCGAGTTCCTCGCCAGCCTCGCGGGCTGAGCCCCCGCCCCTTCCCCGGCCCCGCCTTCCCGTGGGGCCGCGTTTCCTGGAGTCCGCGTGCGTGAGTTCCCCTTAGGCCCCCCTGCGGGGCACCGCTTCCTCCTGACCCGCTCCCTGCTGCTCGCCGCCTTTCTGCTGGCGCCCCCAGCGACCGCGCAGCCTGGCCTGCCCGCCCTGACCGGCCCCGCCGAGCGCCTCGGCGCGGCGCTCCCCCGCGTGCAACTTGTCCGCGAGGACCCCGCCCGGCTGGTCGTCGTGACCCGCGAGGCCCCTGCGCGGCTCGCCCGCCGCTACGGGGTGCCGTCCTCGGCGGTGACCCCGCTGCCGGGCGGTCAGGCCGAACTGCCCCTGCCCCCGGTGGCCCCCCCCGCCCGCGAACCCTTCCGCCCGCCGTCGGTCGTGCCCCACCGGGTGCAGCCCGGCGAGACGCTGGACACCGTGGCCGCCCAGCACGGGTTGCGCGTGGTCGAGCTGCTGGGGGCCAACCTCGACCGCCCCAGCCTCGACGACCTGCGGGCGGGGGAGACCCTCTGGATTCCCACCGCCGAGCGCGGCCTGCTGGTGCGCGTCAAGGCGGGCCAGACCGCCCTGTCCCTGATCGCAGGCTACGGGGCCGACCTCGCGGAGACGGCGCGGGCGAATGGCGTGCTCCCCACCACCCTGGGGCCGGGCGACTTCCTGCTGCTGCCCGGCGTCACGCCTGACACCCTGCACGAGCGCCTGCTCGCCCGCCGCGAGGCCGAGGAGGCCGCCCGCGAGCGGGCCGAGGCCCGGCAGCGCGAACGCGAGCGCCTGGAGGAGAAGTACGCCCGCCAGGCTCGCTACGAGGCCTACCTCGCCGCACGGGAGCAGGCCCGCGAACGTGCCCGCCTTCAGGAAAAGTACGAGCGCCAGGCCCGCTACGAGGCGTATCTCGCCGCCCGCAAGGCGCAGCTTCAGGCGAAATACGACCGCTACGCCGCCTACCTCGCCTGGAAGACCAGCCCCGAGCGCCAGCAGCTCAACGAGCGCTACGAGCGCCAGGCGCAGTATGAGGCGGCCCTCGCCGCACAGGCCGAGGCCCGCCGCGAACGGGAGCGTCAGCAGGCCGAGGCCCAGGCGGCCGCCCGCTCGGCCCCGACCGTCCGCTCGGCGGGGGTCGGCCCCGTCGCCGGGCTGCGCTGGCCCGTTCACGGAGCGCGGATCACCAGCCGCTTCGGGGAAGAGGACATCGACTACCACCGGCAGGTCTTTCACGGCGGGGTGGACCTCGCCGCCCCCGCCGGGACCCCGGTGTACGCGGCGGCGGGCGGGACCGTCGTGGAAAGCGGTTACGGGGCCTACGGCCTGAATGTCCTGACCGGCGGGGGCGGCACCACCCTGGTCTACGGCCACCTCAGCCGCGCGGCGGTCCGGGCCGGGCAGACGGTGGCCCCCGGCGACCTGCTGGGGTTTGTCGGCTGCACTGGCATCTGCACTGGCCCCCACCTCCACTTTGAGGTCCGCCCCGGCGGGCAGGCGGTCGACCCGCTCCTCCTGCTCCCGTGACGGTCCCCTCCGGGCTGCCGCTGCGTCTGCTCGTCGTGGACGACGAGGTGCAGATTCTCGAACTGTTGGCCCTGACCCTGGAACTCCAGGGCTTCACGGTCACCTCCGCCCGCAGCGGCCCCGAGGCCCTCGCCGCCCTGGAGGACGGCCCCCTCCCCGACCTGATCGTGATGGACGTGCTGATGGCCCCCTGGGACGGCTTCGAGACCGTGCGGCGCCTCCACGCCTGTCTCGGCGAGCGCCTGCCCCCGGTCGTCTTCCTCTCCGGCCTGAACCGTCCGCCCACCCTGCCCGTCGGGGTGACCTGCGAGTACCTCGTCAAGCCTTTCCGCCCCTCTGAACTTGTCGCCTGTCTGCGCCGCCTCGCCCGGCCCCAGGACTGACCCCATCATTTGCTTTCAACTGGCCCTGATCATGGGGCCAGTTTTCGCCTAGCCTGCCCCCATGACCCAGACTCCCCAGAACCAGACCCCCCAGACCGGAACCCCCGCCCTCAAGGAAGGCTTCGCCGAGATGTTCAAGGGCGGCGTGATCATGGACGTGGTGACGCCCGAGCAGGCCCGCATCGCGGAAGCGGCCGGGGCGACCGCCGTGATGGCGCTCGAGCGCGTGCCCGCCGACATCCGCCGCGACGGTGGCGTGGCCCGCATGAGCGACCCCCGCATGATCAAGGAGATCATGGCCGCCGTGACCATCCCCGTGATGGCCAAGGTCCGCATCGGCCACATCGTGGAGGCGCGGATTCTGGAAGCCATCGGGGTGGACTTTATCGACGAGTCGGAGGTGCTGACGCCCGCCGACGACCAGTTCCACATCCTCAAGAGCGACTTCCGGGTGCCCTTCGTGTGCGGCGCCAAGAACCTCGGGGAAGCCCTGCGCCGGGTGGGCGAGGGTGCGAGCATGATCCGTACCAAGGGCGAGGCCGGGACCGGCAACGTCGTGGAGGCCGTGCGCCACGCCCGCACCGTGCTGGGCGAGATCCGCGCCCTCCAGGCCCGTCCCGCTGAGGAACTGATGACCCTGGCCCGCGACCTTCAGGCGCCCTATCACCTCGTGCAGTACGTCCACGCGCACGGCAAGCTGCCCGTCGTGAACTTCGCGGCTGGCGGCGTCGCCACCCCCGCCGACGCCGCGCTGATGATGCACCTCGGCCTCGACGGCGTGTTTGTCGGCAGCGGCATCTTCAAGAGCAGCGACCCCGAGCGCCGCGCCCGCGCCATCGTCAAGGCCGTCACCCACTGGCAGAACCCCGACGTGCTCGCCGAAGTCAGCGAGGACCTCGGCGTCCCCATGACCGGCATCGACATCGACAGCCTGATCCCGCAGGAGCGCCTCGCGGGCCGCGGATGGTAAACCCCCTCCCAGCCCCCATCGGTGTCCTCGCCCTGCAAGGGGCCTTTCGCGAACACCGCCGGATGCTGGAGTCGCTGGGGGCGCGAGTCCGCGAGGTCCGGCTCCCCGCCGACCTCGCCGGACTCGGCGGCCTGGTCCTCCCCGGCGGTGAGAGCACCACCATGGCCCGGCTGATGGACGAGTACGGGCTGTGGGACCCCCTGCGGGACTTCCACGCTTCCGGCGGGGCGCTGTGGGGGACCTGCGCGGGGGCGATCCTGCTCGCCCGCGACGTGGAGGGTGCTCCCCCGCAGTTCGGCGGGCGGCAGCGCAGCCTGGGGCTGATCGACCTCACCGTGCGCCGCAACGCCTTCGGGCGCCAGGTGGATTCCTTTCAGGTGCCGCTGGGCGTGCGTGGGCTGGACACGCCCTTCCCCGCCGTCTTCATCCGTGCCCCCGCCTTCACCGGGGTGGGGGAGGGGACCGAGGTGCTCGCCACCCACGCGGGTGTGGCGGTCCTTGCCCGCCAGGACCACGTCCTCGCCTCTGCCTTCCACCCCGAGCTGACCGGGGACGACCGGCTCCACCGCCTCTTCCTGGGAATGGTGCGCGAAGAAGTTCCCGTCCTCTAGTCCCCGATTTGCCCTATCTTCCGGGGCGTGCCTGCCCGCCTGTCCCGTTCCCGCCCGCGCCAGTTCCGCTCGGGGAGCGCGGCCCTGCGCTACACCGTGACCGGGGAGGGCGACCCCATCCTGCTGGTGCACGGCCTCAGCGGGTCGGGCCGCTGGTGGCGGCGCAACGTGCCCGCGCTCGCGGCCGCGCACCGGGTGTATATCCTCGACCTCGCGGCCTACGGCTACGGTCTGCCGCCCCACCACCGCTCGCCCGGCGTGCGCGGCGCGGCCGCCCTGATCGCCGCCTTCCTCGACGACCAGGGCCTGACCCGCGTCACCCTGATCGGGCATTCGATGGGCGGGCACATCTCCATTCGCGTGGCCGCGCTGCGCCCGGACCGGGTCAGCCACCTCGTCCTCGCCTGCGCGAGCGGCCTGCTCGCCGGACCCCGCGCCCGCATGGCCCTGCACCTGCCCCGCGCCGCCGTGACCGGGCGGGTGGCCTTCGTGCCGCGCGTGCTGGCCGACGCCGCCCGCACCGGTCCCCTGAAACTCTGGCGCAGCGCCGGGGACCTGCTGCGCGACAGCGTGCAGGACCTGCTGCCGGGTCTGACCGCCCGCACCCTGGTGATCTGGGGAGCGCGGGACGCCCTGGTGCCTCCCGCCATCGGCCGCCGCCTCGCCGCCGCGATTCCCGGCGCCCGCTACGCCGAGATTCCCCGCGCCGGGCACGTCGTGATGGTGGACGCGCCGGAGGCGTTCAACGCCCTCGTTCTGGACTTTCTGGCCCAGAGGGGAGAGGCTCCCGCTTGAGCGGCCACCCCCTGTACACCACCGTGCGCGGCCTGCGGACCCACGCCTGGGTGCGCGGCGAGGGGCCGCCACTGGTGCTCGTGCCGGGGCTGGGCTGCGCCTCGTGGATGTACGTGCGCGTCTCGCGCGAACTCGCCCGGAGCCGCACCGTCTACGTCTATGACCCGCCCGGTCACGGCCACAGCGCCGGGCGCCCCGGCTTTCCGCGCGTGATCGAGGACCTCACCGACCACCTCGCCGCGTGGCTGGAAGCCACCGGCCTGAGCGGCGCGCCCGTCTTCGGCCATTCGCTCGGGGGGGAGGTCATCTTCGACCTCGCGGCCCGCTACCCCCGCGCCACCTCCGCCCTGATCGCCTGTGCCCCCACCGGCATCCCCGAGAACCCCAGCGTGCGGGTGCAGTTCCGGCGCCTGCTGCGGGACCTGCCGCGTGAACGCCCCGGCCTGTTGTGCCCGGGCTTTACCGCCTACCTGCGCTCCGGCTCCGCCTTGATGTACCGCCTGGCCCAGGACCAGAGCGAACATGACACCGGCCCGCTGCTCCCCTATGTCAGTGTTCCCACGCTCCTGCTCAACGGCACCCGTGACCCCGTGATCCAGACCTGGACGGTGCAGGCCATCTGCCGCGCCATTCCCCACGCCGTCGTACGGGATGTGGAGGGCGGCACCCACGCCCTCACGGATTCCTTCCCACGGGCCGTGGCACGACTGACCCGTGACTTTCTGGACGCCAATTCATAGAAACAAAAAATTCACGAATAGATTTTATCGTGAATAGTTTCACTTATAGATCCAAATAGGAGCCACTTCCCCCTATCCCCTCGTGTTCCTCGCCCGTTCCGCCGCAAAGGCCATCCGGTGTGAGTCCAGCGACTCCGAGAGGGGAGTGGGCACGCCCGCCTCACCCCGCAGGAAGGCCAGCCACGCCGCGATCAGCCCCACGTCCCCGCCGCCGTGGGTGCCGGAGGTGTCCACCACCTGCCGCTCGACCGCGCCCGTACGGAAGTCGTGCCAGTCGAGTTCGCCGCGCTCCATGTGGCCGCGCAGCTCGCCCCGGGTCCCCAGCAGCTTGAGGGTCCGGGTGTTGTTGTGCGTGAACGCACTCACGGTCAGGGTGGCAACCACACCACCCGCAAAGGTCACCGTGACCGTCTGGTGGTCGGGCTGGTTGTTCGCGCCGTTGTACACGCAGCGGCCATACGGCCCCTGCTCCAGCGCGTCGGCCAGGGAGACGCCGCCCGCCGTGAGGACGGTGACCGGCCACGCGTGCGGGTCGCGGGGCGGGTAGATGGTCCGCGCGTCGTAGGGACAGTCGGTCACCGGACAGCGCACGCAGCGGTCAGCGGCGCCGGGGGGTGCTTCCTCCGGCCGGAAATGGTGCAGCCCCCCCTCGCTGCTCACCCGCACGGGTTCAGCCCCTGCCCACGCCCGCAGCAGGTCGAGGTCGTGGCTGCTCTTGGCGAGGAGAAAGGGCGCCGCCGGGGGAGACTGCGCCCAGTTGCCCCGGACGTAGGAGTGCGCGTAGTGCCACCACGCCACGTTCTCCGCGTGCGTGATGCCGACCAAGCGTCCCAGCCGTCCCTCGGCCAGCCCGGCCGCCACCGCCTGAAAGAAGGGCGTGGCCCGCAACACGTGGCAGACCGTGACCCGTCCCCGCGAGGCGGCCTCGGCCGCGAGGAGACGGTCCAGATCGGCCTCTTCCAGGCAGATCGGCTTTTCCAGCAGCACGTCGTAGCCCAGCGCGAGCGCCCGCAGACACGGCTCGACATGGGCGTCGTCCGGGGTGGCAATGACCACCGCGTCGGCCACCCGGCCCAATGTGAAGAAGGCGTCCCAGTCAGAGAAACAGACCTCCGGTCCCAGGCCATGCCGCGCGGCCACCTCCGCGAGCCGGGCGGGGCAGGGGTCGACCAGATGGGTCACCCGTGCCCCCTGCGCGGCGAGGTGCCGGGCATACACGTCCGCGCCCCGGTTGCCGCAGCCCAGGATGGCGACGGTGACGGTCATCGCAATTCCACGCCCCAACCCAGGCCCCCCGGCCGGGCCAATCGCCCAGCCTCCCATTCCAGGCCCATGAAGGGATCGTCCCCCAGCAGCAGCGCCCCGTCGAGGTCGGCCCAGTCGCACCGCCCGGCGAGGTGCGCCGCCGCCGCGATCCCCAGCGAACTCTCGATCATGCACCCCATCATCACGCTCATCCCGTGGGCGCGGGCCAGCCGCAGGGCGTCGAGGGCCTGCAACGGCCCGCCCAGCTTGGCGAGCTTGAGATTCACCCCGTCGAAGGCATCCGCCAGCGCCCGCACGTCCGAGACGTGGTGCAGGCTCTCGTCCGCGACGAGGGGAATGCGGGTCAAGCGGCGCAGCTCGGCGTGGCCCTCCAGGTCGCCCGCCGCGAGGGGCTGCTCCACGAACTCCACCCCCGCCGCCTCCAGCACGCCGAGCAGTCGCCGCGCCCGGTGCCGGGTCCACGCGGCGTTCGCGTCCACCCGCAGGGCCACGCCCGGCGCCTCCTCGCGCAGGGCCTCCACGATCTGTTCGTCCCGGTCGGTGCCCAGCTTGACCTTCAACACGCCGTGCCCACGAGCCACCGCCTCCCGCGCCTCTCCCCGCATCGCGTCCAGTTCACCCAGGCCCACCGTATAGCTGCTCTCCGGCAGCGGCGAGGGCGACAGCCCCAGCAGCCGCCACACCGGGATCCCGGAGACGCGGGCGCACCACTCCAGAGCCGCCATCTCCAGGGCACATTTCACGCTGGGATGGTGAAAGGGCATCACCGCCGTGAGCCGTGCCCGCAGGCCCTCCCAGTCCCAGGGGTCGGTGAGCGCGGGAGCCAGCAGCGGCAGCACCGCTTCCACTGTGCCGCGCGTCTCGCCGTAGAAGGCGTTCGGGGCGGCCTCGCCCCGTCCCTCCACCCCATCACGCACGAAGGTCACAAAGGTGCGCGGGTAACTCGTGTGCGTCCAGCGGGCGATGCCGAAGGGCCGGGCCGTGTGCAACTCGCGCGTTTCCCAGGTCACGCTCATCGCGTCCACCGCCCGAAACCCGTCAGAGAGTCGGCCAGCCGCGCCCCATAGTCACCCTCGCCCAACGTCTCCACCGTCACCCGCATGTGGGTCGCGTTGGCGTGAACCATCTGCTGCCCATCCAGCATCAGCCCGACGTGGCCGGGGAAGAAGGCGAGGTCCCCACGCTGCGGGGTCTCCACCGGGGTCAGAAAGGCCTGTTGCATATCCGCATCACGCGGCAGCGCCCATCCCGCCCACCCGTAGGCCAACCCCGTCAGCCCCGAGCAGTCCAGCCCCCACGCGCTGCGTCCGCCCCAGACGTAGGGGGCGTCCAGCAGCCGCAGGGCGAGGTCGGCCACGTCACCCGCCGGAATGGGGGAGAGGACCGCCTCGCCCACCCAGGCCCCGGTCCCGTCCGGCAGCGTCACGGGGACCCATCGCCGCCCCGACTCCATCACCACGTCGCCCGGTCCCCGCGTCAGCCGCGCTCCCAGGCACAGCTCGGCCACGAGGAGCTGGCTGACCTTCGGCCCCGCGTAGGCGTGGGCTCGCAGGGCGCCCACCGTCAGCGTCTCGCCGGAAGGGGCGTCACCGGACAGAACCCCCTCCATCCGCGCCCAGCCCAGGTAGCCGTCGCCCAGGGTCCGCACCCGTGCCCAGCCGCCCTCCTCGCGCAGCACCTCCAGCGCCTCGCCCGGCAGGGCCTCGGTCACTTGCGGGGCAAGGGCGTCGGGGCGGGCTTTCAGGCTCAGGCGGGCATTCCCGGTGCGGGCGGGCCGGGCAGTCACCCAGGTCCAGTCGCGTTCGGGCAGGAGGCCGCGCAGCGTCTCCTCGGCCCACCCCCCTTCCGGGTCGTAGGCGTGGGTGCGGGGGTCGGGCAGAGCGTCGGAAACCGTCACCCCTCAAAGGTAGCGCGTGAGCCACCGCGCCCAGTTTCCGCCCGCGACGGCCGCCCGGTGCCCTGGCGGCAGGACCTCCAGCACGCGCGGCACGTCCCGGTACCGGTCCACCCCCGCCGGGGTCTTCTCCCTCCCGAACCCGCCGTCGAGGTCGGTGCCCAGCCCGACGTGGTCCCAGCCCACCAGCCCCGCGTAATGCCGGGCGTGGTCGGCCACCGTCTCCAGCCCTGCCCGAGGCTGTCCCAGCGCCCACCCGGCCCGCAGAAACGTCGAGAGCAGCACCAGCCCGATCACCCCATCCCGCCCGGCGATCGCCCGCGCCATCTCGTCGGTGAGGTGGCGGTTGCCCGACACGAGGGCGCGGCTGTTCGCATGGGTCGCCACCACCCGCCCGCCAAACTCCAGTGCCTCCCAGAAGGCGTCGTCGTCGAGGTGCGAGGCGTCCAGCGTCACGCCGAGGTCGCGCATCGCCGCCACGAGGTCACGCCCCGCGTCCGTCAGGCCGCCCGGCGCGTCCGTGCCCCCGGCGTAGCGGGTCCGCCCCCACGCCGGGCCGACCACCCGCACGCCCGCCTCCACCCAGAAGCCGAGGTCGTCCGCGTCCCGCACCGGGTCCGCCCCCTCCATCAGCAGCACGACCCCCAGGGGAGCGGCCGGGTCCGCGAGGTGGGCCGCCACCTCCGCTCCGGTCCGCAGCACGCGCAGGTGCCCCGCGTCCTCCCAGCGGCGGTACCCGTCCAGTTGCGCGAGCGCCTGCGCCCGTGCCCCCGCGTGGTCGGTGTAGCCGTGCGGACTCTGGGCGGTGCGCGGCAGGGCGAACAGCGTCCCGAAACACACCCGCGTGCCCGCCGCCCGCAGCTCGCCGAAGGTGACGGTCGCCGTCTCCTCCTTCACCGGGTCGCTCGCCCGCAGCGCCTTCAGCCCCAGCGTGAGGTCGCGCCCCAGCGCGGCGTTGAAGGCGAGGTCGAGGTGCCCGTCGATCAGGAAGGGCGTCTCGCTCACCCCTCCACCGAATCTCCCACCAGTGCCAACACGTCGGAGAGGCGGTGCAGCGCTCCCGCCACCCGGCCGTCCAGGTCAATCAGCACCGCCCGCAGCCCCAGCGCCCGCGCCGCCTCCACGTTCTCCAGGCGGTCGTCCACGAACAGCACCGCCCCCGCAGGCAGCCCCAGTGCGTCCAGCGCGAACTCGAAGGCTCCCGGCTCCGGCTTGTGGACCCCCACCGTGCAGGTGGCGATCGCCACGTCCACGAGGTCCGCAAGGCCCAATGCCTCCAGCGTGCGCCCGATGCTGGGCAGCGTATTGCTCAGCACGCCGACCTTCAGCCCCCGAGCCCGCAGCGTCTCCAGCACGGCGCGGGCGTCCTCGACCGGCTTCATGAAGCGCTCGTAGGGGTAGGCGGCCATCAATTCCTGCGCCTGCCCGTCCGTCAGGCCGAGCGCCCGGCCCAGGTCCGCGCGGTAGTTATCCCAGAAGGCCGCCTCGTCCTCGTCCGAGCGCAGGTGCCACCACGCCTCCGCGTGCGCCGCCCACCCCTCGGCCATCCGCTGCCCCGCCTCCCGCGCGTCCAGCCCGAAGCGCGAGGCCGCCCACAGAGCCGCCTCGCGGTACACGCCAGGGTCAGTGCGGGCCAGGGTGTCGTCGCGGTCGAAAAGCACGGCCCGCAGCGGAACTGTGCCGGAAGGAGAGGTCATCATGCGGGGCAGTGTAAGGACCGGAGCACCCCCCCATCCCCAATGGCCTGACTTTTTCCACGGGGACGCAATCCCATTGCGCGGTGCCCGCGTCGCCGACCAGCCCGCGCAACCCCGTTGTTCAGCCTCCGGGTCAAATGCTACAGTCCGCCCCATGAGCGCCCGCCCCCACCTCCTGCTCACCCCCGGTCCCACGCCCCTGCACCCCGCCGCGCGGGAGGCGCTGGGGCACGAAGCGCTGGGCCATATGGATCCCGAGGTCTTCGCGCTCAACGGGGAGATTCAGGCGGACCTGCGCACCCTGTACGGCGCTCCGGACGGCACCTTCACCGCCCTGCTCGCGGGCACGGGCAGCCTGGGGATGGAGGCGGGCTTCGCCAATCTGGTGGAGCCGGGCGACGAGGTGCTGATCGGCGTGAACGGTTCTTTCGGCGCCCGCATGGCCGAGATGGCGGCGCGGTACGGGGCGCGGGTCCGCACCGTGACGGCCGCGCCGGGCGAGCCGCTCAACCCGGCGGCCTTTGTGGACGCCCTCGCGGGCGGGCGCGTGCGCCTCGTGGCGGTCGTCCACGGCGAAACGAGCACCGGGGTCCTCAACCCGCTGTCCGAGATCGCTGAAGCCGTACGTGGCAACGGGGCGCTGCTGAGCGTGGACGCCGTGACCACCGCCGGAATGCAGCCCTTCGACATGGCCGGGCTGGAGGCGGACTACGTCTACACCGGTTCGCAGAAGTGCCTCTCGGCCCCGCCCGGTGTGGCCCCGGTCGCCGTGAGCGGGCGGGCGCTGGCCCGGCACGCGGGGCGGCGCACGCCCGTGCCGCTGTGGTACGCCGATTTCGCGGGCCTGCGCGACTACTGGGAAGCGCACAGCTACCACCACACCGTGCCTGTCAGCCTCCACTTCGCCCTGCACGCGGCGCTGCGGGCGGCCCTGGACGAAGGTCTGCCCCAGCGCCAGGCCCGCGCCGCCGAAGTGGGGCGCGGGGTGCTCGCCGCGCTGGAGCCGCTGGGTTTCACCCCCTTTGTGCCGGACCCCGACCACCGCCTGCCCACCGTCCTCGCGCTGCGGTTGCCGCCGGGCCTGGACGACGCCGCCACCCGCGCGGCCCTGCGTGCCCGTGGGGTCAGCGTGGCGGGCGGGATGGGAGCCACCGCCGGGCAGATCTGGCGCCTGGGGCTGATGGGGGAGGGGGCGCGGCCCGCCCTGTACCACCGCTTTCTGACCGAGCTGGAGGCGGTGATGGGGGTGCGGGGCGCGGCGAAGCGCTTCGGGGCGGTGCTCTCTGAGGAGGTGCTGGGCACCTCCGCGGCCCCCGCCTAGCCCATTCGGCCGGTCCGGATCACGTCCGCGATCACCGGCGGCAGCTTCCAGGCCAGCACGTCGAAGGCGGAAGAGGCGTAGTCGTAGCTCACCTTGTGCAGCGTCACGCGCGGCGTGCGGCCCACGCAGTCCACGAGGGCGACGTCGGCCCCCGGCTCCGAGTTCAGGCTCAGGCCCACCGAGCCGGGGTCCACGAAGGTCGTGTCGCCCACCACCCGCACAAAGGGCACGTGCGTGCCGCCTACCACGACCACCCGCGCCCCCAACGTCTCCGCGAGGTCCTCGAGGTCGCGTTCGGGGGCCATCAGGTCGAGGCGCTCCTCGGGGTTGTGCGGGCTGCCGTGGAAGTAGCGCACCCGGCCCACCGGAGTCATCATCCGGCCGCCCGGCGGCAGACGGCGCAGGAAGTCGAGCTGCTCGGGCGAGAGCACCCCCCGCGTCCAGGTCAGCACCTGCTCGGCCACCCCGTGCCGCTCCGAGCGCCCACCGAGGTCGAGGGCCACCCGCAGGTCGCTGGACCCCAGCCCGGCCGTCCAGCCCTCCCGCTGCACGCGGTCGATCACTGGCCCCGGACTGGCCCCGTAGCCCACGAGGTCGCCCACCACCACGACCCCGTGGACCGCCGAGTCCGCGAGAAAACGCTGAACGGCGGTCAGCGCGTGGATATTGCCGTGCAGGTCACTGAGAAAAGCCAGTCGCAAAGTGCCCGCATGCTAGGGCATCTGCCCCGCCGCCGCGCCGGGGTGCCCCCGGTCGGGTGGGCGGGCGAGTCCGTATCATGGCGCGGTGCTCACCCGGCTCCCGCCCCCGCTCACCGCCGCCCTGCTCGGGGCGCTCCTCGCCGCCTGCGGGCTGCCGCTGGAGTGGAGCTTCCTCGCCTACGTTCCCCTCGCCCTCCTGCTGATGTACGCGGCCCAGGCCCCCACCTCGCGGGCGCTGGCAGGCCGGGTCTTCTGGTCGGGGGCGGCCTACAGCGCAGTGCACCTGTGGTGGCTGACGGCCTTCCTGGGCAAGCTCTTTCAGTTTCCCCCGGCGGGCGTCCTCGCCTTCGCCCTCTTCGCGCTGGAGGGAGCCTTCCTCGCGGCCATGGCCTGGCTCGCCGCCCGGCTGGTGCGCTCGCCCGAAGCGCGGGTCTGGGCGCTCGCGGGCGGCTGGGTCGGGCTGGAGTGGCTGCGCTTCCTGGGACCGCTCGCCTTTCCGTGGCCGACCCTGGGCTACACGCTGCTCCCCACCCCCGCCATCCAGATCGCGGACCTCGGCGGGGTGTTGCTGGGCAGCGTGGTCGTGGCCGCGACCGCCGCCGCGCTCGTCAGCTTCTGGTGGGGGAGACGGGCGCCCCTGGTGCTGATGTCGGGGGTCTGGATCGCCGCCCTCGCCTACGGGGTCACCCGCGTGCCAGGCCAGGGACCCGTGCAGCCCATGCTGGTGCTGCGCACCGACGTGAACCTGTTCAACCGCTTGGTGCCGGAAGACGCGCTGTATCAGGCGTCCGCCCGCCTCACCGCGCAGGCCCGCCGCCCCGGCGAAATCGTCGCTTGGAGCGAGAGCGCGGTGCGCGACCCCAGCCTGCTGCCCACCCTGCCCGCGAATGGCCTGTACGGGGTGAGTTCCTACGGGGTGCCCCGGCGCAACACGGTCGTCGCCTGGAACGGCGCGGAGGTCATCGGCCAGACCGACAAGGCCCGCCCGGTCCCCTTCGGCGAATATTTTCCGCTGTATGACACCTGGCCCGGCCTATACCGGGGGATTGAGGCGGGCACCGGCCTCGTTCTCGGCCCCAATCTGCCCCCCGCCGAGCGGGTCACGCCCCTGCCGCTGAACGGGGTGCGCTATGGCGCCTACGTCTGCTACGACTCGGTCTTCCCCTGGGTCAGCCGTCAGCTTGCCCGCCAAGGGGCAGAACTCCTCGTCAATGTCAGCAACGACGGCTGGTACGACGGCTGGGGCGTGCAGCAGCACTTCATGATGGGCCGGGTCCGCGCCATCGAGACGCGGCGCTGGGTGGTCCGCAGCGTGAACCGGGGCATCGCGGGCTCGGTGGACGACCTCGGCCGCCCCCGGCAGACGCTCTCGCGGGGGGAAGGTGTGGTCCATGTCCAGCCCCGCCGACTGGAAGGGCAGACGCTCTATACCCGTCTCGGCGACCTGCCCGCGCTGCTGCTCGCCGCGTTGATGGTGGGATACGGCTTCTGGCTGGACCGCGCCTACCGGAACCCTTCCACCACGTCGTCGAGGTCGTCCTCCGGCAGTTCCACATAACGCCGGGTGGTGTCCACCTGCTCGTGCCCGAGGAAGCCCGCCACCCGCGTGAAGTCCCGCGTGGCTGCATAGAGTTGCGTTCCCGCATACTTCCGCCCGGCATGAAAACCCCGGAACTCGTGTTCCCGGCCACATTTCAGGGCGAGCTTCTGGAGACGGGTATATGCCGTCGAGTAGGCCCGCCAGGGAAGGACGGGACCATTCGGCACGGCCGGGCGCACCCCCTCCAGCGCCTCCCGCAGCCGGGCACTCAGCGGGACCCGCCTCGCCTTGTCCCCCTTGCCGTGGGCCACGAGCAGGCGGCGGCGCTCCAGGTCCACATGCGCCCAGTCCACCCCCAGGGCCTCCGCAATTCGCAGGCCCGCGTGCGTGAGCAGCAGGAGCAAG
This sequence comes from Deinococcus sp. NW-56, assembly GCF_002953415.1. Classification (NCBI taxonomy): domain Bacteria; kingdom Thermotogati; phylum Deinococcota; class Deinococci; order Deinococcales; family Deinococcaceae; genus Deinococcus; species Deinococcus sp. NW-56. Next base: position 1,305,023 of record NZ_CP026516.1, on the reverse strand, counting down.
ACGCGCTCATGGGGGTCGGCCTCGGCCAGCAGCGCCTGCACGAAGTCGGGGCGGTAGGGCGGGTTCTTCACGATGCCCTTGGTGCGGTCCTTGGGGCGTTTCACGTCCGCGAAGGGGTCGGCATCCGTCGCCCCGGCCCAGCGCAGCGCCCGGTACAGCGCCGAAGCCGCCGCCACCCGCGCCTGCACCGTGGCGGGTTTGAGGCCCGACTGCACCAAGCCCGCAACGTACAACCCCGGCTCACGCCGACCGGGGTGCAGCAGGTTCCAGCCGTGCTCGGTGGCGTGGGTGATCAGCACCTCGACGCCTTTGCGATAGGCCCGCAGCGTATGTGGGCTGAGGCGCACGCCGCCGCTGGTGTCGGTCGTCAGGTAAGCGAGCGTGAGCGCCCACAGGTCTCCGAACGCCTTGTCCCGCGCCGCCGTCACTGCCCGGACCCGCAGCGCCTCGTCGGTCAGGCCGCCCAAACTTCGGGCCTGCGAAAGACGGTCGCCAACGTAGGGAAGCAGGTCGCCGGACATGGTGTCCGATGATAACATGCCTTATCAACGAAGGGTCTTCAGAGCAAACCCCCGCTGGTGACGGGGGTCCGGGCGGACTCAGGTGTCCAGTTCCGTTTTCCGAATCGGCGTCAGGAACTGAATCGCGCCGGGCAGAATCCGGGCGGTAAAGGGCGTCGTCTCCACGTGCAGTTCCCCGTCGTATTGCAGCGGAAAGGGCTCGTCGGCGTCCACCGTGACCGACTTGGCTTCCAGCGTTTCGAGGTTGCCGGAAAAGACTGGGTCCGAGAGGTTCATCTTGACCAGCACCGAGTCGATCAGGTTGGGGACCAGCCGCAGGATGTTCCCGGCCTTCATCAGCACGACCGTGAACTTGCCGTCCGAGGGGCTGATGTCGCTGGTGATGGGCAGGCGGTAGTTCGCCATGCCGAAGTTGGCGACCATCACGCCGATGCCCTCGAAGGTGCGCGGTTCGCCGTCGATCACGAGGTGAAAGGTGGTCTTCTTGGGGTTGAGCTGCTTCATCGCGCTCATGACGTAGGCCATCGCCCCGAAGCGCTCCTTGAGGTCTTCCGAGTCGCGGATCATGGCCGCGTCGGCGCCCGCTCCGGCGAGCATCGCAAAGCCGCTGGTCTCCTCCCCCACCTGAATCTCCCCGAGGTCCACCCGCACGGTGTGGCCGTCGGCGACGATGGCGGCGAGCTGCACGGGGTCACGCGGCAGATCGAGATTCTGGGCGATCAGGTTGGCGGTCCCGGCCGGGTAGGCCAGCATAGGCACGTCCTTGTAACGGGCGGCGTAGGCGAGGCTGCTGACCGTGCCGTCGCCCCCCGCCCCGACGAGCAGATCGAAGTCGGCGAGGTCTTCGACATACTCGGCCATCTGGGTGTCGGGCTGGAGCTGCCGCTCGGTGATGACGGCGCCCCCGGCCCGCAGCCCGGTCAGGAATTCGGGCAGGGTGCTCTCGCCCTGGCCGCTGCGGGGGTTGAAGACCACGAGGACGCGCTTGTCGGCCAGACGGGTCAGGCCGGTCACGGGGTCGGGGCCGGAGTCGGGGGTGGGGGCTGGGGGGGGCGTTTGACCGGTCATTCGGGGCTCATTACACTGCCCGCACGGAGGCTTTCTCTATGGTGCGTGTCTTCTTTGCTTCTTTACTGTTCGCCGGAGCCCTGGCCTCGTGCGCCCCCCGTGAGCAGGCGGTGGTGGGTGTCACCGTAACCCCGGTCCTCGTCAAGCTCTCGGAACCCGCCGCGCGGGGCGGCACCCTGACCATTCAGGGCCGCTACCTCGGCGGGCCGCAAACCGGGCGTGTGCGCCTCGGCGCCAACGAGACCGGCGAGGGCGGGTACCTCTTCCCCGCCGCCAGCGTGCGCTCGTGGACCGACAGCGAGATCGTGCTGACCGTCCCCAGCGACGCGCCGACGGGCGGCTCGTGGCTCTTTGTGGAGGTGGCCGGGAAGCGCTCGACCGGGCTGCCGTACAGCGTGCGGCCCTAAGCCAGCCCGTTCTCCCCAGAAGTCCCCGCCTTTGGCGGGGCTTTTTCCTGTACTGATCGCCGGGCACCGGCTCCCGGCTGCTATCCTCCCAGGGTTATGGCGTTACAGCGCCCCAAGGGCACCCAGGACCACCTCCCGGACGGCAGTCCGAAACTTTCGCGGGACATTCAGGCCTCGGCCTTCGCCCAGGTGCAGGACACCGCCCGGCGCGTGCTGGAGCGCTCGGGCGCTGCCTTTATCGGCACGCCCCTCTTCGAGGAAGCCGAACTCGTGAAGCGCGGGGTGGGCGGTTCCACCGACATCGTCCGCAAGGAGATGTTCACGGTCTACTATTTCGGCGACCACGGCGGCTACGTGCTGCGGCCCGAGGGCACGGCGGGCATCGTGCGGGCGTACCTGCAAAACGGCCTCAAGCAGTTGCCCGCGCCCCTCAAGCTGTGGACCCACGGCCCGATGTTCCGCGCCGAGAACGTGCAAAAGCTCCGGCTGCGCCAGTTTCATCAGGTGGATTACGAGGTGCTGGGCAGCACGGACCCCCTGGTGGATGCCGAGGCGATCTGGTTGATGTGGGAGGTCGTGCGCGAGTTGGGGCTGACGGGCGTGCGGGTCAAACTCGGCAGCATCGGCGACCCGGCCGACCGCGAGGCGTACAACGCCTACCTGCGGGAGCTGTTCGGGGCGCAGGTGGACCGCCTCTCCGACGACTCGAAGGACCGTCTGGAGCGCAACCCCATGCGAATTCTGGATTCCAAGAGCGTGGGGGATCAGGCACTGATCCGCGAACTCGGCGTGCGGCCGATGCTGGACTTTCTGGGCGAGGAGGCGCGGGCGCACTTCGGGGCGGTGCAGGGGTACCTGCGCGACTGGGGCGTGCCCTTCGACCTCGACCCCTCCATCGTGCGCGGGCTGGATTACTACCGCCGCACGGCCTGGGAACTGCACCACGAGGGCATCGGGGCCAAGTCCGCGCTGGGCGGGGGTGGGCGCTACGACGGTCTCGCCGAGCAACTCGGGGGGGCGGCGGTGCCGGGCATCGGCTGGGCCTTCGGGATCGAGCGCGTCCTGGGGGCGATGGAGGCGGAGGGGGTGGCCTTCCCACCCACGCCGGGGCCGCTGCTCTACCTCGCCGCGATGGACGAGGAGAACGTGGGCCTCGCGGCGCGGCTGGCGCTGGAGGGCCGTTCCAGAGGCCGGGTGGAGTTCGCCTACCGCGCGATGAAGCCGGGCAATGCCTTCCGCGAGGCGGACCGTCGCCGTGCCCTCTCGGCGGCCGTGATTGGCAGCGACGAGGCGGCGCGGGGCGTGCTGAACATCAAGACGCTGGGCACGGGCGAGACGCGCGAGGTCCCGCTGGCCGAGCTGACCACCTTTCTGAACGACCTTTCGCGGCACGCAGGAGAACAAGCATGAAACGCACGGGCTACATCGGCGAACTGAACGGGACACATCTGGGCACAGAAGTCACCCTGCAGGGCTGGGCGGGCCGCCGCCGCGACCTCGGCGGGCTGATCTTCATCGAGCTGCGCGACCGCTCCGGGGTGGTGCAGGTGGAGGTCGAGCCGGACTCGCCCGCCTTCGCGGACGCGGACACGGTGCGCTCGGAGGACGTGCTGGAGGTGCGGGGCCTCTTTCGCGAGCGCCCCGAGGGGCAGCGCAAGGGTGGGCTGGCCGACTACGAGGTCGTGGCGTCGGTGGTGCGGGTGCTCAGCCGCGCCAAGACGCCCCCCTTCGAACTTGACAAGGGCGGCGAGGTGGCCGAGGACATCCGCCTGAAGTACCGCTACCTCGACCTGCGTCGGCCCGAGATGACCCGCAACCTGCTGCTGCGTTCGAAAGCGGTGGCGGCGGTGACGGCGTTCCTCGACCGCAAGGGCTTCGTGAACGTGGAGACGCCGATGCTCACGAAATCCACGCCGGAGGGTGCGCGTGACTTCCTGGTGCCTTCGCGCCTGAATCCCGGCGAGTTTTACGCGCTGCCGCAGTCGCCGCAACTGTTCAAGCAACTGCTGATGATCGCGGGGGTGGACCGTTACTACCAGCTCGCCCGCTGCTTCCGCGACGAGGACCTCCGCGCCGACCGCCAGCCCGACTTCACCCAGCTCGACATGGAGATGAGCTTCGTGGAGCAAGGCGACGTGCTGGAGGTGCAGGAGCAGCTCCTGGCCCACGTCTTCCGCGAGGTCCTGGGCGAGGAGTTGCCTCTCCCCTTTCCCCGTCTCTCCTACCAGGAGGCGATGGACCGCTACGGCTCGGACAAGCCGGACCTGCGCTTTGACCACGCGTTCGTGGACGTGACCGACCTGTTCGCGGGCGGGGGCTTCCAGGCCTTCGCGTCGGCGGGAGCGGTGAAGGTGCTCACGGCGCCCGAGTTGACCCGCAAGCAGATCGACGAGCTGGAGCGGGTCGCCAAGCAGAACGGGGCCAAGGGGCTGGCCTGGCTGCGTCGCGAGGGCGAGGGGTTCACCGGGGGCATCTCCAAGTTCGTGTCGCCGGAGGTCGCGGCGGCGTTGCTAGAGCGCACGGGCGTGACGGCGGGCGGCACCCTCCTCTTCGCGGCGGGCGAGTGGAAGGCGGCGGTCACCGCGCTGGGGGCGGTGCGCCTCGCCCTGCGCGACCTCTTCGACCTCGCGGCGAGCGGGCCGAAGTTCCACGTCTCCTGGGTGGTGGACTTCCCGCAGCTCGAATGGGACGAGGACGCTGGACGCTGGACCTACATGCATCACCCCTTCACGGCCCCACACCCGGAGGACGTGGCCCTCTTCGGCACCGAGCGGCAGGGCGAGATTCGTGCCCAGGCCTACGACCTCGTGTTGAACGGCTACGAGGTGGGCGGCGGGTCCATCCGCATCCACGATCCGGAGGTGCAGGCGCAGATGTTCGCGGCGATCGGCTTCTCGGAAGAGCAGGCCCGCGAGCAGTTCGGCTTCTTCATGGACGCGCTCGGCTACGGCACGCCCCCGCACGGCGGCATCGCCTGGGGCTTCGACCGCCTCGTGATGGTGATGGCCGGGGCGTCGAGCATCCGCGAGGTGATCGCCTTCCCCAAAAACAACCGTGGCGCGGACCTGATGGCGCAGGCCCCGGCCCCGGTCTCCCCTGCCCAGCTCGCGGAGGTGGGGGTGCAGGTGGCGGTTGGGGAGGAATAAATCAGGGGGAGGGCAGCCTCCCCTTTCTCCACAGACAGCAAGTGAATAGATTCACGATAAATCTGGTTCGTGAAAAGGTTATTTGCTTGGAGCAGCAAGAACATGCGTTTGATCGGCGAGACGAACTGCACGCCAGTTCTGGGCTTCGCGGTGCAGTTCGGTGAGGGCCGTGTTGACGTGGGCATACCGGCGGTCCTGCCACAGCGCCCGGATTTCCAGGCCAAGCAGACGGGCCAGGGCCGCTGTGAGCGCCCCCCCGTGGGAGACAACGATGGGAGTGCGAGAGGTGCTGAGCGGGGCCTCCAGCGCGGCGAGGAAACGGTCGGCCACGCCGTCGAGCGTCTCACCCCCCGCGAAGCCGAAGGCCCCACCGGGCAGATCGAGCTCATGGGCGTGACTGACGAGGTGGGCATACGGACGGCCGTGCCACTGCGGACCGACCTCGATTTCCTGAATGCCGGGCAGCACGGTCATGGGGACACCCAGAGCGTCCGCGATGGCCTGCGCCGTCTGCTGAGCGCGGCAGAAGGGGCTGGCGTAGACGGCGGGAGAATCCAGGGTCAGACCCGCGAGGTGCGCCGCCACCGCCCGCGCCTGCGCCTCTCCCACGGCGTCGAGGGGGTCATCGTGGCTCGCGCCGAGGGTCTGGGCGACGTTGCTGGCGGTCTGGCCGTGGCGGATGAGGAAGAGGCGGTCGGCGGGCATGGGAGCGAGTCTAGCGGGGTGGGAAACTCAGCCCCAGCCCGTCGCCCTCGGCGGCGAGAACCTCGAAGCGGGCGAAGAGTTCCTCCGAGTACCAGCCGTCCCGCCGGGTGCGGGTGATGGCCTCGCGGTGTCCAGCGCCCGCGTAGGCATAGGCTTTCACGCTCGCGGCGTCCCGCCACACGCTGAAGGTGGCCTGGGAGAGCAGGGGAATGTCGCCCAGACCCAAGGTCAGGAGGAGGCCGGGGTGGGCGTGCAGCCCGTCCTGGGAGGCGGGCACGGCGGACCAGAAGGCCCGCATCCGGGTCGGGCGGATCGCCGCGCGGGTGAGGACGGCAAGGGGGCCGGTGGGGGCGTCGGCAGTGGGAGAACCGAAGGGTTCGCGGCCCCCCCATTGTCCCTTTGACCGCAGCGGGCGCAAGAGGAGGGTGCCGCTCTCTGTCAGGTGCGCCCGGTCCCGCTCACGCCACGGGGACGCCTCGAACTCCCGAAAGGACGCCTCGTCTGTCCACACCGCCAGCCGCGCCCAGCGGCGGAAGTCCGCCCCCAGGGTGAGGTCGTCGCCCCGGCCCGTCCCCATGAGGCGGAAGAAGGTCAGGCCGGGCACCCGGCGCAGGTGGAGGGGGTCGCGACCCATCCGGGTCCAGCCGCGCCACGCCCCACGCGGGGAGTAGCGGTTGACCGTGAGGGTGACGAGGGGGGAAGGAACCACGGAGGGCAGTGTAGGCCGAGCGTCATCCCCGTCGCGGTGAGGGGGCGTACCTCTCCCCTATTCTCTGGAACGTGCATCTCGACGACCTGCCCGTGCTGCCCGCCTCGCCCGGCGTGTATATCTTCCGCAAGGGGGGCACGCCCATCTATATCGGCAAGGCGGTGAATCTGCGCTCGCGGGTGGTGCAGCACTTCAAGGCCGGGGGCAAAAGCGGCAAGTTCACGGCGCTCGCGGACACGCTGGAATTCATCACGGCGCGGAATGAGGTCGAGGCGCTGGTGCTGGAGGCCAACCTCATCAAGCAGCACCGCCCGCACTACAACGTGCTGCTCAAGGACGACAAGCACTACCCGTTCCTGAAGCTGACGAACGAGGACTTCCCCATGCTGGTCGTCACCCGGCGGGTATTGAAGGACGGGGCGAGCTACTACGGGCCGTACCCGGATGCCTCCGCCGTGCGGCGGGTCAAGCACCTGATCGACACGATGTTTCCGCTGCGGAAGAACTCGGGGCTGCCCCTCCAGAAAAAGCCCCGGCCCTGCCTGAACTATCACATGGGCCGCTGCCTGGGGCCGTGCGTGGACGCGGCCGACCCCGGCGAGTACCGGCGGGTCGTGGAGGACGTGCAAGCACTCTTGGAGGGCCGCGCGGCCCCGGTGCTGGCCCGGCTGCGCGAGGACATGAAGGTGGCGGCGCGGGCGCAGGATTTCGAGCAGGCGGCGCGGGTGCGCGACCGGGTGAACGCGGTGGAGAAGCTGTTTGGGACCGAGCAGCACGCCTTCGTGTCGGAGGAGACGGACCTCGACTTCCTGGGGGTGGCGCAGGCGGGCGAGTACGCGATGGTGCAACTGTTCCGGATGCGCGGCGGACGGGTGGTGGGACGCGACAAGCGCTTCCTGACCGACGCGGAGGGGGGCGGCGACCTCGGGGAGATTCTGGGAGCCTTCGTGCAGGACTACTACGCGCAGGCCACGCACGTGCCGCCGCTGATCCTGCTGCCCGCCGACTTCGAGGACGCGCCCGCGTGGAGTGCGCTGCTCAGCGAGCGGGCCGGGCGCCGGGTGGAGATGCGGACCCCCAAGCGCGGGGACAAGGTGGACCTGGTGGACATGGCGCAGCGCAACGCGCAGACAGGGCTGGAATCCGAACTCGCGCTGCTAGAGCGCCGGGGCGACCATCCGGGGCTGGACGCGTTGCGGGAAGTGCTCGCGCTGCCCGAGCGGCCCTGGCGCATCGAGGGCTACGACAACTCCAACCTGTTCGGAACGAACATCGTCTCGGGCATGGTGGTGTTCGAGGGCGGGCGGTCGCGCCGGGGCGAGCACCGCCGCTTCAAGGTGCGCGGGCTGGAGCAACCCGACGACTACGCGGCGATGAACCAGACGATCACGCGCCGGTTTACGGGGTCGCTCTCGGACAAGCTGCCGCTGCCGGACCTGATCCTGATCGACGGGGGGCGCGGGCAGGTCAACGCGGCGCTGGACGCCTTGAAAGCCGCCGACGTGCGGGTGCCGGTGGTGGGCCTCGCCAAGCGGGAGGAGCGGATCGTCCTGCCGGGGCGCTACGGGGCGCAGTGGTGGCTGGACTCGGGGACCGAGATCGGGGTGGACCGCGAGCTGCTGCTGCCACATACGCACCCGGCGCTGCGGGTCTTGATCGGCGTGCGCGACGAGGTCCACAACTACGCGGTGACGTACCACCGCAAGCTGCGCGGGGAGGGGATGCTCCGGTCGGTCTTCGACGACCTGCCGGGCATCGGGCAAAAAAGGCGGGACGCGCTGCTGGAGCACTTCACCAGCCTGGAGGACCTGGCCTCCGCGCCCGTCGAGCAGATCGCGCGGGTGCCGGGCATGTCGCTGCGGGCGGCGCAGAGCGTGAAGGACTTCTTGCAGGCGCGGACGGCGAACGGGACTCCGGCGTAGGCCACAGCGAAGCGCCCCCTGCTTCAGTGAAGGGGGCGTTCTGCGTTCGGGCGGCCGGTCATGCGGGCCGCAGGCGGGGGCGGAGGCTCAGGCGGGCGAGGAAGGCGGGACGGGGGGCCTGGGCGGCGCGGGCCTCCCGGACAGCGCGGTCGTGCTGGGCCTGATCGCGGAGAGCCTGGGCATGCTGAGCGAAGAGTTCGGGGGAGAGATGCATGGGAGCTTCCTTTCGGCCGGGGGGCGTGTTCCTTCTCGGCTGCCCCCATGGTGCGCCCCTGGCCCCCACCGGGGCATCGGCGGGGTGGCGGGGGCGCGGTGGGCCGAATGGCGCAGGCGGGCCTACGCCGTTGCCCCCGCCTCCTGCCCCAGGCCGAAGGCGGCATGGACGGCGCGGGTGGCGGTGTCCACCTCGGCGGCGTCGATGGCGACGCTGATGTTCAGCTCGGAGGAGCCCTGGCTGATCATCAGGATGTTCACGTCCTCCCCGGCCAGGGCGGAAAAGAGGCGGGCGGCCACGCCCTTCTGCCCACGCATCCCGGCTCCCACGATGGCGAGGACCGCGACGCCAGGCTGCTCTTCGACCCTCAGCTCGCCCATCATGCCGCCGCGCAGGGCCGCGAGGGTGCGGCGGGCGTCGGCGCTCTGGACGGCGAGCGAGACGTTGCTCATGGAACTGCTCTGGGACACCATCAAGAGGGTGATGTTCTCGCGGGCGATGGCGGCAAAGAGGCTGGCGACGACCTCCGGCACGCCCAGGACGCCCGCCCCGGTCACGTTGATCAGGCTGACATTCCGGATGGCGGTGACCGCCTTGACGGGGTGGCCAGGGTCGGGGTCGGCCTCCAGCCCGACGAGGGTGCCGGGAAAGTCGGGGTCGGCGGCGCTCTTGACGCGCAGGGGGATACCGCTTTCCTGAAGCGGCGTGACCGCGAGGGGGTGCAGCACCTTGGCCCCGAAGTAGGCCAGTTCCATCACCTCGCCGTAGCTGAGGCGCTCGATGTTGCGGGCGCCCGGCACCACGCGGGGGTCGGCGCTCATCACGCCGTCCACGTCCTTCCAGGCCCAGACTTCGTCGGCGTGCAGCGCCTTGCCGATGATGGTCGCGGAGAAGTCGGTGCCGCCGCGCCCCAGGGTGGTGATCGCCCCCTCCTCGTTCTCGCCCATGAAGCCCGCGACGACCGGGGTGATTCCGGCGTCGAGCAGCCCGCCGAGGCGGTCGCCCACGCGCTCGTAGCTGCCGGGGAGGGGCCGGGCGTTGCCGAAGTGCTCGTCGGTGACGATCCCCGCCTGCCCCCCGGTGAGGTGGTGGGCTTGATGGCCCTGCGCGGAGAGGGCCAGGGCCATCAGCGGCGCGGAGAGGCGCTCGCCGAAGGCCACGATCAGGTCGCGGCTGCGGGGGGTAAGTTCGCGCAGGAGGTAAACGCCGTAGACGGCCTGCCGCAGGGTCTCGTGCAGCTCGCGGATCTCGCGCACGGTGGCCGAGTCCGGGGCCGCGCCGAGGTCCTGCGCGGCCGTGAAGTGACGGGTGCGCATCGCGGCGATCTCATCGTTGGCCGAGGCGATGTCGCCGCCCTGGGCGGCCTCGGCGAGCCGCAGCAGTCCGTTCGTCACGCCCGCCATCGCGGAGACGACCACGACGACCTTCACGCCCTCCCGGATGGACCGGGCCGCGAGGGACGCGCTGTGGCGGATCGCCGCCGCGTCCTGCATGTTGGTGCCGCCGAACTTCATCACCAGGAGGGAATGCGCCATATGACGGGCATCATAAGGCCCGCTCCGGCGGGTTGGGGGGACTGGGCGCGGGCGGCGGACTTTCCACGAAGGGCTACAGAACACGCGGCGGGGGGCGGGCACCATGACCCCATGACGCGCTCGCGTGGGAGGGCAGGGGGGCTGCTGGGACTGACATTGGCAGGGCTGGCGCTGGCCGCGCCCCGGCCCTACACGGCGGCGAACGGCACCGCGACCTTCGAGCACCGGGTACGCATCGTCAATGTGCGGGGCACCATCGCGGGCGTGACGGCGCAGGTGCAACTGGACCCGGCCGACCTCGCGGCGACGCGGGGCAGCGTGACGGTGCCGCTGAGCGAGCTGAAGACGGGCATCGGGCTCCGCAACCGGCACGCGCAGGGCGAGGTTGCGCTGAACACGGCGCGGTATCCCAACGCGACTTTCGTGCTGGAGAGGCTGACGGGCGGGCGACTGCTGGAGGGCCAGACCCTGAACACCACGGCCAGCGGGCGCCTGACGGTCAAGGCCACCACCCGGTCTCTGAATGTGCCGGTCAAGGCGACCCTGCGCGGCGGGCGGGTGGAGGTCAGCACCCAGTTCAAGTTCAATCCCTATGACTTCGACGTGCGCTATCCCGGCAGCAGCGACCGCGTGACGGTGGACGTGACCTTTACCCTCGCGGCGACGCCGTAGCTCTCCCAGATTCACCCTTCCTTCGGTATCCAGCCCCCACCTCGGCCGGGCAGGCGGGGGTGGGTTACATTTGTGGGTGGCGTGGCGCGTCCGCGAGGGGCGGGCGGCCGCCGGTTCACGAGGAGGCAGCAACATGAAAGTAGGCATCAACGGCTTCGGCCGCATCGGGCGTCTGGTGTTCCGCATTCTGGTCGAGCGGGGCATTGACGTCGTGGCGATCAACGACCTGACCGACAACAAGACGCTGGCAACCCTGCTGAAGTACGACTCGACCGCCGGGAAGTTTGGCGGCACCGTCGAGTACGACGAGGAGAGCCTGACCGTCAACGGCAAGAAGATTCATGCCCTCGCCGAGCGCGACCCCGCGGGCATCAAGTGGGGCGAGATGGGCGTGGACATCGTGATCGAGTCGACGGGCATCTTCACCGACCGCGAGGGCGCGGGCAAGCACATCGCGGGCGGCGCCAAGAAGGTGCTGATCACCGCCCCCGCCAAGGGCGAGGACTTCTCCATCGTGCTGGGCGTCAACGAGCAGGACTACGACCCGCAGAACCACCACATCATCTCCAACGCGAGCTGCACCACCAACAGCCTCGGCGCCCCCATGAAGCTGCTGGACGAGGCCTTCGGCATCGAGAAGGCGATCATGACCACGGTGCACTCCTACACCAACGACCAGCGCGTGCTGGACCTCCCGCACAAGGACCTGCGCCGCGCCCGCGCCGCCGCCGTGAACATCATCCCGACCTCGACGGGCGCGGCCAAGGCCGTCTCGCAGGTCTACCCCGCGCTGAAGGGCAAGTTCGACGGCACCTCGCTGCGCGTGCCCACCCCCACGGGGTCGATCAGCGACGTGACGGTGATCCTGGGCCGCGACGTGACCGCCGACGAGGTGAACGCGGTGTTCCGTCAGGCCGCCGAGGGCAGCCACAAGGGCATCATCGCCTACACCGAGGACCCCATCGTGCTCTCCGACATCGTGGGCGACGCGCACTCGGCGATCATCGACGGCGGCCTGACGATGGCGATGGGCAGCCTCGTCAAGTTCTTCTCGTGGTACGACAACGAGTGGGGCTACTCCAACCGCATCGCGGACCTGGTGGAACTGGTGCAGGAGAAGGGCGCTTGATACGGACTCCGGTGGAATCGTTGACGAAGTGATTCCATCCGAGCGGACGCGAGAAGGAGAAACGGCGGGTTCCGGGAGATGGATGGACTTCCGGTGGTGTCCCGGAAGTCAAGGAATCGGACGGAATCCGTAGAACACACTTTCTGCGGTCAGTCGTCAGCGTTCAGCCGGGGTGCTGACGGCTGATGGCTGACCGCTTCCAGGAGGAACCATGCAGACCCTCGACCAACTGAATGTCCAGGGCGGGCGCGTCCTGGTGCGGGTGGACTACAACGTGCCCGTGAAGGACGGCGCGGTGCAGGACCGCACCCGCGTCACGGCGAGCCTGACCACCCTGCGCGAACTGCTGGACGGCGGCGCGAGCGTCGTGTTGATGAGCCACTTCGGGCGGCCCAAGAACGGGCCGGAAGCGAAGTACAGCCTGGGACCGGTTGCGCCCGTGCTGGAGGAGGAACTGGGGCGGCCGGTGCGCTTTATCGCCAGCCTGCCCGGCAGCGACGAGACGCTGGAGGCAGTGCGGCAACTCCAGCCCGGCGAGGTCGCGCTGCTGGAGAACGTGCGCTTCGAGGCGGGCGAGGAAAAGAACGACCCCGCGCTCAGCGAGCGGCTCGCCCGACTGGGAGACGCCTTCGTGCTCGACGCCTTCGGAAGCGCCCACCGCGCCCACTCGTCGGTGAGCGGGGTGGCGGCGCTTCTCCCCCACGCGGCGGGGCGGCTGCTTCAGCGTGAGGTGGAGGCGCTCTCGCGGCTGACGGGCGACGCCGAATCGCCCTACGTGGTCATCATCGGCGGGGCCAAGGTCAGCGACAAGATCAAGGTGATCGAGAACCTGCTGCCGAAAGTCGACCGAATGCTGATCGGTGGCGGGATGATGTTCACCTTCATCAAGGCGCGGGGCGGGCGGATTGGCAACAGCCTGGTGGAAGACGATCAGGTCGAGTACGCGCGGGGGCTGCTGGCGGAGTACGGCGAGAAGCTGATGCTCCCCACGGACGCTGTAGCTGCCGACAGGTTCGCCGCCGACGCGCAGACCCAGGTGGTCCCCGCCGACCAGATTCCCGACGGCTGGATGGGCCTGGATATCGGCCCGGACACGCAGCGGGCCTACGCCGAGGCGCTCCGGGGCGCGAAGACCGTCTTCTGGAACGGCCCGATGGGCGTGTTCGAGTTTGGGGCGTTCGCGGCGGGGACCAATGCGGTCGCGGCGGCGGTCGCCAGTCTTAAGGATCAGGCTTACACCGTGGTGGGGGGCGGCGACTCGGTCAGCGCGATCAACCGGAGTGGCCGCGCCGATCAGATCGACCACATCAGCACGGGGGGCGGGGCCAGCCTGGAACTGCTCGAAGGCAAGGCGCTCCCCGGCGTGGAGGCGATGAAATGACGGCTGCACCTGTGGGGCCGCGCACGCTGCTGGCCCTGAACTGGAAGATGAACAAGACCCCCACCGAGGCCCGCGCCTGGGGCCGCGAGCTGGCCGGGGAGTACCGCCGGGGGACGGCGGAAGTCGCGGTGATGGCCCCGGCGATCAGCCTCTACGGGCTGAAGGAAGCCCTGCCCGGCGGCGTGGACATCGGCGGGCAGGATGTCAGCGCCCACGAGTCCGGGGCGTACACGGGCGAGATCAGCGCGGCGATGCTGCGTGACGCCGAATGCACCTACGTCATCGTGGGCCACTCCGAGCGCCGCGAGTACCACGGCGAGACGGACGCGGACGTGGCGGCCAAGGCGCGGCAGGCGCAGGCCCACGGGCTCACCCCCATCGTCTGCGTGGGCGAGGGCCTCGATGTGCGCGAGCGCGGCGAGCATGTGGCGCACACGCTGGGGCAACTGCGCGGCAGCCTGGAGGGGGTGGACGAGCGCGTCGTGATCGCCTATGAGCCCGTCTGGGCCATCGGCACCGGCAAGACGGCCACCGCCGGGGACGCCGAGGAGATGGCTGCGGCCATCCGGGGCGCCCTGCGTGACCAGTACGGCGACCTCGCGGACGGCCTGAGCGTACTGTACGGCGGCAGCGTCAAGCCGGACAACGTGGCGTCCATCTGCGGGCAACCCAACGTGAATGGGGCGCTCGTCGGCGGCGCGAGCCTCCAGGTGGGGGACGTGCTGGGGATGCTGTCGGCGCTGGAATAACGAACTGGGGAGGTTTGCCTCCCCTTCCTATTGCGGCTATAAGTGATTTGTTTCACGATCAATCTGGTCGTGAAATTTTTGCCTGTTTGATACATTCGCTTTTTTCAGTTGGTCTGATTCCGCGCCTATACTTCCCCTCGTGACTTTGACGAGCAGCATTGGTGACCTGCGGCAGCATGTGGGCGAGACGGTGACTCTCAGCGCCTGGTTGACCGACAAGAGCGGCAAGGGCAAGATCCAGTTTCTGAAGTTGCGCGACGGCACGGGCTTCGTGCAGGCGACCGTGTTCAAGAACGACGTGCCCGAGGAGGTCTTCGAGGCGGCCAAGCGGCTCACCCAGGAGCAGGCCCTCACGCTCGTGGGCGAGGTCCGGGCCGACGAGCGGGCGCCGGGCGGGGTCGAACTCGCGGTGCGGGACCTCTCCCCCATCTCGGAAAACCGGGACGAGTACCCCATCACGCCGAAGGAACACGGGATCGAGTTCCTGCTCGACCAGCGGCACCTGTGGCTGCGGCACCGCCGACCCTGGGCGGTCGTGCGGGTGCGCGACAGCGTGCAGCGGGCGGTGATCGACTTCTTCCACGGGGAGGGGTTCGTGCGCTTCGACGCGCCCTTCTTCACGCCGAACGCCGCCGAGGGCACGACCGAGCTGTTCGAGATCGACCTGTTCGGGGAGGACAAGGCGTACCTCTCCCAGACGGGCCAGCTCCACGCCGAGGCAGGCGCGATGGCGTTCGGTAAGGTCTACACCTTCGGGCCGACCTTCCGCGCGGAGAAGTCCAAGACGCGGCGGCACCTGCTGGAGTTCTGGATGGTGGAGCCGGAGGTCGCGCCCAGCAACCATGCCGAGAACATGGCGCTGCAGGAGCGGCTGGTGAGCTTCATCGTGCGGCGGGTGCTGGAGGAATGCTCGGCGGAACTGGCGCTGCTGGGCCGCGACGTGGCGAAGCTGGCGGGCGCCGCCGAGGGGAACTACCCCCGCGTCACCTACACCGAGGCGCTGGAGATCATCCGGCGGCACATCGAGGACGGTGACCTGCCCGACAACGTGCAGGAAGGCGTGCAGCCCGTGGAGTGGGGTGACGATCTGGGCGCCCCGCACGAGACGATCCTGGGCCACCACTTCGACCGCCCGGTGATGGTCGAGCGGTACCCGGCGGCGATCAAGGCCTTTTACATGCAGCCTGACCCGGAAGACGATCGGCTGGCCCTGTGCGACGACATGATCGCGCCGGAAGGCTACGGCGAGATTATCGGCGGCTCGGAGCGCATCCACGACTACGACCTGCTCCGGAGCCGCATCGAGCACGAGGGGCTGCCGCTGGAGGCCTTCGACTGGTACCTCGACCTGCGGCGCTACGGCTCGGTCCCGCACGCGGGCTTTGGCATGGGGCTGGAACGGGTGATCGCCTGGATCACCGGGATTGACCACATCCGCGAGGCGATTCCCTTTCCGCGCATGCTGACGCGGATGACGCCTTAAGGGAACTTGGCCGGGGGAAGCCCCGGCTTCTCTTCTCCCATGTAAGTGAAAGTATTCACGATAAGCTTGGTCGTGAAATTTTTGTTTCTTGGTGGTTTTGCGACTGCGCTAGATTTGGGCCATGATCGCGTACTGCGAGGTAAGTGCCTTTACCGACACGCCGGGCTACGGCAACCGGGCGGGGGTGGTGCTGGACGCGGATGGACTGACCGAAGGGCAGATGCAGGCGCTGGCGGCGTTTCTGGATGTGCCGGAAACCGTGTTCGTGACGCGGTGGGGGGACGGCACCGCGCGGGTGCGGTACTTCACGCCGACGCAGGAGATCGACTTCTGCGGTCACGCGACGGTCGCGCTGGGGCTGCGGCTGGCGCAGGAGGGGCGCTGGGCGGGCGAGGCACTTGCGCTGGAGACGCTGGTGGGGCGGGTGCCGCTGCGACTGGAGCGGGGCACGGCGGGCGACTGCCGGGTCTGGATGGCGCAGCGGGCACCGGAGACGCGCCGGGTGGGGCGGGAGATGCGGCGGGAGTTGGCGGCCGCCCTGGGGATCGACGAGCGGATGATTCACCGGGGGCTGCCCCTGGCGGCGGCGAGCACCGGGCTGTGGAGCGTGTTCGTGCCCGTCATCGACCGGCTGGTGCTGGACGGGATGGAGCCGGACCTGGCCGCTATCCACCGGCTGTCGGACGCGCTGGGGGTGAGCAGCGTGTATGCCTACGCGCCCGTGGGCGTGGGACGCTTCGCGGCGCGGGATTTTGCCCCGGCGGTGGGGATTCCCGAAGACCCGGTGACGGGCAGCGCGGGCGGGGCGCTGTTCGCGCTGCTGGCCGGGGAAGGGGCACTGCCGGTGCGCTCGGGCCGGACCTGTGGGGTGGTGTACCAGGGACACAGCCTGGGCACCCCCGGCGAGGTGGAGGTCGAGATCACGGTCGAGGGCCAGCGGGTGCGGGACGTGCAGGTGGGGGGCTGCGCGGTCCTCAACCACGAGGGGGAGTGGGTGCCGGGGCGCTGAGGCCTGGGCCGAGCGGCCGTGGGTGAACCCGCGTACACTGCCCGGATGCTCGGCCTCCTGTGCGTGGATGTGGACGGAACCCTGATCGGCTCGGACAACACGGTCCGGGAGGACGTGTGGGCGGCTTTGGCCGACGCGCGGGCGCGGGGAATGCGGGTCGCAGTGTGCAGCGGGCGGCCCGCCTTCGGGAACGCGCTGGACTATGCCCGGCGGCTCGACCCGGACGGCTGGCACGTGTTCCAGAACGGGGCGTCGGTGGTCAACGTGGGGAGCGGCGAGAGCCTCAGCGAGGGGTTGCCGGAAGAGGGGCTGGCCCTGCTGCTCGGGCGGGCGGAAGCCACCGGGCGGCTGCTGGAGGTCTACACCGACCGGGACTACGGCTTCACGGTGCCGGGGAACCTCGCGCGGCGGCACGCGGAGTTGCTGGGGCTGACCTACGAGGTGAGATCGCCCCAGGAGCTGACGGGCACACGGGTGCGGGCACAATGGGTGGTGCCGCACGCCGAGGGACCGGGGGTACAGGCCGAGCCGCATCCGGGGCTGGACCTGCACCCGGCGGGCAGCCCGGCGATGCCGGACACGCTGTTTGTGTCGGTCACGCGGGCGGGCGTGAGCAAGGGCAGCGCGGTGACGCGGGTGGCGGAAGCCTACGGGGTGCCGCTCTCGCGGGCGATGATGGTGGGCGACGGGCACAACGACGTGACGGCGATGCGGGTGGTCGGGCATCCGGTGGCGATGGGCAACGCGGACGCGGAGGCGCGGGCCGCCGGGCGCTGGCACGTCGGGCATGTGGACGCGGGGGGGCTGCTGGAGGCGGTGGAACTGGCGCTGCGGCTGTAGCCCGTCAAGGACGGAGGCCGCGTGCCAGACCGCCGCGCCAGAACAGGTCGATGCGGAAGGGCCGCGCCGTGACCTCACCGAACCCCGCCGCCTCCAGCAGAGCGGCCAGTTCCGGCACCGTGTAGACCCGCACAAGTTCGCGGTCATTCAGTGCGACGAGGCGGACGAAGCCGGGCAGGGCGTTGGGAACGTAGTCCTGCAGGATGAGCGTTCCGCCAGGCCGCAGCACCCGCCGCCACTCGCGCAGGGCGGCGGGCGGGTCGGCGAGGTAGTGCAGGACGTTCAGGCAGGTCAGGGCGTCGACCGAGGCGTCCGGCAACGTGAGGGCCTCGGCGGGGCAGGCGAGCAGGGTCACGTCCTGTCCGGCGGGGGTCCGTGCCGCCACTCCGCGCATGCCCGCGCTGGGCTCGGCGCCCACGAGCCGTGCCCCCGGAAAACGGTCGCGGGCCAGGGCGAGCAGGGTCCCTGTGCCGCAGCCCACGTCGAGCAAGGTGCCGGTTCCCAGGGGTGGCAGCACGCTCAGCACCTCGCGGGCGGTGCGCCGGGCGTAGCGGCCCCAGAGGCGGTCGTAGCTCGCGGCGAGGCGGTCGTAGGCTCCCATCCCCGTCAGCGTACGTCGGTGAGATGAAGCAGGGCGCGGCCCCTCCCCCTCTGTTAGCCTGCCTCCCGGATGGCGACGGTCACGGAACTGAGGGACAAACTGCGCCGCCCCCTCGCCGCCGAGCTGGCGACGGGGTGCGCGGACCGGGTGGTAGCGGGCGGGGTCGAGCGGCTGCTCGCCTCGCCGCTG
This sequence comes from Deinococcus sp. NW-56, assembly GCF_002953415.1. Lineage (NCBI taxonomy): Bacteria > Thermotogati > Deinococcota > Deinococci > Deinococcales > Deinococcaceae > Deinococcus > Deinococcus sp. NW-56. Next base: position 1,286,743 of record NZ_CP026516.1, on the reverse strand, counting down.
GCCGGGCCGTTTCCGGGAGTGCGCGAGGCGCTGCGGGGCTATGCGGAGCTGGACGTGGGCGCCAGGGCCGAGGCACTGGAGCGGGCGCTGGCGCTGTTGGACGGGGCGGAGAAGAAGGCGGCCCCGCGCCCCGCCGCCCGGCAGGCGCCCCCGGCGGCGGCTCCGGGCGAGCGGCTCCCGCTGGACGCCGAGGTCACGCGGCTGGACACCGGGCCGGGGGGTGCCCGCAAGCTGACCTCGCTGGGGCTGCATACCGTGCGGGACGTGCTGCACGCCTACCCTCACCGCCACGAGGACCGCCGGGCGCTGCCGGACCTCGCGGAAGTCGAGGAGGGGCAGAAGGTCACGGTCGAGGGCACGGTGATCGCCAAGAACCGCCGCAAGCCCAAGCCGAACATGCTGATTCTGGACGTGACGCTGGAGACCCCCTCGGGCGGGCGGGTCAAGGCGTCGTGGTTCAACCAGCCGTGGGTGGAGCGGCAGCTCAGGGAAGGAGCGCGGCTGTTCCTGACCGGGCGGGTGAAGCGGTTCGGGCGCAGCGTGCAGCTCGGGGTCGAGCATCTGGAGACGGTAGAGGACGCGCGGGAGAGCCTCAGCACCGGGCGGATCGTGGGGGTCTACGACTCCAAGGACGGCATCTCGCAGGAGTTTCTGCGGCGCTCGGCGTTCCGGGCCTTGCAAGCGGCGCCGCTGGACGACTACCTGCCCGCGCACTGGCGGCGCGAACGCGGGTTAACGGACCTCGCGGACGCCCTGTGGGGCATCCATTTTCCGCGCGACGAGGCGCAACTGGAGCGCGGGCTGCACCGGCTGCGCTTTGACGAGTACCTCTTTCTGGAGCTGCGGATGCTGCTGCAGGGCGAGGACGCCGTGCTGCTGGGCAAGCGGTTTCAGGCGACCTCGGACGATATCGCCCGCTTCGAATCGGCGCTGCCCTTCTCGTTCACGAACGCGCAGCGGCGGGTGCTGCTGGAAATCACCGACGACATGCGTTCGGAGCGGCAGATGGCCCGGCTGGTGCAGGGCGATGTGGGCAGCGGCAAGACGGCGGTGGCGGCGTGTGCCCTCTACCTCGCGGTGCGCGACGGGTACCAGGGGGCGCTGATGGCGCCGACGGAGATTCTGGCGCGGCAGCACTACGCGAATCTGGTCGGATATCTGGGCAAGCTCGACGTGCGGGTGGGCCTGCTGATCGGGGCGATGACCCCGAAGCAGAAGCTGGAGATGCAGACGCGCATCGCGTCGGGCGAGGTGGACGTGGTAGTGGGCACCCAGGCGCTGATTCAGGAGAACGTGCGCTTCGACAACCTGGGCCTCGCGGTGGTGGACGAGGAGCACCGCTTCGGGGTGATGCAGCGGCGCAAGCTGCTGGCGGGCCGCCCCGACGTGCTGGTGATGTCGGCCACGCCGATTCCGCGCAGCCTCGCGCTGACCGCTTACGGTGACCTCGAACTGTCGGTGATCGACGAGCTGCCGCCGGGCCGCACCCCGGTCGAGACGAAGCTGATTCAGGACACGCACCGGGCGCAGGCCTACGGTTTCGTGATGCGGCAGATCCGGGAGGGGCGGCAGGCCTTCGTGGTCACCGCCTTGATCGAGGAGAACGAGAATCTGGAACTGCTGGCGGCCACGCAGCTCGCGGACGACCTCAAGGTCATGCTGCCGGAAGCCCGGATTGACCTGCTGCACGGCAAGATGACGGCGGCCGAGAAGGAACATGTCATGGACCGCTTCCGCGCCCGCGAGTTCGACGTGCTGGTGTCCACGACCGTGATCGAGGTGGGCGTGGACGTGCCCAACGCCAGCGTGATGGTGATCGAGAATGCCGAGCGGTTCGGACTGGCGCAGCTTCACCAGCTCCGGGGACGGGTGGGGCGGGGGAGCGCCAAGAGTTACTGCGTGCTGATCGCGGGCGAGCACTCCAAGAAGACGCGGCAACGGCTCAAGATCATCGAGGGCAGCACGGACGGCTTCGTGATCGCGGAGGCGGACCTCAAGCTGCGCGGCCCCGGCGAGATTCGCGGGACCCGGCAAAGCGGGATTCCCGACCTGCGGCTGGGTGACCTCGCCAGCGACGTGGAGATCATCGAGCAGGCGCGGGCGCTGGCGAAGCACATCCTCGCGCACGATCCGAGGCTGGAGCATCCCCGGTTGGGGTATCTGCGCTCGGAGTTGCAGAACCGCTCGCAGAGCGTGGCGTTCCGCGAGGTGATCTGAGGGTGGTCAGCCTCCGGCGCCCAGGGCACGCCGCCACACCGAGATCACCCCGGCCACGATCAGAATCCCTCCCAGGCCGATCACGATGGGTTGCCCGCTGTCCCAGCCGAGGTAGGCCATCAGCAAACCGCCGAGAAAGTAGAAGAGGCGGCCTCCCAGGAAGGCCAGTGTGTGGATCAGGAACGCGGCGAGTTCGGACATGCCCCAGCGTACCGGGCGACTGGGGCGCAGCGGGCCGCAAAGTGGCGGGGCCGTGACAAGCCTGTGACACGCACTGGCTATGCTGGACCCATCAGCACAACCTAACAAGGCGGGCCGGGTGAAGTCCGTCAGGGTGCCGGACGCGGCCGACTTCTCGTGGGGTCGGCCGGTCCTTTTTTGCCCTGTTGTCTTCACGGACGCGGTTCTGGGGCGGGGCTTCTCTCTATGCTGGGCCGCATGACCTTCGACCTGACGGGGAAAACGATGCTGGTGACGGGCGCGACCGGGGGCATCGGCAAGGAGACGGCGCGGGAGCTGGCGCGGATGGGGGCGCGGGTCTTCGTCGTGGGGCGGAGCGCACAGAAGACGGCGGACGCGGCGCGGGAGGTCGGCGCGGCGGGACACCTCGTGGCGGACCTGTCGGAGATGGCGCAGGTGCGCCGGGCCGCCGCCGAGTTCCGGGAGCGCGAGGGGCGGCTGGACGTGCTGGTGAACAACGCCGGGGCCTTCTACGCCGAGCGCCAGGAAACGCGCGAGGGGATCGAGATGACGTGGGCGCTGAACCACCTCGCCGCCTTCCTGCTGACGCGGGAACTGCTGCCGTTGCTGCGCGAGTCACGGCACGGGCGGGTGGTCACGGTGTCCTCGGCGGCGCACGCGCAGGGGCGGATTCGCTGGGACGACCCGGAGTTCCGGCGCGGGTACCGGGGGTGGGCGGCGTACTCGCAGAGCAAGCTCGCCAACGTGCTGTTCGCCCGCGAACTCGCCCGCCGCGAGCCGGGGCTGCTGAGCAACAGCCTGCATCCGGGGCTGGTCCGCAGCGGCTTCGCGCACAACAACGGGGGCCTGATCGACGTGGTGTGGGGGCTGGTGGACCGCTTCGGCATCACGCCCGAGGAGGGGGCGCAGACGAGCATTCGCCTGGCCGCCGACCCCTCGCTGCTGGTGAGCGGGCGCTATTTCAGCAACGAGCGGGTGGCGAAAGAAGCGCCCCAGGGACGCGACGACGAGGCGGCGACGCGGCTGTGGGCGCTGAGCGAGGAGTACGTGGGGGGGTGAGGGGCCGGGAGTCTCCCCCCCCCGCCCCCTACCACACGGCGATGTGGCCGTCCGTTCGGCTCTCGGTGCCGCCCTCCAGCACGCCGGTTTCCGGATTGCGCCAGATGATCTGGCCGCGGCCGAAGGAGCCGGGGTCAAACTGGACGCGCAGGTCGTGGCCCCGTGCGAGGAGGCCGCGGGCAGCCACAGCGCCGAGTTCGGGTTCGACCTCCACCGAGCGGCCCTGGAGCCACTGCCAGCGCGGGGCGTCGAGGGCCTGCTGGGGGTTCATGCCATAGCGGACGGTGTTCAGCACGACCTGCAGGTGCCCCTGCGGCTGCATGAAGCCGCCCATCACGCCGAAGGGGCCGACCGGGGTGCCGTCCGTGCGCCCCAGGAAGCCGGGGATGATGGTGTGGTAGGGCCGCTTGCCGGGGGCGAGAGCGTTGGGGTGTCCCGGCTGGAGGCTGAAGTTGTGCCCCCGGTTGTGCAGGCCGATGCCGGTACCGGGCACAACCACGCCCGAGCCGAAGCCCATGTAGTTGCTCTGGATCAGGCTGACCATGCTGCCCTCTGAGTCGGCAGTGGCGAGGTACACGGTGCCGCCCACGCTCGGCGCGGGGGTGGAGGGGTCGTGGGCGGTGTCCCCAAGGTGGGTGCGGTGGGTGGTCACGTTGCCCTCTCCGAGGAGTTGCTCCAGGTCCACCGGGCTGTGGCGGGGGTCGCACACGAAGGCGTGGGCGTCCGCGAAGCCGCGCTTCATCGCCTCAATCTGGAGGTGCAGCCCGGCGGGGTCGTCCCGGCGCTCCGGCAGGTCCAGCCCGTTCAGGACGTTCAGGGCGATCAGCGCAGCGATGCCCTGGCCGTTGGGCGGAATCTCGTAGATGCGGTGGCCGCCGTAGTCGGTGTGAATGGGCGTGACCCACTCGGAGCGGTGCTCGGCGAGGTCGCTGCCGCGCAGGAGGCCGCCGGTGGCCTGGGCATGGGCGTCGATCCGCTCGGCCAGTTCGCCCTCGTAGAAGGCCGCGCCGTTCGTCGCCCCGATGAGTTCCAGGGTGCGGGCGTGGCCCTCGCTGCGCCACAGGGCGCCGGGGGCAGGGGTAAAGCCGTCCGGGGCGAAGACGCGGAACCATTCCTCCATGACCGGGAGGTTCAGGCGGCGGTAGATGCGGGTGGCCCGCGCCCAGCTCGCGGCGAGGACGGGCGAGAGGGGGTAGCCCTCGCGGGCCAGGGCCACGGCCGGGGCGAGCACGTCTGCGAAGGGGAGGCGGCCGAAGCGGGCGTGCAGGTCGGCCCAGCCGCGCACGCCGCCGGGGACCGTCACGGGCGTCCAGCCGTGGCGGGGCATCTCGCCGCCGTGGCGCTCGGCGAGGGCATCCAGGCTCAGGGCGGCGGGGGCGGCGCCGCTGGCGTTCAGGGCGTGTAGCTCGCCGCCTTCCCATACCAGCGCGAACAGGTCGCCGCCGATGCCGTTGCTGGTGGGCTCCACGACCGTGAGGGCGGCGGCGGTGCCGATGGCGGCGTCGACCGCGTTGCCGCCCCGCTGCAACAGGCTCTGGCCCACCTGCGCGGCGAGGGGCTGGCTGGTCGCCACCATGCCCCGGCGGGCGTACACCGGGCGGCGCACGGTGGGGAATTCAGGTTGAAAGGTCACGGGAGACAGGCTACGGCAAAAGGAAAGCCCCGGTCGCGGGAACCGGGGCGGGAAGCTGGAGTGACCCTCAGCGGGCGAGTGCCTCTTCGAGGTCGGCCGGGGTGATGGGCAGGGCCTGCGCCCCCACGCGGGTGGCGGCGAGCGCTCCGGCAGCGTTGGCCGTGCGGGCGGCCTGCCGCAGGGGCTGGCCGGTCAGGACCGCGTGGGCAAAGGCGGCGGTGAAGGTGTCGCCCGCGCCTGTCGAGTCCACGACCTGTCCCTGGGGGCGCACGGCGTCGACGAGTTCGGTCTCGGTGGGCGTCCAGACGATGCTGCCCATCTTGCCGACCTTGACGACCACCTGCCGCGCCCCGGCCTCGCCGAGCTGCGCGAGCGCCGCGCTGATGCTGGTCGTGTCGGTCAGGGCCAGGAGTTCATGCTGGTTGAGGGTAAGGTAGTCGGCCCCGATCACGTTCTCGATCAGGTCGGTGCCCACCTTGTTCACGGCCCCGGTGCCCAGGTCAATAAAGACGGGGACGGGCTTTTTGGCCTTCTGGGCCGTCTCGATGGCCTTCAGTGCGTACTCGCGCTGCGGGCCTTCGGTGAGGCTATAGGCGCTGACGATCAGGGCGTCGCTGCCCTCGATGTCCTTTTTCTTGAGCCTCGCGGGGTCGAGCTGGCGGTTGGCGGCGCCGTGGCTGAGCATGGCCCGCTGGCCGCCCTTCGTCTGCATCACCGTGATGGTGCTGGTGAGGTGTTCGGGGTCCTGCTGGATGGCGCTCTGGGACACGCCGCTCTCGCGCACGCTCGCCAGGGCGTACTCGGCGAAGGGGTCCTGGCCCACGCGGGCGGCCAGCGTCACGTTGTGGCCCAGGCGAGCCAGGGTCACGCTGATGGTGCCGCCTGCGCCCCCCGGCTTCATGGTGGCGCGGGTGGGGACGACTTCCTCGCCGGGGGCGGGCAGGTGATCGAGGTGGTAGAGGTGATCGACGGTTACGTCACCGATGACATAGAACTTCACGGAAAAACCTCCGGGTCACGCCGGGTGGGGAGAGCGGCCCTCTTGAACAGCGCGGACCTGCCGGACAGACCTCAGGGCAGGGCCGCAGGAAAGCGGAGTTGGCGTGTGAAACGCGGTTCCTACCGTACCACGCCCAGGGCGGTCGCGGCGGCCCGCAGGGTGCCGAGCGGCACGTCCTCGGCCCGCACGTCGGGGCGCAGCCCGGCCGCTTCCAGGGCCGCGTCGATGCCGGGCGCCGGGTACCCGGCCAGCCGCAGGTTGTTGCGCAGGGTCTTGCGGCGGTGGTGCAGGGCGGCCTCCACGAAGGCCAGGAAGGCGGGCTCGGGCGCGGGCCGCTCGCGGTCGAAGTCGAGGCGAATCACGCTGCTCGTCACGTCGGGGGCGGGGAAAAAAGCCCCCTTGGGCACGTCGCGGACATGGCGCACGGTGCCGTGCAGGGCGGCCAGGGCACTCAGGAAGCCGTAGTTGTCCTCGCCGGGGTGGGCGGCGAGGCGCCCGCCCACCTCCTTCTGCACCAGCACGGTCGCGGAGAGGACATTCGGCGCCCCCATGAAGCGCGAGAGCAGCACCCCGGTGATGTAGTAGGGCAGGTTGGCGATCACGCGGGTGCCGGGGGGCAGCGAGGCGTAGTCGAAGTCGAGGGCGTCGCCCCAGACCACCTCCACGCCTTGCCCGGCGAGCGTCTCGGTGAGGACGGGGCGCAGGCGTTCGTCCTTTTCCAGCGCTGTGACGCGGGCGCCGCGCGTGGCGACCTCGCGGGTCAGTACGCCGAGGCCGGGGCCGACCTCCAGCACGGGCACGCCGGGCGCGGCGCCGCCCGCTTCCGCGATGGCCCGCAGGATGTTGCCGTCGATTAAAAAGTTCTGGCCGAGGCTCTTGGTGGGTTTCAACCCATGCCGGGCCAGCAGCTCGCGCACGCGGGCCGGGGAGTAGAGGGGCAGGTCGGTGGGGGGGCAGGGGGGTCGGTCATGGGAGGGGGGCTGAGAAGCGGATCAGTATACTCCGGCCATGAGCGCCGCCGAGCTGCCGGACACCGCCGTCAAGTCCCCTCCCGACTGGCGGGAGTTCGCCCGCACGGGCGAGTGGCGGCGGGCGCTGGCGGCGGCGCGGCTCTCGGGGCAGGCCGAGGTCGCGGGCATGCTGGAAGCGGTGTGCGGAGTGCAGGACCATGTACGGGCGCGGCGGCTGGTGCTGGCGCGGCGAGCCCTGAGTGGGCTGAAGACCCGGCTGGAGGACAGCCCCTCGCCGGGAGAAGCGGCCCGGCTGCGCGGACTGGTGGACGTGGAGGGGCTGGAGGCCGCGCTGGGAGCGCTGGAATCGCAGCGGCAGGGCCGCGAGGCGGAGACGGAGCCGCAGGCCCTCGCCGCGCAGCTTGCCCCAGCGCTGGCGCACCCGCTGACGCGCTCGGAGGGGCTGAACGCGCTGGGGGTGCTGCATGCCCTGCGGGGCGAGGGCGAGGAGGCCCGCGAGCAGTTCGGCGCGGCCCTCGCGCACGACGCGGGGCACTACCGGGCGGGGACCAATCTGGGCAACCTCGACCTGGAAGAAGGGCGGCCCGCCGACGCCGAGGCCCGTTACCGCGAGGTGATCCGGTTGCAGCCCGACTACGACGGGGCGCACCACAACCTCGGGGTGGCGCTGCGGCGGCAGGGGCGGCTCGCGGAGTCGGTGGCGTCCATTCGCCGGGCGCAGCGCCTGAGCCTGAAGGGGTCGCAGCGCGAGAGCCGCGAGGAGGCGCGGGCCGGGCTGGGGCGGCTGGGGGGCGGGGCAGCGGGCGCGGGGTGGCTGCGCTGGGGCCTGCTGGGGGGCGGGGCGCTGCTGCTGTTCGGCCTCCTGCGCGGCTTCGGGGGATGACAGACCTCGTTTTTCTGCCCGCCGGGGTCGCGGCGCTGGACGCGCGGCTGGAGGCGGCGGGCCTGCTGGACCCCGCGATGGAGGAAGTGGGGCGTGCAGTCGCGCAGGCAGCGGGGGAGCTGGCTGGAGGTGGCCCGGTCCTGCTCCTCGCCGGGAGCGGGGCGAACGGCGGGGACGCGCTGGTGGCCGCGCGGTACCTGGCGGGGTGGGGGGCGCAGGTGCGGGTGCTCGCTGCCCCGCCCCGGCACGTCCTGACTCGGCTGAACCGGGAGCGGCTCGCGGCCTTTGGGGTGGAGGTGGGGGCGTTGACGCCGGAAGCTGTGGGGCGAGAGGCGCGGGGGGCGGCGGTGCTCGTGGACGGGCTGCTGGGGACGGGCTTTCAGCCGCCGCTGCGGGCGGAGTTGGCGGCGATTGTGGGGGCGGTCCACGCGGCGCGGGGGACGGGGACGCGAGTAATCGCCATCGACCTGCCGTCGGGGCTGGACGCGACCTCGGCGGTGCCGCCCGGCGAGAGCGTGTGGGCGGACGTGACGGTCGCCCCGGTGGGCCTCAAGCCCGCGCTGTTGTTCGGGGAGGCGGCGGCGCGGGTGGGTGAGGTGCGAATCGTCCCTCTCGCGTTGCCGCCGGGCTGGGCGGCGGGCGAGGCGCTGGCGACCCGGCCGGACGACGCGGCGGTGGCGGCCCTCCTCCCGGTGCGGCGGGCGGACGCGCACAAGGGCACCGCCGGGGACGTATGGATCGTGGGCGGCGCTCCGGGGATGGTGGGGGCCGCCGCGCTCGCGGGGCTGGGGGCGCTGCGGGCGGGAGCGGGACGGGTGACGGTGCATTCGGGCGCCGAGGTGCCCCTCGTCACGCCGGAGCTGATGGTGCGGCGGCATGACGACCCGGCCGGGTGGCTGGCGGGAACCGGGGAGCGGCCGGACGCGGTGGCGGTGGGGATGGGCCTGGGATTGGGGGCGGCGGGGCTGGCGCGAACGGTGCTGGGGTGGGGCCTCCCCACCGTGCTCGACGCGGACGCGCTTCAGCCGGAGTTGGCGGGCGCCGGGCATGACCGCTGCGTCTGGACCCCCCACCCCGGCGAGGCGGCGCGGCTGCTGGGGGTGGGGACGGGTGAGGTGACACGCGATCCGCTGACGGCAGCGCGGACCTTGCAGGAGCACTTCGGCGGCGTGGTCGTCCTCAAGGGCGGCCCCAGCGTGATCGCGCACCCCGGCGGGCGGTGGGTGGGCCGGGGCGGGCATCCCGGCATGGCGAGCGCAGGGATGGGCGACACGCTCTCGGGGGTGATCGCGGCGTTGCTAGGCCAGGGCCTCCCGGCCGCCGAGGCCGCCCTGGCCGGGGTGAGGCTGCATGCCCGCGCGGGCGAACGGGCGGGCATGCAGCACGGGTACGGGCTGACGGCGACCGACGTGTCCGCCCAATTGGGGGGGGCGTGGCTCGACCTCGCGGGGGGCGGGGGCGCCCGGTGTTAACCTGAGCCTCATACATGCAGGGACTTCTCTCCGATCTGCCCCTGTTGGGGATTCTGGAACTGGTGCACACCACCCGGCAGACCGGCGTGCTGGACGTGAAAACCGGGGTGCCTTTCACGGTGGCCTTTGCGGGCGGCGAGATCGTGGGGGGCGGCATCCTCGACTGGCTAGGCACCGACGCGATTCAGGCCGCGCCGCTGCTGCCGGGTGAGGGCAGCTTCGAGTTCGCCCCGCGGGCGGTGGAGGGAACGGTGCTGGGACCCTACGAGCATTTCACGACCGACTGGGCGCGGGCCTCCGACGAGTGGGCGCAGCTGTGCGGGGTGATCGGCAGCCCCAGCCGGGTGTTCCGGGGCGAGCGGCCCCTGTTCGGGGGCGAGGAGGGGGCCAGCGTGCGGACGGTGGCCCGTCAGACGGGGCGGCCCCTGTTCGACGTGGCGCAGGAGGCGGCCGCCGCGGTGGAGGCGGGGCAGCTCTCCCCCACCGGGCGGTTCGCGTGGTTCGGCCTGCGGCTGCTCGCGGGCACCCGGCGCATCGGCACCTCGGCGATCGCGGACGCGCTGGACGGCGAGCGCACCCTGGGCGACCTGACCGGGATGGGGCACTCGGCCCAGGACCTGCGGGCCTACCTGCTGAACGAGGTCCGCGCGGGCCTGCGCTTTCCGGGCAGCGGCTGGGTGCTGCGTGACCTGATCTGGGAAGGGGAGCATCTGGGGTAGGTTTCCCGCAGGAGAAGGGGCGGACACACCGGCTGCGCGTCCGCCCCTTCTCCTGACTGCGGCTTACAGCTCGGTGGGCACGGGCGTGGGCCGCTCGCCGGAGCGCCGGGCGGGCATGGTGAGGTTGGGCATCATCAGGGTGGCGAGCAGGGCCAGCACCACCAGACCGATGGAGGCGCGGTAGATGCCCGCGACCGTCTCGGCGAAGGCGACCCGGGTGGCGCGGACGCTGGCGAGGGCGACCGCCTCGCCGTCGTTCAGGCCGCGCAGGGCGGCGGCCAGGGCCTGCGCCTCGGCCTGACGGGCGGCGGTGGGAAGGGCGGCTTCCAGGCCCTGACGCAGTCCGGCCACGGTTCCGGCGCGGGCCTGCGGGCTGGCGAGGGCGGTGACGGGAATCCCGGCGAGGCGCTCCCGCAGCTCGGCGGGCAGCCGCTCGTCGGCGGCGAGGGCGGCCACGCGGGCGGGATCGCCGCTCTGCACGGCGGCCGTCAGCTCGGCTTCCGTCTGGGCGAAGGCCCCCCGCACCCCCGCCGCTACGCCCCCGGCGGGCACGTCGGCGAGGCGTGCCCTGGCCTCGGCGGGGAGGGCCGGGTCGGCCTGAATCGCGGCGAGGGCTGCGCGGTCCCCGGTCTCGATCGCGCGGGTCGCGTTCTGGCGCAGGGCCGCGAAGTCCTCACGAATCTGCTCGGGGGTGCGGGGGGTGGCCGAGCGGTCCTGGCCCGCGTTCCCGTTCCCCCCGCGCACCTGCTCGGCGATCTGGCGCAGGGTGGTCCCCACCGTGCCCTGCGCGGCGGCGGCCTGCGCGGAGAACTGGGTTGCCAGGTTCGCGCTCAGGCCCGCCGTGAGCAGCGCTCCGAAGACGGCGGTGCCGATGGTGCTGCCCATCTGCTGGAAAAACTGCCCCGAACTCGTCGCCACGCCGATCTCCCAGGGCTTCACCGAGAGTTGCAGGGCGGTGGTGTAGAGGGGCAGCGTCGGCCCCAGGCCCAGGCCCAGCAGGACCATCCGCAGCACCACGCCCGAGTACGGGGTGTCGGCGGTCAGGGTGCTGAGGCTGTAAAAGCCCAGCGCCGCCACCGCCAGCCCGCCCAGCATGAGCGGCTTGTAACGCCCGATGCGGCTGGCGACCTGCCCCGAGCCGACCGCGCCGATGATCAACCCCACGGTGAGCGGAATGGTCGCGGTTCCGGCGGCCGTCGCGCTGACCCCCTGCACCTGCACGAGGTAGAGGCTCAGGAAGAGGATCGCCCCCAGAAAGGCCGCCCCGATCAGGAAGCGGGCGACCGCGCCCCAGGCGAAGGTGGGGTTGCGAAAGAAGCCCGGCGGCAGAATCGGGTTGGGGTGCCGGGCCTGCGAGAGCAGAAACAGGATCAGGGCGGTGGCGCTCAGGGCGAACAGCCCCAGCACCTGCGGGCTGCCCCACGCGTAGACGGCGTCCGCGCCCCAGGTCAGCGCGAGCAGCAGCGGCACGGTAAAGAGCAGGATCAGGAAGGCCCCCAGCCAGTCCACCCGGCCGGTCAGGCCGCTGGCGAGCCGGGGCATGCGGGTGGCGATAAAGGCGAGGGCGACGAGGCCGATCGGCAGGTTCACGTAAAACACCCAGCGCCAGGAGACCTGATCGGTCGGGAAGCCGCCCAGCAGCGGGCCGATCACGCTGCTCAGGCCGAAGACGGCCCCGAACAGGCCCTGGTAGCGCGGGCGGTCGATCGGCTCGAACAGGTCCGCCACGATGGCGAAGGCGACCGACCCCAGGGCCGCTGCGCCGATGCCCTGCACGGCGCGGAAGACCACGAACTGCTCCATCCCGCCGCCGAACAGCGATCCGAAGAAGGGTTCCCCCGACAGGCCGCACAGGGCCGAGCCGATCAGGAAGACCACGATGCCGAACATCAGGACGGGTTTGCGCCCGTAGAGGTCCGAGAGCTTGCCGTAGATGGGGACCAGCGCCGTGTTCGTCAGGAGGTAGGCGGTGGTGACCCAGGTGTAGAGGTTCAGCCCGCCGAGGTCCGAGACGATGCGCGGCAGGGCCGTGGCGACGATGGTCTGGTCGAGCGCACTCAGAAAGAGGCCCAGCAGCACGCCGAAGAGAATCAGGCGCTTGGTGGGCAGGTCGAGGGTCTGCGCGTAGTTGATGGGGGTGGGGGGCGTCGGGGTGGTCATGGGGTCTCCTGAGGGCCAGAGGGGGGAGTCGGGCCAGCGGTGATCTCCGCGATCAGGGCCTGCACCGCGTCGGCGGCCGCGCGCAGGACCGGCGGGCGCACAGGCTGGAAGGCGGCGGCGTAGGCTCCCACGAACCGCGCGTCCATGCGCGAGACGACCGCGAGGCCCGCCGCCGTGGGGGCGACGAACTTCTCGCGGCGGTTCTCCGGGTTCTCCCGGCGCTCGGCCAGCCCCCGGCGCACCAGCCGCTCGACGAGGTGGCTCGTCGCGGGGAGGCTCAGGCGGGTGTGGGCGGCGAGCGCACTCACGGTCAGGGGCGCTCCGGCCCGCAGCCCGTGCAGGGCCGTCATCTGCGCGAAGGTGAGGTCGTGGTCTTGCAGGCCGCCCTGCATGCCGCGCAGCACCTCGGTGCCGATCAGGCGGTGCAGCTCGCGCATGGCCCGGGTCAGCCGGGCGGTGTCGTCCGGGGCGGGAGGGGCATTTGCCTGGGTGGGATCCGTCATGCTTCCAAGCTTGGAAAGGTTGAGAGCTTGAGACGGTAGGCGGGCTTGCAGTTGGCAAAGGACAGGGGCGGCCCCCACCGGAGAGCCGCCCCGCAGGGAGGATGGGGTCAGGACCGCAGGTCGGACAGGCCCTCCCCCCCGCCTTCGTCCTCGAATTCCAGTTCGATGCGGGCGCGGCAGTGCGGGCAGGTCACCACGCTGACGGCGCTGCCGTCCCCGGCCTCCAGGGTGGGCGAGGCGGCGAGCAGTTCCTCGGTCACGTCGAATTCCTCGCCGCAGGCCGGGCACACGGTCAGGATGCCGAGCAGTTCCAGCTCAAAGTCCTCGCCGCCGCCGTTGCGGGTGACTTCCATCTCGGCGTGGCAGGAGTCGCACACGATCACGTCGCCGGGGTGCAGCTCGGCGCGGTCCTCGTCGGTGAGTTCCAGCACCTCCGCGCACACCGGGCAGTCGATTTCCAGGGTCGCCATGCCCCCAGTGTACGGGTCAGGGGGTCCGGGCCAGGGTCGCAGTCGCGTGGGGGACGGCCACCCTATCCTGAACGCATGATTCGACTCGATGAAACGCCCCTTCCCGGCGTGGGCGTGCGGCACGATTTCGATGGGCGCTACGGCAAGCGCGTGGGCGTGATCACCCACCGCGACGGACGGCGCGAGATTTTCGTCTCCCGCCGTGACGACCCCGACGCCTGCGCCCAGAGCATCGTGCTGAGCGAGGAGGAGGCCGAGGCGGTCGCCGACCTGCTGGGCGGCTCGACCATCACCCGGCACGTCTCCAAGCTCACGCAGGAGGTCGAGGGACTGGCGATGGACTGGGTGCCGGTCTCGGGGATCAGCCCCTACGCCGGGCACCCGCTGGGCGACACCATGATGCGCACCCGCACGGGCGCGAGCATCGTGGCGGTGATGCGCGACGGGCAGGCGATTCCGGCGCCCGGCCCCGACTTTCCGCTGCGGGCGGGGGACACGGTGGTCGTCGTGGGGACGCCGGGCGGGGTGGTGCGGGCCGCGCGGCTGCTGGGCGGCGGCGAATGACCGCCCCGGCCCCCCGCCCCCACCCGCGAGGTGGCCCCATGTCGCTCGCTGAACTGTTTCTGGAACTCGGCGCGGTCATCCTCGCGCTGGCCTTCGTGGGCCGGGCGGCGGGGCGGCTGGGCATCACGCCCATCCCGCTGTACCTGATCGCGGGCATCGGGCTGGGGGCCTTCGTGCACCTGGGCGACGCGCCGGAGGAGTTCATCCACATCGGCGCGGAGATCGGCGCGGTGCTGCTGCTGTTCACGCTGGGGCTGGAGTACACCAGCGCGGAACTGCGGAGCAACCTCGCGGCCAACCGGCAGGTGGGGCTGCTCGACCTCGCGCTGAACTTCACGCCGGGGCTGCTCGCCGGGCTGGTGCTGGGGTTCTCGCCGCTCGCCGCCGCCCTGCTGGGGGGCGTGACCTACCTGAGTTCCAGCGGAATCGCCTCCAAAGTGCTCTCCGACCTGGGGCGGCTGGGCAACCGCGAGACGCCCGTCGTGCTGGCGGTGTGCGTGCTGGAGGACGTGGCGATGGCCGTCTACCTCCCGGTGATGGCCGCCCTGCTGATCGGGGGCACGCTGGCGGCGGTGGGGGTGAACCTGCTCGTCGCGCTGGCGGCCTTCGCGCTGGCGTTTTTCCTGGCCCTGAAATACGGGGACCTGTTCAGTCGCCTGATCAACGTGCAGAGCAACGAGGCGCTGCTGCTCAGCGTGTTCGGGCTGGTGCTGCTGATCGCGGGCCTGGCCGACATGCTGAAGGTGTCGGCGGCGATCGGGGCCTTTCTGGTCGGGATCGCCCTCTCCGGCGAGGTGGCCGACCGCACCCGGCACCTGATCGAACCGCTGCGCGACCTGTTCGCGGCGGTCTTTTTCGTGTTCTTCGGGCTGCAACTCGACCTGGGGAGCGTGCCGGACGTGCTGCTTCCGGCGGCGGTGCTCGCGGTGGTCACCAGCCTCACCAAGTTTTACACGGGGTGGTACGGCGCGGCCCGCGCAGGTGTGCAGACGCGGGGGCGGGTGCGGGCGGGGGCCACCCTGATTCCGCGCGGCGAGTTCAGCATCCTGATCGCGGGGCTGGGGCTGGCGCTCGCGCCCAAACTGGGACCACTCGCGGCGGTGTACGTGCTGATGACCGCGTTCCTGGGACCGATCCTGGCCCGCTTCGACGCCCAGCTCGCGCCGCTGCTCGACCGCCGCTTGCGGTTGGCCGGGGTTCCGGCGGCGGGGGTTCCAACCGAAGCGGCGTCACGGCCACCGCTGGCCGAGACGCGGGAGCCGCGCACGGACTGACGCTGCAGAAAGAGCGGCCCCCAGGAACATTCCCCAGGGGCCGCCTTTCGTTGAGTGCCTTAGACCGCCAGCCCCTCCGCGTGGGCGCTGACCTCGCGGGCCTCGTAGTGGCCGGGCGGGAGGTGGATGGCGGGCGTGTTGACCTCGAACTCGTCGCGCCAGCCCACCTCGTCGAGGGCTTTTTTCCACGCGCCGATGCTCTCGTTGCGGTAGATCTGGTAGGCGGCCATGCCGACTTCCGGGCCGCCGCGAGCGATCACCGACTCGACCCAGGCCCACTTCGCGGACACGTTGCGCAGTTCGGCGGTGGTCCGCAGCTCCTTCTGGATGCGCTTGAGGCGCTTCTCGATGGTCTGCACGCCGCCGAAGGGGTCCGCGAAGTGCGGGGTGTGTCGCTTGGGCACGAAGGGGCTGATGCCCAGGGCGACCCGGTTGATCTTCGCCAGTTCCTTCGTGAACTCGATCAGCTCGGTGATGTCGTCGTCGTTCTCGGGACCGAGGCCGATCATCATGTAGACCTTGATGCCGGAAAAGCCCAGGTCGCGGCTGATGTGGGCGGTTTTGAGCAGGTCTTCGGTCGTGATGCCCTTTTTCAGCCAGCGGCGCAGGCGTTCGGAGGGAGCGTCGCTCGCCACGGTGAAGGTCCGCAATCCGCCCGCCTTGAGGATGGCGGCGAGTTCCTCGTCCACGGTGTCGGCGCGGATGGAGGACACGCCCAGCTTGATGCCCCGGTCGGTGAGCACCCGGCCCACGTACTTGGTGTGCGGGAAGTCCGAGAGAGCCGCACCCACCAGACCGACCTTCTCCACCCAGTCGGGAATGGTGTCCAGCAGCTCCTGCGCCTGGTTGTTGCGGTTGGGGCCGTACATCGTCCGCGCGAGGCAGAAGGTGCAGGGACGCGGGCAGCCGCGCTGCGCCTCGACCAGGAACATGTTCGACAGCTCTGAGTGCGGCGTCACGATCTGCGAGTACGCGGGCAGCAGTTCCTTGGGCGCGGTGGCCCAGGTCGGCTCGTGAACGTGCCGCGCGGGGAGGAAGATGCCGGGCATCCCGTCGATAAGGTCGTAGAACTCCTCGCGGGTCTGCGACTCGCGCAGGGCCTCGGACACCACGGGCACGATCTGCTCGCCGTCCCCGATCACGATCACGTCGGCAAAGGGCGTGAGCGGATAGGGGTTCGACGACGTGAAGGGACCGCCTATCATCACGACGGGGTCGGTGTCGCTGCGCTCGGCCCGCAAGGGGCGCATCCCGGCCACGTCCAGCGTGCGGATGATGTTGGTGAGGTCGAGTTCGAAGGACACGCTCAGGGCGAACAGTTCGCAGTCGCCTGCGCCCCTGCCCGACTCGACGGTGGGGAGGGCCTGTCCGGTGCGCTCGAAGGCCTCCACGTCGTCGGGGAGAAAGGCCCGCTCGCAGGCGACCCCTTCTTCCTGGTTGAACATGCGGTAGATGACCTGATACCCGAGCGAGGCCATGCCCACCGAATAGCGATTGGGAAACGCCAGCGTGACGCGGATGGGGGCCTGCTTGTGCAGGGTGCCGGTTTCCGCGTCCAGCAGCGGTTTGATCTGGGTGCGCCAGTAACTCAAGAGGCCTCCGGGGTGGCGAGCGCCGGAGCGGTCAGACTCGGGGGGCGGCGCACGTCACGGCCCGGTATTCTAGCGGGTTGTGTTGTTCCAACTGAAGCGCCCGTCACGCGGCGGGCCGACTACAGCCTCAGCCCCATCAGCAGGGCGCCCCCCGGCGACCGGCTCAACTCGTGGAAGCCGAGGTGCCAGTAAAACGCCTGGGCACGGGTATTCCGCCCGCCCACCCCCAGGTGAACGCCCGGCGAACCCGCCCCCCGCAGCGACGAGAAGAGGTGGTCGAACAGCCGCCGCCCCTGTCCCCTCCCTTGCATCCTGGGCAGCAGGTCGATGTGCAGGTGAGAGGGGTACTCGGCGAGCAGGGCCGGATCGGGCGCGGCCGGGTGGTGGATCAGGTGCGCCAGGCGCTCGTCGGGCGTGCGTTCGCCAGGCGGCACGTTCACCGGATCGGGATACTGTGCCCGGAGGGCGGGCCACCACTCGCGCTCCAGGCGGGCGCTGAAAGCTGCGGTGTCGAGCACGCCGAGGACATACCCGCCCACGCCCTCCCCGTCGTCCAGCACGAAGGCGTGCTCGGGCGCGAACGTGAGGTAGGGTCCGGCGTACACGTGGCCGACGAGGAGCGGGTCACGGTAGAGGTGGGTGCCGTCCTCGCCGCTGTCGGCGGTTTCCAGGCAGATGCGGTAGAGGGCCGCGCGGTCGGCGGGAGTCGCGGGGCGCAGGGTCATCACGCCTCAGCGGGCGGGCCGCCACGCGCTCGCCACGAAGTAGGCCAGCCCGCCGAAGAACCCGGCCGCCGCCACGAAGCCCAGCAGCCGCCACAGCACCTGCGCGGTGCCCACCACGACCGAGCCCAGCCCGACGAGCAGTTGCCCGGCCAGCCACACCAGCGCGAGCGCGAGCAGGGCCAGCAGCAGCACCCCGGTGGCGGCGAGGAGAAAGCGGGTCATGGGGCGAGGGTAGCAAAGAGAGCGGGGGCCGGGACGCCCTCCCGCGCCCGGCCCCCGCTCCGCCGATGACTCGGCTTACTTCTGGATGTGCTCGATGATGTGGTCGGCGAACTGGCTGGTCTTGACCTCGGTCGCGCCCTCCATGCCACGGGCGAAGTCGTAGGTCACGGTCTTCTGCCGGATGGTGGCGTCGAGGCCCTTCAGGATCAGGTCGGCGGCCTCGGTCCAGCCCATGTAGCGCAGCATCATCTCGCCGGAGAGGATCACCGACGAGGGGTTGATCACGTCCTTGCCCGCGTACTTGGGCGCGGTGCCGTGGGTGGCCTCGAAGATCGCGTGGCCGGTCACGTAGTTGATGTTGGCACCCGGCGCGATGCCGATGCCGCCCACCTGCGCGGCGAGGGCGTCGGAGAGGTAGTCGCCGTTGAGATTCAGGGTGGCGATCACGTCGTACTCGGTGGGGCGCAGCAGGATCTGCTGGAGGAAGTTGTCGGCGATCACGTCCTTGATGACGATGCCGTTCGGGAGTTGCAGCCAGGGGCCGCCGTCGAGTTCCACGCCGCCGAACTCGCGCTTGGCGAGCTCATAACCCCAGTCGCGGAAGCCGCCCTCCGTGAACTTCATGATGTTGCCCTTGTGCACGAGGCTGACGCTCTTGCGGCCATTGTCAATCGCGTACTGGATGGCGGCGCGGACGAGGCGCTCGGTGCCTTCCTTGGAGACGGGCTTCACGCCGAACGCGGAAGTTTCGGGGAAGCGGATCTTGCTCACGCCCATCTCGCCCATCAGGAACTCGCGCACGCGCTCGGCCTCGGGGGTCCCGGCCTTGTACTCGATCCCGGCGTAGATGTCCTCGGTGTTCTCGCGGAAGATCACCATGTCGACGTCCTGGGGACGCTTGACGGGGCTGGGGACGCCCTCGAAGTACTGGACGGGGCGCACGCAGGCGTACAGGTCGAGTTCCTGGCGCAGCGCCACGTTGATGGAGCGGATGCCGCCGCCGACGGGCGTGGTCAGCGGCCCCTTGATGCCGAAGAGGTACTCGTTGAAGGCGTCCACGGTCGCCTGCGGGAGCCACTCGCCCTCGCCGTAGACCTGGGTGCTCTTCTCGCCCGCGTAGACCTCCATCCACTCGATCTGGCGCTGACCGCCGTAGGCCTTTTCCACGGCGGCGTCGAGGACGCGCACGCTGGCCCGCCAGATGTCGGGGCCGGTGCCGTCGCCCTCCACGAAGGGGATGATGGGCCGCTCGGGCACCATGAGCTTGCCGCCCTCCATGCGAATCTTCTCGCCCTGGGTGGGCACCTGGATATGGGGGTCTTGGCTGTGTGAATCTTGAATGGTCATGACGGCCCAACTGTAGCGCTCCCCCGTCCCCAGGAACAGGCGGCGGCGCAGTGAGCCGAGCCGGAGCATGGGCGGCCTTCCGGCGCACCGGATTTCTTCTCTTCAGGAGGAGAGAACAAGGCGTTTCACCTGCCGCGTGGAGCCGCGAGAGTCCCCCATGGGGAGACAGCCCCCACCCGTGAGGCGGACGTGCCCCCCTTCTCCCCCACCGCTTCATGAGCGAGCGGCAAACTCGACCTTCACCCGGCGCGGGGGCGGGTGCGGAATTCTGCCCCTACCCAACCGGGAATCCACGCACAGGAGGTTTCACGCATGAGTGATGACAAGAGCACGCTGGGCAACATGGCGGACGCGGCCAAGGCCAAGCTGAACGAGGGAGCCGACCGGATGCGCGAGGCGGGGCACAACGTGGCCCACGCCGTGACGGGCGACGCCCACCACAAGGCCGAGGCGCTCGAGGACCGCGCCAAGGCCGAGCTGAACAACCGCGAGGCCCACAGCGAGTTCCACGAGGGCAAGCGCGAGGCCACCGACGGCGACGGCCGCTGAATCCAGGTTCCCTGCCCCCCGGCTCCCCACTTCGGGGGGCCGATGTTCTTTTGCGGCCAGGATCAATCCTCAGATTACACTTCGGGCATGACCGCCACTCCCGACTGGCAACGCTGGTACCGCATCGAACCGCAGGCGCGGTACACCCCGCAGATCGGGGCGCTGGTCGAGATGATGGCGTATGTCCGGATGACCACCCTGCATGACGTGAAGGGGCTCACCGCTGAGCAACTGGATGCCACGCCGCCCGGCTTTGAGAACTCCATTGGGGCGTTGCTGACGCATATCGCGGCGGTAGAACGGGCCTATCACCTCTTCTCGCTGGAGGGCCGTGACCTCGACCGGAAGAGAGATGCGGCCCTGCTGGGCGGCCTGAGCATGGGCCGCGAGGGCACGCCCCCGCCCTCCGGGCAGAGCCTGGAGACGCTGCTGGGCGAGTTGCAGGAGAGCCGAGCGGTCACGCTGGCGGCCCTCGCCGAGCGGGACGACGCCTGGTTGGCCTCACGGCTGACGGTGCCGGGCTTCGACTTTCCCAACCACCACTGGGCCTGGTTCCACGTCATGGAGGACGAGGTCAACCACCGGGGCCAGATTCGCCTGATTCGCAAGCTGGTCGCGCCCGCGCCGCAGCCGGAAGCGTCGGCTTGACGAAGTCAGTCTCCATCATCAGCGTGCCGTTTCCGAGCGTAGCCTGGGTACACTGCCGCACGTGCTGTTCCGAAAACCCGCACCGCGTTTCTACGTCAATGCCCGCGCCATCATCGAGCGCGAGACGCCGCAGGGGACCGAGGTGCTGCTGCAACGGCGGGAAAAGTCCGGCGAGCCGCGCCGCCTGGAGTTTCCCGGCGGGCAACTCGAACCCTTCGAGGGCATTCTGACGGCCCTTCTCCGTGAGGTGCGGGAAGAAACCGGCCTGACCGTCACGGCGCTGCTGGACCCCCCGAATGAACGTGTCAGCAACTCGTCGGGTGGTGAAGTCGAATGTCTGACGCCCTCATTCGTGTACCAGACGCGGCGCGGTCCGGTGGACAGTGTGGGGTTTTTCTTCCGGGTATGGGCCGAGGGCGAGCTGACGCGGGCGGGGGACCACGCGGCGGGGCACTCGTGGGTGCCGCTGGCCGACTTGCGCCGCCGCCTGGACGCTGAGCCGGAAACCTTCGATTGGCTCACGCAAGGGGCGCTGGGGTTCTACCTGCAACGGGCGTGGGCGTGATGCGGGAACAGCCGGGCGACCTCCTCCTGATCCGGCACGCCAAGGCGACCGGGCAGGCCCCCGACGCGCCCCTCACCCCGGAGGGGGCAGAAGCGGCGGCGCGGCTCGCGGATACCCTCGCGGAGGCCGGAATCACCCGGATTGTCAGCAGTCCGTGGCGGCGGGCGGTGGACACGGCGCGGCCCCTGGCGGCGCGGCTGGGGCTGGAGGTCGGGACGGACGGGCGGCTCACCGAGCGGGTGTTGAGCGGCGCGGACCTGCCGGATTGGATGACCCACCTGGAGGCGAGCTTCGCGGACCCGGACCTCGCGCTGCCGGGCGGGGAGTCGGGACGGGTGGCCCGTGCCCGTGCCCTCGCGGCGCTGGCGGAGGCCCGTGATCCCGGCGGCGTCACGGCGGTCTTCACCCACGGCAACCTGCTCGCCCTCGCGCTGGGGCTGGACCACGCGGGGTGGGCGGGGCTGCGGAATCCGGACGTGTGGCGGCTGGACGGGGAGGGACGGGCGGTCCGGGTGGGCACCTAGTCCAAGTGTGGCGGCCAGCCTGCGCGGAGGGCGAGGCCAGCCCCTATCATGCTGGTCATGGCGTACACCATCCTCGTCGCGGACGACGAACCGGCGATCCGGACCATGCTGGAGGTCATTCTGTCGGCGGACGGGCACGAGATCGTGGCGGTGCCGGACGGCCGGGCGGCGCTGGACTACCTGCGCGACCACACGCCCGACGCGCTGCTGCTGGACGTGACCATGCCCCAGATGGACGGCTTCGAGGTCTGCTCGCGGGTCAAGCAGGTGCGGCGCCTCAAAAGTGCCCCCGTGCTGCTGCTCACGGCGCTGGACGACGACCGGACCCGCGACCAGGCGCGGCTGGTGGGGGCCGACGATCTGGTGTACAAGCCCCTGAGCGGCAAGAATTTGCGCAGCCGCGTGAAGCAACTGATCGAGGCGCGGCGGGCGTGAGTCGCCCCTGCCCGCTTTCCCCCTGCCCGCTTTCCAAGGAGGACTGCCCTTGTTCCTGAGGTTTCTGAAACTCACCTCGTCGCTGCTGCTGGCGGGCGGGGTGGCCGCCGCCGGGGTGGCCGCCACCTACGTCACCAAGTGGACGACCGAGCTGCCCGACTACCGCGAACTCGACTCCTTTACGCTGGGGGCCGAGAACCGTGTCTTTGCCCGCGACGGCGCCCCGCTGGGCACCTTGATTCCCAAGGTGGGCGAGCAGGCGATCAGCCGCACGCTGGTCCGGCTTGACGAGGTCAGCCCCTTCATGACGGCGGCCCTGATCGCCAACGAGGACCGCCGCTTTTTCGAGCATTACGGCCTCGACCCCTTCGGCATCGGGCGGCAGCTTCAGCGGGCCGTGCAGGGCGAGGACCTGCAGGGCGGCTCGACCCTGACCAACCAGCTCATCAAGAACACGCTGCTGTACGACGAGTACAAGGCCGCCCGCACGCCCGACCGCAAGATCAAGGAGTGGCTGCTGAGCGTGCAGGTCGAGCGGGCCTTTACCAAAGAGGAGATTCTGCGGAACTACCTCAACGCGATCTACTGGGGCGACGGCGGCCCGGTGGAGCTGTACGGCATCTATTCGGCGGCGCAGGCGTACTTCGGCAAGACGCCCAAGCAGCTCAGCCTCGCCGAGAGCGCCTACCTCACCATCCTGGTGCCCAGCCCCAACCGCTACTTCAACTACGACACCGTGCGCCCGCTGATGAAGCTGCTGCTGGGGCGCATGGTGGAGGACGGCTGGGTCACCCAGGCGCAGGCGGACGCGGCCTGGAAGGAAGACCTTCAGCCGCGCGGGTGGCAGATTCGCTACGACGCGAACGGGGACGTGAAGACGGCCAAGCTCGTCGACCGCACCGCCAAGGAACTCAAGGCGGTGACCAGCACGCGGGCGCCGCACTTCGTGCAGCAGGTCGAGCAGGACCTGATCGCCCGCTTCGGGCGCGAGAAGGTGTACGGGTCCGGCGGCCTGCGGGTCTACACCACCCTGGACCCCAAGGTGCAGAACGCCGTGGAGACCGCCAGCCGCGAGGCGACCGGGCTGCCGCCGGGGGCCACGCTGGGGGCCGTCGTGGTCGAGCCGTACAGCGGCGAGGTGCTGGGCATGGTGGGCCAGAAGCTGCGCGGCAACGCGCCGCCCGAGGACTGGAACAACGCCGCCCAGGGCCAGCGGCAGATCGGCTCGACCATCAAGCCGCTGCTGTACACGACGGCGCTCTCGACCGGGCTGCGCCAGGACCACCGCGAGGAGGACAAGCCCGTCTCCTTCCCCTGCGACACCTGCAAGGGCGGCGTGTACGAGCCGCAGAACTTCGCCGGAGCCGTGAGCTACCGCAACATGACGATCCGCGAGGCACTCGACCGCTCGCTGAACCTCGTCACCGTGCGGCTCGCGGACCGCATCGGCCTCCAGACCTTCTTCGGCAAGCTGAACGAGCTGGGGCTGCAAACCAATGACGGCACCGGGCTGGCGGCGGCGCTGGGGGCCATCGAGACCACGCCGGTCAAGATGGCGGCGGCCTACGCGCCCTTCGTGAACGGCGGGCTGTACCGTCCGCCCCGTTACGTCACGCGGGTGACCACCGCGCGGGGTGAAGTGCTGTACGACGTGGCAAACGAGGTCACCAAGCCCAAGCGGGTCTGGACGCCGCAGGTCGCCTTCCTGGGGCTGGACATGATCCGGGGCGTGGTGAACGACCTGACCCCCGCGCAGGGCGGGCTGGCGCAGGGGGCAAGGTTCGGGGAGTGGCCGGTCGCGGGCAAGACGGGGACGAGCAACTTCGTGAAGGACCTGTGGTTCGTGGGCACCACGCCGCTGTACACCGGCGCCGTCTGGGTCGGCAAACAGCAGGGCGGGGCCAACCCCGACTACTACTACTCGGGCGTGGTGGGCATTCCGATCTGGAAGCGGATGATGGAGATCTCGCACGCGGGCCGCTCCCCGACGGCCTTCGTGCAGCCGCCGGGCATTCAGTACGTGGACGCGCCCGACCCCGGCTACCTGCCGGGCGTGAAGCTGGCGGTGCTGGACCCCCGCTTCCGGAACGCCGCGAACACCGTCACCGAGGAGGACGCCCCGCCCCCGGTCGTCTACCGCGAGACCGGCTGGACGCCGGGCACGCCCGACCCGCGCACCACCGTCATCAACGTGGACCGCACGACCGGCCGCATGGCGACCGAGTTCACGCCGCCCGAGCGGGTGGTGCCGCGCCGGGTCGCCATCACCGACCTGCCCGGCTACGCGCCGGACCCCTCCCCCGCGCCCCTGAGCGACGAGAAGCCCGACCCGCAGGCGGTCAAGGCGATCCGCACGCCCGACACGGCGCCGGTGGTGCCGGGGTCGGGCGAGAGCAAGCCCGCTTCCAACACGAACTGACCTTTCTGCCTGAGGCCCCCGGTTTCCTTGTGAGCCGGGGGCCTCACGCGGCTGTCATGCGCGGGGGGGCGGCGGGAGGGCATCATGCCGGGGATGAAGCGAGCGCCCCTGCTGACCCTGCTGCTGGCCCTGGGCACCCCCGCCGACGCGCGGGTGCGGCTGGGCGAGCCGCTGCCCGCCCACCCCTGGACGGCCGCCGAGCGCGAGATCGTGGTGATCTACTCGCACGACTGCGGCGACCTGGGGGCGCTGTGGGGGGCCGTGCTGGCCGCCGGGCTGCCGGTGCGGGCGGTCAACGCGGAAGAGGTGCCCGCCCCCGCCCCGGCCGGAGTCAACGTGTGGCGCGGGGCCGAGGCGACCGCCTTCGCACGTCGGCTGCGGGTGGG
Source organism: Deinococcus sp. NW-56 (assembly GCF_002953415.1). Lineage (NCBI taxonomy): Bacteria > Thermotogati > Deinococcota > Deinococci > Deinococcales > Deinococcaceae > Deinococcus > Deinococcus sp. NW-56. The sequence goes on along the minus strand of NZ_CP026516.1, from coordinate 1,262,205 downwards.
TGCCTACCCCACCGTGCTGCTGGTGCGTGGGGACCGGGTGCTGAACGCCTGGGAGGGAACCTTTACGGGGAACCTGGGCCTGGGGGGACCGGGCTGAGCGTCCCCTAACGCCTACGTCGCTCGGCGAGCACGAGCCGCACGAACCCCGCCAGCCGGGGCACCCGGTGCCAGCGGCGGCGGTCGAGGCCCACCCGCCAGAGGAATTCCACCCCCAGCTTGCGCGTCCACGCGGGAGCGAGGTCGGCGGTTCCAGCCAGCACGTCGATGACGCCGCCGCAGCCGATCAATACGGGCGCCCCCAGCACCTGCCGCCAGTACTGGTTGAAGATTTCCTGCCGCCCCGCACCCATCGCCGTCAGGACGAGGTGCGCTCCCGACGCCCCCACCAGATCGGCCACCCGCCCGTCCTCGGAAGGGTCGAAGTAGCCGTGGTGGACCCCGGCGACCTGCACGCCGAAGTCGCGGGCCGCGTTCTGGGCAGCCCGCTCGGCCACGCCGGGCTTGGCTCCCAGGAAAAAGACCCGCAGCTCGGGGCCGTGCCGCTGCATCAGCCCGCGCACGAGGTCGTAGCCGGGAGCGCGGGGCACCTCCTGCCCATGCAGTTGCCGGGCGGCCCACACGATGCCCACCCCGTCGGCGGTCACGAGGTCGGCGGCCTGCATCGCCGCCACGAACTCGGGCTGGGTGCGCGACTGCACGATGAACTCGGGATTGAGGGTGACCACGGTGTGCGGAGCGCGGGGGGCGCGGAACATCCACTCGCCCAGCAGGTCGAGGGCCTGCTCCAGCGTCACCACGTCGAGCGGCAGGTCAAACAGCGTGAGGCGGGTCCCGCCGGGCAGGGGCGAGGGAGGCAGGGAGGCGGTCATGCGTGGGAGGGAGTGTAACACGGGGGGCCAGCAGGGCCGGGAGTGGGGACCGCGTGCAGGGGCGGATGTGGCACACTGTCGGGCATGATGTCCGGGCCGTTCGGAGCGCTGCCGCAGGAGACGCAGGCACAGGTGGTGGCGGCGGCCAGACCCGGCCGCTGGGCACGGGGGGGCCTCCTCTTTCATCCCGAGGACGCGGCCGAGACGCTGTTCGTGGTCACGCGGGGCAGCGTGCGGCTCTACCGCCTGGGAGCCGGAGCGCGGGAGGTCACGCTGGACGTGCATGGGCCGGGCGATCTGCTGGGCACCGGGGCGCTGCTGGACGGCGCGAGCTACGGCATGTACGCCGAGGCGATGGACGACACCGAGGCCCTGCTGCTGGGCCGCGAGACGCTGAACCGCCTGACGGCCGCGCACCCGGCAGTGGGGGTCGCCCTCACCGAGCAGGTGACCCGGCAAACCCGCAGCGTGCAGGAGCGGCTCGCCGGACTCGTCTTTATGGAGGTCTCGCAGCGGCTGGCGCAGGCCCTGCTGACCCTGGCCGAGCGCGAGGGTCCATGGCCCGACGGCGGTCCGCTGGCCCTGCGCGAGCGCCTCTCGCACCAGGACCTCGCCCATGTGGTGGGCAGCACCCGCGAGACGATCACCAAGCTGCTGGGCGACTTCCGGGCGCGGGGACTGCTCGACCTGGGCTACCGCCGGATTATCCTCACCGACCGCGCGGGGTTGCAGGCGGCGGCCCGCGAGCCGTTGCGCGAGCGCCCCTCCTGAGCGTGCCCGGTCGCGGACCACTGTAGAATCCAAAGCAGTGAACGTGACCAAGACCATCGCAGCGGCGTACCGGGCGGGCGAATTGCCCGCTTTCTTCCGTCTGGGACCCGGCGATCTGGACCGGGCGGCCTCGGACTCCCGGCCGGAGGTGGACCGGGGGGCGCTGGCGGCGGCACTGCGCGAGTACCACGGCGACCTGGGAACGCTGGACCCTCATACGGAGAAGCTGCTGGAGCGGCTGGCCCACCCCGCCTCGCGCGTGGTCGTGACTGGGCAGCAGGCGGGACTGCTGACGGGTCCGTCGTACAGCGTCCACAAGGGCGCCGACGCCGCACTGCTCGCCCGCCAACTGCACCGCGAGGACGCCCCGGTGGTCGCCGTGTACTGGGTCGCCAGCCAGGATCACGACGCGGCGGAGGTCGCATCCACGACCCTGCTCGACCACGCGGAGGAGTTGCACCGCGTGACCCTTGACCTGCCGGAAGGGGTCCCCGTGGGGCGGGTGCGCTGGCGGGAGGCATGGACCCAGGAGGTAGCGGGGCTGCTGGAACGTTTCGATGCCCCTCTGGAGTACCGCGAGGCAGTGTGGAAGCGAGTCCGTTGGGCGGTCCACGGCGACGGCTCATGGCTGGACAGTTGGAGCGACGTGTTCGCCCGGCTGATTCACGGCCTGCTCGCTCCGGCGGGCGTGCTGGTCCTCGACCCGCTGCACCCCGCGCTGGCGCGGCTGATGGCCCCCACCCTGGCCCGCGAGCTGGAGCGGCCCCTCGACGGACCTGCCCGCATCGAGGCCGCCGCCGAGCAGTTGATCGCGGCGGGCTTCGAGCCGCAGCTTCGCCGTCCGGCGGGGGCGACCAACCTCTTTCTGGAGGAGGAGGACGGGGGGCGGCGTCTGCTGAGGTTTGACGGGCAACGCTTCAGCACAGAGACGCGGGAATACAGCCGGGAGGACCTGCTGGGCATCCTGGCCGCCGACCCCTCGCGGCTGACCCCGGCGGCGGGGCTCAGGCCGGTCGTGCAGGACGCGCTGCTGCCGACCCTCGCCTTTGTGGTGGGACCGGGTGAAATCGCCTATGGGGCGCAGCTCGGCGGGGTGTACGAGCTGCATGGCCTGCGGCAGCCCCTGCTATGGCCCCGGCTGAGCGTGACGTGGTTGGAGCCCAACGTGGCGCGGCTGCTCTCCCGGCTGGGGGCCACAGCCGCCGAGGTGCAGGCCGACCCGGAGGGCGTGCTGGGGCGGACGCTGGCGCGGGAGCGGGGAGCAGCGGCGGCCTCCGCCGAGCGGCTCGCGGCGCTGGACGCCGAGCTGCGGGCACTGGCGGACGAACTCGCTGCCCTCGACCCCACGTTGGTCGGCGCGGCCGAGCGGACCCGCACCCGCACGACGGCGCGGGTGGCGCACCTCCAGCGCCTCGCCCTGGTTGCCCTCGCCCGGCAGGAGGACGACCGGACACGGCAGCTCACCCGGCTGAGGCGGCACCTGCTGCCGGGTGGGGCACCACAGGAACGCGAGATGAACTTCCTGACGTACCTGCTCAAGCACGGGGAGGAACCATTGCGGATGCTGCTCGCGCTGGAGCCGGGCACGCGGGCCGAGTTGCCCATTCCCTGAGGGCGTGTTTGAAAAGGGTTCTTATGGTCAGTGGAGTGCGTTGGGAAGCCGTCTGCGTTCCCCCCTCCCAGCCTCCCCCGCCAGGGGGGAGGAGCAAAAACCTCGTGTATGTGGACCAAATGAAGAGGTTGGGCTGACTTTTCAAACAGGTTCTGAGGGTCAAGGCACGCGTTGGGGGTCGGTGGCACTCTCGCCGTAGTCCAGGCCTTCTGGCAAAACGGCGAGGGCCAGGGCTTCCAGCGCGGCTTGCCGCCCAGCAGGCGCGGGGGCGGTCAGGACGCGGCGCAGCAGTTCGCACTCGGGGGCCGCATGCCGCATGAGGTCGCGCAGCCAGGCGCGGGGTTTGACCTCCCACCAGCCCCGCGCCGCGTAGAGGGCACCCACCAGCCGTCCAGCGGTGCTCAGCGCAATGAAGGCGTGCAGGTCGTCCCCCAGCAGGCTGCGGGCCTCCACCACCTCGTCCACCAGGGTGTGCCGCTCGGCGGGCGTGGGCGGTCGGGGCGTCGGGCCTGCCGCGTGGACGCCCCGCGCCTCGGCCACCAATGCGGTGAGGTCGGGATGGGGCAGGACGATACGGCCCTGCGCGAACATGGCGACGGTCGCGTGGTCGGGCGCGGCGAACATCGCGCGGACCTTGCGGGCCGGGTTGTGAAAGACCTCCACGGGCACGCCGTCCACCACGAAACTGCCCCGCCAGCGGTGGTCGCCCTCCACCAGGGCGTGGAAGTCGAGGTCGCTGTGCGCGTCCGCCTCGCCCCGTGCGGCACTCCCGCACCACAGGGCGGCATAGACGCCGGGCGTGGCCGCGATCCGGGCGAGGGCGGCAGGCAGGGCGGCTTCCAGACGGGCCTGTGCGGTGAGGTCGGCAGCGGGCATGGAGCAGGGTAGCGCCCACCCGACCGTCCCTGCGCCGCAACCCTACACCGCGACGGAGTCGGGCAGCCACTCCAGCGCCACGCCCCGCGTCCCCAGCCAGGCGTGCAGGTCGTAGCGGGCACGGGCGAGGCCGGAGAGGACTCCATGCGCGGCGATCACGGCATTCATGCACGTCTCGGCGGTGATGTACCCGGCGCGGTGGGCGGCCAGCAGCTCGTCGGTGTCCACGATCTCGGCGGCGATCCCGTCGTGGACGAGGAGGTCGAGGTAGTGGTCGTGGACGCTCCAGACCTCCCCCTCGCAGGTCACGGTGGCGATATCGAGGTAATAGTCGTGCTCGCGCGGGCCGTGGAAATCGTAGCGGCACACGACCAAGCCGAGGTCGGGGAGGAGGTGCGCCTGCCAGTGCCGGATGCGCGGGTGCGCCACGAATTCCCGCGCGACGAACAGGCCGTGCGCGTGCTCGCGGTAGACGCTCACCGGCCGCACCCCGGTGTTGGTGTGGTGTTCGCGGGTCCGCAGGTCGTGGCGCTCGATTTTGACCGGCTCGGCGGCTTGCATGGACCACCGTACCCGGTCCGGGTGGGGGGGCGCTATGAGGGAGCGTTCAAGAGCGGCTTCATGAAGCCGGGCGTGTCCAGGCAACCCGTGGGGGACCCTGCTTTCTGAACCCGGTTCAGGAACCCCGGCGGTCCGGTGCCGACCCCGTAGCCTGAGACGATGAGCCGAACAACCGCATTTCTGGGCCTGGGCGCGATGGGAGCGCCGATGGCCGCGCACCTTGCCCGGTGCGCCCGCGACACCGGGGGCCGCGCCCTGGTCTGGAACCGCACGGGCGCCAAGGCCGACGCGCACGCCCGCGAACACGGCAGCGAGGCGGCGGACCTCTCCGGCACAGCGCAGGCCGACGTGATCTTCTCCTGCCTGCCCACCAGCCGCGAGGTGGACGAGGTGCTGGCGGTGCTGGAGGGAAGCCTGCGCCCCGGCACCGTCTGGGTGGACTGCACCAGCGGGCACCCGGAGGCAGCGCGGCGGCAATCGGCGCGGCTGGCCGAGCGGGGCGTCGCCTTCCTCGACGCGCCCGTCAGCGGCGGGACCGCCGGGGCGCAGGCGGGGACCCTCACGGTGATGGTGGGCGGGGAGGCGGGCGTGCTGGGCCGGGTTCGGCCCGACCTCGCCTTCGCGGGCAAGGTGGTTCATGTGGGCGGCACCGGGGCGGGCTTCGCGGTGAAGGCCGTGAACAACGCGCTGCTGGCCGTCAACCTGTGGGCGGCGGGCGAGGGGCTGGCGGCGCTGGCACGGGCGGGGGTGGACGTGGAAGGAGCGCTGGAGGTCATCAACGCGAGCAGCGGCCGCTCCAACGCCTCCGAGAACCTGATCGGCTCCCGCGTGCTGACGCGCGAGTTTCCGGTGACCTTCAGACTCGGGCTGCTCGCCAAGGACGCGGGCATCGCCGCCGACGTGGTGCGGGCGGCGGGGGCAAGTGCGCCCGTACTGATGCAAGCCGAGGCCCTCTTCCGGGCCGCCGCGACGGTGGTCGGCGCCGGGGAGGACCACACCGCCGCCCTGAGGCTGATCGAGCAGATGAACGACAAGGAGATCCGATGACCCAGAATTCCAGGTTTGCCGTCGTGACGGACGGCGGCCTCGACGCCTTCGCCGACCTTCGCAACGCCGTCCCCGTCGCCCCCTTCAGCCTGAATTTCGGGGACAAGAGCTACCGCATGGGCGAGATCACGCGGGAGTGGCTGTTCCGGGAGCTTCAGACCAACCCCACGCACCCGACCTCCAGCCAGCCCACGCCGCAGGACTGGGCTTCAGGCTACCGGGCGGCGGGGGCGGGCGGCCTCCCGGTGCTGGCCCTTACCATCAGCGCGGGGCTGTCGGGCAGCCGCAACGCCGCCGAGCAGGCGCTCGCGCTGGTGCCGGAAGTGCCCGTGACCATCCACGACACCCGGACGCTGAGTGCCGCGCAGGCCTTTCAGGTTCACGCCGCCGTGACCGCCGCCGAGCAGGGCGAGTCGCTGGAGACGGCGCTGAGCTGGGTGCGGCGCACGCACGAGGAAACCGAGCTGTACTTCACCATCGAGACGCTGGAGTACCTGCGCCGGGGCGGGCGCATCGGACGGGTGCAGGCCACGCTGGGGGGGCTGCTGAACCTCAAGCCGGTCATCACGGTGGACAAGGAGGCCGCGATCTACACTAACGTGGGCCGGGCGCGGTCGTACAAGGGCGCGATCGAGGCCGTCGCCGCGCAGGTCACCGCCCGCCACGGCGAGGGCACCCCGCTGAGGCTGGGCCTGCTCTACGGCTCGGTGCGCGAGGACGCCGACGCCCTGCTGGAAGCCCTCTCGCGGCGGCATCCGGTCGTGTGGTCGGGGTTCGCGGGGGTCAACCCGGTGCTCAATGTGCACACCGGGCCGCGGGCGCTGGGGGTGGCGGCGGCGCCGGGGGGATGGATCTGGGAGAAGTGAGGGGTTAGTACGGCAGCCCCGACAACCGCAACAGCCACTCCCGCGCCTCGGCCGCGTCAGCCAGGCGGCGGGAGCGGTCGGGGTCGGTGAGGGCGGCGAGCAGCGGGTCGAGGGGGTCGGCGGCGGGGGGCGGGGGCACGCCCTGGGGACCCAGTGCCCCGTGCAGGCCCCACCCCAGCAGCACGCCGACCCCGTACAGGTCGCTTTCCGGTCCCAGCGGTTCGCCCCGCCGCGACTCGGGGCTCTGGAAGGCGGCGGTGCCCATGCGGGTGGGGGCGCTGAAGGTCTCCCCGGCCGGACCCGAGAGGTCGAAGTCCACCAGGGTCGCGCTGCCGCCCGGCTCCGCGATGATGTTCTCCGGCTTCACGTCGCGGTGAACCACGCCGCGCCCATGCAGGTGGCCCAGGGCGCCCAGCAGGTGTGCCAGCGTCAGCAGGTAGGCCCGGCGGTCATGGGTCAGGGCGGGGCGGTGGGCGTAACGGGTGAACAGCACCTGGCCGCGGGCATAGGTCAGGAGCAGGCCGGGGCGGCCCTCCACGGTGACGGGGGCCAGCACCCGCACCAGCCGGGGGTGGTCGAGGCCCGCCCCGTGCGCCAGCTCGCGCCCCGCGTGGGCAGCGAAGTGCGGCTCGAAAATCTTGACCGCGCGGGGCTGGCCCTCGGCGTCCACCGCGAAATACACCACGCTGTGCGAGCCGCGCCCCAGGGGCCGCACGAGGCGCACCCCCTCTCCCACGACCTGTCCTGCCAGCGGCATCCTGCCTCCACGGTAGCGCACCCACCGCCGAAGGTGCAGCCCCCTACAATCCCCCCATGCCGGGGTATGGACTGGTCTTGGGGGGCGGGGGCGCACGTGGGCTGGCGCACGTCGGGGTGTGGCGGGTGCTGGAGGAAGCCGGGCTGCCCCCGCAGGTCCTGGCGGGCACCTCGATGGGGGGGCTGGTCGCGGCCTTTATCGCGGCGGGAACGGGCGCAGACGAGTTGCGGCGCATCTCGGAGACGGTGTCGTGGCGGCGGCTGCTCGACTGGCGGCTGGGGACTGGCCTGCTGAAGGCCTCCGCGTTCGAGGCGTGGCTGGCCGCCCATCTCCCGCCGACTTTCGAGGCGCTGGAACGGCCGCTGGCCGTCACCGCGACGGACGTGCTGACCGGGCGCATGGTGTACCTGCGGGGCGGCGACCTGTACGCGGCGCTGCGGGCGACCACCGCCTATCCGGGGGCCATCGACCCGGTGCCCTACGGCGACATGCTGCTGGCCGACGGCGGAATTCTGAATCAGGTGCCGGTGGACGCGGCGCTGTTTCTGGGGGTGCGCCAGGTCGTCGCGGTGGACGTGACGGCCCCCGAGCCGCTGGAGTTGCCGGAGCGGCGCAGCCGCTGGCGCACGCCGGGGGGCCTGGGGCCGGTGCGCTCGCTGCGGCGGGCGGTGGACATCATGCAGGCGCAGCTCACCGATGCCCGCCTGAGCCTCTACCGCCCGGACGTGCTGCTGCGCCCGGACCTCGGGGACATCGACCTGCCGTCCTTTCGCCGGGGGGCGCAGGCCATAGGCGCGGGCGAGGCGGCGGCGCGGGCCGAACTCGCGCGGGTGCGGGCGCTGGTGGGGGGATAGGGGCCGCTGCCCCGGCCCCCGGTCCGCTATCCTGCGCGGCGGACGGCCGCGGCGCGGGCGCGGGGCAGGGCCTGTCAGCTTTTCCTCCGCCGCCTGCCCGCCGCCCTAAAGGAGCCGCATGACAAGACTGAAAGGGGCCGGGAGCGGTCCGCTGGGCAAACTGTGGAAGGAAGTGCTGGAACCCATCGTCTTTGCGGTGGTGATCACCCAGTTCTTGGCGACGCTGGTGGGGGTCGACGGCGTGAGCATGATGCCCAACCTGCGCGACCGGGAGCGGGTCTTCGTGCCCAAATACGAGACGTGGCTGCACAAGGCCGGTGTGGGCGACTTCAGCCGGGGCGACATCCTGATCTTCAAGCCCCCGCGCGAGGCCGCCGACCGCGCCCCCAACCTCACCCGCCCCGGCCCCTTCGGGCTGTGGACCTACCGCCCCTTCCTGATCAAGCGGCTGATCGGGCTGCCCGGCGACCGCATTCGCATTCAGGACGGCGAGGTCTTTGTAAACGGCACGCGGCTCGACCAGAGCTGGACCACCGACTACTGGCGCGAGCAGGGCTGCTGGGACACCGGGAGTCCGCTGGCGAACGGCGCGACCTCCAGCATCGGCGGTATCGTGCCCGACCAGGAGGAAATTACGGTGCCGGACGGCCATTACTTCGTGATGGGCGACAACCGCACGGCAGGCGGCAGCGAGGACTCGCGCCTGTTCGGGCCGGTGCCCCTGCGCGACCTCGCGGGGCGGGCGGCGGCGGTCGTGTGGCCGATCATGCGCAAGCAGAACGCCCGCTACGACTGCGCGGCGGGGCAGGTCGCCGACTTCAGCGGCGAGAGCGTGCTGAACTGGCGCGTGCTGGAGCGCCCCGAGGCCTTCGACGCGCTGAAGTCGGCGCTGGGGGATCAGGCGAAGCGCTGAGAGAACCCACGGGAACGCCGGGCCTTCTCCTCAGAAGGCCCGGCGTTCGGCTTGGGTCTTGGCGAGCATCCCCTGCCCTACGCCTCTTCCCCGTCCTCACCGCCCAGAACGGTGATGTCGGTCTCCTCCCAGGCGACCCGGTATTCGCCCTCGCGGGCGATGAAGTCGGCGGCCATCCGCAGGGTTTCCTCGACCCAGCCGTAGTCGTTGCTGAGGGTGGCGACCCCGATCACCTCCCAGTCGTGGGCGTCGAGGCCGTCGAGCCGGGCGACCGTGAGGGGGTAGCGGGCCTTGAGGCGCTCGACGACCGGGCGCACCAGGGCGCGTTTTTCCTTGAGGTTGCTGACCCAGGGCATCTCCACCCGGACGGTCAGGACGCCGACGTAGCCGAGGGCCACGGGCCTTCAGAGCATCCCGGCCAGGAAGCCCTGCGAGCGCACGGCCCGCACGAGGTCCATCACGGTGTGCTGGGAGGGGTCGTAATGGACTTCGATCTGGCCCTCGTCGGGGGTGGCCTGGGCGACGCCGGGGAGGGAACGGAGGTGCTGGGCGACGCGCTCGCCCGCGTCGCGGGTCATGCCGCGCACGCCGAGCAGCACACGGGTGGGCTTGAGGGTCATGGCGGCCATTATGCCGCGCCTCCATCCGCCCTGGCCAATCGGGTGCCCGGCGCGGTGCCTGCACGGGTCCCCAGGTGACAGACCGCGTACCCGCCGACGAGGTGCGCTTCTTCCTGCCGGGCGGCTCCCTCCAGCGCGGGCGTCACCGGAAAGTGGACCTCGTACACGGCGCTGTCGTAGGCGCTCTTGACGACGGCGTGGAGCAGGCCTGCCGCCGCTTCCCCCGGCGCGTCGGGGGCCAGCAGCAGCGAGCGCACCAGGACGATGGGGCGGTCTCCCTGCCAGACGTGCTGGGCGAAGACGGCTCCGGCGAGGCCCGCGCCCTCCCCCTGCGCCACGAAGGAGTGTTCGCTGCGCTCGTAGAACTTCAGGGCGGCGGTGCTGGTGCTCAGGCGGCCCGTGCGCTCGCGCTCCGGCAGGGCGTCGAAGCCGGGGTCGGCCGTGCGCTGGGCGGTGAGATCGAGCTGGGCGAGGGCCTCGAAATCGGCCTCAGTGAAGGTGCGGTAGCGGAGCATGTCAGGCTCAGCCTAGCGCCGCCCGAGCGATGAGGCGGACAGTTCAGGCTCAGGGAGCAAGCGGGCATTGAGCGTGCCCCACCGGCGACGCCCGTCGCCTTGCCCAGCTCAGCGTGCTTCAGCCCGCCGGTGCCGGGTGGCCGATCCCGTTCGGGGTTCGTTTTCACCGAGCGGGGTCTGGGGCCTGACGGCGCTGTCGTCCCCTCGCCCGGCGGAGAGGCTCGGAGTACGCCTGGTCCAAGCTCTGGCACTCGGACAGACGCAGACCCCCGCGCCCGGCGGGGTGTTTCCCGAGCACAACGACCCCGAGCGGCGAGCCGGGCCGCGTCGCTCAAGGGGCGCTCAAGGCGGCAGACCTGCCCTGGCCCCTACGCTGGCGCGGTGACCCAGCATGACCTTTTGGCTCCTGACCGCCTTCGGGGCGTCCTGCTTGACGTGGACGGCACCCTGGCCGACTCCAACCTCGCCCACGCCCGCGCGTGGGCGGCGGCGCTGGCCGACGAGGGCTTCGAGAAGACGCCCGAGGACATTTTCCCGCTGATCGGCATGGGCGGCGACAAGCTGGTCCCCGAGCTAACCGGGCTGGACGCCGAGAGCGAGCGGGGCCAGCGCCTGACGGACGGCTGGGTCCGGCATTTTCGGGAGCTGATACCCGACCTGCGCCCCACCCCCGGCGCCCGTGCCCTGATCGAGGGGCTGCGGGCACGCGGCCTGCGGGTGGCCCTGGCGACGAGCGGCGAGGCCGAGATCGTGGACGCCTTGCTGGAGCAGATCGGTCTCGACGACCTGAAGTTGGAGCGCGTCAGCAGCAGCGATGTGGAAAACAGCAAGCCCGACCCCGACCTCGTGAAGGCCGGGCTGCACACCCTGGGCCTGCCCGCCGGGGCCGCGCTGATGGTGGGCGACACCCCCTACGACGCCGAGGCTGCCCGGGGGGCCGGAGTACCCTGCGTCCTGCTGCGCTGCGGCGGGCATCCGGGGGCGGAAGGGCATGACCCTCTGTACGACGATCCGCAGGCGCTGCTGGCCGCGCTGAACGAGGCCTTCCCGGTGGAGTGAGGGCACAGGAGGAGGGGCCGGGGTGGCTGTCGCCCCGGCCCCTCCCTGAGTTCGGTTACTCCCCGCCCTGCGGCAGGGCGAAGGCTTGCAGCGGCACCGTTACTTCGCGGGTCTGGCCCCCGCGCTGCACGGTCAGGCGCAGAGAGTCCCCGATCTGCTTGCCGATCACCGTGCGGGGCAAGTCGGCGGCGTTCTCCAGCGGCTGGCCGTCCACGGCGGTGATCACGTCGCCGTCCAGCACGGGGTCGCCCCCCTGCACGGCGGAGGCGGCGCTGCCACGCAGTCCGGCCCGCTCGGCGGGGCTGCCGGGGTAGACCTGAAGGACGAGGGCGCCCTGCTCGGGCAGGCCCGCCCCCTCGCGCTCCTCGGCGGTGAAGCTCGCCACGTCCCGGAAGCCGAGGCCCAGGGTGGGCGTCTGGACCTCGCCGCCGCGCTGAAGCTGCGGCAACAACCGGCGCACGGTGTCGACCGGGACCGCGAAGCCCACGCCCGCGCTCTGGCCGATGCCCCCGGTCAGAATCTGGGTGTTCACGCCGATGACCTGCCCCGCCGAGTCCAGCAGCGGCCCGCCCGAGTTGCCGGGGTTGATCGCCGCGTCGGTCTGGATCACGTTCTGCTCCACGCCCTTGGCACCCACCGGCACGGTGCGCTCCAAGCTGGAGATGATGCCCTCCGAGACGCTGAACTCCAGGCCAAAGGGCGCCCCGAGCGCGATCGCCTTGAGGCCGACCTCCAGCCCCTCCATCTGCCCCAGCGGAATCGGCTTGACTGCCCCGGCGGGCAACCCCTCGGCGCGGATCAACGCGAGGTCGAAGTCGGGAGCGCGGCCCACGACCTTCGCCGGGTAGGTTCTGGAGCTGCCGTGCAGACGGATGGTGATCTCGTCGGCGCCCTCCACGACGTGGTTGTTCGTCAGGATGTCGCCCGCCTCGTTCACGAAAAAGCCGCTGCCCGCGCTTTCCTGGGGACCCTGCTGGGGCATCTCGAAGCCGAACCGTTCCTGCAGGTCGCGCCGCAGTTGCGCCTGCGGGCTGGTATCGCCGCCCCGGTCGGTGACCTCGATATAGACCACGCCGTCCTGCCGGGCCTTGACGACCTGCACGGTGTTGGTTTCCGACTGGGTGCGGGCGCGGGAGGCCTCGGTGGAGCTGGAAACGCCGGAGGTTACCGGGGCGGACGTGGTGGTGGCGGGCACGGCGCCCGTTCCCTGGGCGCTGGTGCGTTCGGAAAGTTCGAAGCCCACGAAGGCGCCCAGCGCGAGCGTCCCGGTCAGGGCCAGCAGGGAGAGGTTCTTCTTCATGGGTAGAGTCTGCCGCCGGGCGGTTACGCGGGGGTTAAAACGGCTCAGGGCAGCTTGAGAAGGGGAAGAAGGACGGGTCCTTGATCGTCCGACCCCTCACCGAAGAGCTGCCGCCAACCGCGTCCCCAAAGAAGTGGAGCCGGTGGGTGCCTGTCGGCAGTCGCCCCTCTGGGAAACATGGTGGCGCGGGCCAGGGCCGCTGACAGGGCGGGGGACTGCCCGCAGGGTGGGCAGCATCGCCTCACAGTCCAGGTCGTCCCGGGCCAGGGCGCACAGGCGCACGTACTCGCGGGCGTCCGAGGGGTACGGAGGTCCAGGCCCGGTTCATACCCGCCCAGCACGAGAGCGAGGGCGGCGCCGCTGAAGGGAAGCAGAGCACGTATGGACCCGCCTACACTGCCCCCGCGCTCGCCCGCCCCGCCACCCGCCCGGAAAAGAGGCAGCCTCCCAGGAACGTTCCCTCCAGCGAGCGGTAGCCGTGCATGCCGCCGCCGCCGAACCCCGCGACCTCGCCTGCCGCGTACAGGCCGGGGATGGGGTCGCCGCCGGGCCGCAGCACCCGGCCCTGCAGGTCGGTTTCCAGGCCGCCCAGCGTCTTGCGGGTCAGGATGTTCATGCGAACGGCGATCAGCGGGCCGTGGGCGGGGTCGAGCAGGGGGGCGGGCGGCGCCACCCGGATCAGCCGCTCGCCCACCAGCGCCCGCGCGCCCCGCACCAGCGCGAGCTGCGGGTCCTTACCCGCTCGGTTCGCCACCTGCAAGTCCCGCTCCCGCACCTCCCGCTCCATGGTAGCGAGGTCCACGAGGTCCGCTCCCGTCAGGCGGTTCATCCCCGCGACGAGGCCGGGCAGGTCGGGGGCTGTCACGAAGTCCTCGCCGTGGTCGAGGAACGCCTGCACCGGGGCCTGCACCGCCCGTCCCACCCGGCCCAGGGTGCGCCGCAGGTCGCGGCCCGTCAGGTCGGGATTCTGCTCGGAGCCGGAGAGGGCGAACTCCTTTTTGATGATCGCCCGGTTGAGCAGGAACCAGGTGTAGGGGTGGCCCTGGCCCGTGATGTACGACAGCGTGCCCAGCGTGTCCGCGCCGGGGTGGTGGGGGTGCGGCAGCCGCCGCCCGGTCGGGTCCAGCCACAGGCTGCTCGGCCCCGGCAGCACCCGGATGCCGTGGTGCGGCCAGATGGGGTTCCAGTTGCGCAGCCCCTCGGTGTAGTGCCACATGCGGTCGGGGTGAATCAGGCTGGCCCCCTGGGCGGCGACCTGGGCCTGCAACTCGCCGTCCACATGCTGGGGCACCCCGCTGAGCAGGAAGGTGGGGGGCGGTCCCATCCGCGCTGTCGGCCAGTTGCGCCGCACCCGCGCGAGGTTGCCCCCCAGCCCGCCCGAGGTCACGACGACCGCGCCCGCCCGCAGTGCGAAGTCGTCCACCACGACGCGGGAACTGGCCTCGCCCCGGTCCACGTCCGACGCCTCCAGCACGTCGCCACGCACGCCGACGACCGCACTGCCCTCCTCGATCAGGCCACGGACGCGATGGCGGAAGCGCATCTGGACGCGTCCCGCCGCCGCGTGCGCCTTCACCCGCCGCACGAACGGCTCCAGCACGCCCGGCCCAGTGCCCCAGGTGATGTGGAAGCGCGGCGCCGAGTTGCCGGGACCCCCCGCCCCCTGAAACCCGCGTTCGGCCCAGCCCACCGCCGGGAAGAAGCGCAGGCCCATGCCGGTGAGCCAGCCGCGCTTCTCGCCCGCCGCGAAGTCCACGTAGGCTTCGGCCCACGCCCTGGGCCAGTGGTCGTCGGGGCGGTCGAAACCCGCCGTGTTCTGCCAGTCGGTCCAGGCCAGCTCGCGCGAGTCGCGGATGCCCAGCCGCCGCTGCTCGGGCGAGTCCACCAGAAAGAGACCCCCGAAGGACCAGTAGGCCTGCCCGCCGAGATTCTGTTCGCCTTCCTGGTCGAGCAGCAGCACCCGCCGTCCGGCGTCGGCAATTTCAGCGGCGGCCACCAGCCCGGCGAGGCCCGCGCCCACCACGATCACGTCTGCCTGCGTTTCCTGGGTCACCTCGACACCTCCTGCCTGCAAAGGAAGAACACCCGGCACGCGGTGAGGCGGGGCGGGTGTCCAGAGTGGGAATGAGGGGCGGAGGGGCTTACTTCTTGCGCTTGCCAGGCGCGGCGCCGCGCTTGCCGCCGCCCCCGCCACCCGTGGTGCGCTCCTTGGCGTCGCGCATGAAGGAGCGCAGCTTGGCCTCGAACTGCGGGCTCTGGCGGCCGATGGCGCGGGGACGCGGCACCTCCTCGGGCTCCTCGAGCAGCTCCTTGATGGAAAGGTCGAGTCGGCCCCGCTCGTCGCGGCCCAGCACCTTGACCTCGATCGTCTCGCCCTCGCGGACGTGGTCGTGGATGTTGCGGACGAAGGAGTGGGCAATCTGCGAGATGTGGACGAGGCCCGTCTCACCGTTCTCGAACTGGATAAACGCCCCGAAATCGGTCACGCGCGTGACGCGGCCCTCGACGACCGCGCCGGGATCAAGCTGCACCAAGGGTGCCCTCCGAAATCAGCATAGGGCACATTCTATACCATGCCCGCCCCCCTGATGTGCCGAGTGTGAAGCCTCCCCTTCCGGGCGAGTAGAGTGGGCGCCGATGAAGCTTCGCGGCACGCTCGGCGGCATGAACCTCCTTCTCGAACCGGGCGACACCGCCGGGACCGTGGCGCAGGCCCTGGCCCCCCGCGCCGAACTGCTCGCCGCCAACGTCACCCTGGAGGTGGCCGGAGACGCCGATCCCGCCGCCCTGGAAGCCGCGCTCGCCGCGATTCGGGAGGCGGGGGGCACGCCGGGCCGCATCCGGGCGCCGCGCGTGACCGTGGCCGCCCCCACCGCCGAGGGCGAGGAGGAGGGCAGCGCCCGCACGGTGATCCTGCCCCACGGCGTCCGCGCGGGCTTTCGGGGCGAATACCGGGGCAGCGTGGTCATCCTGGGCGACGTGAATCCAGGCGCCGAGATCGTGGCGGGCGGCGACGTGATCGTGATGGGAGCGCTGCGCGGGGTGGTCCACGCCGGATATGGCGGCAATGCCGACGCCATCGTGTGGGCGCGGCCCATCGCCTCGGCGCAGATTCGCATCGGGGACGCCGTGGCCCGCGCTCCCGAAGGCGGCGGCCTGGGCAACATGAAGCGGCTGGAGGGCAACGAGGTCGCCGAACTCGCCCGCTTGCAGGGCGGCACCATCGTGATCGAAGCGCACCGCTAGGCCGGGCTATTCGGCCGGAGGTTCGGGATAGAGGCGGAAGCCCGGTTTGCGCCGGTGCGCGAAGCGTTCGTAGAAGGGCACCGGCCCCTCCTCTGCGAGCAGGTCCGCCCGGCTGCCCCCGGCACGAGCGAAGGCGTGCTCGATCAGCCCCCGCCCCAGCCCACCCCGGCGGTGGTCCGGGTGGACCAGCACGAGGACCAGAAAGGCCTGGATCACCCCGTCGCTGAGCATCTGCGCGGCGCCGACCACCCGGCCTTCCCAGTCTGCGACGACGGTGGTGACGCCGGGATTGGTCAGCGCCTGCCAGGTGCGCTCCGGATCTTCGGTGTAGGAAGGGTAGCCTTCCGCGTGACAGAGACTCATCACGTCCGCGAGGTCCCGGCGTTCGATCGGACGAAGAACAGGCACAGGCATGAGCGGAGGGTATAGGCCCACGCCCCCCGGCGGGACTACCCTGGGCGGCATGACACAGCCTTCCCCCGACCCGGCCCTCTCCGGCGAACTGCAGTGGTGGCAGCGCGGGATCATCTACCAGATCTACCCCCGGTCCTTTCAGGACGACTCCGGCGACGGGGTGGGGGACCTCCGCGGCATCACCCGGCGGCTGCCCTACGTGGCGAGTCTGGGGGTGGAGGCGGTGTGGCTCTCCCCCATCTTCGTGTCGCCCATGCGTGACTTCGGGTACGACGTGGCCGATTATTGCGACATCGATCCGCTGTTCGGCACGCTGGAGGACTTCGGCGCGCTGGTGGCCGAAGCGCACCGCTTGGGCCTGAAGGTGATGCTGGACTACGTGCCCAACCACACCTCCAGCGACCACGCGTGGTTCCGGGAGGCGCTGACCGGGCGCGGGAGTGCCCGGCGAGACTGGTATGTCTGGCGCGACCCCGCCCCGGACGGCGGACCCCCGAACAACTGGAAGTCGCACTTCGGCGGCCCGGCGTGGACGCTGGACGAGGCGAGCGGGCAGTACTACCTCCACCAGTTCCTGCCCTCGCAGCCGGACCTCAACTGGGCCAATCCCGACGTGCAGGCTGCCATGCTGGAGGTGCTGCGCTTCTGGATGCGGCGGGGGGTGGACGGCTTCCGGGTGGACGTGCTGAACCTGCTGGCCGAAGACGAGCGCTTCCTCGACGAGCCGCTCAACCCCGAGTGGCGGCCCGGCATGATCGAGTACGCGCAGACCCTGCACATTTACACCAACGACCAGCCCCAGACCCTGCGCTACGTGCGAATGATGCGCGAGGTGCTCGACGAGTTTGATGACCGCATGATGGTGGGCGAGATCTACCTCCCCACCGAGCGGCTGCTGCGCTACAGCGGCACGCCGGAGGAACCGCTCGCGCACCTGCCCTTCAACTTCCACCTGATCCTGCTGCCCTGGGACGCCCGCGAGATTCGCGCCTTCGTGGACGGCTACGACGCCGCCTGCCGCGAGGCACACTCCTGGCCCAACTGGGTGCTGGGCAACCACGACCAGCACCGCTTCAGGACGCGGGTGGGGGCCGAGCAGTACCGGGTCGCGCAGACGCTGCTGCTCACCCTGCGCGGCACCCCCACCGTCTACTACGGCGACGAGATCGGGATGGAGAACGTCCCGGTGCCCTTCGAGCAGATGGTGGACCCGGCGGGCCTCCAGCAGCCGGACGTGCCGGGCGCCAGCCGCGACCCCGAGCGCACGCCGATGCAGTGGGACGACTCCCCGAATGCGGGTTTCGCGCCCGAGGGAGTGTCCCCGTGGCTGCCGATCGCGGGGAACTTCCGGGAGGTCAACGTCGCCGCGCAGGAGGCCGACCCCGCGAGCGACCTCCACTACTTCCGGGCGCTGACCCGGCTGCGGGGCGAGCATCCGGCATTGGTGGGCGGCGAGTACCGCTCGCTGGAGACCGGGCACCCGGACGTATTCGCCTTCGAGCGCACGCAGGACGGCGAACGGCTGGCGGTCCTGCTGAACTTCGGCCCGGAGACGCGGGAACTGGGCCTCGGTTCCGGCGAGACGCTGCTGAGCAGCCTGGGCGACAGGCCGGAGGCGGGGGCGGCCCTGCGTCCCAACGAGGCAAGAGTCGTGCGGCTGGCCTGAGCGCTGACCAGCCCCTACCGTCACACCCTCTCCCCCGGCCCAGGTCCGGTTTATGCTCCGGGCATGGGCTTTTTGATTCGGCTGCTGGTCAATGCGCTGGCGCTGTACCTCGTGACACGGGTGTACGGCGGGGTCAGCTTCGAGCCGGGGGCAGACGCCGTGAGCATCCTGCTGGCCGCGCTGGTGCTGGGCATCGTGAACGCGCTGATTCGTCCGGTCCTGCTGCTGCTCAGCCTGCCCGTCAACGTGCTGACGCTGGGCCTGTTCACCCTGGTCGTGAACGGCGTGGTGCTGTGGCTGGTGGCGAGCGTGACGGCGCTGAACGTGGCGGGCTTCGGGACCGCCATCGTGGGAGCGCTGATCCTGACCGTGATTTCCTGGCTGCTGGACCTCGTGCTGGGCGCCCTGGGGCTGGACAATTGATTCCCACGCTGCTGCGTGACCCGGCCGAGGTGCGCTCGGCGCTGGCCGGGCGGGGCCGGGTGGGGTTCGTCCCCACGATGGGCTATCTGCACGAGGGCCACGCCGAACTGATCCGCCGCGCCCGCGCCGAATGCGACGTGGTGGCGGTCAGCGTGTTCGTGAACCCCACCCAGTTCGGCCCGAACGAGGACCTCTCGCGCTATCCCCGCGACCTGGAACGCGATCTCGCGCTGGCGGGCGGGGCGGGGGCCGACGTGCTCTTCCACCCGGAGGCGGGCGCGATGTACCCCCCCGGCCACGCGACCACCGTGCGGGTGGAAGGGGTCTCCGGGCCGCTGGAGGGCGAGTCGCGCCCCGGTCACTTCGACGGGGTGGCGACGGTGGTCCTCAAGCTGCTGAACCTCGTGGGGCCGGGGCGGGCCTATTTCGGGGAAAAGGACTGGCAGCAGCTCGCGGTGGTGCGGCGGATGGTGCGCGACCTGTCGGTGCCGGTTGAGATCGTCGGGGTGCCCACCGTGCGCGAGGTGTCGGGGCTGGCGCTGAGCAGCCGCAACAGTTACCTCACGCCGGAGGAGCGGGAGCGGGCCAGCGTGCTGTCGCGGGCGCTGCGGGCGGTGCAGTCGGCGGCGGCCTCGGGCGAGCGGGACACGGCGGCGCTGCGGGAGGCGGGGCGGGCGGTGCTGGCGGAGGAACCGGACCTCGCGCTCGATTACCTCGCGGTGGTCGACGGTGACATGCGCGAAAGACCCGCCGTGGAGAATGACCCCATGACCCGCGTGCTCGTGGCCGCCCGGCTGTTCGGCGTCCGGCTGATCGACAACATGGCCCTCTTCCCCGAGCCGGAGGCGACGCCCACGTGCTGACCCTCGACGAGTTGCTGCGCGAGATGGTCTCCCGCCGGGCGTCGGACGTGCACCTTCAGGTCGGCAGTCCCCCGGTCGGAAGGCTGAACGGGGGGCTGATGCCTTTCGGCGATGCGGTGCTGATGCCCGCCGACACCTCGGCCCTCGCGCAGACGATCCTCTCCCCGGACCAGTGGGAGGACGTGGGCTACGGCCACGAGATCGACCTCGCCTACAGCGTGCCAGGGCTGGGCCGCTTCCGCTGCAACGTGTTCAAGCAGCGCGGGGTGGTGGGCATCGTGATGCGGACCGTGAACGAAAGCATTCCCAGTTTCGACACGCTGGGCCTGCCCGCCGACGTGTTGCGCTCGCTCGCCGACGCGCCGCGCGGCCTCGTCCTCGTGACCGGGCCGACCGGCAGCGGCAAGAGCACCACCCTTGCCGCGCTGATCGACCACATCAACCGCACGCACGCCCGGCACATCATCACCATCGAGGACCCCATCGAGTACCTGCACCGCCACGGCAAGAGCCTCGTCGTGCAGCGCGAGATCGGCCCCGACACGCGCGACTTCCGCACCGCCCTGAAGTACGCCTTGCGTCAGGACCCCGACGTGATCATGATCGGCGAGATGCGCGACAAGGACACGGTGGAAGCCGCGCTCTCAGCGGCGCAGACGGGCCACCTTGTGCTCTCGACCCTGCACACCCAAGACGCCATCCGCAGCGTGAACCGCATCATCGACTTCTTCCCGCCGCACGAACGCGATCAGGTGCGGGTGCAGCTCGCCGAGTCGCTCGTCGGCATCGTGAGCCAGCGGCTGCTTTCGCGGGCGGACGGCGCGGGCCGGGTGCTGGGCACCGAAATCCTGCTCAACACGCCCCTCATTCAGGACTACATCAAGGACGAGGACAAGACCCCGCTGATCAAGAGTGCCCTGATGGAGGACAACATCCGGGGGATGCAGACCTTCGACCAGCACCTCGTGCAGCTCTACCAGCACGGCCTGATCCACATGGAAGAGGCGCTCGCGGCGGCGACCAGTCCCCACGAGGTCCGGCTGATGGTGACGCGGGCGGGAGCGGGGTTCTGATCCCACCCCCACACCCCGGCCGCTTTTCCTATACTGGGCCGCTATGACCAGAGAACGCATTTCCATGACCCAGCGCGGCTACGACAAGCTGCGTGAGACGCTGGAATTCCTGAAAACCACCCGGCGCGAGCAGATCAGCGAGTACATGGGGTCGGCCATCGCGGACGGCGACCTGCGCGAGAGTGCCGCCTACGACGAGGCCCGCATGCAGCAGAGCGAGAACGAGTCGCGCATCGTCGAGATCGAGGACCAGCTCGAACGTGCCCTGATCGTGGCCGAGGACTCCTCCGGCGGCATCGGCCTGGGCGCCCGCGTGCGGGTGCGCGACGAGAAGGGCCAGGAGCGGCAGTTCGAACTCGTGGGCACCTACGAGGTCGATGTGCTGAAGGGCAAGATCAGCGACGCCAGCCCCATCGGTCAGGCCCTGCTGGGCCGCCGCGAGGGCGACGTGGTGCCCGTGCCGCTGCCCAAGGGGACCGCCAAGTTCGAGGTGCTGGAAGTCACGTACACCTGAGCCGTGAAGGGTGGGGGGCGGGGGCTGAACGTCGGCTCCCGCCCCTCGCTGCTGCCCTGCCCCGAACGGGACGAATGGGTACAATGCGGCCCGCAGAACTGGAATCACTTCCAGCCCATTTCCACCTTGACCCCCGGAGGCCCCAACCATGACTCTTCAACGTTCCAGCGGCGTGCTGCTGCATCCCACCAGCCTGCCCGGTCCCCACGGCATCGGCGAACTGGGCCAGGCGGCCCGCGCCTTTATCGACTGGCTCGCGGCGGCCGGACAGCGGTCCTGGCAGGTGCTGCCCCTCGGCCCCACCGGCTACGGCGACAGCCCGTATCAGGCCTTCAGCGCCTTTGCCGGGAATCCGTACCTCGTGGACCTCGCCGCCCTGCGCGAGGAGGGCCTGCTCACGGAGGCCGACTTCGCGGACCTGCCCAGCTTCGACCCCGGCCGGGTGGACTTCGGCCTCCAGTACGAGTGGCGCAACAGGATGCTGGACCGTGCCCACGCCCGGTTCGGGGCGGGGGAAGTGCCGGGGCTGCGGGCCGAGTTCGACTCCTTCCGGCAGGAGGAGGCGGGCTGGCTGGACGACTACGCCCTCTTCATGGCGCTGAAGGCCGAGCATGGCGGTGCGGCCTGGAGCGAGTGGGCGCCCGAGCTGCGCGACCGTGACCCTGGGGCGCTGGCGGCGGCCCGCGAGCGGCTGGCGAACGAGGCCGAGCGGGTGGCCTTTGGGCAGTTCCTGTTCTTCCGGCAGTGGGGGGCGCTGCGCGAGTATGCCCGCGCGAGGGGCGTGCAGATCATCGGGGACATCCCGATTTTCGTGGCGCTCGATTCCAGCGACGTGTGGGCCGAGCGCGGGGGCTTCAAGTTCGACGACCGGGGCCAGCCCACGGTGGTCGCGGGGGTGCCGCCGGACTACTTCTCGGAAACCGGGCAACTCTGGGGCAATCCCCTCTACCGCTGGGACGCGATGGCGCAGGGCGGCTACGCGTGGTGGATTCGCCGCTTTCAGGGCAGCCTGAAGCTCTACGACCTGATTCGCATCGACCACTTCCGGGGCTTCGCGGCCTCGTGGGAGATTCCCTTCCCGGCGGAAACGGCGATTCAGGGCGAGTGGGTCCCCGCCCAGGGCCGCGAGATGCTGGAGGCGGTGCGTGAGGCCCTGGGCAGCCTCCCCGTGATCGCCGAGGACCTCGGCGTGATCACCCCGGACGTGGAGGCGCTGCGCGACGACCTCGGGCTGCCGGGGATGGCGGTGCTGCAGTTCGCCTTCGGGGGCGGGGACTTCTCGGTGAATGACTTCCTGCCGCACAACCTGCGGGGGAACCAGGTCGTCTACACTGGCACCCACGACAACGACACCTCGCGCGGGTGGTGGGCGGCCGCCGACGAGCAGGAGCGGCATAACTTCCGGGTGTACACCAGCAGCGATCCCCGCGAGGAGACGTTCGCGTGGCAGCTCACCGAGCTGGCGTTCGGGAGCCGGGCGAATCTGGCCGTCGTGCCGCTGCAGGACCTGCTCAACCTGGGCACCGAGGCCCGCATGAACCTGCCGGGCACGACCGGGCCGCACAACTGGACGTGGCGGTACCGCGAGGGCGACCTCACGCCCGAGCTGGCCGCGCGGGTGCGCGAGTTGACGGAGCGGACGGGCCGGACCGGGTAAGACCGGGCAGCAGGAACGGGGCGCGGGCCGGGGGTCACCTCTCCCGCGCCCTATCCTGTCCCCCATGAAGCTCTACACGAAGACCGGCGACGGCGGCTCCACCGGGCTGTACGGGGCCGACCGGGTCAGCAAGGCGCACGTGCGGGTCGAGGCCTACGGCACCGTGGACGAACTCAACTCGGCGGTGGGGCTGGCGCGGGCGCTGGGGGCGGGGCCAACAGGTTCTGGGCCGCTCGACGCTGACCTGGAGTACCTCCAGAACGCGCTCTTTGACCTCGGGGCCGACCTCGCCACCCGGCAGGAGAGTCCCTATGGGAAGAAGCTCAGCCGCATCGACGAGCAGGACGTGGCCTACCTGGAGGCGATGATCGACCGCTATCAGGAAGGCGCGCCGCCCTTTACCGGCTTCGTGCATCCGGGGGGCACGCCCGCCGCCGCCGCCCTGCACGTGGCCCGCACGGTGGCCCGCCGCGCCGAGCGCGAGGTGATCCGCCTCGCCCACGAGGAGGAAATCAATGGGCACGTGCAGGTCTACCTCAACCGGGTCTCCGACTTGCTGTTCGTGATGGCCCGCGCGGCGAACCAGGCGGCGGGGGTGGGCGAGCACGCCTGGATGGTCAAGGGGCGGCGCTAGGCCGGAGGCAGGACCTGAAACCTGCCCCCCTCCATGCCCCGCCTTCTACTTCGTATTCAGGAAATCCAGAATCGCCCGCGCGATGGACACCGCAATGCGCTCGCGGTAGGCCTCCTGCGAGAGCTTGGCGCCCTCCACCGGGTTGGAGCCGAAGCCGATCTCGATCAGGATGGCGGGCGTGGTGGGGTTGCGGATGACGTAAAAGGCGTCGGTGAGAACGCCCCGGTTGAGGGCGCCCGTCGCCTTGACGAGGTTCGCCTGCACCTTCTGGGCGAGCTGGCGCGAGAAGGCGAGCTTGGCCTGCACCAGCAGATCGCCGAGCAGGCTCTGGGCGCTGTTGGTGGCCTGCTGGGTGAGCTGCTGCCCGACCGAGCCGCCGCCGTTTTCCTGAATGGCGAGGCTGCGGCTGCGTCCCGGCATGGGCTGGCCGAAGTAGTACGTCTCCACGCCGTGAGCCGCCGGGTTGGTGGAGGCGTTGACGTGGATGCTGATAAAGGCGGCGGTGTTGTCGTTTTTCGCCAACCGCGACCGGGCGTCGAGATCCTGGGCTTTATTGGCGTGGAGGTGACGGTCGGTTTCGCGGGTCATCACCACGTCCACCCCGTGCGCCTGAAGTTCGCGGCGCACCCGCAGGGCCACGTCCAGATTGACCGACGATTCCTTCACCCAGCGGCTCTGCATGCCGGGGTCGTTCCCCCCGTGCCCGGCGTCCAGCACCACGCGGGGGCGTGAAACCTTCGCCGTGCTCGCGGGGCGGGTCACGGCGGCAGCGGGCTTGGGCACGGCAGGCGTCACGGCGGGCTTGGCCGCCGGAGTCGCCGCCGCCGAGGCCCGCAGGGCGTCCACCACCAACCGCGCGGGCTGGCCTCCTCCGGCGGGCAGCACCTCCACCCGCGCCCCCGAGAAGCCCGGCGTCAGGGTAAGGGTCACCGTGTTGCCGCTGACGCTGTAGGCCCCCAGGCCCGTCACCGTGAGCTTGCCCGAGGCGGCGGGCAGGCTCAGGCCGAGCTTCACGGTCACGGTCTGGCCTTTCACGGTGCTCGCCGCCGTGGTCACGCGGGGCAGGCTGAAGACGGCGCGGGTGTACCCGTCGTGCGCCCACACGCGGGGAGGCGCCGAGGCCGCCGAGGCGAGCAGCAGGAGCGGCGCGAGGGGAATCAGTCGCTTCACTGCCCCCGAGTGTAACCCCCGTTTCTTTGAGAGTGGATGAAGAATCCGGCAGGCTGAAGCGCGTCTGACGCGTCGGCTCACCGGCCTCAGGGGGGGGCCGCTAGGGTGGGGGCATGAAGCGTGTCCTTCTTCCCCTCCTCGCCGCCCTGACGCTGGGCACCGGCAGCGCCGTCACCTTCGGCGGCCTGAACGTGACCCCGCGCGGCGCCCAGAACCTCAACCTCGAAACCGGCGCGACCGAGTTTCCCTCGGGCGGCACCGTGACCGACAGCAAGGGGGGCGTGCGCCTGAGCGCCGAGCGGCTGCAACTGCACCCCGGCGAGCGCCTCAGCGCCCAGGGGGTGACCCTGACGACCAAGCAGGGCGGCACCCTGCGGGCCGCGAGCCTCACCTATGACCTCAGGGGCGGCGTGGTCACCGCCACAGGCTCGGCGAACTACAGCGACGCCCGCATGAAGGGCCTGACCGCCGATCGCATGACCCTGAACGTGAAGACCGGCTTCGTGAGCGCCCACGGGGGCGTGCGGGCACAGAGCCCGCAGCTCAGCGCCTCGGCCCTCGCCTTCGACGGCCGCACGGCGCAAACCGTGCTGGCGGGTCCGGCCCGGCTGAGCGCCAGCGGCAGTGCCCTGGAGGCGGGCGCGGGCGGCCACCTGCTGCTGACCTTCAGCGCCCAGCGGTTGCTGCGGGCCACGGCGAAGCCGGACGCGGGCACGCTGAAGCGGTTCGCGCCCTACCTGAAGTAAGACGGACTCCGATTGAATCGTTTACGAAGTGATTCAATCCGAGCGGACTTGCAAAGCTGCGGAGCAGAGCGAGGAAGAGAAAAACGGGTTCCGGGTTGTCAACGAAACAGACGGAATCCGTATGAGGCGGCAGCGGAGGAGCGGCGCCGGGGCAGGACCTCGGCGCCGCTCTCCTGCCCCAGCTTCAGGGCAACAGGTCGCGGAAACCCAGCACCTCGCGCACAAAGAGTCGGGCGAGGCGGGGGTCGAGCTGACTCCCCGCGCCCCGCAGGATCACGCGGGCCGCCTCGCGCTCGCACCAGGCGGGCTTGTAGGGCCGGGCGCTGATCAGGGCGTCGAACACGTCCGCGACGGCGACGATCCGGGCCGCGAGGGGAATGCGGCGGGAGCGCAGGCCGCAGGGATAGCCGCCCCCGTCCCAGCGTTCGTGATGGTGGCGCACGGCGGCCACGGCGGCGGCGGGGAGCGGCAGGGGCGCGAGCAGTTCGGCCCCCCACGCCGCGTGGCCCTGCACCACCGCCCGTTCCTCCCCGGTCAGCGGTCCCGGCTTGTCCAGCACCTCACGCGGGACGCGCACCTTGCCGAGGTCGTGTAGGGCGGCCCCCCAGCGCACCGCCCGGACCTGTTCGGGGGACAGCCCGGCCGCCTGGGCCAGAGAGACGGCGAGGGCCACCACCCGCCGCCCGTGGCCCTGGCCCCCGCCCTGCACCGAGGCCAGCAGCTCGGCAGCGGCGCCGAGGGCCAGCTCCGAATTTGCGGGCAGACGGCTTGCCGCCGTCCAGATGGCCCCGGTGTCCACCCCCAGCTCGGCCAGCCGGGCCAGCACCTCCCCCACTCCCTGCCGAATCGCCTCGGCCCGCCGCCCACAGGGACAGGCGGGCCAGGCCGCAGGAGGAGACGGGTGAGCGAGCGCGAGCATGAGCATGAAGGTAAGTTAAACCTCCGGGTGTGAGGAAGGGGTGATCGTCCCTTCGGGGAGGAGGGCACCGGACCGCGCGTCCACTAAGGTTGGACCATGTTGCGTGTGCTGTTTGTGGGGGACGTGTACGGCCAGCCGGGGAGAAAGCTGCTGAGTCAGCATCTGCCGGGGCTGAGGCCCGAGTTCGATTTCATCATCGTGAACGGCGAAAACGCGGCCGGGGGCTTCGGCCTGCACCGCGAGGCGGCGGCGGCGATCCTGGCGGCGGGGGCGGGGTGCATCACCCTGGGCAACCACGCCTGGCACCACAAGGACGTCTTTGCCCTGATGCTGGACGAGGCCCAGTTTCCCATCGTCCGCCCCATGAACTACGCCGACCCCGGCACGCCGGGCGTGGGCTGGCGCTCCTTCGACGTGAGGACGGCGAGCGGGGGCAGCGAGCGGCTGACGGTCGTGAACGTGCTGGGGCGCGTTTTCATGGAGGCGGTCGCCAACCCCTTTCAGGCGATGGACGAGCTGCTGACGCGGGACGACCTCGGTACCGTCTTCGTGGACATGCACGCCGAGGCGACGAGCGAGAAAGTGGCCCTCGCATGGCACCTCGACGGGCGGGTGGCCGCCGTGATCGGCACGCACACCCACGTCCCCACCGCCGACACGCGCATCCTGCCGGGCGGGACCGCCTTCCAGACCGACGTGGGCTTTACCGGGCCGCACCGCAGCGTCATCGGGGCGGACCCCGAGGGACCCGTCCAGAAGTTCCTGACCGAGCGGCCCTGGCGCTTCACCGTGGCGGGCGGCCCAGCGGAACTCAATGCGGTGCGGCTGGAGCTGGAGGGGAACCGCGCCCGGTCCGCAGAGCGCTACCGTTACGTGGAGGAGGGCTAGCATGGCGCTGAACCACGACGTGAACCTGCTGGGCCGGACGCTGGGGCAGGTGCTCAGGGAGCAGGAGGGGGAAAGCTTTTTCGACCTCGTGGAGGAGGTGCGCCGCCTCGTGCGCGAGGTGCGGGCGGGGGGCGACGACCCGGACCTGCACACGCTGCTGGGAGAACTGGACGCGGGCACGGCGGCCAACCTCGTGCGGGCCTTTACCTGGTACTTCCAGCTTGTCAACCTCGCCGAGGAATACGAGCGGGTGCGGGTCCTGTCGGGGACGCAGGGAGTACGGCCTCAAAGCCTGGAGGGGGCACTGACCGAGCTGAAGGCGCAGGGCCTGAGTGCCGAGGACGCGGAGGCTCTGATCGGGCGGCTGAACCTCGGCCTGACCTTCACCGCCCACCCCACCGAGATGCGGCGGCGGACGGTGCGGCACCACCTCGTCGAGATCGCCCGCGCTCTGCCCGACCTGGAGCGTGAGGAGGCGCAGGAGGAGGTCGCCGCGCACGTCGAGGCGCTGTGGGGCACCCCCGAACTGCGGCGGCTGCGGCCCACCGTGCAGGACGAGGTCAAGGGCGGGCTGACCTACCTCACCTCCATCGCGCGGGCGCTGCCGGAGCTGCAGCGCGATCTCACCGGGGCCTTTCGGCGGGTGTACGGGCGGGAGACGGCGGCGAGCCTGCCGCTTTCCTTTTCTTCGTGGATGGGCGGCGACCGCGACGGCAACCCCTTCGTGACGCCGGAGGCCACCCGCGAGGCCCTGGCCCTGCACCGCGAGCGGGCACGCGAGCTGCTGCTGCCTGCCCTGCGCCGCGCCTACGCCGACCTCAGCCAGGAGGAGCTGGAGGACAGCGGCGGCACCTTCCGGACCGAGATTCAGGCCTTGTACGCGGAGGTGCAGGGTGGGACCGTCCCCGACCTCGTGCCCCGGCTGGAGGCGCTGCGGGAACGGCTCGTGGCGGAAGGGCAGCACCGCAGTGCCGGGCGGCTGCTCGCTCCCCTGCTGACGGTGGCGCGGGTGTTCGGCACCCACCTCGTGAGCCTGGATGTCCGCGAGCACAGCGGGCAGACGGAGGCGGCGGTGGCCCGGCTGCTGGCCGCCGCCGGGGTGGAGGCCGACTACCTGGCTCTGCCCGAACACGCCCGGCAGGAGGTCCTGACGCGCGAACTGCGCTCCCGCCGTCCGCTGTGGCCCGCTGGGGAGCCGCTGACATCCGAGCTGGAAACGGCGATCGGGCCGCTGCGCGAGGTGCGGGCCGCGATCCGGGTGAGCGGCCCCCGCGCCTTCGGGCGCTACGTGATCAGCATGGCCGAGAGCGTCAGCGACGTGCTGGAGCCGCTGCTGCTCGCGCGGGAGGTGGGGGTGCGGGTGCTGCCGGTGCCCCTCTTCGAGACGCTGGCCGACCTACGCCGCGCTCCGGGGATCGTCTGGGAGCTGCTGGCCCTGCCCGAGTACCGGGCGGTGCTGGGAAACGACGTGCAGGAGATCATGCTGGGCTACTCCGACTCCAACAAGGACGCGGGGTTCCTGGCCGCCAACTGGGCCTTGCACGAGGCGCAGCGGCAGCTCAGCGAGGTCTGCCGCCGGGCGGGGGTGCGCTGGCGCTTCTTCCACGGGCGCGGCACGTCCATCGGGCGGGGGGGCGGCCCGGCGTCGCGGGCGATTCTGGGGCAGCCCGCCGGGACCATTGACGCGGGGCTACGCCTCACCGAGCAGGGCGAGGCGCTGGCCGACAAGTACAGCCACCCGGTGCTGGCGCGGCGCAACTTGGAACAGGCCCTCTACGGGATGCTCCTCGCCGCCGCCCGCCCCGCCGCCGAGCCGCCCGCCGAGTGGACGGCGGCGCTGGGCCGCGCGGCAGAGGCGAGCGCCGCCGCCTACCGCGCCTTGGTGGACGACCCCGACTTCCTGCCCTTTTTCGAGGCCGTCACCCCCATCCACGAGATTTCGCGCCTGAACATCGCCTCGCGCCCGGTGCGGCGGCCCGGAGCGCCGACCTTGTCGAACCTCCGCGCGATTCCCTGGGTGATGAGCTGGACGCAAAACCGCGCCAACCTCCCCGGCTGGTACGGGTTGAGCGAGGGGCTGCGCGAGATCGGTCCCGAGCTGGCGGGCGCGATGTACCGGGACTGGCCCTTCTTCCGCTCGGTGCTGGACAACGCGCAGATGAGCCTCGCCAAGACGGACCTCCTGATCTTCGACGAGTACTTGCGCCTGACCGGAGGCAGCCCGCTCGCCGCACGGCTGAAGGACGCCTACGCGGAGACGGTGCGGCTGGTCGAGGAAGCCGTGGGGGCCGAGCTGCTGGCGAACGAGCCGAGGCTGCGCGAGAGCATCCGGCTGCGCAACCCCTATATCGACCCCATCCACCGCATCCAGGCCGAGCTGCTGCGCCGCGCCCGGGCGGAGGCAGAGGGCGAAGCGACCTTCGAGCGCCCGCTGTTGCTGAGCCTGCAGGGAATCGCGGCGGGGGTGCGGAATACGGGGTGAGGGGGGGCGGGGGTGGTCCACGCCCCCTCACCCAGTTGCTTTGCAACGCCCCTCCGCTTCGCGGCTCTACGAGTCACCTGCAGGGGGCGAGGGGTAAAACATGCTCTCGCAAAAGCCGTCTTTTTCCTGTGTCAGCCGTCCTCAGCGTTCCTACCTTGCGAGTCCACGTTCAAGGCAGACGAGCCGTTCGGCGCGTCCGCGCCGAGGCCTTTCCCTTGAGCGGCAGGATGGCGTGGAGGGGGAAACAGGCACGGGCTGAGCGGGCTGGAATATGGAGGGACGACCTTTGCCCAGCGCAGCGCCGCTCCCCTGCCCCCTCTGCTCCGCAGCTCTACGAGTCTGGGGGGAGGGGCTGGGGGTGGGGGCAAACCGAATCAAGATGCCCGGCTCAAAACACCCCCAGCAACCCAGCCAGGCCCCCCACACGCTACCCTCTCTCCATGCGCCCCCTCCCCCTCACCGCCCTGCTGCTGGCCTCGGCCGCAGCCGCCCAGACCGCCCCCGCCCTCCCCTCCTTCGAGGGCCAGATCATCTATCAGGTCATGCCCGACCGCTTTTTCGACGGCGACCAGACCAACAATGCGGGCGTGGACCGCGCCAGTCTCCGCGCGTGGCACGGCGGCGACCTGCCCGGCCTGACCGCCAAGCTGCCCTACATTCAGAAGCTCGGCGCGACGGCGGTGTGGCTCACGCCGGTCTACCGCCAGCAGACGGCCAATTCCTTCGACACGGCGGCCTATCACGGCTACTGGCCCGCCGACTTCCGCGATGTGGACCCCCACTTTGGCACCCTGGCCGATTTCGGCAAGTTCACGGCGGCGGCGAAGGCAGCGGGGATGCGCGTCGTGCTCGATCAGGTCATCAACCACTACGGGTACGAAGCGCCGACCGTGCGCCAGAAGCCTGCGTGGTTTAACGGGGAGGCTCAGTGCGCGGCCAGCCAGAACCGCGACGTGGACTGCCCCCTCTCCGGCCTGCCCGACCTGCGCCAGAGCAACCCGGAAGTGCGGCAGCTCCTGCTGGAGAACGCCGACTTCTGGCGGAAACAAGGCGTGGATGCGTTCCGCTACGACGCGATCAAGCATGTGGAGGGCGGCTTCCTGCGCGAGTTGCTGAACCGTGACCGCGCCGCCGGGACGTGGACGCTGGGCGAGTGGTATGACGCGGACACGGGCACGGTGGCCGACTGGCAGAAGGCGGGCTTCGACAGCCTCTTTCTCTTCAGCCTGCAAGGGGCGATGCGTCAGAGCGTGATGGGCAGCGCCAGCCTGACGAACGTGGCGAACGTGCTGGCCCGGCAGGACGAACTCGTGCGCCCCGGCGAGGTCGCGCTGTTCCTCGACAACCACGACGTGCCTCGCTTCGCGCAGGGCTCGCTCTTCGAGGACGAGGGGCAGGCCCGCACCCGCTACGGCCTGCGGGCGCTGATGACCCTCAAGGGAGTCCCGGTGATCTACCAGGGCACCGAGATCGCCATGCGCGGGGGGGGCGACCCCGACAACCGCCGCTCCATGCGCTTCGAGAACGAGTGGACTCCCGCCGAGCGCGAGGTGTTCGGGGCCGCCCAGGGCGCGATTGCGGCCCGCAAGGCCAGCCGGGCGCTGAGCGTGGGCAGCCAGACGCTGCTGCCCGTCCCCGCCCGTCTGGAGGACGACCTGCTGCTCCTCGTGCGCCAGAGCGGACAGGAGCGCGTGCTGGCCGCCTGGCACGGGGGCCGCGAGCGCCGGACGTACTCCATCCGGCTGAGTACCCTGGGGTTGGGGGGCGGCACCCAGGCCGTGACCCGCAGCCTGTACGCCGGGCAGGACGCCAAGGTCAGCGTGAGCGGGGGCTGGCTGCACCTCAGCCTGCCGGGGCGGGACGCGGCGGCCTTCACGCTGGCGCTGAAGTAGGCGCGAGGCTAGGCCCAAACGCCTAAGCCTGCGCCGCTGCACTACCATGCAGCGCGATGCGTTCTCCCCTGCCCCGCGCCGTCCTGACCCGCCTGGAAACCGGGCGACTGGTGGTGCTGAGCGTGCTGCTGGGCGGGCTGGTGGGAGCACTGTGCGTGGGGCTGCGACTGCTGCTGGAGCGGGTGCTGGAGGCGGGCGCGTGGCTCACCGGCTTCTCGCCCCCCGGCACCCCCGGCGAGGGCGGGCTGCTGATGGCCTTCGGCGAGGCGCTGCCGTGGGGCCTGCTCGCGCTTCCGCTGATGGGGGCCGCCTACGTCTGGCTGATTCCGCGCGAGGACGGTGACCCGCTGAACCAACTCGTGCGGGGTGCCCACACGCGGGGCGACGCGCCGACCCTGTCCACGCACCTGCGGACGCTGGCGGCCACGCTGCTGGGCCACGGGGCCGGGCTGCTGGTGGGCCGGGACGCGCCCTACACGGTGCTGGGGGGACTGGGAGCGTGGCTGCTCGGGCGGGCCACCCGGCTGGACGCGGTGGAGACGCGCAGCCTGACCCTGGCGGGAGCGGCGGCAGGCCTGGGCGCCGTGCTGCACGCGCCCCTGGCGGCGGCGGTCCTCGTGGCCGAGGTACTCTACCGCCGTTTCGAGTTCGAGTTCGAGGTGCTGATGCCCTGCGTGCTGGCCTCGGTCGCGGCGTATGCGGTGTACGGGCTGGCCTTCGGCTTCCTGCCGCTGCTGAGCGTGCCGGAGGTGGGCGTGCCCACGCTCGCGGGGGTGGGGCCGCTCGTCGGGGTGGCGCTGGCCGTCACGCTGCTGGGGTGGACGGCGCTGCTGGTCTGCCGCAGCGTACCCGACGCCTGGACGCGGGGCCACCGGCGGGTGGCGCTGGGCGCGGCCTTCGGGCTGCTCACAGCGGCGCTCGCATTCTGGGCCTCCCCCGCCGTCCTGGGCGACGGCACCGGCTGGGCACAGGTGGGCCTCTCGGGCTTTCTGGGCGAGGAAGCGCTGGGCGAGGGCGCGTGGCGCTGGCTGCTGCTGGCGCTGGGGGCACGGCTGGCCTTTGGCGGCGGGGTCCTCCCGTCGGTGGGGGTGGGCGGGCTGCTGGGCGTGGGGCTGGGCTCCGTGCTGGGGGCTGACCCTACCCTGGCCGCGCTCGTGGGCATCGTGGCCTTCGTGACCGTCACGCTGAACGCGCCCCTCGCCGCCGCGCTGCTGGTGGTCGCCTGGGGCGGGGACGCGCTGCTGCCCGCCGCCCTCGTGACCGCCGGGCTGGCCCACGCCCTGAGCGGCGAAACGGGCCTGTTGCCCGCGCAGCTGCGCTCCCGCGCCCAGAGTCCCGCGCCCCTGCCCGTGCTGCTGCCGGGCGCGGGAGCCGTCACGATTCGCCGCGCTCCCGCTGCCCCGGCTCCCCTGCTGCCCCTGCACGCCGCCCCGCCCGAGGAAGCCGAGACGGGCCTGGCCCCCCTGGAGTCCGAGCAGGAACTCTACCGCCGCCCGGTGCCGCGCAGCTGGGCGGGCGCCCGGCTCTCGGTGCTCTCGCTGCCCCCCGGCGTGGAGGTCGTGGGCGTGGTGCGCGGCGGCGCCGTGCGGGTGCCGCGTCCCCAGATGCGCCTGACCGCCGACGACGAGCTGGTCTTCCTGGCCCGGCCCGACGCTTACGCCGCCCTGGAGGGTGTGCTGCGGCTGCCGGGAGTCTGAGCCTCCACTGCCTGCACAGAGGCTTCGGCTTCAGCCATCTGGCTGAGCGCCGATCCAGGCACGCTCCCCCATAATGCCCCGGTGACTGCCGCCCCGCCCCCTTCCCGCGCTCCCTGGACTCCCAACGAACGGCTCGGCATCCTCAACGGCTGGCTGGTGTCGGTGGGCGACGGCTTTCTGAGCGTGTCGGTGGTGGTCGCGGGCTTCGCGGCGCGGCTGGGGGCGCCCAATTTCGTGATCGGCCTGCTGCCCGCCATCGCGGGGGGCGGGTGGATGCTGCCGCAACTGCTCGTCGCCGCACGGGTGCGGCCCCTGGCCTACAAGCTGCCCGTGTACCGCTCGGCCGCGCTGGTGCGGCTGCTGACGTATCTGGCGATGGTGGTGGTCGCGGCGACGCTGGCCGACCGCCCGGCCCTGTGCCTGACCCTCTTCGTGTTGGCGATGATGGTCAACGCGCTGGCGTCGGGGGTGGCGGGCCTGCCCTTTCTGGAGGTCGTCAGCAAGACGGTTCCGCCCGAGCGCCGCCCAAACTTTTTCGCCACCCGCAACCTGTGGGGTGGGCTGCTCGCGTTCGGAGCAGGGCTGGCGGTGCGCGGCATCCTGGGATCGGACCTCGCCTTTCCCTACAACTACGCGCTGCTGTTCCTGCTGGGGACCATCGCCTTCACGGTGGGCTACGGCGTGTTCGGGCGGGTGGAGGAGCCGCCCGACGAGCCGCTTCCGCCCGGCAACCTGCGCGACGAGCTGCGGGCGATTCCGCAGACGCTGGGGGACGGGCACTTCCGGGCTTTCTTGCAGGTGCGGCTGCTGCTGGCGGCGGCGAGCATGGCCGAGCCGTTTTACGCCGTGTACGCGTTGCGCGACCTGCACTACCCGGCGGCCACCCTGGGGACCTTCGTGATGGCGCTGACCGGGGCCGCGCCCCTTTCCAACCTGCTGTGGCGCCGGGTGGCCGAACGCAAGGGCTCACGGCGCATCATCCGCTATGCCAGCGTCAGCGCGGGCCTCGCGCCGCTCACGGCCCTTGCGGTGGGGGCGCTGGGGCTGCCCAGCCTCGCCTACCTGCTGGTCTTCGTGCTCTCCAGCGTGGCGCTGCAAGGCTTCAACCTCGGCCACACCAACCACCTGCTGAACATCTCGCCGCCCGAGTCGCGCAGCCGCTACATCGGCACCCTCAACACGCTGGTGGGCGCCGCCCTCTTCGCTCCGGTCGCCGGTGGGCTGCTCGCGGATGCGGCAGGCTACGCGGCGGTCTTCGTGCTGAGTGCGGCCCTGTACGGGGCGGCGTGGTGGGCGTGCGGGCGGCTGCGGCGGGATGCTTAAGGGCTGTCGGCGTTCAGCGGTCAGCCATCAGCGAAAAGGGCTGAAAGCTGACAGCTGACGGCTGGCCGCCCCTCAGTGCCCCAGAATCTTGCTCAGAAACACCCGCGCCCGCTCGTGCTGGGGGTTGGTGTAAAAGGCTTCCGGCGTGGTGTCCTCCACGATCTGCCCGGCGTCGAAAAAGAGGATGCGGTCGGCCACCTCGCGGGCAAAGCCCATCTCGTGCGTGACGACCAGCATGGTCATGCCCGAGCGGGCGAGTTCCTTCATCACGTCGAGCACCTCCTTGATCATCTCGGGGTCGAGCGCCGAGGTCGGCTCGTCAAAGAGCATCACGCGGGGGTCCATCGCCAGGGCGCGGGCGATGGCGACGCGCTGCTGCTGCCCGCCGGAGAGCTGCGCGGGGAACTTGCCCGCTTGCTCCTCGATCCCGACCCGGCGCAGGAGGTCCAGGGCACGCTGCTGAGCCTCGGCCTTGCTCGTGCGCCGCACGCGGGTGGGGGCGAGGGTCACGTTGTCGAGCACGGTGAGGTGCGGAAAGAGGTTAAAGGACTGAAACACCATCCCGACCTCGCGCCGCACCGCGTCGAGATTGCGGGCACCTTGCAGGGGAATGCCGTCCACGACGATGCTCCCCTGATCGTGGGGGTCGAGCGCATTCAAGGTGCGGATAAAGGTGCTCTTGCCGCTGCCCGAAGGCCCGATCACCACGACCACTTCGCCGGGCTGCACGGTCACGCTGACCCCGCGCAGGGCGTGGAAGGCGCCGAAATGCTTGTGCACGTCTTGCGCGACGATGATGGGCTCAGGGGAAGAAGCGGGCTGGGTCATGCGGGCAGTGTAGCGGGGGCGGTGGGCCGGGAAGCCGCCGGGCACCCTTACCCGGTGCTAAGCTGCCCGCACACCCCCTTTCACAGCGGGGGCTGCTCCCAGCGGCGCAGCCCCCCACGAGGAGACCCCATGAAGCACCGCAACCGACTGCTGACCGCCGCCGTCCTGGGCACCGCGGCCCTCGCCGCCGCGCAGGGCACCACCTTCCTGACCATCGGGTCCGGGGCCACCACCGGGGTGTACTTCCCGGTCGCCACCGGCATGGCGAAGCTGATCACCGACGCGAACACGGGCGTCCGCGCCAACGCCCGCTCGACGGGCGGCAGCGTCTTCAACATGACGGCGCTGGGCACCGGGGAACTCGACGCGGCCGTTACCCAGAACGACGTCGCCTACTACGCCTACCGGGGGACCGGCCTGCAAGCCTTCCAGGGCAAGGCGAACAGCAAGATCCGCACGATGGCCGTCCTTTACCCCGAGGTGCTGCACGTGGTCGCCCGCAAGGACGCCCGCATCAACTCCATCGCTGACCTGAAGGGCAAGCGGGTCGTGATCGGGGACCTCGGCTCGGGCACCGAGCAGACGGCGCGGCAGGTGCTGGAGGCCTACGGGCTGAACTTCGACGATCTCGGGCAGGCGCTGCGGGTCTCGCCCGCGCAGGGCATCACGCTGATGCAGGACAAGCGGGCCGACGCGCTCTTCTACACGGTCGGCGTGGGTGCCAGCGCCATCAGCCAGATCGCGCAGACGGTGGACATCAAGATGGTACCGGTGTCGGGTAACCAGGCTGCCGCGCTGATCAAGAAGTACCCCTTCTACGTGCGCTACAACGTGCCCGCCCGCTCCTACAAGGGCGTGGGCGCGACCGTCCCCAGCGTGGCGGTGCAGGCGACCCTGGTGACGACCTCCGACGTGTCGGCCGATGCCGTCTACAAGGCGATGCGGGCTGCCTTCGGCAACGAGGAGGCGCTCAAGGCGCTGCACCCCACCCTCGCGCAGAACTTCTCCTACGCCAAGGCGGTCAAGGGGCTGCCCGCGCCGCTGCACCCCGGCGCCGTGCGCTTCTTCCGCGAGAAGGGCGTCAACGTCCGCTAACCCTTTCCCCTGGGGCCAGCCGCCCGATTCAATGCGGCTGGCCCTTCCCTTTCCTGATGAAATGAGGAGCCTATGAGTGACCCCACGAGGCCGATCTCGACCGATCCGGCGCTGGAATTGACGGAGGGCGAACGCCGCGCCCTGGAGATCGTGGAGGCGAACGAGACGGGCGGGCGGCAACTGTTCGGCTTTTCCAAGCTGCTGGTGACCCTGATCGCGCTGGCGTGGTGCGGCTTTCAGATGTACGCCGCGCAGGTCGGCACGGTGGACACCCTGCTGCTGCGGGCCACGCACCTCGCCTTCGCCTTCGCGCTGGCCTACCTGGTCTTCACCCCGCGCAAGACGCCGGGGCACGCGCAGCGGGGGGTGCCCTGGTACGACTGGATGCTGGGAGCGGGGGCGGTGGCGACAACCGTCTACCTGATCACCCAGTACCCCACCATCGCCAACGTGCAGGGCGGGGCGCTTAACCCGACCGACGTGTGGGTGGGGAGTGCCTTGATCGTGCTCTTGCTGCTCGCGGCGTGGCGCACGGTCGGGATCGCCATGCCCATCGTGGCGAGCGTATTCATGCTCTACGCGCTGACCGGGCCACGCGGCCTGATCCGGGGCGACCTGGGGCCGCAGCTTCAGCTCCACGCGGGGCAGACGTGGCCGCAGGTGGTGGGGCAACTGTTCGCCAACACCGAGGGCATCTTCGGCACCGCCATCGGGGTGTCGGCGCAGATCGTCTTTCTGTTCGTGCTGTTCGGGGCGATCTTCGACAAGCTCGGCGCGGGCGAGTGGTTCATGAACGTGGCCCAGGGGCTGCTGGGCGGCTTCCGGGGCGGCCCGGCCAAGGCCAGCGTGCTGAGCAGTGCGCTGAACGGCATCATCAGCGGCTCGTCGGTCAGCAACGTGGTCACGGGCGGCAACATCACCATCGGCACGATGAAGCGGGTGGGGTACTCGGCCGAGAAAGCCGGGGCCATTGAGGTCGCCAGTTCCAGCAACGGCCAACTGATGCCTCCGGTGATGGGCGCGGCGGCCTTCATCATGGCGAGCAACCTCAACATCGAGTACCGCACGCTGATCCTCGCGGCGGCAATTCCCGCCTTCCTGTGCTACGGGGCGCTGCTGGTGGTCACGCACATCGAGGCGCTCAAGCTGGGGCTGCGCGGCCTTCCGAAGGAGGAACTGCCCTCGGTGCGCCGCACCATGCGGGCAGGCTGGTACTACCTGATTCCGCTCGTCTACCTGATCGGCACGCTGACCATCAATCCAGAAGCCACCCCCGAACGGGTCGCGCTGAATACCATCTTCCTGATGATCGGCATGCTGCTGGTGCAGGAGGCCTGGCGGGGGCGGCAGGACGGACGCGGGGTCGGCCACGGCCTGCTGGACGGCGGCAAGCGGCTGGTCGAGGCGGCGGAGAGCGGCGCCCGCTCCATGATCGGCATCGCCATCGCCACGGCCGCCGCCGGAATCATCGTCGGCATCGTGACCATCACCGGGCTGGGCTTCGGACTGGCCGACATCGTGGAGACGGTGAGCGGGGCGTTCCGGGGGCTGTTCACGGCGCTCGGGGGCCTGCTGCCCGGCGTGGAGACGGCCTCGGTCGTGACGGTCGGGACCATGCTGGTGGTGCTGCTGATGGCGCAACTGATCGCGCTGATCCTGGGCATGGGCCTGCCCACCACCGCCAACTACATCCTGATGAGTGCGCTGATCGTGCCCATCATCGCCCGCATCGCGGGGCTGGACACGAGCAACCCGGCGCAGATGCTCCCGGTCCACATGTTCGTCTTCTACTTCGGGATCATGGCGGACTCGACGCCCCCGGTCGCGCTGGCCGCCTTCGCCGCCGCCGCGATCTCGGGGGGGAATCCGGTGGCGACGGGCGTACAGGCCTTTCAGTACGAGTTGCGGACGGCGCTGCTGGCCTACATGATGTTCTTCAACCCGTCACTGCTGCTGATCGCGAATAACCGCCTCGGCGGGCTGCCCTGGACTGAGGCGGTGCCGATGATCCTCTTCGCGTTCCTGGGGCTGGTGGCCTTCAGCGCCGCCACTCTGCGCTACCTGCACCGCCGCACGAACCCCGTGCAGACGCTGGCGCTGCTGGCCGCCTCCTTCATCCTGATCATCCCCACCGCGCTGGTCTGGAACCTCGCGGCGCTGGCCCTGATCGCCGGGGTGTACTTCTGGCAGAAGGCCGGGAGCCGGAACGAGCCGCCGGGGGTGGCGGTGGCGTAAGGGAGTCGCCCAGCAGAAAGCCCCCAGCGCACAGGCTGGGGGCTTTCTGCTGACGACTGGGGAGGCCCTACCGCGTCGCGATTTTCACCCGCTTCTCCAGTTGGTCGGTGAACAGCGTCATCACGGTCGTCAGGGCGAGGTATACGCAGGCCACGGTGGTCAGCACCGGGATGGGCTGAAAGGTTTCGCTGGAGACGCGGTTTCCCGCCAGGGTCAGCTCCAGCAGCGCGATGGATGACGCCAGCGACGAGTCCTTGAGCAGCGCCACGAGGTTGTTGACGAGGGGCGGCACCACCACTCGCATCGCCTGGGGCAGCACCACCGTCTGCATCGTCTGCCCGCCGCTGAGACCCAGCGAGCGGGCGGCTTCGGTCTGCCCACGCGGAATCGCCAGAATCCCGGCGCGGACCACCTCCGCGTTGTAGGCCCCGACATTGAGCGACAGCGCGATCACCGCCGACCAGAACTCGTTGAGCTCCAGATCGATGCCGATGCCCTGGAGAATCAGCGGCAGCGCGTTGTAGACGAAGAGGATCTGCACCAGCAGCGGCGTGCCGCGAATCAGCCAGATAAAGAGGCTGGCGGGCGCCCGCACGATCCACAGGGCGCTCGTGCGCATGATTCCGGCCAGGATGCCGACGAGCAGGCCGATCAGCCCACTCACCACCGTGAGTTGCAGGGTGACCCTCGCCCCCTCCACGAAGAGGTCCGCGCGGGGGCCGATGGGGTCGGGCATCTGGCGCAGGATCAGGGTGATGACGTAAAAGAGCAGCAGGAAGGCCGCCGCCGCCCCGACCACCCAGCCCAGCAGGGCCAGCCCCCCCAGGGGCTTGCGGGTGGGAGCGGTCACGCGGCGCTCCGGCGCAGATCAGCCCACGCGGGCGCCAAGGAATGAAGCACCTGTTGCATTCCGCGATGATGCCACAGCCACAGGCTGCCCAAGCGGCCCGCACGTCAAGGGGAGGCGAGCCG
This sequence comes from Deinococcus sp. NW-56, assembly GCF_002953415.1. Lineage (NCBI taxonomy): Bacteria > Thermotogati > Deinococcota > Deinococci > Deinococcales > Deinococcaceae > Deinococcus > Deinococcus sp. NW-56. Next base: position 1,222,848 of record NZ_CP026516.1, on the reverse strand, counting down.
AGCGGCCCCCTCCCCCGCGCACCGCCGCCAGACTTACCGGCAGCGCACGTCCTGCCCGAAGTACTTCTGGCTCAGCTTGGCGTAGGTGCCGTTCTGCTGCGCCTTGGCGAGTGCGGCATTCAGTTCCTTCAGGAGACTGCTGTTGCCCTTTTTGACGGCCATCGCCACGCGCTCGTTGAACAGCAGGTCGCCCTGCTTGACCTTGCCCTTCTGCGCCTTGACGAGGTCGATGCCGGTGAACTTGTCGCCCACCCAGGCGTCCACCCGGCCCGCCATCAGCGCGGCCTGCGCGGCGGTGTCGGTAGGGTAGGTCTTGACCTCGCCCACACCGGGCACCTTGCGGACATTTTCGAGGTAGGTGGTGCCCACCTGCACGCCGACCCGCTTGCCCTTCAGGGCGGCTGCTGTCATCGGGCCGCCCGGCTTGGCGACGATGGCCCCGCCCGTGCAGTAGTGGGGGTTGGCGAAGTCCACGGCCTTGGCCCGCTCGGGGTTGATGCCGTGGCTGGCGATCACGAAGTCGTAGCGGTCCTGGTTCAGCCCGATCAAGAGGTTGTCGAAGGGCTGGGTGGTCCACTCGACCTTCAGCCCGAGCTGCTTGGCGAGGGCCTCGGCGAGTTCGACCTCGAAGCCCGTGAGCTGCTTGCCCTTCAGGACGTTGAAGGGCGGGAAAGCCCCCTCGGTGGCGACCTTGATGGTGCCGGACTTCTTGATGTCGGCCCAGGTGCGGGCTTCGGCGCTGGCGGCAAGCAGGGCGAGGGCGGTCAGGGTCAGCAGGGCTCGTTTCATGGATGGACCTCCGGGAAACACTGGGGATGCTGCGGCCTACTCTAGCGTTTCTCTATGAAGAGAATGCGGCGTAAGCCAGGTGATTGAAAGCCGAAACACCCCACCCACCTCCCATCTGGAAGGTGTGAGGTGCCTCGGCCTCCTGTGCAATCAGTCCTTCGTGGAAATCACCGTGACGGTGGGTGCAGCCGAGCTGATCTGGGTGCCCTGCGAGGCCATGGCGGCAGGCGCAGGCGTGCCCATCTGCCCCTGCCCGGTCGCCGGGTACTCGTAGCCCAGGCCCTGGGTGTCGGCCTGACCGCGCTTGCCCGTCGGGGTGCCCCGGTCAATGGCAAGTTCAGTCTCGTGGTCGAAGGCGTGCAGGCGGGTCTGGTCGATCAGCAGGTCGATGTCGTCGCCCACTTCGAGGGGTGCCTGGCCCTCCACCTTGGCGGTGAGATGCTGGCCCTGCACGTCGATCACGAGGTCGGTCTGGGCGCCCAGCGGCTCCACGACCACGACCTGCCCGCGCAGCACGTTCTGGCCGTGCGGAAGGTCGCTGTGGCCCATCACGCCGACATGCTCGGGGCGAATGCCCAGGTGAACCTCGCGGCCTTCGTAGGCCCGCAGGCTCTGGGCGAGGCGGCCCATCGCGGCCACGCGGCTCCCGCCGATCACGAAGTCGCCTCCCTCGACCCGCGCGGTCAGGAAGTTCATGGAGGGGCTGCCGATAAACCCGGCCACGAACTTGTTCTGCGGGAAGTCGTAGAGGTTCATCGGCGTGTCGACCTGCATGATCACGCCGTCGCGCATCACCACGATGCGGTTGCCGAGCGTCATCGCCTCGACCTGATCGTGGGTCACGTAGACGATGGTGGCTCCCAGGCGGCGGTGAAGCTGGCTGATCTGCGAACGCATCTCCACGCGCAGCTTGGCGTCGAGGTTGGACAGCGGCTCGTCCATCAGGAACACGGACGGCTCGCGCACGATGGCGCGGCCCATCGCCACGCGCTGACGCTGCCCGCCCGAGAGTTCCTTGGGCTTGCGCCCCAGCAGGTGCTCGATCTGCAGGATGCGGGCCGCGTCGCGCACCCGGCGGTCGATCTCGTCGCGCGGCGTCTTGCGGAGCTTGAGGCCAAAGGCCATGTTCTCGTAGACGTTCATGTGCGGGTACAGCGCGTAGTTCTGAAACACCATCGCGATGTCGCGGTCCTTGGGGGGCACGTCGTTGACCACGCGCCCGCCGATGCTCAGCACGCCGCTGCTGATGTCTTCGAGCCCCGCGATCATCCGCAGCGTGGTGGACTTGCCGCAGCCCGACGGCCCCACGAACACCATGAACTCGCGGTCCTCGATGTGGAGGTTGAAGTCTTTCACCGCGTGATGCTTGGTGCCGTAGCGCTTGTTGATGTTCTCCAGAACGACTTCTGCCATGACGCTCTTCTCCTTACGCCCCTGCTCTCGCCCGTGAGTGTGCTGCTCTGTGGGTCAGGGCAGCGGGTCGGGCGACCGGGGTTCGCCTAGAACCTGGGTGAACGCTGACGCGGAAACGGACAGGGGTAGTGTACTCCGGGCGAGGCGGAATCGTGACAGGAGCGTCATGGAATGGGGTATGACAGGGTATGTCTTCGCCCAAGCGCACCCAGGGAGACCAGTGGGCCGAGGCTTGGCCCACGGTCGCAGGGTCGCTGCTCTATCTGGCGTCAAGCGTTCTGAGTACCTCACCGGGCTTTGCCTGGGATGTTTGGGGTCCGTCAGGGCAAATTCTGGGCCTGGGGTTGATGACCTGGGGAGCGGGCCGGAACATCCGGCGGCAGAGGAAGCACCCAGCTCTGGCCATCATTCTTTGGGGGCTTTTCGGTCTGGCGACCTGCTTCTTTCTGTCCGCCATCTGGTACGCCTGGCAGGCGGAGCTGCTGCGGCGCGGCGCGGGAGGTTGACGCGGTGTCCCTCTCCCGGCCCTGGCTCTGGCTGATTGCCCTTCTCGCCGCCTTCGTCTTTGCCCGCTCCAGCCCGCAGGCACAGCTTCCAGGCTCGGTCCTCATGTCGGGGATGATCACGCTCTATTTCGCCGTTCACGTCTGGGCACTCTGGCGGGCCAGGGCGCGGTTCCTGGCCCTCGTCATGACGGTCGCGTGCTTGCTCATGCTCTACGCGACTGCCGACCTGCTCGCCCTAGCGCTCGGCTGGAGCTGAACAACGACAAGGGCGGCCTCCCAACCGGAAGCCGCCCGCTTCGCTCTGCTCAGACTCTCGTTTACGCCGCGCCCTGAGCCCCGAACTGCATTCGGAAGATGTACTTCGTGACCTCGCCCTTGAGGGTGTCGATCATGTCGTTGAACATGTTCGTGGCCTCGAATTTGTACTCGGTGAAGGGGTCCCGCTGGCCGTACCCGCGCAGGCCGATGCCCTGGCGCAGCACGTCCATCGCATGGAGGTGCTCCTTCCAGTGCTGGTCGACAAGTTGCAGCAGCACGTAGCGCGAGAGGCTGTTGAGCATGGTGGGGCTCAGCTCGTCCTTGCGGGCGTCGAAGGCGTCGGCCACCGCTTCCAACAGGTGTGCGTGGGCGGCGTCGGGGTTCATGCCGCGCATCGCCTCAAAGTCGTAGGTCTCCAGTTGCGGCACCGCGTCGACCATGTTGGTCCGCAGGGTGTCGAGGTCCCAGCTCTCAGGGGCCTGATCGAGGGGCGCGTAGTAGGCGAGCTGCATTTCCGCGAAGTCCGCGATCATGCCCTCGGTCGACTCCTCGACATCCTCGTCGCTGCCCAGCAGGACCTCGCGGCGCTGGGCATAGATGGTGTCGCGCTGTACGCTCATCACGTTGTCGAACTCTAGCAGTTGCTTGCGGATGCCGAAGTTGCGGTCCTCCACGCGGGCCTGCGCCTTTTCGATGGCCCCGGTGACCATCTTGGCCTCGATGGGCTGGGAGTCGTCCATTCCCAGGCGGTCCATCATGGCGACCACGCGGTCGTTGGCAAAGAGGCGCATCAGGTCGTCCTCGAAGGAGACGTAAAAGCGGCTGGAGCCGGGGTCGCCCTGACGCCCGGCGCGGCCCCGGAGCTGGTTGTCGATGCGGCGGGACTCGTGGCGCTCGGTGCCGATGATGTGCAGCCCGCCCAGTTCCTGCACCCGCTGGCGGTCGGCCACGGTGTCGCTCTGGAGCTGCTGCGCCTGCCGGATAAAGTCGGGCACCATACCGGGAATCGCCATGCCGAGGCGCTCGGCTTCCGGGTCCCCCCGGCTGATCGCCTTGATAAAGGCCTCGGCCTCGGGGGCAAAGCGGCTGATGCCGAAGTTCTGCTCGATGGCCTCGCCCAGGATGAATTCGGCGTTGCCCCCCAGCATGATGTCGGTGCCGCGCCCCGCCATGTTGGTGGCGATGGTGACGGTCCCGCTGCGGCCCGCCTGCGCGATGATGCTGGCCTCCTGCGCCTCGAACTTGGCGTTCAGGACGGCGTGCTGAATTCCGGCCTGCGAGAGCAGCGCACTGAGCTGCTCGCTGGTGTCGATGCTGGCGGTGCCGATCAGGATCGGGCGGCCCGTGGCGTGCATCTCCTGCACCTCGTTCACGACGGCGGCGTACTTGCCCATACGGGTGCGGTAGACGAGGTCGTCGGCGTCCTTGCGCAGGATGGGGCGGTTGGTGGGGATCACCAGCACGTCCGAGCCGTAGATGTCGAGGAACTCCTTTTCCTCGGTCTTGGCGGTACCGGTCATCCCGGCGAACTTGCCATACAGGCGGAAGAAGTTCTGGTAGGTGATCGTGGCGAGCGTCTGGTTCTCGTTCTCAATCTTGACGCCTTCTTTGGCCTCGATCGCCTGGTGCAGCCCCTCGCCGTAGCGGCGGCCCGGCATGGAGCGGCCGGTGAACTCGTCGATGATGACGACCTCGCCTTCCTCGTTGACGATGTAGTCCTTCTCGCGGTGGTACAGCTCCTTGGCGCGGATCGCCTGCACGATCATGTGCGCCTTGTCCATGTTCTCGGGGCTGTAGAGGTCGCCCAGCGAGAGCAGCCGCTCGATCTTGGTGATGCCCTGTTCGGTGAGGTGAACCTGCTTGCCCTTTTCCTCAATGGTGTAGTCGCCGGTCGGCTCGGCCCGCTTGCCGGGTTCGGCGGGTTCGCCCTTCTGGAGGCGGCGAATCAGTTTGGCAAAGAGATAGTACTGGTCGGTGGCTTTTTCGGCCGCGCCCGAGATGATCAGTGGGGTGCGGGCCTCGTCGATCAGGATGGAGTCCACCTCGTCCACGATCGCAAAATTCAGGGGTGTATCGGCCCGCAGCGAGAGCTGCTCGCGGCTTTGCGCCATGTTGTCGCGCAGGTAGTCGAAGCCCAGCTCCGAGTTGGTGACGTAGGTGATGTCGCAGGCGTAGGCGGCCTGCTTCTGCGCGGGCTGGAGGTCGCGGCTCGCGAGGCCCACCGTCAGGCCCAGCGTGCGGTACAGCAGCCCCATCTCCTCCATGCCCACGCGGGCGAGGTAGTCGTTCACGGTGACGAGGTGACAGCCCTTGCCCTCCAGCGCGTTCAAGGCGAGGGCCAGCGTCGCCACCAGCGTCTTGCCCTCACCGGTGCGCATCTCCGCGATGCGGCCCTGGTGCAGCGCGGCCCCGCCGATAAGCTGCACGTCGTAGTGCCGCTTGCCGATGGAGCGGCGGCCCGCCTCCCGAATCAGGGCAAAGGCCGGAACGATCACGTCGTCGAGGGTCTCGCCGCCCTCCTGCACGCGCTTTCGCAGCGCCATAAAGGCTTCTGCGAGGTTCTCGATTTTCTGGGTTTCTTCTTCCAGCGCGTTGACGGGCTGCACGATCGTCTTCACGATTCGCGCCACGTCGCGCTGGTTGTTATCAAACACTTTGTTCAGGACACGGAACATGACACGCGAGTATAGCGCGTGGGCCGTACGCCCATCGCCAGAGTTCAGTAAGTTGAGTGTAAGAAAGTTGAGCGGTCTAGACTCAGGCGTTCGCCAGCGGCGCGTAGGCGACCGCCCCCTCGGACAGGGGGCTGGGGGGGCGCCCCGCCCGCAACGCCGCCGCGCCTGCGAGCGCGATCATCGCGCCGTTGTCGGTGTTCAGGCCCTGGCCGGGAAAGACGGCCCGGACGGGACTGGCCGCGAACGCCTCGCGCAGGGCGCGGTTGGCGGCGACCCCGCCCGACACCACCACCGTGTCCCGGCCGTGGGCCTTGGCCGCCCGCAACGTCGTCTTCAGCAGGAAGCTCACCGCCGCCCGCTCGAAGCCCGCCGCGAGGTCTTCGGGTTTGGCTCCGGCGCGGTGGGCGAGCAGCGCCGCCGTCTTCAGGCCGCTGAAGGAGAAGTCGAAGCCCTTTTGCCCCTTGAGCGGTTCCTTGAAGGGCACCGCCTCCGGGTCGCCGCGCCGGGCCGCCTCGCTGATGGCGGGACCGCCGGGGTAGCCCAGCCCCGCGAGCCGGGCGATCTTGTCGAAGGCCTCGCCCGCCGCGTCGTCGCGGGTGGCCCCGACCAGCACGTATTCGCCCTCACGCGGCACGTCGAAGAGATGGGTGTGTCCACCTGACACTACCAGCGCGAGGTACGGGGGGCGCAACTCGGCTTCCGACGCCGCCGCGAAGATATGGCCCTCCAGGTGGTGCGCGGCGTAGAAGGGCACGCCCAGCGCCTGCGCCAGCCCCTTGCCGTACATCAGCCCGACGAGGAGCGCTCCCACCAGACCGGGGCCGGAGGTCGCCGCCACCACGTCCACGTCCCCTACCGCCAGTCCGGCCTCGGCCAGCGCGTCCCCGGTCACCGCGTCGATACGCTCGACATGCTCGCGGCTGGCGAGTTCGGGCATCACGCCGCCGTAGCTGGCGTGAATCGTCTGCGACCAGACCCGGTTGGCGAGCACCCGCACCCCGCCATCTGGCGCGAGTTCCACCACGCCCACCCCCGTGTCGTCGCAGGAGGTGTCGATACCGAGGATGCGGGTGGGGCGGCCATTCATCGCGGGGGAGGATAGCAGGGGGCGGCGGGGGCGCACCGCCGCCGGGGTCACCAGGCCCGTGGGTCGTGCCCGGCTTCCTCCGCGAGTAGCCACAGCGAGCGCCCCTGCCGGGTGGCTTCGGCCTGGGCGTCGAGCAGCACGCTCTCCAGTTGCGGGCCGAGTTGACGCTGGCGGGCACGGAAAGCGGAATAGTCGGTGAGCAGGATGGCGAAGCGCTCCGGCCGCGCCTCCGGGTCGGTCAGCACGTCGTAGAGCGCGTCCCAGTTGCGCCCGAAGTTCTCGGTGAGGGCCAGACCGCGCAGGAAGGCCAGCATCAAGCTGTCCTTGTCGCGTACCTCGGTGAAATTGACCTCGCGCAGCGCCACCTGATGCCCGGCAGCCAGGATGCGCGGGTCGTGGGGAGCGGTCTGGATGCCCTGCGGCGGTGCCTGAAAGACGTTGATCATGGGGCGATCCGCCGGAAGGACGAGTAGTGGTCGGCGGTGTAGTAGCACTCGGCGGTCGGCGGCTCGCGCTCGGCGCAGACGATTCGCCGCGCTCCCCGGTCGTCCTCGCCGGGAGTGGGCACGGTGTATTCGCGGTAGGTGCCCTGGGGCTGCTGAGGCAGCAGGCGCTCACGGTTGCCGAACACGCTGCCGTCCTTGCGGTAGGGGAAGGGGCCGTCCGAGGCGATCAGGCTGAGGGTGCGCCGTCCCTCGGGGGGCAGAGCGGCGACCTCGATCCAGGGCAGGCCGCTGACCGGGTCACGGGCGGGCCGGGCCGGGGCGCGGGTCTGGGCGGCCACCGGCTCCCCGCCCGTCTGCGGGCCGGAGGCAGGCACGTCGCAGCCGCCTAGCACGGCGGCGGCCAGCAGGGCACCCAGAGGCAGGAGACGGCGCAGGCTCACGTCCCGGAGTGTAGGGCAGCCTGTCCACCCGGTTCCTTGAGCGTTCCCTGTTCGTCCAGCCACCCCAGCAGGTCCGGGAGGAGCGGGGTCAGCCCCTTGTACGCGACCTGCTCCGGCGTCATGGAGCGCAGCGCGGCGGCAAGCGGCCGGGCCTGCTCCGGGGTGGCGACTGCCCCCCGCAGCGGGTACACGTAAGGCCGGATGGTGAACAGCGCCCCGTGCGCGGGCGGAAAGCCCGTCAGTGTCTGCCGTTCGACCCGCAGGAAGGCGCGATTAGGGTCGAAGCGTGTCTCCCCCGCCCGGTCCTCGTCGGGCAGCGCGACGGGGTGGTGGTCGAGGCGGTCACTCATGGCGACGCCCCAGGCGAAGCGCACGAAGGGGCCACGGGTGATCACGGCCTCCACCAGCCGGGGCGCAGTCGCGTTCATCGGCCCGCTTCCGGCGACTGGGGTATGGACGGCCACGAAGTCCCGCCCCAGCTTGTCGCGCGGGTCCCAGTGCTGCGGCGAGAGGACGTGCGCGGCGGCCAGCCAGTCGCGCCCCTCCTGCGGGTCGCGGGCGATCACGGCGAGATCCTCGGGAGCATTCAGGCCCAGGAAATCCAGCGCCGTCAGGGGCGTCACCCCGGCGACGAGGGAAGCCAGGGGAGCCCCAAAGCGGGTCAGCCCCTCCACGCTCCCCCACCGCAGGCCGAGGTCGGCGCCCCAGCCCAGCGCCCGGTTGGTGAAGCGCCGCCCGTCCCAGGTCATCACGCCCCCGCTCTCGGCGGCGAGGGTGCGGGCGACGAACGCCAGCGTGGCTTCCCGCAGCTCCGGCGTCAGGCCCGCCTCACCCGCGTACTCGTGCAGGGCACGGCGGTGCGCGGCGACCTTGCTGGCGACGAAGCGGGCGTAATCACGGTCGAGCGCGAAGGTATGGCCCTCCACCTGCCCATCCTCTCGCCAGGGCACCGACTGGGCGCCCAGCCGAAACAAACCCGCCGACACGCGGTACACCCCCTCCATAAAGGGGCGGTAGACGGTCGGCGGGTGGGAGAACACAAATTGATTGTGCTACAGCCGCCCGGCCCCCACCAGCAGCAGGATGACCACGCCCACGATCACTCTGTACACCGCGAAGCCCTTGAAATTGTTGGTGGACACAAATTTCAGCAGCCAGCCGATGGCGAGGTAGGCCACCGCAAAAGAGGTCGCCGCGCCCAGCAGCACGTTCAGCAGGCCGATTTCCCCGAAGATCACCTCGCGGTCCTGAATCAGGTTCAGCAGGGCCGCGCCGCCCAGGGTAGGCACGCCGAGGTAAAAGCTGAACTTGGTCGCCGTGGGTCGGTCGAGGCCCAGCACCATGCCGCCCAGGATGGAACTTGCGGAGCGCGAGAAGCCCGGCCACAGCAGCGCGAGACATTGCAGCACGCCGATCAGCAGGGACTTGCGGACCCCGATCTCCTCGATGGCATGCACGTCGGGCTGCACCCGGCGGCTCTCGATCAGCCACATCAACACGCCGCCCACGATCAAGGCCCACGCCACCACGGCCGGGTTGAACAGGTTCTCCTGAATCATGTCCCCCAGCAGCAGGCCCAGCACCACCGCCGGAATCGTGGCGACCAGCACGCCGGTCCAGAGGGTCTGCTGCTCACGGTCCTGACCGATATGCCGCACCTTCAGAAAATCCCGCCAGTAGTACACCAGTACGCTCAGGATCGCGCCGCCCTGAATGACGACCTCGAAGGCGTCCTTCACTTCCTTGGGCCACGGCACCCCCATCAGGTTCCCGGTGAGGATGAGGTGCCCGGTCGAGCTGATGGGGAGGAACTCGGTGATGCCCTCGACGATCCCGTAAATGATGGCGTAGAACCAATCCATGTCCGGGGGAGGGTAGCACCCGCCACCACCTGCTCAGATCATCCCAAAGGTGAAGGCCCAGAATGGGGCCGTGCCCTTCGCCGCCTTTCTGCGCCGCTGGAACCTCGTGCCCGACGGCGATCCCATCCCTACCCACAGCAGTGACCTGCTCCCCGTACGGTTTGAGGGACAGCCCGCCATGCTCAAGGTCGCGCGGGTGGACGAGGAACGGGTCGGCCACCGCCTGATGGTCTGGTTCAGCGGCGAGGGGGCAGCCCGCGTGCTGCGCCACCACGAAGAGAGCATCCTGCTGGAACGGGTCGAAGGCGACCGCTCCCTGACCGAGATGGTACGGGCCGGGAGGGACGACGAGGCGAGCCGGGTGCTGTGCGGGGTCGTCCGGCAACTCCACACGACCCGACCGCAGCCGTGGCCCGAGCTGACACCCCTGACCCGCTGGTTTCGCTCGTTGGAAGAGGCGGCACCCCGATATGGCGGCCTGTTCACGCTGTCTCTGGCGACGGCTCGCGCCCTCCTCGCCCACCCGCAGGACGTGCGCCCTCTTCACGGCGACATTCACCACGGCAATGTCCTGCACAGCCGGGAGCGGGGCTGGCTGGCGATCGACCCCAAGGGGCTGATCGGGGAGCGGGGCTTCGACTATGCGAACATTTTCTGCAATCCTGGCCTGGAGTTCGCTGCCACCCCAGGCCGCCTCGCCCGCCAGTCGTTCATCGTGGCCGAGGCGGCAGAGCTGGACCGCAGGCGCCTTTTGCAGTGGATTCTTGCCTATGCCGGACTCTCCGCTGCGTGGCATCTGGAGGACGGAGAGGAGGGGCAGGTGCGGCGGACTCTGACGGTCGCCTCGCTTGCCGCCGCTGAGCTGCACGCTTAATTGTCTGCTACACTCTTCGTTTGGGTGCCCCCGTGACCCCTGCCCACCCACGCTGGAACGTCGTGGATGCGCCTGGCCGCAAGAACGTCTCAGAGACGGAAGGCTGGCACGAGGACGGCAAACTTTTCCCACCAACGTTCAGGAGTCCACATGTCGTACATCTCCATGAAGCAACTGCTCGAAGCGGGCGTGCACTTCGGGCACGAGACCAAGCGCTGGAACCCCAAGTTCAAGCGCTTCATCTTCGCCGAGCGCAACGGCATCTTCATCATCGACCTGCAAAAGACCCTCAAGCAGATCGACCGCTCCTTTGACTACATCAAGGACCTCTCCGAGCGCGGCGGCGTGATCCTCTTCGTCGGCACCAAGAAGCAGGCGCAGGAGATCGTGGAACTCGAAGCCCGCCGCACCGGAATGCCCTTTGTCACCAGCCGCTGGCTCGGCGGCATGCTGACCAACTTCAAGACGATGCGCACCCGCATCGACCGCCTGAACGAACTCGACGACCTGTTCGAGTCCGGGCGCATCAACGACCGCCCCAAGGCCGAGCGTATCCAGCTCGGTTCCGAGCGCGAGCGCCTGCTGCGCTTTGTGGGCGGCATCCGCAAGATGACCCGCCTGCCCGACGCGATCTTCGTGGTGGACCCCACCAAGGAAGTCATCGCCGTGCAGGAGGCCAACAAGCTCGGGATCCCCGTGATCGCGCTGGCCGACACCGACAGTGACCCCGATGTCATCGACTACATCGTGCCCGGCAACGACGACGCCATCCGCTCGATTCAGCTCATCACCCACCGCGTCGGTGACCTGATCGTGGAGGCCCGTGGCGGCGGCGAGGACGTGTCCGGCGGGCGCGTGGAAGAGGGCAACGCCGACATCGACGCGGCCGAGCAGGGCGAAGAGGGCGACACCAGCCAGCTCACCTCGACCCAGGGCCGCGCGGGCTGAGCCGGAGGCTCACCGCAGCACCGGGGGCGTTCAGGGCAAGGCTCGGTCCGCCCCCTTCTCAGAACAGCCAATCCACTCCCAGGAGGTCCACACCATGATGGAATCGATCAAGAAGCTGCGCGAACTGACCGGCGCGGGCATGATGGACGTGAAAAAGGCCCTGGCCGACGCGGGCAACGACGAGGACAAGGCCGTCGCCCTGCTGCGCGAGCGCGGCATCGTGAAGGCCGCCAAGAAGGCCGACCGTGAAGCCAAGGAAGGCCTCGTGAAGTTCGTCGTGGACGGCAACCGCGCCGCCATCGTCGAGGTGAACTCGGAGACGGACTTCGTGGCCCGCAACTCGGACTTCCAGGCGCTCGTCGAGCAACTCGCGCAGGCCGCGCTGAAGGCCGGGACCAACGACGTGGAGGAGTTCAAGAACTTCACGCTGGAGAGCGGCGACACCGTGGCGAACACCGTCGCGGCGGCGGCGGGCAAGATCGGGGAGAACCTCGTCCTGAACCGCGTGGCCTACGTCGAGGGCGACACGGTCGCTGGGTACGTCCACTCCAACGGCAAGATCGGCGTGCTCGTCGACCTCGCGGGTGGCGACACCCAGAAGGCCAAGGACGTGGCGCTGCACGTGGCCGCCGAGCGTCCCCAGTACCTCACCCGTGACGAGGTGAACCAGGAAGACATCGAGAAGGAGCGCGAGATCCTCACCAACAAGGCGCTCAACGAGGGCAAGCCCCAGCAGATCGTGGACAAGATCGTCTCCGGACAGATCGGCAAGTTCTACGAGGAAAAGGTGCTGCCCGAGCAGAAGTTCGTCAAGGACCAGAGCCTCACGGTCTCGAAGTACCTGGACGGTGCCCAGATCAAGCGCTTCGTGCGCTTCGAGATCGGCGCGTAAAGGTGACAGGGGGCGGCCACACAGAGCCGCCCTTCTTCTGCACCTGTTTGCACCTGTTCACGGGCCGCTTCTGCTGCTTTTGCCTCCCCACGCCCAGCGGCCCTCCCCGGCCCGCCTGGGCGTTTTTCATGCGCTCTTCCCCGTTGCGGGTGGCGGCTCCGACTCCACCTCACGGTCGGAGCGGTCGGGAAGGCAGCGACATGAGGCTCCCTCTTCGCTCCCCCCGCCCGACTCCTTCCCGTTTCACTCGCCTTCGACCTACCAGCAATTTTTCCGAGGTGCTCTATGTTCAAACGCGTTCTGCTCAAGCTGTCCGGTGAATTTCTGGCGGGCGAGTCCGGCTTCGGCATCAACCCCGAGGAGGCGGCGGCGCTCGCCCGCTTGATCGTGGAGGCCCGTGCCGGAACGGACGTGGAACTCGCCATCGTGATCGGGGGCGGCAACCTGTGGCGCGGCGCCCGCAACGGGGCAGGCATGGACGCCGCCACCGCCGACTACATCGGGATGCTGGGCACCGTGATGAACGCGATGGCCCTGCAAGACGCGATGGAGCGGGCCGGGCAGCCCACCCGCGTGATGTCCGCCATCCAGATGCAGGCCGTGGCCGAGCCGTACATCCGCCGCCGGGCGATGCGCCACCTCGAAAAGGGCCGGGTGGTGATCTTCGGGGGCGGCAACGGGGCGCCCTTCTTCACGACCGACACCACCTCCACCCTGCGGGCGCTGGAAATCGGCGCCGAGGTGGTCCTGATGGCGAAGAACCAGGTCGACGGCGTATACGACAAGGACCCCCGCAAGCATGCGGACGCCCGCCGCTTCGACACCCTGACCCACATGGACGTGGTCGAGCAGCGGCTGGAGGTCATGGACGCCACCGCGATCACCCTGTGCATGGACCGGGGGCTGCCCATCGTGGTGTTCGACCTCTTCGAGGAGGGCAACCTCGCGCGGCTCTTCCGGGGCGAGCGGGTCGGAACGCTGATCCAGAGCACCCCCACCTGAGCGGGTGCGGCGCGGTCACCTCTTTTTCACGGACGGTGCCGCTGGCGCCCTGGTCCCGTTAGAATCCCCCGCAAAGGAGACTTCCTCATGGCAGACATGAAATCCATTCAGGCCGACGCCCGCGAACGTATGGGCAAGGCCATTGAGGCGCTGGAAAACAACCTCTCGGTGCTGCGCACGGGCCGCGCCAACCCCGGCATTCTCAAGAAGGTGCTGGTGGACTATTACGGCTCCACCATGCCCATCGACCAGGTGGCGAGCATCACCACGCCCGACGCCCGCACGCTGGTCATCACGCCGTGGGACCGGGGTGCCCTGAACCCCATCGAGAAGGCGATCCGCGACAGCGACCTGGGCCTGAACCCCAACAACAAGGGCGACACCATCTTCATCAGCCTGCCCATGCTGACCGAGGAGCGGCGCAAGGACCTCGTCAAGAATGCCCGGAACTACGCGGAGGAAGCCCGCGTGGCCGTGCGCAATGTCCGCAAGCACGCGATGGACGAGGTCAAGAAGATCGAGGGCGTGGGCGACGACGACATCAAGCGCGGCGAGGCCGAGGTCCAGAAGATCACCGACGAGTTCATCGCGCGGGTGGACAGCACCTTCCACAAGAAGGAGCAGGAAATCCTCGGGTGAGCGGCTCCGGGCCGGTGGCGTGGGGCGTGTGGACCGCCAGGTGGCTCCGCGCCCCACGCCATGAGCGGCGAGCCTGCCGGGGGCAGCCGTGGAATCGTTGAGCACCCGCGTCCTCACCTCGGTGGTGGGGTTCGCGGTGGTCAGCCTGATCGTGGTGATCGGCTGGTGGGCGATGCTGCCCGCCCTGGTCTTCGTGGCGGTGATGGGTCTCTTTGAGTACATCCGGATGCTCGACCGCAACGACATCGACGTGCGCCGGGTCTCCCTGGGGGTCTTCGGGGCAGCGATCATCGTGGCGAGCCTGCCGATGATTCCGGCGCCGCCGTGGGAGGGCGGCTCCTGGCGCGAGGTCGTGCTGACGGTGGCGCTGGGCTACCTCCTCGTCATGGAGGTGATGCGCCCCGGCGAGCGTCCGCTGGAGCGGGTGGTCTACTCCCTGTTCGGGCTGCTATACATCCCCTGGCTGCTGGGCTATTTCCTGCTGCTGCGCTACACGCCGGACGGCGAGACAGGCCTGCTGTACTTCGCACTGCCATTGTTGGCGACCTTCGCGGCGGATATCGGCGGCTACTTTGGCGGACACTTCTTCGGGCGGCGCAAGCTGGCCCCCGAGGTCAGCCCCGGCAAGACGGTGGAGGGAGCCATCGGCGGCCTCGCTTTCAGCTTCGTGATCGTGCTGGCGATGACCCAGCTCACCCAGATCGGCTCGCCGCTGGACGCCCTGCTGCTCTCCATTCTGGTGGCGAGCGCCTCGCAGCTCGGGGACCTGTCGGAGAGCCTGATCAAGCGGGCGCTGAAGACCAAGGATTCGGGGAGCAGCCTGCCGGGGCACGGCGGCTTTCTCGACCGCCTCGACTCGCTGCTGTTCGCGGTTCCGGCGACGTATCTGTTTCTGAATATCAGCCTGTTTCCACGGTAAGTGATCCGTGGGAAGTGGGGAGTGGGGGCCGGGACACAGGCTCCCGCTTCCTTTTCTCGGCTCCCCAGGGACCACTTCCCACTATCACCCGCCCCGCCGTGCGCCATGCTGTCTCCCGTGAAGCTCACGGTTCTGGGCAGTACGGGAAGCATCGGCACGCAGACGCTGGACGTGGCGCGGGAGCGCGGCTGGCGGGTAGGGGCGCTGGCGGCGGGGCGCAATCTGGAGGGGCTGGAGGCGCAGGTGCGCGAGTTCCGCCCGGAGGTCGTCAGCGTGGCGGAGGAGGTCTATGCGCAGGCTCGCGCCCGGTTCGGAGATGTGCGCGTGATCGCGGACCCGGCAGAGGTGGCGACCCTTCCCGCCGACGTGGTCGTCAACGCCATGAGCGGGCTGCCCGGCCTCTCCCCCACCCGCGCGGCGCTGGAGGCGGGGCGGGCGGTCGCGCTGGCGACGAAGGAAGCGATGGTCACGGCGGCGGATCTGATCTGGGACGCGGCGCGGCGCGGGGGCGGGCGGCTGGTGCCCATCGACTCGGAGCACACGGGCGTCTTCCAGTGCCTGACCGGGGAGCATCTGGACGACGTGGCCGAGCTGATTCTCACGGCGTCGGGCGGTCCCTTCCGGGACGGTCCCGCCGACCTGAGCGCGGTGACACCCCAGCAGGCGCTCAAGCACCCCTCATGGAGCATGGGCCAGAAGATCACCATCGACTCGGCCACCCTGATGAACAAGGGGCTGGAGGTCATGGAGTGCGCGGCCCTGTACGGGCTGCCGCTCTCGCAGGTGGGTGTGGTCGTCCATCCGCAGAGCGTGCTGCACGCGGCGGTACGCTTCCGGGACGGCAGCCTCAAGGGGCAGTTCGGGCCGACCGACATGCGCCTCGCCATCGCCTACGCGATTGACGCGGCCCCCACCGGGATGACCCGCCCCGGCGACGTGCAGGGCGCCCGGCGCGGGCCGGAGGTGGCGGGGCACCAGGGCTGGCCGCTGACCGGACAGTGGGAGTTCCGCGAGCCGGACCACGCCCGCTTTCCCTGCCTGGGGCTGGCGTACCGGGCGGGGGAAGCCGGGGGGCTGCTTCCCGCCGCCCTGAACGCCGCCGACGAGGTGGCCGTGCCCGCCTTCCTGGCCGGGCAGATCGGCTTCATGGACATTCCCCGGCTGATTGAGAGGGTGCTGGGCGAGACGCCGCCGGGCGAACTGACCTGGGACGCGCTGGAGGAGACGACCCGCTGGGCCACAGCGCGGGCGCAGGAGCTGGCAGCGGGGGTGCGGGCGTGAACGTGTTCCAGAGCATCGCGGCGGCGCTCACGCCGATGGGCCTGCTGTGGACGCTGCTGATTATCGGGGTGGCGACCTTTCTGCACGAGCTGGCGCACTACGCGCTGGCGCGGTGGCAGGGGGTGGCGGTGAAGTCCTTCAGCGTGGGGATGGGGCCGGTCCTCTTTCAACGGCCCTGGCGCGGGACCGAGTGGCGGCTCAGCCTCCTGCCCATCGGCGGGTACGTGGAAATCGATGGCATGGCCCCCGAGGAGGACGGACAGGGTGGCTTCCGGCAGGCCACGCGGGGCTTCGCGGCACTGCCTGCCTGGGGCAAGATCGCGGTGCTGCTCGCCGGACCGCTGATGAACCTGGTGCTCGCGCTGGGGCTGATGACCGCCACCTTCGCCTCGCAGGGGGTGCCCGCGCTCGACCGCGCCCGCATCGAGTCGGTGCAGCCGGACTCGCGGGCGGAGGCACTGGGCCTGCGGGCCGGGGACGTGATCGTGGCGCTGAACGGGCAGGCCATTCCAGAGACGCGCACGGCAGGCGGCCAGACCCGCCCCGGCTGGGAGGGCCTGCGCGACTTTCTGGCGACGAGCGGCCCCAAGACGCTGACCGTGCGCCGGGATGGGGAGACGCGCGACTTCGCCTTCGACTGGCAGGCCCGCGTGAACGGCGAGCGGCAGCTGCTGGGCATCGGCTACGGCCCCGACGTGGAGGACGCGTCCGTGCCCGTCGCCTTCGCCACCGCCGTCACGACCACCACCGAGGCGGTGCCGCAGATTCTGCGGGCCTTCGGGGGCCTGTTCGCCCGCTTCTTCACGCTGGACCTCTCGCGTGACGAGAATGTCAGCGGTCCCATCGGCACCGCCGAGATCGTCAGCCAGGCGGCCAACGTGGGCTTCTGGGCGCTGGTGCAGATCGCCACGCTGCTCAACCTGTCGCTGGCCTTTTTCAACCTGATTCCCATTCCGGGGCTGGACGGCGGGCGCATCCTGCTGGTGCTGGTGGGGTCGCTGCGGGGCCGCCCGCTGAGTTTCTCGCAGGAACAGGCGATCAACTTCGCGGGCTTCGCGCTGGTCATGCTGCTGATGGTGTTCGTGGTGGTGCGGGACGTGAGCCGCTTCTTTTAAAGGTGAGGCGGAAGGGGCCGGGCCGAGGAGGGGTGCCCGGCCTCTTCTTTTGCCTGCGGCCGGATGGCAAGCGCCGGAGCTTTCGGTGGGGCCGCCCTCTGCCATACTCCGCAGGGTGAACGGTGAGCGGGAGACACGGACGGACGTGCTGGTGGTGGGCGGAGGTCCGGCGGGACTGTACGCCGCCTTTTACGCGGGCTGGCGCGGATTGAGCGTGCGGCTGCTGGAGGCACGGGGCGAGCTGGGCGGGCAACTGTCGGCCCTCTACCCCGACAAGGTGGTGTACGACGCGCCCGGCAGCCCCCAGACGCGGGCCGGGGACCTCGTGCGGGCGCTGGAGGCTCAGCTCGCGCCGCTGGGGGTGGACGTGCATCTGGGCGAGGTGGCGCGGACGCTGACGCCGGACCCAGCGGGCGGCTGGCTGGTCGGCACGGACCAGGGTACCCACCCGGCGGGCGCGGTCATCCTGGCGGCGGGGCTGGGGGCGCTCCTCCCGCGCGAGGTGCGGGTGCCGGGGGCCGAGACACATCCCGATGTGCGGGCCGACCTGCCGGACCCGGCCAGCCTCACCGGACGGCAGGTGCTGGTGGTCGGCGGCGTGCCACAGGCGACCCGTGCGGCGACCGAACTCGCGGGGGCGGGGGCACGGGTCACCCTGACCCACCGCCGGGCGGGGTTCCGGGGCGATCCGGGGACGCTGGCGGCGCTGGAGGCGGAGCGGGCGGCGGGCACGCTGGAGGTTCTGGCTCCAGCCGTGCTGGACCGCCTGACCCCCACGGGCGCGGTCCTGACCCTGGGGGGCGAAGCGCGGGAGGTGGAGGCCGACACGGTGCTCATCCTGAACGGCTACCTCCCCGACCTCTCCCCGCTCGCGGGCTGGCCGCTGGAGTGGCAGGGCGAGTATGTGCCGGGCGGTCCCGGCGGCGAGACGGTGCTGCCCGGCGTGTACGTGGTCGGCGATCTCGCCCGGTCGGGCGGGGACTTCAAGCTGCTGTCGGTGGCGTTCGCGCAGGCGGCGGTCGCTGCGAATCACGCCGCGCACCACGTTCGGCCCGAACTGAAGGTCCGGCCGGGTCACAGCAGCGAGAAGGGCGGGTACCCGGCCCGACCCGCTCCGCGCGGCTGAGGCATCGACTGCCCCTCTCACCAACCCGGCTAGAATGCCCCGCATGGCGTTTTTGTCGGCCCTGCTCCTCGTGCTCGCATTTCTGGTGGGGAGCCTGCCGCTGGGCCACTGGCTGCTGCGGCGGCTGGGCGTGGACCCCCGCGTGAACAGCGCCTACAACCTCGGCGTGGAAAACGTGCTGCGGCGCGTCGGCCCCGGCCCGGCGGCGGCGAGCGCGGGACTGGACGCGGCCAAGGGCTTCCTGGCGGTGCTGATGGCCTCGGCCCTGGGGTCGCCGGAGGTATGCGTGCTGGCGGGGCTGGCGGCGTACCTGGGGCACCTCAACCCACCCCGGTTCCTGTATGGCGACACCCCGCCGCGTGGCCGGGGCAACCTCGTGCTGCTGGGGGTGCTGGCGGGGCTGTCGGTGGCGGGCCTGAGCCTGTGGCTGACGGTCCTGCCCGTGGTCGTCTATGCCGCCGTGCTGGGCTACTGGGGCTACGCGAGCGGGGCCACATTGCTGGGGCTGCTGGCCTTCGCCGTGCTGGTGGCCGTGTCGCCGCTGGGGATTCCGGCCAAGCTGGGGGCGCTGGGGCTGCTGGTGGCGGCGGCGTGGCGTTTCAAGGAGAACCTGGGGCGCATCCTCGACGGCACCGAGCCGAAGGCCTTCGCGGACGTGCCGGTGGCAGGCAAGCGGGCCGATCAGGTCGTGACCGCCTTCATGATTCACCCCATGACGCTGGAGAACTTCTGGCAGTCGCGCCGCTTCGCCTGGATGAAGCCGCTGGTGGACCGGGGCGTGATCAGCGAGGCCAGCGTGCGGCGAATGGCCGAGAACCTGCGGCCCATGAAGGTGGGCGAGCTGCACGGCATCAAGACCAATGAGGGCAAGGAGATCCGCTGCTACCTGCTGAGCAGCCCCCTCCTCCCCGACGTGTTCCGCGACCAGCCCGACCTCGCCACCCGGCGGGCCATTGAGGGAGCGCGGCTTGCGCAGGAATTGGGCGCCGAGGTCTTCGGGCTGGGGGCCTTCTGGAGCGTGGTGGGCAACAAGGGCGTGGACGTGCAGGCGGCGGTCCCCGACCTCACGATCACCAACGGCGGCGCGTACACCAGCGGCACCATTAAGGCAGCGATTCCGGGCATCCTGCGCCACTTCGCGGAGACGGGGCGCGACCTGAAACGGGCCACGGCGGGCATCGTGGGGGCCAACGGCGTGGTCGCCTTCGGCATCGCGCGGACCATCGCCCCGCAGGTCGGTAAGGTCATCATGATCGGGCGCGACATGGAGCGGTTGGAGCGCAGCGCGAACACCCTGCGCCGGGCGGCGAGGGACACCGAGATCGTCACCACCACCAGCTACGACACGCTGCGCGAGGCCGACCTGATCTTCAGCGCGACTTCCGACCCCAACCCGGTGATCTTCCCCGAGCACGTCAAGCCTGGGGCCTGGATCTTCGACGAGGGCCGCCCCGCCGACGCGCACGAGAGCGTGCTGGACGTGCCCGGCGTGCGCCTGATTCCCGGCGGCGTGGTGCGGCCCCCCGGCGGCATGACGAGCAACATCGACCTTCAGTTCGGCGAGGGCGCGGTGCCTGCCTGCCTCGCGGAAACGCTGATCATTGCCGCGACGGGCGAGCATCACCGCAAGAGCCTGGGGCCGCAGACGCTGACGGAGAACATCAACTTCTTCGTGGAGCAGGCCGACCGGCTGGGGTTCGAGGTGGTGGACTGAGGGACTCCCCACCGGGACTTCCCGCACCCTCTATGCGCCCGCGCCCGCCTACACTGATCCCGATGGGAGGCCACCCCAATGATTGAACGCATTCACCTCGCCAAGCCGCGCGGCTTTTGCGCGGGGGTCGTCATGGCGATCGGGGCGGTGGAAAAGGCCGCCCGGCAGGAGACGGGGCCGCTGACCGTCTACCACTCCATCGTTCACAACCACACCGTCGTGGAGCGTCTGGAGCGGCGGGGCGGCGTGCAGTTCGTGGAAAGCCTGGACGACATCTCGGCCCTGCCGCAGGGCAGCGAGACGGTGGTCTTCAGCGCCCACGGGGTCAGCCCGGCGGTGCGCGAGCGGGCGCGGGCGCTGGGACTGGCCACCATCGACGCGACCTGCCCGCTGGTCACCAAGGTCCACACCGAGGCCAAGAAGTATGCGCGGGAGGGCTACACCATCCTCTTGATCGGCGACAGCGCCCGGCACCAGGAGGTCATCGGCACGCGTGGCGAGGCCCCCGAGCAAACCATCGTGGTGGGCGTGCTGGGCAAGACGGGCGAGGGGCTGAACGACCCCCACACGGTCGAAGTCCCCAACCCCGAGCGGGTGGTGGTGCTGACCCAGACCACCCTCAGCGTGGACGACACGCGGCGGACGGTCGACATCCTCAAGGGTCGCTTTCCCGCTCTGGTGGTGCCCCCCAGCGAGGACCTCTGCTACGCCACCAAGAACCGTCAGGACGCGGTCAAGGCCATCGCGCCGGGGGTGGACGCCTTCCTCGTGCTGACCAGCCCGCACTCCAGCAACGGCATGCGCCTGCTGGAACTCGCCCGCGACCTGTGCGGCCGGGCCGAGCGGCTGGAGACGGCGGCGGACCTCGCGGGGCTGGACCTGACAGGCCTCCGGTCCCTGGGAATTACCAGCGCGGCGAGCACCCCCGACGACCTCGTGCAGGAGGTGGTCGCGCACTTCCGGGCGCTCAATCCGGCCCTTACAGTCGTCGAGGAAGGCGAGTGGGAGAACATCGAGTTCCGCGAGCCGAAGAAGATCCTGCCCACGCAGGAGCTGCCACGCACGATGCGCTGAGCGGGCACACGCACCGCAGAGGCCGGGCATCCGAACCCGGCCTTTGGCGTTGGCTGAACGCTGATACGCATTCCAGTTGAACAGTCAGGCAGACTGTTCACCCCGAGCGGACTGGCAAAGCTGTGAGGCAGAGTGAGTGGGAACACAACGGTGGCCGGGAAGGGAGTTCTCGAACCGGGAGAGCGCCGATTCGGGGACGGATGGGACGGAACCCGTATGAAAGCTTTCCCTACACCCCGCCCGGCAAGGCGGGCAACCACCACGGCGTTTTGACCGCCGTCCCGCGTGCCCATTCGAAGTCGAAGAGGCCCTGCGCCTCCGCGATGGCCGCCGCGTCGCTGGTCGCCAGCGAGTACTCGACGAGGCCAGTGCGACCGAACGACGAGAAATGGAGGTTGTGGCTGCCCACCACCAGCATCTCGTCATCTACCAGCACCATCTTGGTGTGGGCGCCGCCCTCGGTGCCGTACCAGCGGGCCTGGAGGTGGTCGTCCAGCCCCAGCCCGCGCAGTTCGAGGCGCAGGGCACGCAGCAGGCCCAGGGTCTCGGCCTGCAGCGCGGCGTCCTCGTCGATCAGCAGCCGCACCGTGACGCCGTGGTCGCGGATGGCGGACACCACCGCCCGCCAGACCGGAAGCTGGCGTTCCGGGGCACACCCCGCCACCACGGACAGTTCGCCCACGCAGCCCAGGGTGCCCCCGACCTGCGACTGGATGAGGTCGAGCCGGGTGCGGGCCGCGCCCACCAGTTCGGCCAGGGCCTCGTCCGCGCCCGTGTGGCCGTTGCGGCGGTAGAGGGGATAGACGTGGGCCGTGCCCGCCGGGGCGGCCGGAACAGGCCAGATCAGGGGCCAGGGCGTCGGCCCCGCCGCCAGCGTGCAGTCCCGGCGCAGCTCACCGGGGCGCGGGCGCCGGGTGCAGGTGAGGAGGCGGCCGAGTTCCCAGGTGTCGCGCACGGCGGCGAGGGCGTGCCGCGCCACCGGGCCGCGCACCCACATCCCCAGGTCCGCGAGGTCGAGCCCCCGGCCTCCCGGCGCGTCCCCCGGCAGGTGGTTGATGCTGATGTTGAAGCCGCCCGCGAGCACCCGCTCGCCGTCTTGCACGATCACCTTCATGTGGCTGTGCGGGTAGGTGTAGGCGTAGCTGGCGAGTTCCAGCCGCCAGCCGGGGACCGTGTCTCCAGTCAGGGGCACGCCCGCCGCCAGCAGGTGCTCGGCCGCCGCGTAGATGTTGGCGCGGGGGTCGAGGGGCGCACTCGCCCGCACCGTGTTGCCGAACAGCAGCCGCACTGTCAGCCCCGCCGGGTACCGCTCCGGGTGCGCGGCGAGGTCCCGGCGCAGCGCAGCGATGGCGAGCGCCACCGAGGCCCCCGGCGCGTCCGCCCCCTCGTCCCAGATCATGTTGGCGATCACCAGTTCGCGCCGGGTCCGCCCCAGCTCGGCCACCAGCGCGTCATAGCCGCCCTGCGGGGTGCGCGGCTGGGCGCTGTAGGCAGGGTCGGCCTGGGGCAGATGCAGCAGCCCCTCCACCCGGTTGCCGCAGCTCAGGGCCGCGCCCTGGCCCCCGGTGCGCTCATACAGTAGGCGGTCGAGGCGGGCGGTCGGCTCGGGGCAGGCGTTCAGGCCCAGGCCATCGAGGGCGGCGCGGTCCGGCGGCGGGAGGTTCAGCCCCAGCGGGCCGGGGGCCTGGATGGGCTGGGCGGCGGCCTCTGCACCGGGAGCGGCCAGCAGCGTCAGGAGGGCGATCAGGCCGCCGAGCAGGGGCCGGGGCAGGCGGGGGCGCATAGGGCCGCAGCCTACCCCGCCCGGCGCACGGGGCACCGGGAGAACGCGCACCATACCCCCGCCGGGGCGCTAGCCTGCCCCCATATGAAGCTTCTCAGCGTTCACGTGGGCCAGCCCACCGCCGTGCAGGTCGGTCCCCGCCAGATCGTCAGCGGCATTCACAAACACGCGGTGCCCAGCCGGGTCGGGGTCACGGCGGCGGGGCTGGACGGCGACCACGTCCTGAACCGCAAGCACCACGGCGGCCCCGATCAGGCCGTCTACGTCTACACCCGCGAGGATTACGCCCACTGGGAGGAGGCCCTGGGCAGGACGCTGGAACCGGGCACCTTCGGGGAGAATCTGCTGCTGGAGGGACTGGAGTCGGCCGGGATCGCGATCGGGGAGCGCTTCCGGGTGGGGAGCGTGCTGCTGGAGGTCACCGCCTCCCGGATTCCCTGCGCGACGCTGGGGGCGCGGATGGAGGACGCGAGCTTCGTCAAGCAGTTTGCGGCAGCCCGGCGCCCCGGCTTCTACACCCGCGTGCTGGAAGGCGGCGACGTCGGTGCGGGCGACCCGGTGACCCGCGAGGCTGGCCCCGCCGGAGCGCCTAGGGTCGTGGACACCTTCGACCTGTGGTTCACTGCCCAGCCCCCCCGCGAAGAGCTTCAGCGCTGGTTGACGTTCCCACTCGCCGTGCGGCTACGGCGCGGCGTGGAGGAACTGCTGGCCGCCCAGGACCGCCCGCACCCCGCCCCTTCCCCGGTCGGCTGACCCGATGTCCAGGTCCCATGAGGAAGAACAGCGCCGGTTGCTCGCGGCCTACGACGCGCAGCTCAGGGAGCAGGCCGAGATGTCGGGCGCCACGAGCCACGACCGCGACGGACCGCTGTGGCGCGGAAAGTTTGGGGCACGGGGCTTTGTCTCCTACCGCTCGCTGGAGGGCCTCAGCGGGCAGGCCCTGGACGACCTGATCGCGCAGACGCTGGAGCATTACGCCGCCGATCCCACCATCACCTCCGTCGAGTGGAAGACGCGGGGGCACGACCTCCCCGCCGATCTCCCCGGGCGCCTGCGGAAGTACGGCTTCCAGCCCGAGGATCAGGAAACCGTCATGGTCGGCGAAGCGCGGCACCTCGAGGGGCCAGTCACCCTGCCGGGAGGTGTCCGGTTGCGCCGCATCGACGACCAGCCCAGTCCCCTCCCCGACGTCACGCGGGCGGCTGACACGCACAGCCGGGTCTTTGGTCTTCCCTTCCGACCCGAGGAGCTGATGCGGCGGCTGGAGAGGCACCGTGGGCGAATCGAACTCTGGATCGCGGAGACCACGGACGAGGTCGTCTGTGTCGGCCGTCTGGAAGTCGTGCCGGGCACCGAGTTCGCAGGGCTGTGGGGTGGCGGGACGCTGCCCGAGTGGCGCGGTCAGGGCATCTACCGGGCGCTGACCGCCGCCCGCGCAGGGTCGGCGCTCGGCCGGGGCATCCGCTACCTGCACAGCGACAGCACGGACGCCTCGCGGCCCATTCTGGAACGCAGCGGCCTGCTGCCCGTGACGACGACGACGCCCTATGTCTGGGAGCGCCCCTAGGCCAGCCCCTCAGGCCCGCAGGCGGTCGCCGTACTCCTTGCGCAGCTTCGCGACCTTCGGCGCGATCACGGCCATGCAGTAGGGCTGGCGGGAGTTGTTGGCGTAGTAGTCCTGGTGGTAGTCCTCGGCGACGTAGAACTCGGTCGCGGGTTCGAGGGTGGTCACGATGGGCCGGTCGAAGATGCCCCGCGCGATCAGGTCGGCCATGACCTCGCGTGTGGTCTGCGTCTGTTCCGGCGTCAGCGGAAAGACCGCCGAGCGGTACTGGGTGCCCACGTCGGCTCCCTGGCGGTTGAGGGTGGTGGGGTCATGGGTGGCGAAAAACAGCGTCAGCAGGTCGCGAAAGCTCACCTGCGCGGGGTCGAAGGTCACCCGCACCGCCTCGGCGTGGCCGGTCGTGCCGCTGCACACGCTGCGGTAGTCGGGGTTGGGGGTGTGGCCGCCGATATAGCCGCTTTCAACCTTCGTCACGCCGCGCACGTCCTTCATGACGGCTTCCGTACACCAGAAGCACCCGCCCGCCAGAATCGCCTGTTCGGTCCGCCCGCCATTCGGTGAAGTCATACCCGGATTCTGCCGTGTGGGGGCCTGGGGGAGGGGGCGCGGGGGCACGGTTGGGCAGTTCCGTTACCCGAACAGCAGCCGCGCCGCGACGAGCACCACGATCACCCCGTAGATCACCTTCACGAAGCCGCTCCCGCGCAGCATCGCCATCCGGGCACCCAGGGTGGCCCCCAGCGCGTTCGCCACGCCCATCGGCAACCCGATCCACCACACCATGTGGCCGCCGATCAGGAAGAACAGGAAGGCGCCGAGGTTGGTGGCGAAGTTGATCGTGCGGGCGTTGCCGCTGGAGCGCACCAGATTGAAGCCCGCCAGCGCGAACAGGAACATCAGGAACGTACCCGTCCCCGGCCCCAGGAAGCCGTCGTAGATGCCGATGACAAAGGCCCCCGGCAGCGTCAGCGCGAGCGTGCGGGTGGTCAGGCCGGGGTAGCGGTCCTCCAGGCCGAAGCGCTTGTTCGCCAGCACCAGCGCCCCCACGCCCAAGATCACCACACCGACGAGCGTGCGAAAGGCGTCGGGGTCCACGAAGCGCACCAGAAAGGCTCCCAGCGCACTCCCCACCAGCGCCAGCGGAATCAGCCGCAGCACCAGCCCGCGTTCCACATGGCCCTTGCGCCAGTACTGCACGGTCGCGCTCCCCGACCCGAAGATGGCGAGCAGCTTGTTGGTGGCGACCGTCTGCGCGGGAGTCAGGCCCATAAAAAAGAGCGTGGGCAGCGTAATGGTGCCGCCGCCCCCCGCCACCGCATCTATGAATCCGGCGAGGAAAGCGAGTGGAATGCCGTAGAGCAGGACTTCGGGGCCGGGCACGGGGGGCAGTATAGGAGGGGTCAGCAGCGAGCCGTCCCACTACTCCAGCCGCCGCAACGCGGGCACCAGTAGCCCCAGCACCGCGACCGTTATCAGCAGCAGCCCGGCTCCCAGCAGGGCTCCCGGTGGTCCCAGCACTCCCGCCACCGTCCCCGCCATGGCGAAGCCCACGGGAACAAGGCTATAGCTCACCAGCGAGGTCAGGCCGAAGACCCGCCCCCGGTACCCGTCGGGGATGTGGGCGCCGACCCAGGCCGGATACAGCACGTTGGACACCATCGCCAAACCGTCAATGAGCAGCACAGCGACGAGGCCCACCCCCACCTCCCGCGAGAGGGCGAGGGGCAGGTAGCCCAGCAGCCCCGCCGCGAAGAGACTGCCCAGGATCGCCAGCCCGCGCCGCCGCACCCGGAGGGCTCCCATCAGGGCCACGCCCCCGAGAATCCCCACATTCATCGCCGTCAGGTAGAGGCCGTAGGTGGCGGCGGGCTGCCCCAGCGTCTCCGTGACGAACAGCGGCAGCGCCACCGCGAGCGTCGCACCACTCAGGTTGATGACGGCGAACAGGGTCAGCAGGGAGAGCAGGGCGGGCTGAGTGCGGGCGTAGCGCAGGCCGAAGCCTATATCTCCCCACACGGACGGCCGGGGGCCTTCCGGCACCGGGGAGGCCCCCACCCGCAAGCTCAGCAACCCGGCGACGAGGACACCGAAGGACAGGGCATTGACCGCCGCCGCACCCCCAGCCCCTACCACGACGAGCAGGACCCCGCCCAGCGCCGGGCCGACGATGGCGGCCACGTTGTCCCCCAGCAGGAAGAGGGCCTGTGCCCCCTGTAAGCGCTCGCGCGGCACCAGGGCGGGCAGCAGGGCATCAAAAGCCGGATTCGCCAGCGCACTCACCCCGCCGTAGAGCAGCGCCAGCGCGTAGAGGTGCCAGAGCTGCACGGCGTCCGCGAGGGCCAGCCCCGCGAAGGCCGCCATCAGCAGCCCCCGGACTGTGTTCGCCCCGACCAGGAGTCGGCGGCGGTCGACCCGGTCCGCCAGCGCACCTCCCAGCAGTGCCAGGGCGATGCCCGGCAACACCGCTACCAACAGCAGCCCGCTGAGCGCCGCCGCCGATCCGGTCAGCCTCAGCAGCAGGGCGACCTGCGCCACCCGGAAAATGCCGTCTCCCAGACCCGAGAAGGTCTGTGCCCCCCACAGCACCGCGAAGGGTCGGTGCCGAAAGAGGGCCAGAGGGGAGGCGGCGGACAGAGACCTCACGGCATCTGGGAGTGAACCTCCCCTACTCCTGATCTTTCCCCAGATCGCTGCCCCGGCGCGTCGCTGCCACGACCGCCCGCATCACCGCGCCGCGCACGCCCGCCGCCTCCAGCACCTCCAGCCCGGCGATGGTGGTGCCGCCGGGACTGGCGACCTCGTCCTTGAGCAGGCCGGGGTGCGCCCGTTGCTGGAGGAGTTCGCCACTGGCGACGAGCACCTTGGCCGCGAGTTCGTGGGCCAGGGCACGGGGCAGACCCATCCGCACCGCGCCGTCGGCCAGCGCCTCGGCCACCAGCGCGGCGTAGGCGGGGCCGGAGGCACTCATGCCGGTAAAGGCGTTGAAGAGGTGCTCGGGCAGGTCATACACGTCACCCACCGCACCGAAGAGCGACCGGGCGAAGTCGAGGTCCCCGCTGAGTTCCGCCTCGCGCGGAGCGGTGATCGCCGTCTGGCTCCGGCCGATGGTCGCGGCGAGGTTGGGCATCACCCGCACCACCCGCTTGGTGCCCAGGCGGCGGGAGAGCGTGTTGGTGCTGACCCCGGCCATCGTGCTGATGTACCCGGCGTTCTCCTGCGCGAGCCACTCGCTGATTTCCGGAAAGACGCGGGGCTGCACGCTGACGAGCACCCGCTCGGCGAAGCGCAGGTCCGAGGCGCCGATCAATGCGGCCCCCGTGCGCGAGGCGAGGTCGGAGGCCCGCCCCGCGTTCGCGTCCAGCAGCCCGATGTCTCCCGCTGCCATCACCCCGCGCGACAAGACCCCTTCCAGCAGGGCCAGCCCCAGCTTCCCGACACCGACGATGGCGAGTTTCATGGGGGAGAGTGTAGAGGCTCGTGGCGCGGGGCGTGTCGCTTGTGCAGAGGCGCTGGCTTCGGCCCCGGCCCTCCACAAGCCACGAGCCACAGGCCACCCGCCCGCTACACTCTCCCCCATGCTCGTGTACCACCTCCCCGGCACCTTCCAGACCCGCGAAACCGACCTCGACTCCCTGTGGGAGGCGGGCGCGACCGGGCTGGAAGAACGGGCCGGAGCGATCCGCGTGTATTTCGACGAGCGGGTGCCGCTGCCTGACTCCGTCTCGGACGGCGAGTGGCGCGAGGAAGCCGATCAGGACTGGCAGGCCGAGTTTCGCCGCACCCTGCGCCCGGTGCGGGCCGGACGGGTGACCATCGTGGCCCCGTGGCAGCGGGAGGAGGTCGAGGCCGGGCAACTCCCGCTGGTCATCGAACCCGGCATGGCCTTTGGGACCGGGCACCACGCGACCACCCGGCTGGCAGTGGAGGCCCTCTCCGCGCTGGAGCTGGGCACGCGCGGGCCGGGGGGCACCGGGGCGCGGGTGCTTGACGTGGGAACCGGCAGCGGCGTCCTCGCGCTCGCGGCGGCGCTGCTGGGCGCCCGCTTCGCCTTCGGGGTGGATATCGACCCCGTCACCGTGCCCATCGCGCGGGAGAATGCCGAGATCAACGGCGTGCCCGCCTCGCAGGTGCGTTTCGAGGAAGGCACGCTGGGGCTGGACGCGCTGACTTTCCCAGAGGAGGGGGTGGACGCCTACGACGTGGTCGTGGCGAACCTCTACGCCGAGCTGCACGACCTGCTCGCCGGGGAGTACGCCGCCCACCTTGTGCCGGGGGGCGACCTGATCCTGACAGGCATCCTGACGGGCAAGCTGGAGCTGGTGCGGGAGGCGCTCGCGCGGGAAGGCTTCGGGGACGTGCGCGAGACCGTGGACGGCGAGTGGGCGCTGGTGACCGCCCGCCTGCCGCAGTGAGGGCCGGAGATGGCTGAGCACCGTGTCCGCGTCCCTGCCCTGACCCCCCAGATGACCCTGGGGCCGCGTGAAGCCCGGCACCTGCACGTGCTGCGGCTGCGGCCCGGCGACCCCGTGCGCGTCTTCGACGGCCAGGGGGCCGAGGCGGGGGCGACCCTGGAAGAACTGGACGACACCCGCGCCGTCCTCGCGCTGGGGGAACGGGTGGCGGGCGCCGCCGAGACCCCGCAGCCCGTCACGCTGGCCGTCGCGCTACTGAAGGGGGATAAGCTCGCGGACGTGGTGCGGGCGGCCACCGAACTCGGCGTGGCTCGCGTGCAACTCTTGGTCACCCGTCACGCCGACGCCCGTGAGATCGGCGGGCAGAAGCTCACGCGCCTGCGGCGGGTGGCGGAGGAAGCCAGCAAGCAGTCGCGCCGGGCGGTGACGCCGGAGGTGCTTGACCCCGTTTCCCTGACCGACCTGAGCTGGGAGGGCCAGTTGTTCGTCGCCCAGCCCGGCAGCCGGGAGCGCCTGACGGACCACCTGACCTGGGACGCCCCGGTGACGGTGCTGACCGGGCCGGAGGGCGGACTCTCGGACACGGAGGTCGCGGCCCTGACCGCACGGGGCGCCGTCGCCGTCACCCTCGGCCCGCGCATCCTGCGGGCGGAGACGGCCCCGGTGGCGCTGCTGGGGGCCATCGTGGCGACCGGGGTGTAGGGCGGGGCCTGCCCTCACGGCCCCTCCTTACAATGCCCCCATGTCCCCCCGCCTCCTGCTGACCCTGCTGCTGCTGGCCCCCGCCCTGGCGGGCTGCCGCTACAACTTCGTGCCGCTGATTCCCCCGCAGGTCGAGGTCGAGCTGCCCGCCCGCATCACCGAAGCCAGCCTGCGCCGCGCGGGGCAGGAACTGGAACTGCGGGCGCGGGTGGAGGGCCGCTTCGAGCCGGGCTATCTGGAGGTCGTGTGGTTCGACGGCTCGCGCGAACTGGGGCGCGACAGCGTGTACCTCGACGCCGCGCAGCGGGAGGCCCGTTTCACGCTGGCCGCCCCCGCGCAGGGGGCCTACCGCGCCGCGCTGAGCTTCGGGGGCACGGTGCTGCGGCAGGTCGAGCTGTACGAGGTCCAGCCATGACCGCCCTCCGCGAGCGTGAAGGCGTGGTGGAGTGGACGCGCGGCACCCTGGACCGCTGGGTATGGCGCGGCGGCGAGGTCGTGCCGTACCGCCAGGAACCCTGGGCCGCCCCGGTGAACTACGGCTGCCTGCCCGGTCTGCTCAACCCCGCCGACGGCAGCGACGTGGACGCCGTGTGGCTGGGCGAAGCACTCACGGTGGGTACCCGCCCCAGCGCCCCGCCCGCCGGACTGCTGCACCTCGCGGACGGCGACCACAAGGTCATCTTCGGGAATCTGGAGGAACACCACGGGGGCGACCTCCTCACGCTGCTGGCGTGGTTCGGCCCGGAGCGTGAGGCGCAGGTGCTGGGGCCGGAAGAGGCCGAAGCGTGGTTGGCCGGGCTGGAGCAGCAAACAACCCCAGGCACGTGACCTGGGGCTGCTGGGGGGGAGGGGTTACTGCCCCTTCGCCTCGGCGTAGCGGCGGGCGACCTCGTCCCAGTTGACGACGTTCCAGAAGGCCGCGAGGTAGTCGGGGCGCTTGTTCTGGTAGTTCAGGTAGTAGGCGTGCTCCCACACGTCCACTCCCAGAATCGGGGTGCCGCTCGTGCCGGAAATCGCCTCGCCCATCAGCGGGTTGTCCTGGTTGGCGGTCGAGACGACGGCGAGGTTCCCGTTCTGCACGACCAGCCACGCCCAGCCCGAGCCGAAGCGCGTCTTGCCCGCGTCCTCGAACTTCTGCTTGAAGGCGTCGAAGGACCCGAAGGCCTGCTCGATGGCCGCCGCAAGTTCGCCCTGCGGTTGACCCTGGCCCTGCGGGGTCATGACCTGCCAGAAGAGGCTGTGGTTGGCGTGGCCGCCCGCGTTGTTGCGCAGGGCGCCCTTCTTGTCAGCCGGGACCTGGTCGAGCTGCTGAATCAATCGCTCGACGCTGAGGTTCTCCATGCCGGTGCCTTCGAGCGCCTTGTTCGCGTTGTCGATGTAGGCCTGGTGGTGCCGGGTGTGGTGGATCTCCATCGTCCGCGCGTCGATATGGGGTTCAAGGGCGTCGTAGGCGTAGGGCAGGGGGGGCAGTTGGTAGGCCATGGAAATGCTCCTTTCGGGCCGGGATCACCCACCCACGGTGGGCGGGAGGCGGCAACAGTCCTCATCTTAGCCGCGCCCCGCCCCCGGCCGGGCTTAAGGGAAAGTTCAGACGCCCGCAAAAACCCCCTCCCAGGCGCGGAAGGGGGGTGAAAGTGCGTGAGGTCAGCGGACGCGCGTCAGGCCTTCGCGGGCCAGGGCGTAACCCGGGTTGAGCTTGAGCGCCCGCTCGTAATTCTCGCGGGCCTTGAGGCGGTCGGGGGCGATGGCCCCGGCGCCGCGCTCGTAGCTCAGGCCCAGGTAGTAGATCCACTCGGCGGTCGTGCTGCCCAGCGCCACCGCGCGGGTGAGGTTCTCACGGGCCGCCTTGAGATCGCCCGCGTCGAGGTCGAGGCGCCCGAGGTAGTAGTAGAACTCGGGGTAGCGCAGCGGATCGAGCCGCACTGCCTGCGCGAGCTGCGCCCGCGCGGTCACCGGGTCGCGGCTGAGGTAGCTCACCACGCCGTACTGCCCGACCGCGTAGGGATTGTTCGGGGCGAGGCGGGCCGCCTGCGCCGCTTCCGGCTTGGCCGCCGTGACGTTGCCGCTCAGGGCGAGCAGCTTGGCATAGTAGGCGCGGTTGTAGGCGTCGGCGGGGTCGGTGATCACCGCCCGCTGCAGGCTGTCGAGCGCCGCCACGAGGTTCCCGGTGGCGTAGTACATGTCGCCGAGGTTGAACAGGATCAGCCCATTCTCGGGGTTGAGGGTGCTGGCCTGCTTGAAGGCCTCGATGGCCTGGGTGGCCGCCCCCTGAAGGCGCAGCACGTTGCCGCGCTCGTTCCAGACCTTGCTGAGGTTGAGGTTGCGCTCGGCTTCCGGGCTCGCCTGCGCGAGCGCTTCGGCCTGGGTCAGCACCCCCAGGGCTTGAGCGAGGTTGCCCGACACGCTGGCCCGGTCCCCCGCCCCGATGAACTGCTGCTGGTAAGCCTGCGCGAGCGCGAGGTGCCCGCTGAGGTTGCGGGCGTCCTGGGTGATCAGGCGCCGCAGCGTCTCGATGGCGGGTGCGTAGAGCCGCAGCTTGACCTGCGAGCGGCCCAGGCCCAGCAGGGCGTCGCTGCTCCGGGAATCGATCTCGGCGGCGGCGCGAAAAGCCACGTAGGCCTGATCGAAGTTGCCCCGGCCGTAGTAGAAGTTACCCAGTGCCACGTAGTTCGCGGCGGGCAGCGGGGCCGCCTGGGGAGTCGCCGGGGCCGCGGGCTGCGCCGAGGCAGGCGCCGGCGGCGGCGTCTGCGTCGGGGGCGCCTGGGTCTGGGCCAGGGCCGCAGACAGGGTGGCCGCCGCGAGCAGCGGGCCGAGGGTACGTCGTTTCACTCAGAAACCTCCAGGGGTGAGGCTAACACCGGCGTCAGAGGGGCGCAAGCCGGAGTCGGGGGCCAGGCGGGACCGCATCCGCCCAAGATAGGCTGGCCCGTCAGAAGCGGGGTGAAGTCCGTGTGAGAGGGCAAAATCGGAACCGCGCAGGGCAGAGGCATCGTCCCCGGCAGCGTAGGAGCGCCGGGTGACGGGCACCTGACGGCGGCCCTAGACTGCCCCCATGCCTTCCCTCTCCCCCGCCCAGCCGCGCCGACTGGGCCTGACCGGCAGCATCGGCGCGGGCAAGAGCACGGTCGCGGCCCTGTTGCGGGAGCGCGGCCTGACCGTCCTCGACGCCGACGAGGTCGCCCGCGAGGTGACCCGCGACCCAGCGGTCCTGGCCGAGATCGAAGCCGAGTTTCCCGGCGTGGTGCAGGGCGGCAAACTCGACCGGGCGGCGCTCGCGGCGCGGGTGTTCGGGGACCCGGCGCGGCTCGCGGTGCTGAACGGCATCACCCACCCGCGTGTGCGGGCACGAATGCTGGCGCTGGAACAGGAAGCCGCCGCCCGTGGGGAGGAGTGGATCGTGCAGGACGTGCCCCTGCTGTTCGAGGGGGGCTTGGAGAAGCAGATGGACGCCGTGCTCGTCGTGGACGCGCCGCTGGAGGTCCGCGTCTCACGTGTGACCGCCCGCTCCGGCCTGACGCGCGAGGAGGTAATGGCGCGGGACGCCCGCCAGATGCCCGCCGAGGAGAAACGGCGGCGGGCCACCGCCGTGCTGGACAACGGGGGGGGGCTGGAGGGGCTGGCGGAACAGGTGGACGCGGTGCTGGAGACGCTGGGCATCCCGCTTCCAGCTCCCAGCGGCCAGCAGGAGAAAAGCCCCAGCACGCGCTGAGGCTCCCTGGTCTCCTGTCGCCTTACGCTTCCGCTTTCTCGGACTGGCTGCTGGTGGCTGGCCGCTGGCCGCTTCCCAACGCCGCCGCCACGAACCCCGCGAAGGGCGGGCTCGGCCGCATCGGACGGCTCTTGAACTCGGGGTGGGCTTGCAGGGCCACGAAGAAGGGATGGTCCGCGATCTCGATGCTCTCCACGAGCCCGGCCCCGCGCCCCGCAACGCCGGGGGTCACGCCGCTGATCGTCAGCCCGGCGGCCTGAAGCTGCTCTACGTAGGCAGGATTGACCTCGTAGCGGTGGCGGTGGCGCTCCTTGACGGTGCCTCCCCCCGGCACGCCGTACAGCTCGGCGATCCTTGTCCCGGCGCGGAGGTCCATCGGCCAGTCGCCCAGGCGCATGGTGCCGCCCATCCCGGCGACCTCCAGTTGCTCGGGCATCAGGTCCACGACCTTGTGCGGCGCGTAGGGATCGAATTCGGCAGAGTTGGCCCCCTCCAGTCCGGCCTTGTGGCGGGCGTACTCGATCACCGCGATCTGCATCCCCAGGCAGATGCCCAGGTACGGCACCCCGCGCGTGCGGGCGTACTCGGCGGCGCGAATCTTGCCCTCGATGCCGCGAATGCCGAAGCCGCCGGGCACCAGGATGCCGTCGGCGTCCCCGAGTTGCGATTCGAGGTCCCCGTCCGTCAGCTCCTCGGCATTCACCCACTTGATGTTCACGCGGGCATCGTTGGCGATTCCGGCGTGGGTGAGCGACTCCAGCAGGCTGAGGTAGGCGTCGGGCATCTCGGTGTACTTGCCCGCCAGGGCAATGGTGACCTCGTTCGCCGGGTGCTTGATCGTCCGCACCGCGTTCTGCCACACGCCCAGATTGGGGTGGGTGCGCTCCAGCCCCAGCAGGTCCTCGACCGCCTTGCCCAGGCCCTGCTCCTCCAGCGCGAGCGGCACCTCGTAGACATGGCCCACGTCGTAGGAGGAAAACACCCGGTTCTCCCGCACCGAGGTGAACAGCGCGATCTTGCGGGTGATCTCGGGCGGCAGCTTGTCCTTGGAGCGCACCATCACGATGTCGGGGCTGATGCCCACCGAGCGCAGGGTCGCCACCGAGTGCTGGGTGGGCTTGGTCTTGAACTCGTTGGACGTGCCCAGGTACGGCACCAACGTGAGGTGCAGGTACAGCACGTTCTCGTCGCCCTCGTCGAAGCGGAACTGCCGGATCGCTTCCAGGAAGGGCAGCGACTCGATGTCGCCCACCGTGCCGCCCACCTCGATCAGCACGATCTCGGCGCCCGCCGTCTCGCCCGCCGCGCGGATGCGGCGTTTGATCTCGTCGGTGACGTGCGGGATGACCTGCACCGTCTGCGAGAGGTAGTCCCCGGCCCGCTCGCGGCGGATCACTTCGAGGTACACCTGCCCGGTCGTGATGTTGCTGCCGGGCGGAATGTCGAGGTCGAGGAAGCGCTCGTAGTTGCCGATGTCGAGGTCCGTCTCGGCCCCGGACGCGGTCACGAAGACCTCGCCGTGTTCGTAGGGCCGCATGGTGCCCGCGTCGATGTTGATGTAAGGGTCGATCTTGACCGCCGTGACCTTGTAGCCCCGCGCCCGCAGGAGGGCGCCCAGGGACGCACTCGCCACGCCCTTGCCGAGGCTGCTGACCACGCCGCCCGTCACGAAGATGTATTTCATGCCTGAACACGAGCGCCCGCCCCACGCGGGGCCAAAAAGAAAAACCGGGGCGCTCGGCCTCCGGAATTGAAGGATAGCATGGGTTAAGGGTCAATTCCCTACTCGAAAGACACTTGGAGCGCGGTCTCGTCCGGTCCGAGAGGCTCGAATCGCGGCCTGAGCCGGGTGAAGGTCTCGTCGGCAATCGGCAGCACTCCCGGCTCCAGATTACGCCGCCGGATACGTCGCCACGCCTCCTCCTCGGGAAGCTCCAGCGCGTAAAACGTCAACGGTACGCCGAGCGCGGAAGCTTCCGCACGTAGGCCATCGCGGCCCCTGCGCGTCCAGAACCCGTAGTCGAGGATGACGTGAATGCCCAGGGTGACGGCACGTTTCCACTGGCCCTCCAGCACGGCGGTGACACGTCGGGAAGCGACCGGGAACTCCTCGGCATTCAGGTCAGGGCCGTACAGGGCGACAATCCACTCGTCGATGGTGAACCGCAGGGCGGGCAACTCGTGCTCCAGACGCCGGGCCAGCGTCGTCTTACCGCTGCCCATGTAGCCGTGCAGGGCGTGAATACCCGCCGAATGGACCGGGGATGCGAGGGACGACGGCACGTCTTTCCTCACCGCCCCCGCACCCGCTCCAGCAGCGCCGTGTTGCGTTCCTCGCGCTGGCGCCCGGCGGCCTTCTCCCACGCCGAAGCCGACCCCACCGCGTAGAAGCGGTCGCGGGCACGGGTGAGCGCCGTATACACCAGATTGCGCGAGAGCATCGGCATGTGGGCCTCGTGCAGCACCCCGAGGACGGTGGGCCACTCGCTGCCCTGAGCGCGGTGGACGGTCAGGGCGTAGCCGAGTTGCAGGTTGAACAGTTCGGCCCCGCCCAGGTCCACGATGTTGCCGTCGAAGTCCACGGTGAGGCGACTGCCCTCCGCCTTGAGGACGGTGCCCAGCGTGCCGTTAAAGACCTCGTTCTGGTAGTCGTTCTTCGTCTGCACGACCACGTCGCCGGGGCGGGCCTCGCCGTCCCCGATGCGGATGCCGCCCTGACCGGGATTGAAGAGGCTCTGGAGGTGGGTGTTCAGCAGCTCGACCCCCAGCGGTCCCTTGCGCATGGGCGTGAGCACCTGCACCTGCCCCGGCCCGCCAAGTTCGCGCACCATCAAGGCCACCCGGCGGGCGCCCACGTCGGGTTCGGTTTCGGTGAGGGCCAGGCGAGGGTCACCCCACCCCGGCGCCTGCCCATGCAGCAGGCCGTGAGCCGCCCGGATGATGGGGTTCTCGGCGGCCTGACGGTACACGGTGGTCAGGCGGACGGTGGGGGCGGTCTGCGCGATGGCGAGGAGGGGCAGCCCCGCGTCCACGGGCGGAAGCTGGTCGGTGTCGCCCACGAGCAGCACCCGCGCCCCCGGCGGCACGGCGGCGAGCAGCGAGAGCATCAGCGCGTCGCCGCACATGCTGACCTCGTCCACGATCAGGAGGTCATAGGGCGCGGGTTCGAGGTGGTTGTGCCGGAACCCCGCCGGGCCGTACCCCAGCAACCGGTGAATGGTGGACGCGGGGCGCCCGGTCACCTCCCCCAGACGGCGGGCCGCCTTGCCGGTGGGGGCACACAGGCCGACCTCCAGCCCCAGCTTTTCCGCGAGGTCCGCGACCGCCCGCGTGGTCGTGCTCTTGCCGGTGCCGGGGCCACCGGTCAGCACGACGAGGCGATTCTCCTCCAGCAGGTTCAGCACCCCCGCCTGTTCCGCCGACAGCCCCTTCGCCGCGCCCTTGGGCACCGTCCACTCGTCCCCGGCGGGCGGGGTGGCGAGGAGGGTGCGGATCAGGGTAGCGAGCTTCTTCTCGGCCCGCAGGACGTGGGGGAGGTAGATGCGGCTCTCCCCGTCTTTGGTGGGGTCGTCGCACAGGCGGCCAAGTTCGGTGGCTGTCTCCACCGCAAGCTTGGCCTGCTCCGCCGATACGCGGGTGTAGTGCATGACTCCGCGCTCCGCCCTTGCGCGGGGCAGGAAGGAGTGCCCGCCCTGCTGCCCGGCCTGCTGAAGCGCGTACACGGCGGCGGCGGTCAGGCGGCGGGGGTCGTCGTTCGCGCCTCCTGCGGCCTGCCACAGCTTGTCGGCGGTCACGAAGCCGATGCCCTCCACCTCGGTCAAGGCGAAGAGGTCGGCCTGAAGGCGTTCCAGTGCCGCTTCCCCGAAGTGCTTGACCGCCCGCTGCGCCTGGGAGATGGAGAGGCCGAGGCCCTGGAGTCCCGCGAGCAATCGGCGTTCCAGTCCCTGCTGGCTCCAACTGGAGACCATCTTGTGCAGGGTGGACTGGGTGACGCCGGGCACCTGGAGCAGCTTCTCGGGGTCCTGTTCCAGCACGTCGAAGGTGGACGGCCCGAAGGTCTTGGCGATGCGCCCGGCAAGCACCTTGCCCACCCCACCCACCCGCGCTTCAAGGTAGGCAGCGACGCCCGCTTCGGTGAGGTCGGCGGGCTGGGCTTCGAGCACCATGTTCAGCACCCGGTACTGGTAGCCGTACTCGCGGTGCTCCTCCATCAGCACCTCGGCGCTGAAGGTGTCCCCGGCGTCCAGCGGGGGCATCACGCCGATCACGGTGGCGTCGGGGTCCTCGCCCTCGGAGTTGCGCAGGCGGGCGGTCATCACGGTAAAGCCGGTGTCGGAGCGGAAGCGCACCTTGTTGACGCCGCCCGTCACGCGAAACGGCTCGGTGGGGGGCTGAGCGGTCATGGACGAGAGGATAGCGCGGCCCGTCCGGTTCTGTTGGGGGCAGAATAGGGGGCGGCCGGGCCTTCATCTTCTTGAGCTGATTTGGGCAGCGAGGACGTAGTGGCTGAACGGGGTCCCAATCCACCCGGTCCTGCCGACCGGTAGGGTCAGGCCATGCTGCGGGACACCGACTTACGAGAAGCGCTTCAATCCCTGCCCACCGCCTCCTGGGAAGGCCAGGTCTTCCGCTGCGTGAAGGGCGTGACGGCGGACGAGGTGCAGGAGAACCTGTGCAACCTGACCAAAGACGGCCGCTACAGCCGGGGCGAAGACCTGCGGGTGCTGTACACGTCCCACGGGTGGGAGGTGGCGGGCATGGAGTTCCGGCAGTCCCCGGCCACGCCGACCCCGCCGACCTGCGCGGCGCGACGTGCCTGGGCCTGCGCGTGCGGGCGGAGCGGGTGCTGGACCTGACGGACGCGGAGGTGCGGGAGCGGTTGGGTACTTCCTTGCAGGAGCTGACGGGCGACTGGCAATTGCTGAACGAGCAGGGCGAGGACGCGCCCACCCAGCGGCTGGGGCGGGCCGCCTTCGAGTCCGGGCGCTTCGACGCGGTGCGGGCGCCCAGCAAGCTGCGGCCCGGCGAGGCGAATCTGCTGGTGTTCGTGGACCGGATCGGGGAGCGGGTTGCGGCGACGGACCTGCCGCCCGGCTTCCCGGAGCGGGTGGAGGTGTAGGCCGGGAGACAGGAACCCTGCGGTTGCCCAGTTCTCAAATTGAGCCCACAGACGAGTTGCGGCCCCTAAACTGAGGGGCACATGACCAGCCCCTCCCCCACCCCCGCACAGGCGCAGGCGGCTATCCGGGCTTACCTCGACCGTATCGAGCAGGACCTGAAGGCCGGGCACGCCACCGAGCACACGCACCGCGCCGCCCTGAGCACCCTGCTGGAAGCCCTGATGCCGGGCACAACGGCCACGAACGAGCCCAAGCGCGGCAAGTACGGCGCTCCTGACTACTTGATTCAGCACACTGAGCAGGGAACTGCGCTCACCCTGGGGTATGCCGAGGCCAAGGACGTGGGAATCAGCCTGGGGGACACCGAGAGGACCGGGCAACTTCAGCGTTACCGCGCGGCCCTCCCCAACCTGCTGCTGACCGATTACCTGGAGTTCCGCTGGTACGTCAGCGGCGAGAAACGCGGCGCCAGCGCGACCCTTGGCACGTGGGACGGCCAGAAACTCACGCGCAGTAAAGACGGTCCCGCCGGGTTAAGCGCCCTGCTGGACGGCTTCGCAGCCCAGACACCTCTGGAAATCGGTACGGCCAAGGAACTCGCCGCGCGAATGGCCCGCCTGACCGCCCTGATTCGCAGCGTCACGCTGGACGTGCTCCTGGCGGGCGAGGCCAGCGACACCCTGAAAGACCTGCTCGACTCGTTCCGCAAGACCATCCTGCCAGGCCTGACGCACGAGGACTTCTCGGACATGTACGCGCAGACCCTCGCCTACGGCCTCTTCGCCGCGCGGGTCCAGCACGCCCGAGCGCCGGGCGCTGCGCCCTTCAACCGCCAGGACGCCGCCCGCAATATCCCCAAGACCAACCCGCTGCTGCAAAAGCTGTTCTATACCCTGACCGGGCCGGAACTGGACGACGAACCCTACGTCACTCTGGTAGATGACCTCGCCGGACTGCTGGCCCACGCCGCCATCGACCGGATTCTGGCTGAATTCGGCACGCAGGTGCGCGAGGAAGACCCCATCGTCCACTTCTACGAAACCTTTCTGGCCCAGTACAACCCCCGTCTGCGCGAGCAGCGCGGCGTGTACTACACCCCCACGCCCGTGGTGGACTACATTGTTCGCAGCGTGGACGCCCTGCTGAAGCGTGACTTCGGGCTGGAGGACGGCTTGGGGGACACGGGGAAAACCACCGTCACCACCAGTGATGACCAGGGAAGCCAGAAGCAGTTCAGCGCCCCGCGCCTACTGATCACCGACCCCGCCACCGGCACCGGCACCTTTCCCTATCAGATCATCCGGCTGCTGCGGCAGCGGTATCAGGCCAGCGACAACGCCGGGCAGTGGCCCGCCTTCGTGCGCGACCACCTGATCCACGCCCTGTACGGCTTCGAGCTGATGATGGCTCCCTACGCCGTCGCCCACCTGAAGCTCAGCATGGAACTTGGCGGCCTGGACCTGCCGGACAGCACCCCCACCGAGCAGCAGGAACGCGACGCCCTGAGCGTCCGCCTGGGCCGCCGCCTGAACGTCTACCTCACCAACACCCTGGAAGACCCGCAGCACGAAATCCAGACCCTCCCCGGCCAGTTCCGCGCCATCAGCGACGAGGCGCAGGCCGCCGGAAAGATCAAGGCCGACTACCCCATCATGGTCGTGCTGGGCAACCCGCCCTACAGCGGCCACAGCGCCAATAAGAACGTGTGGATCGACGACCTGCTCAAGGGCACTGTCCGTATCAAAGGCAAGGTGGACAAGGCCCGCCGCATCGCTGGCAACTACTACGAGGTCGACGGGCAACCGCTGGGCGAGCGCAATCCCAAGTGGCTGCAAGACGATTACGTCAAGTTCATCCGCTGGGCGCAGTGGCGCGTCGAGCAGACGGGCGCGGGCATCGTCGCCTTTATCACCCCGCACGGCTACCTGGACAACCCCACCTTCCGGGGCATGCGCCAGAGCCTGACCCGCACCTTTGACGATATTTACGTGCTGGACCTGCACGGCAACGCCAACAAGAAGGAAAAGGCACCCGACGGCAGCGCCGACCAGAATGTCTTTGATATCCGTACCGGGGTCGCCATCGGCCTCTTTGTCCGCAGGGAGGGCGCCCCCGGCCCCCGCAACAGCCAGATTCACCGCGCCGACCTGTGGGGCGATAGGGAAAGCAAATACCGCTGGTTGTCAGAGAATGACGTGCTGAGCGGTGGCTATCAGACGTTGGAGCCGAGCAGCCCGACATACCTGTGGGCCGACCAGGATGCAGAGATCAGGGGGGAATACGAGAAAGGGTGGAATTTACTAAAAATTATGTCTAACACATCCACCGGCGTCCTAACTGCCCGAGACGCCCTGACTATTGATATGGACGCGCAACAGGCGTTGCAACGGGCAGAAGCGTTCGTAGGGATGCCGGAAGAGCAGGCACGGCAACACTTTAACTTAGGTAAGGACGCCCGCGACTGGACAGTGAAGGGCGCCCAAGCTGACTTGCAAGCTGTAGGATCCCTTGCTAACTTAGTAACGCCGATTTTGTACAGGCCATTTGACGTGCGCTTCACAATATTTACGGGAAAGAATCGGGGGTTTATGTGTAACCCACGTACTGAGATTATGACGCATTTTCTAAACAAAAATATTGGTCTGATTACTCGTAGGCAGGCACCAGAAGAACCCAGCTACGGCTATGTTTTTATAACACAGTACATTGTCTCTGATGGCGCGATTCGTTCCGACAACAAAGGCGGTGAATCCGTCTTTCCATTGTACTCAGGAGTTGCACCTCGCATAGCGCAGTGAATAGCCGTGCTGGCGGAGAAATTCCGAGTTTCTGCTGAACGTCAGGAGCAGGCGGTTCAAATGAACGTCTGGCATGACCGTCATCAGTGCCAGAGCAGCACACGCCTCCAGGGTCATCCCGGTCTCTCGGTGCAGGATGGCCAGTGTCCAGGCCAGGAACACCAGCAGGACCCAGCGATCCAGGCCCACAGCAGTTCGCAATGCGAACTGCGCCAGACCAAACTGGTGCTTGCCCTCCTTGAAGAACGATTCCTCACTCCACCGCTTTGCCCCCTCGGCGACCACCTCGTCGCCTTCCATCAGTTCCGAAGAAACCGCGTGAAACACCCGGTCTCCACGGTCGACGCGACCCAGCACCAGCGGGTCATGCGGCCAGTTCTTCAATTCGATGTAGCCTCCATGCGGACAGTCAGCCACCGTGACCTCGCCTGGGTGCATCGTCCGCCGGGTTGACCGAACGCCCACCACAAACTCGAAGCCCAGCTGCCTGACTTCATCCAGGAAGACAGCGGATTCGAATCCGCTGTCTGCTAACACGCGAATCCGGAATCGACGACGGATCGCGTCTGGGACGGTTCGCAGAAGTTCTCGTGCCAGAGTCACTGGGGTCGCTGTCCCCTTGCCCCGGTAGACCCGGTACCCCACGGGAAACTTCACCGCTCCGTATTCGGCGAACAACACGACCAGATGGATGCCGTGAACCTCGTTGTAGACGCGAACGAAGGGCAGCGTGCTGCCCTTTTTTTCGATGCTGGTCAGGTCGACACTCAGCCGCAGGAGTGGGCGGTGTTTTCGTCGGGCCGCGACAAGCAGCGCGTCCCACTGGGCGCGCTGCAAGATGGCCCAACCCTGTGCCGTATCCCAGGGGTACTCGTTCAGGAGGCGGCTCAGCGCACTTTTGCTGACCAACTCAGCGCGGTGCAACGCCGTTTTGGTGGCAGTGTCCAGGAACATCGACAGCGCAGCCTCCAGGCTGCGCTGTTGGTAGGACGTGGTTGGAACGGCCAGGAACTCATCTGCCAGAATGCGGACGCGCTCCCCCAGAATCTGTGACGTAGACACTCCCAGATTTTCTCGGCTGGGAGCGCTTCCCCGTCGTTATGCAGGTGCAACTCCTGAGTTGTACGCTTACAAACCACAGCATGAAGCAAACGGCCCGATGCTGACTGC
The DNA here is from genome assembly GCF_002953415.1 of Deinococcus sp. NW-56. NCBI lineage: Bacteria > Thermotogati > Deinococcota > Deinococci > Deinococcales > Deinococcaceae > Deinococcus > Deinococcus sp. NW-56. The sequence continues at coordinate 1,180,530 of NZ_CP026516.1, read as the reverse complement.
CTACGATTTCCCAATTGACTCGAAAGGCCGGACGCCCAACATCTCCAAGAAGTTCATCACGGCGCTGACGGAAGCCACGGACCTGACTTTCGCCCCCGACGGCGAGACGAATGGCAACCCTGACCTCTACACGCCCGAGGACGTGTTTCATTACATCTACGCGGTGCTGCATAGTCCGAACTACCGCACGCGCTACGCCGATTTCCTCCGCACGGATTTTCCGCGCATTCCCCTGCCCGACTCGGCGGAACGCTTCCGGGCGCTGGCGGAGCTGGGAGCCGAACTGGCGGGCTTGCACCTGCTGAGAACGGCGCCCAAGCTGGGCGGCTTTCCCAAGGCGGGCGGAAACGAGGTAATGAAGGGGTATCCAAAGTATTCGCCGCCCGCAGCGGGCGACAGTGCGGAGGGGAGGAGCGCGGATGGAAGTGAGGCGGGCAAAGTGCTGATCAACCCGCAGCAGTGGTTCACGGGCGTGCCGCCGGAAGTCTGGAGCTTCCGCGTGGGTGGTTATCAGCCCGCTGAGAAATGGCTGAAGGATCGGCGCGGGCGAACGCTGAGCTTCGGGGACGTGCAGCACTATCAGCGGATGCTGGGGGCGCTGGCGGGGACGGTGGAGCTGATGCGGCAGGTGGATCAGGCGGCGACGGGGCTGTGGGAGGTAGCGACGGCTCAGGCGTCCTGCACGCCCGCGTAAATCTCGTCCAGCGGCAATTCCGTCTGCGGGCACGGCAGCGGAATGACCCCCTGGCCTGCGTACTCGGTGAGGACCCATTCGCTGTCCTCCCGATGGTAGGCGTAGACCCGCCGCTCCTCCTGCGCGACGATCAGGTAGGTTCGGAGGGAAGGCGGGGACGTATACGCCGCATATTTGGCATGCCGGTCGGTAGCGGCGGTGCGGCGGGACAGCACCTCGACCAGCAGGCAGGGGGAGGACTCGAAGTAGGGCTCGCCGTTGTCTGGTCCGCAGGCGACCATCACGTCGGGGTAGTAGAAAGACCCCTCGGGCTCGATCCGGACTTTCATGTCCGAGGCGTAGAGGCGGCGGTGGGCGCGGCGGCACGGGCCGTACAGGGCATGGTGGACGTTGCCCGTGATGGTGACGTGCCCCTTGCTGGCCCCGGCCTGTGCCCGCGCCCCGTCCCCCTGATCGAGCACGTACACGAATCCGTTCACGTACTCCCGCTTGACCGGACTGTCCGGCTCGGTGCGGAGGTACTCCTCCACACTCATGCGCTGGAAGGCGGGGTCGCTCATGCCCATATGCTACGGCGCCGAACCCGTCCCCGTGCTATTTTTTCCGTCATGCGCGTACTTCACACCGCCGATTTCCATGCCGGGCGGAATCTGAGGGGCTTTGACCGGACGCCCGAGATTCATGGGGCACTGACCGAGATCGCGGAGCTGGCCCGCAGCGAACGGGCCGACGTGGTGCTGGTGTCGGGCGACCTCTTCGATACGGTGAACCCCTCGGCGGAGGCGGAGGCGGCGGTCTTCGACTTCTTCCTGCGGCTGCGCGACGCGAATATCCCGGCGGTCGCCATCGCCGGGAACCATGACAGCGCGGCCCGGCTGCACAGCCTTGCCGGGCTGCTGGGGTGGGTGGGCGTGCAGCTCGTGGCGCAGCCCACCGCCAACCCGCTGGACATGATCCGCACCGTGCAGACGCGCGGCGGCGAGACGCTGACGGTGGGGGCGCTGCCCTTCCTGTCCGAGCGGCGGCTCGTCAAGGCGGCCGACGTGCTGGGCGGCGACGTGGGCGCGTGGCGGCAGAAGTACCGCGAGGGCATGGGCTTTTTCCTGCGGCGGCTCGCGGAGGGCTTCCGGCCGGGGGGCGTCAACATGCTGATGGCCCACGCCACGATGGACGGCGCGGTCCCCAGCGGCTCCGAGCGCACCATGCAGTTTGACCTGCTCAACGCCTACACGCTCTCGCCATTGCAACTTCCGGCGACGGCGCAGTACGTGGCGCTGGGGCACGTCCACAAGCCGCAGCAGAACTCGGAGATGCCGCTCGCGCACTACCCCGGCTCGGTGGTCCAGCTTGACTTCGGGGAGGGCGGCGAGAAGAAGCAGGTCAATCTGGTGGAGGTGGAGCCGGGGCGCCCTGCCCGCGTCCTCCCGATTCCGCTCGCCAGCGGGCGCGAACTGCGGACCGTGCGGGTCACGCTGGACAACGTGGACGCGCGGCTCGCGGCCCTGGAGGGGTTTCCCGGCCTCGTCAAGGTGGTCGTGCGGGCACCCTCGGGCACCGCGCTGCCGGGCCTCAAGGACCGGGTGCTGCGGCGGCTGCCCAATACGCTGGCGGTGGAGCTGGACGCGGTGCAGGAAGACCTCGCCCTGCCCGAGCGGCGGCGCGAGGGCCTGAGCCTACTGGACCTCTACGAGCGTTTCCATCAAGAGCGGCGGGGCGAGTTGCCGGGCGACTTACGCGACGCCTTCCGCGAGGCGGACGAGGCCGCGCGGGGCGAGGAAGAAGGGGTGGTGGCGTGAGGCCCCTCGCCCTCGAACTCCAGGGCTTCACCGCCTTCCGGCAGCACACCACGCTGGATTTCTCAGACCTCGAACTGTTCGCGCTCGTCGGGCCGACGGGCAGCGGCAAGTCCAGCCTGCTCGACGCGATGACCTTCGCCCTGTACGGCACCACGCCCCGGCTGGGGGCAACGGGCCTCGACGCGCTGATCTCGCAGGGGGAGCGGGGGCTGTCAGTCAGCCTCACCTTTGAGGTGGGGGACGAGACCTACCGGGTCGCCCGGTCCAAGGGGCGGCGGCAGGCCGAGAACGAGGTGCGGCTGGAGCGCCGCGAGGGAGACCGCTGGGTGGGCCTCAGCGACGGCGGGACGCGGGCGGTGGGCGAGCGCATCGCGCGGGTAGTGGGGCTGGATTTCAAGACCTTTGCCCGCAGCGTGCTGCTGCCACAAGGTGAGTTCTCGCGGCTCCTGCACGGCACCGGGCGCGAGCGGCAAGCCCTGCTGGGCGAGTTGATGGGCCTGGAGCATGTCAAGGCGATGCACGGCTTTGCCGGGGACCGCGCCAAGGGCCTCAAGCACCAGCTCGGCAGCCTGCACGCGCTGCTAGAGGGCGAATACGCGGGCGTGACGGTGGAAACGGTCAAGGGCTTGCGGGCCGAACGCGAGGCCGTGAGCGCCGAGGCCGAGCGGCTGACCGACACCCGCGAGCGCCTTCAGGGGCAGGTCAACCGTCTGCGGGCGCTGGAGGGCGTGTGGCGCGAGCGCGAGGACACCACCCGGCGGCTGGACGTGCTGGAGGGCCGCGCCCGGCAGGTGCGGGAGGGTGCGGAACGCGCAGCGCGGGCGCGGCGGGTGGCCGGAGTGCTGCCGCTGCTGGACGCCGCCGAACGCGCCCGCATCGCCGCCGAACGTGAGGAAGCCGAACGCCACCGGGCCGCCAGTGCGGAGGCAGCGGCCCGGCAAGCCGTGGACTCCGCGCAGGCGGGTTTGGAGGCAGCGGCGCTGGCAGAGCAGCGCATCCCCGACCTGGAGGCGAAGGCCGACACCCTGCGCGAGGCCGAGGCCGACGCCGCCCGGTTGCGCCGCGCCGGGGGCACCCCGCAAAGCACCCACGCCTCTCCCCTGCCCTGGGACGAGGACGCTTTCCTGGCCGCCCGCGAGGGAGCGCAGAAGTTGGAGAAGCTGCGGCAGGAGCGGGTGCAACTGGAGGCTCAGAAGACCGCGCTGGAGTCCAGCCGCGAGCGGCAGAGGGCCGAGTTGACCCAGCACGACGCATTGACCGGGGAGCAGGCCCGGACCAAACGCGAGGGCCAGCAGGCCAAGGCCGAACTCGACCGGGCGCAGGCCGAACTGGAGGCTGCGCGGGTGGAGGCGGGCCTCGCCGCCTACCGCTCGCACCTGCACTTCGGGGAGCCGTGTCCGCTATGTGAGGGCATCGTGCAGATCCTCCCACCGCCCGCCGAGCACAACCTCGCCGCGCTGGAAACCCGCGTGGCGGCCCTGACCGCCGACCTGGAAGGCCGCCGCTTGCGCTACAAGGAGATCGGGCTGGAACTCGCCAGTCTGAAAAAGTCCACCGAGGAGCAGGCCGCCGAGCTGCGCGACTGGGAAGCCCAGCTCACCCAGCGCGAGGCCGACCTGCGCGTGCTGGAGGCGAACGTCTCGGGCGACCCCGCCGACACCGCCGCACGGCTCGTCGCGGGACTGGCGGCGCGGGTGCGCTCTGCCGGGGCTGACCCCGCCCGCGAGCGGCAACGGCTGCTGGCGGAGATCAAGACGGTACGGGCACGCCTGACCGAGGCGCAGGCCACGCTCGCCCGCGCCGAGAGTACCCACGCGGCGGCGGCGGCAACCCTGCGCTCGGCGGCGGCAGCGGCGGCGGGCCGCACCCATGAAGCGGCGGACGCAAGCGCGGCGCTGACCTCGGCCCTGGCAGAACTGCGGCTGGACGCGGCCCAGGCCCGCGCCGCCGCCCTCCCCGAAGCCGAGATCACCGCGCTGGAGGAGGCCGCGCGGACCCACACCGCGCAGGTCGGGCACCTGCGGGCACAGCTCGCGGAGCTGGAGCGGCAGCTCGGGCTGGAACCCTTCGACCCGGCGAACCTGCGCCAGGCCGAGCGCGACCTCACCGCGACGGACGCCGCACTCACCACCGCCCGCGAGCGGGCCGGGAGCCTCGCCGAGCAGGAGCGGGTGGCCCGCGAGCGGCTGGAGCGCAAGGCCGAGATCGAGCGGCAGGCGGGAGAGGTCGCCGGGCAGCTCGACACCTGGCAGACCCTCACGAACACCCTCAAGGCCAACGAGTTCCAGAGCTACCTGCTGTCCGAGGTGGAGGCGCAACTCCTGACTGGAGCGGGGGCACTCCTCTACGACATCAGCGACGGCCGCTACCGCCTCGCGCTGGAAAATGGCGAGTACGTCGTGCAGGACCTCTGGAACGCGGGCGAGACGCGGGGGGTCAAGACCTTGTCGGGCGGCGAGACCTTCCTCGCCAGCCTCTCGCTCGCCATCGCCCTGAGCGACTACCTCGCCGGGAACAAGGTGCTGGGGGCGCTCTTTCTCGACGAGGGCTTCGGCACGCTCGACCCGCAGGCGCTGGAGGCGGTCGCGGGGGCGCTGGAAAACCTCCGCACCCAGGGCCGCATGGTGGGCGTGGTGACGCACGTGGAAAGCCTCTCCGAACGCCTGCCCAGCCGCCTGCTGGTCACCAAGAGCGTAGCCGGAAGCAGCGTGCAGCGGCTGGACGGGTGAGCGGTGGGGTGACCGAGCGCGGAAGCTGGGAGGGCCGCCCCACCGTGCTGACGTGGCTGCCGGGTTATCAGCCTTCCTCTGGTGAAGCAGTCACACAGATCAGCGGCGTCTGCCTGACCGAGGAGGGCCGCGTGGTGCTGGTGTCCGAGAACGGCGAAACGTGGAGTCTGCCCGGCGGCCACCCGGAAGCCGGGGAGGACTGGGAGGCGACACTGCGGCGTGAGGTTCAGGAAGAAGCCTGCGCGGAAGTGCTGGCCTGCCGCCTGCTGGGAGCCGTGCGGGTGGAGGGGCTGACGCCGGAGCCGTACTTCCAGTTGCGCTACCAGGCGCGGGTGCGGCTGGACGTCTTCAACCCAGCATTTGAAACGCGCCACCGAATCGCCGGCTCCCCTGCCGAGGTTGCCCGCCTTCTGCCGTGGATAGCGGGACCGCTTGGGCGGGCGCTGCTGGCCGACGTGCTGGCGCAGGATGTTCCGTGACGGCTGACCTCCCCCGGCTGCTGGGAGAACGCGGCGCTCTACGCCCCGGCCACACCGCCTTTCGCAACGGCCTTCATGGGGACGGCTGGATAGAGAAGGGGGAGATCGTCCGCGATCCGGCCACATTGGACGGGGTGGCAGCGGTGCAGGCGGCCTCGCTGCGGGCCGCGTTTCCCGAGGCGACCCTGCTGGTGGGGGCGCCCGCGTGCGGGGCGGTCCTGGCCTCCTTCGTGGCGCGGCACCTCGGGTTGCCCGTCGCCTATGTCCTGACGGGCGAGCGACCCGGCTGGCACCGGATGCACGTCCCCACGCCCGGCGAGCGGGTCGTCTACGTGGACGACCTGATCTGCACCGGGACGGACGCCCGCGCCGTCCTGGCCTTCCTGCGAGAACAGGGCCACACGGTCCTCGGCGTCAGCGCGTGGCTCAGCCGGACGCGGCTGGAGGGCGAACGGCTGGCCACGCTGATGGCGCCGCCTTTCCAGACCTTCCCGGCAGCGGAGTGCCCGCTGTGCGCGGCGGGGGACGGGCTGGTCTGGAGAGACGTGCGGGAGTAGGTCAGGCCCGCAGACCCGGCGGCAATGCCACGGCATACACCGCGAGCGGCACCCACAGCCCCTCCGGGCAGTCCCGCGGCCGGGGCCGACCGTCCGGGCCAAGGTGAATCATCCGGTAACGGCGGCGCTGCCATTCCAGTTCGCCGTCCACCACGCAGAACAGGTCCGCGACGACGTTGGCGGCGGCGGGGTCCGTGTCGGTGGCGGTCAGGATGCGGAAGTCGCGCAGGGGCTGACGGCGGTAGTGCAACCGGGCGGCCTTCACCTCCCGGCCCGTCGGCGTGCGCCAGGGGTCGGGCCGGACACCGGAGGCAGGCAGCCAGCGGGCGAGTTCGGCATACTCCCGCCGCTGCCAGCGGGTCAGGATGCCCGCGAGCACTTCGGGGGGCGTCTGCTCAGTCATGGCGGGCAGGATGGCGCGGGACATGGCGAAAGGGCATCCGGCGACTGGCTTACCCAGCCCCTCCTCAAACGGCCGAGGACCGCGCGGGCGCCTCGTCCCCCTGGCGGATGCTCAGAACCCGGCTGGCCCCGGACGCGTCGGTAGTCACGCCCCACAGTGCGTGGGCGACTTCCATCGTGGCCTTCTGGTGGGTGACGAGCAGGAACTGGGCGCCCCGCGCGGAGAAGCGTTCCAGAAAGGCCGTGAAGCGGCGGATGTTCGCCTCGTCCAGCGGGGCGTCCACCTCGTCCAGCACGGCGAGGGGCAGGCCGCCCGCCCCGCCCTCTCCCCCGGCGTGGTTCAGCGCGAAGAGGAACCCCAGCCCCGCCATCGTGCGCTCGCCCGCGCTGAGGAGGGTCATGGAGCGGGTGCGCTTGCCCTTGGGCTGGACGGCGAGGCGCAGCCCGGTCAGGCGGCCCGAGGCGTCTTCCTCGGGTTCCAGGTCGCCCTGGCCCCCCAGCAGTTCGGCGGAGTACTCCCGGAAGGCGGTATTGACGCGCCCGAAGGCCGCGCGGGTGGCCTCCTCCTCGGCCCCCTCCAGCCCGGTGAGGTGGGCCTGCAACTCGGCGGCGGCGGCCTCGGCGTCCCCGAGCTCGGCGGAGAGGCGCTCCAGCTCGGCGACCTCCAGCGCGTGGTCGGCCTCGGCGCGGGCATTCACGGGGCCGAGGCGCTCCAGCTCGCCGCGCACGCGGGTCAGTTCGGCGGTCCACTCGCGGGGAGTACCGGGGGGACTGCATCCATCCGGCAGGGGCTCCAGGCTGCCCTCGCGCCGGGCGACGAGCAGGCGCAGGTCCTCCAGGCGGGCGCGGACCTTGTTCTGCTCCCCGATCAGCGAGGTGTAGGCCTGGGTCGCGGCCTCCCGCTCGGCCTCGGCGCGGGCGAGTTCGTGCTCGTCGAGGGTTCCCAGGGCGGCCTCGCGGCGGGCGACCTCGGCGGCGGCTCCGGCGAGGTGGGTGCCCTGGGTCTGCTGGGCGGCGGCGTTGGCGGCCAGGCGCTCCCGCAGGTCGGCGGCGCGGGCGTGGGCGCTGCGGTAGGCCCGCCACGCGGCGTCCAGTTCGCGGGCCAGGGCCAGGGCCTCCAGCGCTGCCCGTTCCCCGGCGCGGCCCTCCTCGGCGGCGCGGCGGGCGGCGAGCAACTCGGCTTCCAGCGCGGCGGGGTCGGCGGGCGGCTCGGTGGGCTGGGCAGGAACGGCGGGGGCCGAGGCCTCCAGCCGTTCGCGCAGGCGGTCGCGGTGGGCGGTCAGGCTGCGGGCCTGCGCCTCCAGCTCGGTAACGCGGCGCTCGGCGTCACGGGCCTCGCGGACGGCAGCGTCGCGGGTGAGTTGGAGGGAAGAGGGGCCAGTCCCGGTCCACGCTAGCCCCGCCTGAACCCGCTCCAGCTCGGCCCGCAGGCGGGCGGTGCGCTGCTCGGCGTCCTCCAGCTCGGCGTCCAGCTCCTGAAAGCGGCGCTGGTCGGCCAGCACGCTGCTCCCGCTGTCGCGCAGGCGTCCGCCCGTAATCGCGCCCCCGGCCTCCAGCAGTTCGCCCTCCAGGGTCACGAGGCGCGGGCGGTTCGGATACGCGCGGGCGAGGCGGTTGGCGGCCCGCAGGTCATCTACGATCAGCGTGTCGGCCAGGATCGCCTCCCCCACGAGCGGCGGGTCGGTGGGGCACAGGTCGGCGAGGTTGCCTACCACGCCCGCCTCGCGCAGCAGCCCCCCGTCGCGCCGGGGGCGGGGCCGCAGGAGGTCCAGCGGGAGGAAGGTCGCCCGGCCCCCCACCCGCTTGAGTTCCTCGATGATGGTGCGGGCATCCTCGCCGGAGTGGACGACAATCTGTTCCAGGCGGCGCCCCAGGGCGGCGGTCACGGCCGTCTCGTACTCGGCGGGCACGGTCAGGAGGTCTGCCACCGACCCCACGATGCCGGGATGATCGAGGCGCAGGGCGTTGCGGGCACCCTCGCCGTAACGGGCGTAGGAGTTGAGCGCCGCTTCCAACCGCTCGCGCTCGCGGCGGAGGGGGGCGACTCCGGCATTCAGGCGGGCGAGTTCGCCCTCCAAGTGGCGGGCGTGGGCCTGGGCCTGCGCGAGTCCGGCGGCCTGGGCGGCGTGGGCGGCCTCGGCCTCGTCGCGGGCGGCGGTCAGCGCGGTCAGGCGCTCCTGGGCGGCGGCCAGAGAGTCCAGCGCCGACTCCAGATTGCCCTCGGCGCGGTCCAGCTCGTTGCGCAGCGTCTCGCGGCTGGCGTCGAGGCGGGCGGCGGCCTCGGCGGTGCGGGCAGCCTGGGCCTGGGCGCGGGATAGTTCGGCTTCCAGGGTGCGGGCGCGGCGTTCGGCGGCCTCGGCACGGGTGCGGGCAGCGGTGACCTCGGCTTCCAGCGCGGGGAGGTCGGGGGCGGGTTCGGCGGGGGCCTGGGCAGGCAGGGCGGCGAACTCTGCCTCTAGCCGCTCGGCCTCGGCGCCCAGATGAGCGGCGTAGCGTTCGGCCTGAGCGTGCGCGTCACGGGCGGCCCGCAGCGCGTCGAGCGCCCCGGCGAACGCCTCCGCGCGGGCGCGGGCGGCGTGGGCGGCGTCGCGGGCGGCTTCCACCCGCTCAGCCCCCCGAGCGACCTCCCCGGCGAGGGCAGCGGAGCGCGTTTCCAGTGACTCCGCCTCCTGCCGAGCCGCTGCAATCTCGCGTCCCAGGGCGAGTTGGCGCTCGCGGCGCAGGGCGTCCTCCAGGGTCAGGACGCGGGCGCTGAGCTGCCGGTGGGTCTGGGCATCCTGGGCGGCCTGCGCGAGCCGCTCGACCGCCGCCGCCCGCTCGCCCTGCACCAGCCGCAGGCGGTCCAGGTGTTCCCCGGCCTCGCGCAGCCGGGCCGCCGCCTCCAGCCTCGCACTCACCGCGCGGGAGAGCCCAGCGGCCTCCTGCACGTAGCCCAGCAGGGTGCGGCCCTCGGCCTGCACGACCCCGCTGACCTCGCCCTGCCCGATGACGGCGAGGCCCCCCGGCCCCAGCCCGGTGCCGCGCAGGGCCGACTGCACGTCGCGGGCGCGGGCAGGGCGGCCCCCCAGGTCCTGTTCGGCGGTGCCGTCGCGGTAGACCCGGCGGCTGAGGTTGACCCGGCCCTCCGGCGTCTGGAGCTCGAGTTCGACCTCGGCCAGCCCCAGGGGAGCCTTGCCGCCGCTCCCGTGGAAGATCAGCTCGGTGCCGCGTCCGGCCCGAAGTTCACGCGCCCGCGCCCCGTGGGTCGCCCAGCGAATCGCCTCCACCACGTTGCTCTTGCCGCTGCCGTTCGGCCCGATGACGGCGCTGACGCCGGGGCCGAACTCCAGCCGGGTGCGGTCGGCGAAGCTCTTGAAGCCGTGGAGGGTGATGCTGCGGAGCATGACTTAGGCGGGCCGGGTCACTGGTCGGTGCAGTCCTGGGCGCGGTACGGCTCGCGCAGGTCGAGGTGCCACAGGGTTTCGACGTTCTTGCCCCCGACCAGGAAGGTCACGTCCTGCCCACGCACCTCCAGCAGGGTGCGGGTCAGCGTGCACAGCAGCATCCGCTCGCCGCTGGTGCCGTAGCGCAGCCGCTGGTAGCTCTCCGGCAGGTCCACGTAGACGTGCGTGCCGCGCAGCCACACGTTCGGCGCGGGACTGCCCTTGGGCACGACCGGGAGCGACCCCTGCGTCTGCGGCCCGTTCGCCCAGGCCCGCAGCGCCGCCTGCGCGGTGGCGGCGGGCGTGTCCTGGGTGACCTGCACGGTGCGGGTCTCGGGCTTCATGGTCTGGACCTGCGCGTCGCTGAAGTAGACCTTGACCGGCTTGGACTGCCGCTCCTGAAGCTGGAGCTTGGGCGCTTCGGGCGTCGCCGGGGGCCGCTGCACTTCCGTATAGGCATAGGCCGCCGCTCCCAGCAGGGCCAGGCTTACCACGTTGAAGAGGGAAAAGAGGCGCTTCATTGGCCTGCTCCTGCCGTGCCGCTGGCCTGGGTGTCGGCAGCGGGCGTGGCCGACACCGTGCGCCCGGCGTTCGCGGCGCGGGCGGTGAGGTAGGTCGCCACCGAGCGGGCCACCGCGACCGACATCGCCCGCAGTCGCCCGGCGGAGGCGAGGTCGGCGCGATCCTCCTCGTTGCCCACCCAGCCGAGTTCCAGCAGCAGCGCGGCCTGCGGCGCCTCACCCAGCGTGAGCGTGCGGCTGACCGTCTCGGCCTGCGCGGTCACGCCGCCCCCCTTCAGTTCGCCCCGCAGCAGCTCGCTGAGGCGCTTGGTCCCCCCCGACCCCCCGATGGCAAGGTCGATGTAGGGAGCCTTGCCGCCCGAACGCACCGCCTCCACGATCTGCGCGGTTGAGCGGCCGGTGGGTTCGTACACGGTCACGCCGCCCCGGTCGGTGCCGGGAAAGCGCCCCAGGTTGAGCGCGAGGTACACGTCGCTGCGGCGGGCCAGCGCGAGCTTCTGGTTCAGGCCCAGGGCACTCTGCCCGTCGCGGGTCAGGCGCACCTGCCACCCCGCCTGACTCAGCAGTTCGGCAGCGCGGCGAGCCACGTCCAGCGTCACGTCGCGCCCCAACCCCTCGACGCGGGCGGGGTCCAGCACGATCAGCGGGCGCGAGATGCGCTCCAGCAGGGCCGGGCTGGTGTAGGGAATGCCCGGCCCCGCGTCCACGACGAGCCGGGACCCGCCGGGCCGCACCACCCGGTAGACCCGGTAGCCGCTGCCGGGCGGCAGGGTGAAGCTGAGCCTCAGGTCCTCCCCGTCGCGGGCCACCTGAGCACGCGGCACGAAGGCCCCGCGTGTGGTGTAGCGCCGCGCCTCGCCCTGCACGTCCTCCAGCGTCACGGTGACGGTGGTGCCGCGCAGCTCGTCGCTGAAGCTCACGTCGCGGGTGAGGTCCAGCACGAGGCGGTCGCTGCTCGCCCCCGCGCGGCTGCTCACCCCCTGGAGCCGGGCAGGAATCACCCGGAAGTTCCCGGCGCGGTACTGCGCCCCCAGGCCCCGCGCCAGCGTGTCCAGCGGCAGGTAGAGATTGCCGTTGAGCAGGGTCGCGGTGCGGGCCTTCACACGCTCGGTGTCGAGCTGCACGGTGTTGAAGTCGGTGGCGGCCCGCTGCGGGTCCTCGTCGAGGGGGAACAGCAGGACGTGCCCGTACCCCTCCACCCGGATGACCTGGCCCTCGCGGCTGATGCGGACCACCCGGTCCAGCACGCTCTGGCTGGCGTACTCGGCCCCGTAGAGATTCACGCTCTGAACCTGCTGCCCGGCGAGGTTGAGGCGCGAGAAGGCGATCTGCGCCCCCGCCAGCCCCGCCATCAGGAGGGCGGCCGAGAGCAGCAGCGGGCGGGCGAGCGCCCGGCTCAAGCGCGGCCCCCTCACAGTTCGCGCAGCTCCCGGCGCAGGGTCTTCTCAGCTTCGGCGCGGCGCTTGTCGTGGAGCTTCTTGCCACGGGCCAGGGCCAGCTCGACCTTGAAGACCCGGCCCTTCTGGTAGAGCCGCGTGGGCACCAGGGTCAGACCCTTTTGCTCCAGCGCCCGCTTCAGCTTGCCGATCTCCTCGCGGTGCAGCAGCAATCGGCGGGGGCGGCGGGGTTCGTGGTTGTTGTAGGTGGCTTCAGTGTAGGTCGGAATGTACAACCCCTCCAGCTCGATATTCCCACCCGTCAGACGCGCGAAGGCGTCCCGGAAATCCACGCCGCCTGCCCGGACGCTCTTGACCTCGCTGCCCGTCAGGGCGATGCCCGCCTCGAAGCGCTCCAGCAGTTCGTACTCGTGGTGTGCGCGGCGGTTCGTGTACACGCGGGGCATTCTAGGGCAAATCGGGGAACGGGGGCGGGGCACAAGGCAATGCCCCCGGCCTGGGGCCAGGGGCAGGAAGGAGCGTCGGCCTTTACTTCTGCGGTGGGCGGCTGGGGCGAACCTCGATGCGGCTCGGCAACGTGCGCTCCGGCATTGCCAGCAGGTCGAGGGTGAGCTGCGCGATGTCCTCGGGCTGAATCTTCCAGGCATCGGCCTCGTTGGGGGTGTGGCCGTTGAAATAGGTCGCCACGCTGCCGGGCATGATCTGGGTCACCTTGATGCCGTGCTGCCGCAGGTCGAGGGTCAGCACCTCAGACAGCCCGTTGAGGCCGAACTTGCTCGCGTTGTAGGCGCCGCCGCCCGCGAAGGGGTTTTTCCCCGCGAGGCTCGACAGGGTAAAGATGTACCCGCCCCGCCGCTTGAGGGCGCTCAAACCCGCCTTGACCGTGTAAAAGGCGCCGCTGAGGTTGGTGTCGATCACCTCCTGCCACTGCTCGACCGTCAGGTCGTCGACGTTGGCGAAGTGCCCCAGCCCCGCGTTGACGAACAGCACGTCGAGGCCGCCGAAGGCTTCCACGTGGGCGTCCACCGCCCGCTGGAGGGCCTGCGGGTCGCGCACGTCGCAGACCACGCCCAGCGCCTGCCCGCCGATCTCGCGGGCCGCCGCCTCGATTTCGCCTTGCTTGCGGCTGGTGATCGTGACCGCGTACCCGGCTCCCGTGAGTGCCCGCGCCACCTCCAGCCCGATGCCCTTGCTGGCTCCGGTCACGAAGGCGCTCTTGCCCTCCCCCAATGCTGTCCGCTGCGTCATATCCGCAACGTAACGCGCCCGCTGCGGGGAGGGCGGAACAGGTAAAGGGCCGCTCAAGTGACCAGGGCGGAAGCGAACTGTGCTCACCCGCCCCGATTGGTGTGAGGACGACATTAAGCGAGCGGGGGCGCACCGGAGAGGGATCGGCGCTTAGGGTGAAAGCTGAATGCGGGCGGGGCCGTCCTCTGGACACTCCCCTTCCCTGGCCCGCACCCAGGAGGTTCTATGACCCTGAACACCGATCGGCTCTCCCGTCGCCTGAGCTGGCGCGGCGTCCTCGCGGGCGTCGTGCTGGGCTTGGTGAGCACCCTGACCGTGCTGGCCCTGGGCCTCGTGATCACCGCCCTGACCGGTATCACGCTGACCGGCACCGGCATCCAGGCCGCGATCTGGACGGCCATCGCCGCGCTGGTCGGGGCCTGGGCGGCCGGGCGGACGGCGGTGCGGGCGAGTGCGCCCTCGACCCGCAACGACGACGGCATCGCCGCGATGACCCCGGAAGACGCCTCGTTGACCGGGCTGATCACGGGCGGCCTGCTGGTGCTGCTGCTGACCTACACCCTGTTCGGGGCCGCCCGCAGCCTGCTGGGTCTGGCGACCAGTGCCGTGAGCAGCGTGGTGGGCACGGCGACCAGCGCGGCGGGCAATGCCGCCCAGGACGGCGGGGTTCAGAATGCCCTGCAGAACTTCATCAGCGGGGTCGACCAGCAGGACGTGGTTGACCTGATCGCCGAGCAGAGCCCCAGCCTGAGCGAGGAGCAGGTGGACGCCGCCGCCAACGTGGTGACCAACGTCTTTCGCCGCTCGGCCTATGACCTGGGCCAGCAGGACCTGGGCACCATCACCGACTTCGTGCCCGCCCGCCTGAACGCCATTCGCAACGCCCTGACCGGGGAGTCCTTCGAGACCCGGCTGGAGCGCCAGGGCCTGACGAATGCCCAGGCTCAGGAAGTCCGCACGGTGATCACCAACGAACTCAACCGACTGGAGCGCCAGGGCCAGCAGCTCGCCGAGAGCGCTGAGCAGGCCGCCCGCACCACCGCCCGCAACACCGGCCTGGGCTGGCTGCTGGCCGCCGGGCTGACCCTGCTGCTCTCGTGGCTGGGTGCCCGCGGCGCCGCGACCCACCCCGCGATCACGGCCCTGCCCACCGACCGCCGCTAACCCTTCCTCACTCTGCCGCCCTCCCGAGTCGGGGGGCGGTTTTCCTTGGGTCTGGGTCTCTCTTCATGGGTTATTGACCTGGGGTTCCAGGCTGGAGAGGGGAGTAGCCTGCTCCCCATGACCGAAGCGGCTCCCCTCTCCCCGCAGGCCCGGCGAGTCCGGCAACTGGCGACCTCCGGCCTGATTCTGGGCGTTTTTCTGGCGGCGCTGGAGTCCAGCGTGGTGGCGACCGCCATGCCCAGCGTGATCGCGGACCTGGGAGGCCAGCGGCTCTACGCACTGCCCTTCGCGGTCTACCTGCTCACGAGCACGGTCTCCAGCCCACTGTGGGGCCGCGCCTCGGACGTGGTGGGGCGGCGGCGGCTGTACCTCGTGGGCGTGGTGCTGTTCCTCTTGGGCAGCGCCCTGTGTGGCCTCGCGCAGAGCATGGGTTGGCTGGTGGGGGCACGGGCCTTGCAGGGATTGGGAGCGGGGGCGGTGCTGCCGCTGACCCTGACCATCATCGGGGAGACGTACTCGCTGACCGAACGCGGGCGGGTGCAGGCCTTTATCAGCGGAGTGTGGGGCCTCTCGGGGCTGCTGGGGCCGTTGCTGGGCGGCTGGCTGACGGACACGCTCTCGTGGCGCTGGACCTTCTATGCCTCGCTGCCATTCGGGGTGGCGGCGCTGCTGATCGCCCTGCGCCACCTGCGCGAGACGGGCACCCCGCACCCGGCGCGGCTGGACTGGGCGGGCGCGGCGCTCTTCACCCTGGGCAGCGGCCTGACGGTGTGGGGCCTGGAGTCGCGGCTGTGGGCGATGGTGGGGGCGGGACTCTTGATCCTGCTGGCCGCCGTGATGGTGGAACGGCGGCACCCCCAGCCCCTGCTGCCCATGGGGGCGCTGCGGCAGCGCACGACCGCCATCGCCTTCGCGGGCAATTTCCTGGGAGGGGCGGCTTACTTCGGGGTGATCGCCTACCTCCCGCTGTACGCGCAGGGGGTGGGCGGCGGGAGTGCCACGGGCGCCGGGGCCATCCTCACGCCCATGCTGGTGGGCTGGACGCTGACGAGCATCCTCGCGGCGCGGCTGCTCAACCGCGTGCCCCTCGCGCGGCTCTCGCAGGTGGGTTTCCTGGTGCTGACGGGGACGTTCGCGGCGCTCACCTTTGCGGTGCACGCGCCGCTGTGGGTCACCTCGGTGCTGGGGTTCGTGGTGGGCATGGGGATGGGCTTCGCCATGCTGAGCCTGCTGCTCTCGGCGCAGGAGCGGGCGGAGCGCGAGGAACTCGGCGCGGTGACGAGCGGCGTGTTGTTCGCCCGGCAGATGGGCGGGGCGCTGGGGGTGGCGCTGATGGCCCTCCTGATCGGTCCCGCCGCGATCCTGTCGGGCGGCCCCGAACTCGCCGAGGGCCTGCGGCGGGCCTACGTGCTGGCGCTCGTGCTGGTGGCGGGCGGGCTGCTGCTGAGCCTGCGGCTGCGGGCGGTGCGGCCCATGCAGGCGGGGGCGGCGGACTGAGAAACCCGCGCTACCCGTCCAGCGCCGTCAGCACCGCGTCCACGATCCGCTCCCCGTAAGCCTCTATCCGCTTCGGCCCCAGCCCCGGCACCCCTTCCAACTCGGCCAGCGTGCGCGGTTGCCGGGCCGCGAGGGCGTCCAAGGTGGCATTCGGGAAGATCACGAAGGCGCTGTGCCCCGTCTCGCGGGCAAGTTCGCGGCGCAGTTCGCGCAGGGCCTCGGCGACCTCGGGGTTATGGGGGGCGTGTGGCGTGTCGCCCGTGGCGTGCGGAAACAGCGCGTCGGGGCGTGAGGAGGCCGGGGCTTCCGGGCGGGGGCGGACGGGCGGAGCGCTGGGAGCCGATGACGGAGGACTGCCGCGCAGCAAGCCCAGCACCGCCGCATTCCCGGCCGCCCCCCGCTCGGCTTCCGTGGGCTGGCGGCTGGAAGCTGGCCGCTGGCTGCTCGACTGCCCCCGCACCACCCCCAGCACCTCCTCCCCGTACTCCGCGAGCTTGCGCTGACCCACGCCGCTCACCGTCCCCAGGGTGTGCAGGCTGCCGGGGCGCAGTTCGGCGATGGTCTTCAGGGTCGCGTCGGTGAAGATCACGTAGGGGGGCACGCCCTGCTCGCGGGCCTTCTGGAGCCGCCAGGCCCGCAACGCTTCAAAGAGCGGGCGGTCCTGCGCGTCCACCGGGGCGCGGCCGGGCCGGGCGGAGCGGTCACGGGCCGGGCGGGGCGCCAGGGTGTCCTCGCGCAGGTGCAGCGTCTCCTCGCCGCGCAGGAGGGGCCGCGCTTTCGCCGTCGCGCTCAGTCCGTGGTGGTCGCCCGCCGCGAGGTAACCCAGGCTGACGAGCTGACGCAGCAGCCCCCGCCACGTCTTCTCGTCGTGCGCCCGCCCCACGCCGAAGGTGGGCAGCGTATGGTGCGCCATCGCCCGCACTTTCTCGGTGTCGCGGCCCAGCAGCACGTCGGTGAGGTGGGCAGCCCCGAAGCGGTTGCCGGTGCGGATCGCCGCCGAGAGCGCCATCTGCGCTTCCCGCGTGGCGTCGCGCACGCGCGGGGGGGCGAGGCACACGTCACAGTTGCCGCACGGCTCCGGCAGCGTCTCCCCGAAGTACGACAGCAGCACCTGTCGGCGGCAGGTCGCGGCCTCGCAGTAGGTCAGCAGGGCGTCGAGCTTGGCGGCCTCCACCCGGCGCACGTCCTCGGGCGCGGCACTTTGCGCCAGCATCCGCCGCACGTTGACCACGTCGGCCAGCCCGTAGACCATCCAGGCGGTGCTGGGCAGCCCGTCGCGCCCGGCGCGGCCCGTCTCCTGGTAGTAGCCCTCCAGACTCTTGGGCAGGTCGAGGTGGGCCACGAAGCGCACGTTGGGCTTGTCGATGCCCATGCCAAAGGCGACGGTCGCCACCACGATCAGGCCTTCCTCGTTCAGGAAGCGTTCCTGCGCCGTGTTGCGCTCGCGCGGCGAGAGCCCCGCGTGGTAGGGCACGGCGTCCACCCCCTGCGCCTGAAGCCACTTCGCCGTCTCCTCCACCGACTTGCGGCTCAGGCAGTACACGATGCCCGCGTCGCCCGGATGTTCGCTGCGGATGAAGTCGAGAAGTTGCGACTTCGGCCCCTCCTTCGCCGCGACCCGGTACTGGATGTTGGGGCGGTCGAAGGACGAGATGAACTGCGGCGCCCCGTGCAGCCCCAGCACCCGCAGGATGTCGGCCCGCGTGCGGTCGTCGGCGGTGGCGGTCAGCGCGAGGCGGGGAATCTGGGGGAAGCGTTCCGGCAACACGCCCAGTTGCCCGTATTCGGGCCGGAAGTCGTGCCCCCATTGCGAGACACAGTGCGCCTCGTCAATGGCGAACAGGGCCACCGGGGCGCGTTCGAGGAGGTCCAGCGTGCGCGGCAGCAGGAGACGTTCGGGCGCAACGTACAGCAGGTCCAACTCGTCCGCGAGCAGCGCCGCCTCCACCTCCCGCACCCCCTCCGGGCTGAGGGTCGAGTTCAGGAAGGCGGCCCGCACCCCGAGCTGCCGCAGGGTGTCCACCTGGTCCTTCATCAGCGCGATCAAGGGCGAGACGACGATGCCGACGCCGGGCCGCAGCAGCGAGGGCACCTGGTAGCACAGGCTCTTGCCGCCGCCCGTGGGCATCAGCACGAGCGCGTGGCCCCCGCCCGCCACCGTCCGCACGATGTCGGCCTGCACGCCCCGGAAGGCGTCGTAGCCCCAGACGCGCTTGAGGATGTCCAGGGCCTGCTGGTCGGTGGTGGTCGGCGCCGCCGTCATCGGGGCCGATGATACCGGAGTACGCCGGGGACAGAATGCAGACCTGACCCTAGATTGGCTCCATGCCCGATTACCCGACCGAGGACCGCCTCTCTACCCTCCTGAACGCCGAGGTCTACTGGACCGCGCGGGCCATGCAGGAGCAGGGCAGCCGCTTTTACCGGGCGCTGGGAACGGCGCTGGAGGCCGCCGACCTCGCCAACCGCCGCCGCCTGTACGGGACGTGGCCGGACGAGTTCTGGGACTTCTACCGGCGGGGCCTGCGCCTGCGCGACGCGTCGGGCGAGGGCTGACCGATCAGGCTGAAGGCAGCCTCCCTCAGCAGGGTTCGCAGGGCAGTCAGGGGGCTGGAGGGCGCGGCGCCACGCACCCGTTCCACCTTCGCGGCGAAGCGTGCCCGGTCCGCCGTGCTCGCTCCGGGCCGGGGTTGACCGGTAGCCCCCAGGAACAGTTCCCGCAGGACGGTCCAGAGGCTGCGCAGGGCGGCTCGCATCCCCATCCGTACGCTTCACACGTGTCTGACGTTCCCGCCCCGCCGTACACTGCCGCCCATGACTGCTGCCCCCCAGCCCACCCTGCTCGCCGTGTTCGCCCACCCCGACGACGAGGCCTTCAGCGTCGGCGGCACGCTGACCCACTACGCCCGCCGGGGGGTGCGGGTGGTCCTGGCCTGCGCCACGCGAGGCGAGGCGGGCAAGATCACGGTGCCGGGCATGACCGTGGACGACCTCGGGCAGCAGCGCGAGCAGGAGTTGCGCGAGGCGTGCCGGGCGCTGGAGATCGGGGAGCCGGTTTTTCTCGACTATCACGACTCCGGCCGCTACGAGCGCACCCGCTATGACGATCCCCTCGCGCTGATGAACGTGAACCCGCTCGACGTGGAGGTCAAGCTGCGGGCGCTCATCGAGGAGGTGCAGCCGCAGGTCATCGTCACCTTCGACCCGCATGGCGGCTACGGGCACGTCGACCACCTTCAGATTCACCGGGCGACCGCCGCCGCCTTTTTCAGCACCGGGCACCTGCCCGGCGGCGGGCCGCAGCGGCTGTACTACACCGCCATGACCCACGAGGCGGCGGCCGGAATCGCCCGGATGGGCCAGGACCTCGACCCGCTGGTCTATGGGGTGTCCGCAGACACGGTGGCGGTCCGGATGAACGTGGCCGCCTACGCGGACAACAAGAAAGCGGCCCTCGCCGCCCACGGCACCCAGACGGGCGCGGAGAGCCTGCTGGGCCGCATGACCCCCGAGGAACGGGAGGCGCTCGAAACCCGGATGCTGGGCACCGAGGGCTTCAGCATCGGCGGCACGCGCACGCCGATTGCCCGCTACCCGCTGCGGGGGCTGTTCGATGGGGTGCCGGGATGCGAGGGGGTAGAGGAGCCGGAGGCGGTGGCGCCGGGCGTGTAACCCCCCGGCAGGCGGCTCCCCCGCCCTACCCCAGCAGCCGCCCCACCGCGAAGCGCACCCGGCCCAGGCTGGCGACCTCGTCGAAGGCGGTCAGCAAGACCCCGGCGCCGTGGGGGGTCAGCAGGACCGGGCCGTCCCCGAAGTCGAGGAGCAGGTCCTGCCACTCGCCCGCGCCCAGCGCGGCCTTGAGGCTGCCCACGACGGCGCGGGCGGGCGGCACCACGCTGATGTCGGCCCCCGCGCCCGCGCTGGTGACGACCTTGCCCGCCGCGTCCAGCAGGGCGACGTGCCGGACGCCGCGCACCTCCAGCAGTTCGGAGATCATGCGAACTCCGGCCGGGGCAGATCGGTCAGCTCCAGGGCCAGCCGGGCGAGAAGCTGCTGCGCGGCGCGGGTGTCGGTGCCGCGCGTCTGGGCCACGCCCAGGATGAAGTCGCCGCTGGTGACCGCGACCACCTCCACGCGCTCGCTGGTAAAGGCCAGCCGGGTCACTTCCCCCGCCCCGAGGCGGCGGCACACCCGGTCGAGGCTGACGCGCAGGGCCGCAAGTTCGGCGGCCAGACCGTCGCCACCCTCGCCCAGCAGTTCGATGGGCAGCCCGTCGGGGCCGACCAGGGCGGCCGCCACCACGCCGGGCAGGGGCCGCAGGGCATCAAAACGGGCGCTCACAGCAGGGCCTCCAGACGGTGGGCGGCGGCGCGGCCGTACAGCCGGGCCTGCCCGAGGTTGCTGCGGGCGTCCAGCGCCAGCAGCAGGAAGAAAGCGGAGGTGATGGGGTGCAGGTAGACGCTCAGGCGCTCGCCGCGCAGATACAGCTCGCGCACGTTACCGCCGTTCAGGGTGTCGCCGTAGGCCGCGCCCGACGCCCGCATCAGCCCCGCGTGCTCGGCCACCAGCAGGTTAAGGTCGGTGTTCGCCGCCGCGTGGCCCTCCACCAGCAGCCCGTCCAGCCCGCCGATGGCCGCCGCCCAGGCTCCGTCCACGTCCGCGACCAGTTGTGTGAGATGTGACAGCATCGCCCCGATCATAGGCGGCGATTCCACGCAAAATTCTCACAAGGGTGGAGGGCGGGCGGCTCGCACCTTTCTCCCAGCTCCCTCTGGCGTCCACTCCCGGCTCCGGCCGCGTGGTTTTTCCGTCTCCATGCGGTAGAATGCGGGGTGCAAAGGGGGGGAGTCGATTACGTTCAGGGCAGAATGTGGTAGACTCGCTTCATCCCCGGCAAGGACGCCGGGCCTCCCTTCCTCTCACGCGGCGGCGGGCCAGTTCCCCTGACCTGCCGCCCGCCCGACTGGAGTCTCATGACTGGAATCCATCCCGTTGACATCACCGCGGAAGTCAAGACCAATTTCATCAACTACGCGATGAACGTGATCGTGGACCGGGCGCTGCCCGATGTCCGCGACGGCATGAAGCCGGTGCAGCGCCGGATCATGTACGCCATGCTGCAAGAGGGCCTCGCCGCCAACCAGAAGCACGCCAAGTCGGCGGCCGTGGTGGGCGAGGTCATGAAGAAGTACCACCCCCACGGCGACTCGTCCATCTACGACGCGATGGTACGGCTGGGCCAGTGGTGGAACATGCGTTACACCCTGGTCGACCCCCAGGGCAACTTCGGCTCCATCGACGGCGACCCGCCCGCCGCGATGCGGTACACCGAAGCCCGCATGACCAAGCTCGCCGAGGAAGTGCTGGCCGACCTCGAAAAAGAGACGGTCTACATGAAGCCCAACTACGACGAGACCACCGTGGAACCCTCGGTGCTCCCGTCGGCGGTGCCCAACCTGCTGATCAACGGGGCGGCGGGCATCGCGGTGGGAATGGCGACGAACATCCCGCCGCACAACCTCACCGAGATCAGCAACGGGCTGCTGGCCCTGATCGACAACCCCGCGATCACCCTCGACGAGATGCTGACCCACGTGCAGGGGCCGGATTTTCCCACCGGGGGGCGCATCTCCCGGCAGGGTATCCGTGAGGCCTACGCGACGGGGCACTCGGGCCTGAAGGTGCGCGGCAAGGCCCGCATCGACGAGAAGAACGGCCGGGCGCAGATTGTGATCTCCGAGATTCCATATCAGGTCAACAAGACCAACCTGATCCAGACCATCTCGGCGATGTACAAGGCGGGCAAGATTCCCGACATCTCGGCCCTGCGTGACGAGTCCGACCGCAAGGAACCCGTGCGGATCGTCGTGGAACTCAAGCGCGGCGCGATTCCCACGCTGGTCCTGAACCAGCTCTACAAGTACACCCAGCTCCAGTCGACCTTCACGGTGATGAACCTCAGCATCGTGAACGGCGAGCCGCGCGTGCTGCCGCTGATCGACACCATGCGGGCCTTCCTCGACCACCGCCGCGACGTGGTCACCAAGCGCACCGCCTACGAGCTGAAAAAGGCCGAGGAACGCGCCCACGTGCTGGAGGGGCTGGTCAAGGCCCTCGACCACATCGACGAGGTCATCGAGCGCATCCGGGCCAGCAACACGGCGGCCGAGGCGCGGGACACCCTGATGAGCCGCTTCGACCTGACCGAGATTCAGGCGCAGGCGATCCTGGACATGCGCCTTCAGCGCCTCGTGGGCCTGGAGCGCGAGAAGCTGATGGCCGAGTACGACGAGCTGCAAAAGACCATTGCCCGCCTGCGGTCCATCCTGGGCGAGGAGCGGCTGCTGTGGCGCGAGATCAAGAAGGAAATCCGCGACATCCGCGACCGCTACGGTGACGAGCGGCGCAGCGCGATCACCGACCTCGAAGACGACATCTCCAAGGAGGACCTGATCGCCGTCGAGGACATGGTGATCACCATGACGCGGGCGGGGTACCTCAAGCGCACCAACCTGACCGCCTACCGGGCGCAGGGGCGCGGCGGGCGCGGGGCCTCGGGCGGCAAGCTGCGCGAGGAGGACGTGAACACGGGTGTCTTTGTGGGCTCCACCCACGACTACATGCTGTTCTTCACCGATCAGGGCCGGGTCTTCCACGAGAAGATCTACGACCTGCCGGAAGCGGGCCGCGACGCCAAGGGCACCCATATCCGCAACCTCTTCCCCGCCCTGCGCGACGACGAGAACATCGCGTCGGTGCTGAGCGTGGGAGGCTTCAGCGAACCCGGCAGCTTCGTCTTTGCCACCAAGCGCGGGATGCTGAAAAAGACCCTGATCACCGAGTACGGCAACATCACCTCGGCGGGACTCATCGCCATCAACCTCCAGCCCGGCGACGAGCTGATCGGCGTGGGCATCCAGCGCGACGGTGACCACGTGGTGCTCGCCACCCGTGACGGGCAGGCGATGCGCTTCGCGGCGACCGAGGTGCGCGACACCGGCCGGGCGACCCAGGGCGTGATCGGCATCCGGCTGCGCGAGGGCGACGAGGTGGTCAGCATGGCGCTGGTCCCCGGCGGCGACGAGGGCAGCGAACTGCTGGCAATCAGCGAGTGCGGCCTGGGCAAGCGCACCCCGGTGGGCGAGTATCCCAGCAAGGGGCGCGGCGGCCTGGGCGTGATCACCCTCGACGTGACCGACAAGACCGGCAAACTCGTCGCCCTGACCCATGTGGCGGGCAACGAGGAGCTGATGGTCCTGACCGAGAAGGGCACCGTGATCCGCACCCGCGTGGAAGAGGTTCGCGTGACCGGCCGCAACGCGCAGGGCGTCAAGGTGATCAACCTCGGCTCCGGCGACCGCGTGATCGATGCCTTCCCCATCCGCCGGGAGGACGCGCTCTAAGCCTTCCCCAGCACCCCGACCCGGCTTCTCTGGAGGCCGGGTTTTTCTTTCCGTGATGCCTTGCAGGATGAGGACCGAGTGAGCCTGATCCACCTGTGACGATATGGAGAAACATCGTGCTGGGCACATTCCACGGGCTTGGGGCAACTTGAATGATCTGTGACCTAAAGCCTGATTAAAGAAACAAAACTGTTTACAAAAACGTGACCTTGGGTTACACTGTGATCCATGCCGGGATGGTCCGGCGACCGATCAACTTCACCGCCAGGAGGCGACCCAAATGACGCAGACGCACACCACCTCCCTGACCAAGACCTTCGTGGACACTGTCACCTACCGGCCCGGCGCCGTGATCCTCTACCCCGGCAAGAGCGACATGCTCTACCGCGTGGCAAGCGGCCTGGTGCGCGTCCACACCATGGACGACGACGGCAACGGCCTGACCCTGCGCTACGTCAAGCCCGGCGAGTACTTCGGCGAGGAAGCGCTGGCAGGCGTGAACCGCGCCTACTTCGCGGAGGCCGTGACCGACTCCACCGTGGACGTGATCAACCCCGCCCTGATGAGCGCGGAAGACAACCTCGTCGTGACCACCCACCTCGTCAAGACGCTGGAGCGGGCCTACGAGAGCATCTACCGCCTGGTGGGCAAGCGCCTGCGGGCGCGCATCGCGGGCGAGCTGCTGGAGCTGAAGGACACCGCCCTGGCGACCCAGCTCGACTCCGGCGAGACGATGATCTACGCCACCCACGACGAACTCGCCGCCGCCGTCGGCTCCGTGCGCGAGACCGTCACCAAGGTGGTGGGCGAACTCAGCCGCGAGGGCGTGATCAGCGCCGGGTACGGCAAGATCACCCTGAGGGACGAGCGGGCGCTGGCGACCATCGCCGCTGCGTAACGCCCCACCCCTTCCCAGCGCCATCCGGTTCACGCCGGGTGGCGTTTTTGCTGTAGGGCCGCTTCCGTCCCGCTCAAGGGAATGCCCGCACGCTCCGGCCCGGCTGCCCCCGCTACACTCGGCACCGATGAGCGAGCAGACCTTTACCCCCTCCCTGGGCCGCCCCCTGCGGGTGGCCGTGATCGGCAGCGGTCCCAGCGGCATCTACGCGGCCGAGGCGCTGACCAAGCAGACGGCCCTGCCGGTGGAGGTCGACGTGTTCGACCGCCTGCCCACCCCCTACGGGCTGGTGCGCTACGGGGTGGCCCCCGACCACCTGACGATCAAGAGCGTGACCAGGGCCTTCGAGAAGGTGCTCTCCGACCCGCGCGTGCGCTTTCTGGGGAACGTGGAGTTCGGCACTGACCTCACGCACGAGGAGGCGCGGAGCCTGTACGACGCCCTGGTGTACACGGTCGGCGCGAGTGCCGACCGCCGCCTGGGGATTCCCGGCGAGGACCTGCAAGGGTCCATGAGCGCGACCGAGTTCGTCGCCTGGTACAACGGCCACCCCGACGCGGCGGCCCGCGAGCTGGTGCTGAATGCCCAGGGCGTGGCGGTCGTGGGTGTGGGCAATGTGGCGCTGGACGTGAGCCGCATCCTGGTCAAGACGGTGGAGGAACTGCGCGGGTCGGACATCGCCGAGCACGCGCTGACGGTGCTGGAGCGCAGCCACGTCCGCGACGTGTGGGTGCTGGGTCGCCGGGGCGCGGCGCAGGCCAAGTTCACGACCAAGGAGTTGCGCGAGTTCGGCGAGTTGAACGCCGCCGACCCCATCGTCAAGCCCGCCGAGGTGCAGGTGGACGAGGCGACCGAGGCGCTGATCACCGACAACACCGTGAAGAAAAATCTGGAGGTGCTGCGCGACTTCGCCGTTCGCACGCCGGAAGGAAAGGAGCGGCGCATCCACCTGCGTTTTCTGGTCTCGCCCGTCGAGATTCTGGACGACGGCACCGGGCACGTGGGCGGCCTGAAGGTCGAGCGCAACGTGCTGGACGAGTCGGGGGGCGCGGTGGGCACCGGCGAGTACGAGGTGCTCCCCGTGCAGATGGTGTTGCGTTCGGTGGGGTACAAGGGGGTCGCGTTGCCCGGCGTGCCCTTCGACGAGCGCCGGGGCGTGATTCCCAACGTGGAGGGCCGGGTGGAGGGCCGCCCCGGTGAATACACCGCCGGGTGGATCAAGCGCGGTCCCAGCGGCGTGATCGGCACGAACAAGAAAGACGCGGTGGACACGGTCGCTGGGCTCCTCGCGGACGCGGGGGCCGGGGCGCTCCCCGCCGCCGCCCAGCCCGGCCGCGAGGCCGTGGACGCCCTGCTGCGGGGCAAGGGCGTGGACGTGTACACCTACCACGACTGGCAGGTGCTCGACGCCCACGAACTCGCCCAGGGTGAGCAGCAGGGTCGCCCCCGCGCCAAGGTGGTCCACCGCCACGAGATGCTGACGCACCGCAAGGGCTGAGCCGCCCCCCTCACTCCTGGCC
The DNA here is from genome assembly GCF_002953415.1 of Deinococcus sp. NW-56. Lineage (NCBI taxonomy): Bacteria > Thermotogati > Deinococcota > Deinococci > Deinococcales > Deinococcaceae > Deinococcus > Deinococcus sp. NW-56. Next base: position 1,154,803 of record NZ_CP026516.1, on the reverse strand, counting down.
CCTCTCCCCCGCAGAGAGGGGTTTTCGTCTGCTGGCCGGGGGTGAAGTACCATGCGGCCTGATGTCGTCGCCCGTTCCCTCCCCCGTTCCCCGTGTGGCCGTCGTGATTCCGGCGTACAACGAGGAAGAAACCGTGGCGACCGTGGTGCGGACCGCGCTGGAACTCACCCCGGAGGTCGTCGTGGCGAGCGACGGCAGCGCCGACCGCACCGCCGACGTCGCGCGGGCGGCGGGGGCGCGGGTGGTGGCGCTGCGCGAGAACCGGGGCAAGGGTCCGGCGCTCAAGGCGGCGCTGGAGGCCACCCAAGCCGAGTTCGTGGTCATGCTGGACGCCGACCTGATGGGGCTGACGCGGGAGCATCTGGAGCAGCTTCTGGCGCCCGTGCTGGCGGGCGACCTCGACATGGCGATCGGGGTGTTCGAGGGAGGCGGCAGTTTCGCGAGCGACTGGGGGAACCGCCTGACCCCCAACCTCAGCGGGCAGCGGGCCTGCCGCCGCGACTGGCTGCTCTCGGTGCCCCGGCTGGGCGAGGAACGCTGGCCCGAGCCGCCCATCACCGACTGGCTGCGCGAGACGGGCGCCCGCTGGGGCTACGTGGAGCTGGGGCAGGTGCGGCAGGTGCTCAAGGAAACCAAGCGCGGTTTCTGGAAGGGGGCGCGTGCCCGCACCCGGATGTATGCCGACCTGCTGACCTACCGCCGCCGCAAACGCCGGGGGTAGGCAACAGGGTTCACTCCTCAGATCGTCCGAGTGGAGGAGAGCCGAGGCGACCAATGAGGGCTGCCGCTTCCCGTTTGGAGAGCGGCGGTCCACAGTTCCAGGTCGTCCCGGCCAGACGGGGGTCAGCGGCGGTAATAGCTGTAGGCGCGAAATTTCCAGCGCCGGATCACATTGACCAGGAATTGCCCTGCCAGCACGACCAGCGCGGTCAGCAGCAGGCCGAGGCGCAGGGCTTGCCCAGTCTCGGCAGGCAGCCACAGGGTGGCGAGCAGGGCTGGCAGGGCCAGCAGCAGTACTCGGGTCAGGGGCCGGGCCATGTCGTGAAGGGCGCCACGAGTGCAGCTTCCGACCATCTGCACCCCCTCCACCAACCTCCCGAGGAGGTACGTGGCCTCCAGTCCCATCGCTTCCAGAAACGACGGTGGCCGGGTGCGGCGGGACGCCGGGGTGCGGGAGGGCTGGAAGGTGGGCATCAACTCTGGGGCAGCGGCCGGGCAGTCTTGAGGTACAGAGGATGAAGAAACGGTCATAGGCGCGAGGGCATTTATAGCCGAGCCGGTATCACAGGAGCGTCACACACCGCGACAGTCCGGGCCTCCGGTGAGCTGCAAGCCAGAGCGCCCGTCCGGGACCCATGCTACGGTGACCCGCATGGCCGATTCCGCCTCTCTCACGTCCTCCCCGGTTCCTTTCGAGCGTGCGGCCATCGCGGGCGTGGGCCTGATCGGGGGCAGCGTGGCGCTGGGGCTGCGCGAGCGGCTGCTGGCGCGGCGGGTTGTCGGCTACGACGCCAGCATGGACGTGCTGCGCGAGGCCGAGGCGCTCGGCGTGGTGGACGAGGTTCAGGCGACGCCGGGCGAGTGGCTGCGCGGCTGCGACCTCGTGGTCCTCGCTGCGCCGATGGGGGCGCTGGGGCCGCTGGCCCGCGAGCTGGCCCCCTTTCTGTCGCCGGACGCGCTGGTGACCGATGTGGGCAGTGTCAAGACCGGCATCGCCGCCGAACTCGACGCGCTGGGGGTACGGGGCTTCGTGCCGGGGCATCCGATGGCGGGCAGCGAGCGCGGCGGGGTCACGCACGCGCGGGCGGCGCTGCTGGAAAACGCGGTGTGGGTCCTCACGCCCACCGAGCACACCTCGCTGACGGCGCTCAGCCGCGCCCGGCAACTCGTGGAGGGGCTGGGGGCCGCCCCGGTGGTCATGCCGCCCGAGGCGCACGACAGCCTGGTGGCGACCGTGAGCCACCTCCCCTATCTCGTGAGCCTCGCGCTGACGCACCTCGTGGCGCGGGACGAGCGGCTGAGCCTGCTCGCGGCGGGGGGTTTTCGCGACCTCACGCGGGTGGCGAGTGGGGACCCCCGGATGAGCCGCGACATGGTGGTGGAGAACCGGGAGGCCCTGCGCGAAGCCCTGGCCCGTTTCCGCCGGGGGCTGGAGCGGCTGGAGGCCGATCTGGAGCGGCCCGGCGACCTCCTCGCCGCCGCCGCCGAGGGCAAGCGCACGCGCGACAGCCTGCCGGTGGTGCGGCGCAGCCTGCTGCCGCCCCGGCACGACCTCGTGGTCGCCATGCCCGACCGGCCCAACCAGATCGGGGCAGTGACGCAGGCGCTGGGGGCCGCGGGCGTGAACATCAAGGACATCGAGGTGCTCGCTATCCGCGAGGAGGGCGGGGCACTGCGGTTGGGATTGGAAAGTGCCGCCGACGTGGCGCGGGCAGCCGACCTGCTGCGGGCGGCCGGGTACGAGGTGCGGGGGCGAGGCTAGGCTGTCTTCCCTACCCATGAGCCGCCCCCGCCTTTGGATGGACGCCCCTCATGCACGGGGCGGGTAGAGTGGCAACGGATGTCCGAGCCTGCTCCCGCCACGCCTGTCCCGGCCACCTCGCCTGCCGCGCCCCTGGAGCAGGGGGCCACGGCCGCCCCGCGCCTCACGGCGGTGGACACCTTCCGGGGGCTGACCATCATGGAGGTCGTGGCGCACCACACCAGCGGCATGGCGCTGCGGCACGCCGAGGCGGGGTCGCTCGCGTACGAGCTGCTGCTGATCCTCAACCGGACCCTGCACTTCGCGGTGCCCGCCTTCGTCTTTCTCTCGGCGGTGGTGCTGACCCGCAGCCTGCTCAAGAAGTTCGACCTGGGGCGGTACTTCACCCGGCGGGTCACGCGGGGGGCGTGGCCCTACCTGCTGTGGAGCGCCCTGTATGCCGTGTGGTACGTGATCACGACCCAGCGTCCGCCCGAGCAGCTCGCGGACCCGGAGCGCTGGAGCTTCTGGCTGCTGTACGGCAAGGCGAGCTTCCACCTGTATTTCCTGCTGGTGGCGCTGGAGGTCTACCTGCTGCTGCCGCTGCTGCTGCCCCTGGCCCGGCGCCGCCCCCCCATCGGGCTGATGCTGGGACTGGGACTGGCCGTCCAACTCGGGGTGTACTTCCTCAACCGCGAGGTGCTGACCCTCCAGTTTCCGGCGAGCACGGTGCTGTGGTACCTGCTGCCTGTCCTGACCGGGATCGGGGTGGGAGCGCGGCTGGACGAGTTCCCGGCGTGGTGGCGCCAGCGCCTGCCGCTGCTGCTGGGGGCGCTGGCGGTGGTCTTTGCGCTGTACCTCCCCACCGCCGTGGGCAACCTGAAGGGTGAGCCCACCGTGCCGCTGCATTACAACGCGCTGAACTGGAGCTATTCCATCCTGGTGGCGTTGACGCTGCTGGGCGCGGCCTACGCCTGGCAGCGGCGGGGGCCGGAGGGCGGGGGGACGCTGCGGCGGGCCATCGCCACGCTGGGCACCGTCAGCCTGCCCATCTACCTGATTCACCCCGCGCTGCTGCAATTTCTGGAGTACGGGGTGGGGATTCCCGACGGCGGCCCCCTCGCCCTCGCGCTGACGGCGACCCTGTACTTCCTGATCGCGCTGCTGGTCCCGATGGTGATCGGGCGCCTGCTGCTGGGCAAGCGGCTGGGGCTGTTTATCTTCGGGCGCTGACACCCGACCCTCCCGCCCCATGAGAGGGTGCTCAGCGGGCACGTCAGGACAGGGTCATGGCCGGGGCGGTAGAGTGCCCCGGCCCATGCACCGCCTCGCCCTTTCCCTGCTGACGACCCTGGCCGCCGCCCTCGCCGTGACGGGCGCGGCGGCCACCGCTGCCGTCCCTCCACTGCCCCTCCCCAAAAAGCCCGACACTGTGCGGCTGGAGCGGGTCAGCGGCCCCTCCTTCCTGCGGGTGCCGCCCGCGTGCTACCGCCAGGAGTGTGCGCTGGTGGTCGTGTCGCATCCGCGCGGCCAGAGCGCCGAACGGCTGCTGGACAGCCCCCAGGTCAGCGTGCTGGTCGAGGCCCTGCTGGACGTACCGCTGGCCGTGCTGCTCAGCGACGACGGCGGCGAGAGCACCTGGGGCAGCCCCGCCGCGCTCGCGCAGGTCGCCAGCCTGCGCCAGGAGGCGGGGTCGCACTTCGCCTGGAACGGGCGCACCTACGCGCTGGGCCTGAGCATGGGCGGACTGCTCGCGCTGCGCAGCGCCCTGCCGGGCAGCCCCTACCCGGTGGGTGGGGTGGCCCTGATCGACGGCTGGGCCGACCTGCGGAACGCCTGGGGCACCGCGCTGACCCGCCGGGCGGAAATCGGGCACGCCTACGGCCTTCAAGGTGGCGAGCCCGCCCCCGACCTCAACCCCCTGAGCCTGGCCGAGCAGGCTCCCCGGCTCCCCCTCTTCCTTGTCGCCAGCCCCGACGACGACGTGGTGCCGATGACGACCAACGCGGTGCGCCTGAGAAACCGCGCGGCCCCCGGCCCGAGCCAGTTCGTGCAGCTCAGCGGCCCGCACCTCGGCGCCAACCGCTTCTCGCCCAAGGTGGCCGGGCAGCTCGCCGCCTTTTTCGGGCGGCTGGAGGCGCAGGCGACGGAACAGGCCTTGCGGCGCTGAGGCTGCAGGCAAAAGGAGAGGGCCTGGGGCAATGTCTCCCAGGCCCTCTCCCCTTTTCGGCGGTTACATCGCCGCCGGAACCTCGATCCCGATCAGGTCCAGCGTCTCCTCGAAGGCGCGGCGCAACCGGCCCACCAGTGCCAGCCGGGCCTCGCGCAGCCCCTCGGGGCTTTGCAGGACGTTGGTGGCGGGTTTTCCAGCCTTGTCCTTGGCGTTGTACCAGGCGTTGAAGGCGGTAGCAAGGTCCAGCGCGTACTGGGCGACCACGTGAGGCGAGTGGATGCGGACGCTCTGGGCCACGACTTCGGGCAGGCGGGCGACCTGCTTGGCGAGGGTGAGGTCCACGTCGGGGAGTGCCTCCCAGTCGGCCCCGGTGCCGTCCACCGCGTACCCGGCCTCCTGCGCCTTGCGGAGGATGTTGGCGGCGCGGACGGCGGCGTACTGGACATAGGGCGCGGTGTCGCCCTGAAGCGCGAGCGCCTGCTCCCAGCGGAAGTCGAGGATGCGGGTCGGCTCGGCCTTGAGCATGGCGAAGCGAATCGCGCCGATGCCGATGCGCCGGGCGATCTCACGGGCATCCTCGCGGGCGGCGAGGTCGGGGTTGATCTGGGCCAGGACCGCCAACGCCCGCCGCTCGGCCTCGTCCATCGCGTCGTCGGCGCTGACCGCGATGCCCTTGCGTCCGGAGATGGTCTGGCCTTCCAGGGTGACGAAGGCGTAGGAGAGGTGGATGGACCGCTCCTTTTTCTGGGTCTCGCCCGCCACGCCCAGGGCCGAACGCACCACCGTCTGCGGGTGGTCCTGGCGCGAGTCGATCACGTTGATGACCTCGTCGGCGTGCCCGAAACGCCGCTCGGTGTCGGGATCGCCGTCCGGCGCACTCGTCCAGACGGTGTTGCCCTCGGGGTCGGTGGTGAAGGGCTTGAATTTCATGCCCTCGAAGAGGCCGAACTTCCAGAACTGGTAGCCGATGTCCTTGGCGGCGTACATCGCGGTGCCGTCCGAGCGCACCAGGACCACCTGGGGTTCCTCCAGCCCCGGCATGAACTCGGACACGTCCATCACGAAGGCGCCCGCGTACTTGCCCTCCGCTGGGCGCGAGGTGTAGCGGCTGACCTCCAGAATGTTCATCGCCTGCGAGAGAAAGCCGCTGCCCACCACGTCCGACTCCCAGTTCAGCAGGTCGTAGCGGGCGCCTAGGCGGAAGCAGGTTTCCAGGTGCGCCCGGACGACCTCTTCGATCTCGCCCCGCAATTCTCCGGCCTCTAGGCGATGCATGACGGCGCTGATGCCTTCTTCCAGCGCGGGCTTCTGCGGATCGGCGTTGAGGCGCACGTAGCCCTCGCCGAGCCAGTGGTCGTACTTCTTCTGGCCGTCCCACTCGCGGCCGTAGTGGGACACCGCGAAGAGGGCCTCGGCCGCCTGCCGCCCGGTGTCGTCGATGTAGTTCTGGACCTCCACCCGCGACCCCGCTGCCCGGAAGATGCGGGCCATGGAGTCGCCCAGCACCACGTTGCGGAGGTGCCCGACGTGGAGTTCCTTGTTCGGGTTGACCGAGGTGTGCTCGACCACGATCTTGTCGGGTCGGGCGGGCATGGCGAAGGGCGTCTCGACCACGGCCTTGACGAAGGCCCCCACGTCCACGAAAAAGTTCAGGAAGGGGCCAGCGGCCTCCACCCGCGCGATGCCCGCCGGAAGCTGCACCGTCCGCGCCAGTTGCGCGGCCACCTGCGCCGGGTTCTGCCCCAGGGCCTTTGCCATCTGAAAGGCGGCGGGGGTGCCGTAGTCGCCGGGCTTGCTGGCGGGCGTTTCCTGAATCGCCGCGTCCACCGGGGCGCCGAGGTCGGCGGCGGCCCGTTCGACGGCGGCTTTGAGTTGTGCCTTGAGGTCCATAAGAGGGAAGTTTAACAGCGGCGGGGGCGCTCACTTCACGGTGAAGACCGTCTCGCCCACGAACTGCCCCAGCGCCAGCCGCACACGGTACTGACCGGGCAGCACGCGGCGGCCGAGGCTGTCCTGGCCGTCCCAGCGGGCCTCGCTGGTGGTGGACTCGCCGGGCCGCAGGGTGATGGACCCTGCGGCGACGGCCGGGCAGGGACCGTTGCCGAGTTGCCACATCCGCAGGCCGCCGGGCACACGCTCGATGGCGAGCGGTTCGCAATAGCTCTGGGCCACCTCTAGCGGCTGGCCCGTCCGGTTCGTCACCTTCAACGTGAAGCGGTAGCCCTGCGCGGCGGGCGTGACCGTCACGGAAGCGGTCTGGGCCGGGGTCGGCTTCGCCGGGAAGCGCACAGGCGGTGCGACCTCGATCTCTACCCGGCTGGGGTCCAGCCCACGCTTGTTCAGTTCTGCCAGGAACGCCTGCCGCGAGAGTTCGTCCGCGAGGCCGAAGGAGAGGCGCGTGTCCGGCCGGGAGGACCGGCTGCTGCGGGTGTACCAGCGGGCGCGGCTGGCCTCCAGCGCATCCTGATATGCCTGCGGGTTCGGCGTCGGCGTGGGGCGACTCCCCGGCACCACCAGCGCCGTCACCGTCCCGCTTCGCAACCATCCCGACCCCGCCGCCGCGCTGACGTTCCAGCCGCTGCGGTAGTGGACCTGTGCCCCGACCGTCTGCGGCCCCAGCGCCCGCGTGTAGGTGTAGCTCGTGCGTGGCGCCAGGGTCAGCCGCTCGCCCACGCGGCGGCAGAGGGGCGCCCCGGCCTGCGGGCGCAGCTCACCCACCGTTTCGTCGCGCAGGACCGATTCGCCGTCCTGAACCTCCGTGAACCGTTTCAGCACCGGGCCGCCCACCGCCCGGCAGGTCACGGTTATGGGCCGGGCGCTGGGATTGCGCAGCGTCAGGGTGAGGGCCAGGGGTGGAGGCGGGTCGTTCTGGTAGGCGTGGTACGTCTCCGGTTCCAGCCGGAACTGGAGGACCGGCGCGGATTGGGCCTGAGCGGAGGACGCCAGCCCCAGGGCGAGGGCGGCAGGCAGCCAGAGGCGACGGAGCATGCCCCAGCGTAGGGGGCCAGGGTGACCCCCACCTGAATCCCCTTTCCACCCCTGCCCCCAAGCGTCAGACTGCGCCCATGTCCGACCCCACCCGCCCCGTGCCCGACGCCGAGACCCTCGCCTTCTTGCAAGACGTGCTGGAACTGGTCCGATTCGGGGATGCCGAGCGGCTGCGGCCGCTGCTGGAGCGCGGCCTGCCCGCCAATCTGCTCAACCAGCGCGGCGACAGCCTGCTGATGCTGGCGAGCTACCACGGCCACCATGAAGCGGCCCGGCTGCTGCTGGAACACGGCGCCGACCCCGAACTCTTCAACGACCGGAGCCAGACGCCGCTGGGGGCCGCCGCCTTCCGGGGCGACCGGGCGATGCTGGAGTTGCTGCTCTCGCACGGGGCGCAGGTGGACGGAGCCGGGCCGGACGGCCGCACCCCGCTGATGCTCGCGGCAATGTTCGGGCGCGGGGAGATGATCGAGCAGCTTCTCGCCCACGGGGCCGACCCGCACCGCCGCGATGCGGGCGGCTTCACGGCGGTGGAGGCCGCCCGGCAGATGGGCGCCGAGGAAACCGCGCAGTGGCTGGAGGCGCGGCTGGGTGGGGGCTGAGGGCTACTCCCCCCGCACCGTCACCCGCACGGGCTGGGCGGGCACCCTGACCCGTTTGCCGCCGAGCCGCCCGGCAAACCAGCCCTCCACCATGTACTCGCCGGGCGGGAGGTCGAGGTTCCGCGTGAGGGTCACCCCGCCGCCCGCAGCCAGTCGCCAGATTCGGAGGTCCTGGGCGCACAGCCGGGGCTCGCTGCCTGGCGCGGGGGAGACGACCTCGCGGGTGCCTACCCGCAGCACACGCACGAGAGGGCCAAAGACGCAGTTCTGGCGCGAGTCTCGGCCCGCATCCAGTTCCACCGGGGAGGCGAGCGACGAGCGCAGGGTGAGGCTCACGCGCAGCGGCCCCTCCGCCGTGCGGGGGGCGAAGAGGGTGCCCCGCACGTCCTCCGGCACGGGCGGCGTGGCCGTCTGGGCGGCTCCCAGCGAGAGGGCGAGCAGGGCTCCGAGCGACAGGAGACGCGTCATGGAGAGACCCTAGCGGGTCCGCGTGACGGGCGGCTGAACCCCGCTCGCCGCCTGCGCCGCATAGAAATCCGCGATTCCCGAGGCGATGGCCTGCGCCAGCCGCTCCCGCCCTGCCGGGGACATCAGCAGCCGCAGATTGCCGGGGTCGGTGAGGTAACCCGTCTCGACCAGCAGGCTGGGCTGTCCGCTCGGCCGCGTGAGGGCGAGGTTGGCCCCCGGCTTGAGGCCCGCGCCCGTGCCGAGGTCGGGCAGCGTGCGCCGCAGCGCCGCCAGAATCGCGGCGGCCGGGGCCTGCGCCTGTGGGTGGGTGAAGAAGACCTCCGGGCCACGAATGCCGCGCGGGTCGCGCCCGTCGGGAAGGGCGTTGGCGTGGACAGAGACGAGGAGGTCGGCCTCCTCCAGTTCGGCAAAGAGGCCGCGCTCGTACAGTCCCAGCGTCACGTCCCCGTCCCGCGTGAGGCGCACGTCAGCCCCCTGTGCCCGCAGCAGCTCGGCGGCGCGGAGGGTGATCGGCAGCACGAGGTCTTTTTCGGGCACCCGCAGCGCCCCCGCTCCCCCGTTCTGGGTGCCGCCGTGCCCCGCGTCCAGCACGATCACCCGCCCGGCGAGGGGCCGCGCTGGGTCCAGCAGGGGCGGGCGGCGCACGCTCAGCACGAGGTCGCCCTCCTCATAACCCGCCGCGAAGCCCCACAGTTGCGCGGCCTTCAGGCTCAGGGTCAGGCGGGAGACGCCGGGCGCGGGCGTGGTCACGTCCAGGCCAGCCAGCAAAGGATCGGCGGTGGACGGTGGAAGCGCGGGCAGCGTCGCCAGCCCGTATACGGTGAGCACGAGGCGCCCCGGCTCCGCCTGCGTCAGCGTGAAGGGCACCCGTATCCCACCCAGCGGCAGGCGAAGGCGCAGGTCACCCGTGGGCGGGGTCGGTCCGGGGACCGGAGGCAGCACCGGGAGGGCGGCGGCGAGGGGCAGGGCCGGAACGACCGTTGTGGGCGCACCCTCCAGACCCTCCACCCGCAGCGCCCCGGCGAGAACGGGTGCCGGGGCACCGGGCCGCACCTCCACCTGCGCCGCCGTCACCAGCGCCCCCTGTCCCGGCGCGAGGCGCACCCGCAGGTCAGGCCCGACGCGGCCCACCGCCCGGAAGGTCATGCCCTCACGGGGGTACAGCAGCGGCTCGCCCGAGGGGGTGGTGAGCAGCGTGTCGGCCGGGTTCAGCGCACGGCCAGGCACGGTGCCGGGGCGCTGCACGGCGAGTTGCGGGGCGGCGCCGGGCAGGTTGGAAAGGCGGCCCGCTGCCGTTCGCGTCACCGTGCGCCCGTCCCGCCCGGTCAGGTGGACGGTGACCGGGGCGGCGGCCAGGGCCTGCGTGGGCGGCAGGACATACCCGCCCCGGTACTCACCCGGCGCGACCTCGCGGAGTGGCGTGGCCGGACCCTCCCCCACCCGCACGCTGGCCCGGCCCCCCGGCGACCCCCGGAAGGCCACCGGGACGGTGCGCTCGGCCTCGCTGTCCCCGGCGGCGTCCCAGAAGGTGTGGTCGTGCGCGGGCTGCACGCTGGCCGCATCAATGGCGGTCGGCGTGGCGGGCAGCACCGACCGCACCGTCCGGGTGACCCGCAGGATGCGGGTGCCCGTCTGCCCGCGCAGGGTGCTCACCAGCCGCAGGTCCTGGGTGCCCACCCGCAGCGGCCACCACAGGATGAAGAGGCCGTCCGGCCCGACCTCCGCCGCCCGGCCGCCGATCCGCAGGGTTGCCCCCGGCGGAACGCTGCCCTCCAGCAGCACGTGGTCGGAGGCGACCCGGTGCCCCGGCGGGGGGTAGGCGACGAAGATGTCCGGCGCGGCGAGGGCGGCCGAACAGACGGACGGACCCAGCAGGGCACCGGCCAGGGCGAGGGCACGGAGGGGCGGGCGGCGCATGGGCCGGTCTAGCACGGTGCGGCACCCACCGGATGAAGGGGCGCAGGAGTGATACGGATTCCGATTGAAGGGTGCCCTGAACACCCGGAAATCCGACCGAAGGGAGAAGGAAAAAGCATGGATTTCGGGAGATGGATGAACAGTCGGTGCCCTCCCGACTGTTCAGGAATCGGACGAATCCGCACGGGGTACGCTGCCCCATGCCTGGCATCGGTCCCATTGAACTGCTGCTCGCCCTTCTCCTGCTCGCGCTGCTGCTGGGCGGCCTGTGGCTGGTCGTGCGGGTCATCCGCCACGCCTGGGACAGCGGAAAGCCGCGCCCGCCGAAGATGTGACGCGGCCACCGGGAAGGGGCGGTCAGTTCGCCGCGCCGCCCGCCCCGCCCTCCCGCAGCTCCTCCGGGAGTTCCTCCGCGTAAAGGTCGCGCCAGGTCTGGCCGTCGAAGGTCACCTCCGACTCGATGAAGTACTGCGCGGGGTCGTCGGGATCGGTGAGGCTGTCGGTGGGCAGGTCGAGCCGGACACCCTGCACGGCGGGCAGGTCCCCACGCTCCGAGAGGCCCGGCGCCTCGTCCACGAAGGTTTCCGCGAGGAGGGTGCGGGTCCACTCGGCCCACGCCGCCGGGTCGCCCGCCCCGGTCGCCGAGCGCAGGTCACCCCGGACCCGCTCGGCCTGCTCCTCCGGCACGTCGCCCTCGGGCCACTCCACCCGCCCGTCGGCCCACACGGTGACGGGCACGGTCTGCACGTCGAGCATCTGGGTCAGCAGGTCCCCGAAGTTGGAAGACTCCAGAGCCCCCTCCTCCACGTCGCTGTAGGGGAGCCAGTCCTCGCCGCCAAGGGTGTAGGCCAGCGGGGTCAGGTAGACGGCGAGCGCCTCCTCGCCCCCGCCCACCACCGCGTGGGGCTGATTGGCGGGCGAGGGCAGGAGCGGCAGCCCATGCAGGTCGAGCCGCACCCGGAAGGCCCGTGGGGGCGCGTCCTCGACCCCCTCCGTCTCCAGCAGGTCGAGGTGCCGCGCCCACCATTCGTCGCCCTCGCCGTGCCACTCGCGCACCACCTCCTCCAGCGATTCGAGCAGCGCCTCGGGCGGCTCGGCATCGAGGTCGATGCGGCCCTCGCGCCAGTGCTCGGCGGTCAGGGTGCCCAGCAAGGAGCCGCGCTCGCGGGCCAGCGGGTGCCGCAGCAGGTGCTCCATGCCGTCGTCCGGCAGCGAGAGCGGCTCCCAGGTTTCGCCGTCGTGCGAGGTCTCGGAGGTCCGCACCCGCAGGGAAGCCCCCTCCCCCAGCGGCAGCACGTCCTCCGGGGTGCTGCGGGCATTCAGCACGAGGTCGCCCGTCAGCCGCCGCTGCGGGGGCACCGGGATCGCCGCGAGGTCCTCGGGGGTAGCGACCGGCCCCGCGCCCCGGTCCATCATCAGGTGGAGCTGGCGGTAGCCCCGCTCCCAGGTCGCTCCACCCGGCAGCGCCGAGCGCAGGCCCTCCAGCAGCCGCTCGCGCACGGCGGGGTCGTCGGGACCGCCCGTCAGCGTGACCTCGCCATTCACGGCCCGCACCTCGACCGGGAAGGTGACGGGCATCAGGCCCAGTTCCTTGCGTCGTTTCGCTTCACCCATAGGCAACAGGGAAGCACACTGGGGGCACCTGAGGGCCGGGACCTTCATGAACTCGGAGGGCGTCAGCGAACCGTCAGGCACAGACAGCGGGGGCACCTTAGAATCCTGAGCGTTCATGAAGAAGCTTCCGCTCTCCGCTGCCCTTGTCAGTCTTACCGTCCTGCTCACCGCCTGCCCCGGCCCCGGCAAGGAGCGGCCCGATCCATCGCCGACCACCTACACCCTGACCCTCAAGGTCGAGGGCGTGCCGCAGGCTTCCGTCACCGTCGTCAACGACGCGACCAAGGCCGAGGCCTTCAGCGGCCCGGTGGCGGGCAGTAAGACTCTGACCCTGAAGGCCGGGGACGTGTTCCGGGTGGAGGGCGGCGCAGTGAACGGCTATCTCACCCCCGCTGCCCAGACCGTGACGCTGGACGGCTCCAAGACGGTCACCCTGATCTACGGCGCGGCCGCGCAGCCCGGCGCAGCGCTCGACCTCGCCCGGCTGCAGGGCACCCTGAGCGGGTGGACCATGGGGACCGGGGAGGTGGCGGCCTACTTCTCCGAGGGGGATGACCTGCTCGACCTGCAACCCGCCACGGTGACGGCGGCGGGAGCGGTGAATGGCGCGCTCCCCACGCCGACGGCGCTCAGTATCCTGCTCGAAGGCTGTACCTTCACGGGCACCCGCAGTGCGACGAATGTCGGCGTGGAATTCGCGGAACTGATCGTCTTCAGCCGCTCCGGAGACCCCCTGGGCACGGTGACCGAGCGGACGGCAGACGGGCAGCAGGTCGCCCGGCTGTACTCGTCGCGGGGAGCGACTTTCAGGGGCACCGCCACCTGCGGCACTACCACGCTCGACCTCGACCTCACGCTGACCCAGGGCTGGAACGCGATCAGCGAGGAACCTGGCACCGCAGGACAGCCGCTCCGCGTCCGCAGCGTGGCTCCCGGCACCCGCGTCACGCTGGCATTCGAGCAGGCCGACCAGCAGGCGAATGTTTACTTCAACGACCTCTCCGAGATCGCCCTGCGGGCCGGGCAGGCCGTGAGCCGCGAGGCGGTCTTCACGCAGGTCGGCGGGATCAGCGGCGCGGTCACCCTGGAAACGAAGGTGCCCGGCGTCACCGTCACGCCCTCCACGATCACCCTGCCTGCGGTCGGTGCCCAGAGCCTGGGAGCACAGGGCGTGGGCGAGCAGTCGGCCCTGGCCCGGCTCGCCACGCAGGCGGTGAAGACCAGCCTGACCTTCACGGCGGCAGCGAACGCCCCCGCCTACAACGGCCCCCTCGAAGTGGTCGTGAAGCAGGGCGGCCGGGTGGTGGGGAGCGGCACCCTGCCCAGCCTGCGGGTCATCGCGCCCAGCGTGAGCGTGACCCTGGGGACCGAGGCGGCGAGCGGCCTGTTCCTTTCTCCCGGCACCACCGCCGGGCTGAAAGTCAACGTGAGCAGCGTGGAGGGCTTCAGCGGCCCCGCGACGGTGACGGTCAGCGACCTCCCGGCGGGCGTGACGGCCCAGCCGGTCACCGCGCAGGTCACGCCGGGCACGACCACCACGGTCACCATTCCGCTCACGGTGGCGGCGGACGCGGCGCCCGGCACGGCGACCGTGCGGGTCTCGTCGCCGCAGGCTGGCCCGCCCCAGGGGCCGGACACGGTGCAGCTCACGGTGCGCCCGGCCCGCACGGCGGTCGGCCCGGCAGGTCAGCTCGCTCCCTCCGGCGACGGCGTCTGGGTGGTGGGCGCAAGCGGCTTCGACCCCGCGACCTCGGGGGTCCGCACTGAGCTGACCCGCTACGTGGGCCTCCAGGCCGGAGCCAAGGTGACGGTGCCCTTCTCGGTCGGCAGCCTGATCGCGCTGCCCGGCGGGGACGTGCTGGCGATGGGAAGCGACGACAAGGTCGTCCGACTCACGGCAGCGGGCGAGGCGACCTCGCTGACCCGTCCGGCCGGACTGTCGGCGGGCGTGGCCGACGCGCAGGGCCGGGTGTGGTTCGTGCAGCGCACCGTGGTGGGCATCGGGGGCTACCGCAGCGTGCTGGCCCGCTGGACCCCCGGCACCGGGGCCGCCGAGGTCACCGTCGTGGACGACACGCGGGACTACGGCCAGCAGGGCGGCCGCCTCGTGGCGAGCGGCGACGGCAAGACGCTGGTCTACCTGCCCACCTATTCCAGCGCCGCCCTGCGGATCGACACCCAGACAGGGACCGTGACGCCGCTGGGTGCTGAGGTTTCCGATCAGGGCGGCAGCGTGGCGATCAGCGAATCGGGGGCGGTGTGGTTCGCCCAGCACAGCGCCCTCAAGCGCCTGAATGCGGACGGCAGCCTGACCACCTTCAATGAGCTGCGGGTCGACCGCCTGTTCGGCTTCGACCGCCAGAACCCGGACGTGCTGTGGGGGGCGGATTACACCAGCGTCCTGCGCATCGACGCCCGCACGGGGAAGGCCACCCGTGTCCAGCTTGGAGAGGTTCCGGCGGGCGTCACGCTCGGCGGCGGCGGGCTCGCCTTCCTGACCGCCGACTACGACAGCAGCGGCACCCGCCAGAGCTACCTCTCCATCCTGCGCTGACCCTCCACTCCTTGAGCCCCCTCCACCCCGGAGGGGGTTTTATTCGTTCAGCGCTACCCCCACGAAGCCCCCCTTCTTCCCCTCCTCCAGCCGGGCGAAGGCCACGTCGGGGTCATGCGGGGTGCAGAGGACCGCGCCGGACTCGAACCACTCGCCGTAGTAGCGCTTGCGCGTCTCCAGCGTGGTCACCGGGTAGAGGTCGTAGCCCATGACATACGGGTAGGGCACGTGCGCCAGCGTGGGCACGAGGTCAGCCGTATACACCAGCGTCTCCCCGCGCGAGCGCAGCACCACCCCCTGCTGGCCGAGGTTGTGCCCTGGCAGCGGCAGCACGCTCAGGCCAGGCCGCAGCTCGTGCTCGCCGTCCACGACCTCGTAGAGCCCGGCGTCGCGCAGCGGCTCGATGTAGGCCGCAATATAGCTCGCGCGGCTGCGTTCGTGGGTGTGGGTGGCGTCGTGGAGTTCCTGGCGCTGCACCACGTAGCGGGCATTAGGGAAGGTCGGCTCGCCCGCCGGGGTCACGTTGCGCCCGGCGTGGTCGAAGTGCAGGTGGGTGTTGATCACGAGGCCGATGTCGTCCGGGGTCAGGCCGACTTCCGACAGGCCCCGGAAGACCGTCTCGTCGCGGTCGAGGGCGTACATGCCCTCGAACTTCTCGCCGCCCTGGTCCCAGAAGCCCGTCTCCACGAGGATATTCTCCCCGCCCAGGCGAATCAGCAGCGGATTGATCCGCAACCGGATGCGGTTGAGGTCGTCGGCGGGTGAAACGCGCTCCCACAGCACCCTGGGCACGCTGCCGAACATCGCGCCGCCGTCGAGACGGAACTGCCCGTCGGTGAGGGAGTAGACGTCGGCCTCGCCGACCCGCAGGTGCTTGATCCAAGACATGAGGGGGAGTGTAGCGGGCCAAACGGAGTGAACGAAACTTCACGCCCGGCCCACACCTCCTGCCGGAGCCGGGGCGAAGATGGCCCCATGACCGGACAGAACCTGAGCATGAAGATGACCGACCTTCAGGACCTCTACGCCGAGCAGCTTCAGGACGTGTACTCGGCCGAGCATCAACTGCTGGAGGCGCTGCGGCAGATGGCGCAGGCGGCGGGCAGCCCGGAGTTGCGGGAGGGCTTCGAGCTGCACGCCGGGCAGACGCAGCAGCAGATCGGGCGGCTGGAGCAGATTCTGGGGGGGATAGGGAGGCAGCCCGGCGGCGTGACCTGCAAGGCCATGCAAGGCCTTGTCGCGGAGGCGCGGGAAATGCTGGAGAAAAAGGCCGATCCCGCCGTGCGCGACGCGGGCCTGATCGCCGCTGCCCAGCGGGCCGAGCACTATGAGATCGCCGCCTACGGCACCCTGCGGACCTACGCCGAACTGCTGGGCCGCACCGAGGACGCCTCCTTGCTCCAGACCTCCGAGGACGAGGAGAAGGCCACCGACATGAAACTGACGGGGCTGGCGCGGTCGATCAACATGCAGGCCTTGAGCTGACCTCTTCGTTCTTGCGGTCTGCCCTGGCTTGCTCTCAGTGCGCGAACATCCCAAGTGGACTGACATCCGCTCCCCGGGCGACCACGACCCGGTTCCGCCCCCCGGCCTTTGCCGCGTAGAGGGCCTCGTCCGCCACGCGGGGCAGGCCATCAGGGGCAGGAGCGTGAACTCCCAGCGTGGCGACTCCCAGCGAGACGGTGATCTGTCCCAGCGCCATCCCCGCGTGGCTGAGGCTCCAGCCCGCGACCGTCTCGCGCAGGCGCTCGGCGAGAGCCGCAGCGGCCTCCGTGTCCAGCCCCGGCAGCAGCAGGGTAAATTCCTCGCCGCCGGGCCGGGCGGGCACCGCGCCGGGGGGCGCGAGGTCACGCAGGGCGGCGCCGACGCGCACCAGGACGGCGTCTCCCGCCTCATGCCCGAAAGTGTCGTTGAAACGCTTGAAGTGGTCCACGTCGAGCGCGATCAGGGAGAGCGGCTCGCCCGTGGCGGCGTGTGCCCCGGCCGAGGCCAGCGCCTCTTCGAGGTGACGGCGGTTGAACAGCCCGGTGAGGGGATCGCGGATGGCCTGCTGGTGCAGCCGCTCCTGAAGGCGCAGCCCGGCGAGCGCGAGGGCCACCTGCCGCGCTGCGGCGGGCAGCGTTCCGCGCAGTTCGGGGGGCAGGGGTTGGCCCTCGGCTTCGGCCCGCACCCGCAGGATGCCCAGCGTCTCCCCGTGCGAGAAGAGGGGCACGCAGACGTACCCGCCCCCCCCCGGCCCGCTCGGGCAGGCGGGCGCGAAGCCCGAGTCCTGCGGCCAGCGGGTCTCGCCCCGGCGCAGCGCCCAGCAGCCGTCGGGAGCGCCGCCGGAGGCCGTCTCGCCCCCCCAGGTCAGCAGCGGCACGAGGAGGTTACGCGAGGCGTTGTGGGTGGCGAGCGAGCCGCGCGTGCCGGGCAGCAGGGTGGGCAGGGCACGGGCCAGAATCTGCCCACCTTCTTCCAGGCCCCGCGCCGCCTGCAACCAGTCGCTGAGGTCCCCCAATGCGGCCATCCGCGCGTTCTGGGTGGCCAGGTCGGCGGCGCGGCCCTGCGCCTCCTGCTGCGCGGCGCCGAGCTGCTCGCTCATGCGGTTGAAGGCGGCCGAGAGCGAGCGGACCTCCTGCGGTCCCCGGTCCGATAAGCGCACGCCCCCCTCGCCCCGCGCCAGCCGCTCGGCCGCGAGGCTGACCCGGCGGTAGCTGCGCGAGATCAGGGCCGCCGCGAGCAGGCCGCTGAGGACCGACAGGGCGATCACCGCGGTCCCGTATTCCAGCAGGGTGCGCCGCAGGTCCTGCAAGCGGGCCAGCGCCGCCGCCTCCTGCTCGCGCAGCCGGGTGCCCTCGGTGCGGGTAAAGGCGGCGGCCTCGGCCCGCACCGCGTCGATCAGGCGCTTGCCCGTGCCCCGCGCCACGAGCGCGGCCGCCTCCTGCGCCGAGCGCCCGCGCACCGCGATCTCGGGGCGGCCCACCCGGCTCTGCCAGCGTTCCAGCAGCGTCTCGATGCGGCTGATGCGGGCAAGCTGCGCCGGGCGGTCCGGGGTGGCCTGCGCGGCGGCCCCCTCGCGCAGGGTGCCCAGCACCTCCGGCAGGGCGGCGGTCGCCTGCCGGTAGGGCGCCAGGAAGGCGGACTGCCCGGTGATGACGTACCCCCGCACCCCCGTCTCCAGGTCGAGGGTCAGCCGCAGGGCCGCCTCCATGCGGGAGAGCTGCTCGCGCGAGTGTGCGGCCTCCGCCGTCGCCTGCGTGCGGGCGTCCACCGCCGCCGAGAGCTGCATGCCTGCCACCGCCAGCAGCATCCAGACCGGAAGCTGGGGCAGCAGAAGGAGGGGGGCCAGACGCATCGCCCTCCAGGGTAAGGGTCACCTCTTGCCGCCGTCTGACAGAAAGTCGACATGAACGCAGAAAAAAAGCGGCCCCCTCCCCTCGGCTTGCAGGAGGGAGCCGCCAGGACCGTGGTGATTACCGCCCGCACCCCGCCGCGATCTCGGCCGCGAGCGCCCCCACGTCCTGCCCGCCCTGCACCGCACCGATGAACGCGCTCCCCACGACCACCCCGTCCGCGACCGAGGCGACCTGACGGGCCGTCGCCGCGTCCTTCACGCCGAAGCCCACCGCCACGGGCACCCGCGCGTGCTGCCGGGCCAGCGCCAGCATCGCCGGAACCTCGGCCAGCGCCGACCCCTCCCGCGTCCCGGTGACCCCGGTGACCGACACCGCGTAAAGGAAGCCCGTGCAGGCCTCCGCCACCAGCTTGACCCGCTCGGGCGTGCTGGTCGGCGCGATCAGGAAGGTGACCGCCAGGCCGTGCTCGGCGGCGAGGTCGGCGATCTCGAGGTCCTGGTCGGGCGGAAGGTCGGGGAGGATCAGGCCGTCCACCCCCGCCTCCTGCGCGAGCCGCATGAACTCGCGCGGGCCGACGGCGTAGATGGGGTTCACGTAGGTCATCAGGGCGATGGGGGTGTCGTGCCGCGCCCGCAACTCGCGGATCAGCCCCAGTGTGCGCCGGGTGCTCGTGCCCCCCGCCAGCGCCTGCTCGGAGGCCCGCTGGATGGTGGGGCCGTCGCCCAGGGGATCGGAGTAGGGAATGCCGACTTCGAGGATGTCCGCGTGCGCGAGCAACGCGTCGGCCACCACCGGAAACTCGGCGGCGCTGGGAAACCCGCCCGTCATGAAGGGGATAAAGGCGGCGCGGTTCCCGGCCTGGGCGCGGGCAAACGCCGCGTGGAGGCGCTCCGCGCCCCTCGTCAGCGTGGCGGTCATGCCAGCACCTCCGCGATGAGTTGCTCGGGGTCCTTGTCCAGCAGGCCCGCGTCCCGTTCCTGTTCCAGCAGCCGCATCACCTCGGCCACGTCCTTGTCGCCGCGCCCGGAGAGGTTCACCACGATGATGCCCTCCGGCCCCAGCTCGGACGCGAGCTGCACCGCGTGGTAGATCGCGTGGGCGCTTTCCAGCGCGGGGATGATGCCCTCCAGCCGGGTCAGCAGTTGCAGGGCTTCGAGCGCCTGCGCGTCGGTGACGGGGACGTACTCGGCCACGCCGGTCTCGGAGTAGTGGCAGTGCTCTGGCCCGATGCCGGGGTAGTCCAGCCCCGCGCTGACCGAGTGCGGCGGGACGATCTGGCCTTCCGGGTCGTTGAGGAGGTACATCATCGAACCGTGCAGCACGCCGATGCGCCCGCCCGCGACCGACGCGGCGTGCTTGCCGCTCTCCACGCCCTCCCCGGCGGCCTCGGTGCCGATCAGGCGGGGACGCTCGGCTTCCGGTAGGTAGGCATACGGGGCGAAGATGCCGATGGCGTTGGAGCCGCCACCCACGCAGGCGACTACGGCGTCGGGGGCCGAGCGGCCCTCCAACTCGGAAAGCTGCACCTTGACCTCCTCCCCGATCACGGCCTGGAAGTCACGCACCATCGCCGGGTAGGGGTGCGGCCCCACCACGGAGCCCAGGATGTAGAAGGTGTCGCGGACGTTCGTGACCCAGTCGCGAATCGCCTCGTTGGTGGCGTCCTTGAGGGTCGCGGTGCCGGAGGTGACCTCGCGGACCTCGGCCCCCAGCAGGCGCATCCGGAAGACGTTGAGGGCCTGGCGGCGGATGTCCTCGGCGCCCATATACACGATGCATTCCAGGCCCAGCAGGGCGGCGGCGGTGGCCGAGGCGACCCCGTGCTGCCCGGCGCCCGTCTCCGCGATCACGCGCTTCTTGCCCATCCGCACGGCGAGGAGCGCCTGCGCGAGGCAGTTGTTGATCTTGTGGGCGCCCGTGTGGTTGAGGTCCTCGCGCTTGAGGTAGATCCTCGCCCCGCCCGCGTGCTCGGTCAGCCGCCGGGCGAGGTACAGCGGGCTGGGGCGGCCCACGAACTCGCGCAGCAGCCGCTCCAGCTCGTTCAGGAACCCAGGGTCCCCCTTGGCATCGAGGTAGGCCCGCTCCAGTTCGTCCAGGGCCGGGATCAGCGTCTCGGGAACATAGCGCCCACCGAAGCGCCCGAAGCGGCCCCGCGCGTCAGGCTGCGGGTAAGCCGGAAGACTCAAAGACATGATCCCCAGGGTAGACCGGCCCGCTCGGGTGCAGTTGGGGAAACTTAGACAACCGGTCTAAGTTTGTGACGGGAGCGACCATCCGGCCTTCTCCAATGTTCGCCGCCAGAGGGGGAGGAGGTCCCGCGCAGTCACCGTCTCCGGCACGTCCCAGCCCAGCGAACGGGCCAGCGTGGCGAGGACCCGCCCGGCTTCCTCACCTCCCTCGCGCAGCGCCTGCACGGGGGGCGCTCCACCCCGCTTGGCGAGGCGCTCGCCCCGGAAGTCGGTCATCAGGGGGACGTGAAGGTATCTCGGGGTGGGATAGCCCAGCGCCCCCTGCAACGCGACCTGCCGGGGGGTCGCGGGCCACAGATCCGCGCCCCGCAGCACGTCCGTCACCCCCATCGCCGCGTCGTCCACCACCACGGCGAGGTGATAGGCATAGACGCCGTCGCCCCGCCGCAGCACGAAGTCGCCCACCTCGCTGGGGAGGTGCTGGCAGAGCCTGTCCCCGGTGAGGGCATCCTGGGCACAGACGGTCAGGTGGGGAACACGCCAGCGCAGGGCGGCGGGGCGACCCGGACTGGGGGGATGCAGGCGGCAGAGGCCCGGATAGACCGGCTCGGTGCCGTGCGGTGCTCCCGCGCTCTCCTGAATCGCCTGAGCGATCTCCCGGCGGGTGCAGGTGCAGGGGTAGGTTTCGCCCGCCGCCGTGAGCCGGGCCAGGGCGTCCGCATACACGTCCAGCCGCTCCGACTGCACGTATTCGGCATCCCAGTCCAGCCCCAACCACTCCAGATCACGCCGGGTCACGTCGAAGGCCCAGGGCCGCACCCGTCCGGTGTCGAGGTCCTCGAACCGCAACAGGTGCCGCCCGCCGAGCGCCCGCGAGTGCAGCCACGCGAGCAGCGCCGTTCGGGCATTGCCCAGGTGCATCGCGCCCGTGGGGCTGGGGGCGAAGCGGCCCACGGGCGGCGCGGCGGATTCGGGCATGGGAAGAGGGTAGAGCATGGCCGGGGCAGGCCAAAAGGCGAGGGGGAGCAGACCTGCCGCTCCCCCCTCCCCTTCAGTCCGGGCCGGTCAGGACCCCGTGACCTGCTGCACCACTTCCTCGGGGGTGCGCCACAGCCGCTCGGTGTCGGCCACGGCCGAGAGGCGTCCGCCCGCGCTCGCGCCGCTCAGGCTGGCCCGAACATTGACCCCGAGTTCCAGAGCGTTCCAGCCGGGCTGCGCGATCACGTCCACCGTGACGGGCACGGCGGCCTGGACCCCGGCGAAGTCCTGCACGACCTGACCGCAGTCCACCGTGCCGCTCAGGCGGGTGGGGCGGTTGACGTACAGGTAGACGCGGCCCGAGAAGGTCCCCGACGCGAAGCTGGTGCGCTCGGCCTGCGCGGCGAAGACGGTCGCGGCCTGTGACCCCTGCGGAGTCAGGCCCAGGAAGGCGTAGCTGCCCGCCCCCGCCTCGCTGCTCAGGACGCTGCCCGTGCAGCCCAGCCCCGAGAGGGCCTCGCCAGGGGAGCGCAGCAGGGGCGTCAGGGCCGCTTCGCCCGGCAGCGGCAGGGTAAAGCGGCCGTCGGGGGCCACCGCCGCCCGCGCGAGCACCTGCCCGCCCGGCCCCGTCAGCGCGACGCTGCCCGTGCCCGACCAGCGCGAGATGTCCCCCGGAATCTGGGTGACCGGCTGCGCGGGTGCGGTGGGCGCCGCCCCCAGCGAGACGGTCCGGGGAGCGCAGCCCGCGAGCAGCAGGGCGGCAGGAAGCAGAAGGGGGGAGATGCGATTCATCATCGGAGTCTACAGCCCGTCTTCAGAATGGCAGCTGTGACCGGAGTTCTTCCAGAGTCACCCAGGTTTGCACAGGGGCAGAGGTGGCCCGCTCCGCATCGGCTTCCGCCGAGCTCAATGCTCCAGCAGAACCATCAATACTGATGACATTCCAACCCGGCTCAGCATTGATGGAGACATCAACTGGCAAATTGTATCCAACCAGGGAACAGCCGATGCGTCCCTGCAACGTTGTGGCGGTATCCACGTAGAGCCATGCGTTTGCGGAAACATTAACCGTAAAGTTCCTTGTAGACAGGGTGGCTGCCACCACACTACGGCTGCCTGCCATGTCCTGCGCTTGCAGGGCGAAGATCAGCTTGCCCTGAGCTTGACCATTGGAGCTCGTTAGGCTGACGTTACGGCAGTTCAAGAGGTTGAGCCCTTCAAGCAAGGTGCTGGCAACTGGCTGAGTTTTACCGGAAAGCTGGGCCGCAGAGGGCAGAGGAATGACAAAGGTACCGTCCGCATTGACAGCCACGCTTTGCAACGCTGGGCCGCTACTCTGGGGCGTAACGGTGCCAGGCCCGGACCAAGTCTGGATATCCCCCGTAATTTGTGTCTGGGTGGGCAGGGGTGCTCTTGAAGAGGTATTACATGATGCCAAAACAGTCGACAGCCCCAACAGCGCCAGACCTCCAAGTTTTCTCATGCCTGTCAGCCTAGTGCATCCCAGCTGACGGGAAGATGGGAAAATCGCGCCCGGCCTCATCTCCCCCTATCTCCCCCGGCGCGACCGCGATCACCGTGCGCCCGCGCACCTGCCCGGCCAGAATCTGCTCGGCCAGGGCGGGCACGTCCGAGAGGGGCCGCACCTGGGTCACGTCCGCGAGTCTGTCGGCGGGCAGGTCACGGGCCAGCCGCTCCCAGGCTGCGCGGCGCCTGGGGGTGGGGCAGGTCACCGAGTCAATGCCCAGCAGGCTCACCCCGCGCAGGATGAAGGGAAAAACGGTGGTCGGAAGGCTGCTCCCGCCCGCCAGCCCGCAGGCCGCGACCGCCCCGTGGGTGCGGGTGCCCGCGATGGCCCCGGCAAGGGTCTCGCCGCCCACCGAGTCCACGACCCCGGCCCAGCGTTCCTTTTCCAGGGGGCGCTTCTGGGCGGGCAGCTCGCCCCGGCCGATCACGTTCGCGGCGCCCAGCGAGCGCAGGTAGCCCTCCTCCTGCGTCCGCCCGGTGCTCGCCGTCACCGTGAACCCCGCCGCCGCGAGCAGCGCGACCGCCGTGCTGCCCACCCCGCCCGCCGCGCCCGTGACGAGGACCTCGCCCCGGTCCGGGGTCACCCCGTGCTCCTCCAGCGCCATCACTGCCAGCATCGCCGTGAAACCCGCCGTGCCCACGCTCATGGCCCAGTGGGCGTCCGTGCCGGGGGGCAGCGGCACCAGCCATTCGGAGCGGACGCGGGCGTACTCGGCATACCCGCCGTCCTGCCGCTCGCCGATGCCCCAGCCGGTCAGCAGGACGCCCTGACCGGGGGCATAGGTGCCCGTCTCGTCGGACACGACCTCGCCCGCCAGGTCGATGCCGGGGGTCATGGGGTAGGACTTCAGGACGCCTGGGCGACCGGCCACCGCCAGCCCATCTTTGTAGTTGAGGCTGGAGGAGGTTACCCGGACCACCGTGTCGCCGGGCGGCAGGTCGTCAGGGGTGAGGGTCTGGAACTCGGCGCGGACGCCCGCGTCGTCCTTGACGGCCCGCAGGGCACGAAAGGTGGCGGGAAGGGTGGGCTGGGACATGGAAGGCACCTCGGGAGTTGAAGTGCCCCAGGGTAACGCGGCGGCGGACGCCTCAGCGCACGTCCTCGAACTCGGTCACGGCCAGCGAGAGCGCGTCGGTCGTGGTGGCCTGGTACCCCGCCCACACCCGCCACAGGTCGGCCAGTGCCCGGCGGGCGGCCTCCAGCGCGGCCTGCACGCCCGGCGTGGGCTCGTCTCCCGAGGCGGCGAGGGCCACCGTGAGATGAAGCTTGGCCCCCAGGTAGCGGGTCTGCTCGCTGCGCGTGCCGTCGTAGACGTACACCACGTCGTCCCAGCCAGGCACGAAGGTTTCCCAGATCAGCCGGGTCACCGCCGCGTGGCTGCCCAGGCAGAGGGTCGCGGCGGGAAAGCCGCCGGGGGCCGTCAGGCTGCGCTCCTCGCAGTGGGCCGCCGCCAGACCGCTCACGTCGCGGTCCACGCTCGGCAGGAAGCGGGACAGGATGTCGGCGCGGGCCGCGTCGCGGGGGGATTGGGGCATAGTTCGGCCATTGTATTCTGTTTTGGGCGAACTGGGGAGGGGGGCATCTGGGAAAGCAGGATGCCCTACCCTGCGGGCCATGACGCCCCGATCTCCCCTGCTCGCCGATCTGGAAGCTGTGACCGCACAGGCAGAGGCGGCCATCCGTGCCCACATGGGCGCCTGCGAGGCGGCTGGGGACGTGACCCCGGAGGCGGGGGCCGCGCTGCGGGCGAGCGGGTACACCCGGCTGACCCTGCCGCGAGAGGCCGGAGGATTGGGAGCCACGCTGGAGGAGTACGCCGAGGCGCAGCGGCGCCTGGGGCAGGCAGGCGCCGCGCTCGCGCTGGTGCTGGCGATGCACACGCACGTGGTGGGGGCCGCCTTTCAGGGCCAGACCCTGCCCGAACCGATGCTGACCGCGCTGGCGGGGGCAAGCGTGGAGGGGCGGCTGGTGAACGCGCTGGCGAGCGAGCCGGAACTCGGCAGCCCGTCGCGCGGGGGCCTGCCGCGCACGGCGGCGGTGCCAGATGGGGACGGCTGGCGGGTCACCGGGCGCAAGACCTGGGCCACCGGAGCGCGGGTGCTGGGGCTGGCGGTGGTCAGCGCGGCCACCCCCGCCGGGGAGGTCGCCCGGCTGCTGGTGCCGCTGGACGCCCCCGGCGTGGCGGTCGAGCCGACCTGGGTGGGGGCGCTCGCCCTGCGCGGAAGCGGCAGCCATGACGTGACCTTTGACGGAGTGTGGGTGCCCGCCGAACACGTCGCCCCGCCGACCCCGGCCCATCCCGCGAGCAGCGCGTGGTTCTGGACGGCCCTCGCCGCGACGTATCTGGGCGTGGGCGACGCGGCGCTGGAGACGCTGACGGCCTACGCGCGGGAGCGGGTGCCCACCGCGCTGGGCGCCCCCATCGCCACCCTGCCGCGCGTGCAGGAGGCGGTGGGCCGCATGGCGGCAGACCTGACGGCCTCCCGCGCCCTGCTGGGGGAAGCGGCGCGGGCCTGGGACGCCGCGCCGGGGCCAGGGGCGGTGCCGCTGCTGGGCGCGGCGAAGGTCCACGCGACGAACGCGGCCGTCGCCGCCACCGACCTCGCGGTGCGGACGGCAGGTGGGGCGGCGCTGCTGCCCGCGCTGGGGCTCGAGCGCCTGCTGCGCGACGCGCGGGCCGGGCTGACCCACCCCCCGCCGACGAGGTGGGCTACGGCGGACTGGGGGCCGCGCGGCTGGGGGTGGAGGCGCGGCGGTAGGGCGGCGGCCTCTCCCCTATCCTGAACCTCCATGCGCCTGCTGCCCCGTCCTCCCAGCCCCACCCAGGGCGGACGGCTCGCGCTCGCCGCGCTGGCGGGGCTGGCGCTGGGGCTGCTGCTGGCTCGCGGCGTGCTGAGCGTGGTGCTGGCGCTGGTGCCGCCGGGGCAACCGCTGGTGCGGGCGCTGGTGGGCGGGCTGGGGGCACTCGTGAGCGTCACGCTGGGCTTCGGGCTGTCGGGGGCGCTCTCGGCGCGGGCGCTGCCGCTGGGGCGGCTGGGCCTCTCGCGGGGGCAAGCGCGGCTGCGGGCGGGGGCCGCGACGGGCACGACGGCGGGGCTGCTGATCGTGCCCGTCACCGGGGTGCTGGGGCTGGCGGGCATCTACCAGGGAGGCGGCCTGGGCGACGTGCTGGGCGGCCTGCAACTCGCGGGGGTGGTGGCCGCCGCCTGCGGGTTGTACGGCCTGATCTCGGGCGGGGTGCTGGGACTGCTCACCGTGCGGGCCGCCGTGGCGTGGCGTCCGGCGCTGGCGGGCCTGACCGGCTTCGGTGCGGCGGGGCTGGTGGGGGGCGGGGTGGTGGCCCTGCTTGGAGTGCCCAGCCTGCTCGACGGGGGCGGCTGGGCACTCCTGGGCTGGCTCACGGCCTTTCTGGTGGCCGCGCAGGTCGTGGGCGATCTCGCGGTCGCCGCCAGCATCCATGACGCCGCCGAGCACCCGGAGCGCGACGGGGCGGACCATCGGCAGGTCACCCTCACCCTCGCCGCGCTGGGGGTCACGCTGCTGGGGGTCTGGGGGGTCGCCGAGCAGGCCGTGTCCTTCGTGCAGTCGCGCCCCACCCGCGCCGAGCCGCTGGCGATTCCGGCAGCCTCCGGGCTGGAGTGCCCCGTGCCCACGGCTCCGCTCGAACGGGCGCTGTGGGAGGTCACCACGCGGGGCGGGCGGCCCGACCTCTCGTGCGGCAACCGGGTGCTGGGGCTGCTGCACACCCCAAACCCTGACCCCGCCTTCAGTGCTCAAGCGCCCACCCCCCACGGGGCCTACGACGTGCTCGCGGCGCAGATTGCCGGGGCGCGGCGCGAGGTGCTGTACGCGGTGATGGAATGGGCCGACGAACCCCGCCGGGGGCCGGGGGCCGTGCTGGCCGGGGGAGTGGCCGAGCTGTACCGCCGGGTGCAGGCCGACCCCGCCGCCTACCCGCAGGGGGTCACGGTGCGGGTCGCGCTGGGCAACTTTCCGGTCACCGCCAACCTCGAATGGGGGTCGCAGGTCTATGCGGCCATCCGCGACCTGCTGGACGCGGGCGTGCCCCTCGCGGACCCGGCGCGGGGCTGGCGGGTGGAGGTGGCGAACTACGCGGGCACCTTTCCCCACAGCCACGCCAAGCTGCTGGTCATAGACGGACGCGACCTCGTGGCGATGGGGTTCAACGTGGGACCGCTGCATTTTCCCGCCGAGCAGCCAGGGGGCGGCGACCTGCGCGACTTCGGGCTGCACGTGCGGGGGCCAGTGGCACGGGACGGCCTGAATGTGTTCGACGACCTATGGGTACGTTCCACCCGCGTCGAGTGCGACCCCGGCGTGACCGCGCGGCGGGTGCGCTCCTCGTGCCGGGCGGCGGGTCCCGCCCAGGCGACGCACCCGCAGGGCACCGCGACCTTTCCGCTGGTCCCCGTGGGGGAGGACCGCGCCTTCAGCCTCTACCGCCGCGAGGGCTTTCAGGCCGCCGACGCCGCGCAACTCGCGCTGATCGGGGCGGCCCGGCAGGAGATCGAGCTGCTGCACGTCAGCTTCAGCATGGGCCTGCGCTGCAACCTCGCGCTGCTCAACCCCCGGCTGTGCACCTACGAGGCGGACGCGCTGCCGTGGATGCGGGCGCTCGTCGCGGCGATGGAGCGCGGGGTGCGGGTGCGGGTCATGACGCACGAGCACAGCCTGCTGGGCCTGGAAAACCGCATCGGGCTGGCGGTGCTGCGCCGGGAACTGGCCGCGCGTGGCCTGTCAGACCGCTTCGAGGCCCGCTGGTACCCCGGCGCCCTGCACGCCAAGGTGATGCGGGTGGATGGACAGATGCTCGTCGTGGGCAGCCAGAACCTGCACTACTCGTCATGGACCCCGCGCGGCCTGAACGAGTACAGCGTCGCCACGTCGGAAGCGGCGGTCAATGCCGAGTTCGGGCGGGCCTTCACGCACTTCTGGGGGCAGGCACAGCCCGCGACCCTCCCCGGCTGGCTGGAGGCGGTGGGCCGCTGAACGCGGGCGGCGCGGCTGCGACGTTGCCCCTCATCTTCTGCGCCGCTACACTCGCCGCGTGCGCCGCACCCTCCTTTCCCTGCTCGTCGTGCTGGCGGGCCTCGTCGCCCTCGCGGCCCCCGCCGCGCCCGCCCTGTCCCGCTACGGCGCCCTGCCCCGTACGGCGGACGGTCCCCTGAACATCCTGCTCGCCGGGGTGGACGTGGAATATGACGACTCGGCGGGCGTGTGGCCCTACCCGCCCAAACCGGAGGATTTCCTGGGGCGCACCGACACCATCGTGCTCGCGCAGGTGCACCCCGACGGGCAGACCGACCTGCTGAGCATTCCGCGCGACACCTGGGTGAACGTGCCCGGCTGGGGCCTGAGCAAGATCAACGCCGCCAACCGCCACGGCGGGCCGGAGGTACTCGCGGCCACCGTGCAGGAGCTGACCGGGGTGCGGGTGGACTCCTACGTGCTGCTCTCGCTGGGGGCGGTGCGGGCCTTGACCGACGCGGCGGGCGGGGTCACGGTGGACGTGGGCCAGCGCATGAAGTACGACGACAACGCGGGCAAGCTCCACATCGACCTGCAACCGGGGCGGCAGCGCCTGAGCGGCGAGCAGGCCGAGGGCTTTCTGCGCTTCCGCAAGGACAACCTGGGGGACATCGGCCGGGTGCAGCGCCAGCAGGCTTTCCTCACGGCGCTGGTGAACCAGACCCGCAATCCACTGAACTGGTGGCGGCTGCCGCGCATGGTGGGCGCCATGCACGAGCACACCCGCTCGGACCTCTCGCGCGGCGAGGTGGGGGCGCTGCTGGGGGCGGCGCTGCGTGGTCCGCGCGTGCAGAGCCACACCGTTCCCGGCGACTACGGGGCGGGCGGCACCTGGATCGCGGACCGGGCGGCCCTGGCCGAACTGGTGCGCCAACACTTCCGCGACCCGAACGACCCGCGCTCGCTCTCGGTGGCCGTGCTCAACGTGGGCGCCCCCGACGGCAGCGCGGCCCGGATGCAGGCGCGGCTGCGCGGGCTGGGCTACGCCGACGTGACCATCGCCAACGGCCCGCGCCAGGAAGGTCCCACCACCCTCAGTGGCGAGCGGGCCGCCGCCGTGCAGCGCGACGTGGGTTTCGGGCAGGTCACCGCCGAGCCGGGGGTGGCGGGGGCGGACGTGACCGTGCGGCTGGGAAGCGATACTCCGGCGAACTGACCCCTTTGTGACCCCCGTTCAGGCCCCTGACCGCTCTTGCGGTATACTGGCCCCCAGAAATCCTCGAAAGCGAGGTGGGTTCTGCACCCACCTTTTTTCGTGGAGGGGGTGGTGACCGGCCCCGGAGAAGAGGGGCCTACAATATGAATAGCAACGCGAACAACAATTCAGACCAGCTTCACCGCCTCGCGGACGGCGTCCTGCGCCCGCTGGGGTACGAGGTGCTGGACGTGCAGGTGCAGAATCCGGGGCGGCGGCCCATCGTGGTGATCCGGATGGACCGCCTCGACGAGCAGCCCGTCACGGTCGAGAATCTGGAGCAGGCCAGCCGCACGGTCGGGGCCGAGTTCGACCGCGCCGACCCCATCTCGGGCGAGTACCGCCTCGAACTCGAATCGCCGGGGGCCAAGCGGCCGCTGACGCGGGCACGGCACTTCGAGCGCATGGTGGGCCTCAAGGCCCGCGTGCGAAACGGCGAACACTCCTTTACCGCCCCCATCAAGGGCGTCGAGGGCGAGCAGGTCACCTTCGACGTGGCGGGCGAGGACGTGACGCTCACGGTGGGGAGCTTTCAGGGCAACCTCGCCGAGTTCCCGGACCGGCACCGCTAACAAGCCTTCCGGTTGGAAGGTGTCCCCGACACCTGAAAACCCGACCGAAGGGAGTAGGAACGAGGACGGATTTCGGGAGATGGATGAACAGTCGCTGCTGTTCTGGCTGTTCAGGAAGCGGACGGAATCCGTATAAAACTCAATACAGGAGGACTTGGGATGACCCAGCCCGAATTCAATTTCGCCGACGCGCTGCGTGAAGTCGCGCAGCAACGCAACATCAACGAGATGCAACTGATCGAGGCCTTCGAGCAGTCGCTCGCGCAGGCCTACGTCCGCAACGTGGAACCCGACCGCCGGGTCGAAGTGCACCTCGACCCCGTCAGCGGGGAACTCGAAGTGCTCGTCGTCCGCGAGGTCGTCGAGAAGGTCGAGGACGAGAACCTCCAGATCAGCCTCGCGGACGCGCTCGAACTCGATCCCGGCGTCGAGGTCGGCATGGAGATGGAGTTTCCGGTGGACCGCGAGAAGTTCTCCCGGATCGCCCTGCAAGCCGCCAAGCAGACCCTGACCCAGAAGATGCGCGAGACCGAGCGCAACGTGGTCTACAACGAGTACAAGGACCGCGAGGGCCAGGTGCTCACCGCGCAGGTCGTGAGAAGCGACAACAAGGGCAACTGGTTTGTCGAACTCGGCGCTGGAGAAGCCATCCTGCCCCCCCGCGAGCAGATTCCCGGCGAGAAGCTGACCCCCGGCAACCGGGTCAAGATCTACCTCAAGGAGGTCCGCAAGACCCCCAAGGGGCCGACCATCCTGGCGAGCCGGGCCGACGAGCACCTGCTGGAGTACCTGCTGCGGCAGGAGATTCCCGAAGTCGCCAACGGCATCGTGGAGATCAAGGCGATCGCGCGGGAGGCGGGGCAGCGCTCCAAGGTGGCGGTGTTCTCGCACAACCCCAACGTGGACCCCATCGGCGCGTGCATCGGGCACCGAGGCAACCGCATCCAGGCCGTGACCGGCGAACTCGGCCGCGAGCGCGTGGACGTGATTCTGTGGGACCCCAACGCCCGCGAGTTCATCCGCAACGCGCTCTCGCCCGCCAAGGTCGGCCCCATCGAGATCGAGGAGAACGAGGCCACCGTCACCGTGATGCCTGACCAGCTCTCGCTCGCGATTGGCAAGGGCGGCCAGAACGTCCGGCTCGCGGCCAAGCTGACCGGGCACAAGATCGACCTGCGCGAGACCGCCGCCGTTTCCGACCTCGACGCGGCGATGCAGCAGGCGATGCAGGAAGAGCAGACGGGCGCGGGCAGCCGCTCGGGCGCCGCGTCCGCCTTCGACGCGCTGTTCAAGGACAGCAAGTCGGTGGCGACCGCCAGTCCGGACGACCAGGCGGAGTGACCCCACGGTGACCGCCTCCTCCCCCACCGCCCACGTTCCCGAGCGCACCTGCGTGGCCTGCCGCACGAAGCGGCCCCAGGCCGAGCTGCTGCGCGTGAGCCGGGACGCGGCGGGCGGGTGGCAGGTGGCTCCCGGTGCTCAGAAGGGCCGCACCGGACGCGGCGCCTACGTGTGCGCCGACTCGCCGGGGTGCTGGGCCGAGAAGCGGCTGCGCCGGACCTTCCGGGGAGACGCCCCGGCGGTGAGCGCGGCGCTGCACGCGTCCTCCGCTGCCCCAGCTTAAGGGCACAGGCCCCAGACCGACCATGACAACCTGAACCCCCTGCCTGCCACGGCGCAGGCCTCACCGGAGGTGAGCATGTCGAAAGTTCGTATCTATACCCTCGCCAAGGATCTGGGCGTGGACAACCACAAGATGCTGGAGATCCTCGACGGCCTCGGCGTGTCGTACAAGAGCGTGAGCAGCACCATCGAGGAAGACACCGTCGAGCTGATCAAGCAGATTCTGGCCGATGAAGCTGGGGACGGCGCGGCAACCCCCGCCGAAGCCACCCCGGACCTCACCGAGGGGGCGGCCCCGCCCCGAACGGCGGCCCAGGCTCAGGGCGAGACGCCCGAGGCGGCTCCCAGCCAGAGTGCCTCCCCGGCCCCCAGCGCCACGGCGACCGCCGAGCGCGAGCCCGAAGCGGCCCCCGCCGCCCCTGAAGTGCCCCACCGCGCCCCGGTGGTCACGATCATGGGGCACGTCGACCACGGCAAGACCTCCTTGCTCGACTACATCCGCAAGACGAAGGTTGCCGCCAAGGAAGCGGGCGGCATCACCCAGCATGTCGGTGCCTTCGAGGCGCAGACCAGCAAGGGCCGCATCGTCTTTATCGACACGCCGGGCCACGAGGCGTTCACGACCATCCGCGCCCGTGGGGCGAACGTCGCGGACATCGCCATCATCGTGATCGCCGCCGACGACTCGCTGATGCCGCAGACCCGCGAGGCCATCGCGCACGCGCAGGCCGCCAAGGTCCCCATGATCGTGGCGATCAACAAGGTGGACCTGCCGCAGGCCGACCCCGAGCGGGTCAAGACCGACCTCACCCAGCTCAACCTCGTGCCGGAAGAGTACGGCGGTGATCTGGTCGTCGTGCCCGTCAGCGCCAAGACGGGCGAGGGCGTCGAGGACCTGCTGGAGTACATCAGCCTGACGGCCGAACTCGAGGACCTGCGGGCCGATCCCAAGGCCCCCTTCTCGGGCGTCATCATCGAGAGCCGGGTGGACCGTCAGGCGGGCGTGCTCGCCACCGTGATGGTGCAGCAGGGCACCCTGCGCGTCGGGGATTTCCTGGTCGTCGGCGAGGGCTACGGCAAGATCAAGGCGATGACGGACTCGGCGGGTGGGCGCCTCAAGGAGGCTGGCCCCAGCACCCCGGTGCAGATCCTGGGCTTCTCCGAGGCCCCGGCCAGCGGCGAGACGGTCCTGAGCGCCAAGAACGAGCACGCCGCCCGTGAAGTCATCGCGCAGCGGGCCAGTGACCGCCGCGACGCGGAGAACGCCCGCGAGCGCCGCCGCCTGACCCTCGAGGAGATGATGGGCGAACTCGGGGAGACGCGCACCGTCAACCTGATCCTGCGGGCCGACACCCAGGGCAGCGTGGAAGCGATCCAGGGCATCCTGGCCCGCAAGGAGAGCGAGGACGTCAAGCTCAACGTCATGCTCGCCGGAATCGGGGCGCCCACGGAAGGCGACGTGCTGCTCGCCTCGACCGCCGACGCGACCATCCTGTGCTTCAGCGTGACGCCCTCGGGCGGCGTGAAGAAGGTCGCCGAGTCCAAGGGCATCGAGATCAAGTCCTTCCGGATCATCTACGAACTCATTGACGAGGTCGACCGCCTGATCAAGGGCAACCTCGACCCCGTCTTCGAGGAGCGTTACCTGGGCCGCGCCGAGGTCCGCATGGTCATCCGGCACCCCAAGAGCGGCAACATCGCCGGGTCCTACGTGACCGATGGGATGCTGCGCCGCAACGCCAAGGCCAAGGTCACGCGCGGCAAGCAGGTCGTCTACGAGGGCACCCTGGTGGGCCTCAAGCGTTTCAAGGACGACGTGCGCGAGGTGCAGACCGGCTACGAGTGCGGCATTAACCTGGACTGGGACGGCGTGGAAATCGGCGACATCATCGAGGCCAGCGAGATGGTGGAAGTCGAGCAGGCGTAAGCCAGCGCTGAGCCATCCGCATTCAGCAAGAGAGGGGCGGTTTCCCGGTGGGGGCCGCCCCTCTCCGTTGTTGTGGTCCTTCTCAGGGCCTAAAGGCCACGGTGGGCGGAAAGGTCAGGTGCCCATCTCGGCCGCGCCCACCTCTTCCTGCGCGGGAGCACTGCCTTGGTCCTGTCCACCGAAGCTGCCGCGCTCGCCGCCGTGGTGCCCGAAGTCGCGGCCGAACCCGCGCCCACCGGGGCCGTGCTCATGGTCCCCGCGCCCGAATCCGCCCCGGCCGAAGCCGAAGCGCAGCGGATCGTTCTGCATCCGCTCCTTGATCCGAGCGGCCTGCTCGGCGGACAGGTCGCCCGCTCCCACCGCCTGATCTACGGTGGCGCTCCCTGCCGACAGGGCCGCTGCCTTCAGGCGCTCCACGGTCACGCCGAGCGCGGCAGCGAGCTTCTGGAGGAACACGTCGGCGTAGTTGGTGACGGTGGAGGGCGACGGGTTCGGGGACGGCTGAGTCTGACTGGTGCCCGGCTGGCTGGGCTGCACCCGCTGGGGGGTCTGGGAAGAAGAGGGCTGGGCAGAGGGAGTCGTGCTGCTCGCCGCCAGCACGAGGCCAGCGGTCAGGGGTACGGCGGCGAGGGCAAAGAGGGTCTGGCGGCCTGGCTTGCTCATGGGATCACTCCTGGGTGGACGCGGCCCGGCGACCTTCGCCGGGACAGGCGCAGGGTGAGCCGGGACGGTTAAGTGGGCGCTAGAGGAAGAAGGCACCTCGACCCGTTTCTTCATCAACCCTTTGCTATCCTCCGGAGCACTGCGCGGCCGTCCGCGCTTCCCACCTGCCATGCCCCAGCCCCACGAACCCCGCCCCAACTTGCCGCCCCTGACCGGGTGGGCGGCGAGGCTGCGGGCCTGGCCGGGGCTGCTGACCCTGCTCTCGGTGCTGGCGGTGCTGCTGGGCCAGCAGGCCCCGGTCCCGGCGGAGGGCACCTCCGGCCCGCGTGTGGCGGCGGCTCCGGTCGCCCCGGCGCTGCCCGAGTTGCGGCCCGCGCCCGCTCCGGCTCCGGCGTGGCCGAATCTGCTCGCGGGGACTCCCCCCGCGCCGCTGTGGACCCCACCGCAGGCCCGGCGCCGCGCGGCTCCCCTACCGGTTTGGACGGCGCCCACCCTGTCTCCCAGCCTCGCACTGCTGGGTCGGCGGCAGACCGACGGGGGCTGAGGGAAAGGTGGCCGCCTTCGCCCCTCCATCCTTCCCCCGTGCAGGAGTTTTTCCGTGACCTATTCCAACCCCAACCGCAACCGGCGGCCCCCGCCCCGGCGCCCGGCGCCGACGGCCAGCAAGCCCAACCCCTGGACCGCGCTGCTCCTGGTGCTGACCCTGCTGGGCGGCCTGCTGTACATCTGGCGCCCCTGGGAGCACACCAAGAACCTCTGGACCCTCTGGGACGACAACTACCAGTTCATGACGCTGGGCCTCGACCTCAAGGGCGGCCTGCGCATCGAACTCGCGCCGGAAAACCCCAACGCCACCCGCGAGGAACTCGACCGGGTCAAGACCGTCATCGAGAACCGCATCAACGCGCTGGGCGTGGCCGAACCGACCGTCACGGTGGCGGGCGGCAAGCGCGTGGTGGTCGAGATTCCGGGGGCGACCCCCGCCGTGCAGCAGCGGGCGCGGGACATCATCGGACAGACGGCGCGGCTGGAGTTCCGCATCGTGCAGGACGGGGCGCAGCCTGACCCGGCCCTCGCGCAGCAGAAGCCCGCGACGGGTGGCTACACCCTCGAAGACCTCGGCCCAGTGCAGGCGACAGGCGAGGTCATCGACAACGCGCAGTCCACCACCGACCCCAACGGGCGGGGTTGGGTCGTGACCTTCCAGAACACCGAAGAGGGCGCGAAGAAGTTCGGGGAGTTCACCGGCCAGAACGTCGGCAAGCTGATGGCGGTGGTGCTGGACGACCAGATTCAGTCGGTCGCCACCATCCAGCAGCGCCTCTTCCGCGACGTGCAGATCACCGGGGACTTCGACGCCGAGGAAGCCAGCCAACTCGCACTGGTGCTGCAATCGGGGGCGCTGCCCATCGAGATCAAGACCGAGGCCGAACGCGCCATCGGGCCGACGCTGGGCGCGGACGCGATTCGCAGCGGCGCCATCGCCTCGGCGGTGGGCATCGTGCTGGTGTTCGCCATGCTGTTCCTGTACTACGGCTTCTGGTTCGGGCTGGTGGGCGCCCTGGGCCTGCTGTTCTCGGCCATCGTGATTCTGGGGGCGCTGGGCGGCTTCGGGGTCACCCTGACGCTGCCGGGCATCGCCGGACTGGTCCTCACCATCGGCGGCGCGGTCGATGGCAACGTGGTGTCGTTCGAGCGCATCAAGGAAGAGATGCGCCGGGGCAAGGGCATCCGCAACGCCATCGGCGCCGGGTACGAGCAGTCCACGGTCGCCATTCTCGACGTGAACGCCGCGCAGATCCTCTCGGCGCTGGCCCTCTACAACTACTCGACGGGCGCCGTGAAGGGCTTTGCCGTCACCCTGATTATCGGTGTGGTCATCTCGACCTTCTCGAACCTCGTGTTCGCCAAGTGGTTCATGCAGTGGCTCGCGCAGCGGAAGCCGAACATCTCCGCGCCCACCCGCATTGGCAAGACGAACATCCAGTTCATGAAGGCCGCGCCGATCGTGACCACCCTCAGCGTGCTGCTGGCACTGGGCGGCGGGCTGATGCTGGCGACCAAGGGCCTGAACTACGGGGTGGACTTCACCTCCGGGACCACCCTGACCGTCCGCACGGCGGCGAACACCTCGACCGAGCAGGTGCGCGGGGTGGTGGCGGGCGCGGGGCTGGAGAAAGTGAACGCCCAGAACGCGACCATTCAGCGGGAGCTGACGCCCGTGGCCGGGGGCGTGCAGTACAGCGTGAAGGTGCCGGAACTGACCGCTCCCGAGGCCGACCAGCTCACGGCCGCCATCGGCGAGCTGCCGGGCGGTCAGGTGCTGGCCCGCGAGACGGTCGGCCCCGCCGTGGGGCAGGAACTCACCCGCAACACCGCGCTCGCCGCGCTGCTGGGGCTGGGACTGATCCTGGTGTACGTGGGCTTCCGCTTCGACTTCACGATGGGGCTGGGCAGCGTGGTGGCCGCGATCCACGACGTGGCGATCGCGATGGGCCTCTTCAGCCTGCTGGGGCTGGAATTCACGGTGGGGACGGTGGCGGCGCTGCTGACCCTGATCGGCTACTCGCTGAACGACTCGATCATCATCTCCGACCGCATCCGCGAGAACCTGCGCCTGATGCGTGGGGCGAGTTACCGCGAGATCGTGAACACCTCCATCAACCAGACGCTCTCGCGCACGGTGATGACCTCCATCAGCGCCATGCTGCCGCTCGTCAGCCTGCTGGTGCTGGGCGGGCCGGTGCTGCGCGACTTCGCGCTGATCCTGCTCGTCGGGATTCTGGTGGGCACCTACTCCTCGATCTACATCGTGGCCCCGATGGTCGTGTGGCTCGAAGAGTGGCAGGCCCGGCGCCGCAAGAAGACCAGCCAGCCCGCCGGGGCGTAAGCACCTCACCCTTCCAGTCCGCCGGGGGCGGCCTTCCAAGGGGGGCCGCCCCTCGGCTGTGGGGACGCGGCGACGGCTCTCGCCCCCCGCGCCCCCACCAAGCCTGTACCTTGAGAGCACCATGAAACGACTACTCTGGGTCGCCGCCCTGCTCACGGCGCAGCACGCTTCTGCACAGACCGCACCGGCGGCGCCCGTCACGCCGGGCACGTTGAGCGGGTATGTCGGCCAGGTCAGCAGCCTGGTGTTCGAGGCGCGGACCGAACTGGCACGGGCGGTCACGGGAACGCGGCGGGCCGAGGCGTGTCAGTTCATGCCCAGGAAGGTCCAGACGCTGCTGGACCGGGGAAACGAACTGGTGACGGGTCAGCGGAACGTGTACACGGCCAGCGCGACGCCGACCAACGCCAGCCTGTACCTCGCCGCCTCGCAGGCCCGGAGTGCGCTGCTCTCCATCCAGGAGGGCGTGAACGCGGCCTGCACCCATGCCCGCGAACCGCTGGCGGCGTCGGTCGCCTCGCTGGCGCTCAAGGTGGCGCAATTGGAGGTGGAGCTGGCCTTCGGGGAACTGGGCAAGGCGGCGGATGCATCTGGGGGCAAGTAGACAGGGGCTCCGCCGCGTGGTGACCGCCCCGTCCCCTCCAACGCCCCTTTAACCGCCTGGCCCTACGCTGAAGGCACCTTTCAAGGAGGTGCCCTATGAATCCCCACCCTCAGCACCCGGACAGCGACAACGACGACGAGATGGTCGGCACCCTGCTGGACCGGAGGCGTGCTCTGCGGCTGCTGGGTCTGGGCGGCGGCGCGGCGGCCCTCGCGGCGGGTGGAGTCCTGGCCCAGCGGGGCGCTCCTCCCGGCGGCGCGGGAGGCACCAGCGCGGGCACGAGCGGCGTGACCGGGCTGCCCGGCTGCGTGGTCCGCCCCGCGATGACCGAGGGACCGTACTACGTGGACGAGGGCCTCCGACGCGGCGACATTCGCCGGGACACCACGACCGGGAAGGTCAGCGAGGGCGTACCGCTGACGCTGGAGTTCGTGACCTCGCGGGTGGCGGTCGGAAGCTGCCAGCCCCGCGCGAACGTGCTGATCGACGTGTGGCAGTGCGACGCCCTGGGCGTCTATTCCGACGTGCAGGGCAACACCGGGGACTTTCTGCGCGGTGCCCAGGTCACGAACGCGCGGGGCCGGGCCACCTTCACCACCGTCTATCCGGGGTGGTATCCGGGCCGGGCGGTGCACCTCCACTTCAAGCTGCGGCCCCTGAACGCGGCGGGCCGGGTGACGGGCGAGTTCACCTCCCAGCTCTTCTTTCCCGAGGAGGTCACCGACCGCGTCCATGCCCGCGCTCCTTACAGCCGGAAGGGCAGGCGCAACACGCTCAACGCCAATGACGGGATCTACCGCAACGGCGGGAATCAGTTGCTGCTGAGCCTGGTCGGCAGCCCGGAGAAGGGCTACCGGGCGACCTTCGACGTGGGGCTGAATATCGGCTGAGCCGGAGTCAGAGCCGCTCCGCCACCCGCTCCATCAGCTCGTCCAGCGTCGTGACGGCCCGCAATTCGGAGGCCGGAAGCCACTCGCCCAGGGTGCCGTCCGGCCTCAGCTCGTAGACGACCGGAAGAGGCACCCCGCGCAGACCGAACTCGACGGCCAGTTCGTCGCGGTGCAGGAAGCGGACCTCGCGCCGCAGCCCGCGCAGAAACTCGCGCCACTCGCGCCGCATGCCCAGCGGGCCGTAGGTCACCGCGCACAGCGAGCAGGCGTAGGTCTGCGGCGAGACGGTCTTGTGCCACAGGTCCTTGAGCCCATTCACCACGCCGCCGTCGGCGTTGTAGACGAAAATCAGGGGTGGAGAGAAGGCGTCGGCCATGCCCCAGGGTAGGCCCGCCCCCCCCCGACCGGAAGGCAGGAACGGCTTCAGATCACCGGGGGACGCCCGGCCCTCCCCCACCCCGCTAGACTCGGCCCATGTTGACCGCTCCCAGTGCCCCGTCCATCACGGTGGCCTTTCTGGCAGGGCTGATCTCTTTTCTCAGCCCCTGCGTGCTGCCGCTGGTGCCCAGTTACCTCGGGGTGATCGGGGGAGCGCGGGCGCCGCTGGGGCGGGCGCTGGGGTTCATCCTGGGCTTCGGGCTGGTATTTATCGCGCTGGGGGCGACTGCCAGCACGCTGGGCGCCCTCCTCGCCCCGCACAAGATTCTGCTGGGACAGGTGGCAGCGGTCCTGATCCTCTTCTTCGGGCTGGTGATGCTGGGGGTGGTGCGCCTGCCCTTCCTGATGCGCGACACGCGGGCGCTGGCGAACGCCGGGGGCTACGGCCCGGTCGCCCTGGGCGCGGCCTTCGCCTTCGGGTGGAGTCCCTGCCTCGGTCCGGCACTGGGGAGCATCCTGGGTCTGGCGGCGAGCACCACCAGCCTGGGCACGGGCGTGGGGCTGCTGGCCGCCTACACCGTGGGGCTGGCCGTGCCTTTCCTGATCGCGGCGCTGCTGTGGGACCGCCTGAACCTGCGGCGGCTCAACCGCTATGCGGGAGTCTTCGAGAAGGTGGGCGGCGCGGTCCTCGTGCTTGTCGGCGTGCTGATGCTGACCGGGCAGTTCACGCGGCTGGCGACCTTCTTCTATGAGGTGATGCCCGCGTGGCTGAGGGTGTGAGTCCGCACCCCGCCTCCCCTCCAACGGCCCCCCAAGCCCTGCAACTGCGTGACCTCTGGCTGCGGCTGGGCCGCGAGGTCATCCTGCGCGGGGTGACGCTGGACGTGCCCGCCGGGGAGGGGATCACCTTGCTGGGCGAGAACGGCGCGGGCAAGACCACGCTGCTGCGGGTGCTGGCGTCGGGACTGCGGCCCACGCGGGGGGAGGGGCGGGTGCTGGGCTACGACCTGCGCGACAGCCGGGCCGTGCGCGACCACGTTCACCTGATGCCGGTGGACGCGGGGCTGTACCCGGACCTGACCTGTACGGAGAATCTGGCCTTCGCCCTGCGGATGCACGGACAGCCCGGCGACGTGGCGGGAGCGCTGACGCGGGTGGGGCTGGCGGGGGCCGCGAACCGGCGGGCGCGGTTCCTCTCGGCGGGGATGCGCAAGCGGCTGGCCCTGGCGCGGGCCTGGTTGCTGGCCCGCCCGGTCACGCTGGTGGACGAGCCCTTCGCCAACCTGGACGAGGGGGGCCGGGCGCTGGTGCTGGAGTTGCTGGGCGACCTCGCGGGGCAGGGCGTGACCCTGGTGATCGCCGCCCACGAGCCGGGGCTGGCGCGGCAGGTGGCGCCGCGAGCGGTGCGGCTGGCGGCGGGCCGGGTGGAGGAGGACCGTGGAGCGTAGAACGTGGGGCATGGGCGAGCGTCCGTCCTCCGCCGCCCCCAACCCTCGCCCCCGGTCCACCGTCCTGACCCTCGCCGCCAAGGACCTGCGGGTGGCCGGGCGAACCCGCGACACGCTGCTCGCCACCGCCTTTTTCGCCGGGCTGGTGCTGCTGGTGCTGGGCCTCGCGCTGGGCGGGGACACGGCGGGGCGCTCCCCCACCCAGACGGCGGGGCTGGCGGCGGGAGCGGTCTGGACGGCCCTCGCGCTCGCGGCGGCGGTGGGCGCGGGGCGGGCCTTCGCGCAGGAGCAGGAGGCCGGGGCACTGGAGCAACTGTTGCTGTATCCGGGGCCGCACGGGGCGCTGTACCTGGGCAAACTGCTGGGGGTGCTGGGGCCGCTGGCGGTGGTGGCGGCCTTCACCCTGCCCACCGGCCTGCTGCTGTTCGGGGCGGCGGGAGCCGGGCAGGCCGTGCCGTGGGGAGCACTGACCCTCGTGACCGCGCTGGGCATCCTGGGGCTGAGCGCCGGGACCACCTTCTACAGCGCGATCACGGTGAACCTCCGCGCCCGCGAGGCCCTGCTGCCCGCGCTGGCCTTTCCCATCCTCGTGCCGGTGGTGATCGCCACCGTGAAGGCGACCAGCCTGCTGCTTGCGGGCGGCTGGTCGGGCGAGGTCACGACGTGGCTGATCTTTCTGGCGGGCTTCGACGTGGGGACAGTGATCCTGGCGACGCTGCTGTTCGGATTTGCGGTGGAGGGGTAACCCTATCCCCCCGCCACCAGCAGCACCGCCCGCCCGTCGTGGTCCCCGGTCGTCTCCGTCGCCGTGTCCAGGCGCGACCCCATCTCCACGTATCCGGCGCGTTTGTAGACCGACGCCGCATTCAACTTGTCCGCGAGGTCCTCGCGCGACACCTGGAAGGAGCGGTAGGGGTGGCCCAGCGTGGGGTAGATGCGCACGCCCTCCAAGCTGAAGGCCCCGGTAAAGGCGTACCCGCCCTCCACCGCCACCGGGCCGAAGATGCGCCCGTGGTTGTTGGGCAGCCAGAACGGCGCGTCGCTGAAGGCTTCTCCCCTGCCGGTGGGCAGCATGGGGTAGAGCTGCCCACCGACCTCGCCCCAGTAGCCGGTGGAGTGGCCGCCGCGCGGGGGATACCCGGCCGCCCGCATCGCGGCGAGCAGGCGGGTGGTGGCCTCCTGGGGGGTGCGGGCGCCCCGGTCGATCAGCAGCACGTTGATGGGTTCGCGCAGGGTGCGCCCGCCGACCTTCTCGCCCAGCCACGTCGCGGGCACGAGGTCCTTGGTGATCATCCAGCGGCCCACCGCGCCGATGCCGGGCACCGGGACGGTCACGTCGGCGGGGCGGTAGCCAGCGGGGTCGGGGAGAGCTGCGGCGGGCGCGGTGGCTGACGGAGCACAGGCGGCCAGCAGCGCGGCAGAAACGGCGGCGAGGACCAGCACGGGCAGAACGCGGGAACGCTTCATGGAGCCTCCGGGAAAGGGGAAAGGGTGATCCTCACGGTAGCAGGCGCGGCAGAGGCTATGAGCTCTGGGCAAAAGCAGTGCTCCTGATAGCCTCTGCCGGGGACACTCGCACTTGTCCCCAGGCCCACCGGGACGCGATCTTGGGCGCACGAAGGATTCCTGCGCCCACCGGCCTCACGGTGTGGGGCAGGGGGTGCGGGTGAGAATGGGGGACCTGAGATGAAACAAGACCGCGTGACGACGGGGCTGGGCCTCGCCACCCTGCTGAGCCTGGGGGTGGCCGTGGCTCTGGGCCTGAGTGCCCCCCTCGACCTCAACCAGGGGTCGCTGGTGCGCCTGTTTTTCGTGCATGTCCCCAGCGCGTGGCTGAGCTACCTCGCCTACGGCGGCACGGGCCTGTTCGGGCTGCTGTACCTGCTGACCCGGCAGCGCCGCTGGGACCGCCTGGCGATGGCGAGTGCCGAGATCGGCGTGCTGTTCACGGTGTCCACCATCGTGGGCGGGATGCTGTGGGCCAAGCCGACCTGGGGCGCCTACTGGGTGTGGGACGCCCGGCTGACGACCACCGCCCTGAGCATCGTGATCTACGGGGGCTACCTCCTGATCCGCTCCCTGATCGACGACCCGGACCGCCGCGCCCGCGTCGCCGCCGTGGTGGGGCTGGTGGGCACCCTGTACGTGCCGGTCAACTACATGGCGGTGGAGTGGTGGCGCGGGGTGCACCAGACGCAGACGCTGAAGCTGCTGGGCGGCATCCGTTTCGACGCCGCGCCCATCTACGGCTGGGTGCTGCTCGTCGCCACGCTGGCCTTTACCCTGCTGTACGCCTACCTGCTGCGGGTGCGCGGCATCCTGGCTGCCCGCGAGGACGCCCGCGAGGAACGCGAACTGATGGAAGACTTGAAGAGCATGGAGGTCGCCCGTGGATAAGTACACCGGATACGTCGTGGTCGTGTACGTCGTGACGTTCCTGCTGCTGGTGGGCTACCTGGGCTGGATGTGGTGGCGGCTGCGGCAGGTTCGGGACGAGGAGGAGCGGCGATGACAGTTCCCAACCCCCTGCCCCAGGCGCGGCGGCGCAAGAAAAACCCGCTGCCCACCGTGCTGGGCGTGCTGGCGCTGGTGGGCCTGACGGCCTTCCTGGCCTTCGGGAACCTGGGCAAGAGCCTGGAGTACTTCGTGACGCCGACCGAGTACGTGCAGCAACGCGCCGAGCTGGAAGGCCGCCCGCTGCGGATCGGCGGGCTGGTCAAGGCCGTGCAGTACAACCCGCAGACGCTGGACCTGCGGTTCAACGTGACCGACGGCAGCGCCTCCTTTCCCGTGCAGTACACCGGGGCGGTGAGCGACCTGTTCAAGGAAGACCAGGGGGTCGTGGTGCGCGGCGAGTTCCAGGGCGACACCTTCCATGCGTCCGAACTCGTGGTGAAGCACTCCGAGGAGTACAACGTGCCGCAGACGCAGGCGGAGCTGAAGGACCTGCTGCGGCAGGCCGAGTGATTCCGGTTCGTGAGAACCCGACCGACAGGGAGCAGGAATTGAAGAGTCCGGAGCGCAATGGAAGCACCAAAGCGGAGCGCTGGGGCTGGAGTGAAGTCTCCGGACTCCTGCAGGTGACAACGTGCTGAATCTGATTTCCTTTGACGCCAGCCCACTGGGGGCGCTGGGGCAGCTCTCGCTGCTGGCGGCCCTCGCCTTCACCCTGGGCGGCACCTGGCTCGCCGCCCTCGGGGGGCTCAAGGCCGACGCGCGGGCGACCGAGGCGGCGCGGCGGGCGGTGTGGGCCGTGTTCGCACTCGTCAGCCTGTCCACCCTCACGCTGATGGCGGCGCTGCTGGGCGACGACTTCTCGGTGCGGTACGTGGCCGAGCATTCCATGCGGGCCTCTCCGACGTGGATCAAGGTGACCAGCCTGTGGGGAGCGCTGGAAGGCTCCATCCTGCTGTGGGCGTGGTTGCTGGCGGGGTACGCCTTCATCCTCAGCCTGACCCTGCGGCGCGACGCGCTGCGGCCCTGGGCACTGGCCGCGATGTACGCCAGCCTGCTCTTTTTCGTGGGCATCTGCGCGACGGTCGCCAGCCCCTTTACTCCGCTGGCCCAGATTCCGGCGGACGGGCGTGGACCGAACCCCGCCCTGCAAAACCACTGGATGATGGCCGTTCACCCGGTGCTGCTGTATCTGGGCTTCGTGGGATTGGCGGTGCCCTTCGCCTACGCGGTGGCCGCGCTGGTGACCGGGCGGCTGTCGGACCACTGGGTCGTCGTGACGCGGCGCTGGACGCTGACCGCGTGGGCGCTGCTGACCGCCGCCATCGTCGCGGGCGGGTGGTGGAGCTACGAGACGCTGGGCTGGGGCGGGTACTGGGCCTGGGACCCGGTGGAGAACGCCTCCTTCATCCCCTGGCTGCTGGCGACCGCCTTCTTGCACTCCATTCAGATTCAGGAGCGGCGCGGCCTGATGCGCTCGTGGAACGTGTGGCTGATCGTGCTGGCGTACGCGTCCACGGTGCTGGGCACCTTCCTGAACCGCTCGGGCATCGTGCAGAGCGTGCACGCCTTCGCCGGGGGGCCGGTGGGACCGGTGTTCCTGGGGTTCCTCGCCTTCCTGCTGGTCGCGGGCATCGGGCTGGCCGCGTGGCGGGCGCCGCACCTGCGCGACGAGGGCGAGCCGCCCGCCGCCCTGAGCCGCGAGGGAGCGTTCCTGGCGGGCAACTGGCTGTTCCTGGTGTTCGCGGTGATGGTGCTGGTGGGCACCCTCTTCCCCACCATCGTGGAGGCGGTGCAGGGGCGGCGGGACACGTCGGTCGGCCCGGCCTTTTACAACGCCTTCGCCATTCCGCTGGGGCTGGGCCTGCTGCTGATGATGGGCGTGGGGCCGCTGCTCCCCTGGCGCCGGGCCGAG
This sequence comes from Deinococcus sp. NW-56, assembly GCF_002953415.1. NCBI lineage: Bacteria > Thermotogati > Deinococcota > Deinococci > Deinococcales > Deinococcaceae > Deinococcus > Deinococcus sp. NW-56. The sequence goes on along the minus strand of NZ_CP026516.1, from coordinate 1,110,385 downwards.
GGGCAGGGACTGTGGCGGGCACTGCGTCCCCTGCTGCTGGCGGGGGCAGGCGCGGCGGTGATCGCCTACGCCTTCGGGATTCGCGGCGTCGGTGTGCTGGCGACGGTGGGGCTGTCGGCCTACAACGTGGTGGGGCTGGGCCTGCTGACCGGGCGGGCGCTGCGGGCGTCCCGGGCGAGCGGGCGGGGCGGCGTGGTGGGCCTCGTGCGCGAGCAGCCCCGGCGCTACGGCGCGTACCTCGCGCACGTCGGGCTGGTCGTGATGGCGCTGGGCATCGCGTTCTCGTCGGCGTACCGGCAGGACGCGCAGGTCACGCTGAACGTGGGCGCGGCCCCCACGAAGTTGTTGAACGAGTCCGTTGCCCTGCAAACGATCCGGCCTGTTCAACAACCTTACGGGAGATCTATCGTCGCGCAGGTGCTTATCGACGAAGAACTCTTTGAGGCGCGGTTGAATACGTACGTTCAGGGAGGGGACACGCTCTTCGCCACCCCCGCGGTGCGCTACGGGCTGCTAGGCGACACCTACCTCGTGGTGACCGCCTTCGATCCAGGGGGGAAGTGGGCGAGCGTGCGGCTGATTGAAAGCCCGCTGGTGTCGTGGATCTGGTGGGGCACCCTGATCGTGGTGCTGGGGGCGGGGCTGACCCTGGTGACCCCGCGCCGCGCTCCGGCCCGTGCCCCGGCGTTGCAGGCGGCTCCGGCGACGGACTGAGGGGATGCCGCGTGACGTTGACTGGACGGCGAAGAGGGCAAGCTGGCGCTTGCCACCCCCCACCCCGACCCTCCCCCACAAGGAGGGAGGGAGAACACACAGCGAGTGAATCACCATGACTGAACTCTCCCCTTCTTCCAATCCGACCCCCGCTCCCGCGCCCCTGTGGCGGCGACTGCTTCCGCCCGTGCTGGCGGCCACGCTGGTGGCGGTGCTGGGCGTGGCGCTGCTCAGCCCCTCCCGCAATGCCACCGACGGCGGCCCCCTGGTGGGCAAGCCCGCGCCCGAGTTCACGCTGGAAAGCCTGGACGGGGCGCAGGTGAGCCTCGCTGCATTGCAGGGCCGCCCGGTCGTGCTGAACTTCTGGGCCTCGTGGTGCGAGCCGTGCCGTGAGGAAGCGCCGCTCTTCCGCGAACTGGGCGAGAAGCGGGGCGGCGAGAACGGCCCTGCCATCCTGGGCATCCTTTTTCAGGAGACCAAGGAGCAGAACGCCCGCGACTTTATCCGCGAGTACGCCTTGGCCTATCCCAACCTGCGCGATCCCGGCATCAAGACCGGAATCAACTACGGGGTGGCGGGGATTCCCGAGACCGTGTTCATTGACCAGGAGGGCATCATCCGCCACGTGGACCGGGGCGGGCTGAGCCGCGAGCGGCTGAACGTGGGCCTGGAGAAGATCGGGGTGGAGGGGATTTGAAGCGGCCAGCTTCCAGCCGCCAGCCGCCAGCGAGGGCACGCCTGCTGCCTCTGGCCATGAGCCTGCTGCTCTCCACTTCTTTCGCCCTGACGACCGATCAGGCCCTCCGCGCCGAGGCCATCGGGGACAACCTGCGCTGCCCGATCTGCACCGGGGAACCCATCACGCAGAGCACGAACGACATCAGCCGCGAGATGCTGCGCGACGTGCGCGAGCAGGTGGCGGCGGGGCGCAGCGACGCGGAGATCTACAGCTATTTCGCCGCGCGGTACGGCAACTTCGTGCTGCTGGACCCGCCAAAGGACGGCGTGGGGATGCTGCTGTGGGGCGCTCCGCTGGCGGCACTGGGGGCGGGGGGGCTGGTGCTGTGGCGCTTCCTGCGGCGCAAGCCCACCGCCGCCGCTGCCGCCACGCCCGAGGCCGAGGGGGACACCTTTGACCCCTACCTCGCCGAAGTGCAGCGCCAGACGCGGCGCAAGGAGGGGGCGTGATGCTGAGCCTCATCCTGCTGGCCCTGATCGTGGGCGTGTCGCTGTGGCTGGTGCTTTCGCCACTGGGAGCCGCCGCGCCGAGTGACCCCGACGCCCCGGAGCGCGAGCGGCTGACGGCCGAGCGTGACCGCCTGTACGGGGAACTCGCCGCCTTGACCGACGAGCGGCGACGGCCTGACCTGGAGCGCCGCGCGGCGCTGACCCTGCGGGCGCTGGACGCGCTGCCGCCTGCGCCTCCCCCGGCGAACCGGGCGGGCCGCACCCGCCGCCTCGCACTGATCGGGGTGGGGCTGGCCGCACTGGTGACCGTGGCTGGAGCGGTGACCTTTGTGCCGCGCTGGCAGCTTGCGGCCCTCTCGCCGCGTGAGGCGCAGACCGTCCAGAACTCGCTCGCGCTGCCCGAGTTGCGCCGCCGCGCCGAGGCCAGCCGCTCGGTGGCCGACTACCTCGCCTGGGGCCGGGCGGCCTTCGACTCCGCCCTGTACGACGAGGCGTCGAGCGCCTACGCGGCGGCCCTGCGGCTGGACCCCCGGCAGCCCGAGGCACTGCGGCGGTTGGGCATCGTGCTGCTGACCCGGCCCGCGCAAGGCGGCAAGGCACTGGGACCGGAGGAGGCGGAGCAAGCCTTCTTGCTGGTCCAGACGGCCGCGGGGCTCGCCCCCAACGACGCCGAGTCGCAACTGTTCCTGGGCTTTGCCCTCGTTCGCTTCGGGGAGGACGAGGCCGCCCTGACCGCACTGGAACGCTACCGAACCCTGAACCCCTCCGGCCGCGACGCCGACGAGACGATCACGGACATCCGCGCCCGCCAGAACGAGTCGGACCCCGGCCTGCGCGTCTACGCCGCCAACTGCGCGAGCTGCCACGGGGCGAACGGTGGGGGCGGGGCGCTGGGTCCCAGCCTGCGGGTGTCCAACCTCTCGCGGGATGGACTGCGGCAGATCATCCTCCAGGGCAAGGGGGCGATGCCCGCCTATCCCAACCTGGGGACGGACGACCTGAACGCCCTGCTGGACGTGCTGGAGCGCTGGCAGAAGGAAGGCGAGTGACGGGCGAGGGCGAGCGGCCCAGGGCACGCCGCCTGACGCGCCGCCGACTGCTGGAAAACTGGTGGGTCCTGCCCGTCGCGGGCACGCTGGGGACCTTCGGATACATGGGCTGGTACGCCTCGCGGGTGACGCTGGGCAAGCGGGACGCGGGCGAACCCCAGTTTCAGCCGGGAGCGGCGGTGCGGGTGGCCTCGGCGGGGCAACTGGCCCAGGCGTGGGCGGAGGTGCCGTTTTCCTACGACGGCCGCCCCTGCGTGGCGCTGCGGCTCCCGGAGCCGGTCCCCGGTGGCCTGAGCGTGGAGGGCCGCCACTACGCCGCCTACAGCCGCATCTGCACCCACCTGGGCTGCCCGGTGGTCCTCGTGCGCGACCCGGAGGTGCTGGCCTTCGCGTACAACTACCGCCCGCCGAGGGAAGACCAGCACCCGCAACTGGGGTGCCCCTGCCACTACAGCGTCTTTGACCCGTTGAAGGCGGGTGAGGCCGTCTTCGGCAAGGCGAATGGGCCGCTGCCCCGTGTCCGGTTGGAGGCGCGGGACGGCGACCTCTACGCGACGGGCATCGAACCCGCGGCGCCGCTGGGGGGCTGAGTGGACCTGACCTTTACTCAGGGCGACCTCGGCGCCGCCTCCGCCGTGCTGACCGCCACCGCCGCCCGGCTGCTGGAGCGGGGCGAACCGCTGTGGCCGCTGCCCAGCCTGACGCCGGAGCGCCTGAGCCGTCACTACCCGCCGGAGGGCTGGCGGGTCGCGTGGCTCCGAGGTGAGGCCGTGGGCACCTACGTGCTGCTGGACGCCGACCCCCTCTTCTGGCCGGACGACCCGCCGGGGCAGGCCCGCTACCTCCACAAGCTCGGCGTCCATCCGGCAGCGCAGGGGCGGGGCCTGGCCCACGCGCTGCTGGCCGAGGCCGCCCGCGAAACCCGCGAGGCCGGGGGCGCCTTCCTGCGGCTGGACACCGCCGCCACCCGCCCCAAACTCCGCGCCCTGTACGAGTCGGCGGGCTTCCGGGCGGTGGACGAGATGACGGTGAAGGGCTTTTTCGTGGTGTGTTACGAACTCGGCGTGGGCTGACGCCGCGCGACTTCTTCCCGCACCAGCGGAGCGACCTTCGTGCCGAACAGCTCAATGGAGCGCAGCATCGCCGCGTGCGGGAGGGTGCCCACGCTCATCTGCATCAGGAAGCGGGTGTGGCCGAACAGCTCGTGCTGGTGCAGGATCTTCGCCGCCACCTCCTCCGGGTCGCCCACGAACAGCGCCCCGCCCCGCCCACGCTCGGCGTCGAAGTGGGCGCGGCCCATCGGTGCCCAGCCCCGTTCGCGGCCGAGGCGATTCATGACGAGGCTGTGCGCGGGAAAGGCGAGGTCGGCGGCCCCCCGCGACGTGTCGGCGAGGAAGCCGTGCGCGTTGATGCCCAGCGGCAGTTCGCCGTGCCCGGCGGTGCGGGCCGCGTCCCGGTAGAGCCGCACGAAGGGCGCGAACCGCTCGTAGGCCCCCCCGATGATCGCCAGCGCCATCGGCAGCCCCAGCGTTCCCGCACGGCGGGCCGAAGACGGCGTGCCGCCGACCGCCAGCCACACCGGGAGGGGCGCTTCAGGGCGCGGGTAGACCCCCTGTCCACCCAGCGGCGGACGGGTGCGGCCCTGCCAGGTCACCTGCTCGCGCTCGCGCACCTGCAAGAGCAGCTCCAGCCGGTCCGCGAAGAGGGCGTCGTAGTCGGCGGGCATCCCGCCCAGGAACAGCGGGAACGACTCCGCGAAGGAGCCGCGCCCCACCATGATCTCGGCCCGGCCCCCGGAGAGGAGGTCCAGGGTGGCGAACTGCTGGTACACGCGCACAGGGTCGTCGGTCCCCAGCACGGTCACGGCGCTCGTCAGGCGGATGGTGTGGGTGCGGGCCGCCATCGCCGCGAGGACAGTCGCGGGCGAGGACACCAGGTAGTCGGGGCGGTGGTGCTCCCCCAGCCCGAACACGTCGAGGCCCACCTGATCGGCGAGTTCGGCCTCCTCCAGCAAGTTCTTCAGGCGCTCGGCGGGACTCAGGGTCACCCCGGTGGCGGGGTCAGGCGTGAAGTCCCCGAAGGAATACAGGCCGAGTTGGAAGGGGGTGGGAGTCATGGGCCTACTCTGCCACCTCTCCTCCCTCCGCGCTGTAGGCACGGGTGGGCCGTTCGGCGGATGCGCGGGGGCGGGCGAGGCGGCGAGAGTGGCCGGATGACCTCCTGGCCCCTGGACCCTGAACAGCTGCGTCACGAAGTGGAGGCGATGCGAGCCGCCGTGCTGGGCGCCGTGTTCGCCCGCCTGGGACACGACCGCCTGCGCGGCGTGTATTTCAAGGGCTCGGCGAGCAAGCCCTGGCCCGACCCCATCGACTACGTGCCCGAACTCAGCGACGTGGACCTGCACCTCTGGCTGCGTGACCCGCAGGACCGTCATCAGCTGACCGCCCCACAGGCCGCGCTGGGCTTCATGGCCGAGGTCAACGCCGCCTACGCGGCCGCCTGCCCGCGCCCCCTGCACTGGCCCCGCCTGCAACTCAGCCTCCTGAACGACCTGCTGGAGATGCCCCGTTTCGCCCGCTCGGCCGTCACCGTGCTGCACGGCGAGCCGTATCCCGGCACGGCACCCGACCCGGAGCACGACCGTCTGGCCCTGATCGAGCAGGACGAGGCGGCCCGGCACCTGGGTGCCGACCTCTTCGACAAGGTGGGGCCGCATCAGTACGCCGCCTTGCGGGGCCTCGCGTGGCGGGTCACTCCGGCGGCGCCCCGGCTGCTGCACGCGCTGGGGCTGCCGTGGGAGGAGGCGTGGGGACAGCCCCGGTCCGTGCTGGTCACCCACCTCCAGCACCGGGGGCACGGGGCGTTAGCAGACACCTACCGCGCCTACTACGGGGGCGCGTGGCGGGCGTTCGGGTCCGGCTGGCGGGACGCGGCGGCCCTTCACGGGGCGCTGACCCTGGGGTACGAGGTCCTGCGATACTCCGGAGCGGTGGCCCGCAGCCTGGCCCCGCTGGAGCCCGCCCGCCCCTGAAGCCCGGAGCGAGGGCCGTCCCGTATCCTGAGCCCCGTGCCTGCTCCTGACCCCAGCCTGCGCCCCCGCAGCGTCCTCTTCGCGCCGGGGGGCCGCGCCGACCTGATCGCCAAACTGCCCCGCTCCGCGCCCGACGCGGTCGTGATCGACCTCGAAGACGCCGTGCCCGCCACCCCGCAGGCCAAGGCCGCCGCCCGCCCGGTCGCCCGCGACGCGGCCCGCGACCTCGTGGCCGCCGCGCCGCACCTCGCCGTGTTCGTGCGGGTGAACGCGGTGCACTCACCCTTTTTTGAGGACGACCTCGCCGTGCTGACCCCCGAACTCGCGGGCGTGGTCGTGCCCAAGCTGGAGGCGGCGGCGGACGTGCGCCGGGTGCGGGCGACGCTCGCGGAGCGGGGCCTGGACCTCCCCCTCCTGGCCGGGCTGGAGACGGGCGCGGGGGTCTGGAACGCCCGCGAGATTCTGGCCGAGGAGGGCGTGGAGTGGGCCTATTTCGGGGCAGAGGACTACACGACCGACCTGGGGGGTACGCGGACGCCGGGCAATCTGGAAGTCCTGTACGCCCGCTCGCACGTCGCCCTCGCCGCCCGATTGACTGGGGTCCACGCGCTCGACATCGTGGTGACGGCCCTGAACGACCCCGACGCCTTCCGCGAGGACGCCGCGCAGGGCCGCGCCCTGGGCTACGGCGGCAAGCTGTGCATTCACCCCGCGCAGGTGGCCCTGGCGCACGAGTTCTTCGGCCCGACCGACGCGGAGGCCGAACGTGCCCGCAGGCTGCTCGACGCCGCGCACGAAGCGGCCCTCGCGGGGCACGGCGCCTTCAGCTTCGAGGGCCAGATGGTGGACGAACCCATGCTGGCAAAGGCCCGCGCCATCCTTCACGCCCGCGAACAGGCGAACTGACTCCCATCTTCCCCAGAGGCTCCCCATGAACGAAGACCTACTGCGCCCCCAGGGCCGCTATTTCGAAGAACTCACCCCCGGCACCGTCATTCGCCACCGCGTGACCCGCACGCTGACGGAGGCCGACAACGTGTTGTTCACCACGCTGACGATGAATCCCCAGCCCCTGCACCTCGACCGGGAGTACGCCGCCGCGACCGAGTTCGGGCAGCCGCTGGTGAACAGCCTGCTGACGCTGAGCCTGCTCGTCGGCCTGAGTGTCCATGAGCTGACGCTGGGGACGCTGGTGGCAAATCTGGGGCTGGACGGGGTGGTCTTTCCCAAGCCCGTTTTCCACGGCGACACCATCCGCGCCGAGTCCGAGGTGCTCGAAGCCCGCGAGAGCCGCAGCCGCCCGGACGCGGGCATCGTGGTGGTGGAGCACCGGGCGATCAACCAGCGCGGCGAGGTGGTGGCGCGGTGCAAACGGACGGCGCTGATGCAGCGGCGGCCTGCTACCGACTAACGCTCCTCAGTCCGTCGCCGCGTTCAGGGCCGTCTGCCCGGCGATCACCTGGCCCCACGACAGCTTCCGCCGCCGCCAGGTAAAGATGGCGATCTTCACGACCTCCTCCAGCACGCGGGCGACGAGCACGCCCCAGAACCCCAGCCCCAGGGGAAAGGCGAGCAGCCACGCGAGCGGCAGCCCCACCCCGAAGGCGCTGATCGCGTCCCCGATCAGCACGCCGCGCGTGTCGCTGCCCGACGGCAGGACGCCCGCTCCGCGCACCATATTGGCGACCTTGACGACCTGCACGGCGGCGTTGACCAGAATGGTCGCCAGCGCGATTCCTCGCACTTCGGCGCCCACGCTGGGGTAAAGGAGCGGCAGGACCAACGCGGAGAGGGCGAACAGCACCCCGAAGGTGACGCCGGTCACCAGCCCGAACCGCTCGACCGCCCGCGCCCGCTCGGCGGCGAGGGCCGCGTCGCGCTGCCCGACCGCCTGCCCGATCAAGGCGGTGGCGGCAGGCACCAGCCCGGACGACGCCACCACGAAGATGCCCTCCAGCGTGTAGCCGATCTGCACGCCCGCCAGCACCTCGGTGCCCAGCCGCGCCAGGAAGAGGGCGTAGAGCAGGTTGCCCCCGCTCCAGGCAAGCTGGGTGGCCGCCAGCGGCAGCGAGAGGTTCAGCAGGTCGCGCACCAGCACGCGGCCCCCCACCCCTACCCCCGACCACGCCGGGGCAATGGGACCGCGCGGGCCATAGAGGAAGGCGGCCAGCAGCCCGACCCGCACCGCCTGCCCGGCCAGCGCTCCCCACGCCGCACCGACCAGCCCCAGCCGGGGCAGCCCGAAGGCCCCATGCACCAGCGCGTAGCCCACCCCCACGTTGACTGCCGCCGCAATCAGGGTGGCGACCATCGGGATGCGGGGCCGCTCCAGCGAGCGCAGGACATTGCCCGCGACCACGCTCAGCACGATCAGGGGCACGCTCAGCAGCGCGACCTGAAAGAAGGGCGTGGCGGCCGCGAGCAGGTCCGCCGGAGCCCCCAGCAGCCCCAGCACCGGACCAGCGGAGGTGTACAAGCCCGCCACGATCAGGGTGGTCACCCCCAGGGCGAGCAGCAGGGCGGTGCCCGCCGTCCGGTTCACCGCGCCCCGGTCCCCCGCCCCATGTGCCCGCGCAACGAGGATGCCCGCGCCCGACCCCAGGGTGGCGAGGGTGAACATCAGGACCATCGTGACGTTGTTGGACAGGCCGACCGCCGCGACTGCCGTGGCTCCCAGGGTCGCGACGATCAGTTGGGCCAGGAAGTTGAAGAGGAGTTGAATGACAGCTTCGGCGCTCGCGGGCAGGGCCAGCCGCAGAATGTCCGGCAGGTGGGTGCGGGTGGATGGCAGGGGGACGGTCGACAAGAAACGAAACCTCCGCCGGGAACTCTAGGCGAGTGGTCCCGGCGGAAGCGTGCGGCTGTCTGAGCAGACGCTCAAGGGGGTGTGGTCGAGTCTCGCCAAGGGGGACAGCGTGGCCTTATACGGGACTGCTCTGATTCCAGAACGTTTGGAAGAACGCCGTAAGGTCTCCCATCACCGCAACCCCGTACTTTTTGCTCCTCGCTCTGCCTCGCAGCTCTCCAAGTCCGCTCGGATGATTCCAAGGAATCATCGCAATTCGGTATCAGTCCCCCGCCGGGAGGTACCAGTTGCGGTCCCAGCGGTGGGCATAGAGCTTGTGCGCCTGTTCGGCGGGCAGGCCCCGCCCATCCGCGAGGGCGAGGTTGCGCTCCACGTTGCGAACGCTGCGCATCCCCACGATGACCGTGCTGACGGCCGGATGGCTCAGCACGAAGCGCAGGGCGGTTTCGGGAAGCTGCGCGGTGGAGATGCCCAGGTCTGTCTCGATGGCCCGCAGCCGGGGCTGCAACTCGGCCTTGCGGCTTCCACCGAAGTAGGTGTGGCGCCAGTCGCCCTCGGGAAAGGTCGTCTCGGGCGTGATCGTGCCCGTCAGGCTTCCCTCGTCGAGCGCGACCCGCACAATCACGCCGACGCCGTGCATTCGGCAGGCGTCCAACAGGCGGTCCTGCGGCGACTGGTCGAAGACGTTGTAGATGACCTGTACGGTGTCCACGGCGCCCGACTCCACGGCCTTCACCGCGTTGTCCGGTTGGTGGTCGTTGATCGAGATGCCGAAGGCGCGAATCTTGCCCTCCCGCTTGAGCTGCGCGGCCGCCTCCTGCCAGTCGCCCTGACCCAGCCACGAATCGTTCCAGACGTGGAGCTGCTGCACGTCGATGCTGGGCAGGCCGAGGCGCTCCAGGCTGGCCTCGGTCATCCGCACGACGTACTCGCCGGGAAAGGCTTCGTCAGCGGTGGTGCCTGGCGCGGCGGGCCACTCCATGTTCCTGGGGCTGACCTTGGTGGCGACCAGGGTGCCGGGAAACTCACGAGCAACCTGCCCCACGAGGCGTTCGCTGTGGCCGTTGCCGTAGCCCATTGCCGTGTCGATGAAGTTGCCACCGAGTTCCACGTAGCGCCGCAGCGCCGCGAGGCTCTCGTCGTCCTGAGCGCCCTTCCACATGTCGGCGCCGATGCCCCAGGCACCGTAGCCGATCTCGGTGACAAGCAGGTTGGTGCGGCCGAGCGGACGGCGGTGGGGCGGGGAGGAGGTCGTCATGGGCGCACCCTACGCCTGCCGGGGGCGCCCCGGCATGAGCGGCGGCTTGAGCGTCTGCCGAGGCCCCACCGTGCTAGGCCCCGCCGTGCTGGAATGCGGGGCGATGCCTCCCACCGCCGACCTGCCCCGTTCCTCACGGCCAACCCTGCGCGACCTGTGGCGCGACGCCTCGGGATCGGCGGTCGTGGCGGGCTTTGTCGCGGTGGTCGTCGGGGCGGCGAGCAGCATCGGGCTGCTGGTGGGGGCGGCGCGGGACTTCGGGCTGACGCCGGGGCAGACGGCGAGCTGGGTGCTGGCCTGTTACCTCGCGATCAGCGTGTCGGGCGGGTGGCTGAGCTGGCACTACCGCGCCCCGATCAAGATGGCCTGGAGCACGCCGGGACTGGCGCTGGTGGCCTCGCTCGCGGCGGCTGGGGACCTGGGCTATGCCGAGGTGCTGGGCGCCTACGTCCTGACCGCCGGGGTGATGACGGCCCTGGGGTGGAGCGGGGCCTTCGAGCGCCTGACCTCGCGGATTCCGGCGGCGCTGGCGAACGCGCTGCTGGCCGGGGTGCTGCTGCCCTTCGTGCTGGGGGCGTTCCGGGCGCTGCCGCAGGCCCCGGTGCCGGTGGGCGGCATGCTGCTGGTCTTTTTGGCGGGGCGGGTGTGGTTTGCCCGCTGGGCGGTTCCGGCGGCGCTGCTGGCGGGGGCCGGGCTGTCGCTGGCGGTCGGCGCAGTCGGGCCGCTCACCGGGGGCGGGCTGGGTGCGCTGGTCTGGACCACGCCCGAGTTTTCACTGCGGGGTGCAGTCACGCTGGCGCTGCCGCTGACCATCCTGACGCTGGCCTCGCAGCAGCTTCCGGGGGTGGCCGTGCTGCGGGCCTGCGGGTACGGGCGGGTGCCCACCTCGCCGCTGATCACCGGCTCGGGGCTGGCGAGCCTGCTCTCGGCACCGTTCGGGGCGCATACCACCAACCTCGCGGCGATCACGGCGGCCATCGCCGCGGGCGAGGAAGCCCACCCCGACCCCGCCCGGCGCTGGGTCGCGGGCCTGAGCGCGGCCTTCTTCTACCTGATGCTGGGGGTCTTCGCGGGCTGGGTGGTGGGCGCGGTGGCGGCGGTCCCCCCGCCCGTGGTCGCGGCGTTGGCGGGACTGGCGCTGGTCACGACCACCCTCTCCAGCCTCACGGCAGCGCTGGAGGGCGACTATGGGCGCGAGGCCGCTTTCCTCACCCTGGCGGTCACCGCGAGCGGCGTGACCCTGCTGGGGGTGGGGAGTGCGGTGTGGGGGCTGGTGCTGGGGGGGGCGGTGCTGTGGGTGAAGGGGCGACGGTAGGCCAAGCAGCCTCACGTCCTACACTTCCCCCCATGACCCCCGAAGCCATCCGTGCCCAGTTCCCCCCGCTCGCCTCCGGGCGGGCCTACCTCGACAACGCGGCGGGCGGGCTGCTGCCGCAGCGCTCCATCGACGCGATCACGGGGCACCTCACCCGCTACGGGGCCATCAACGCGATGCCGGGACACCGGCCGGGGCAGGAGATTCTGGCGCTCAAAGGCCGCGCCCGCGAGGGGACCGCCCTCTTCCTGAACGCCAACCCGGAGGACGTGGCCCTGGGGCCGAGCGCGACCGCCCTCGCCTTCCGGCTGGCGGCGGCCTTCGCGCGGCTGTGGGGACCGGGGGACGAGGTGATTCTGTCGGGCCTGGAACACGAGGCGAACGCCAGCCCCTGGCGCGAGCTGGAGCGCGTGGGCGTGACGGTCAAGGTCTGGCACGCCCGGCAGCCCGACATGGGGCTGCACGCGGACGACCTCTCCGCGCTGCTCTCTCCGCGCACCCGGCTGGTCGCGGTGACGGCGGCGAGCAACGCGCTGGGGGCCACGGTGGACATTCCGGCGGTCGCCGCGCAGGTGCGGGCGGCGGGGGCGTGGACGGTCGTGGACGCCGTGCACTCCGCGCCCCACGTCTTTCCCGACGTGCAGGGCTGGGGGGCCGACTTCGTGATGTTCAGCCCCTACAAGGTCTGGGGACCGCACCTGGGGGCGCTGTGGATGTCGCCCGAACACCGCCCGCACCTCGCCTGGCCCAAACTCAGCTTCGTGCCCCAGGGGGACATCACCGGGCTGGAGCACGGCACGCCGCAATTCGAGCTGCTCGCCGGGTGGCTGGGCACCCTGGACTACCTGCGCGACCTGGGCGGCCACGCCACCCTGAGCCGCGAGGCGCTGGACGCCGCTTCCGCCCGCATCGTGGAGCTGGAACGCCCGGTCGGGGAACGGCTGCTGACGGGGCTGCTGGAGGCGCCGCGCGTCACGGTCTACGGCCCCTCCGCCTCTGCCGCCCGCATCGGCACCGTCGCCTTCCGCGTGGAGGGCGAGGCCCCCGAGGCGACCGCCGCCCGCCTGAGCGAGCGCGGGGTGGACGTGGCCGCCGGGCACTTCTACGCGGTGCAGCCCCTCAAGGACCTGGGCCTGTATCCGGAGGGCGTGGTGCGGGCCAGCATCGCGCATTACACGACGCTGGAGGATGTGGAGCGGCTGCTGGCGGGGGTGTAGGGGGCGGTCAGCTATCAGCAACTAGCCAGCAATGAGGGCGTAAACACTACCTTGCTCTTGCCCTAGCCCTCTTTTCCCTGTGTCAGCCGTTCGCAACGTTCCCGCCTGGCGAGTCCACGTTCCAGGCAGACGAGCCGTTCGGCGCGGTAGTGCCGAGGCCTTACGTTGGGCGGCAGGATGGCGTGGAAGGGGAAATGGGGGCAGGCCAGAAAGGGCCGGAACATGGGGGAACGACCTTTGCCCAGCGCAGCGTCGCTCCCCTGCCCCCTCTGGGGGGAGGGGCTGGGGGTGGGGGCAGAGGCGAATCAAGATGCCTTGCTTATCCCCAACACCCATGAAGCCTCTCCCCTCCTCCCTCACCCGAACCTTCACCCGCCGCGCACTACCCTGCCCCCATGAACCGCCTCGCCCAGGAGACCAGCCCCTACCTTCTCCAACACGCCGACAACCCGGTGGACTGGTGGCCCTGGTCCCCGGAAGCCTTTGAGGAAGCCCGCCGCCGCGACGTGCCCGTGCTCCTCTCCATCGGCTACTCGACCTGCCACTGGTGCCACGTGATGGCCCACGAGAGCTTCGAGGACGAGGCGACGGCGGCGCAGATGAACCGGGATTTCGTGAACATCAAGGTGGACCGCGAGGAACGGCCCGACGTGGACCGGGTGTACATGACGGCGACCCAGCTCATGACCGGGCAGGGCGGCTGGCCCATGACGGTGTTCCTGACGCCCGGCGGCGAGCCCTTCTACGCGGGCACCTACTTTCCGCCCGAAGACCGCTATGGGATGCCCGGCTTCCGCCGATTGCTGGCGACCGTGGCGCGGGCGTGGCAGGAGGACCGGGACAAGCTGCTGGGTAACGCCGAGGCCCTGACCGGCCACATCCGCGAGGCCAGCCGCCCGCGCGGGACGGCGGATGACCTCCCCACCGACTTCCTGCCCCGCGCGGTGGAGAACCTGCGCCGCGTGTACGACGCCGACCGGGGCGGCTTTGGGAGTGCACCCAAGTTTCCGGGGACGACCACGCTGGACTTCCTGCTGACGCGGGAGGACGGGCGCGACATGGCCCTGCACACCCTGCGGCGGATGGGGGCGGGCGGCATCTACGACCAGCTCGGCGGCGGCTTTCACCGCTACTCGGTGGACGCGCAGTGGCTGGTCCCCCACTTCGAGAAGATGCTCTACGACAACGCGCAGCTCACGCGCACGCTGCTGCGGGCGGCGCAGTACACGGGCGACCAGACCTTCGCCCGCCTCGCCCGCGAGACGCTGGCCTACCTCGAACGCGAGATGCTCGCCCCGGAGGGCGGCTTCTACTCCGCGCAGGATGCCGATACCGAGGGAGTGGAAGGGCTGACCTTCACCTGGACGCCCGACGAAATCCGGGAAGTCCTGGGGGACGGCCCCGACGCTGACCTCGTGCTGCGGGTGTATGGCGTGACCGAGGGGGGCAACTTCCTCGACCCGCACCGCCCGGAGTACGGCAGCCGCAACGTGCTGCACGTGCCCACCCCGCCGGAGGCGCTGGCCCGCGACCTGGGCGAAGACATGCCCGCTCTGCTGGAGCGGCTGGACACCGCCCGGATGCACCTGTTCGAGGCGCGGCAGGGGCGGCCCCAGCCCGGCACCGACACCAAGGTGCTGACCTCGTGGAACGGGCTGGCACTCGCCGCCTTCGCGGACGCGGGGCGGATTCTGGGGGAGGCCCATTATCTGGAAGTGGCCCGCCGCAACGCCGACTTCGTGCGCGAGCGGATGCGCCTTCCGGACGGTACCCTGCGCCACACCTACAAGGACGGGGTGGCCCGCGTGGAGGGGCTGCTGGAGGACCACGCCCTCTACGCGCTGGGCCTCGTCGCGCTGTACCAGGCGGGCGGCGACCTCGCCCATCTGGAATGGGCGCGGGAGCTGTGGGAGGTTGTTCGCCGCGACTTCTGGGACGAGGAGGCGGGCCTCTTCCGCTCCACCGGGGGCAACGCCGAAACCCTGCTCACCCGTCAGGCCGAGGCCTTCGACGCGGCGGTCCTTAGCGACAACGCCGCCGCCGCCCTGCTGGGACTGTGGATGGGCCGCTACTACGGAGACGAGGAGGCCGAGACCCTGGCCCGCCGCACCGTCCAGACCTACGCGGCCGACATGCTCGCCGCCCCGCACGGTATGGGCGGGCTGTGGCAGGCGGCGGCCTTCCTTGAAGCCCCCCACGTCGAGGTCGCCCTGATCGGTACCCCTACCGAACGCGCCGGGCTGGAGCGGGTGCTGGCCCGCTTTCCCCTCCCCTTCGCGGCCCTCGCTCCCGCCGAACAGGGCGAGGGGCTGCCCGTGCTGGAGGGGCGGCCGGGCGGCGGCACCGCCTACGTGTGTGTGGGCCACGCCTGCGACCTGCCGACGAAGGACCCGGAGGTGCTGGCGGAGCAGTTGGGGCGGTTCTAGGGAGCGGCCAGCAGGGGGTGGGGGGGGTCTGCGGTTCCGGCGTTGCCCCCTTACCCCTTGCTCCGCAAGGACCTTCGCTACGCGGCTCTACGAGTCGCCCACGGGGAGAGAGGGGTGAAACTGCGCTTTTGCTGAAGCCATCTTCTCCCTGTGTCCGCCGAACCCAACGTCCCCACCTCGCAAGTCCTCTTTCCAGGCAGACGAGCCGTTCGGCGCGGATGCGCCGAGGCCTTTCCCTCGGGCGAAGGATGGCGTGGAGGGGGAAACGGGGGCGAGGCAAGCGGGACCGGAATATGGGGGGACGACCTTTGCCGAGCGCAGCGCCGCTCCCCCTACCCCCGCCGAACCTCCCGCACCCCCTCCGGCGCCGCCACGAACGCCACGTCCGCCACGCCCAGGAAAAAGCCCGTCTCCACGACCCCCAGCGTGCCCTTAAGCTGCCGCTCCAACTCGGCAGGGTCAAACGCGGCAGGGAGCTGCGCGTCATAGATGTAGTTCCCGTTGTCCGTCACGTAGGGCTGCGCTCCCGGTTGCCGCAACCTGCCGCCCGGCACCAGCGCCCGCAACCGCTCGACCGTCGAGAGAAAGCCGAAGCGGGTGATCTCGACGGGGAGCGGTGCCTTCTCCCCCAGCCGGGTGACCAGCTTGGTGTGGTCCGCGATGATGACCAGCCGCCGCGCCTGCACCTCGGTGAGCTTCTCGCGCAGCAGCGCCCCGCCCAGCCCCTTGATGAGGTTCAGGTCGGGGTCGATCTCGTCCGCCCCGTCGATGGCGATGTCGAGCGGCCGGGGGTCCAGCGGCTGCACGGGCACGCCGACCTCGCGGGCCAGCGCCTCCGACGCCTCGCTGGTGGCGACGCCCACGATGTCCTTCAACTCGCCCACCGCCAGCTTGCGCCCAAGTTCCTCGATGGCGTACTTGGCCGTGCTGCCCGTTCCCAGCCCCACCCGCATCCCGCTCTCGACGAGGGCGACAGCGCGGAGGGCCGCCTCCTTTTTCAGCGCTTCGAGGTCACCCATCGCCGCGCCCTCCCCGGTCGGCTTCGATGGCGGCGGCGACCGCGTCCGCGTGGCCGTCCACCTTCACCGCGAGCCACGACTTGACCAGCCGCCCGTCCGGGCCGATCAGGAAGGTCTGCCGCTTGATGCCCTCGGTAACCTTGCCGTACAGGGTCTTGGGGCCATAGCTGCCAAGTTCCTTCAGAAACTCGGCGTCGGGGTCTGAGAGCAGCGGGAAGGGCAGGCTGTACTTCTCGGCAAAGGCGCTGTGGCTGGCCGCGTCGTCCCGGCTCAGGCCCAGGATGGCGGCGCCGAGTGCCTTCAGGCTCGCGCTGTCGCGGAAGTCGCAGGCTTCCTTCGTGCAGCCGGGCGTGTCGTCCTTGGGGTAGACGTACAGCACCACGTACCGCCCGGCGTAGTCGGACAGGCGGTGCAGGTGGCCCCCCGCGTCAGGCAGGGCGAACTCGGGGAAAGCCTCGCCGGGCTGGAGGCGGGGAGCCGGGTCAGTCGTGGCCGGGTCGGTCATGGAAGGAGGGTAGCGCGGTCAGCCCTTATTCTGCGGGACATGGACCTTGCCCCCTACATCGACCACACGCTCCTCAAGGCCACCGCCACCCCGGACGACATCCGGACGCTGTGTGCCGAGGCCCGCGAGCATGCCTTCGCCGCTGTCTGCGTGAATCCCGTCTACGTGCACCTCGCCGCCGCCGAACTCGCCGGGTCGGGCGTGAAGGTCGCCACCGTCTGCGGCTTTCCGCTGGGTGCCGTCCTGCCAGGGCAAAAGGCCGTGGAAGCCCGCCTCAGCGCGGAAGCCGGGGCCGACGAGGTGGACATGGTGATCCACATCGGCGCGGCGCTCGCCGGGGACTGGCAGGCCGTGGAGGAGGACGTGCGGGCCGTCCGCAAGGCGATTCCCGACCGCGTGCTCAAGGTCATCATCGAAACCTGCTACCTGAACGAGGAGCAAAAGCGCGGCGCGACCGAGGCCGCCGTCGCGGGCGGCGCGGACTTCGTCAAGACGAGCACTGGCTTCGGCACGGGCGGGGCGACCGTGGAAGACGTGCGCCTGATGGCCGAGGTGATCGCGGCCCTCCAGCCAGCACAGCGCGTCCAGATCAAGGCGGCGGGCGGCGTCCGCACCCCCGACGACGCGCGAGCGATGATCGAGGCCGGGGCGACGCGTCTGGGCACCTCGGGCGGCGTGGGCCTCGTCAGCGGCGGGGGGAACGGCTCTGGCTACTGAGGCTCCGGACGTCATTCTCGCCTCGGGCAGCCCGCGCCGCCGCGAGTTGCTGACGAACCTCGGCGTCCCCTTCCGGGTCGTCGTCAGCGGGGAGGACGAGGCCAGCGAGGAACGCGACCCCGCCCGGCTCGCGGACAGCCTCGCCCGGCAGAAGGCAGCGGCGGTGGCCCGGCAGCACCCCGGCGCGGTGGTGATCGGGGCCGACACGGTGGTGGCGCTGGGGGACGAGTTGCTCGCCAAACCAGAAAGCGAGGCCGAGAACCGCGCCTTCGTTCAGCGGCTCTCGGGGCAGACCCATCAGGTCTACACCGGGGTCAGCGTCTTCGCACCAGACGGCGAGCGGAGTGGCGTGGAACGCACCGACGTGACCTTCCGCGCCCTGTCAGACGCCGAGGTCACCCACTACGCGGCCACGGGCGAGGGGCTAGACAAGGCCGGGGGTTACGGCATTCAGGGGGTCGGGATGGCCCTGGTCGCCCGGATCGAGGGCGATTACTCCAACGTGGTCGGCTTTCCGCTGGGGCTGGTCATTCGGCTGCTGCGGGAGGCGGGGGTGCGGGTATGGGAGTAGCCAGCCTGGAAAAAGAAGGTGGGGGACGTCCATCGGCGTCTCCCACCTTCCTTCAGCCGTGACTTACACGCTGGCGGTCTCGCCCGCCTCCACCCGCGTCTCCACCACGATCTCGCTGTTCAGGCTGGCCGCCACCGAGCAGTATTTCTCGTGGCTGAGGTGCGCGGCCCGCTCCAGCGCCTCGGGGGTCAGGCCCTCGCCGCTGGCGATATGGCGCACCACGATGCGGGTGTACCGCCGGGGGTGCTCGTCGGCCCGCTCGCCTTCGGCCTCGATGCGGTAGCTCGTGAGCTTGATGCGCTTTTTGCCCATCACTTGCACGATGTCGTAGGCGGTGCAGGTCGCCAGCGCCCCCAGCAGCGCCTCCATGGGCGACACGCCGACTTTGGTGGCGCTGTTGTCGATCAGGAGCTGGTGCCCGCTCGCGCTCACGCCCACGTAGCGCTGCTCACCCAGCCAGGTCACCTGCATGGTCTTGACGTCGCTCATGGCCCCAGCCTAGAGCATTTGACAGAAGGACGGCCCCCAGGAAACCACACCCCCACCGCTCTTCTTGAGTTCGCTCGGCCAGCGACCGCGCCCCACCACCGCCTTCTCAGGGCAACTGTTCCAGCGTCGCCTCGCCGCCCGGCTGGGACAGGAAGTCGTCCTCGTCCTCCTCGGGCGGCGGCAGGCACACCACGAAGGTCGCGCCGCCGCCGGGCGTGTCCTGCACCTCGATGCGGCCCCCGTGCGAGTTCACAACCTGCTGGGCGATGGTCAGGCCCAGGCCCGTCGAACCCGCCTCCTTGCCCCGGTAGAACTTGTCAAAGATGCGCGGCTTGACGGTGTCGGGGATGCCGGGGCCGTGGTCGATCACCCGCACGCAGACCTGGCCGCCCCGGCCCTGCTCGGCCTCCATATGCACGAGGTCGGGCGTGCCGCACACCCGGATCGCGTTGCTGACGAGGTTGACAAAGACCTGGGTGAGCCGCCCCGGATCGCCCACGATCTCCAGATCGGGCGCCTCCGCCCGCACCCCGTAGTCGCGCCCCACCTGCCGCACGAGGTTGCCGAGGTTCACGAAATGCATCTCGATCCCCTGCACGAGTTCGCCGCGCGAGAGTTGCAGCAGGTCGTTGACCAGCCGGGTCATGTTCTCCGCGACGCGCTGCGCGTCCTGCAGGGTCTGCGAGCCGCCCGCCTCACGCTCGGCGCGGCGCAGATAGCCCAGCAGGGCGGTCAGGGGGGTCCGCAGTTCGTGGCTGGTCTCGGCCAGGAAGGTCTTCTGGAGGTTGAGCGCCTCCTCGAGCTGCTTGGCCTGCGTTTCCAGGCGCTGGCGCTGGCCTTCCGCGATCGCCCGCAACCGCTCGACTTCCTCCAGCCGGGCCTGCAGCGAGAGGTTGAGTTCGCGCACCTCCTGCTCGGCGCGCTCGCGGCGGTCGCGGGCGTCGGCCTCCGCGATGGCGCGCCGGACGCTCGGGCTGAGGCGCTCGAGGCGCTGCTTGAGGATGTAGTCGGTGACCCCCTCGCGCAGGGTGTCCACCGCCGTCTCCTCGCCCATCGCGCCCGTCACGATGATGAAGGGCAGGAAAGGAGCGCGGGCGTGCGCGGCGCGGAAGGCGGACAACCCGTCGTAGCCGGGCAGGGCGAAGTCGCTGAGAATCAGGTGCGGGCGGTGCGTGTCGAGCGCGGCCAGAAAGCCCGCCTCGTCCTCGACCCGCTCGGTCTCGACCGGCCAGGGCAGGTCGCCCAGGTGCATGGTGACGAGTTCATGGTCGAGTTCGTTGTCCTCGAGGTGCAGGATTCGCAGGGTCTGACCGGGTTCGGGCAGGGCGTGCTCGCCGCTCACGGCTGGCCCTCCCCGGCCGGACCCCGCAGCGGCAGGGTGACGTGGAAGGCCGCGCCCTCGCCGGGCACCGACTCGGCCCGCACCCGGCCCCCGTGACGGACGACGATGCGGCGGACATTGGCGAGGCCGATTCCGGTCCCCTCGAATTCCTCGGCGCGGTGCAGACGCTGAAACACGCCGAACAGTTTATCTGCGAAGCGGGGATCGAAACCGACGCCGTTGTCACGGACCGTCACGGTGACCTCCTCGCCGTCCTGCTCCCCGCCCACGGTGATGCGGGCCTGCTGGCGGGTGCGCGAGTACTTCAGCGCGTTGGAGAGCAGGTTGGCAAACACCTGTCCCAGCAGCGCGGCGTCTCCCTGCACGGTGGGCAGCTCGCCCAGCTCGAAGGTCACGTCGCGGCCCGCCCGGTCGGGTTCGAGGTCCTTCCAGGCTTCGCGCACGACCGCCCCGAGGTCCACCGGTCCCCGGCGCAGTTCCTGCCGGCCCATCCGTGAAAACTCCAGCAGGTCGTCGATCAGTTGACTCATGCGCCCCGCCGCGTCGGTGATCACACCGAGGTACCGTTCGCTCTTGGGCGAGAGGCTGCCTGACCCTGCCGCGTCCTTGCGCAGCAGGTCCCCGAAGCCCACGATGTGCCGCAGCGGAGTGCGCAGGTCGTGGCTGACCGAGTAGGAAAAGGCTTCCAGTTCACGGTTGGCGTCCTGAAGTTCCAGGGTGCGCTGCTGCACGCGCTCCTCCAGCGACTGGTTGAGGCCCTGGAGGTCGGCGTGCGCCTCCTCGGCCTCCAGCCGCAGGGCGTCGTTGTCGAGGGCGGTGGCAAATCTCTGCGCGAGTTCCCCGGCGAGGTCGTGGTCGCGGTCGCCGGGCGGCTGGCGGTAGGTCAGGGCCAACACCCCCCGCGCGGCCCCGTCGCGCCCGATCAGGGGATAGAAGGCCGCGCCCGTCGCGCCCACCTCGTACAGCAGCGGGGTGGACCCGGCGTCGAGGTGCAGGGGCTGCTCGGCCCCGCTGACCCGGCGCAGCGCTTCCCCGACCGCCGCGCGGACCTCGGGGCTGATCTGCCCCGTCGGCAGGCGGGAGGAGGCCAGCAGCCGCAGCTCCGGCGCGGCGACCCACAGCCCGGCGCTCTCGGCCAGCCGCCCGGTGATCCGGTCGAGGGCGGCGCGGTAGTTCTCCGAGCGCGAGGCGAGCGGATCGTCGGCCCGCGCCGAGAGGTGCTCGGAGACGGTGGCGAGCAGCCGCGCCGAGGCCTCGGCGTACACCTGATCGTCGACATCGGTGCTGGTCCCCACCCACTCGGCGCCCCCCGCGTCGCCCAGCGGCAGCGCCCGCGTCACGAAGGTCCGGTAGCGGCCATCCGCGCCCAGCAGGCGGTGCTCGGCCTCGAAGGGCCGCCGCGCCCGCAGGGCGTCTTTCCAGCGCAGCAGGTACTCGGCGCGGTCCTCGGGGTGCAGCAGGCTGGCAAAGGGTTCGGTGGCCCGCCCCTGGCCCACGTACTCGGTCCAGCGGCGGTTGAAGTAGGTGACCTTGCCCGCCGCGTCGCTGAGCCACACGATCTGCGGCACGCCCTCGAGCACGCCCCGGTAGCGGGCCTCGTCGCGCTGGGCACGCCGCTCGGCTTCCAGACGGTCGTGGATGTCGGTCGCCGAGGCCACCCACTCGGTCACCTCGCCCGCCTCGTTCCGGATGGGCGCGACCCGCACCACGAACCAGCGGCCCGGTCCCCCGCCCCCCATGATCAGCCGCACCTCGCCCTCGGCCTGGGTGCCCTGCGCGGTGGCCCGTGCCCACATCCCGGCGTAGGCAGGGCGGTCCTCGGGGTGAACCTGACCCTCCAGCGCCGCGCCCCGCAGGCGTTCGCGGTGCTGGGTGTTGACGTAGGTCACCTGCCCGCCGGGGTCGCTCACGAGCAGCATGTGGGGAATCGCGTCGAGAATCGCCCGCGAGCGCCGTTCCTCGGCCTGCCGCGCCCGCTCCGCCTCCACCCGCTCGGAGACGTCGCGGATCACCTCCAGAAAGCCCAGGCTCTCCCCGCGCGGCCCCACCACGGCGCTGCGCTGCGCCTCGCCGGAAAAGACGCTGCCGTCCTTACGCCGGTACGGCGTGGTGATCAGGTCGAAGGTGGCGCGGCCCTCCAGACGGCGGTCGAGGTGCAGCCGCCCCAGGCCCTCGCCCTGCAGCTCAGCCGGGAGATAGCCGAACTGCTCTTCGAGCGCCCGGTTGACCCGCAGCACCCGGCCCTCCCCGTCCGTGAAGACGGCGGCGTCCAGAATCGCGTGAAAGATCGCCTCGAACTCGGCCTGCGACTGCTGAAGCTGCGTGCGCGACCACGCCAGGGAACTCAGCGCCTCCTCGGCCCGGCGCCGCGCCCGCACCTGCGCTTCCATCAGCAGGTAGGTCAGGCCCGCGACCAGCATCCCCGCGAGCAGCACGACCACCGGCACCGAGGCCGCCGCGTCGCGCCCGAAGCTGGCGGGTGCCCGCAGGGTCTGGGTCCACACGCCGCCCACCTGCTCCTGGCGCACCTCGCGCTCGAAGGCGGCGGGCACGCTCAGGCGCTCGCCGCCCAGCCGCACGCCGCCCAGCCGGGTCTCGACCGCCACACCCGGCAGCGCCCCGTCGGGCCGCAAGGCCCGCAGCAGCGAGGCCGTGTCCAGCGCGAGGTACACCACCCCCTGAAAGCGCCCCCCCGTCTCCACCGGCAGGAAGAGGAGCATGCCGTCAAGCGGCTGCCCGTCCGCACCCTGCTGCACCAGCTTGACCGGGCAGCTCACCTGACTGCGCCCGGTCTCGCGCGCGCGCAAGATGGCCGCGCGGCGGCAACGCTCGGTGAGCATGTCAAAGCCCAGCGCCCGGCGGTTGATACCGTCAGCGGGGGCGATGCGCTCGATGACCGCCTGTGGCCGCCCGCCCGCCCCCTCGCGCCAGCGGGTAAAGCCCACCGCCAGCACGCCGGGAAAGCGCCCGCGCAGGTCCAGGCTGTCCACGTAGGTGCCGTACTCGCCCTGTCCAGGTTCGCCCTCCACCAGCCAGAAGGACCGGGTGGCCCGCAGCAGCGTCTCGTACTCGTTGAGGCGGTCGCGCAGGATGCTCGCGTGGGCGTTGACCTCGCGCTCGAAGCGTGCCCGCTGCTGCTCCTGCACGAAGCGGTGCAAGAAAGCCGCCGCGAACACGCTCAGCAGCAGCACCAGCGTGAAGGCCGCCAGCGGCCAGCGGCGGTCCAGCGGCCGGGTGCCCGTCACGGACGCCCCCCCGCGCCGCCCGCCGCCGCTCGGAAGACGGACACGGGCACGTCCACCCCGGTCCAGGCGAGAAAGGCGAGCCGCGCCTGATGCGCGAGCATGGACAGCCCATTCTCGGCGCGGAGTCCGGCGGCGCGGGCCTCCCGCAGCAGCCGCGTCTCGGCGGGGCGGTAGACCATGTCGTACACGAGAGCGTCAGGAGGCAGGCGCGAGAAGTCGAAATCCGGCAGGGGCGTCTCCTCCGGGGCGTCCAGGCCTGCACTCGACGCGTTGATGAGGAGGGTCACGCCCGGCCAGGACACGTCCCCGGTGGCCTGCGCCGTGCCGCCCAGGTCGCGCACCAGCGCCTCGGCGCGGGCCAGGGTGCGGTTCACGACCCGCACCTCCCGGCCCTGCGAGCGCAGCGCCCACACCGCCGCCCGCGCCGCCCCGCCCGCGCCCAGTACCACGGCGAGGCCAGTGGCAGGAGCCTGCGCCTCCGCCAGCGCCGCGAGCAGCCCCGGCGCGTCCGTGTTCTCGCCGCGGAGCCGCCCGTCCCGGTTCACCACCGTGTTGACCGCCCCGATCGCCCGCGCCGCCGGGGTGAGGCCGTCGAGGTGGCTCAGCGCCGCCTCCTTGTGCGGCAGGCTCAGGTTGGCGCCCAGCACGCCCGGCTCGCGCAGCCGCGCCAGGGCGGCGGGCAGTTCGGGCGCGGGCACCCGCACCGCCTCGTAGGTGCCTGCCAGCCCCGCGTGGGCGAACGCGGCCCGGTGCATCGCGGGCGAGCGCGAGTGCGCGGCGGGGTCGGCGTACAGGTAGGCCTGCCGGGGGCGAGCGGGGTCAGAGCCGGGCGGAAGGTCGGGGACGCCGAGGGTCACGCGGCCCAGTGTACTGCCCGCCTTCCACAGCCTCTGGCGGGCCTCAATTGTGCCCCGCCCCACGTCCGGTCGGGGGCCGGGGTCAGAGAATGAGGCGTCCGAGATGCCGATCCCCTTCCCACTCCCGCCAGCCCGCTCTGGGGGGAGAGTGCGCCCTGTGCCGCGCACGTCCCATCAGGAGCCGATTTGACAGAACGTACTCCCGGTCCGCCCACCCCCGAGGGGGGAGCTTCCTCCACCGCCACCCTGCACCTCGAAAACCAGCGCGAGGCCTACGCCCTGCTGGGCGCCGGGGACGCCAACCTGCGGCGGATGCGCGAACTGACCCCGGCCAAGATCATCGCGCGGGGCGAGACGGTGACCATCACCGGCGAGACACCCGAAGTCGTGCAGGCCGCCGAGCGCATGGTGCGCGACGCCCTCGACGTGGTCCGCACGGGCGGCGAGCTGACACCCGAGAGCCTGCTCAGAAGTGCCCGCCTCAGCGGCGAGGGCCGCAGCCTGGCCGCCGAAACCCAGGTCTCGGGCCTGAGCCTGCCGCGCGGCCTGAAGGCCAAGACGCCGGGCCAGAAGGTCTACCTCGAGAAGATTGACGCCTCCGACATCACCTTCGGGGTCGGCCCCGCCGGAACGGGCAAGACCTACCTCGCGGTGGCGATGGCGGTGCAGGCCCTCAAGGCCAAAAAGGTCAAGCGCATCATCCTGACCCGCCCGGCGGTGGAGGCGGGCGAGCGGCTGGGCTTCTTGCCCGGCGACCTCCAGGCCAAGATCGACCCCTACCTGCGGCCCCTGTACGACGCCCTGTACGACATGCTCGATCAGGAGAAGTTCGAGTCGTACCTGACGAGTGGGGTGATTGAAGTGGCGCCGCTGGCCTTTATGCGCGGGCGGGCGCAGCCGCTGACGACCAAGGTGCTGACCCCCCTGGGCTGGCGCGAGATGGGCAGCCTGGAGGTCGGCGACCATGTGATCGGCTCGGACGGGCGCCCCACCCGTGTCCTCGGCGTGTATCCGCAGGGCGAGAAAGATTCCTACCGGGTGACCTTCAGCGACGGGTCGAGCGTGGAGTGCTGCGAGGAACACCTCTGGACCGTGCGGACGGCCTCTGACAAGCGGCGCGGGAAGCCGGGGCGGGTGCTCGAAACGCGCGAGATGATGGGCAACCTCAGGGCAGCCCACCAGTACCGCTACGAGATCCCGATGCTGAGCGCCCCCGCCGAACTGCCTGGGCAGCCCGTACCGCTCGACCCCTACGCGCTGGGCCTGCTGCTGGGCGACGGTTGCACGACCTGCACCATCACGCCCAGTTTCTCGACCGCCGACCCCGAACTGGTGACGGCGCTGGAAGCGGCGCTGAATCCGGCGGAAGCGGCGCAACCCGTCCTGGCCGTCGCGCACAAGGGTGGCTACGACTACACCCTGCGCCACACGGCGGGGGGACGCGGGGGCCTGCGGGTGGCGAACCCGGTCACGACCGCGCTCCGGACACTCGGCCTAGACGGCAAGACCTCCTCGCAGAAATTCGTGCCTGAGGTCTACAAGCAGAACGCCGCCGCCGTGCGCCTCGCCGTCTTGCAGGGCCTGCTGGACACCGACGGCGGCCCGGTGACGCAGGCGGGCAGGAGTTGCCGCGTCCAGTACACGACGACCTCCCCGCAGCTCGCGGACGACGTGACCGAACTTGTGCAGTCGCTGGGTGGGACGGCGCGGCGCCGGGTGAGGGCGGCGGAAGGCCGGACTCCCGGCCACGCGAACGGGCGCCCGGTGGCCTACCGCCACGACGCGCACGTGCTGGACATCCGCCTCCCCGCGCACGTCGCCCCCTTTCGCCTCGCACGCAAGGCCGAGCGGTACGCCGAGCACGGTGGCGGTGGCCGCCCCACGCGCTTCATCACGAACATCGAGCGGGTAGGCCGCGCCCCCATGCAGTGCATCCGGGTGGCGGCAGGGGACGCGCTGTACGTGACCGAAAGGTTCATCGTCACGCACAACACCCTCAACGATGCCTTCGTCATCCTCGACGAGGCGCAGAACACCACGGGCGAGCAGATGAAGATGTTCCTGACGCGCATGGGCTTTTCCTCCAAGGTCGTGGTCACGGGCGACGTGACCCAGATCGACCTGCCCCGGCACGTGACGAGCGGGCTGGCGGTCGCCAAACGGGTGCTGAGTCGTATCGACGGCATCGCGTGGCACGAGTTCACCGACGTGGACGTGGTGCGCCACCCCCTGGTGGGCCAGATTATCCGGGCCTACGAGCAGGCCGAGGACGCCGAGCAGGACAAGCGGGCCGCCCGCCGGGGCGAGTTCGCCTCCATTCCCGAAGACGAGGGCGACCCGCGCTGAGTGCCCTCTGCCCTTGCCCCGCCTCCGCTGGCGGGGTTTTCGCTGCCCACCCCACCGGAGGTATCCCATGCCCGCCAGTGCCAGTGGCCTGAGCCTGGAACGGCTCGCCGTGCGCGTCCTGCTGCGGCTCCAGGCCGAACCCGGCCGCTATACCGCCCGCAGCCTCGCCCGCGACCTCGGGGAGACGCCCAACCGGGTGAACCGTGTGATTCTCGCCATCGAGGAGGAGGTGGGGGTGCAGCGCGAGGGTGCCTATGGGGCCATCACGGTGGGAACAGCGGAGCGCGGAGTGTAAGCCGCGCCGATCAAGGCGGGCGCTCACGCGGGTTTACCCTGGCCTCATGGCTTCGTCATCCCCTCCACGGTTCGTGCGGCTGCTGGTGCCGCTGCTCCTCATCCTGGTCTGGTTCACGGCGGCTGGGATCGGGGGTCCCTACTTCGGCCGGGTGGAGGAGGTGTCCACCAACGACCAGGCCACCTTCCTGCCGACGAGCGCGGACGCGACCCGGGTGGCTGCCCGCCTGCCCGACTTTCTGGGCGACCGCACCATTCCAGGGATCGCGGTCTTCACCGCCGAGGAGCCGCTGACCCAGGAGGCCCTGGGCACGCTGCGGGAGGCCGTGGCCGCGCTGGGCGAGCTGGAGGCGGTCGAGGGCGTCTCCCCGCTGATCCCCTCCGAGGACGGGCTGGCGGCGCAGGCCTTCCTCCCCATCAACGCCGACTCGGACATCGCGGAAGTGGTGGCCGAGGTGCGCGGCGAGCTGCGGGCAGCGGTGCCGACGGGCGTGACCGCCCACGTGACCGGACCGGCCGGGTTCACGGGCGACCTCACCGCAGCCTTCGGGGGGATCGACGGCCTGCTGCTCCTCGTGGCGCTGGGGGCGGTGCTGGTGATTCTGCTCGCCGTGTACCGCTCGGTCTTGCTGCCGGTGGTCGTGCTGCTGACCAGCCTCTTTGCCCTGTGCGTGGCGCTGCTGGTGAACTGGTGGCTGGCGAAGTGGGGAGTCTTTACCCTGACCGGGCAGACGCAGGGCATCCTGTTCATCCTGGTGATCGGGGCGGCGACCGACTACTCGCTGCTGTACACGGCGCGGTATGCCGAGGAACTGCGACGCCACGCGGACAGGTACGGGGCGACGCTCGCCGCGCTTAGAGGCTCGCTGGAACCCGTGCTGGCGTCGGGCGGCACGGTGATCGCGGGGCTGCTGTGCCTGCTGCTCAGCGACCTGGGGTCCAACCAATCGCTGGGGCCGGTGGCGGCGGTGGGCATCGTCTTTTCCATGCTCGCCGCGCTGACGCTGCTGCCCGCGCTGCTGTACGTGCTGGGGCGGAGCGCCTACTGGCCGCAGCGCCCGGTCTATGACCCCTCGCGCACCGACGAGGCGCAGACGGCGACCGGTATCTATGCCCGCATCGGCCGCCGCATCGCCCGCGCTCCCCGCGCCGCCTGGATCGCGGCGACGGCGCTGCTCGCCCTGGGGGCCGCCTTCGCGCCGGGCCTGCGGGCCGACGGCGTGGCGCAGAGCGAACTCGTACTGGGCACGTCCGACGCCCGCGACGGGCAGCGGGCGCTGGCCGAGCACTTCCCCGGCGGCTCCGGCAACCCGGCCTATGTCCTGACCGATCAGGAGCGGCTGGAGGAGGTCGCCGCGACCCTGCTCGCCGAAGGCGGCGTGGCATCGGTGGCGGTGCTGAGCGAGGATTCGCCCTCGGGGTCGGCCCCGGTGACGGAGGACGGCATTCAGGCGTTCGGTCCTCCTGGCACCCCCGCCCCGGCGCCGACGGTGCGAGGCGGTGAGGTCCTGCTTCAGGCCACCCTGGATGACCCCGCCGACAGCCCGGAGGCCGAGGCCACCGTGAGGGCGCTGCGGGAGCGGCTCTCAGGCGAGGCGCTGATTGGGGGGAGCACCGCCGTCGCCATCGACACCACCGACACGTCCATCCGCGACCGGAATCTGATCATTCCGCTGATCCTGGCGGTGATCTTCGTGATTCTGGTGGCGCTCTTGCGGAGCGTGCTGATGCCCGCGCTGCTGATGGCGACCACCGTGCTGTCCTTCGCTACGGCGCTGGGGGTGTCGGCGCTGGTGTTCAACCAGGTGCTGGACCTGCCGGGGGCCGACCCCTCGGTGCCGCTGTACGGCTTCGTGTTTCTGGTGGCGCTGGGCATCGACTACAACACCTTTCTGATGACCCGTGTGCGCGAGGAAGCCTTGCACCACGGCACCCGGCCCGGCATTCTGCGGGGGCTGGCGGTGACCGGGGGCGTCATTACGTCGGCGGGGCTGGTGCTGGCGGCGACCTTCGCGGCGCTCGCCGTCATTCCGATCCTGTTCCTGCTGCAACTCGCCTTTATCGTGGCGTTCGGGGTGCTGCTGGACACCTTCCTGGTCCGCACGGTGCTGGTGCCCGCGCTGGCCTATGACCTGGGACCGCGCTCGTGGTGGCCGGTGCGGCTCAAGGCGGACGGGGCCGCCTCCCCCGGCCAGCCGCCCGCCACCCCCTGACCCTCGCCCCCAGCTTCAAAACTCCGGTACGGGTCCGGCGGTTTTCCCCTGGCCCGTCGTCGGAAGTTGTCGGCCATTCAGCTGCCCTATTCTTGGGAGGTGATCGACCTCGTGGCCCGCAAGACCCCGCCGCCCG
The DNA here is from genome assembly GCF_002953415.1 of Deinococcus sp. NW-56. Classification (NCBI taxonomy): domain Bacteria; kingdom Thermotogati; phylum Deinococcota; class Deinococci; order Deinococcales; family Deinococcaceae; genus Deinococcus; species Deinococcus sp. NW-56. The sequence goes on along the minus strand of NZ_CP026516.1, from coordinate 1,081,647 downwards.
GCCTGCGCCCCGCCCTGCGCTCTGCGCTGGGGGCGGCGATGCGGCATTTCGGGGTGGAGGACCGCGATGTGACGGTCGTGCTGGTCGGGGACCGCACCATTCGTCAGCTCAAGCACGAGCATTGGGGCGAGGACGCGCCCACCGACGTGCTGAGCTTTCCGACCTGGGAACCTGGCGACCCCTTCATGCCGCCGCACCTGGGGGACATCATCATCAGCCTGGACACGGCGGGGCGGCAGGCGCAGGCGCGGGGCCACAGCCTCACCCGCGAGGTTGCCCTGCTCGCCAGCCACGGCCTGACGCACCTCGTCGGCTTTGACCACCCCCACGCCGAGGGCCTGGGCTTCGAGGAGGGCGCGACCGGCGAGGAGTGGCAGGTCTTCCATGGCGCCTGGGCCGCCGCCCGCGCCGCGCTGCCCCCTGAAGCTCCATCGCCCGAAGCCTGACGTGAGGTCGGACGGCTCCGCCCTCAGCCTCCGCCGCTGGTGGCGCTCGGCGGGCTTCGCGTGGGCCGGGCTGCGGCACGTCTACCGGACGCAGGCCAACTTCCGCATCGAGGTCTGGGCGGGCGTGCTGGCGCTGGGGCTGGCCCTGGTGCTGGGCGTGCCGCTCTCCCCCATCCTGCTCGCCTGCGGGCTGGTCCTGAGCGTGGAGCTGCTGAACACGGCGCTGGAGGCGGTGGTGGACCTCGCCTCGCCCGAGTGGCACCCGCTGGCGAAGGTGGCGAAGGACGCGGCGGCGGGGGCCGTGCTGGTCGCCAGCCTGGGGGCGCTGGGGGTCGGCTTGGCCGTGCTGGGACCGCCCCTCCTGCGACTGTTGGCCGGGTAACGGGCGGCGCCTTGAGCGTCCCTTGGGCAAGAGACTTGCGCGGGCCGGGGGCGGGGGCTGTGGTAGACTGGGGGGAGTTATGGAGCCTCCCAGTTCTGGCTCTGCCCTGACGCCCGGTGAAGACCGCCTGCGGGCGGGATTTTTACTGTGGTCCCCCGACCGGCAACCGACGCGCCGCTCACGCCCTAGACGCGTGGGCGGGCGGGCAGCATGTGCCATGCGGCGTGCCGGGGCGCGAATGGAGCGCGCCCACCCATGAATGATCTGCTCGGAATCCTCGCCCTCGTCGTGCTGGTGCTGATGAACGGCTTTTTCGTGGCGACCGAGTTCGCCCTCGTCAGCGTGCGGCGCACCCGGATCGACCAACTGGCCGAGGAAGGAAACAGCACCGCCAAGGCCACCCAGCGGGCGCTGCAAAACCTCGACCTCTATATCGCCGCGACCCAGCTCGGGATCACCATGGCGAGCCTCGCCATCGGCTTTGTCGCTGAGCCTGCCATCGAGCACCTGATCCACCCGCTGCTGGGCGAAACGACGCTGAGCGAGGGCCAGATCACGGCGATTTCCTTCGGCCTCGCGTTTGCGATCAGCACCATCTTGCACATCGTCTTCGGAGAACTCGCGCCGAAGTCGTGGGCGCTGCAACGCTCCGAGCAGGTGTCGCTGCTCGTCACCCGGCCGCTGCTGGTTTTCACGGCGGTGTTCAAGTGGGCCATCGTGGGCCTGAACGCGATGGGCAACGGCGTGGTGCGCCTCTTCGGGCTGCGCGGCGTCGCCGGGCACCACACGGCCTACTCGGAAGAGGAAATCCGCATGATCGTGGGCGCGTCGAGCCAGGAGGGGGTGCTGGAGGACGACGAGAAGGAACTCGTCTACAACGTCTTCGACCTCTCGGACACCACCGTGCGCGAGATCATGACGCCGCGCATCGACATGGTGGTCGTGGACGGGTCCAGCCCGCTGCGGCACCTGCTGGAACTCAACGCGATTCACGGGTACTCGCGGGTCCCGGTGTATCAGGACACCGCCGACAACATCGTGGGCATCGTGCACACGGGCGACCTGCTCGCGCACCTGCACGAACTCGACACCGTGCGAATCGCCGACGTGATGCGCCCGGTCTTCTTCGTGCCCGAAGGGATGAAGATCAAGGACCTCCTGACCAAGATGCGCGAGAAGAAGTCGCACATGAGCATCGTGGTGGATGAGTTCGGCGGCACCTCGGGCCTGGTCACGCTGGAAGACGCCCTGGAAGAGATCGTGGGCGAGATTTACGACGAGACCGACGAGGAAGAACTGCCCCTGATCGAGGTGCTGGGCGAGGGCCGCTACCTGATGGACGCCAGCTTGACGGTGGGCGAGGTCGAGGAGCGGCTGGGCACCAATCTGGAGGACGGCGACGGCGAGTACGATACCCTGTCGGGGTTCATGACCAACCACTTCGGCGATATCCCGGAACCCGGCCAGCATTTCGTTCACGGCGGCTGGGTCTTTACCGTCGAGGAGGCCGACCAGCGCCGCGTGGCCCGCGTCCGCGTGGAACGTGCCCCCGAGACGATGATTTTCGAGACCTACGAGGAGTCGACGCGTGACGCCTGAGCCGGTGACTCCTGACCCCCAACTCCTGGAGGGGGCGAAGGCGGCGTTCCGTCAGGCCTACGCGCCCTACAGCAAGTTCCGGGTGGGGGCGGCCCTGCGCACCCCAGAGGGCCGAGTCTTTTTCGGGGCCAACGTGGAGAACGCCTCCTACGGCCTCGCCCGCTGCGCCGAGCAGTCGGCGGTGCAGGCGATGGCGACGGCGGGGGAGCGCACTTTCACGGACCTCGTGGTCTATTCCGAGGCCACCCCGCCCGCGAGTCCCTGCGGGGCCTGCCGCCAGATTCTGTTCGAGTTTGCGCCCGACGCGCGGGTGGTGTGCGTGAACCACAACGGCGACGTGGTCAGCGGGCTGGTCCGCGACTTCCTGCCCCACGGCTTCCGGCTGGAGCAGCGGGACGACGGGCATGAGGTGGGGACGGAGTAGAACATTCTGGCTTGGGACTAAGGGGCGGAGCAGTCCGCCTCTTTTCGTTGGGCCACTTTCATGGCTCGGTGACGGGGAGGGAGCAGGGGGCTTGTTGGCCCTCTTGCGCCGCAAACGAGAGCACCTGCAGTGAACGCAGGGTCGGGAGGGTATAGCGGGTGGCCGACACGCTGCGGCCCGCCTCCTGCCCCGTCGGGGCGAACCACTGGTCTTCTGTCCGCACGCACAGGTCTCGGCCCCACAGATTGAGCCCGACAATCCGCGACAGACGCCGGAAGGGCTGGGGGTAAACTTCGCCGGGTGTCGGCACCGCTGTCCGCACCCGGCCCACCAGATTCCACAGCCGCACCGTGTTGACCCCGGCGCCGATCAGGTACTGGCCGTCCGGCGTCCAGAGGAGCTGCCGCACATTGCTGTTCTTCAGCACCTGCACCGCCCCGCTGGGCCGCACCAGCCGCACCTGGCACGAGTCGTACTTGGGAATGTCCCAGCAGAAGCGCACGGCGGCTGCGTTCCCACGGGGAGAGAGCAGGGTCTGGACGGGATTGGCGGGGAAGTCGGCCATCGGCTCCGGGCCTGGGACGCGCACCCCCCGTCCGCCTGGAAAGGCGACCTCGACCGACCGAACCAGAGCCGGATTGGGAGGCAGGGGAGCGTCGGTCAGCAGGGCGAACATGCCTCAGCGTATCCCCAACGCCGCAGGGGGAAAACCTTCCCGGCTCTCCCCCACTGGGCGGTCATGACGTGTCTTCCCCGGTTCTGGATCAGTCGTGCGCCCCCACGAACTGCTCGGCTTCGGTGCTGCCCGCCAGGGCCGTCGTGCTGCTCTGGCCGCCGCCTGCCGCCGTCGCCACGAGGTCAAAGTACCCGGTCCCCACCTCGCGCTGGTGCTTGACCGCCGTGAAACCCCGCTCCTGGGCGGCGAACTCGCGCTCCTGCAACTCGACAAACGCACTCATCTGCCGCCGGGCGTACCCGTGGGCGAGGTCGAACATGCCCATGTTCAGCGAGTGAAAGCCCGCCAGGGTGATGAACTGGAACTTGTAGCCCATCCGCCCCAGCTCGACCTGAAAGCGGGCGATGGTCTCATCGTCGAGATTCTTGCGCCAGTTGAAGCTGGGCGAGCAGTTGTAGGCGAGCAGCTTGCCGGGGAACTGGGCGTGGACGGCTTCGGCAAAGCGCCGGGCGTCCTCCAGGTTGGGCACCGAAGTCTCGCACCAGATCACGTCGGCGTAGGGGGCGTAGGCCAGGGCGCGGCTGATCGCCTGTTCGATGCCAGGCTTGACGTAGTAAAAGCCTTCGGGGGTGCGCTCGCCGGTGCAGAAGGGCCGGTCGTTCTCGTCCACGTCGCTGGTGAGCAGGTTGGCGGCGTCGGCGTCGGTGCGGGCAATCAGCACGGTGGGCACTCCGCACACGTCGGCGGCGAGACGAGCGGCGTTCAGCGTGCGGATGAACTGCGAGGTGGGCACGAGCACCTTGCCCCCCAGGTGACCGCACTTCTTTTCACTGGCGAGCTGGTCCTCGAAATGCACGCCCGCCGCGCCCGCCTCGATCATCGCCTTCATCAGCTCAAAGGCGTTCAGGGGGCCACCGAAGCCCGCCTCCGCGTCGGCCACGATGGGCGCGAAGTAGTCCACGTCGCCGCTGCCCTCGGCATGTTGAATCTGATCGGCGCGGCGCAGGGTGTTGTTGATGCGCCGCACCACGTCGGGCACGCTGGAGGCGGGGTAAAGGCTCTGGTCGGGGTACATCTGCCCGGCGTTGTTCGCATCGGCAGCGACCTGCCAGCCCGAGAGGTAGATCGCCTTCAGGCCCGCCTTGACCTGCTGCATCGCCTGGTTGCCAGTCAGCGCCCCGAGCGCGTTCACGAAGGGTTCTTCCTTCATCAGCCGCCACAGCTTCTGGGCGCCGTGCCGCGCCAGCGTGTGCTCAATGGGGAGGCTGCCGCGCAGCCGCACCACGTCGTCGGCGGAGTAGTTGCGGCGGATGCCCTGCCAGCGGTCCTCGGTCTTCCAGGTCTTTTCCAGAATCTCGGCGTGCGTGCGCGGGGTGGGGGTCATGGTGGTCTCCTCGGGGTGTGAGAGGCGGCCCTCGCCCGGTGGGGCGAAGTTACGGGGATGGAAGGTGGCGATTTAGGAGAGGCGCTGATACCCAGGCAGGGTCAAGAACTCCTCGAGGGTGTCGGCGGTGACGAGGGCGGTGAGCAGCTCGGCGGCTTCCCCGAAGCGGGCTTCCCGTTCTGGCTGCTCGCGCCCGAGGCGGTCGCGGTGGGCGGCGATCAGGCGGGTCAGGCCTTCCGGGGTGATAGGCGTGCCGTCTTCGGTGCGCTGGCCGTGGTGCGCCCACTGCCAGAGCTGGGCGCGGGAAATCTCGGCGGTGGCGGCGTCTTCCATCAGATTGTGAATGGGCACCGCGCCCCGGCCGTCCAGCCACGCGGCGAGGTACTGGAGGCTCACGTCCACGTTGAGGTTCACGCCTGCTGCGGTGATCGTGCCCTCCGGGGGCGTGAGCAGGTCCTCGGGGGTGACCCTAAAGTCCATCTGCTTGCCGGCGTCAATCTGGTTGGCTTCCGGCATCAAGCGGTCGAAGACCTCGGCGGCGAGGGCCACCATGCCGGGGTGCGCGACCCAGGTGCCGTCGTGACCGTCGCCCGCCTCGCGCTCCTTGTCGGCGCGGACCTGGGCGAAGGCGCGGTCGTTGGCCTCCGGGTCGCCCTTGACCGGGATGAAAGCGCTCATGCCCCCGATGGCCGGGGCACCCCGGCGGTGGCAGGTGCGGATGGCGAGGCGGGAGTAGTTCCGCATCATCGGCGTGGACATCGTGACCTGGGCGCGGTCGGGGAGAATCCGGTCGTCGTGGGCGCGGAACTTCTTGATGTACGAGAAGATGTAGTCCCAGCGCCCGCAGTTCAGGCCCGCCGAGTGCTCGCGCAGCTCATACAAAATCTCGTCCATCTCGAAGGCCGCCAGGATCGTCTCGATCAACACAGTGGCGCGAATGGTCCCGCGCGGCGCTCCCAGGGTGTCCTCCGTGAAGGTGAATACGTCGTTCCACCACCGCGCTTCGAGGTGCGATTCCAGCTTGGGGATATAGAAATACGTGCCCACGCCCTGGCGCTGCCGCTCGTGCAGGTTGTGGTAGGCGTACAGGCCGAAGTCAAAGAGCGAGCCGGAGAGGGGCTGACCTCCCAACTGCGCGTGCTTCTCCTCCAGATGCAACCCGCGCGGGCGCACGAGGAGGGTGGCGGTCGTCCCGTTCAGGCGGTAACTCTTGCCGCCCGACTCCAGCGAGATGGTGCGCCGCACCGCGTCCATCAGGTTGACCTGACCCTCCAGGCAGTTGGCCCAGGTGGGGCTGCTCGCGTCCTCGAAGTCGGCCATGAACATGCGGGCGCCACTGTTCAGCGCGTTGATCACCATCTTGCGGTCCACCGGGCCAGTGATTTCCACCCGGCGGTCCTGCAGGTCGGCGGGCAGCGGGCTGACCCTCCAGTCGCCCTCGCGGATGTGCGCGGTTTCAGGTAGGAAGTCGGGCAGTTCACCCGCGTCCAGCCGCCGCTGGCGCTCCTGCCGTGCGGCCAGCAGGTCGCGGCGTCGGGCATCGAAGCGGGTGTGCAGCTCTTCCAGAAAGCTCAGTGCCCCCGGCGTGAGCACGCGCCCGGCCTGTGGGTGCTCGGTGTGCGTGATGGGCGTGGTGATGGTCTGGGTCATGCGGCCATGCCTCCTCCTGTGCGATGAGGCAGTGTGACTCACGTCACGCGGCGTGGGAGGTGGTGTACCCCGGCGACGGGGAAGTACACCAGGAAGGCAAGTACACCACCCGCAGGTCAGGGGCCGGAGGGGACAGGCCGACCCAGCCACTCTGCCAGCTCCCGCTCGAACGCGGCGTGGCGGTCGTGGTGGTACAGCAGGCCGTGAAAGCCCGCTGCCCGCGCGGCCGCGACATTCTCCTTCACATCGTCCACGAAGGCAGTCTGCGCGGCGGGGACCCCCATCGCCTCCGCAAGGGCCGCGAATGCGTCGGGGTGGGGCTTTTTCTGCCGCAACTCGTTGCTGAAGACCAGCGCGTCGAAGCGGGCGAAGCGGGGGTCGCGGCGCAGGTGGTCGCTGACCACGGGGTAGTTGTTGCTGAGCAGGCCCACCCGCACCCCCGCCGGAATCCCGGCCAGGGTGGTGTACATCGGGTCGTTGTCGTGGACGCTGCTGAGGTAGAGCGCCTTGAACTCGGAGTAGGTCAGGGTGAGGCCCGTCTCGGCGGCCAGCACGTCCCAGAACTGCGGGAGGGTCCACGCGCCCACCTCCAGCTGATGCACATGCCGGAAGTAGCTCTCACGCACGCGTTCCACCGGAAGGCCGCCCCGCTCGGCGAGGCGGGCGGTCGAGCGGCCGTCGAAGGTACCGACGGTGAAGACGCCGCCCCAGTCGAAGGCGACGTGCCGGAGGTGTGCAGAAACAGGCCGGGTCATGGGCCGATTGTGCCGCAGCCACCTGCCCAGGCGGCGCTCCCCCGGCTGGCCCGTGTCGCGGCGGCCAGGAACCCTGAGTCTTCTCTCATGTGGCCGTGTTCTCCCCGGCTGGCCCATCCCTATACTCGCCCCCATGACGGCGATCAACGACCGCGACTTCTCCTACCCCCAGGCCGTGCAGACCGTGGCCGGGCTGCTCCGGGCACACCCTGGCCCCACCGTGGTGCTGTCGCACGAGAACCCCGACGGGGACGCGCTGGGCAGCGTGCTGGGCCTGACGCGGGCGCTGCGGGCGCTGGGCCGCGAGGTCATCGCCGTGATGGACGTGCCGCGCTACCTGCGCTTTCTGGTGCGGGAAGGCGAGGTCGTCCCCACGCTCGCACAGTGGCCGCAGGGGGCACTCGCCGCCGTGCTGGACGTGGACAACAACGATCCCGCGCGGGTAGCGGGGGCCGACCTCGGCACGTTCAGCGGCCCGGTCGTGAACATCGACCACCACGGCACCAACCGCCGTCAGGCCGCCGCCCTGCTCGTTGACCCCAGCCTGCCTGCCACCACGATGATGGTGGCCGACGTGGTGGACGCGCTGGGTGCCCCCTGGTCCGAGGCCATCGCCACCCCGCTGATGCTGGGGCTGAACACGGACACGGGGTCGTTTCGCTACGACAGCGTGACCCCCCGGACCTTCGAGGCGGCGGCCCGGCTGCTCTCGCACGGGGCGCGGCTGGGCTGGATCAACGACAATCTGGGCCAGCATTCCCGCTCCTACTACCTGCTGCTGCGCGAGGTGCTGAGCACGATGGAATTCCTGCACGGCGGCCGGGTGGTCCTCGCCCGGGTGGACGACGCGATGCTGGAGCGGGCAGGCTCGACCTGGGAGGACGTGGAAACCTACGTCAACATCCTGCGCGGCGCCGAGGGATCGGTCCTCGCCGTGATGGTCAAGGACTTCGGCGACCGGATCAAGCTGTCGCTCAGATCGCGCGGGGGCGTCAGCGCTCAGAATGTCGCCGTGGCGCTGGGCGGGGGCGGGCATGTCCCGGCGGCGGGCGCCACCCTGACGCAACCGTATGCCCAGGCTCGTGAACGGCTGGACGCGGCGATCACAGCGGAACTCGAACGGGTGGGACTGGGCGGCTGACTGCCGGGGCCAACGGGGAAAGCCGCCCGTCGACGATGCTCCGGGCGGCTTTCCCCATGTCGATCCCCTTACGGCTTTGAGAGCACCGCCCCCAGCCCGGCCCCGATCCAGGCGAAGGCGGCGCGGGTGTTCGGCATGGTGTAGGTTTCGTCGGCCCCGTGCTGCATGAAGGCGTAGACGAGGTGGCGCCCATCCTCGGTCCGCAGGTAGCCGCTGTAGGTCAGCAGCCGCCAGCCGTTGCCCCCCTTGCCCGCGAAAGCCGCCACCTTCCCGGCGCCCTGCGGGGACAGGGCCGAGCGGCCGTAGCCCATCGCCGCGACCTCGCGCTGCCAGGCGAGGGTATCCGGCGAGAGACCGGAGCGCAGGTGCTGGTGCGCGAGCAGGGTGGCGAACTCGTAGGGGGTGCTGAGGTTATGGACCCGCAGGTCATCGGCCGGGTCCGGGGTGCCGTCGAAGTAGGTGTTCAGCCGGTTCTGAAGCACGTCAGCCCGCAGGCGCTGGGCGTCCGCGTCGATGGCCGCTGCCAGCCGCGCCCGTTCCTGACCAGTGGCCTTGTCCCAACCTGTCGCTGCGAGAAAGGCGGGCGACGAGCCGGTCTGCGCGGTCCACCACGCCTTGGTGGGCAGGATCAGGCGGGTGCGGCACAGCCCGAGGTCGTCGGCGAGGGCCTGCACCGCGCCCAGCCCCACCCGGCGGTGCAGCAGGTCGGTGGCGGTGTTGTCGCTGTGGCGGATCATCCGCTCGGTGAGGTCGCGGACATTGCTGCCGTCGTAGGGGTAGTCGCCGAGGCTCTGGCTGGCGGTGGACACGTCGAAGCGCTCGCCCGGCGAGAGCCGCCCGGCGTCCACCTCGCGCAGCACCGCCCACAGCACCGCCTGCTTGTAGGTGCTGGCGAGCGGAAACACCCCGTCGGGGGCCTGAGCCACCGCCCGCAACGGGCGCAGGGTGGCGGGATCGATCTCGGCAACCCACAGGCCCAGCCGGCCGCTGAGGGCCTGGGGCGGAGCCGGGGCGGGCGCAGCGGCGGGGGCCGGGCCGAGGCAGGGCGCGGCGGGCGCCTCCGCCGGGGCAGCGACGGTTACGAGGTCGGGCGGGGCCGCAGCGGCCGGGGCCGGGGCCGGGCGCCACGCGGCCCACGCCCCGCGAGGGCGAGGGCCAGCAGCACATAGCGCCCCTTGTTGCGCAGGGCGGGGGGGGGCGCCACAGCCTAGGCCGTCAACGGCTCCAGGGCCGCGCCGACCGTTCCCGGCCCCACATGCGTGGCGATCACGGCGCCGATGTGGTGGTCTCCCAGGTCCTCGAAGTTGACCCCGGCCACCCCCGCGCGAATCTCCTGCAAGGTCGCCTCACCGCCCAGGGTCGAGAGGAAGGTGACGCGGGCGCCGCCGTTGGTCTCCACGTACTTGCGGATGTGGTCCACGAGGTCCTGCACGACCTTCTTGCTGCCGCGCACGCGCCCGGCGGCCTCGACCCGGCCCGCCTTCACCGTCAGGATGGGCTTGATGTTCAGCAGGCCGCCCAGCAGCGCCGTCGCCCCGCCGATGCGCCCGTTGGCCCGCAGGAAGTCGAGGGTGTCCACCGTGAAGCGGATATCCGTTTTCGCCGCGACCCGCTCCAGTTCACCCACGATCTCGGCCATGGAGCGGCCCTCCCCGGCCCGCTGCGCCGCCCGGATCGCCTGCATGCCCAGCCCCAGGGTGGCCGAGCGGCTATCCATCACCGTGACGCGTCCGCCAAAGTCCTGCGCGGCCAGCCGGGCGCTGCCTACCGTGCCCGAGAGTTGCCCGCTGATGTGAAGGCTCAGCACCTCGTCGGCCGCCCTGAGCGCGTCCTCGTAGACGGCGGCGAACTCGGCCGGGCTGGGCTGGGACGTGCTGGGGGTCTTCTTGCCCGCCCTGATTCCGGCGAAGAGGTCGGCAGGCGTGATTTCCAGCCCGTCTTTGTACATCTGGCCGTCGAAGTGAACGTACAGCGGCACGCTGCGAATCCCGTACTGACCGCAAAGCTGAGGACTGAGGTCACTCGTCGAGTCGGTGACGATGGCGATGGTCATGGGGGGCATCTTAACGCGGGCCGGGGGTGGGCAACGGCTCGCCGCCCACACGGCAAAACGCCGCCCGGATGGACGGCGTTTGGGTCAGGAGGACAGGTCAGTCCTTTTTCTTCGGCTGCCACTTCTTGCGGCCGCCGGGGCCAGGCTCGGAGGTGGCCTGCGCGCCCTCCTCCAGCAGGTTCTCCCCGACCCGGTCGAGGTGGACGTGCTCGGTGATCGGCGCGGCGTCGACGGGGGGCTGTGGCGCGGCCGCTTCCGCCCCCCGGCGGGGCTGCCACTTGGGGCGCTCGGTGGGAGCGGGGGCGGCAGACTCGGCGGTGACGGCAGGCGGTTCCGCAGGGGTGGCGCTCGCCGCCCTAGGCGCCCACTTCTTGCGTTCGCCCGTCGCGGGAGCAGCCTCAGTCGGCACGGACACTTCGGCCTGCGGTGCCGCTTCGGGGGCCGGGACCGCAGCCGCCTTCGGGCTCCACTTCTTGCGCTCGCCCGTGGGCGCGGCCGTCTCCAATACTGGGGCCGCGACCGTAACGGACGGCTCCGGGGCGGCCTCGGCAGGCTGGGATTCGGCCGTGGCCTTCGGCTTCCAGGCTTTGCGGGCGGGGGCAGCGGCTTCGGCCTGCGCCTCGGGCACGACGGGCGTGGGGTTCACGTCGTCACTGGCTTTGGGCTTCCAGGCCTTGCGGGCCGGGGCCGCCCCCTCGCTGGTGGCGGGCGGCTGGACGTTGGACACTTCCTCCACCGGGGCCGCGCTCACGTCGTCCCCGCTTCCCTTCGGCTTCCAGCTCTTGCGGGCGGGCGCGGGACCAGTCTCGTCACTGGCGGCAGCAGGCTGGGGGCTGGCGACCTCTCCCGGCTTCCACGCCTTCCGGGGCGACGAATCCGCCGAGCTGGAGGTCAGCGGGCTGGGTGCGGCCGCCTGGGCTTCGGGCTGGGTGTCGGCGTTCCCAACCGGGCTGCCCGGCTGCGCGTTGAGCACGTCGGCGCTGGTGCTGCCCACCACGTCGTCCCCGAGGCCTGCGCTGGGGGCCGCGCCCGTGCGGGCCATCGGCGTTTCGGCGTTGGGGACGGTGGGCTGGGGCGAGTCCTCCAGGGTGCTTTCCGGCGCGGCGGTGGGGGCCACCCACTCGCCCGTCGCCCGCTGCACGCTTTCCAGCATCAGCTCGGCCACGTCCTTGACCACGATGTCGTCGTGCTTGGCCTTCTCGGGCGTCGAGTTCATCATCGACTTGCAGAAGGGGCAGCCCACGGCGACCACCTTGCCGGTCTGCTCGTACTCGGCGACCGCCTGCGTGGCGCCGTCCAGCCGGGCCTGAATCTCGCGGAAGCGGTTGTCGGAGACGCGCTCGCGGCCCTCTTCCTCCTCCTTCCAGAACTGCGCCCCGCCCGCCCCGCAGCAGAAGGACCCCTCGCGGCTGCGCTCCAGCTCCAGCACCTGTCCGGCCATCTGGGTGATCAGCGTGCGCGGCGCGTCGTACACGCCGTTGTGACGGCCCAGGTAGCAGGGGTCGTGGTAGGTGACGTGCTCCTGAAGCTGCGCCAGGGGCAGCTTGCCCGCCGCGACCAGCGTTTCGAGGTACTCGGTGTGATGGATGGTCTGGTAATGGCCGCCAAGCTGCTTGTACTCGTGCCCGATGGCGTTCATGCAGTGCGGGCAGGTGGCGACGATCAGCTTCGGGCGCACGGAGTTGAGCGTCTCCACGTTCTCCTGGGCGAGCTGCTGGTACAAGAACTCGTTCCCCGCCCGGCGGGCCGAGTCGCCCGTGCAGGCTTCCTTCTTGCCCAGGACGGCGTAATTCACGCCCGCCTTGTCGAGCAGTTGCACGAAGGCGCGGGACACCTTCTGGGCGCCGGGGTCGTAGGAGGCCGCGCAGCCCACCCAGTAGATGACGTCCGGCTCGGGGTTTTCGTCGATGGTAGGCACCTTCAGCCCCTCGGCCCACTCCATGCGCTTGTCACGGGAAATGCCCCAGGGGTTGCTGGCCCGCTCCATGCCCCGGAAGGCGGTCTGAAGCTGCGGGGGGAACTCGCCCGCGACCATGACCTGATGGCGGCGGATGTCGATGATGTCGAGCATCTGCTCGTCCTGCACCGGGCAGACCTGCATGCAGGCGCCGCAGGTCGTGCAGGCCCACACCGACTCCTCGTTGATGGCGAACTCCAGCAGCGGGTGCGCGGTGCTGGCCCCCGACTCGAAGGCGGTCGGCCGCAGCACGAAGGGGCTGGGGTGCGGAGCGCCCGCCGGAGCCGCGAGACCCTGCGCGGCGAAGCCCAGGGTACTGGGGCCGCCCAGCAGCACGCCGCTCTGCCCGTTGGAGGTCAGGTCGTTGAGCTCCATGCGCTTGTTAATTTCCAGCGCGGCGGGACTCAGGGCCTTGCCAGTCGCGTTCGCCGGGCATACATCCTGGCAGCGGTTGCACTGGATGCAGGCGTAGGCGTCCAGCAGCCGGGGCCACTCGAGGTCCTCGAGTTTCTCGGCGCCCAGCTTGGGTTCCTCAGCCTCCATCGCCTCTTCCAGCCCCTTCATGGGGGGCAGCACGCCCGAGCCGACCGGACGCTTGAGGGCGTAGTTGATCGGCGCCATGAAGATGTGGATGTGCTTGGTGTAGGGGAAGTAGGCCAGGAACGCGAGCACGCTGCCCAGCGCTCCCCAGTACCCGAAGATGCGCCAGTTCTGGATCGCCTGCTCACTCAGGCCCGAGAACAGCGCCGACCCCAGCGCCGACGAGATGGGCTGGAAGGCGTCGTAGCGGCCCAGGTCGCGGGCTTCTTCCACCATCTTGGCGGCGTTGCCCAGGATGCGGCTGCCGACGTGGAAGAAGATGAAGCTCGACACGATCAGTGAGTCGCGCTTGATGAAGTTGTTCTTGACACGCGGGTGCAGCAGCGTCTTCTCGGTGAAGCGGAAGTCCCGCTTGGACGGGTGGAAGAGGCGGCGCACCACCAGGCTCACCACGCCGACAAGGACCAGGAACGACAGCACGTCGGCCAGCAGGTTGTAGGTGGCGCCCAGGAAGGTATCGGAATAGATGTGGAAGGGGATAAAGCCTTCCAGTCCGTCCACCACGTTCACGAGCAGGTAGTACACGAACCCGTAGAAGATCAGGCTGTGCAGCGCACTGACCCACGGGCGGCGGCGGAAGGTGCGCTCCTGCGTCAGCGAGGTTTTGGCGGCGTACCACAGCCGCGACCCCATCTCGTTCCAGCGGATCTCGGAGGCGGGGGCGCCCCGGCGAATCCGCAGGTAGAGGCGGTAAAAGCCCCACAGGCCGTACAGTCCGGCGACCAGGGCGAAAAGGAAGAAGAGGATTTTATGTTCGAGCGGCAGCAAGGGCAGGGCCTCCTGAGATGGGCGCGGCAGACAGAGTGGACGCAGGTAAATTGAACCGGGTCAAAGAATCGGGGGAAGTATAGCGGGGGCGTGGGGGAAAGAAGGGCAGTTTGGCCCAGTCTACGCGGGGAAAGGGTGACGAAGATGCCGCCCCGGCCCGCCCGCCGACCCGGTAGGCTCGCCCGTATGGCTCCCCTCGGTTGTCTCGCCAGCCTGTTCGGTGTCCGGGAAACGCCCCGCGCCCAGCCCACCCCGCCGTCCCCACCGGGCACCGTGCCCGACCGCCTGCCCGTGGAGGTCAAGCGGTATTTCTTCAGCCGGGACGAGCACGCTTTCTTCGGGGCGCTGGAGGAAGCGCTGGCGGGCACCTCCTACCGGGTCTTTCCGAATGTCCGGCTGAACGATCTGTTCAAAATCACGGCGCAGGAGGGGCGGCAGGCGACCTACGCGCGGCTCAGGGACAAGCACGTGGACTTTCTGATCGTGGACGGTGGGGCGGCTTACCGCCCGGTGCTCGCCATCGAGCTGGACGGGGCCTCCCACGGCAGCGAAAAACAGCAGCACCGGGACGCGGTGAAGGACGTAGCATTCCGGTCGGCGGGATTGCGGCTGGTGCGCCTCCCCTCGCGGGCGTACTCGGCGGGCGAGTTGCGCGAACGCTTGCGCGGCGAACTGTCCGCCCCCTCTCCGCGCTGACCCGCCCCCACGCGCTACCCTCTCCCCCGTGACCCTCACCCCCGCCGAGTTGCAGTCGTACCTTTCCGCGCTAGTCACGGGGAACCTCAAGCTCTCCACCATGATCTGGGGGCCGCCCGGCGTGGGCAAAAGCAGCGTGGTCGCGCAGGTGGCCGCCGCGCACGGGCTGGACTTCGTGGATGTGCGCCTCTCGCAGCTCGCGCCCACCGACCTGCGCGGTCTGCCGGTGCCCGAGGCCGACGGCCAGGGCGGGGGCGTGAGCCGCTGGTATCCGCCCGAGTTCCTGCCACGCGGGGGGCAGGGCGTCCTCTTCTTGGACGAGGTGAACATGGCCCCGCCCACCATGCAGGGGATGGCGCAGCAGCTCATCCTCGACCGCCGGGTCGGGAGCTACGAGCTGCCGGAGGGCTGGTTCGTGTGGGCCGCAGGCAACCGCAAGGAGGACCGGGCGAGCGTCTTTGACATGCCCCCGCCCCTCGCCAACCGCTTCCTGCACCTCGGCGTGCGGCCCGACTTCGACTCGTGGCGCTCCTACGCGCTGGGGAAGGGGCTGCACGAGCACGTGATCGCCTTCCTGACCTTCCGGCCCGAGTTGCTGCACCACCTGGACCCCACGCAACCCGCGTGGCCGAGTCCCCGCGCGTGGGAGATGGCCGCGCAACTGCACCGCGCCGGGCTGGACGCTGCGCCCGCCGTGGGGGAGGCGGCCGGGGCCGAGTTCGCCGCCTTCGTCCGGCTGTACGAGGGCCTGCCCGACCTGGGGCTGGTGCTGCGCGGCCAGGGCGCAGGGCTAAGGCTGCCCGCCGAACCCAGCGTCCGGTATGCCGCCGTGGTGGGCCTCGCCGCCCGCGCCGCCAATGCGGACGAGGCCTACCACGCCTTCACCTGGCTGGCCGACGCCGCCGGGCCGGAGTGGTTGCAACTGTATGTCGCCACGCTGGTGAGCAAGTTCCAGGCGACCGGACAACTCGGCGACCTCGCCGGGCTGCTCTCGCGCGACGAGCGGCTGGCCACGCTGGTGGCGGGGACGCTGGAGCTGGCGGGGGGATGAGGGCCGCCCCGTGACCTCCCCCGACCTCCAACCGTTGATCTCCGGCTCGCGGCTGCGGCTGCGGGGCAAGTCCGCCTTTTTCGCCACGCTGCTGCTGCACGCGGAGTTCGTGCCCTCGCGCGAGGTCGCGGCGGCAGGCACCGACGGCGAGCGGGTGTACGTGAATCCGGAGGTGGCGGCCAGCCTCCCGCCCGACGTGCTCGACGGCCTGCTGCTGCACGAGGTCCTGCACGCGGCGCTCTCGCACGTGCCCCGCCGGGGACCGCGCGAGAAGAAGCGCTGGAACCGCGCCGCCGACACCATCGTGAACGGGATGGTCGCCGCCGCCGGGCTGCCGCTGCCGCCGGGGGCCGCCCGCGACGAGCATCTGGAGCGCCTCAGCGTGGAGGAGGTCTACACCTCGCTGGAAGGCCGCGAAGCCCAGGACGGCCAGGACGAGGCCGACGATCTGCTGGACGGCCCGCCCTCCGACGCCCCGCCGCGTGACGGCAAGCCGGGGGGCCAGGGGGCGCGGCAGTGGCAGCAAGCACTCGCGCAGGCCCGCAGCGTGGAGGCGATGGCGGGGCAGGGGCACGACCCCCTGGGCATGCACCGCGAACTCGCCCGGCTCTCGCCCGCGCGGCTGGACTGGCGGGCGCAGCTCTGGCGCTTTCTGGCGCGGACGCCGGTGGACTTCGGGGGCTTCGACCGCCGCTTTGTGGGACGGGGGCTGTATCTGGAGGCGCTGGACGACGAGTCGCTGACCGCCCTCGTCGCCGTGGACACCTCCGGCAGCGTGGACGACGCGGCGGTGCGGGCGCTGGTGGCCGAGGTGCAGGGGGTGCTGGGCGCGTACCCGCACGTCCGCGCGACCCTCTACTACGCCGATACCGAAGCCTATGGCCCCTGGGAACTGCGCCCCGGCGACCCCATCCCCCCGCCCCAGGGCGGCGGCGGCACCGACTTCCGGCCCATCTTCGCGCTGGCGGAGACGCACGAGCCGGACGTGCTGATCTACCTCACCGACGGCTACGGTGACTTTCCGACCCAGCCTCCCCGTATGCCGACCCTCTGGGTAGTCCCCCCCGGCGGGCTGGAGGACGAGGGCTTTCCCTTCGGGGACGTTCTGCGGCTGGCCGAGGAGGGCGAGGGCTTTACGGCCTGAGGCCGGTCCGCACCATGTAGGCTTCAGCGCCGCCGTCCGGGGCGTGGTCGGTGGCCCACCGTGCGGCGGCTTCGGTGTCGTAGGGCGTGCGGCAGAAGGTCACGTTCCAGACCCCCGCGCGGCGCTCCAGCAGCACCCAGCGGGCGGTGGGGTCGCCGTCCTTCTGGCGTGAAACGGCCCCGGCATTCACGAAGGTGAGGCCGTCCCGCGTCCAGACTGCCTCGGTGTGGGTGTGCCCGACGACGACGACCTTCGCGCCCGGCCAGTTCTGCACCCGCGCCATCTTCTCCTCGTCGGACAAGTTGAACAGGGCCTCCCACGCGTCCGCCGGGCTGCCGTGGGCCAGCAGCACCTCGCCGTCCGCCGCCGTCGCCGTCAGGGGCAAAGCGGCGAGTTCGGTGGGCACGCCGCCAAGTTGCCCTTCCAGAAACTCGCGGTAGGCCCGCGTCTCGGCCTCCAGTTCGCTGGGGTCGGCCAGAAAGAACTCGTCGGTATTGCCCCGCACGGTGGGGGGCGCGTGTTCGCGCTGCAAGGCCCACGCCCCCGCCGGGTCCGCCATGCCCCACACGGTGTCCCCGAGGTTGGAGGTGGCATCGGGACTCACAGCGCGGAGGTCCTCCAGCACCGCCTCCAGCGCGAATCGGTTGCCATGAACATCGGTCAGGATGGCGAGGCGCATGGGGTCATGGTGGCACAGCCTCCCGCCCCGGCATCTGGCATCATCGCCCCATGACGATTCCCGAACCCGACTCGCGCACGTTGGCGGCCCTGTCCCCGGAAGCGGCCCTGGCCGCAGCGCAGGCGCCCGGCGCGACGGCGGGGACCCTGTCGGGCCTCGCCGGGCACCCCGACGCGCGGGTGCGCTCGCAGGTGGCGCGGCACCCCAACACGCCCGCCGAGGTGCTGGGCACGCTGGCCCCCGCCTTTCCGCGCGAGGTGTTGCACAATCCCGGCCTGCCGCTGATGCGCCTCGCCCGGCCGGGACTGCTGAACCTCTTTCCGGCGGAGGGGGTCACGGCCCTGCTCGCGCTGCCCGAGGCCCCAGCCTGGGTAGTAGACGGCGCAGCCCGACACGAGGACTTCGGGGTAAGGACGGCCCTCGCCGCCCGGCCGGGGCTGGGGGCCGAGCGGGTGCAGGCCCTCGCCGCCGACGCGGGCTGGCAGGTGCGCGAGGCGGTGGCGCGGCGGCCCGACCTCTCGGAGCCGCTGGTGCGGCAACTCGCCGCCGACGACGACTACGACGTACGCAAGGCGGTGGCGGCCCGCCCCGACCTCCCCGGCGACGTGCTGCGGACGTTGGTGACCGATGCGCACGGCTTCGTGCGGGCCTCGGTCGCGCGGCGGCTGGACCTGCCGCTGGACTGCCTGCTCACGCTGGCAACCGACGACGACCCCGACGTGCTCTCGACCCTGGCGCGGCGGGTGGACCTGCCCCGCAACGTGCGTGACTGGCTGGCGGCGAACGAGCACCCCAGCGTGCGGGCGGCGGCCCTGCAAGCCTGGACCGTGCCGCCGGAGGCCCTCGCCCGCGCCGAGCACGACGCCGAGGACGAGGTCCGCGCGGCCCTGGCCCGACGCCCCGACGCGCCGCCGGAGCTGCTGGTGCGGCTGGCGGGCGACGAGGCCGAACAGGTTCGCCGCGCCGTGTTGGAACGCACCGACCTGCCGGAAGACGCCGTACTCGCCCTCGCGCATGCCCCGGAGCAGGACATCCGCCTGCATGTGGCGAGCGCCGAAGGGCTGAGCGGCGCGGTGCTGGACGTGCTGCTGGACGACTCGGACACCGCCGTGCGGACCCTGCTCGCCGTGCGCCCCGACCTCAGTCCAGAGCGCCTAGCCCGTCTCGCCGCCGACCCTGACCCAGAGGTGCGCCGGGCGGTGGCCTACGCCGAGGCGCCCGGTGACGCGGTGCTGACCGTCCTCGCCGCCGACCCCAACATCGGGGTGCGCCGCGCCGCCGCCCGGCACCCGGCCCTCTCCCCCGCCCTCCTGCCCGCGCTGGCCGCCGATGCCGACGAGGGAGTGCGCCTCGCGGCCGCGGGGAGAAACGATCTGCCGGAGGAGCTGCGCGAGCGGCTGCGGGCCGACCCCGACCCCAGCGTGCGGGCGGAGGTGGGCGGAGCCTCCTTCTGAAGTTGGACGCGCAGGGGACGGCAGGCGTACACCATGCCCGAGTGAACCTGCTGCGCCCGCTTGCTCTGGCCTCTGCCCTGCTGCTGGCGGGCGCCTCCACTCCAGTGCTGCTGCCCACCATTCCCCCAGGGCTGAGCACCGACGAGCGGGTGTTTGCCCGGCAGGCCCTGCGGGACGCCTTCCAGCTTCTGGACCACCCAGCGCAGCGGCTTCTGACCTTCCGTCTGCGGGTGGTGAGCGTCATGCCGGAAGGGGTGCCAGGCGATTGCGGCGAACTTCCTTTCGTCAGCCGCCAGCGTTACCGGGGAAAGGTCCAGGCGCTGACGGTGTTCGGGATTCCCTACCAGACCTTCTGGGTCACCTGCGAGGGCGTCTGAACGAAAGGCCGTTCGTGTCGGCTGTTGCCCCGCCCCAGCTACTGGCGCTCCTGCCCAGCTGTCCACCCAGTCGGGCCAGGTGGGTTGGTCGTCTCAGCTTCCTCCGGAATACTGCCCGCACCCGGCGGCGGAAGTTCCAGGGGCTCTCCCCAGGCCCCGGCGCCGGAGCGCATCAGGAGGCTGAATGAAAACGACCGTGACTGTGATGGCTGCCCTCGCCCTGAGCACCGCAGGCGCCCAGACGACCATCAAGATTGCCAGCCTCGCGCCGCTGTCGGGCGGCCAGAGCGCCATCGGCCTTCAGGCCCGCAACGGCATTCAGCTCGCGGTGACGGAGTACCAGCCGCAGTTCAGGAAGCTGGGGTTCACCTTGCAGTTCGTGCCCTTTGATGACCAGGCCGACCCCGCGACCGGCACGTCCGCCGCCCGCAAGATCGCCGCCGACCGCCAGGTGCTGGGGGTCGTGGGGGCGCTCAACAGCGGCGTGACCATTCCGGTGAGCGCCGTGCTCGCTCCCAGCCGGGTGGCGATGGTCAGCTCGGCCAGCACCGCGAACAACGTGACCGACCGGGGCCTGAGCAACATGAACCGCATCGTGGCCCGTGACGACGCGCAGGGTCCGGCAGGAGCGCAGTTCCTCACGAACACGCTGAAGGCCAAGAAAATCTACATCCTGAACGACAAGACGGCCTACGGCGAAGGTCTCGCCAATGAGGTCGAAAAGGCGCTGAAGGCCGGGCGCGTGCAGGTCGTGGGCAACGAGGGCACCGAGGAGAAGAGCGACTTCTCCTCCATCATTGCCAAGATCAAGCTTCAGCGCCCCGACGCCATCTACTTCGGCGGCATCTACAACCAGGTCGGCGTGTTCCTCAAGCAACTGCGCGAAGCCGGGATCACCACCCCGGTCGTCGGCGGGGACGGGCTGGACAGCGCCGAACTGCTCAAGATCGCGGGCAAGGGCGGGGAGAACGTGTACTACACCACCGCCGCCGCCCCGGTCGAGGCGCTGCCCGCCGCCAAGACCTTCGCCAGCAAGTACCAGAAGACCTTCAAGCAGCCCGCCCAGGGCTTCGCGGTCTTCGGCTACGACGCCGCCAAGGTCGTGCTCCAGGGCATCCTGAACGCGGCCAAGGCCAACGGCAACAAGGCCCCCAGCCGCCAGCAGGTCGAGTCGGCCATTCGCAAGGGCACCTTCACGGGGCTGCTGTCGGGCCGGGTCAACTTCAACAGTGTGGGGGACCGTCAGGCGGCCACCCTGTACGTGATGAAGGTGGGCGGCGGCAAGGTCAAGCTCAGCACCACCCTGCCGGTCAAGCTCAGCAAGCGCTGAAGTTCAGCCCCTCCCATCACGCCACGTCCTCCAGTTGGACGTGGCGTGATGCTGTTTGGCCTGCCCACTGCGCCAGACTGCCCCCATGACCGACATCCGTTTGCCTCTGGGCGGCCTGAAGTTCAGCGTCCGGGTCGCCATCCTCTGCGTGCGGGGAGACCAGCTGCTCGCCAACACCGCCGACGGGCTGGGCTTCTGGTTCCTGCCGGGCGGCGCCCTGTCCACGGACGAGGACGTGGCGACCTGCGCCGCCCGCGAGTGGGAGGAAGAGCTGGGAGTTCCGGCAGGCCCGCTGCACCTCGTGGGCGTGCTGGAAAACTTCTTCGGCCCGTCGAGCAAGCGCCAGCATGAGCTGGGCTTCTACTTCCGCATGGAGGCGCCACCGGAGCTGCCACAGACCCCCTTTTCCGTGCTGGACAGCCCGGAGACGACCTGTGAGTGGGTGCCCCTCTCCGAGCTGTCCGCCCGGCCGGTCTACCCGCTCGCTGTAGCGGACTTCCTGAGCGCTGGCCCCGGCGAGGTGCGCCACCGCGTCGAGCGGAATTGACCTCAGGCGGGGGACAGGTTGGCGAACTTGACCAGCAGCTTCTTGGTGCCCACTGAGGGAAAGTGCACGGTGACCTCCTGCCGGTCCCCGACGCCTGCCACCGCCAGCACCTGCCCCTCCCCGAACTTGGGATGCTTGACCTTCTCGCCGCCCCGGTAGGCCATGCCTTCGGTCATCGGGCTGGTGTTCTTGACGGCGGCAGGACGGGTGGGCACGGTCGGGCGGTAGTCTTTCCAGCTCTTCTGGCGGTACTCCACGACCTGTCCGTAGGGGTCCACGGTGTCGAAGCCGTCACCCAGTTCCTCCAAAAAGCGGCTGTCCTCGGCGGCAATCGTCTTGCCGTACTGCATGCGGTTTTGCGCGGCGGTCAGGAAAAGCCGCTCCATCGCCCGCGTGATGCCCACGTAAAAGAGCCGCCGCTCCTCCTCGATGCCGCCGGGTTCGATCAGCGCGTTCTTGCTGGGAAGCAGGCCTTCTTCCGCCCCCACGATAAACACCACCGGGAACTCCAGCCCCTTGGCGTTGTGCAGGGTCATCAGGGTGACGGCTTCCTCGGGCTTGTCGCGGTTCT
Organism: Deinococcus sp. NW-56; assembly: GCF_002953415.1. Classification (NCBI taxonomy): domain Bacteria; kingdom Thermotogati; phylum Deinococcota; class Deinococci; order Deinococcales; family Deinococcaceae; genus Deinococcus; species Deinococcus sp. NW-56. Next base: position 1,059,963 of record NZ_CP026516.1, on the reverse strand, counting down.
CGGTGCGCGAGCGCATGTCGTCCACGCTGGAAAGCAGCGCGGCGTCGTCGAGGAAGTCTGCGATGGTGCCCTCGTGTTCGCCCGACCATTCCTCGGCGGCGTTGACGAGTTCGTCGAGGTTCTCCATGCGGACCTGCCCTTCCTGCCCCTCCTGCCGCAGCAGGTCGAGGTAGCCGCTGTGCTCGATCACGTAGCGCAGGAACGGCCCCGGCTCGTAGTTGTCGGCGGCCTCGCTCATCGCCTGCATGAGCTGAGCGAACTCGACGGGCTTCTGCGCCCCCCGGTCCAGGATGTTCAGTTCCTGGGCATTCGCGCAAGCGGTCAGGAGGGAGGTGCCGTTCACCCGTGCCCACTCCATCAGCCGCTCGAGCGCCGTGTCCCCGATGCCGCGCCGGGGCCGCCCGATGATGCGGCGCAGGGCCACGTCGTCGTCCGGGTTGATGGCGAGCCGGGCGTAGGCGAGGATGTCGCGGATTTCCCGGCGGTCGTAGAAGCTCACGCCGCCCACGATCTTGGCCGGAATCTGCACCCGCCGCAGCGACTCCTCGATCACGCGCGACTGAGCGTTCGTGCGGTAGAGGACCGCCATGTCGGTGAAGGGCCGCCCCTCGCCGTGCAGCCGCGTGATCCACTCGGCCACGAAGTCGCCCTCTGCCCGGTGGTCCGGAGCACGGTGGAAGACGACGGGGTGCCCGTCCTCCTTGACCGCCTTCAGGGTCTTGTCCAGCCGCTCGGAGTTGTTCTCGATGAGCTTGTTGGCGAGGTTCAGGACGCGGGCGCTGGAACGGTAGTTGTGTTCGAGCATGTAGACCTTGGCGTCGGGGTAGTCCTTCTGGAAGTCGAGGATGTTCTGGATGTCGGCGCCACGAAACTTATAGATGCTGTTGTGAACGAGGAGGCCACCCGCCACATAGGTATGGGTGGGAGAAACCGTCAGGTCATAGACGGGGCCGTCGTAGGCTTCCTGGGAAACGGCTTCCACGCTCACTTCCCTCAGTTCGCCTTCCTCCTGAGCAAGCATCTTCATGCCGGGGTGCAGGTGCGAGAGGGGCAGGAAGACATACATCTTCCCGCCGACCAGCGCCTTGCGCTGGAGTTCCAGCCCACCGTCCCGGGCGATGTGCTGTGCCTCGACCAGGGCCTGCGCGTAGTCCTTGCGGCTGACCTCCAGGCGAAAGCCGCCCTTGCCGTTGCCCCGGACGGGGTGTCCAGTGTCCAGCAACTTCTGGGCGATGTCGGCTCGGTTGCTGCTCCACTGAATGCGGTGATAGCCGATCAGACCATGACGGTGATCGGAATACATGATCAGGTTCACGCTCTGGCGACGTACCCCGTTTTGCGGCCGGTGGTGCGGAAAGTCGGGATGCAGGTGCAGGTCCGCCATCAGCCGCCGCGCTGCTCCTGCCGTATCCAGCTCGGCGAAGAGCCGAGTCAGGTGGTCCTCGCTCAGGGCAAGGTTGCGCCCGACCCCGTGAAAGAGGGCCGTGGGCAGGCCATAACGCGCCGCGTAAAGCGCTTCCCAGTAAGCGGCGTCCGCACGCGAGTCACAGACACGGAGCACCCACACCTTGTCGCCGTTCTCCTGATTGAGCCGGACCCGGTAGCCGTAGTCCGTCTTGCCCTCGCTGTTCTGCCGGGCACCCACCGTCAGGCCGACCCGGTAGCCCCGGTCCTCGCGGTACATCAGGTAGACGTACCACTGCCCGGCCATCGGCTCGTGCCGCGCCAGGACGACATGATGGGGTGTGCCACGTAGGGTCCGTCCTCCCACCGTGACCTTCCAGAGTGGCCCCTGGAAGTGTCCCCGCTTGACGTGGGTCACGCGGCCGGGCACCAGTCCCCCTCCCCCACCTGTACCGCACACGAAGTCGCCTTCCTCGACCGTCTCGATGGGCCGCTCGCCCTGCGGCGTACAGACGGGCGTGCCGGGCGGCAGACACTGATCGGGGTCTCCCACCACAAGCAAGTTCCGGTCCCGACTCGCCAGCAGGCGCGTCAGTTCGTACTGCGCCTTGTTCGTGTCCTGGTACTCGTCCACGTGAATGAACTTCGCCCGGTCCTGCACCCGGTCGAGAACGGCGGGCACCTCCTGAAAGAGCCGCACCGTCTCGGTGATCAGGTCCCCGAAGTCGATCGCGTTCTGGCCCTTCTTGCGGGCTTCGTAGCGCCGGTAGGCCTCGGCGGCGGCCTCGCGCGGAATCCCGCTGATAAAGAGTTCGGGTGAGCGGTCGAGGTCGGCGGGCGTCAGCAGGTTGCTCTTGGCCCGGTCGAGGATGGAGCGCAATACGCGCGGGTTGGTGTCCGGGCCGATGCCGGGAATGGACCCCATGACCTCCTTGAGGATGTCCATCTGGTCGTCGTCATCGTAGATGACAAAGCCCCGCCGCAGCCCGATGTGCTCCCCGTAGGCCCGCAGAATCCGCACCCCCGCCGAGTGGAAGGTGCTCATCCACAGGCGGTCCGCCCCCTGCACGAGGTGCTTGGCCCGCTCGCGCATCTCGGCGGCGGCCTTGTTGGTAAAGGTCACGGCCAGAATCTCGCCGGGGTCGGCCCCGTAATGCCCGATCAGGTGGGCGATGCGGTAGACCAGCGTGCGCGTCTTGCCGCTGCCCGCTCCCGCGATCACCAGCGCCGGGCCGGTGTGGTGATTGGCGGCCTGCGCCTGGTTGGGGTTGAGCTGCGAAAGCAGGGGGGAATCGGGCAGGTCCGGCACGGTCGTCACCGGGGGAGTGTAGCAGAGCGGGTTACGCCCAGGACAGAATGGCGGGTGGTGGGGGTGTTCCCGGCCCGGTGCCGCCTCCCGCCTCATCCAATCCTGTTACGCTCGCCGGATGGACCGTTCGGCCAGCATTGCCCTGGGCAGCGTGGTGGTGGCGCTTATCGTGCTGGCCCTCAAGTTGCTGGCCTATCAGGTGACGGGCAGCGTGGCCCTGTACTCGGACGCGCTGGAAAGCATCATCAACGTGGCCGCCGCCGCCGCCGCCCTGATCGCCCTGCGCGTCTCGGCGCGGCCCGCCGATGCCACGCACCCCTACGGGCATTCCAAGGCCGAGTATTTCAGCGCGGTGGCCGAGGGCGTCCTGATCGTGCTGGCGGCCTTCAGCATCGTGCGCGAAGCGCTTCCCGCGCTGGGGGCTCCGCGCACCTTGGAGGCTCCCTGGAACGGCCTGGCGATCAACCTGGGGGCCACTCTGCTCAATGGGCTGTGGGCGGGCGTGCTGCTGCGGACGGGCCGCGCAGCGCGGTCCCCGGCGCTGCTGGCCGACGGACGGCACGTCTTGACCGACGTGGTGACCAGCGTGGGGGTGCTGGCCGGGGTCGCCCTCGCTGCCCTGACCGGGGTGGGCTGGCTGGACCCGGCGCTCGCGCTGCTGGTGGCCCTGAACATTCTCTGGAGCGGCTGGCACCTCGTGCGCGAGAGCGTGGGCGGCCTGATGGACGCGGGGGTGGACAAGGCCACCGAGGACCGCATCCGCCACCTCCTGCGTGTTCATGCGGACGGAGCGTTGGAGGTTCACGACCTGCGCACCCGGCACGCGGGCCGCATGACCTTCATCGAGTTTCACCTCGTCGTGCCGGGTGCCATGACCGTTCAGGACGCCCACGCCATCTGCGACCGATTGGAAGAGGCCCTGTTTGCCGAGGTGCCCGGCGTGGCCGTCACCATCCACGTCGAGCCGCCCGACAAGGCCAAGCATCACGGGGTCGTGGTGGTCTGACGCAGCAGCACTATGAAAGAGGGCCGGGGAATCGTCACCCGGCCCCTGTGTTGAGAGGTCGAGCGTTCAGCGGGTGCCCTCGCCCATCCGTGCGGAGTCGCCCTGGCCGTCCTGGGGGCTGAAGGTCAGGCACTGGGCCATCTGGCCGCTGAAGTCGACCTCGATCTGACCCGCCGTGCAGTTTTCCTGCTCGTTGTAGCGGCAGTTCGTGGCCCCGCAGCGGCTCACGACGCTCTGCCCTTCTCCCATCTTCCGGCCCTGTTGCATGTCGTTCATGGTCTGGCCTCCTGAACGCAGGGTGCGCCAGGAGGAAACCGGGGAACGTAGCCTCTGCCGCAAAATGAAGGCTGAGCCACAATCCTGACTGATCCGGGCAGGATTCTCCGGGGGTACGGAAAAGGCTGTGCTGGACGAGGGGAAGGTCACCACATCCAGCACACAGCTCCGAGCGGCCATCCGCCTTTGGTAAAGCTCAGTTCAGCAGCGTGCCCCGGATGCCCTGGGCACAGGCGATCCGGTGGGCCACCTCCCGCGCGTCGAGTTCGCCGTGTTCGCGCAGGCCCGCCGCGACCACCTCGACCTCGGCCCAGGAGCGTCGCAGCAGGGCGCGGGCGCGGGCTTCCAGCACGGTGAGCTGGGCGTCCAGCACTTCCAGCTCCTCGGGGTCGGCGAGGGTGGCGGTCAGCAGGGCGCGGGAGTCACGGCAGACGGGACCCTCCCCTGCGCCCACCGCGAGGCCCAGCAGCCGCCCCATCGCGGAGCGGGCCAGGCCGACCAGGGCGACCTCCTCGCGCAGGCCCCGGTTCAGGGCCATGGCCTGGGGGTCGGGCGCGAGCGCGTAGGTCACGCCGGGCGTCTCGCCCAGGGCCACCCGCTCCACCCGCAGGGGAGCGCGGGGGTGCATGTGGGCCAGCACCGCCTCCGCCGCCAGCAGCAGCGAGGGGGTGCGGAGGTCGCCGGAGGGCGCGGTCGTTGGGAGGGAAGCGGGGGTAAGGGTCGTCGTCATCATCCTGACTCTGAAGCTCAGGTTAATGGACGCGCCCGCCCCCGAACAGGGACACAGGTCGCTGTCCGTGTGACTGGACGGGGGACGAATGATGCTCCATAGAAACCCCCCCAGAAGCACCTGGGGGGTCCTGTTGTTCCTGAGGGAGCTTACTTGCGGAAGCTGGGGTTCAGCACCTTCTTGCGAAGGCGGATGCTCTGGGGAGTCAGTTCCACCAGCTCGTCGTCTGCGATGTACTCCAACGCGTCTTCGAGGCTCAGGCGACGCGGGGGAATCAGGGTCAGGGCCTCGTCCGCGCCCGCCGAGCGCACGTTGGTGAGCTTCTTGTTCTTGCAGACGTTGACGTTCATGTCCTGCTCGCGGGCGTTCTCGCCCACGATCATGCCCACGTACACGTCCTGGCCCGCGTCGATAAAGAAGGTGCCCCGGTCTTGCAGCTTGAAGATCGAGTAGGCGAAGGCCACCCCGTCTTCCATGCTGACCAGCGAGCCGTTCTGGCGGGTCTTGAGGTCCCCGGCCCACGGCGCGTACCCGTCGAAGATGTGGCTCATGATGCCCTCGCCCTGGGTCATGGAGAGGAACTGGGTGCGGAAGCCGAACAGGGCGCGGGAGGGAATCTTGAACTCCACCCGCACGCGGCTGCCCTGCGGCTCCATGTTCACCATCTGGCCCTTGCGGGCGCCCAGCACGCCGATCACGGTGCTGGAGTGCTGCTCGGGCACGTCAATGACGAGGTGCTCGATAGGCTCGTGCTTCTGCCCGTCGATCTCGCGGATAATGACCTGCGGCGCCCCGACCTGCACCTCGTACCCCTCGCGGCGCATGGTTTCCAGCAGGATCGAGAGGTGCAGCTCGCCGCGCCCCGAGACCTTGAACTCGTCGGGGCGGATCTCCTCGACGCGCAGCGATACGTTGGTCATCACCTCGCGCTTCAGGCGGTCGTTGAGGTGGCGGGAGGTGACGTACTTGCCCTCCTTGCCCGCGAAGGGGCTGGTGTTGGGCTGGAAGACCATCGACACGGTCGGCTCGTCCACCGTGATGATGGGCAGCGCCTCGGGGTCCGCGAGGTCGGCGATCGTCTCCCCGATCTGCGCGTCCTCGATCCCGGCGAGGGCCACGATGTCCCCGGCGCCCACCTCGTCGGCCTCGATGCGGCGCAGGCCCAGGTGCGTGAAGGGCTGCACCACGCGGGTCTTGGTCATCGTGCCGTCCTTGTGGATCAGTTGCACGAACTCGCCCTTCTTCACCTTGCCGCGCTGCACCCGCCCCAGCACGATGCGCCCGAGGTACTCGGAGTAATCGAGGTTGGTCACCAGCATCTGGAAGGGGGCTTCGAGGTCGACCTTCGGCGCGGGGATGTGCTCCAGCACCATCTCGAACAGCTCGTGCATGTCGTCTTGCGGCTTGTCGAGGTCTTTGAAGGCCTTGCCGTCGCGGGCGATGGCGTACAGGATCGGGAAGTCGAGCTGGTCGTCGTTGGCGCCCAGTTCGGCCATCAGGTCGAAGGTGAGGTTGACGACCTCTTCCGGGCGAGCGTCGTTGCGGTCGATCTTGTTGACGACCACGATGGGCTTGAGGCCCAGTTCGATCGCCTTGCGCAACACGAAGCGGGTCTGGGGCATCGGCCCCTCGGCCGCGTCCACCAGCACAAGCGCCCCGTCCACCATGCCGAGGACGCGCTCCACTTCCCCGCCGAAGTCCGCGTGGCCGGGGGTGTCCACGATGTTGATCTTGACGCCCTTGTACTCCACGGCGGTGTTCTTGGCGAGAATGGTGATTCCGCGCTCGCGTTCGAGGTCGTTGGAGTCCATCGCCCGCTCGGCGATCTCCTCGCCGTGGCCGAGCTTGAGGGTCTGCTTGAGCAGGCCGTCCACCAGCGTGGTCTTGCCGTGGTCGACGTGCGCGATGATGGCGATATTGCGGTATTCCATGTCTTCAGCTCCCTTTGTGCGGAGCCGTTAGCTCTCAGCGGTCAGCCTTCAGCTCTCAGCTCATCTGCATAAAAAAGCCCGCCGCATGTCCGGTCTGGACGGTGGGCGGGATACCCGATCGGAAATTCTAGCAGATGGGCCGGGGGCAGAAGGTCACTTCCGACGGCTGCTGTGGTCCCCCTCCGCGAACTCCTCGATCATCTTCCGGTTGAAGGCGGGCAGGTCGCCCGGCTTGCGGCTGGTCACGACGCCCTTGTCGGTCACGCATTCCTCGTCCACCCACTCGGCGCCGGAGAGGGTAAGTTCGCGTTTCAGGCTGGGCCAGCTTGTCATGCGGAGGCCCTGGCTGATGCCTGTCTCGGACAGGCTCCAGGGACCGTGGCAGATCGCGGCGATGGGCCTCCCCGCGTCGTACATCTCGCGCACGAAGCGCATGGCGCCCTTGTCCAGCCGCAGCGTGTCGGGGTTGACCGTGCCGCCGGGAAGCAGCAGGCCGTCGTAGTCCGAGGCCTGGACCTCCGACACCACCCGGTCCACCGCGTACTTGCCCTTCGGCTCGATGTCGCCCTTCATGGACTGAATCTCGCCCGGCTTCAGGCTGATCAGGTCGGCGGTGGCTCCGGCCTCCTCCAGCGCCTGGCGCGGGCTGGTAAGTTCGATCTCCTCCACCCCATCGGTGGCGAGGATGGCGATTTTCTTGCCCTGCAACTGTCCTTTCGTCATGGCCCCAGCCTGCCGCGCGAAGATGGACGCGGGCGGAGAGGACGCTCAACGCGGAATCAGGACACCGGCCACGCGCGGCCCGTCTGCTACCCTGGAACGCGACCTAACGAGCGTTCGATTCGGCTCCCGGCCGGAGGTAATTTCATGAAGACCAAGAACGAGTGGATGCAGAGCGTCTACCAGCCCGCCGCGCAGAAATTTCCCGAGCGCAAGTACAACTTCAAGAACCTGTCCGACATGGACCCCGAGCCGATCTACACGGCCGACGACCTGGGGGACTGGGACGCCGAGCGCGACCTGGGCTACCCAGGCGAGTTCCCGTACACGCGCGGCGTGCAGAGCAGCGTGTACCGGGGCAAGCTCTGGACCATGCGCATGTTCGCGGGCTTCGGCAGCGCCGAGCAGACCAACGAGCGCTTCCACGCGCTGCTCAAGGCCGGGCAGACGGGCCTCTCGACGGCGTTTGACCTCCCCACCCTGATGGGCTACGACTCCGACCACCCCTTCTCCAAGGGCGAGGTCGGCAAGTGCGGCGTGGCGGTGAGCAGCCTTGCGGACATGGAGATTCTCTTTCAGGGCATTGACCCGGAAAAAGTCACCACCTCCATGACGATCAACTCGCCCGCCAACGCGATCTGGGCGATGTATATCGCCAACGCGCAGAAGCAGGGCAAGGACCTGACCAAGATCGGCGGGACGATCCAGAACGACATCCTCAAGGAGTTCATCGCCCAGAAGGAGTTCATCTACCCGCCCGCCCCGAGCGTGAAGCTGGTGATCGATACCTTCGAGTGGGGTCCCAAAGTGGTGCCCAAGTTCAACTTCATCTCGGTGAGCGGGTACCACATCCGCGAGGCCGGGGCGACGGGCGTGCAAGAGCTCGCCTTCACGCTGGCGGACGGCTTCCACTACGTGGAAAAGGCGCTGGAGCGGGGGCTGGACATCGACGAGTTCGCGCCGCGCATCTCGTTTTTCTGGGACATCCACAACGACTTCTTCGAGGAAATCGCCAAGCTGCGGGCCGCCCGCCGCATCTGGGCACGGCAGATGCGCGACCACTACGGGGCGAAGAACCCGAGGTCGTGGATGTTGCGGACGCACTCGCAGACCGCCGGGGTATCTCTGCCCGCGCAGCAGCCGCTGAACAATATCGCCCGCGTCGCTATTCAGGCGCTCGCGGCGGTGCTGGGCGGCACCCAGAGCCTGCACACCGACGCCTATGACGAGGCGCTGGCCCTGCCGACCGAGCAGAGTGCGGCCATCGCCCTGCGGACCCAGCAGATCATCGCCTATGAGACGGGCGTGGCCGGGGTCATCGATCCGCTGGCGGGCAGCTACTACGTCGAGAAGCTGACCAGCGACATCGAGGCCGCCGCGATGGGCTACATCGAGCAGATTCGCGCGATGGGCGGTGTGGAGGCCGGGATCGACAACGGCTTCTTCCAGCTCGAAATGGCCGAAGCCGCCTACCGCTACCAGCGCGAGGTGGAGCGGGGGGACCGCATCATCGTGGGCGTCAACGAATTCGTGCAGGACGCGGTGGAAGTGCCCATCCAACTGATCGACCCCGAGGTCGAGCGGGTGCAGGAGGCGCGACTGGCGCAGGTCCGGCGCGAGCGTGACCCCAAGCGGGCGGAGGCGGCGCTCGAAGCCCTGCGCGACGCGGCGGTTACCGGGGCGAACACCATGCCCGCCTTCCTGGAGTGCGCCCACGCCTACACCACGCTGGGCGAGCAGATGGACACGCTGAAGAAGGTGTACGGGGAGTACGTGGAGCCGGTGCTGGTGTAACAGGAAGCGGACAGCCGTCAGCTTTCAGCAGCCAGCACAAGAAGGGGGGCCACCCGGTTGGGGCGGCCCCTCTTCTCGGTGTGGGTCAGGTCAGCGGCGTCAGCCCCGCCTCGATCTGCGCCCGGTGGGGTTCGAGGAAGGGGGCCAGGACCAGCGTTTCGCCCAGGTGGGCGGGGTCCTCGTCCACCGCGAAGCCGGGGCCGTCGGTGGCGAGTTCGATCAGGATGCCCTGCGGCTCGCGGTAGTACACCGAGCGGAACCAGTGGCGGTCCACCTCGCCGCTGGTGCGCAGGCCCAGCCCCGCAAGGTGGGCGGCCCAGGCGTGGTAGTCCTCGTCGCGCACCCGCAGGGCGAGGTGGTGGACGCCGCCCGCGCCGGGGCGAGCCGGGGGCAGGGAGGGGTCGAGGCGCAGGTGCAGTTCGGCGTGGGGGCCGCCCTCCCCCATCGCGTAGACGTGGATGGTCCGCGCGGGGTCCTCGGGGTCTGGGTAGGTACCCGCCGCGCCCAGGCCGTACACCCGCGTCAGCACCCGCTCGGTGGGAAAGAGGCCGGGGAGGGTGAGTTCGGACGGGCCGAGGCCGAGGATTTGATGCTCGGCGGGGACCGGGCTGCCCTCCCACGGTACGCCCGCTGGCCCGCCCCCCACCACGCTGAGGCGCTGGCCTTCGGGGTCCGCGAAGTCGAGGTGAGGACGGCCCGCGCGGGTGACCGGGGTGACCTCCAGCCCCTGCCCGCGCAGGTGCCCGGCCCACCACTCCAGGCTGCCCCCCGGCACCCGCAGGCCCGTCCGGGTAATCGAGTTGTTTCCGCGCGTCTCGGGCGGCACCGGCCACTCGAAGAAGGTCAGGTCGCTGCCCGGACTGCCCGCCCCATCCGCAAAGAAGAGGTGGTAGGCGCTCACGTCGTCCTGATTGACGGTCTTCTTGACCAGCCGTAGCCCCAGCACCCGCGTGTAAAAGTCGAGATTAGCCCGCGCGTTCGCCGTCACCGCCGTGACGTGGTGCAGCCCGTGAGGAATGAGAGGAGAGCCCGTCATGCCCCCAGTCTAATCGTTTAACATTAAACGATTATGGCTTGAGCCACAAGAATCCCCCGGCCACGAGGCAACCGGGGGTCTGCTGACGGCTGACCGCTTCTTACAGCACTTCGAACAGTCCGGCCGCGCCCATGCCGCCGCCCACGCACATGGTCACGACGACGTGCTGCACGCCCCGGCGCTGGCCTTCGAGCAGGGCGTGACCCACCAGCCGGGCGCCGCTCATGCCGTAAGGGTGACCGACCGAGATCGCGCCACCGTTGACGTTGAGCTTGTCGTCGGGAATACCGAGCTTCTCCTGGCAGTACAGCACCTGTACAGCAAAGGCCTCGTTCAGCTCCCACAGGCCGATGTCGTCCACGGTCATGCCGAAGCGCTTCAGCAGCTTGGGCACCGCGTACACCGGGCCTATCCCCATCTCGTCGGGTTCGGTACCCGCGACGGCCATGCCGAGGTAGCGGCCCAGGGGCTTCAGGCCCCGCGCCTGGGCCATCTCGGCGTCCATCACGATGCTGGCGGAGGCCCCGTCGGAGAGCTGCGAGGCGTTGCCCGCCGTGATCTGGTTGCCCTCGCCGCGCACGGCCTTGAGGGAGCGCAGGCCCTCCAGAGTGGTGTCGGGGCGGTTGCCCTCGTCCTTGGTGATCGTGATCTCGCGCAGGGTGACCTCGCCGGTCTCCTTGTTGGTCACGTTCATGCGGGTGGTCACGGGGATGATCTCGGCGTCGAACAGGCCCTCGGCCTGGGCGCGGGCGGTGCGCTGCTGGGACCGGAGGGCGTACTCGTCGCAGCGCTCGCGGCTGACCGAGTAGCGCTGGCCGACCACCTCTGCCGTGTCGATCATGGGCATGTAGATGCCGTTGTGCATGGAGAGCAGTTCGGGATCGGGGCCGACGCGCATCTCGGGCGTCTGCACCAGCGAGATGGACTCCACGCCGCCCGCGACGACCACGTCCATCCGGTCCACGATGACCTGCTTGGCGGCGGTGGCGATGGACATCAGGCCGGAAGCGCACTGGCGGTCGATGGACATGCCCGCGACCTCCACCCCCAGCCCGGCCCGCAGCGCCGCGTTGCGCCCGATGGTGGTCTGCACGCCCTGCTGCATGGCGGCGCCCATGATGCAGTCGTCGATGTCGGCGGGTTGAACTCCAGCCCGCTCCACGGCGGCGCGGATGGCCTGCGCGGCCAGCGTGGGCGAGGGGGTGGCGTTAAAGGCGCCCCGGTAGGCCTTGCCGATGGGGGTGCGGGCGGTGGAGACGATGACAGCTTCACGCATGGGGAAACTCCTCAAAAACAAGAATTAGAACCAAGCTTCGTGCATGGCGGCTAACAAGTGGGAATCAAGAGTGTAGGTTTTTGATTCCGGCAACACGGCGTCGATGTCACAGAGGGGACACAGCGCGGTCTGCTCCTCATCAATCCATTCCGTGATTTCAGAAGGATTGAAGAAGCGTTCGCAGTAGAAGCAGCCGCACCTCTCAGAGGCCAGAACAGCTTTCCGATGATTCGTGCAGAACCCGTGGACATACCGCACGCGCACTTCCATCAGCCCTCCCTCAAGCCGTTCCCTTCGCCCGGTCCCACCCCGCGAACGACCCGCCCTCCTCGGCCAAGCGCTTGAGCAGTGGCGCGGGCGTCTGGCCGTACTTCTCCAGGGCGGCGACCACGTTCTTCAGGCCCATCTCGTCGGCGTAGCCCATCGGCCCGCCCCGGTGGGCGGGGAAGCCGTAGCCGTAGATGTAGATCACGTCGATGTCCCCGGCCCGCTGCGCGATGCCCTCGTCCAGAATCTGGGCGCCCTCGTTGACCAGCGAGTAGACCAGCCGCTCGGTGATCTCCTCCTGGCTCAGTTCACGGGATTCCACGCCCTTCTCGGCGCGGTAGTCCTCGATGAGTTGGGCGACCTCCGCGTTGGGCCTGGGCTTCCGGTCCTCGCCGTAGTCGTAGATGCCCGCCTGCGTCTTCTGGCCCTTGCGTCCGCGCTCCACGATGCGGTCGAGCCAGCCGTCGGGTTTGGGCAGGCCGCGCACCTTGGCCTGGTGCTGGCGAATCAGGTAGCCCACGTCCAGCCCGGCCATGTCGCTCATCTGGAAGGGTCCCATCGGCAGGCCCAGCGCGTTCATCGCGGCGTCGGCGTCCTGGGGGTTGGCGCCCTCCTCTACCAATTTGCGGGCCTCGTCGCCGTAACGGTGAATCATGCGGTTGCCGACAAAGCCGTCGCACACGCCCACGACCACACCGACCTTGCCGATGCGCCGGGCGAGGGCCATGCTCGTCGCCAGCACCGAGTCGCTGGTCTTGTCGGCGCGGACGATCTCCAAGAGCTTCATCACGTTCGCCGGGCTGAAGAAGTGCAGGCCGATGACCTGCTCGGGCCGCCCGGTCACGGCGGCGATCTCGTTCACATCGAGGGTCGAGGTGTTCGTGGCGAGAATCGCGCCGGGCTTGGCGATGGCGTCGAGCTTGGTGAAGATGTCCTTCTTCACGCCCATGTCCTCGAAGACAGCCTCGATGATGATGTCGGCGTCCGCGAGGTCTTCCATGTTGAGGGTGGGTGTGAGGAGCGACATGCGCTTCTCCACGTCCTCCATGCTCAAGCGGCCCTTTTTCGCGGTGTTCTCGTAGTTGCGGCGGATGACGGACAGGCCCCGGTCGAGCGCCTCCTGGGTGGTTTCCACGATGGTGACGGGAATGCCCACGTTCAGGAAGTTCATCGCGATGCCGCCGCCCATCGTGCCCGCGCCGATGATTCCGGCGGACCCAATGTCGGTGGTCGGCGTGTCCTTGGTAATGCCCGGAATCTTGCCCGCCTCGCGCTCGGCGAAGAAGATGTGGCGCAGGCCGCGCGACTGCGGCGAGTCCTTGGCGGCCATGAACAGGCGGGCTTCTTCCTCCCAGCCCACCGCGAAGGGTTGGGTGGTCGTCATCTCGGCCAGATCGATGATGAAGCTGGGCGAGAGCTGGCCCCGGTGGGTCTTCTTGATGCCCTCGCGGGCGGCGGCGAAGACCTGCGGGCTGACGCCTTCCACCGTGCGCTCACTGATGCGGGGAAGGGGGCGCAGGTTGGCGTGCTCGCGGGCGAAGGCAATGGCTCCCTCGCGCAGGTCACCCTCCACGAGGGCGTCCACCAGACCGAGGTCCTTCGCCTCCGGCGCCTTGATGGGATTGCCGGAAAGCATCATCTCCAGCGCCTTTTGCACTCCCACCACGCGGGGCAGGCGCTGGGTGCCGCCTGCGCCGGGGAGGACGCCGAGCTTGACCTCGGGCAGGCCCATCCGCGCGTCCCTCACGGCTACCCGGTAGTTGCAGGCGAGCGCGATTTCCAGGCCGCCCCCCAGCGCCGTGCCGTGAATGGCGGCGACGGTGGGCTTGGGAAAGGCGTCGAGGCGCGAGATGAAGCCGCGCAGGTCGGGCGCCTGCTCGCGGGGCAGGTCGAAGGTCTTGATGTCCGCCCCCGCCACGAAGGTGCGCCCCCCGCCGATGATGACGACGCCGCGAATGCCCTCGTCTCCCTCGGCGGCGTCGAGGCCCGCGTGCAGGCCCTCGGGCACGCCCGGCGAGAAGGCGTTCACGGGCGGGTTGTTGATGGTCAGGACGAGAATGTCCCCCTCGCGGGTCTGATCGACGATGCTCATGCAGGTGGCCTCCTTTGGTGTGGGGCCATGCTTCCACGCCCGGCGGGCCGGGTCAAATACGTGCGCGTTCAGAATGTACGTGGACGTTCACTCGCCGGGAGACAGGCCGTACACTGGGCCGCATGAGCGAAACCATGCAGGCCATCGTCGTCGAGCGCCTTGGTCCCCCCGAGGTCATGGAGTTGCGCGAGCTGCCCGTGCCCCAGCCCGGCCCCGGCGAGGTCCGGCTGAGAGTGGAGGCCGTCGGCATCAACTTCGCGGACGCGCTGGCCGTGTCGGGCGAGTACCTCACGCGCACCCGGCTGCCCTACACGCCGGGCATGGAGTTCGCGGGCGTGGTGGACGCGGTGGGCGAGGGCGTGACAGGTGTGCAGGTGGGGCAGCGGGTCGCCTCCCTGGGCGGTCGCGGCGGGATGGCCGAGTACGCCCTCTCCCCTGCCGCCGCGCTGATTCCGGTGCCGGAGAGCTTCTCGGCCGCGCAAGCCGCCGCCTTCCCGGTGTCGTACTTCACCGCCTACCACGGCCTGAAGACGCTGGGGCACGGGCAGGAAGGCGAATGGGTGCTCGTGCAGGCGGCGGCGGGAGCGCTGGGCACGGCCTCCATCCAGCTCGCCAAGGCGATGGGGATGAACGTGGTGGCGATGGCGAGCACCGAGGAGAAGTTGGGGATCGCCCGCGACCTCGGCGCGGACGTGACCCTGCTGCAAGACGACCCCGACCGAGTGCAGAAGGTGCGCGAGGCAGCGGGCGGGAAGGGCGTGCCGCTGATTCTGGAGGTCGTGGGCGGCCAGGGTTTTCAGGAGAGCCTCGACATGGCCGCGAACCGGGGCCGCATCATCGTGATCGGCAACGCCAGCCGCGAGCAGGCCAACCTGCGCCCGGTCGAGCTGATGAAGCGCAACCTCACGGTGACCGGGCTGTGGCTCACTTCGCTGATGATGGATGGGGAGGTCACCCGCGAGGCGGCGCAGGCCCTCTCGACCCTGATGGCGGGCGGGCGGGTGGTGCCCCAGGTTGGCCCGACGTACCCGCTGGCGCAGAGTGCGCGGGCCTTTCAGGACCTGCTGGACCGCAAGACGACCGGCAAGGTCATCATTGAGCCGCAGCGATGAAGCTGCGCGCCCGTACACTGCGGCCATGCAGCCGATGAAGATTCTGATGTTGGGCGCGATGCTGGCGACGCTGCCGGTGGGCAGCGTCGCCCACGCGCAGTTGCTGGAGACCCCGGCCACGACCACCGCCCTGACGCAGTTCAAGGGCTATGCCGTCAGCGGACGCACCCTGACCCGGGGCAAGACGAGCGTGACCCTGGACGTGGCGGGAGGCCGGGTGGTCGGCCTGCTGGTGCACTCGGACAATCCGCAGGACGTGGCGCGGGCGCTGGCGGCGGCCTGGGGCGGGGCCGAGGCGAATGTCTCCTCGCTCGCGCAGACCCTGGGGCGGGCCGGCGTTCGCCAGGAGGCCCGGAGCGCCCAGGGCCTGCGCGACGACAGCGACGGCAGCCTCCTGCGCGTGCGGCTGAGCGGCACGGGCGGCGCCGAACGCTGGACCGCGTACACGGCCCTCCTCGTCCACCCAGACAGCGCCTTTCCTGCGCCGACGAATGCCGAGGGCAACCCCAAAGCTCCCAACGTGCTGCGGGTCTTCAGCGACTTCCAGTGCCCCTACTGCAAGGAACTCTGGGACACCGCGCACCGCGACTGGGCCGCCCGGCCCAACGTCTACCGGGTCATTCACCACCACTTTCCGCTGGACTTCCACCCGAACGCGGAACCGGCGGCGATTGCCAGCGAGTGTGCTGCCCGGCAGGGGAAGTTCTGGACCTACGCGGACCTGCTGTTCGGGAACTTCGCCGAGTGGACCCGGCTGCCCTCGGCGGCCACGAAGTTCAGCGACTATGCCCGCAGCGCCGGGCTGAACCTCGCCAGCTTCAAAGCCTGCCTGACCGACCCCGCGCCGCGCGCCACCGTCCGGTCCCAGCAGGCGGCGGGCCTGCGGTTGGGCGTGCAGGGCACGCCGACCGTGTACCTGAACGGCGTGCAACTTCTGGACCACACGGATCCGGAGGAGATGGCGGCCGTTCGCGCGGTGACCACGGCGGTCCCGAACGCGGCGCAGGTGATCGGCGCCCGGCTCGGGACCCTGCGCTGACCTCAGACGGAGACGCCCCGGCCACGCTGCGGGCCGGGGCGCGCTGCTCTTTGGCGTGCCGGGCTTACGAGAACAGCCGCACCAGCGGCCGCCACCACGGAATCATCACCAGCACAGTGACGAGGGCCAGGGCCGTCCACAGGGCCGCCGCGCGGAACTTGGCCTGGTTGGTCGCTGCCCGCTTGCTGATGGCAGAAGCGAGGGTGGCGAACACGGCCGCCAGCACCCCCAACCCGACGTGCTCCCACTGGAACGAGGGGCGGCTGTCCGAGAAGGCCCCGGCCCCCTGCGACCCCAGCAACCCGAACAGCAGCAGCCCCAGCACGAGCTGCAGATGCACGGTTCCCGCGAAGATCGCCACCGGGCGGCGGTCAGCGGCGGTGAACTCGCGGGCGGCGCCCACGCCCCGGAAGGCCCGCAGCAATGCCCACACGCCCGCGATCAGCACCAGCCAGCGGGTGAGGTTGTGAAGGGTCAGCAAAACGAGGTAGACGGTCGCCATGCCCGCATCCTACCTGACCGCTCGGAAAGGCGGCGGGACGGTCGGCCCGGCCCAGGTTCTACACGCTGAGCTGCACGATCAGCCGCTCGAGGGTGACGGCGGGGTCCAAGCCGCGTTTCATGGCGAGATCGGCGTCAAGGATGCGGGCGAGGTGGGCGCGAATCTTGGCCTCGTTCAGGCGGCGGGCGACCTCCAGGGCCTTTTTCGCCGGGTAGGGCTTGACCCCCAGGCGCTGGGCGGCCAGCGCTTCAGTGACGCGGCCCCCCTCCTGCAACAGCGCCACGCAGCGGGCGACGAGGCTGTACTGCCACACGACCGCGCCCATCAGCTTGAAGGGGTCCTCGCCCGAGGCGAGCAGGCGCCGAAGCTGGGTCACGGCCTCGCCGGGTTTGCCGGTGGTCGCCGCGCCCAGCATGGCGAACGAATCGCCGGGCGGCTCGCGGCCCACCACCCGTCGCACGAGGTCGGCCGTGTGTGGCGGGTCCAGCAGCGCGAGCTTGTTCAGTTCGCCCGCGATTCCGGTGAGGTCGGGGCCGAAGACTTCCGCGAGGTACAGGGCCGCGTCCCGGTCCAGTTTCAGGCCCGTCTTTCTGGCCCGCCCCGCCACCCAGCCCGCCACGTCGCCCGTCTTCTGGGGAGCGGGCGAGGAGACATGTTCGCCCCTCGACTCGTAGAGCTTGACGCGGCCCGCCGGAGCCGACTCGTCCAGAACCGCGACCGTGACGGGCGCGGAGGCCAGCAGTTCCAGCAGCGCCTTGTCGGGCTTGACTCCGGCGAGGTCCACGACCACGCCGCCGTCCCCGAACAGGCTGGGGGCGAGCAGGGGGGCCACGGCGTCGGCGGTGACTTCCTCTCCCGCGAGTCGGGGCAGGTCGCGCAGGGGCAGGCCACGGGCGGCGAGCGTGTCGCGCAGGGCTTCTTCGGCCAGGAAACGGTTGCCGGTAAAGGCGATCAGGGGCATGGGGCCTCCAGGGCGCGGGCGGCTCCCTCCACCTGCCGCCGCAGGGCCAGGGCACCCGGGGGACGCCCGGCGGGGTCACGGCACAGGGCCGCTTCCAGCACGGGGTGCAGCGCGGGTGGGCCGGGCAGCGGAGCACGGTCGCGGCGGTGCCCGGCCAGCCAGCCCAGGGGGTCAGCGTAAGGCGGATGCCCCGCGAGGCACTCGAACAGGATGGCCCCCACCGCGTACAGGTCGCTGCGGGGATCACCGCGCACACCCGCGAACTGCTCGGGGGCCATGTACTGCGGGGTGCCCAGCCGCGTCTCCGCGCCGTGGCACTCGGGCAGGAAGCGGGCGTGGCTCAGGCCGAAGTCGGTCAGGCGCACCGCCCCCGCCCGCCGCTCGCCGCCGCACAGCAGCACGTTCTCGGGCTTGAGGTCGTGGTGGATCACCCCCTGGGCATGGACGTGGGCGAGGGCATCCAGCAGGCCCCGCGCCACCGCCAGCGCCTCCCGGACCGGGAGCGGACCCACCTCCAGCGCGTCGCGCAGGGTTCCGCCCGCCACCCAGGGAAAGAGCAGGAGGTCCGGCTCCGCCGCGAGCAGGGGCACCACGCCAGGATGGGCCGCCTCCGGACGGCTCAGGCGGGCCGCCACTGTTCCCTCGTGGGTCAGGCAGGCCTGAGTCACGGGGTCGGCCAGCCGCAGCCGTTTGACAAAGATGGGGCGGCCGTCCCAGATGGCCTGCGCGGTCTCCAGCCCGCCCTGATGACCCAGCACCCGCAGGGCGCAGAGGGCAGGGGGCTTGGAGGGAAGGCACACGCGGGGCATTTTACGCGCGGGGGACGCGGCCGAATCCCACCCCGGTCCCCGTGGCCCGCCGCACGGCTGGGGCGTGCCCGCCCGTACTCAGTCCACCCGCAGGCTGCTGGCGAGGTTGCGGACCACGTTCTCGTTGCGGCTGTAGTCCTTGACGGTGCTGGCGACCGTCACCACGAGCAGGCGCCCGCCCGCGCTGGTGAGCAGCATCTCGAAGCGGCGGTCGTCGCCCTGCCCCGGCGTGGTGAAGATGATCTGGCCCCAGGGGTGCCCGCCGACCTGCACCGCCGCCGACTTGATGGTCTTGAGGTTGGGCACCTGGGTCCGCAGCCCGGCGGCGAACTCGTTCGTCAGCGCGGCGACCCCGGCGGGGGCCAGTTGCGCCTCGCGCCAGTCGAAGGCCACGGTGACCTTGCGGTCCTCGGTCAGGAAGACGGCCTCGGGGCGGCCCGCCGCCGAGGGAAAGGCCTTGGCGATGCCCGCGTCGTTCAGGACATAGAGCTTGGGGCTGGATTCCACCGTGACGGGCACGTTCTGGAGCTTGAGGGGCGCGGCGAGCGCGGCCGGGGTGCCCAGCAGGGCCAGCGCCGTCAGGGTCAGCAGCGACTTCTTCATGGCCTCTCACCCTATCCGCAGGGGGGCCGCCCGCCCATGAAGGCCGGGTGAGGATCGTGGCGGGGGCATCATCGGGGGGTCAGGTGGGGCCGTGCCTTCCCCGTTCCCGGCTGCTCTAGCATGGCCTCCATGACAGCAGCCCCCCTCACCTTTCCCCAGGGCTTCCTCGCGGCGACCACGGCGGCGGGCATCAAGCCCAGCGGCCGGACCGACCTGAGCTGCGTGGTCAGCGACGCGGACTGCACCTGGGCCTACGCGGGCACCCGCAGCACCGCCGCCGCCGCCTGCGTGACGCGGGGCCGGGAGCTCTACGCCTCCGGACGGCCCGTGCGGGCGCTGGTGGTGAACGCGGGCAACGCGAACGCCGCGACCGGCCCGCAGGGGGAGGCCGACAACGCGGCGATGGCGGCGGGCCTGGCCGGGCACCTCGGGCTAAAGTCGGGCGCGGTGCTGACGGCCTCGACCGGGATCATCGGGCACCTGCTGCCGATGGACCGGGTGGGGGAAGGCCTGACCCGGCTGCCGGAGGCGCTCGCGGACGGGGCCGACCCCTTCGCCGCCGCCATCATGACGACCGACACCCGGCCCAAGACCGCCCAGGCGCGGCTGAGCACGGGCGCCCGCATCGTCGGCACGGCCAAGGGCAGCGGCATGATTCACCCCGACATGGCGACCATGTTCGCCTTCGCTTTCACCGACGCGCGGGTGGACGGGGAAGCGCTGCGGGCCGCCTTTCCCGCCATCGTGAACCGCACCTTCAACGCCGTGACCGTGGACGGCGACACCAGCACGAACGACATGGCGCTGGTGCTGGCGAACGGGCGAGCAGGCGAGGTGGACCCCGCCGAGTTCCTGGCCGCGCTCGAAGGCGTGATGCGCGACCTCGCCCGGCAGATCGCGGCGGACGGGGAGGGGGCGACCAAGCTGCTCACCGTACGCGTCTCGGGCGCCCGCACCGAGGCCGAGGCGCTGGCCGCCGCCCGCACCTGCTGCGTCAGTCCGCTGCTCAAGAGCGCGGTGCACGGCAACGACCCCAACTGGGGCCGGGTGATCATGGCGGTGGGGCGCAGCGGGGCAGCGGTGGACCTCCCGGCGATGACCGTGAAGGTGCAGGGCACCCCCGTCTTCGCGGGTCGGCCCCTGGAGTACGACGCGGCGGCGGTGAGCGCCTCCATGCGGGCGGGGGAGGTCGTCTTCGAGGTCGGCCTCGGCGTGGGAGCGGCGAGCGGCGAGGCGTGGGGCTGCGACCTCAGCGCCGAATACGTCAGCATCAACGCCGAATACACGACCTGAGTGCCCACTCAGAAACCGTCACTTCCCTGACAGGCTGAGGGAGGGCAGGCCGCTTAAGGTGGGACATGACTGGACTCTCCCGCCAAGTGACGCTGCTGGCCGCCACGGTGCTGACCCTGGTCATGAACTACCTCAGCAACGCGCTGCCGCTTTTCGGCCGTTCCAACGCGGACGTGAGTGACGCGCTGCCCAACGCCTTTACCCCGGCGGGGCTGACCTTCGCCATCTGGGGCGTGATCTTTCTGGGCCTGCTGACCTTCGCGGTGTACCAGGCGTTGCCCGCGCAGCGCGGCCCCCGGCTCGACCGCCTGTTCTGGCCCTTCCTGCTGAGCAACCTGCTCAACGTCTCCTGGCTGCTGGCTTTCCAGAGCCTGAACATCGGCCTGAGCGTGCCCATCATGCTCGCGCTGCTGGGCAGCCTGATCTGGCTGTACCTCAACGTGCGGGCCTTGCCGCCGCAGGGGGCGGAGGGGCTGACGCTGCTGCTGCCCACCAGCCTCTACCTGGGCTGGATCAGCGTGGCGACCATCGCCAACGTGACCGCGTGGCTGGTCAGCGAGGGCGTCACGGCGGGGCTGGCGGGCCTGAGTGCGCCCGCGTGGTCGGCAGTGCTGCTGCTGATCGCGGCGGGGCTGGGCACCTTTTTCCTGGCCCGTTTCCGCGACTACGCCTACGCGGCGGTGCTGCTGTGGTCCTTCTACGGGGTGTACGCTGCCCGGCCCGACGTGGCGGCGGTGGCGCTGGGGGTGGCCGTGGGCGCTGTCCTCATTGTGCTGGGGGCGTTCGCGGCGGCGCGGCGACCCCGCGCGGCGCTGTAACCTCTCCGCCTCAGGACCAAGACGGCCGCACCTCCGGCCTGCAGCGGGGGCGCGGCCGTCTGGATCACCGCTCAGCCCAGCGCCGGAAGCTCCCGCACGTGGTCCGCGATGAGTCCGCCCCCCAGCAGCCGGGAGCCCGCATACAGCACCGCACTCTGACCGGGGGCGACGGCGAACTGCGGCTCGGCGAACTTCAGCTCGAAGCCGTGTTCGTCGGCGTGGACGACCGTGGCCCGCACCGGCTTCGTGCGGTAGCGCACCTGCACCTCCAGCTCACGCGGCAGCTCCGCGAGGTCGAGGAGGTAGTTGGCGCTCTCGGCCCGCAGGCCGTCCCACACGCAGTCCTCGTAGTCGCCCACCCAGACGGTGTTCGTGGCGGGGTCGAGGTGGACGACGTGCCGGACCCGGTGCGACTGGTACAGGCCCAGGCCCTTTTTCTGCCCCAGCGTGTAGAACTGGGTGCCCAGGTGCTCGCCGACGACTTCGCCCGTAGCGATCTCGCGGATGAGGCCCTGGCTCTGCGGCAGGTGCTCGGCGACCCAGTCCTGCACCTTGCCGGGGACGAAGCAGATGTTCTGGCTTTCGGGCTTGCTCGCGGTCAGCAGGCCGCGCTCGGCCGCCAGCTCGCGCACCCGGGGCTTTTCCAGCTCGCCGACCGGAAAGAGGATGTGCGGCAGCGCGTCACGCGGGGTGCCCCACAGGAAGTAGGTCTGGTCCTTGCGGGGATCGTCGCCCCGGTGAAACTCGACCGCGCCGCCCTCCCGCTCGACCCGCTTCACGTAATGCCCGGTGGCGACGTACTGGCAGCCCAGCATCCGGGCCTTTTTCACCAGCTCGTCGAACTTGACCTTGGTGTTGCAGTTCACGCAGGGATTGGGCGTGCGGCCCCGCGCGTACTCGTCCAGGAAGGGGCCGACGATGTGGCGCTGGAAGGGCTCGCGGTAGTCCAGCAGGTAGAAGGGGACGCCGACCTGTTCGGCCACCCGGCGGGCCTCGAAGGCGGCGTCGGGCGAGCAGCAGGAGTCGAAGGTGTCGGTGCGCTTGTCGTCGGGCCAGAAGCGCATCATCGCGCCGATAACCTGATAGCCCTGTTCCTTGAGCAGCGCCGCCGTCACGCTGGAATCCACCCCGCCCGACATCGCGCACAGCACGCGCGGAGCGGGAGTGGGGGTGGAGGGGATCACAGCGGGGGCGGGCGCGGCCTGGGTCATACCGCCGGGGAGCCTAGCAGGTGCGCGGGCAGGAAACCGTGAGGGCGGCAGCGGGAAGGCTCAGCGCCCGCCCGTCCCCGACAGGCTGCCGGGAGCCAGGGTCGCCGCCAGCGTGAGGGTCTGCCCTGCCCGGTTCACGGTGAGGGTCACCCGCTCGCCCGCCTGACGCCCGAAGAGGTAGGCCCGCAGGTCGGCGTTTGACTCGATCGGCTGGCCGCCAATCGCCGTGATCACGTCCCCCCCGAGGTACACGGTCCCCAGCGGGGTGCGGATGCCCGCCGTGCCGCCGCGCAACCCGGCGGTGGCGGCGGGGCCGCCCGGCTGCACCTCCGAGACGAGGGCGCCGGTGCGCGGCAGGCGGTACTGCTGCCGGGCCTGCTCGCTGAGGTCGGTCAGCTCGAAGGGGGTGAGGCTGACTCCCAGCACTGGCCCCAGGACGGTCTGCCCGGCCCGCAACTGCGGCAGCAGGCGCTGCGCGACATTGGCGGGCACCGCGAACCCCACCCCCGCGCTCTGGCCGATACCGGTGGCCGCCCCCGACGGCGAGATGATCTGGGTGTTGATCCCGATCACCCGGCCCGCCGAGTCCAGCAGCGGCCCGCCCGAGTTGCCGGGGTTCACGGCGGCGTCGGTCTGGATGGTGTTTTGCGGCACCTGCCGCACCCCGACCGGCACCGAGCGCTCGGTGGCCGACACGATGCCGGTGGTCGCGCTGAACTGGAACCCGAAGGGTGCCCCCAGCGCGATGGTCGTCTGCCCCACCCGCAGCGCGTCGCTGTTGCCGAAGGAAAGGGGGCGAATCTGCCCCGCCGGAACCCCCTGCACCTGAATCAGCGCGAGGTCGTAGTCGGGCGCGGTGCCCACCACGCGGGCCGCGTAGTCCTGCCGCACGCCGCGCAGGTTCACGGTGATGCGGGTGGCGCCCTCGATGACGTGGTAGTTCGTCAGGGCGTAGCCCTGGTTGTCCACGAAAAAGCCGCTCCCGGTGCCCTGGTCCCCCTCGTCGGGGCCGCCGAACAGCGGGCTGGAAAAAGTGCCCTGCCGGGCACTGGGAACGGTCGCGGTGATGTACAGCACGCTGCCAAGTGCCCGGTCAATCACGGTCACGGTGGCCTGCTCGGCGGCAGGCAGGGCGGGGGTGGCAGGGGACGTCTGGGTTGGGGTGGTCTGGGCGGCGGCGAGCGGCGGCACGAGGGTGAGCAGCAGGGTCAGCATGGCAGTCCGGGTCATGGCATTCCTCCTGAGTGAACCGCAGGGTGGCGTACCCGCCTCACCCGGCGGCGCAGGAACACGTGAAGCTGTCTTCGGACTTGGGTGTGCACGTGCTTGTAGGCCGGACGGCCACTCGTTCCCCACGTGGTCGAGACGGTTCTGGAGGTGCTGGGAGTATAGGCCCCTCCCCCATCACCCCCCACGCCCTGCCAGCCGCTCCAGCTCGGGGCGGTCAAGGACCCGCACCCGCCGCCGTTCCAGCTCGATGAGGCCCAGGCGGTAGAACTCGCCCAGCTTGCGGCTGACGAGTTCGGGCACGGTCCCCAGCAGGGCGGCGAGGTCGCTGTTGGTGGGCAGGGCGTGCGGCCCGTCGGCGGCGTGCTCGAGAAGGTGAGCCGCCAGCCGCTCCCCGAGTTCGCTGAACACCAGCCCTTCCAGCCGGGCGAGCAGTTCGGCCTGCCGCCGGGCCAGCGCGGCGATGACAGCCGCCGCCAGCGCCGGGGTCCCGAACACCTGCTCCCGCACGGCAGCGGCGGGCAGACATAGAACCTCGGTAGGCGTCTGGAGGGCGACGGCGTGCGCGGGGGCGGGGTCGCTGCCGCTGAACACGCCGACGCCCGCGACCAGCTGGCGCGGTCCCTCCACATGCAGGGTCAGTTCACGGGTGCCGCCGCGCACCACCCGGTAGACTCTTACGCTGCCGCTGCTGACGAGAAAGAGGGTGTCCAACTCGTCCCCGGCACGGAACAAGCGGTCGCCCCGCCGCAGGGTCCGGAAGCGGCCCAGCGCGGCGAGCGGCTGCAAGTCGGCAGGCGGGGCCCCCCCGAAGACGGGTGAGCGGCTCAGCAACTTCAGAGCGCGGGCAGGGTCGGGTGGGGTCGGCACGTGCCCCGATGCTGCCACAGCGGGAGGCACCGACCCCAGTGCGCTCAGGCCAGCACCGCCGCCCCGCACAGGCCTACGCTCGCCGCGAGGGTCAGGTTCGTGATCCACGCCGGGGGCCGCGTCTCGACCTGTCCGCGCCGCACATGCAGCGCCACCAGAGCGCCGATCAGCACCAGCAGGCCGAGTTCCAGCCCGAGCGCGGGCCGAAAACCGGAGGTCAGCCCCAGCGCCAGGACCACCGCGAACAGGGCCGCCGTCAGCACGCCGTTGACCCGCGCGTAGTGCCGTCCCACCGCGCGGCGGTGCCCGGTGCGGGTCGCGTGGTCGGGAAACAGCTCGGTGAAGGCGGGGCTGACCACGAAGGTCGTGAACAGGTACATGCCTACCCACATCCCCACCAGCAGGATGTTCAGACCCGGAAGCAGGTCCATGCTCAGAGGCCGAAGAAGACGCGGTTTTTGGCGATGAACTCGGCTTCCCCGGCGGGCACGTCCTCTTCCGGGAAGATGGCGCTGACCGGGCAGGCAGGGACACAGGCGCCGCAGTCGATGCACTCGTCGGGGTGGATCAGGAACTGGTCGCCGCCGTCGTAGATGCACTCCACCGGGCAGACCTCGGTACAGGCCTGGTCCTTGACGCCGATGCAGGGGCTGACAATCACGTGAGGCATGCGGGCAGGATGGCAGGTGAGGGCGGGCGGGGACCATGACCTGGGTCAAGGGGGGCGGTTGGCGGAGGAGGGGGTCACACGCCCCCTCACCCCGCTGCTTCGCAGCGCCCCTCTCCCGCAGGGGGCGAGGGAGAAGAGCTGCTTAAGCTGCTGCCTCTTTTCCTGTGTCAGCCGACCTCAACGTGCCCAGGCTGCGAAATCCTCCTTCCGGGCAGACGGGTCGCTCGGCGCGGACCGGGCCGCCATCACCCTGCCCCGCTGCGGCGCCAAGCTCGCCCTCCCCCGCCCACGCCCTAACATGGCCCCCATGCTCGCCATTCTCGGTGCCATGGACGAAGAAATCGAATTGCTCAGGGCGGACCTTCAAGAGGCCGAAACCCTGACGCCCCCCGGCGTGACCCTCTACCGGGGTGTGCTGGACGGCGTGCCCGTCCTCCTCGCCAAGAGCGGGATCGGCAAGGTGAACGCGGCGATGACGGCCACGTACCTGCTGAACGCCGGGGCCACCCGCGTGATTTTCACTGGGGTCGCGGGCGGCGTTCACCCCGAGCTGCGGGTGGGCGACCTCGTGGTGAGTACGGACCTCGTGCAGCACGACGTGGACGTGACGGCGCTGGATTACCCGCTGGGCACCGTGCCCGGCGAGACGGCTGCGTGGCAGGCCGATCCGGAACTGCGCGAGGTGGCGCTGGCGGCCGCCCGCGAGGTCGAGGGCGTGGGCGTGCTGGAGGGCCGGGTGGCGAGCGGTGACCAGTTCATCGCCTCGCGCGAGGGGGTGGGGCGGCTGTGGACGGGCTTCGGGGCCGCCTGCGCCGAGATGGAGGGGGCGGCGGTCGCGCAGGTGTGCGCCAAGGCGGGCGTGCCCTTCGTGGTGATCCGCTCGGTGAGCGACACCGCCGACCACGACGCGCAGGTGGACTACCGCACCTTCATGCCGCTGGTGGCCCGGCACGCCAAACAGGTCGTGCGCGGCATGCTCGCCCGGCTGGGCGGCGCCCCGGCGTGATCTCCTCCACACCCGTCCTCTCGCCCCCGGTGCGCGTCGTGCTGGGGCTGGGGCTGCTGACGGCCTTCGCCGCGCTGGGCACCGCCCTCGTGACGTGGCTGGAGTGGCCGCTGCCGGGGTCGGTGGTCGGGATGGCGCTGCTGTGGGCGGCCCTGTCGCTGGGGGTGGTGCGGCTCTCGTGGCTGGAGGCCGCCGCCGACGGGCTTCTGGGCATCCTGGGGCTGCTGTTCGTGCCCGCCACGGTGGGCTTCATCGAGTTCCTGTCGGCGGGGGCGGCGTGGGGCCTGTGGCTGCTGGTGATGCTGGCGGGGCTGCTGCTGGGCGCGGGAACGGCGGGGCTGGTGGCGGGGCGGCTGGTGCGCGGATGAGGGACTGCCTGTGGAGGGACGCGGCGTGACCTGGCTCGCCCTCACCCTGCTCGCCTTCGCCCTGGGGGTCGCCGCGCAGTGGCGGGTGCGGCATCCGCTCGTCAATCCGACGCTGGTGGCGACGGTGATCGTGTCCGGCGTGCTCCTCGCGACAGCGACCCCCTACCGGGAGTACGTGGCGGAGGTACGGCCCCTCTCCTTCCTGCTCGGCCCGGCGGTCGTGGCGCTGGCGGTGCCGCTCTACCGGCTGCGGGCGCTGCTGGCGCGGGAGTGGCGGGCGCTGGGCTTGGGCGGCGTGGCGGGCACGTTGGCGGGCATGGGGGCGGACGCCGCGCTGCCCCGGCTGCTGGGGCTGGACCCGGCGGCGCGGCAGGCCCTGCTGACGGCTCCGGCGACCAGCCCGGTGGCGCTGCAACTCGCCGCCTTCACGGGCGCTCCATCCGCGCTGGCGGCCACGCTCGCCGTGCTGTCGGGACTGGTGGGGGCGCTGGTGCTGCCGCCCACGCTGACGCGGCTGGGCGTGCGGCATCCGCTCGCGCGGGGCATCGCCATCGGCAGCGTCGCGCACGGGGTGGGCACCGCCCGCGCCCGCGAGGAGGGGGAGCAGGCGGGCGCAGCCAGCTCCATTGGGATGGGTCTGGCCGCGCTGGTGGTGACGTTGGTGGTGGCGCTGCTGGGCTGAGCCTCAGCGCGAGACGAGAATCTGCACGCTCTGGATCAGGTCGGGCTGGGCGCCGGGGATAGGCACCTCGCCGTTAGGGGTGGCCGTGCGGGTCAGGCGCTGCAAGGTGTCTAACCCGGAGACGACCTGACCGAAGACCGTGTACCCGCCGCTCAGGAAGTCGGCCGGGGCCAGCGTGATGAAAAACTGGCTGCCCTGCGAGTCCAGGCTGGCGGCGCGGGCCATGCCCAGCACGCCCGCGCGGTCGAAGCGCAGGCCGCCCCCGACCTCGGCGCGGAAGCTGTAGCCGGGGCCGCCCGTGCCCCAGCGGGCGCGGAGGGCGGGGTCCGTGCTCTGCGGGTCGCCGCCCTGGGCCATGAAGCCCTCGATGACGCGGTGGAAGCGGGTGCCGTCGTAGAAGCCGTTGAGCGCGAGGAACACGAAGTTGTTCACCGCGACCGGGGCCTGCTTCGCGTACAGCTCCAGCGTGATCGGCCCCTTGCTGGTGTTCAACACCGCCCGGTAGGTCCGCGCCGGGTCGGTGACTTGGGCGGCGGAGGTGAAGGTCGTGACTCGGGTCGCGCTGAGCGGCTGAACCGGAACGAAGGTCGGGGTCGCCGGGGCCGCCACCGGGGCGGGAGTCGCCGGGGCCGTGGGCTGTGAAGCCGAGGCCTGACGCTGGGTCGTGGGCGCACAGGCGATCAAGCCCAGGCTCAGGGAAGCGAGCAAGGCGGGAAGAGCACGCCGGACAGGGGTCGGGGCCAGCCGAGCCGTCAGGGAAAGAGGACGCATGGGGCTCAGCCTAGCGCGTGCGGCTTTCCCTGCCTCATCCCGTTTCAGCGCCAGCCGGGCCTTTCGCCAAAACTGTTGAGAAACGAGTCAAGCCTCCACTCGGCGGCTTTCACCCGGCCTTCTAACCGCTCCAACTCTGCCGCGTCCACGCCCCCGGCCCGCGCCTGCCTCAACCGCTCGCTGGCCTGCTCCGCCCTCCTTCGCAGGTAGGTCAGGACGACCGCCTCGCCCAGCTCGCCCTCCGAGATGTGCGAAAAGCCGTGTCCATCGTCGGTTTCCCGCACGTAGGCGTAGGCACTCAGCCGGGTATAGCCCTGGGCCAGATACCGCTCCTCGCGGGCGGCGAGCTGGCCGTCACACGCGGTCAACAGCCAGACAAGAGTGAGGCTCACCGTCCGCTTCCAACCCTTCATCGTGACCTCCAGCAGGTGTCGGGGGAACGCTCCCCACGACCCTATTCCACCGCCAGCCCCGTCGTGTACTTCTCCCCCTTCACGACGATGGTGCTGGCCGTGTTCCGCACGCCCGGAATGGCCGCGAGCACGTCCACCAGAAAGGTCTGGTAGGCGTCGAGGTCCGGCACGACCACCTTGAGCAGGTAGTCGGTATCCCCCAGGCAGAGGTAACACTCCAGCACCTCGGGCCGCCCGCGCATCCGCTCGGCGAAGGTTTCGAAGCCCTGCTTGGTCTGCTTGTCCAGCGTGACCCGCACGAAGACCATCAGGTCGCGCCCCACCCGCTTGGGGTCCAGCAGGGCCACGTAACGGCTGATGATGCCCTCCTCCTCCAGCCGCCGCACCCGCCGCAGGGTGGGGGCCGGAGTCAGGCCGATCTCGTCGGCGAGTTCGGTGTTGGGAATGCGGGCGTCGCGCTGGAGGATGGTCAGAATCCGGCGGTCGGTGGCGTCGAGGTCCAGCTTTGACATGAATGGCCCCATGCTAGCAACTCTGACGCAACCGGGTTGCGTGGATACGCTCTCAGCTCCACCTGCGGGCAATCGGGAACGCCCAGCGTCCTGCTACCATTGCGCCACTTCAGCATGACAGCAGGCGGGCGGCCCCGGCGGGGTGCGCGGCCCTGCGGAGGAACTATGAAGATCGGACTCCCCAAGGAAATCAAGGTCAAGGAAAACCGCGTGGCGCTCACGCCGGGCGGCGTGGCGACGCTGGTGCGGCGCGGGCACACCGTGGTCGTGGAGCAGGGCGCGGGCGTGGGCAGCGGCATCGCGGACAGCGAGTACACGGAGGCGGGCGCCACCCTGGGCACCGCCGCCGACGCCTGGGCCGCCGAGATGGTCGTGAAGGTCAAGGAACCTATCGAGAGCGAGTACGGCTATCTGCGGGACGACCTGCTGCTGTTCACCTACCTGCACCTCGCCGCCGACCGCCCGCTGACCGACGCGCTGCTCTCAGCGGGCACGACGGGCGTGGCCTACGAGACGGTGCAGCTCGACGACGGCAGCCTGCCGCTGCTGACGCCGATGTCGGAGGTCGCCGGGCGCCTGAGCGTGCAGGCGGGCGCGTACCACCTCCAGAAGCCGGTGGGCGGGCGCGGCGTGCTGCTGGGCGGCGTGCCCGGCGTGCAGCCCGGCCACGTGACCATCCTCGGCGGCGGCGTGGTGGGCACCAACGCGGCCAAGATGGCGATGGGCCTGGGGGCCAAGGTCACCATCCTCGACGTGTCGCAGCGTCGGCTGGGCTACCTCGACGACGTGTTCTTCGGGCGCCTGACCACCATGATGAGCAGCGAGGCCAACCTCCGTGCCCTGCTGCCCGACACCGACCTCCTGATCGGCGGCGTGCTGATTCCCGGCGCCAAGGCCCCGCACCTCATCACCCGCGACATGCTGGCCCTGATGCCCGAAGGCAGCGTCATCGTGGACGTGGCGGTCGACCAGGGCGGCTGCGTGGAGACCATCCACGCGACCACCCACGACGACCCCACCTACGTGGTGGACGGCGTGATCCATTACGGGGTGGCAAACATGCCGGGCGCCGTGCCGCGCACCAGCACCTTCGCGCTGACCAACCAGACCATGCCCTACGTGCTGCAACTCGCCGAGCAGGGCGTGTCGGCCCTTTCCCGCAACAAGGCGCTGCGGTTGGGGCTGAACACCCACGGGGGCAAGCTGACCTACCAGGGCGTCGCGGAGGCCTTCGAACTCGCCTTCGAGGAGCCGGAGGCGGTGCTGGCGTAAGCCGGAGGCTGGCAGGGGGCGGCGGACTCGCGGGCGTGCGGGTCCGCCGCTTCCCCTGGTCTCCCCAGACCGAACCCGGTCCCGGACAGGGCCGGGGGCCACGTTCCATGCCGTACCCTGGCCTCATGCTGTCCCGCCGCCGCCCGGCCTCCGCCCCCGCGACCCCCGCCCCGGCGCGTCCCTCCCGTGACCCCCGGCAACTGCGGCGGGTGCTGGCCTACGCGCGGCCCTACCGGGCGCTGCTGATCTCCGGGCTGCTCGCCACCCTGATTTCCAGCGGACTGAACCTGATCTTCCCGCTGCTGTTCGGGCGGCTGATCGACGCCTCCTTCCTGCGGGTGGGGGCGACCGACACCGGGCCGCTCGACCGCACGGTGCTCGCACTGCTGGGCATCTTTGCGCTGTCGTCCCTGTTTGGGGCGGCGCAGTCGTACCTGCTGGCGAAGGTGGGCGCCGGGGTGGTGGCCGACCTTCGCCGCAGCCTCTTCTCGCACCTGCTGACGCTCTCGCCGCGCTTTTTCGCCGACCACCGCACGGGCGAACTCACCAGCCGCCTCACGGCGGACGTGGGCACGGTGCAGGCCGTGACGAGTACGGCGCTCGCGCAGGCAGCGGCGCTGGCCTTCAATATCGTGGGGTCGACCACCCTGCTGGTGATCACCAGCCCTCGGCTGAGCCTGCTCACGCTGGCGGTGATTCCGCTGGTGATCGGCACGGCGATCCTGATCGGGCGGCGCATCCGGGTGGTCAGCCGCGAGGTGCAGGACCGGGTGGCCGAGGCCAACGCCAGCGCCGAGGAGGCGATCAGTGGGGTGCGGGTCGTGCAGAGCTTCACGGCGGAGGACACCGAGCGCGGGCGCTACGGGCAGGGCGTGCTCGCGTCCTTCCTCGCCGCGCTCCGCCGGGCGCGGCTACAGGCCCTGATGAGCGGCGTGATGAGCTTCCTGACCTTCGCCTCGCTCGCGGTGGTGCTGTGGTACGGCGGGCGGCTGGTGATGGGCGGGGACCTCAGCCCCGGCGGGCTGGTGACCTTCCTGATCTACGCCTTGCAGGTCGGCGCCACCGTCGCGGCGATGTCGGGCCTGTTCAGCCAGTTTCAGGAGGCGCTGGGGGCCTCGGGGCGCATCTTCGAGCTGCTCGACGAGCGCAGCGACCTCCCCGAACCCGCCCGCCCCCTCCCCCTGGGCCGCGCCGAGGGCCGCGTGAGCTTCGAGGGGGTGAGGTTCAGCTACGGCGACTCGGCGGTGCTGCATGACCTGAGCTTCGACGTGCCCGCCGGACAGGTCGTCGCGCTGGTGGGGCCGAGCGGGGCGGGCAAGACCACGCTGGTGAGCCTGATTCCGCGCTTCTGGGACGTGACGGGCGGCCGCCTGCGGGTGGACGGCGAGGACGTGCGGGCCTACGCGCTGGCCGACCTGCGGGCACAGGTGGGGCTGGTGCCGCAGGAGACGCTGCTCTTTTCCGGGTCCATCGAGGAGAACATCCGCTACGGCCGCCCCGACGCCGCCCCCCAGGAGGTCGAGGCCGCCGCCCGCGCGGCGAACGCCCACGGCTTTATCACCGGGCTGCCGCAGGGGTACGCCACCGTGGTGGGCGAGCGCGGCGTGCGCCTCAGCGGCGGGCAACGCCAGCGGGTCGCCATCGCCCGCGCCCTGCTGAAAGACCCGCGCATCCTGATTCTGGACGAAGCCACCTCCGCCCTCGACAACGAGTCCGAGGCGCTGGTGCAGCAGGCACTGGAGACGCTGATGCGGGGCCGCACCACCTTCGTGATCGCCCACCGCCTCTCGACCGTCCGGGGCGCCGACCGCATCCTGGTGATGGAGGGGGGCCAGGTCGTGCAGGACGGCACCCACGGCGAACTCCTCGCGGCGGGCGGGCTGTACCGCGACCTGTACGAACTCCAGTTTCGCAAGGAGCAGGAGGAACGGGCCGAACTGGTGCCCGGCGTGGGGGGCTGAGGCAGAGGTCGGCGCGGGGCCACGCCACGGCGTATGCTCCGCCGCATGGAACAGCGGGACTTCGGCACCACAGGCTTCCGGGTCAGCGTCCTGGGACTCGGCGCAGGGCAGGTCGGCGCGGAGAGCCTCGACGACGGGGAGGCGGGGCGGCTCCTGCACCGCGCCCTCGACCTCGGCGTGACCCTGATCGACACGGCGCGGGGCTACGGCCTGAGCGAGGAGCGCATCGGGCGGCACCTCGCCGGGCGGCGCGACGAGTTCGTCCTGAGCACCAAGGGCGGCTACGGGGTGGAGGGGTCAGAGGACTGGACGCCAGGGGCCATTCGCCACGGCATCGAGCAGGCACTGCGGACGATGCGGACCGACCGGATCGACCTCTTTCACCTGCACTCGTGCCCGCTGGACACCCTGCGGCGCGACGACCTGCTGGCCGAACTGGGCCGCGCACGGGAGGCCGGGCTGATCCGCGTCGCGGCCTACAGCGGCGAGAACGAGGCGCTGGCGTGGGCGGCGGAGTCCGGACGCTTCGGCAGCCTGGAGACGAGCGTGAACGTGGCCGACCAGTGGAGCCTGCACCACGTCCTGCCGGGCGCGGCGGCGCGGGGCCTGGGTGTGATCGCCAAACGGCCCATCGCCAACGCGGCGTGGCAGTTCCGAGAGCGCCCGGTCGGCCAGTACGCTGAGGTGTACTGGGAGCGGCTGGGGGCGCTGCAGCTCGATCCCGGCGGGCTGGACTGGCCGGAGTTCGCCCTGCGCTTCTCGGCCTTCGCGCCCGGCGTGCACAGCGCCATCGTGGGGACGGCGCGGGTGGAGAATCTGGAGCGCAACGCGGCTCTGGTCGAGCGTGGTCCCCTGCCCGCTGACCTGCTCGCGCAGATCGAGGGGGCGTGGGTGGAACACGGCGGGGCCTGGGGCGGGGAGGTCTGATAAGGCGTCCGTCCCACGCTGACCCCCGCCCGACTCCAGCTTGCTCGACCCAGGAGAACGCGCCCACCCCTCTCCCGGCGTGGGCGCGTTCCCCCCGGCTCAGCTCAGTCCATCGCGCTCGCCAGCACCGGCTGGGGCTGCCAGGCCTGCACGCCGATCCCCCGCAGCCGCTCGGCGAGGCGTTCGTAGCCCCGGTTGAGGTACTGCACCCCGTCAATGACCGTCTCGCCCTCCGTGGTCATCGCGGCGATGAAGAGGGCGGCCCCAGCGCGGAGGTCGGCCGCCTTGACGGGCGCGGCGTGCAGCGGGCCGCCCTGAATGACCTGGGTGTAGCCGCTCACGGTGATGTTGGCCCCCATGCGCTGCAGTTCGGCCACGTGGGTCAGACGGTCGGGGTACACCGGGTCCTGCACCACGCTGGTGCCGGGCACGGTGGCGAGCAGGGCGCTCATCTGAGGCTGCACGTCGGTGGGAAAGCCGGGGTAACTCTGGGTGGTGACATTGACGGGCCGCAGGTCGCGGTCGCGGGCGTCCACGATCAGGCGGTCGCCGGATTCCAGAATGTCCACGCCCATCTCGCTCAGCTTGGCGCTTACGGCCCGCAGGTGGTCGGGGCGCACGTTCGTCAGCGTGAGGCGGCTGCGGGTCGCGGCAGCGGCGATCATGAAGGTCCCTGCCTCGATGCGGTCGGGAATC
Source organism: Deinococcus sp. NW-56 (assembly GCF_002953415.1). Taxonomy (NCBI): domain Bacteria; kingdom Thermotogati; phylum Deinococcota; class Deinococci; order Deinococcales; family Deinococcaceae; genus Deinococcus; species Deinococcus sp. NW-56. The sequence continues at coordinate 1,026,399 of NZ_CP026516.1, read as the reverse complement.
ACCGTGTACTCGCCCCCGCGCAGGGCGGGCACGCCCCGGATGGTCAGCGTGTTCGTGCCCGCGCCCTCGATCTGTGCCCCGAGCGCGTTCAGGAAGTTCACGAGGTCCACCACGTCGGTGTCGATGCTGGCGTTTTCCAGCCGGACCACGCCGTCGCCCAGGACCGAGGCCAGGACCGCGTTGTGGGTGCCGCCCACCGTCAGCATCTCGAAGACGAAGGTACCGCTCAAGCTCCCGGTCCGGGTCGCCGCGAAGTCGCCGCCCTCCTCGGTGATGTGCGCGCCCAGCGCCCGCAGCGCCTTGACATGCTGGTCGACCGGGCGCGGCCCCCACGCGCAGCCGCCGGGCATGGACACCGTGGCCTCGCCCGAGCGGGCCAGAATCGCGCCCAGCACGATAAAGCTCGCCCGCATCCTGGACACCAGCGCGTAGGGAGCGTGGGTGCTGAGAATCTCGGGGGTGTGCAGGGTCAGGCTGTTGGGGCCGGTCCAGGCGTGCTGGGTGCCGATATGCGCCGCGAGTTCCAGGATGGTGTCCACATCCGACAGCCGGGGAATGCCGTGCAGGGTGACGGGTTCACGGCTCAGCAGGCTCGCCACGATAATCGGCAGCGCCGCGTTCTTGCTGTGCTGAATGGCGATTTCGCCGGACAGGTCCCGGCCTCCTACGAGGTGCAGCGGCGTCAGATCCATGGGTCATTCCTTTCGGGCACGGGCGGGAGAGGCCCGGAGGGCGGCGCGGTCGGCGGGTCCGGCAAGAGCCGGAAGACGGGTGCATCTTACACACCATGCTCAGGGGACGTCTACGCCAGTTGACGCTCATGCTTGCAGGGGAGCATCTAGAGACCCAGGCGGTTGATGTTGAGGTGCCTCATCGTGCGTGCTACGCTGCCCGCGCACACCCCCGCCCAAGCCCGCGGCCGGGCGCGGACCCGGTGGAGAGGACACAGAGGACCATGCCCAAAAAGGAACGCAAACGCCTCCAGGTCGTCATCAGCGAGGAGCAGGACGCCCTGCTCACGCGCACAGCCTACGAACTCTCCAGCCCCGAGCGCCTGATCAGCAAGAGCGAGGTCGTCCGGCTTGCCATCGAGCGCATCGCCCGCGAACTTGGCGAGGGCGAACATCTCGACGAGTACCGCCACCTGCTGGGCGACGAGAACGTGGCCGACGACAAGGTGTAGGGAAAGGGCCGGGTCGGGAAAAAGGGTCAAGACAAGCCGCCGGAACTCCCCGGCGGCTTCTTACCGAGCCGAGGGTCCACCGGACCGGTCGGGCGCGTCGCCAGGGTGACCCTTCCAGTGGGCCTCCTGACTCCTCAGCGGGCCGACCCGTACATCACGGGCGGCAGCACCCGGCGAGCACCGAGCAGCTTGGGTCCCCAGTAGGGGTCTCCCTGCAAGCGGTCGACCGCGACCTGCTTGCGGTAGGAGTTGGCATTCACGAACTGGTTCTCGCCCAGGTAGATGCCCACGTGTGTGACGTCGCCGCGTCCCACCGTATCGAAGAAGACGAGGTCCCCGGCCTGCAGATTCTCGACATCAACGGGCTGACCGACGCGTGCCTGCGCGGCGCTGGTGCGGGGCAACTCCACCCCCAGGGGCGTGAAGACCTGGAGCACGAACCCGCTGCAGTCCAGGCCGCTGCGGCTGGTGCCCCCGTAGACGTAGGGCACCCCCAGCAGCGCCATCGCCGTGCCGCGCCAGTCGTCGCCGGTCGCGGAATCGGCGGGCCGGGCGGCGGGCTGGGCCGGAGCGGGAGGTACCGGCAGGGACTGCGCCAGCACGCGCGGCGCGGCGACCGGAGCAGCGCTTGGCACCTGAAGAACCTGCCCGATCTCCAGCACCGTGGTCGGGGGCAGATTGTTTGCCGCCAGCAGCGCGTCCACGCTCAGGCCATACTGTCGCGAGATGCCGTACAGCGTCTCCTTGGGCTGCACGGTGTGTGACGCGGCTGCCGCCCGCACCCGCAGCACCTGCCCCACCTGAAGATCCGGGGTGCTCAGGCCGTTCATGGCCAGCAGGTCATCCACCTTCAGGCCGTGCGCCCGCGCGAGGCTGTAGGCCGTGTCGCCCTTTTGCACCGTCACGGCACCTCCAGAAAGGACGCTGCCCGGAAGCGCTGGGCTTGCCGGGCTGGCGGAGGTGTTGTTGGTGGTGGCGGCAAGCGCCGACGTGAGGCTCCCAGACAGGCTCAGGGTGGCAATCACCAGGGCGGCGCGGACGGCGGCGGGGAAGCGCGATGCAGGCAGGGCAGATGCAGGCATGGGGGAGGCTCACAGGGCGCGGAGGACAACAGGACGGGGCAGCCAGCAGGGTGCGGGCTGGATGGGGCGAACATGAGAGCCGCCCGAAGAAATCTGAAACAGGGGCACTGTACCAGACGGAAGTCACATTTGCAAAGCCTTCATTTCATCAGGTGGTCGTCAGGAACTGGAGCCTTCGTCTTCCCGACCGGAACGCCCTCCGTTCAGTCAGCCTATGCTGGGCGAATGCTTGCCCGCCTCTCCGGGTGGCGTGCCCGGACGTTCAGCGCCCTGCGACACCCCCACTACCGCCGCTACTGGTTCTCGCAACTGCTCTCGCTGGTCGGGTCGTGGATGCAGGCGACCGCGCAGCAGTACCTCGTGCTGGAGCTGACGGGGGGCAGCAGCACGGCGCTGGGGTACGTAACGGTCGCGCAGTTTCTGCCCAGCCTGCTGCTCTCGCTGTTCGCCGGGGCGGTGGTGGACCGGGTGCCCCGGCGCCGGGTGTTGCTGGCGACCCAGATCACGCTGCTGATCACGGCGGCGACCCTGGCGGTAACCACCCACCTCGGACTGGTCACGCTGCCGCTGGTGATGGCGATCGCCTTTGTGGGAGGCGTCGCCAACGCCTTCGATATGCCCGCCCGCCAGAGCATGGTCGTGGACTTCGTGCCGCGGGGCGACGTGCCCAACGCGGTCGCGCTCAACAGCCTGTCCTTTAACGTCTCGCGCACGGTGGGGCAGGCCCTGTTCGGCATCGTCGCGGCGCTGGGCGTCTCGCTGCTGGCCGCCGGGGACCCGGACAACATCGCCCGGCTGGCCCTGCCCTTCTACCTGAACGTGTCGTCCTTTTTCGTGGTGCTGTTCGTGATTGCCACCCTGCCCTTCCCGCCGCGCGAGGGGGTGCCGCAGGGCAGCGTGGGCGAGAACATCCGCGAGGGACTGGCCTATGTACGGCGCACCCCGGCCGTGAGAAACGTGATGCTGCTCGTCGGGCTGATGAGCCTGACCATCATTAACTTCAACGTGATCATTCCGTATTACGCGCGGGTGGTGTTCGAGGCGCGGGAGGCGGCCTTCGGCACCCTCTCGGCGATGTTCGGCCTGGGGGCGATGGCGGGGGCGCTGTGGCAGGCGAGCAAGCCCAACCCGCTGCGGAACCTGCGGCTGGGGGGCATGATTCTGCTGGCGAGCGCGGCGGCACTGGCCTTCACGCCGGGTCCCCTCCTCGCTGGGCCGGTCCTCGCTGTCTGCGGCTTCGGGATGCTCTCGCTGCTCGTCAGCGCGAACAGCGCCGTGCAGCTCTCCATTCCGGACCACCTGCGCGGGCGAGTGATGAGCCTGTATTCCTTCGTCCTGGTCGGCATGGGACCGCCCGGAGCCTTGATTGCCAGCTTCCTGATCGGCAAGGAGGGACCGCTGGGGCCGCGCGTGGGCCTGCTGACGCTGGCGGCGCTGGGGGGCCTCAGCCTGCTCTTCTTGTGGGGACGGCTGCCCCGGCAGCTCCCCCGCCCGGAACCTGCACCCAGCGCGGCTCCGGCGGCGGCAGACTGAACCCCAGGCGGTCTTCCACCACAACAAGAACCGCCAGGAACCTACGCCCTGGCGGTCTCCTGTCGGCCGGAACCTCCAGGCTGTTCAGATGAACAGCGGCGCGTCGGGGTCGTCGGGCAGGGGGCGGTCCTTGCGGGCCAGGAGCGCGGCCGCCGTGCCGATTCCCACGAGGGCACCGAGCGCCAGGAGAGCGAAGACCCAGGTGATCGGGGCGTGGCTGCGGTCTGAACTCATGCGGGCAGCATAACAGCCGCGCCCGGCGCTTCTCCCTTGCCCACAAAATGGGCCGCCGACACGGGAACATTTTCTAAAGGCGGGCGGCCCTGGCCTAGAACGGCCAGACCCGCGGAATCACCAGCAGCGACACCGCGAAGGTCACCACCGTGAGGCCCGAACCGACCCGCACGAAGTCGAGGAAACGGTAGCGCCCCGGCCCGTACACCAGCATGCAGGACGGCTCCAGCGGCGTGATAAAGGAGTTGCTGGCGGCGATGGTGATGCCGATAACGAAGGGGCGCGGATCGTACCCCAGCGCCGTGGCCGTGCCGATGGCGAGGGGCAGCATCACGAGCGCCGCCGCCTGGTTGCTCATGGGCTGGGTGAGGGCCACCGTCACCGCGAAAAGGGCGGCGAGCAGCCCGTAAGGCCCCAGCGGTTCCAGCACCCCGGAGATGGCCCCGGTCAGGACCCGCGCGGCTCCGGTGTCCTCGAAGGCTGTCCCGAAAGCCAGCATGCAGGCCACCAGCACGATCACCGGCCACTCCACCGAGCGGTACGCCTCTTCCGGGGTGACCAGCCGCAGCGCCAGGGCCAGCGCCACCGCGATCACGACCGCCACGCTGAGGGGCAGCACGCCCAGGCCGCCCAGCACCACCGCGCCGCCGAACAGCCCCAGGGCGAGGGGAGCGCGGCGCAGGTCCCGCTGGGCCTCGGTGAGGTCCCCCAGCACGGTGAGGTGGTCACCCAGGCCGCCAATCCGGTCGGGCGTGCCCTGAATCAGCAGCACGTCGCCCACCTGCACCCGCAGCCCGCCCAGACGCTCGACGGTCCGGGCGCGGCGGTGCAGCGCCAGCACCGACAGGCCGTAGCGCTCGCGGAAACGGGCCTCGCGCAGGGTGCGGCCGATCAAGAGGCTGCCGGGCAGCACCACCGCCTCCACCAGCCGCACCGGGGCCGTGCCCTCCACCTGCAATTTCTGCTCGCTCTTGGAAAAGACGCCCAGCGTGCCTTTGCCCGCCAGGATGCGCTCCGGGGGGCCTTCGACCGCCAGGGTATCCAGTTCCTGCACCTGAAAGTCGGGGCCGGGGGCGTAGATCGTCTGCTCGCCCCGGCGCACCGCCACCACCGTCAGGCCGTGGTCGCGGCCCAGCCCCGACTCGCGCAGGGTTTGCCCCGCCAGCGGACTGCCGGGAGCGACCGTCAGGTCGGCGAGGTAGGCCCGCAGCGAGGCTTCGAGTTCGGCCTCGCGCTCGGGCAGCAGGCGCGGCGCCACGAAAAAGAGGTACAGCAGCCCCACGACCGCCACCGGAATCCCGACCCAGGCCAGCTCGAAAAAGCCCAGCGGCTCCAGCCCCGCTCCCGGCAGCGCCCCCGACACGACGAGGTTGGTGCTTGTGCCGATCACGGTAATCGTCCCGCCCAGGATGCTCGCGTAGGCCAGCGGCAGCAGCACCCGGCTGGGAGCGATTCCCGCCCGGCGGGCCAACCCGGTCACCAGCGGCAGGAAGACGGCGGTGGTGGCCGTGTTGCTGGTAAAGGCGCTCACGCCCGCGACCGTGCCCAGCATGCCGCGCACCATCCCGGCGGCGTTGCGGGCACGGCGGGCCAGCGCGGTGCCGATCCACTCGATGACCCCGGCCCGCAGCAGCATCTGCGTGAGGATAAAGAGACCCGAGAGCGTGAGCACCGTGTCGCTGCCGAAACCCGCGAAGGCCTCGCGGGTGGGGAGCAGGCCCAGCGCGAGCAGGGCGCCCAGCAGCAGCAGGGCCGTGACATCCACGGGCAGCCACTCGGTGGCGAACAGCAGCAGCGCCAGCCCGAACAGCAGCAGCAGGATGGTCACGGGGTCCATGAGTGGGTCCGGGCGTGGGGAGGCGCGGGACTCAGGCGTCCGGCGTGCGCGACTGTTCCGCGACCGCGCGGGCCAGCGTGACGATCAGCCGGGTCACGTCCGCGAAGATGAACAGGGCCACGCTCCCCACCCCGCCCGCGATCAGGGTCCACAGCCCCTGGAACGCCTGATCACCGAGGTACTGCACCACGGCGAGTCCCACCGCCGCCAGCCCCAGCACGACCGCCAGCACCCGCAGCCGCCCGACGAGCGCGTGCACCGCGTTCGCCCGCTCGGCCAGCATGGGCAGGGCCGCGAGGGGAGCGGTGGGCTTGGCGGGAAGCGGGGCCACCGGAGTCGCCTCCGCACCAGCAGGCGCTGCGGCCTCCGTGACCACCGGAGTTTCGGCCCGCTTGACCTCAGTCGGCGCCGGACTGACCGGGGAAGGCGCGGCGGTGACTGAGGTCACCCGGCGGTTGGCCTCGCGGCGGTCATCGGGCGCCGGGCTGGGCGCCGGGGAGGAGGGCACGGTGGCCGGGGCAGGCGTGGTGCCAAACGTCTTGAACCCGCCCGCTGCGGGCAGGGGCGCCGACGGAAGGTTCTTCGCGCGGGCGGTCGCGTCGCGAACCTGGGGAAAAAAGGCCTGAACCTCGGCCGGGTCGAAGCCCAGCAGGCTGGCGGTCAGGGCCGTCCCGGCGGGCGTCTCGACCCGCAGCAGGCCGTCGCCGTCGCTGTGGATGCGGTTGAGGTCGCGCAGGGTGACCCGGCGGGTGCCGCCCGCGTCCTGATAGATCAGCAGACCTTCCAGCAGCACGAACAGGGCGTCTTCTTTCTCCAGGGTCGCCAGGGGCGTTCCGCCGATTCCCAGGCCCCGCAGGGCCGACTGCACTCGCTCGCTCATCACTGTGTCCTCACCTTGCCCGGCAGGATAGCGGCTCCCGGGCGGGAGGCAGCCGGGCCGGTGAGGATTTAACGCCCCTCTACCCCCGGCTCACCCGCTGGGCCGGTTCCTGCGCCCACACTGACCCATGACCGACAACCGGTACGGAGACGCCCCGCTGGGCCGCAGCGTCGAGGAAATCGAACAGGAGAGCGGCAATGTCGTCAACTCCCCCGTTCCGGGCGAGATGGTCCGCGACGACGACGCGGCCGCTCTGCCTGCCATCGTGAACAGCAACCAGAGCGCCAGCCCCGCCATCGTCAATCCCGGGAACCTGATGGAGGGTGGGGGCGGCGCGGACGACGGCACGGCCCGCACGAACCGGGACAGCGGCGAGGAGACGAGCTGAGCGCCCGTCCGCCGGTCAGGCGAGGTCGCGGGGGCGGTAGGTCACGGCCTCCGCGAGGTGGGCTTCCGAGATGTGCTCCTGCCCGGCGAGGTCGGCCACCGTCCGCGCCACTTTCAACACCCGGTCGAAGCCGCGCCCCGTCAGACCCAGTTGCCGGGCCGCCGCCCGTGCGAAGGCCTCCGGTCCAGGTGCCAGGTGCGCGTGCTGCCGCAGGGCCTGCCCGGCAAGGTCGCTGTTGCGCCCCCCCTGCCGGGCAAGCATCCGGGCACGCGCCGAGGCCACCCGCTCGCGCACCACGGCGCTGGGTTCGCCCTCCGGGGCGCGGGACAGCTCGTCCACGGTCAACCTGGGGACACGGCACAGGAGGTCCACCCGGTCCAGCAGCGGGCCGCTGAGCCTCCCGGCGTAGCGGGCACGTTCGGTCGGCGTGCAGGTGCAGGCCCGCTCGGGGTCACCAAAGTGACCGCACTTGCAGGGGTTCATCGCGGCGATAAGCTGGAAATTGGCCGGGTAGGTCACGGTCGCCCGCGCCCGGCTGATCGAGACCGTCCGGTCCTCCAGGGGCTGCCTCAAGGTTTCCAGCGCCTTGCGCGAGAACTCCGGGAACTCGTCCATAAACAGCACGCCCCGGTGCGCCAGCGACACCTCGCCGGGACGGGGCACGCTTCCGCCGCCGATCAGCCCGGCGTCGCTGACGGTGTGGTGCGGAGCGCGGTAGGGCGGCCGCCCCACCAGCCCGCCCCGTCCGGTGAGCAGCCCCGCCGCCGAGTGGATGCGCGTCACCTCCAGCGCTTCCGCGCGGGTCAGGGGCGGGAGCAGTCCCGGTGCCCGGCGGGCCAGCATGGTCTTGCCGCTGCCGGGCGAGCCGATCATCAGGAGGTTGTGCCCGCCCGCGAGTGCGATCTCCAGCGCCCGTTTGGCTCCGCTCTGGCCCTTGAGGTCGGCGAGGTCGAGGGGCGTGTCCTCGTCGGGGGGCGACTCCGGGGGCGAGGCGGGCGTGAGGGCACACTCCCCGCTGAGGTGCCGCACCGCCTCCAGCAACGTCCCCGCCGGAAAGACCGTCACCCCGTCGATCAGGGCGGCCTCGGCGGCGTTGGCCCCGGGCAGGAGCGCGGGCACCCCCTCCTGCGCGGCGAGCAGGGCCACGTTGACGGCTCCCGCGATGGGCCGCAGCGACCCGTCGAGGGCGAGTTCCCCGGCGCAGACCAGCCCGCGCAGGGCCTGCGGCGGCAGCAACTCCTGCGCGGCGAGCAGCCCCAGCGCGATGGGGAGGTCGTACAGCGGCCCCTCCTTGCGCAGGTCGGCGGGGGCGAGGTTCACGGTGATGCGGGCGGCGGGAAAGGGCAGCCCGGCGTTGCGGACGGCCGCCCGCACCCGTTCGCGGGCCTCGCTGACGGCCTGATCGGGAAGGCCGACCACGGTGAAGGCGGGCAAGCCGGGTGAAACATCCACCTCGACCTCGACGGGCACGGCGTCCACGCCGATCAGGGCCACGCTGCGGGCATGGGCGAGCATCAGGCGGACTCCAGCGGGGGAAGGCCCACCAGCCCGACGGTGCCCGGCCCGGCGTGGACCAGCAGGACCGCCGTGACCTCGCGCGTTCCCCTCACCCGAATGTTGCGCAGGGCGAGTTCCCCGGCCAGAGTGCGGGCGCCTTCCGGATTTCCGGCGTGCAGCATGGTGACCTCCAGCCCTTCCGGAAAGGAGCGGGCCAATTCCCGCAGCGCCGCGTGAAAGCCCCGGATACGGGCCGCCGCCTCCACCTTGCCCCCCTCGGCGCGGATGACCGGGTGGACATTGAGGAGTCCCGCCGCCGCCCCCGCCACCCGCGAGAGCCGTCCGCCCGCGACCAGCCAGCGCAGGCGGCCCGGCACGAAGCGCAGAAAGACGCGGTCCCCGAGTCCGGTCAGCCGACGGGCGACCTCGCCGGACTCCATCCCGCCGTCCAGCCACGTCCTCGCCTGCCGCACCGCCGCGCCCAGGCCCACGCTGAGCGCCCGGGTGTCCACGACCTCCACCCGCCCCCCGAGCTCCCCCGCCGCCGTCACCGCCGAGGCGTAGGTGCCGCTGAGCTGCGAGGCGACCGGGAGACACAGCACCCGCTCGGCCCCGGCCTCCAGCGCCTCCGCATACGCCCGCCGGAAATCGTCCGGGACTGCCTGGGAGGTGCGGGGCGCGGCGCCCTCCTCCATCCGGCGCACCAGGGTCGCCGGGTCCATTACGGGGAGGCCGGGGCGGCGCACGGTGCCGGGGTCGCTGTAAAGGGTCCCTCCCACCTCCAGCGTCAGCGCCACCACCGACACGCCCAGTTCGGCCCACTCGGCCCGGGTCAGGTCGGCGGTGCTGTCGGTCACCAGGGCCACGCGGCGGGGGGCCACATTCGACGGGATCACGCGGCCAATCTAGCAGCCGAGTCCCGGTCGCCCTCCCCCAAGTGCGGGGGAGGCGGGGGACCCGGTGGGGCCAGCCTTACGAGCGGGGCGGCAGCACTTCGGAGGCCGGGCGGGGCGCGGCGGCCTCGGCCGGGGGCACCACCGCCTGCGCGACCACGGTCTGCACCGGGGCGGGCGGCACCGGAGCCGGGCGGGCGGCGGGCGAGGTCTCGCGCAGGCTGCCTTCCAGTTCTTCCTTGAGGCCCTGGGTGCCCCGGCGGAACTCGCGGATGCCGGCGCCGAGGCTCTTGCCCAGCTCGGGCAACTTGCGCGGCCCGAAGACCAGCAGGGCGATCACCAGAATGACGAGCAGTTCAGCGGGTCCGATATTGGGCATGGGGCGACCTCCAGCGGGCAGTGTACGCCGGGGTGGTACAGGCAAACGTCATGGGGACGGGGTTGGCAACTACGCCCCCTCCTCCCCCTCCCGGTAGGCCCGCAGCGTCCCATTCATGAAGGCGACGTACAGCGTCCCGGCGGCGGCCAGCGGCGTCGCCTGCACCCCCTCGCGCTCGCGGCGGCGCCAGCGCACAGCCCCGGTCTGAATGTCCAGCGCGGCGAGTTCGCCCCCCTCCGACGCCAGGAAGACCAGCCCCGCGCTCACGACCGGGCTGGCAGTCACGCGGCCCTCCAGCGTATGCGCCCACACGTCCTCCCCGTCTGAAAGGCGCAGCGCCCGCACAGTGCCGCCCCAACCCGCGACCAGCGCAAGGTCGGCGGTCAGCGCGGGAGCGGCCCAGATCTCGTCTTCCAGGTCGTAGGTCCACAGGGTCGGCTCGGGGCTGTCGAGCACGGCGCGGCCGCCATCGGCCCGCAGGGAGAGGGCGTGGACCTCGCCGGGCCAGGTAGGGACAAGCAGGGTGGCGCGGCCCGGCGCGGTGGGGCGCAGGGCGGGGGTGGCGTGGACGGTGCCGACCTCGACCTTCCACAGCGGGGTCCCGGTGCGGGCGTCCAGGGCATGCAGCCAGCCGTTCTCGTCGCACAGCAGCGCGGCGCCCGCCCACACCACCGGCGAGGCGGCGACCGGCCCCCCCGCCCGGTACGCCCAGGCAAGGTCCCCGGTGCGGGCGTTGAGCGCGTGCAGGTGCCCATCGCGGCTGGCGGCCAGGACCCGCCCCCCCCACAGGGTCGGGGCGCCCGTGAACTCGGCGCGGGCCTGATGCTCCCAGACCTGCTCGCCGCCGCGCAGCCGCACCCGCCGCAGGGTGCCGTCCCAGGCGCCGTACAGGATGTCGCCGCCCACGAAGGTCGCCGGGGCCGTCACCTCGTCGCGGGCGGCGTGGGTGGCGTAGGGCCGCCCGGAAGTGTGCATCAGCACGAGCTGCCCGCCCCGCGTGCCCACCGCGAGCAGGTCACCCTCCCCCACCACGGCGGCGGGCCAGGTCACCTCGCCGGGGAGGGGAACGCTCCAGGCTTCGGTGAGGTTGCCTACGCGGGCCGGGCCGTCGGGGTGCTCGCCCGTGCGGGTGCGCCCACCCCGGTACTGGCCCCGCGCATGCGCCGTCCAGACCTCGCGCCGGGCGAGCGCCCACAGGTGCGCGGCCGCTTCGCCACTCTCGGGCCGCTCCTCCGGGTTCTTGGCGAGGAGCGCGAGCAGCACCCGCGCCACCGCGTCGGGCACGGCGGGATTGAGGTCGCGGGGGTCGGGCGGCGGCTCGTAGACATGCTGAAAGAGGACGCTCTGGTCGCTGTCCCCGACAAAGGGCGGCGACCCGCAGGCCACCCGGTACAGCACGGCGCCCAGCGCGTAGAGGTCGCTGCGTGGCCCCACCCCCGACCCCCGCGCCTGCTCGGGGGCCATGTAGGCGGGCGTGCCCAGCGTGACCCCGCTGCGGGTGAGGTGGCGGCTGTGTTCGGAGAGGGCCACCAGCCCGAAATCCATCAGCCGGGGCATCCGGGCCTCGTCCAGCAGCACGTTGCCCGGCGTGAGGTCGCGGTGGATGATCCCCTGCGCGTGGATAAAGCCCAGCGCCCGCGACGCGAAGCCCGCCGCCGTGAGAAAAGGGGTCAGCGACGCGGGCGAGTCCTCCAGCGGCCCCAGCGCCGTGATCGGCCCGGCCAGCAGCGGCATGGTGAAAAAGGCGCGGGCGGGGCCTCCCCCCTCCCCCGGCATCTCCCCCAGGTCGAGGACGGGCACCACGCCGGGATGCGAGAGGCGGGCGAGCGTGCGCACTTCCCGCAGAAAGCGGGCGCGGTCGCCGTCGGGCAGGTGGGGGTGCAGCACCTTGACCGCCACCTCGCGGCCCAGGTGGGTGTCCTCGGCACGGTAGACGCGGGCGCTGCCGCCCTCGCCCAGCAGGGCGTGCAAGCGGTAGCGCCCCCCCACCTCCGCGCCGACTTCCATCAGGGGGAAGCATAGCGGAGGGCGGGGGGTCAACTCCTTAACCCCTCAGTCCGCTTCGCGGCCCGCTCCCCAAGGCACTTGCAAAACTGTGAAGCAGAGAGGTGCTTCGAGGGTCACGCGCAACACGCTCAGAAGGTGTAACTCTTGGGCACCACCACCACGCCATTCTCGGTGACCGTAAAGCCGCGTGCCCGGTCCTCCTCATGGTCCACGCCGATCTTGGTGCCGGGCGGAATGGTCACGTCCTTGTCCACGATCACCCGGCGCAGGTGCGAGTGGCGCCCCACGACCACGTTGTCGAACAGGACGCAGCTCTCGACGAGCGAGTACGAGTGGATATGCACATTGCGGCTGAGAATCGAGTCGCGCACGGTCCCGCCGCTGACGATCACGCCCCCGGCGAGGCTGGAGTTGAAGGCCTGTCCCTTGCGGCCCTCGGCCTCGTGGACGAACTTGGCGGGGGGCGAGAACTCGCTGCTGGTGCGCAGCGGCCACTGCGGGTTGTAGATGTCGAACTCCGGGTTCACGCTGACCAGATCGAGGCTGGCGTCGAAGTAGGCGTCCAGCGTCCCCACGTCACGCCAGTAGAGGTTCGGCCCCTGCTGGCCGGGAATGGGATTCTTGTGAAAGTCGTAGGCCTGCACGGAGTAGCCGTCCGCCAGCGCCCGTGGAATCACGTCCTGCCCGAAGTCGAAGCCGTCCTCCTGCCCGCTGATGGAGGTGTGCAGCAGTTCTTCGAGCGCCCGGCGCGAGAAGATGTAGTTGCCCATGCTGGTCAGGGTGGTGTCGGGGTCGCCGGGCATGCCGGGCGGGTCGGCGGGCTTTTCCAGAAACTCGGTGACCCGGCCCCGGTCGCCCACATGCATCACGCCGAAGCGGTGCGCTTCCGAGCGCGGCATCGGGTAGGCGGCAATTGTTACGTCCGCGCGGGCGTCGATATGCGACTGGAGCATGTGCTCCACGTTCATCTTGTAGATGTGGTCGCCGGAAAAGATCGCCACGTAGTCGGCCTCGAAGTTGTCCACGAGGTGCAGGTTCTGGTACACGGCGTCGGCGGTGCCCCGGTACCACACCGCGCCGAGTTCCTCATAGCGGTACATCTGCGCGGGGACCAGCGTGATGAAGTAGTCCTGCAGGAAGGTGCCGAAGCGCCAGCCGCGCTGGATATGCTCGGTCAGGCTCTGCGCCTTGTACTGGGTCAGCACGTAGATCGAAAAGACGCCCGAGTTGATGAAGTTGTTGATCGCGAAGTCGATGATGCGGTACTTGCCACCGAAGGGCACGGCGGGCTTGGACCGTTTGAGGGTCAGGGGCGTCAGGCGCGAGCCCTGCCCTCCGGCCAGAATCATTCCCAGAACGCGTGGTTTCATGGCAGGCCTCCTGCGGGTCCAGAGGGGATGAGGAGAGAAGTGACCCGTCCAGTCTAGCTGCCGCGCCCGCTGGGGCCGACTTTAGAGGACCTCCACGTCCAGGTGCCGGGCGAGGCTCGCCGCCGTCTCCCCCGGCCCGCCGACGTCCGCGCCGAGCTGGGTGCGCATCCAGGTGAGCTGGCGCCGGGCATAGCGCCGGGTGGCGAGGGTGATGCGGGCGGCGGCCTCCTGGGGGGTCAACTCGCCCCGTGCGGCCGCGAGCGCTTCCGGGTAGCCCAGCGCCTGCCAGACGGTGGGGCGCGGCCCGGTATCCGGGGGGACCTGGGCGGCCAGCCACGCCGCCTCCCCCGGCCAGCCGCCCGCGAGCATCTCCCCCACCCGCGCCGCGATGCGGGCTTCCAGCTCCGGCCAGGGCCGGGTGAAGGCGAACACCTGGTACGCGAAGCGCGGCGAGCTGTACCCGAACTCGCCTGGAAAGCGCCCGGTGCGGCGGTAGACTTCCAGCGCCCGCACCACCCGGCGGGGGTTGCCCTGCATCCGCTCGGCCTCCTGCGGGTTAACGTGGGCGATCTCCGATAGCAGCGCGTCCAGGCCACGTTCCCGCAGGTCCGCTTCCACTTCCGCCTGCACCGCGCGGTCGGCGGGCGGGGTCAGCGGCAGGCCGCGCAGCAGGGCGGAGAGGTAGAAGCCTGTGCCGCCCACGACCAGAGGCACCCGGCCCCGCGCCCGGATGTCCGCGATGGCCGCCTCCGCCTCCCGCACGTAGCGGGCCACGTCGTGGCTCTCCGTCACGCCCACCATGTCGAGAAGGTGGTGGGGCACGGCGGCCCGGTCTGCCCCGCCCGGCTTGGCGGTGCCGATGTCCAGCCCCCGGTACACGGTGAAGGCGTCGGCCGCCACGATCTCGACCGGGCGGGTCGCCGCAAGGGCGAGGGCCAGGGCACTTTTGCCCGCTGCGGTGGGGGCGGTCAGGATGGGAACGGGGCGGGACGGGGCGGACGTCACACGCGCGAGTTTACGGCCCGGTGCTACCGTGGGAGGCATGAACGAACCCGTCCTCGCCCGGTTGCAACAGCTCATGACCCTGCGGGAGGAGGTCGAGACGCTGGGCACCCTGGGGGCCTGGACCCCGCCCGCCGACTGGGTGGACGAGGACACCCATCTGCGGCTGCTGCTCGACGTGCCCGGCGTGGACCCGGAGAGCCTGGAAATGCACGAGGAGGGAGGGGCCGTCACCGTCGCGGGCCGCCGCGAGGCCCCCGCCCGGCTGCTGCACGGCGAGCGCCCCGGCGGAACCTTCCGCCGCACCCTGACCTTTCCGGAAGCCGTCGTGCCGGGCTCCGGCGAGGCGCAGCTCGCGGCGGGCGTCCTGAGTGTGCGTTTCGAGAAGCGCCACCCGACGATTGAGGTGACGACGCGGGAGGGGTAGGGGCCACCGTATCAGTCATGCGGACTGAAATTGCCAGAGTCATGGAGGCCCTCCATCTGCCGCCAGAGGATTTGGTCGCTGTGCGGCCAACCCAGTACCGTGCCGTCCTCAACCGCATCTTGGAGACATTCACTGTGTATGGTGCACAGGGCCAGGAACGCCTGTGGCTCTGGGAAGGTTTCAAGGGCGAACACTTTGCCCTTCCTCTGGACGAGCCGGGAGGCTGGCACTGGCTGTCTCGACTGGTGCCACCTGATGAGCAGGTGTGGCTTCTGGCAGAAGACTGGGATGGTCAGAAACTGGAGGGGAATTACTGGTTGTTCAGAGGCCGGGTGGGTGCCATTGGAGCGGTTCTCCGCGAGCTTTTCGCTTTTGAGTATTACATCGTTGCCAAGGATTTTCAGTGGCTGCTCTGCGAGACGCACCACAACATGCTCATTGGCGTAGGTACGCACATTACCGAGCGGCTTAAAGCTGCTGCGAAGTTATCGCCAAGCAGCTCTGATTCGTAGAGATAAGAAGCCGGGTCCTACTCAGCCCGCCGCAGCCGCCCCGCCGCCAGCCACCCCAGGAGCGCCGCCAGCAGCGTGACCCCAAAGGCGAGCGTAAAGGCCCGCTCCAGCGGCAGCCGGGCGATCAAGGCCCCACCCACCCCGGCAGCGACGGCCACCATCAACACCTCGATATTGGCGAGCTGCCCGGAAAGCCGCCCCGACTCGCCGGGGTCGGCGGCGGCCAGCGCGTAGAGGCTGTTGCTGTTGTAGCCCACGCCCATGCCGAGGCAGGCCAGCACCCACGCCGGGTAGACGGTCCACAGCGGCAGCCCCCCCAGGACGGCCAGGGCGCTGGTGAGCAGTCCGGTCGCCATCAGCCCCAGGCCCACCCGCACCCGCAGGGGCCGGGACTCGGCGCCCAGACGCCGCTCGACCTGCGCCTGCACCCAGGACCCCAGCGTCCAGGTGGCCCCGCCCAGGCTCAGGACCCAGCCCGCCGCCGTCAGCGAGAGGCCGCGCAGCTCGTGCAGCGCCAGCGGCAGAAAGGAGTTGGCTCCCAAGAGCGCAAAAGCCGCCAGCCCCCGCACCGCGAGTGCGGTGGGCAGGCCGCCGGAAAAACGCAGCAGCCCTGCTGGAAAGAGGCGGCGGGCGGTCCACACGACCCCAGCCGCGCCGAGCACCACCAGCCCCGCGCCGAGGAATCCCGGTGAGCGCAATCCCTCCACGAGCGCTCCCGCCGACGCCGCCAGCCCCAGGGCGGGCCACAGCAGGGCCGCCTGCGCTGCCCGGCCCTCCGCACGGGGGGCCGGACCCCGCAGCGGCCACAGGCACAGCGGCGCGACGAGCGCGAGCACGGGCACCAGCCCCCAGAACACGGTGCGCCACGACCACAGGTCCGCGATCAGGCTGGCGATCAGTGGTCCGACGAGCGCGGGCAGCAGCCACGCCGAGGACACGGCGGCGAGCATCCTGGCCCGCTGCGCTTCCGGGTAGCGGGAGGTGATGACCGCGAAGGGCAGCGCCCCCAGCCCCCCGGCGCCCAGCCCCTGAATCAATCGTCCCAGGACGAACACCGTCATGGTCGGAGCCAGGCCGCCCACCAGCAGCCCCGCCGCGAACACCGCGAGCGAGAACCCGGCCCCCCACATCAGGCCCCGGCGGTCACTCAATACGCCGCCCAGCACGGCCCCGAACAGGCTGGAGAGCAGGAAAGCGCTCGACGCCCAGCCGTACAGGCTCAGCCCCTGCAACTCGCTCGCCACGCGCGGCAGCACAGTGCCCACCGCCATCGACTCGAAGGCCACGACGAGAACCGTCAGCAGCAGTCCGGCCCCCAGGGTGCGGGGCGGGGCGGGCAGGGGGACGGCGGACACGGCAGACACGGCGGGCATCCTCGCATATCGGGGCCGGGGCGGGGGGCGAAGTCGCCGCGCCGTTCACCTCCACTCCCGTACACTGCCCCCTGTGGGGAATCCCTGGTTGGAATTTGGCATCCTGCTGCTGCTGCTGATCGTGAATGGTCTGTTCTCGGGTTCCGAGCTGGGGGTGGTGTCGGCCCGAAAGTCGCGGCTTCAGGCGCGGGCGAGCGCCGGGCACCGGGGCGCGGCGCGGGCACTGGCGCTCGCCGAGCGGCCCGGCGCCTTTCTGGCGACCGTGCAGATCGGGATCACCCTGATCGGCACCATCAGCGCCGTGTTTGCGGGGGGCAGCTTGACCCGCTACCTCGAACCCACGCTGCGGCCCCTCTTCGGGGAGGCGGCGGGCACGGCGGCGTCGGCGGCGGTCGTGCTGCTGGTGACCTTCCTCTCGCTGGTGCTGGGGGAACTTGCCCCCAAGAACATCGCCCTGCGCGACCCCGAGGGGCTGGCCGTGCGGGTGGCCTCCTTTTTCACGGTGCTCTCGCGGGTGGCCCGCCCGGCCGTGTGGGTCCTGGAGGGCACCACGCGCGGCCTGCTGTGGCTGCTGGGGCTGCGCGGCGAACCGCAGGAAAAGATCACCGAGGAAGACGTCAAGGCGCTCGCCCGGCAAGCCGCCGAGAGCGGCAGCCTGGAAGCGGGCGAGACGGAGCGCATCGGCCACGTGCTGCGCTTCAACGACCGCCGGGTGCGCGACCTGATGACCCACCGCGCCGACGTGGTGCTGCTCTCTGCCGAGGCACCCCTGATCGAGATCGTCGAGCAGGTCCTCGGGGCGCCGCACGACCGCTACCCCCTCACCGACGCCGCGGGCGAGGTGATCGGGCAGGTGCGGGTGGTGGACGTGCTGCGGGCGTCGCGCACGGGCGAGACGCTGACGGACCTGATGCAGCCCGTGCTGTTCGTGCCCGAAACGGCCTGGGCCGAGGACGTCCTGTCCCGCCTCAGCGAGGGGGGGTTGCAGCGCCTCGCCGTGGTGGTGGACGAGTACGGCCTCTTTTCCGGGCTGCTGACCGCCACCGACCTGCTCACCGAGCTGGCGGGGGTCGACGCGCCCGGCGAGGAGGAGATGATCGTGCGGCGCGAGGACGGCTCCTTTTTGGTCGACGGCGGCGTGCCCATGCACGACCTGCGGGCCACCGTGCCCCTGCCCCGGCACGGCCCGGAGGAGTTCAGCACGCTCGCGGGCTATGTCCTTGAAGCCCTGGGCGAGTTCCCACAGGTCGGTGCCCGGGCCGAGGTGGGCGGCTGGACCCTGGAGGTCGTGGACCTCGACGGCCCGCGCCTCGACCGGGTGCTCATCGTGCCGCCGGGGGACGTGATCCTGACCGCGCCCCGCTCGCCCGAGGAGGCGTAGGAACAGGCTCGGCAAGACGAAACCCACCCGCGGCGGGTGGGCTTTTCATGCGTCCTGTTCGTGGTGGGCGGTGAGGGATTTGAACCCCCGACCCGTCGCGTGTAAAGCGAAAGCTCTACCACTGAGCTAACCGCCCCCTCCAGCGGATGCATGGTAGGACGGGCCGGGGCGGGGGGTCAAGCGGCCCCCCTGCAGGGTCAGGCAGGGTCGGGGGGAAACTGAACCCCACCCAGGCGCAGGTTGAGGTCGGCGGCCAGCGCCAGCACGCGCCCATCGCTCGCCGCCGGGCCGGTCAGGAGCACGCCGGTCGGAGCACCCCCGTGCAGCCCGGTCGGGACCGTCACGCTGGGATACCCGGCCTTGGCCGCCACCGAGTAGCCGCGCAGTGCCGGCCACAGCAGCGCGTCGAGGCCGTCCGCGAAGAGGGGATCGAGGCCCCGCGTCCGCGAGAGGTCGAGGTCGCGCGCCCGCGCCTCCCGGTAGGCCCGCTCGGAGAGGTCGCCGCGCGTGCCCTCGGCGGCATGGAGCAGCGTCTGGCCGTAGCGCTGAAAGCGTTCGGGGTCCTCGTCGTTTCCGGCGATCACCTCGGCGAGGCTGCGGGGGCCGTCCTGCACCCCGGCGAGGTAGGCGTTGAGGTCATGCTTGAACTCGTAGACGAGCACCTCCAGCCGCCAGCCGCTCAGGTCGGCGGCGGTCTCCAAGCTCACGTCACGCAGCCTGGCCCCGGCCTCGGTGAGGGCGGCCTCGGCGCGGGCGAGGGCGGCCGTCTCCGCTGGAGAAAGGGGACTGCCGGGAGGCTCGCGCATCACGCCGATCTGGGTGCCCGCCAACGCGCCTTCCGGCAGGGCCAGCCCCGGCACCGGGAAGCGGCGGCTGGCCTCGTCCGCCTCGTCGGGACCGGCCATCACCCCGGCGAGCAGGGCCGCGTCGCGCACCGAGCGGGTGATCGGCCCGGCGGTGTCCTGGCTGTGGCTGATGGGCACCACGCCCGTGCGCGGAATCAGGCCCACCGTGGGCTTGAGGCCGATCACGCCGCTCTGCTGGGCCGGGCTGAGAATCGAGCCGCTCGTCTCGGTGCCGATCGCCGCCACGCACAGCCGCGCCGCGACGGCCACGCCGCTCCCGCTCGACGACCCGCCCGTGTCGATCCCCTCGCCCCAGGGGTTGACCGTCTGACCGCCCGCCCCGGAGTAGCCGTTCGTCATCCCCAGGGTCATGAAGTTGGCCCACTCGGTCAGGTTGGCCTTGCCCAGAATCACCGCGCCCGCCGCCCGCAGCCGGCTCACGAGCGGCGCGTCCTGTCGGGGCACGTGCCGGGTCATCAGCAGGCTTCCGGCGGTCGTGGGCAGGCCCGCCACGTCGATGTTGTCCTTGATCAGCAGGGGCAGGCCGTGCAGCGGGCCGCGCCGCTCGGGGGGCAGGGCGTCGAGGTGCGCGGCCTCGGCCTCGGCCGCCTCGTTCACCGTGATGACGGCCCGCAGGCGGGGGTTGTGCGCCCGCAGCCGGGCGAGGTAGGTGCGGGTCACCTCCAGCGCGGTGAGGTCGCCCCGGCGCGTGGCGGCGCCCAGGGCGGCGGCGTCGAGGTCGAGCACCGGATCAGGCATCAGGGGAAGCACCCCGGCAGTGTAGCCCCACCGAACGGCCCACCGGGGCGGGCCGGGCACGCTAGCCTGCCTTCCATGAACGGGTCAGGAACAGCTCCGGCGGGTACAGGGCCTTCCCCCGTGGTGGCCTTTCAGGGCCATCCGGGAGCGTACGGCGAGATCGCCGCCCTGCACGCGCTGGGGAGCGCCGGGATTCCCCACATGGGTGTGGGCACGCGCGGCTTTCCCACCTTCCACGAGGTCGCGGCGGCGGTGGAGGGCGGCGGGGCCGACTACGGCGTCCTTCCGGTCGAGAACAGCCTGATGGGGGCGATTCACCAGACCACCGACCTGCTCGCCGAGACCGACCTGCACGTCGCGGGCGAGGTCGTCGTGCGCGTCAGCCATTGCCTGATGGCGCTGCCGGGCGTACCCCTGGAGGACATTCGCCGGGTCGTCTCGCAGCAGCCCGCGCTCGACCAGTGCACCGGACTCATCCGCGAGCGCGGCTGGCAACCCGTCGCCGCACACGACACCGCCGGAAGTGCCCGCGACCTCGCCGCGCGGGGGGCGAGGGACGAGGCCGCCATCGCCTCCGCCCGCGCCGCCGAGCTGTACGGCCTGCACATCCTGGCCCGCGAGATCGAGGACGAACCCTTCAACTTCACCCGCTTTCTGCTGCTCTCGCGCCACGAACCCGAGCCGTCCGACGCGCCGCACAAGACCAGCCTCGTCTTCGCGGTGCGCCACACGCCCGGCTTTCTGGTCGAGACCTTGAACGAGTTGCGCGGCCTCAACCTCTCGCGCATCGAGTCGAGGCCGCGCCGGGACCGCGCCTGGAGCTACCTGATCTATGTGGACATCGAGGGCTCGGCCCACGACCCGCAGGTGGCGCAGGCCCTCGCCGGGGTGCTGAGGAAGGCGAGCTACGCGAAGATTATCGGGAGCTATCCGAGGGCGCTGGAGACGGTGGGCTGAGTCACAGCACCTCCACCGCCTGCGCCCGCACCACCAGCGCCTCCTGCTGAAAGTCGCGCCGCAGTTCCTCGCGGTAGCCCTGCCACCACGCCCGGTCGAGGTCGGGCACCATCACCTCGTAGACCACCACGTCGTCGCGCACCGTCTGCCTCCCGTCCCGCCACAGCCCGGCGGCGGGAGCGCGGGTGTAGGCGGTGAGGCCGCCAAAGCGCCCGGTGAGGGTGCCGGAGACGGCCGCGTAACGTTCCTTTTCGAAGGGCTGGCCGTCGTTGCCGTACAGGGGGAGCAGCAGTTGAACGAGGTACATGGATGGGGCCATTGTGACGGCGGGGACCGATCCGGGCCAGCCTCGGCCCCGGCTCGCCGGGCACCTCAGGCCAGGCCCTAGTGGCCCATCTGCCCACCGGAGCTGTTCGGCGCTGCTTCTCCCTCCCTCAGCACCCGGAGCGGCCGCATCATGTCGTTTTCCTCGTGTTCGAGGATGTGGCAGTGCCACACATAGTCGCCGGGCAGGTCGAATTTCAGGCGAACGCGCGTCATCTCGCCGGGATAGACGAGCACGGTGTCCTTCCAGCCACGCTCGTTGGCCTCGGGGGACCGGGGGAGGCCGAAAGCAGGGCGGCCGTCTTCCATCACGAGGTGCCCAGGGTAGCCCCGGTCGGGAGCGTCGGTGCCCGGCACGTAGGCAACCGGGGCACGGTCCACGACCATGAACTGGAGCTGGTGCAGGTGGATGGGATGGACGTCGGCCGTGTTGTTGATGAACACCCATTCCTCGACCTCGTTGATGCGCGGGGTTTCGGTGATGGGATCGTGGAAGGCGCGGGGCAGGGCGGCCCCGGTCCCGAGGTCGAGCGTGCCCAGCAGGGCGCGGCGGGGAGTGCCCGTCACCGGGTCGAGGTCCTCGTTGAGGGTGAGGTGGCGGGTCACGCGGACCTGGTCGGCCGTCAGGTCAGGGGCCGGGGCGAGGCCCAGGGTCGGCACGGTCACGCGGTCGGGCTGCGAGACGCGGCGGCCCACCCGCACCCGCATCAGCTCGGGCAGCGGGGGCGTGCCCCCACGGCGGTCGGCCAGCCCGGTGTAGGGCGTCTCCGCCTCGTTGGTGAGCCTGAGCAGCTTACCCGCCGCCCCGCTGAAGTCCACGATCACGTCCGCGCGTTCGCCGGGCGCGAGCAGCAGGTGGTCGAGAGCCACCGGCGCAGGCAGCAGGCCGCCGTCCGACCCGATCTGCTGGAACTGGAGGGCACCGGGAGCGCCCTGAAGCCGCAGGTCGTAGAACCGGGCGTTGGAGCCGTTGAGCAGCCGGAAGCGGTAGCGGCGCGGCTCGACCGTCATCTGCGGGAAGGCCTTGCCGTTGATCACCGCCGTGTCCCCGAAGAACTCGGGCACCCACCGGGCCGGGTAGATGAGGCCGCCGTCCTTGCCGAAGGCCTTGTCCTGCAACACCAGCGGCACGTCGTACTCGTCGGCCCAGGGCAGGTTCCATGCGGCCTCCGACGGGTCGCGCAGCAGGTAGAGGCCCGCCAGACCGGCATACACGTTGGTCCGCGTCAGGCCCATCGCGTGGTCGTGGTACCACAGGGTCGCGCCGCGCTGGTCATTGCGGTAGGTGAAGGACCGTTCCGTCCCGCTGGGAAAACTCTGGCCCGGCAGGCCGTCCGATTCGGCGTCGGTGTGGCCGCCGTGCAGATGCGGAACCGCGTGGCCCAGAGGGTCCACCATCGGCGGCCCCGGCTGGCTGGTGACATCGAGCGGGAAAGGCAGTTGAGTGGTGGGCAGCTTGTTGCGTACGAGGATCGTCGTGGGGTGTTCCCGGTGACGCGCAGGGTGGGACCCAGATACCCGGGGGGGTGCCGACCCAGCGCGGGGACGACGCGGCTGCCGCCCGTGGGACCCAGATACCCGGGGGGCTGCCCCGGCACCCCGTACCCCCAGACGGTGGTGCGCCGCCCACCCGGCAGGCCGAAGTCGTGCTGCCCTTGCTGCATGGTCAGCACCGTGCCGGTGGACGGCAGGAACAGATCGGCTGGACGCGGCAGCGGGTTGATGCCCTGGGGAATGCTCAGCGCAGAGAATACGGCGCTGCCGGGATGCGGACCTGACTCTGGGGCGAGGCCCCCCACGGCGGGCCGGGGCGAATCACTGGCGCAAGCGGTGAGCAGCAGCAGGCCCGCCGTCAGGACCGGCAGAGCGCGGTGACGGTACTGTTCGGTTGGCATAGAGGCCTCCTCAGCAGAGGAAGCCGGGGACGGGCACGCTCAGCCCTGGCGGGGGCGAGGGGAAAAAAGGCCGCAGCTGATCGAGCGACGAACCCAGGCGTGCCACACCTGCGGCCCTGAACCGACGGGGAGTTGCCGGAACACGAGTATGTTGAATTTTTCATATTACGGTGGCGTTACTGGGCGATGGCAACACGGTCCACTGGGCGGATGCAGGGCTTCGGCGAGCGGCATGGCCGACCTTGTGCTCGCCCTGCACCCCGCCTGTGCCAGCATCGGCCCATGTCTGTGGCCCGCCTGCTGCTCTCCCCACCCGCCTGCCGTGACCCGGAGGCGCTGCGGGCGGCGGTGGCGGGCCGCCCAGTCCTCGTGACGGGCGCGTCGTCGGGCATCGGGGCGGCGACGGCCCGGCGGCTGGGGGCGGCGGGGGCCGAGGTGCTGCTGCTCGCGCGGCGGGCGGGGCGGCTGGAGGAGGTCGCGGCGGGCATCCGCGCGGGGGAGGTTGGGCGCACGTCTACCCCGCCGACCCCGAGGCAGTGAAAGCCGTCGCCGCGCGACCAGGGACCGAGCATCCGGACCTGTGGGCGGTGGTGAGTAACGCGGGGAAATCGGTTCGGCCTCCGGTGCTGGAGGGCGCCGCGCGGGACGATCTCGGACGGCTGCTCGCGGTCAATTTCAGCGGTCCGGCGGCGCTGCTGCTGGCGCTGCTGCCGGGACTGGTGCGGCGTGGTCGAGGCCCAGATCGCCGCGCTGCCCGGCGTGCGCGAGTGCGCGGTCTGCGCCCGCTGGCCTTCACCCGCTTGACCGAACTGCCGCGCACCCCCAGCGGCAAGGTGCAGCGGTGGCACTTGTGAGCACCGAATGGGCTGGACTGCCCCGCACCTGTCCATCTCGCCCCAATTTGTCCCCCAGCCCCCACGCTATCCTCCCGAGGTCGTGCCCGCTCGGCACGGTCATCCAGAGCGCCCGAGGGCTTTTCCCGCCCCCTGACGGCGCGGCAACCGGCCCCCATCACGGCCACGGTGCCCCACGGGAAAGCTTCTGCTCAGGCGCCAACGATGGCGCGGCGGAAGCAGGGTGGCCCCAGCGTTGGCGCTGTTTAGACGGATTCGAGAGTTCCAGGGCGGCTGCCGGAAGGCCAGCCCGCCCCACCGAGGTGAGGGGATGGCAGACACACAGGACATTCGCGCCCACGCGCGAGAACGGATTCTGGTGCTCGACGGGGCCTGGGGCACCATGCTCCAGCGGGCAGGGCTGACCGAGGGGGACTTCCGCTGGGACGGCGCCGACCCCCTGCGGATGTACCGGGGCAACTTCGACCTGCTGCAACTCACCCGGCCCGACGTGATCCGGGACGTTCACCGCGCGTATTTCGAGGCAGGCGCGGATATCGCCTCCACGAACACCTTCAATTCGACGGTGATTTCCCAGGTGGACTACGGCACCGAGCACCTCGTGGGCAAGATGAACGAGGCGGGTGCCCGGCTGGCCCGCGAGGTCGCCGACGAGTTCACGGCCCGCGACGGTCGCCCGCGCTGGGTCGCCGGGTCGGTCGGCCCCACGAACCGCACAGCCACCCTCTCCCCCGACGTGGAGCGGCCCGAGTTCCGCAACGTCACCTTCGACGATCTGGTCGCCGCGTACACCGAACAGGTCGAGGGACTGATCGCGGGCGGGGCCGACCTCCTCCTGATCGAAACCGTCTTTGACACGTTGAATGCGAAGGCGGCCCTCTTCGCGTGTGAGGAGGTATTCGCTCGCGCCGGGAAGCCCCTCCCCATCATGCTGTCAGGGACGATCACGGACGCTTCAGGGCGGACGTTGAGCGGGCAGACGCCGGAAGCCTTCGCGGTGAGTACCGAGCACGCCAACCTGTTCAGCCTGGGCCTGAACTGTGCGTTGGGGGCGGACCTGCTGCGGCCCCACCTGCGAGCGATCGCGGCGAACACGGAGGCGCTCGTTTCCGTCCACCCCAACGCAGGCCTGCCCAACGCCTTCGGGGAGTACGACGAGACGCCGGGGCACACGGCCTCCGTCCTGCGCTCCTTCGCCGAGGAAGGGCTGGTCAACATCGTGGGCGGCTGCTGCGGAACGACGCCGGAGCACATCCGCGCGATCAAGGAGGCCGTCGCGGGTCTTCCCCCCCGAACCGCCCCCAAGCTCCCGCCCTACCTGCGATTGAGTGGTCTAGAAGCCTTCACCGTCACCCCTGAAACGAACTTCGTGAACGTCGGCGAGCGGACGAACGTCACCGGCAGCCCCAAGTTCGCCAAGGCGATTCTCGCGGGCGACTATGACGCGGGCCTCAAGATCGCGCGGCAGCAGGTGCAAAACGGCGCCCAGCTCGTGGACGTGAACTTCGACGAGGGGATGCTCGACGGCGAGGCCGCGATGGTGAAGTTCGTCAACCTCCTCGCGGGGGAGCCGGACATCGCGCGGGTGCCGCTGATGCTCGATTCCTCGCGCTGGGAGGTGCTGGAGGCGGGCCTGAAGCGCGTGCAGGGCAAGGCGGCCGTGAACTCGATCTCCCTCAAGGACGGGGAGGTGACATTTCTGGAGCGGGCGCGGCTCCTCCGACGCTACGGGGCCGCCGCCGTCGTCATGGCCTTCGACGAGGAGGGGCAGGCGGACACCCTGGAGCGGCGTATTGCGATTACTTCCCGTGCATACCGGCTGCTGACCCAGGAGGCTGGATTTCCTCCCCAAGACATCATCTTCGACCCCAACGTGCTCACCGTGGCGACGGGGCTGGAGGAACACGACCGCTACGCGCTGGACTTCATCGAGGCGACGCGCTGGATCAAGCAGAACCTGCCGGGGGCGCTGGTGTCGGGCGGCATCTCCAACGTGTCCTTCTCCTTCCGGGGCAACAACCACGTCCGCGAGGCGATGCACGCCGTCTTCCTGTACCACGCGATTGGCGCGGGCCTGGACATGGGCATCGTGAACGCGGGGATGCTCGCCGTGTATGACGACATCGAGCCGGAGCTGCGCGAGGCGGTGGAGGACGTGATTCTGGCGAGGAGACCGGACGCGACCGAGAGGCTGATCGGGCTTGCCGAGAGCTACAAGGACGTGAAGCGCGAGGCGAGTGCCCAGAGCGCATGGCGTGAGCTTCCGGTCGCCGAGCGGCTGAAGCACGCCCTCGTCCAGGGCATCACCGACCATGTGACCGAGGACGCGGAGGAGGCTTACCGTCTGCTCGGGTCCCCCCTCGCTGTGATCGAGGGGCCGCTGATGGACGGCATGAACGTGGTGGGCGACCTCTTCGGGGCCGGGAAGATGTTCCTGCCGCAGGTCGTCAAATCCGCCCGCGTCATGAAACGCGCCGTCGCCCACCTCACCCCCTACCTGGAGGCGGAGCAAGTGGGGAGCAGCGGCAAGGGCAAGGTTCTCCTCGCCACCGTGAAGGGCGACGTGCACGACATCGGCAAGAACATCGTGGGCGTGGTGCTCGCCTGCAACGGGTACCAGGTGACCGACCTCGGCGTGATGGTGCCCACCGAGAAGATTCTGGATACGGCACGGGAGATGGGGGCAGACGTGATCGGGCTGAGCGGCCTGATCACCCCCAGCCTCGACGAGATGGTGAACGTGGCCCGCGAAATGACGCGGCGGGGCCTGACGACACCACTGCTGATCGGCGGCGCCACGACCAGCCGCGCCCACACGGCGGTCAAGATTGACCCGGCCTACGACGGCACGGTGGTCCACGTCCTCGACGCCAGCCGCGCGGTCGGCGTGGTGGGCGACCTGCTGAGCGACCCGGAGGCCGTGCAGGAGCGCACCCGCGCCGAGTACGAGGCGTTGCGCGAACGGCACGGCGAGCGGCAGGTGCGGCTCATTCCTCTGAATGAAGCCCGCGAGCGTGCCCCCCGCCTCTCCCCCGCCGCCGTCCCCGCGCCGCGTGTCCTCGGGCGAACGGTCATTGAGCAACCTGTCGCGGAACTTCTCGACTACATCGACTGGACGCCCTTTTTCATCGCCTGGGAGATGAAGGGCATCTACCCGAACATCCTCACTGATCCCCTTCGCGGCGCGGAGGCACGGGGGCTGTTCGACGACGCTCAGGCGCTCCTGCGGCGGGTTGCAGAAGAGAACCTGATGACCGCGCGAGGGGTGATCGGCCTCTGGCCCGCCCACCGTCAGGGGGACGACATCGTGGTGGAGGCGCTGGATACCGGCCCCGTGCGCCTCCACACCCTGCGCCAGCAGCGCGATCAGGCAACGCCGAACACGGCTCTGGCCGACTTCGTGGGGCTGCGGAACGATCACATCGGCGCCTTCGCCGTCGCCATTCACGGGGCCGAGGAACTCGCCCGCGACTACGAGCGGCAGCACGACGATTACATGAGCATCCTGACCAAAGCCGTCGCAGACCGGCTGGCCGAAGCGTTCGCCGAGAAGCTCCACCGCGACGTGCGGACGCGCTACTGGGGCTACGCGTCCGGGGAGACGCTGAGCAACGACGACCTCATCCGCGAACGCTACGTCGGCATTCGCCCCGCCCCTGGCTACCCTGCCCAGCCCGACCACACCGAGAAGCGCACCATTTTGAGTCTGCTGAACGCGGAGGAACTCGGCCTCTCGCTCACCGATTCCTGCGCGATGACGCCCGCCGCCGCCGTCTCTGGCCTGTACTTGGCCCACCCGGACGCCCGCTATTTCGCGGTGGGCCGGATTGGGCGCGATCAGGTGGAAGAGTACGCGGGGCGCAAGGGGTGGAGCCTGGAGGAAGCGGAGCGGTGGCTGGGGCCGGTCCTGGGATATGACCCGGCGAAGCTCCCCAGACCGCTCGCACGCCCCACACCCCACGCTCCACACCCTGCCGGGAGCGCTCCGTGACCACCACCTCCACCCGCGTCTCGGTCGAACTCGTTCCCCGCTCGCGCAGCGGCCTGCGGGCCGAGCTGGAGGCGGTCGCGCGGCATCTGCCGGGCGTGGATACCGTCAACGTGGTGGACCTGACCCGCTACTCGACCCGTTCCTGGCAGGGGTGCGCCCTGGCCCGGCCCCACTACCGCGCCATTCCGCATATCCGTGCGGTGGACCTCGACCCGGACGGACCGCTGGCGATGGCGGACGCGCTCGCCGCCCAGGGTATCGACGAGGTGCTGATCGTCACCGGGGACGCCCCCGCCGACATGAGCGCCCGCGTGTACGACGTGGACGCGGTGCGGGCGATTCGGCGTTTCCGGCGCGAGCTGCCGCACGTGCGGGTCTACGCGGGCCTCGACCCCTACCGCCAGAGCTTCGCCCGCGAGCGCGACTATCTGGAGCGCAAGCTGGAGGCGGGCGCCTGCGGTTTTTTCACCCAGCCCTTCTTCGATCTGCGCCTGCTGGCCGCCTACGCCGACCTGATCCCCGGGGAAGCCGAGGTCTGGTGGGGCGCGACGAGCGTGCTGACCCCGACCTCGCTGAACTACTGGCGGGCACGCAACCACGCGGTCTTTCCCCGGACCTTCGAGCCGACGCTGGAGTGGAACCGCACCTTTGCCGCTGGCCTGCTCGCCTTCGCGCGGGATCGGGGCCAGCACGCCTACTTCATGCCCGTCAAGGCGGACGCGCGGGCGTATCTGGAAGGGATCGTGTAGCGGCCAGCTTTCAGTACCCAGCAAGAAAGGGCCTCTGCTTAAGCGGAGGCCCTTGTGCTGGCGACTGGCTGACTGGCCGACTGGCCGCTAGCTGTTGTCCACCACCACCGTGAAGCTGCGCGTCACCTTGCCCCCGGCGGGCACGTCCACCCGCAGTTCGGCGCGGGCCTGGTTCTGGCGGGCAGGGGCCGAGTCGATCACGATGCGGCGGCCCCCCACGATCTCGGTGACCTCGGCCCGCACGGCGCGGTCCTTGCTGCTCTCGAAGGTGTAGGTGACCCGGTAGGTCGTCTTGACCGGGTTGCCCTGCGCGTTCCGCTCGCTGCTGACCGTCTGCACCGCCCGCGTATACCGCACGTCGGGGTCGTTGCCGAGGCTGAACTCGATCTGGGCGCCCTGCGCCGTCTCGGGGATGCTGGTCTGGCCCACCAGGCGGCCTTCCTCGCGCACGGTGATCAAACCGCCGGGCAGCCGCTCGTCGGCCTTGAGGCGGTAGAAGCGGCTCAGCGTCCCCGACGTGTTCTGCGGGGTGAAGTAGGTGTTCAGGCCCGCGTAGCGCTCGAATCCCGTGAGCTTGGGCGTCAGGAAGGGCAGCGTCACCACACTGTTGGCGGGCAGGGTAAAGGGCGCGGAGAGCGCGTAGCGGTACAGGCCGCGCAGCTCGCCCTGAGAGTTGATGGTGGGGGCGGCAGTGGCCACTGTGTCGGCCGCCTCGGCCCGGCTGTAAAGCGCACCGGGCATGGGCACCGGCTGTCCCCGCACTTCCACGTCCCCGGCGTACAGCTCGGTCGCCTTCACGTCGTAAGCGAGGTCGGTGCCGTTGCGGATGTCTGCCAGCGCCGAGAGCTGGGCGCCCTGATTGCCCGCCCGCAGGGTGTAACGCGGCGCCCAGGTCACCCCGCGCGTCAGGTACGCCAGCGTCCCCGCCCCCGCCTGCGGCAGCGTGAAGGTCAGCGTCTGGATGGGCGACAGGGGATTCACGGGCGGCGCCACGTCGAAGCTGAGGTCCTCGTAGCGGGCGGTCAGGTAGCGCCCCTGCGCGTCGCGCACCAGCAGGTCCCGCGCCCGGATCAGCGTGACAGGCTGCGTCGCCTCGCCCTCCCGCTTGAGAAACACCGTCTTCCCCTCCAGCGAGGCCAGCCAGTTGGGCTCCTGCCGCTGCACCGCCGAGGTGAAGGGCAGGCCGTCGAGGTCCAGCGTGCCTGGAATCAGCCCGGCCCAGGCCGCCTCGGGCAGCGTGACGGTGAGGGTGGTCCCGGTGGCCCGCACCGGCTCGCGCACCTCCGTGAAGCTGGGGTAGATGCGGAGGTCTGCTGCCGAGCCTGTGCCCAGCAAGGTCGCGCCCAGGGCTGCCGTGAGTGCCGCTGTCAGGAGCTGTCTCATGAGGGCAGCTTGCCGGGTAGGGGCTGATGAAGTGTGAGAGAGATAGGGTTTCAGCCGCCGAATGTCACGAGCAACCCGGAAAGTCCAAGCCTCCAGCGGGAGCCGACACCCATCACGGCAAGAGCACCGGGCTGTCCCGGTGCTCCTCGTCGCTTCTCGCTCCGCTCGGCCCCACCTGGGGCGGCGATTACAGGATGTCGTCCCGGATGCACGCCTTGAAGTGCTGGGGTCCCACCTCGCGCAGCTCAGGCACGATCTTGGCGCAGTCGTCGATCGCGTAGCGGCATCTCGTGCGGAACACGCAGCCGCTGGGCGGGTTGATCGGGCTGGGAATGTCGCCTTCCAGAATGATGCGCTGGCGCTTGACGGTGGGGTCAGGCACGGGCGCGGCCGAGAGCAGCGCTTCGGTGTAGGGGTGCTTGGGGTTGTTGTTCAGCTCGCGGCT
Source organism: Deinococcus sp. NW-56 (assembly GCF_002953415.1). Classification (NCBI taxonomy): domain Bacteria; kingdom Thermotogati; phylum Deinococcota; class Deinococci; order Deinococcales; family Deinococcaceae; genus Deinococcus; species Deinococcus sp. NW-56. The sequence goes on along the minus strand of NZ_CP026516.1, from coordinate 996,219 downwards.
GGGCGCGATCTCCATCACGCGGCCCAGGTACATCACGATGATGCGGTCGCAGATGTACTCCACGACGGCGAGGTCGTGAGCGATGAACAGCACCGTCAGGCCCAATTCTTCCTGAAGGTCTTGCAGGAGGTTGACCACCTGCGCCTGGATGGACACGTCGAGCGCCGACACCGGCTCGTCCGCCACGATGAAGCTGGGGTTCACCGCCAGCGCCCGCGCGATCCCGATGCGCTGGCGCTGCCCGCCCGAGAACTCGTGGGGGTAGCGGCGCATATGCTCGGGGCGCAGGCCCACCTTGGCGAGCAGGTCCGCGATGCGGTCGATGCGGTCCTTGCCAGGATGCAGGTTATGAATCTGCATCGCCTCTCCGATGATGTCGGCCACCGTCATGCGCGGGTTGAGGGAAGCGAAGGGGTCCTGAAAGATGATCTGCATCTCCCGGCGGTAGTCGCGCATCTGGCCCTTGGAGAGCTTGGTGATGTCGGTCCCGTTGAAGATGACCTGCCCGCCCGTCGGCTCAATCAGGCGCAGAATGGCGCGTCCGGCGGTCGTCTTGCCCGACCCCGACTCGCCCACCAGCCCGACCACCTCGCCCCGCCCCAGCTTGAAGGACACGTCGTTGACGGCCTTGACGTTGCCCACCACACGCGAGAGCAGGCCGCCGCGAATGGGGAAGTACTTCTGGAGGTTGTTGACCTCCAGCAGCGTCTCGGCGGTCTGGGGCGCCGCGAGCGTGGCGGGCGTCTGGGCCGCCACGGACACGTCGCCGGGGTCGGCGGTAATCACCGTGCGGGTCATGCGTTCACCTCATGCTGGGCCTGCTCGAACTCCTGCCAGCGGATGCAGCGGGCCACGTGGCCGCCGCCCGTGTCGAATAGCGGGGGCACGGCCTCGCTGCACGCTTCGATGGCGAACTTGCAGCGCGGCTCGAAGGGGCAGCCGGGCGGCAGGTTGAGGGGATTGGGCACGTTGCCCGGAATGGCCTCCAGCCGCTGCTTGGGCTGGCCCGGCACATGCGCGGCGTCCCCGGCCCGCGGAATCGAGTTCAGCAGCCCCATGGTGTAGGGGTGGCGCGGCGCCTTGAAAATCTCCACCACGTCACCCTCTTCCACCACGCGCCCGCCATACATCACCACGACACGGTCGGCCATCTCGGCGACCACCCCGAGGTTGTGGGTGATGAACAGGATGCTCATGCCGATCTCCTGCTGCAGCTTGCGCATCAGGTCCAGAATCTGCGCTTGAATGGTCACGTCAAGCGCGGTGGTCGGCTCGTCGGCGATCAACAGGGCCGGGTTGCACGACAGCGCCATGGCGATCATCACGCGCTGACGCATCCCGCCCGACATCTGGTGGGGGTACTCGTTCACGCGCTTCTCGGGCGCGGGGATACCCACCAGCCGCAGCATCTCGGTCGCCACCGCCAGGGCCTCGCGCTTGGTCTTGCCCTGGTGCAGCATGACCGCCTCGCCGATCTGGTCCCCGATGGTGTACACCGGGTTGAGGCTGGTCATCGGCTCCTGAAAGATCATCGAGATGTCGTTGCCGCGAATGCGGCGCATCTCGGCTTCCGGCAGATTCACGATGTTCTTCTGCACCCCGTCCTTGCCGGTGAACAGGATCTCGCCGTCGACGATCTGGCCGGGGGGCATCGGAATCAGGCGCATGATCGAGAGGCTGGTCACGCTCTTGCCCGAGCCCGACTCCCCCACCACCGCGAGCGTCTCGCCCTTCTTGATGTGGAAGGTCACCCCGTCCACACTCTTCACCACACCGTCGTCGGTGTTGAAGTACGTCTTCAGGCCATTGACGGCCAGCAGAACCTCACCCTGATGGGTCATTTTTCCTCCATCTCCTGCGCCACGTTGCGGAACACGCCCGTCATCATACAGGGATCACGGGGGGATAAGTTGCGCCGCCCCACGCACGCGGGGCGGCGCCGTCACAAGTCTTACGAAGCCGGGGCGCTCACGACCGCTTGCGCGGGTCGAAGGCGTCACGCAGGCCGTCACCCAGCAGCTGGAAGGCCATCACCGTGAACACGATGAAGAAGCCGGGAATCAGCGTCCAAGGCCGCTGGGTGAAGCTGGAAAAGCCGCCTTCCTGCGCCTGTGCGAGCAGGCTACCCCACGACACGTATGGTTCGACGGCCCCGATGCCCAGGAAGCTCAGGCCCGACTCGGTCAGGATCGCGCCCGGAATCCCCAGGCTGAGGCCCACGATCACGTAGGTGGTCATGGTGGGCAGCATGTGCCGCCACATGATGCGGCCATTGCCCGCGCCCAGCGCCTGCGCCGCCGACACGAAATCCAGCTCGCGCACACTCATCAGTTGGCCGCGCGTGACGCGGGCCAGACCACCCCAACTGATAAAGGCCAGCAGGCCCAGAATCATGTACAGCGCGAAAATCGGGTTGATGTCCTGCGGAAACACCGAGCGCAGCAGGATCAGCAGGAAGAGGTACGGAATGCTCGCCAGCACCTCGACCAGACGCATGATCAGGGTATCGACGATGCCACCGAAGAACGCCGCCATCGCACCCATCAGCAGACCGATGATCGTGGAAATCAGCACCGCGCCCACACCGATGGTCAGCGAGATTTGCGAGGCGTACATGATGCGGGTAAAGAGGTCACGGCCCAGGGCCTCGCCGCCGAACAGGTACACGTTGCAGTCCGGATTCTCCTGCCCGGTGCCAAACAGGTGGATGTTCCCCGGAATCAGCCCCAGCAGCCGGTACTCGTCGCCGCGCACGCCGAAGTAAATCGGGCAGCGCGTGTCCGTCGGACGGTACTCGTTGACAAAGGTGTCCAGATTAAGTTCCTGCCCGTACTGATAGACGAAGGGCCGGGTGAAGGCCCCCGTTTCCGGATCGCGGAACTGGATCGGCGTGGGCGGGTGGAAGCGGGTGATGTTGGTGGTCGAGTAGGTCGACAGACCATCAGGCGCCAGGAAGGGCGCAAAAATCGCCATCAGATACAGCAGGATTAAGAACGTTCCGCCGATCTGGGCGAGGCGATTTTTCCGGAACTGTGCCCAGGCGACCGAGAACTGGGATTGCCCCTTGGCGCGGGGAGCTTTGGTGGTGGGAGAAGTCGTGGTCATGTCAGAAGACTCCTCAGGCTACCTTCACGCGCGGGTCGACCACGGCGAGGAGCAGGTCGCTGATCGCGTTACCAATGACCAGCAGGATGGTCGTAATCACCGTGAATCCGGCGATCAGGTACAGGTCCTGGGTGTTGATGGCGGTCAGCAGCATGGGAGTGACTCCAGGGTAGGCGAACACCACTTCCATGAACCCGGCGCCACTGATGGCGGCGGGGAGCAGCCCGCCAATCCCCGCCACGATGGGCAGAATGCCGTTACGGAAGGTGTGCTTCCAGATCACGCTGCGCTCGCCCACGCCCTTGGCCCGCGCCGTGCGCACGTAATCCGAGCGCATCACTTCCAGCATCTGACCCCGGATCACGCGGGTCAGCCCCGCCGCGTCCGAGACCGCCAGCACCACCGCCGGGATAATCAGGTGCTTGGCGATGTCCCAGACGCGGCCCAGGGTCGAGAGCTGTTCGTAATTGTTGCTGGTCATGCCACCGATGGGAATATCCAGGCCGGTGGAGTCACGCGCCAGCAGGATGAAATAGATGACGATCAGGGCGAGGAAGAAGCTGGGGAAGCCCAGCAGGAAGTACAGCACCACGTTGATGGACTTGTCGCCCAGCGAGTTTTGACGCACGGCCCCATACACCCCGACGGGGATGGCAATCGCGTAGAAAAGCAGCGTGCTCAGCAGCACCAGCCACAGCGAGTTCTTGATGCGCGGCCAGACCACATCCAGCACAGGCTGCTGGTACTGAAAAGACAGCCCAAAATCGCCCCGGAACATGTTGCCCATCCAGCGGAAGTACTGCTCCCACACAGGACGGTCAAGGCCGAAGTTGCGCGAGAGAATCTCAAGCTGCTCGGGACTGATGTTGGGGTTGAGGCGGGCCGGGGTCAGAAAGTCACCGGGCGCGAGTTGAATCACGAAAAAGATCAGTACGCTGGCGAGCAGCAGCGTCGGAATGGACTGGACCACCCGCCGCAGGAGAAATGGAATCATGGAGCACTCCTGAGAGTTCACGCGAGTGGGGGGCAGCCCGCGTGTGCGAGCCACCCCCCGTGTACGTGCGGGCGGGAGGTTACTTGATGAAGGTCAGCGCGAGGTCGCGGCTGCCGTAGTAGGCGTCCATCAGGTTGCGGGGGTACTCGCCGCCGAGACGCTCGTTGAAGGTCACGTGGTAGTTACCACCGACCAGATAGATCACGGGCTGCAGCTCGCCCTCGGCCTTCATGATCTGCCCACCGATGGCGCGGCGCTTGGCGTCGTCCAGCGTCGCGTCGCCTTGGTAGTACAGCTTGGTCATCAGGGTTTCCTGCGAGGTCAGGCAGGTGCCCTTGGAGTTGTTGTTGTAGCTGTGCAGGTTGCCGCCGCAGGGCGTCACGTTGGACCCGAAGGACCACACGTTGCTGCCGCCCGACAGACCCAGCAGGATCGCGTCGAAGGGCCGGTTCTCGCCCTTGGAGGTGAGCTGGTTGACGAGGTTGTTGAAGTCGATGGGGGTGAAGTTGACCTTCACGCCGACCTTCTTGGCCTCGTCGGCGAAGATGCGGCCCAGCTGCTCGCGGACGGTGTTGCCCGCGTTGGTGGAGAGGTTGAACTCCAGCACCTTGCCGCTGTTGTCGACCAGGTAGCCCTGGGCGTTCTTCTTGGTGAAGCCCATCTGACGCAGCAGGCTGCTGGCCGCCTGCAGGTTGTAGGGGTACTTGGGAGCGTTGGCGCCCGCCGCGATCTGCTGACGGAAGATGGGGTAGACGCTGAAGTACGTCTCGGTGCCCAGGCCACCCAGCGCGAGGTCGACCATCGCCTTGCGGTTGGCGATGTGGCTCATGGCGCGGCGGAAGCGCACGTCACGGAAGAGCTTCTGCTTGAAGGGATCGCCCGCCTTGTTCCAGTTGAAGGTGATCCACTGGCTCGTCGCCTGGGGGCTGACGTTGGGGATCAGCGTGGCCTTCAGGCGGCCAGCGTCCATCGCCCGCTTGATCTGCGCGAGATCGTCAGCATTGCGAACGTTCACGGCGTCGATCTGCCCAGCCAGGTAGGCCGCGAGCGCCGCATTGGCATCCCCCACGATGCGGTAGGAGGCGCTGGCCAGGTAGGGCAGCGCGTTACCACGGCTGTCCTTGTTCCACTCGCCCCAGCGCTCGTTGCGCTCCAGCACTGCACGCTCACCGGCGCGGTAGCTGCCCAGGGTCCACATACCAGGGGACACGATCTGGTTGGGGTTGGTGCCCAGCGTCCACATCTTCTTGATCGCCTCGGCGCCGCCTTCACGGTAGGCCTTGCCGAACACGTGATCAGGCCAGGGGGTAAAGCTCATGCGCTCGTAGGCACCGGAGCTGACCTGGGGGAAGTCGAACTGCACAGTGTAGTTGTCGATCTTCTTGATGGTGATGGGCTTGCCCGCCAGACGGAAAGAGTCGTAGCTGTTGCTGCCGACCTTGTCGTCCATGTGGATGCGCATCGTGGTCACGAAGTCGTCGGCCGTGATGGGCTGGCCGTCGCTGAACTTCATGCCCTGACGGATCTTCACGACGAAGCGCTTGCCGTTGTTGCTGACGGTCGGCTTGGCATCCGCCATGTAGGGGATGAACTCGTCATTCCGGGGGTCCTGGGCAAACAGACCGGTCCCCGACGCGATCAGCGTGGGAATGGAGTCCGCTTCCGCGCTGGTGAACGGGTTGAAGGTCTTGTAGTCCGACAGGGAGTAGTAACGGTACTCGCCACCGCGCTTGTTGGCGGTGTTCTGCTCGGCCGTCCAGGCGGCGGGCCAGACGAAGGGAGCAGCAGAGGCGGCGGAACCGACGGTCATGGCGAGCGCGACAAACAGGGCTTTCTTCATGCGGTGCCTCCTGAAGGGAGCTACTTCTGGAAATCTGGTACGTGAACACCATCTGGCGGTGCATCAGATGAGCCGTTCGACCTAAGCCATTTGAGGGATTCCAGCGCGGTCACTCTAGCGACAAGGTTTGCTCAAGGTCAAGCCCCAGGCGTACAACGATGAATGTCCAATCACAGGCTATTCACAGCAGGGTCAGCGATTGTCGCAGAGTGAACTTTTCGTCTGGGAGGCCCAATTCGGCACTGCGACGAGGAGGACCACCTTTCGGCGCTGTTCGCACCTTGCCCACAAGTTGAATAGAAAGAGCCGCCTATGCACTCAGGCGGCTCATCTTCAGGGGAAATGCGGGTCAGCGAGAGACGACGTTGATGAGGAGGGCGAGCAGCATGAAGAGGCCGCCCAGGACACTTGTCACCCGGATGAGGCCCCCCTCGACGCCGCGCCCACCCAGCAGTGAGCCGCCCGACGCCATGCTGGCCGAAAGCCCCGCCTGCTTGGGGACCTGAAGGAGAACAAAAAAGACCAGCCCCACACAGACCAGGGCAAACAGGATGATGAAGAGGGTCAGGATCATGGGGGACCTCGGGGAGAGCGGCTACCGGAGCCGCCCGGAGCAGTGCTGCCGATCAAAGTGGTGCCGATGAGGGGACTCGAACCCCTACGGTTGCCCGCTCGATTTTGAGTCGAGTGCGTCTACCAATTCCGCCACATCGGCTTGAAGCCCGGGATGGATGGGCCAGCCGGGATGCTAGCGCGTGACGGAGGCGGGGCGCAATCCCAGCCGGAAGCCCAGGTCGCGCCGAAGCTGGCCGCCTGGAAAGTCCACCCGGTCCGCAAGGCCGTAGGCATGCTCCAGAGCCGCCTCCAGCGTCGGGGCGGTGGCGGTCACCGCCAGCACGCGTCCGCCTGCGCTGACCAGCCTGCCGCCGCGCAGGGCCGTGCCCGCGTGGTAGATCACCTCGCCGGGGCCAGGGTCGGGCAGCTCCAGGGGAATGTCCCGTCGAGGGTCAGTCGGGTAGCCGGCGGCCGCCAGAATCACGACGGCACTGGCTCCGTCGCGGAAATGCACCTGACCGGGGTCCAGCCGTCCCTGCGCCGCCTCCAGCGCGTGCCGGGCGAGGTCGGAGGCGAGCAGGGGCAGCACCGCCTCGGCCTCGGGGTCGCCGAAACGGGCGTTGAACTCGACCACGCGCGGCCCCTCCGGCGTGAGCATCAGCCCGGCGTACAGCACCCCGCAAAAGGGCAGGCCCTCGGCCCGCAGGCCCGCCAGGGTCCGTTCCACGATCTCGCGGCGGATGAAGTCAAGGTCTCCCTCCCCCAATGGAAAGGGGCAGACCACGCCCATGCCGCCCGTCATCGGGCCACGGTCCCCCTCGCCGATGGTCTTGTGGTCCTGGCTGGGGGGCGTCAGGGCATAGCGTTCGCCGTCGGTGAGGGCCAGGATGCTGACCTCCTGCCCGGTCATAAACTCCTCGAGCACCGCCTGTGCGCCAGGCTGGGAGAAGATGTCCCGCAGGGCTGCCTCCGCCTCCGCCCAGGTGTGGGCAACGGTGACTCCCTTGCCCGCCCGCAGGCCCGCGTCCTTCACGACGAGGGGAAGCGGCTGGGCCTGCGCGTGGGTCAGGGCTGCTTCCAGTTCGGCAAAGGAGTGGTGGGCAGCGGTCGGGATGCCGTGACGGACCATGAAGGCCTTGCTCCAGGCCTTGTCGCTCTCCAGCCGGGCGGCGGCCCGCGTGGGGCCGAAGGCGGGAACGCCGCGTGCCTGGCAAGCGTCCACGAGTCCGGCGCTGAGGTAGGCTTCCGGCCCCACGATCACCACATCCACCGCCTCCCGGACGGCGAGGTCGGCCAACGTCTCCGGGTCCTGCGGGCTGGCGATCACCCGCGCCTGGGCAGCAATGCCAGGGTTGCCGGGCGTACACAGCACCTCGTGGCCGTACCGAGTGCAGGCGTCCACGAGGGCGTGCTCACGCCCCCCGCTGCCCACGACGAGAACGCGCATCAGCCCGCCTCGCCCCGAGTGCGTTCGCCTCCGCCCCGCACGGCGGCCCGGCCCCAGTAGCGGGCGAGGCCCTGCACGCTCATCCAGGGAGGGCAGGCGAAGCCGAAGCGTTCAGACAGGCCGGGCGCCTCCGCCTCCAGGTCTGCGAAGAGGTGTTCGGTGAAGCGTTCGGTGATCTCCTCCAGCGTCTGCCCGCCTCCCAGCCCCTCCCCCACCACGGCGGCGTCGCGCTCCAGGGTGCCCAGCAGGCCGTCCCAGTGGGCCGCCGCCTGCGGGAAGGTGCCGAAGTGCGCCAGCGCCACGGTGCGGGCGTCGCGGGCGCGGAGAAGGTTCACGCTGCGCTGCCACGCCGGGAGGTCGATGTCGGGCGGCGGAGTGGGGGCGCGGGGCGTCTGGCGGATGTCCAACCGAATCCCCCCCACATCCCCCACGAACAGGTCGTCTCCGAGGTGGTAGGCGAGGTGGTGGACCGCGTGGCCGGGGGTAGACAGGGCCTCGCCCTCCAGGCGGCCCAAGCGCAGGGCCTCGCCGCCGGAGAGGACGGTCAGACGGTCGGGGTCGATCGGCTTCATCTCCCCCCACAGCCGCTCCATCTGGTCGCCGTAGATCTGGGCGGCACTCGTCAGCAGGCGCGAGGGCCGCGAGAGGTGGGCCGCGCCGCGCTCGTGGACATAGGCGCGGGCGCGGGGCAGCCGCTCCAGCAGCGTGCCCGCCGCGCCCGCGTGGTCGAGGTGGATGTGGGTCAGCAGGATGTGGCGCACGTCGGAGAGAGAGGCGCCGCGCTCCGAGAGTCCGGCCTCCAGCGCCCCCAGGGTGCTCCCCGGCCCCACGTCCACGAGGGCCAGGCCGTCCCCGGTGTCGAGGGCGTAGGAGGCGATCACGCCGGGCTGGTCCTGAAAGTGCAGGTCCATGACCCAGGCGTCGGGGGTGGCCAGTCCCGTCGTGGGAGCGCTCACGCCTGCCCCATCAGGCGGGCAGCGGCCAGCACCGCCGCCGCGAGGTACTGCACGGCAGCGAAGGTCCGCACGGTCCGCACGTTGGCCGCCGTTCGCAGCGGGCCATAGGAGAGCGCCAGGATCAGCGACGCGCTGAGCACGATAAAAGCCACCACCAGCCACAGAACCATGCGGCGAGTGTAATACGGCCGGCCTGCACCCCCCGCCTCTCCCCGCGCCGTCAGGATTTTGACAGGGTCAGCCCTTTACCTTGCCTTCACGCGACCCCCAGGGGCCACGAGGTCCGGGCTGCCGGGCACGTGCCTTCCCTTCCACTCCCCTTCCAAGCCCTCCACGGGCCGCCCCTCTTACGGCGGTCCTTCTGAAAGGACGTGCCTATGTTTCCCACCCGACGGTTTCTCGTGTCCACCCTCGCCCTCGCGGCCGCGGCGGGCCTGACCAGCCTGAACGCGGCCGAGGCCCGCTCCCTCGCGCAGATCAAGCAAAGCGGCGTGCTGCGGGTCGCCACGCCCGGCGACCTGCCCCCCTTCACCATGGCCGCCGGAGACAAGTACAGCGGCTACGAGGTCGAACTGCTGCAGGCGGTCGCCGGGGCGATGGGCCTGAAGGTCGAGATGCAGAAGGTCGCCGCCGACCAGCTCATCAAGGCCCTGCAAGACGACCGCGCCGACGTGGCCGTGGGTGCCCTGGGCGTGACGAGCACCCGCGAGAACAAGGTGGACTTCACGGTGCCCACCGCCTGCGCGGGCGTGTCGGTGGCGTCGCTCGACCCCGCCCTGCAAAAGCACACCGACCTCGCGGGCAAGACCATCGGCGTGGGGACCGGATCGCTGATGCACTCCTACGTGCAAAAGCTTCCCTTCGAGAAGCAGGTCAAGGTCTACAAGTCCAACGGTGACCTGATGTTCGCGGTGATTTCCAGGGCGGTCGACGCCACCTTCGCCTATACGGTGATGGAACCCGCCGCCAAGCGCAACTTTCCCAAGATCAAGATCCACTTCGGGCCGGAACTGTGGAGCGTGCCCCTGGGCTTCATGGTCCGCGAGGACAACGACCAGGCCCGCCTCGCCCTGAATTCGGCCATCCAGGCCTACTTCTCCACCAACAGCTACGCCTTCTTGTCATCCAAGCACTTCGGCAAGGACGTGCGCTGCAAGGGCTGAGCGCCACAGGGGGAAGGGAGCCGGGGCGCGTCACGCCCGGCCCCTTTCTTTTTGGCCCCTACTCCCGCACCCGTCGGCTGAGCGCCACCAGGGCGTCCCAGGAGTCCGGCTGCCCCGAATCGTCGAGGGCGGCCTTGTTGCGGCCCTGGTAGCCGCACTTGCGGCAACGGTGCAGGATGACCCAACCCTTCTTGCCGCTCTGGTCCACGCCCACGGGGTCCATCACGCCGTGGCAGTCGCTGGCGCGGTCACCGGGCAGGATATCCACGTGTAGGGAATGCAGGCACTCGGGGCAGTGGTTGCGAACCGATCCATTGCCCAGGGGCTGCACCTGTGCGCCGCAGTGGGCGCAGGCGAAGGCGTTGTTCGTGCCCTGCACGGTGAAGCGGCGGCTCATGCCTGCCCCCCCGAACGCCGCCCCCGCGCCGCCCAGCGCGAGTCCAGGTAGGCGCGGATGCCCGGCACCGACACCAGGCACAGCCCCAGCACCATGAACCCCAGCCCCGCCGCGCTGATGACCCAGCCCTGCCAGTTGCTGACGCCTGCCAGCATCCCCACGATGAAGACCAGCAGCCCCGAAAAGACGCTGAAGCCCACCGTCAGCCGCCACGCCCACACGCTGCCGCGCCACACCTGCCAGAGCAGCACGGCGGTGGCGACCGCGTAGGCCACGTTGCGGAACAGGTGGTCCGTCTCGCCCTGCACCAGCCGCCCCAGGAAGGGCGTGGTCGCCAGCATGAACAGGCCCGCGAGCACCGCCAGCGTGGCCGTGCGGCCCGCGGCGAGCGCCGGGTCAGAGGGGGGGGAAGGGGACCGGGAGGGCAGGGTCACGCCCCGTATTCCAGCACAGGCGGAGCGCGGTGACCGGGCCGAACGTCACTCGCCGCGCACCAGCCCCTCGGCCACGAACTCGCGCAGCAGGGGTTCGAGGTCGTGCAGGGCGAGGTCGCCGCGCAGGGCGTGTTCGGCGGGGGTCAGCCCCTCGCGCAGCGCCCGCAGGAAGCCCAGACCCAGCGGCCCATGCCCCAGCCGGAAGGTGCGGTGCACGTCGGTGATGGGGTGCAGGGCGTCGCGGCCCCGCAGGGTCAGGGTGTAGGGATGGTGCGCCCACCCCGCCAGGCTGCGCGGCAGCATCAGCGTCTGGGGCCGCAGCGGGGCGGGAAAGGCCCCCTCGTAGGGCAGCGTGACAGGTAGGGTGGCCACCGCCGCCCCCCCCGCGTAGAAGGTCGCCCCCGACGCGCAGACGTGCAGCCCGGTGAAATCGCCCGTCACGTCCACCTTCCAGGCCCGGCTGCCCACCCCGCTCAGGGCGTGGGCCAGGGGCGGGGTAAGGGGATGGGCGCTCAGCACGGCCCCCTGCTCGTAGAGGCCCAGCAGGTCGCCCAGCGCCTGTTCGCCCGTCCCACTGACCGAGGCCGCCGTCACCGCCCGGCCCTCGTACAGCAGCACGACGGCGTGCTGGTCACCGAGTTGCGCGTGCAGGTAACCGTACCAGCTCTGGTCGTGGAAGTGGCGCAGCAGCCCGTGCAGGTCACAGAAAGGAACGCTCAGCCCGGTGTGGGTGGGCGGCGAGTGCGGCAGGAAGCGGGCCAGGAAGGGAGCGACCCCCGGAAACATCGGCGCGAGTTCCGGCACGACCTCCTCGGGACCTTCGCGGGGGACCTCGCCGGGGGCGGTCACCGCTGGCCTCCGGTGGGGTCGGGGAGGCGACGGACCTCCCGGCGGTAACGGGCGGCCTGCTCCACGTACCGGGCAGCATTGTCGGGCGGCTCGACCGCACGGACCACGCGGGCGGGCACGCCCACGGCGAGCATCCCATCCGGCACACTTTGCCCCTCACGCAGCAAGGCTCCGGCCGCCAGCACAGCTCCGCGCCCCAGCCGCGAACCGCTGAGCATCACCGCGCCCATGCCGACCAGACTTCCGGCCTCGCACACGGCCCCGTGAACGACCGCCCGGTGGCCGACCGTCACGTCTTCTTCCAGGGTGCAGGGGTGGCCCTCGTCGGTGTGCAGCACGGCGCCGTCCTGCACGTTGCAGCGCGGCCCGATCACGATGGGTTCGATGTCGCCCCGCGCGACCACCCCGAACCACACGCTGGCCTCCTCGCCTACCGACACCGCGCCCGTGAGGTCAGCGCTGGGCGCCACAAAGGCGCTGGGGTGAAGGTCGGGCACGAGGTCGGCGAGGGCGTAGAGCGGCATGGGGCCTCCGGGGCGGGGAGCGGGAACAAGAGGAGAAGGCGGGAAACGTCTGAACCGAGTATAGGGGCCGGGGGAAGCGGGGAACGGCGCACCTCCGGCGCTCACCGGGGCCGGGCCGTGCGATAATCGGCCCGTCTTCCCCGTTTACCCTGCACCACCGGCAGCCGCCCAGAGGGCCGCTCGCCCGGGTGACGTTGGTGAAGATGCAAGGAGTGCTATGGCGCAAGGTCGTGTGAAGTGGTTTAACGTGGAAAAGGGCTACGGCTTTATCGAGCATCCGGGCAACCCCGACGTGTTCGTGCACTACAGCGCCATCCAGAGCGGCGGCTTCCGCAAGCTCAACGAGGGCGACGAGGTCGAGTTCGAGGTCGAGGCCGGGCAGGGCAACAAGGGTCCCCAGGCCAAGAACGTCGTGGTGACCAACGCCGCGCCCGCCCCCATGGGCGGTCAGGGCGGCTACGGCGGCGGCAACCGGGGCGGCGGGAGCCGCTGGTAACCCGGAACGTCCCGGTTTCGGGGGGCGGGCGCCGCGTGCGTCCGCTCCCGTTTCGCTGCCGGGAAGCCGCGCACGACTTGCCGCCCTCCCCGGCCGCGCCGCCCCGTACCATGCGGACATGACCGACGTGCCGCCTTCCGTGCCGCTGGGCCGCCACGCCGCCCGGCCCGGCAGCCTCCCCCCGGCGGAGACGGCGGACGTGCCGGTGTCCGTGACCAGCCACGCCTTTTCCTTTACCGGGCAGGCGGGTGAATACTTCCGGCTCTGGATCGTGAACACGGCCCTGACCATCGTGACCCTGGGGCTGTACCTTCCCTGGGCGCGGGTGCGGCAGCGGCAGTATTTCTACGGGCACACCTGGCTGGACGGGGCAAATTTCGAATACACCGCTAGGCCCCTCGCCCTGCTGCGGGGGTACCTGATCGTGGGCGCCTTTTTTCTGACCTACACGCTGGCGAGCCAGTTTCAGTTCACCGGCTGGGAGTACGTGGCGGGGACCATCGCGGTGCTGTTTTTCGCGCTGTACCCCTGGCTGGTGATGAAGTCGCTGCGCTTTCTGGCCGTCAGCACCACCCACCGGGGCCTGAAGTTCCGGCACCACGGCCGGGCGGGCGGGGCCTACGCGGCCTACGGGCTGGGCAACCTGGCCGCGCTGCTGTCGGGGGGACTGGCGCTGCCCTTCGCGTGGTTCCTGCAACGGCGTTACCAGGTGGACGGGGCGGCCTACGGCACCGCGCGGGCACGGTTCCGGGGCGACGTGGGCGAGTTCTACCTGATCGGGCTGACCGGGCTGGCCCTCACCCTGGGAGGCGGACTGCTGCTGGCGGTGCCCCTCCTGGGGGTGCTGTTCGGGACGGGCGTGCTGGACGTGCCCCAGACCGAGGAGGACTTTCTGGGGCCTGCTTTTCTCGCCGCGTTGGCGGGGGGCTACCTGCTGGTGCTGGCCCTCTACGGAGTGGCCTGGCAGTACGTGCGGGCGGCCACCCTGCGGCTGGTGCTGAACCGGGTGGAGGTCGGCGGCGTGGTCCGCACCGGGGCCACCTTCAGCCCGTGGCGGCTGGTGTGGATCGGGGTGTCGAATGCGGTCGTGCAGGTCCTGACGCTGGGGCTGGCAACCCCCTGGGCGGCGGTGCGGCGGGCGCGGTACGTGCTCGCGGGGATGCAGGTGCGGGCGCTGGTGCCGCTGGAGTCCTTCACGGCGGACGTGACCCCCGGCGAGGACGCGCTGGGCGAGGCCGCCACCGAACTTCTCGACATCGACCTGGGGTTCTGATGACGCCTCCCGACCTCGGGCTGGACGGCCGCGCCTTCGACGGACGCAGCAGCCGCCCCCACCCCGCGACGCTGGAAGTCCGGGGCGAGGGCCTGACACTTCGGCTGGAGGATGGCCCGGAGACGCCGTGGCTCCCCGCGCAGGTGCAGATCGAGCCGCCCGTGCCGGGACTGCCGCGCGTGCTGAAGTTCCCGGACGGCTCGCGCTTCGAGACGCGCGACGACGCGGCCGTCACGGCGCTGGAGGCTCGGCTGGGCCGCAACCGGGGGCTGGGCGGGGTGCGGCGGCTGGAGTCGCGCTGGGCGACGGCACTGGGAGCGCTCGCCGTGACGCTCGCCCTCGTCGCGGCCTTCGTGGTGTTCGGCATTCCCGCCCTGGCCCGCACGGCAGCATCGGCCACCCCCCGCCCGGTGCTGGCGACCTTCGACCGGGAAACCATCGAGTTTCTCGACGGCGACTACCTCGGCCCCACGCGGCTGAGCCGGGCGCGGCAGGCGGAACTCCAGGCGGCCTTCCGGCGGGTCACGCGGGCGGCGGGCGGGGGCTACGGCTACCGCCTGCTGCTGCGCGACGGATCACCGGAAGACAGTCCCCTCGCGCTGGGAGCGAACGCCTTCGCCCTACCGAACGGCACCGTCGTGATGACCGATCAACTCGTGGCCCTCGCCAGGAGCGACCGCGAACTCGTGGGGGTCCTGGCCCACGAGGCGGGGCACGTCACCGGGCGGCACGGGCTGGCGGCGGTGTACCAGGGGCTAGGGCTGACGCTCCTGACCGTGGCCGTCACGGGCGACGTGGTCAGCGCGGGCACCTTCGCCGCCGCCGTGCCCGCTGCCCTGCTGCGCGGCGGCTACTCCCGCGCCGCCGAAACCGAAGCGGACCGGGTTGCCGGGGCCTACCTGATGGACACCTACGGCACCACCAAGCCCCTGCGCGACATCCTCGCCCGGTTGGAGACAGGCCGCCGGAATACCGACGAGTCGGATGTGCAGGCCGGGGAAGGCGGTCTGGGCGACCTGCTGGAGACGCATCCAGGGACGGCGGGGCGGATCGAGCACCTGCGGGAGATCGAGGCGGAGGGGCGCTAAACCCGCCCACCCCGGCTGCTGCCCCGCGTCACGCCCCCGGCGATCAGGTGCGCGGCCCGCAGGGGTTCGGGAATGCGGCCCGTGAGGGTCAAGGCACCGAGGGCCGCTTCCGCTTCCGGCAAGCTTAGGCCCACCCGCTGCACCCACACCCCCCGGCAGGGTTCCATCGGCCCCAGCGCCTCAATCAGTCGCCATTTCCGCGTCCCGCCGGGCACCCGCGTCAGCAAAGCCGCCCGGATACGCTCCAGGTTCGGAGACCGCCGCGCCACGACGAGGACAGGCAATCCAGTCAACCGACTCAACATGGGTACGTCCACCACGTTGAATCCCGCGAGGGCGACCCCTTGCAGCAGGATCAGGTGCAGGTGCTCGCGGGCACCGCTCTCCCCCACCAGCCGGGCGAGTTCGGCGGTACTGTTTCGCCCGTCGCGCCGGACCCGGCCACGGACAACCCCATGCAGGGTGTGCCGCGCATAGACGGTGCCGAATACCGCCACATCGCCCCGGTGCTCTCGGGCGAAGGGAGCGTCGTCGAAGCCGATGGCGTGGGAGAACACCTGGCCCGCCCTTAGCCCTCCAGCGCCTCCTCCAACTCGCCCAGCAGGTCGCCGATGTCCTCGATGCCGATGCTCAGGCGCAGCAGCCCCGGCGTGATTCCCAGGCGGCGGCGCTCGGCTTCCGGCAGCGCCCGGTGCGAGGTGCCCCACGGCCACGACAGGGTGGTCACCACGTCCGCGAGGCTGGGGGCCAGGGGAATCCGGCCCGCGAGTGCCCGGACGAAGGCGGGGGCGTCCTCGATGTCCGCGCTGAGCATCCCGCCGAAGCCATTCGGGTACAACTCCATTGCCCGCTGAAACTGTGGGTGATCGGAGAGGCCGGGGTGGTACACGGCCCGCACCCGTGGGTGGTTCGCCAGCACGTCGGCCACCGCCTGCGCGTTGCCGGAGTGTGCTCGCATCCGCAAGCCCAGCGTCTTGAGGCCCTGGAGCGTCATCCAGGCATCGAAGGCGCTCATCGTGCCCCCCAGCCGGGTCAGCCGCGTCCGCGCCGCCGCCACGAGGTCCGCCCGCCCACAGACCACGCCCCCGAAGGCGTTGGAGTGCCCGCTGAGGTACTTGCTGACGGAGTGGGTCACGAGGTCGGCCCCATGCTCGGCAGGCCGGAACACGGCGGGACTGGCGAAGGTGTTGTCCACGCTGAGGACCGCTCCCCGCCCATGCGCGAGGTCAGCCAGCCGGGGCACGTCGGGTACGGTCATCAGCGGATTGGTGAGGCTCTCGACGTGCAAAACGCGCGTCTCGGGGCGGAAGGCCGCCTCCACCGCCTCCGGGTCGCAGGCATCCACGAAGGTGGTGTGGATGCCCAGCCGGGGCAGCTCCTCGGCCAGCAGCGCGTAGGTCACGCCATACACGCGGGCGTCGGCCACCACGTGGTCGCCCGCCTCCAGCACCCCCAACAGCGCCGCGCTGATCGCCGCCATGCCGCTCGCGGCGACGAGGGCCGCTTCCGTTCCCTCCAGCGCCGCGAGCGTCCGCTCCAGCGTGCCCGCGTTCGGCGTGCCGTTGCGGTAGTAGAAGGGGTGCGGCTCCTCGCCGCTCATCGCCCGTTCCAGGGCGTCAAGGTCGGGAAAGGCGTAGACAGTGGACTGGTAGATCGGCTCGGCGAGCGGGGTTGAGGCAGCGGGCCGGGCTTCTTCCCCCGCGCGGGCGGCGAGGGTGGTGAGGTCAAGCGGCGAGCGGGGCATGGGGGGAGGATAGAGACTTCAGAGCAGCAGCATGAACCAGGCCAGCCAGGTCAGCACCACCATCCCCATCAGCGCCCCGATTTGCCTCACGCTGAGCTGCTCCATCATGGTCGGGGGCCGGGTGGCCCACATGGTCGCGGCAGCGACTCCAGCCAGATAAAGCTGCAACCCCCAGAACAGACCGGAGAAGGTACGTTTCCCGAACGGCACCGAGACGGGCGGCTCCGGACTCACGAGGGGCTGCCACTCGGCATCCGGCGTTCGCAGGTGCCACCACAGCAGCAGAAGCGTAAGCGCTGCGACCGAAGCGGCTAGCCCCCAGACCATCCTCAGCCGACCCAGAGGCGCCGACCGCATCCACTGAATGAACGTCAGCAGGAACCCCACGAGCGCCAATCCCAGCATCAGGCTGACAGCCAGTTCCAGGCCACCCACCGCCCAGCCGGTCACCCCTCGCGGGCGGGCGCGGCCTCGGCCGGGGGCACGGTCGCCTCCGCCTCCTCCCCGGCCCACAGCCCCTGCCGCCTCAGCGCCGCGATGAGGTGCGGCTCGCGCTTCTCCATACCCCCGCCCGGTGCCCAGTACGCCCGCAGCAGCCGCGCCCAGTCGCCGGGCTGATCTCGCCGCGCGGCGATGGGATTCATAACCTCGATGGCCTGGCGCAACTCCTCGTCAGTTCCGTCCCGGTAGCGGTCCTCATGGACGACGAGGGACCGGGGCACGCGCGGACGCTGGGATGGCGTCTCGGCGGGAAGGCCCACCGTGAGGGCAGCGAAGGGCAACACCCCTTCGGGCAGCTCCAGCACGTCCAGCAGCCCCTCCAACCCATTCATCACCCCACCGATCCAGCAGCCCTGATAGCCCAGCAGCTCAGCGGCGGTCAGCAGATTCTGCCCCGCCATTACCGCGTCCCCGAGGCCGAAATGCACCCCGATGGCAGGCCAGTGCCCGACCTCGTGCCCGGCGACTCGTAGGAACTGGCCCACCCGCCGCACGTCCAGGCAGATTACGAAGGCTTCAGAGGCCGTCTGCACATGCGCGTTCGTGGTCAGCTCGGCCACCCGCGCCCGGACCTCCGGCGAAACGAGGCGGATGAAGGAGTAGAGCTGCGCCGTCGCGTCGGTCGGGGCACGCTGCGCGGCGTGGAGCAGCACGTCCAGATGCTCGGGTGGCATGGGGAGGGGCGAGCCGTCCTCCCCGGTGACGTACTGGCGAACGGTGCGGTGGGCGTCGAAAAAGGCCCGGACTTCCTCGGGCGTGCGGGGGGTCATGGGGGGAGGCTATCAGCCGCCCGCTTCGGCGGGCACGGGTGGCGGCACCACCAGCGCACTCAGCCCCACGCCGCCCAGCCCGGCCATGACCGCGACGCCCAGCCACAGCTCCAGGCTGAGGTTGGTCAGGCCCAGCAGCGCCAGCCCGCCCAGATACGGCACCCACACGGCGAGCGGCAACAGGAAGGCGAAGGCCCGCAGCGCCCAGGGCCGCGCCGGGGACGGGTTCAGCAGCAGCAGCCCCGCGTCGGCCACCAGCCCGGCGGCGAGCATCAGCAGGGGCACGCGCCACTCGCCGGGCACCAGCATCAGGGTCATCAGCAGGGTGTTCAGCCCATACATCAGGGTCATGGCCCCGAAAGGCAGCCGGAAGCGCCGCAGCAGCAGAAGGGGGGGCGCAGCCAGGATCAGCGCGGTGAGCAGGATGCTGCCCAGCTCCCCGCGCGTCTGCACGTAGCCCAGGCCCTGCGGAGCGGCCAGCAGGCCCCACAGGTACATGTGCATAAAGGACGTGAAGCTCAGCAGCGCCGTGGCCGACAGCACGGCGGGCCACACCACCCCCGCCGGGGCCGCGCGGGGCGTGGGCACCCGCCAACTGCTCACCAGCGGGGCCGCCAAGATGGACGAGGCGCCCGCGAACAGCAGCAGGTGGGTGGGCGAGAGCAGCGCCTCGATACCGACCTCGATCCCGAAGACGGTGTGCCAGGTCATGTCCCCCAGCCCGCCCAGCCCGAAGATCGGCACCCCCAGCGCGGCGAGGGCGTACCCCTCCGGAAAGGCCGCGAGGCCCCGCCGCCCCGACCGCCAGCCCCGGTACCCCAGCCACAGCACCCACGCCGCCACCGCCAAGAAGCCCGAATAGAACAGCGCATGCCAGGGCGTGAAGAAGGTCTCCAGGCTCTCGCCGTATCGGTTGTGCGCCCAGCCGTCCACGAAGATGCCCGTGGTCAGCCACCACCCCAGCCCCAGCGTGACGAGGTTCTGCGCCGGGGTCGCGCGGGGAGGCGCGGCGACGGGCGCGGGCGGGGCGGGGAGGGTGGTGGTCATGGGTCAGTGTAGTCAGACCAAGAGACCGGGATGCCCACCCTGCGTCCCGGTCAGGAGGCCCGGAGTCCTACCGTCCCACGTACTGAATCCGCCAGACCCGCCCCTCGCCGTCGTCGGTGACGAGCAGCGCCCCGTCCCGCGCCACCACCGGGTCCACCGGGCGCCCCAGCACCTCGTCACCCCGCAGGAAGCCGGTCAGGAAGTCGCGCACCTGGCCCGTCTGGGGGTTCACGGTGACGACCTTATACCCGCTCTTCTCGCTGCGGTTCCACGAGCCGTGCAGGGCGGCGAACATCTGGCCCCGGTAGGTGTTGGGGAAAGTCTTGCCCGTGTAGAAGGCGAGGCCCAGCGGCGCGGAATGTGCGGTCGTCAGGGCGAAGGCGGGGGTCGCGGACTTGCAGACCGCCGCGCTCTTTTGCCCAAAGTCCTTGTCCCAGACCTGCGCCTGCCCTGCCCTCACCGTGTAGCAGTAGGGCCAGCCGTAGAAGCCGCCTGCCCTCAGCTTGTAGAAACCCTCAGGCGGAAGGTCGTCGCCCAGCATGTCCCGGCCATTGTTGGTGGCGTAGAGGGCGCCGCCGAACCACTCCAGCCCGACCGCGTTGCGCAGGCCCGTCGCGTAGGGTTTGCCGTTCTTCCCGTCGGCGTCGTAGACCCACACGGCGGCGCGGCGGTCGTCGGTTTCCTCGCAGACGTTGCAGTTGGAGCCGACCGAGACGTACATCCGCCCGTCGGGGCCAAACTCCACGGTGCGGGTCCAGTGGCCGCCGTTGGCAGGCAACGAGACGACACGTTGCGCGGCCCCGCTCGCCTTCGTCTGCCCGCTCGCGTACCGGAAGCGCACCACCCCGTCCGTGTTCGCCACGTACAGGAAACCATTGTGGAAGGCCAGCCCATGCGGGCGGTTCAGCCCCGACGCGAAGACGATCTGGCGGTCAGCCCGCCCGTTGCGGTCACGGTCGGGCAGCACCACGACCCTCCCCGCCCGCGAATCCGAGAGAAACACGTCGCCGTTTGGGGCGACCGCCATGAAACGCGGTTGCTGGAAGCCGTCCGCGTACACGGTGACCTTGAAGCCGTCCGGGGCCTTGAGGGTGGGGGCCTGTGCGCCCGCCATGCCCGCCAGCGCCAGCATCCCCGCCATCAGCAATCGTTTCCGCATGGGGGCAGAAGATCACGGGGCCGTGAGCCGGAACCGTGACGGCGGTCAATCCCGCGTGGCCTCCACATACTGGAAGCGTGCCCCCAGCCCCTCCAGATGTCGGAAAAATTCCGGATAGCTCTTGCGGATGTGGTGCGCCCCGCTGATGCGAATGGGGGCGTCGGCCCGGAGGCCCAGCACGGTCAGCAGCATGATCATCCGGTGATCGCCGTGCCCGTCGGCGGTGAGGCCCCCGGCAATTCGCCCCGTGCCCGTCACGCTAAGGCTGCCCCCCGTCTCGCTCGCCGTCAGCCCCAGCCGCTCCAGCTCGCGGCGGGTGTCGCTGATGCGGTCGCATTCCTTGAGCCGCAGGGTCGCCACGTTCTCCCAGGTGGTCGTGCCGTCGGCAAGGGCGGCGGCGGCGGTGAGAGCCTGCACCGCGTCCGTGAAACCGTCGCCGTCGCGGGTCACCGCCCGCAGGGGCCGTCCGCCGCGCACCGTCACCCGGTCGCCCTCGCGCACAACCTCCGCGCCCATCTCGCGCAGCACGGCCAAAGCCTCGCGTTCGCCCTGAAGGTCATGCTCACGCAGGTTGGTGACCGTCACCTCGCCCGGCAGCACGGCGGCGGCGGCGAGGAGGGCCGCACTCCCCGGATAGTCCCCCGGCACGGGCACGCGCCCCGCCCGGTACGCCTGCCCGCCGGGAATGGACACGCGGCGCAGATCGCCCGAGGCCGTCGCCTGAATCCCGAAGGCCGCCAGCGTGTCCAGCGTCTGCCGCAGCGGGGCATGGCTCTTGATCTCGCCTGCGAGGTGCAAGTCCAGCCCCTCCGGCAACAGCGGTGCTAGGAACATCAGCGCGGAGGCGTACTGGCTGGAGCGTTCGGCGCTCACCTCCACCGCGCCGCCGCGCACCGGGCCGGAAATCGTGATCGGGAGGCGTCCGCCCTCGCTCGTCACCCGTGCTCCCAGCCGCTCCAGCGCCGCGAGGAGGTCGCTCTGGGGCCGCCGTCCCAGCGAGTCGGGGTGGTCGGTGACGAAGGTGGTGCCCGTGGTCAGCCCAGCCACCCCCATCAGAAAGCGGGCCACCGCGCCCGCGTTGCCGGGGTTGAGGGTCACGCCGGGCCGTGGATGTGCCCCGAAGCCGCGCACGGTCACGTCTCCCCCCACCCGCTCGACCCCCGCGCCCCAGTCGCGCAGGCAGGCCAGCAGCGCCTCCGCGTCCTCGCTGGTGGCAGCCCCCACCACCCGCGTCTCCCCCTCGGCCAGCGCCGCCGCGAGCAGATACCGGGTCGTGTAGTTCTTGCTGGGTTGCGCCCGCACCTCGCCGCGCAGTTCGCGGGCGGGGTGGACGATCACGTCAAACCGTTCGGGCAGGCCGTCACCACTCATGGGAGGGAGGCTAGCGCCCCGGTAGTGGGGGTGCGGTGGCGTCGGCTAGCCTGGGGCCATGACCGACCCCACTCCGACCTTCGCCCCCGGCCAGCGCTGGGCCTACCGCACCCGCCCCGGCGAGGAAGGCTCCACCCTGATCGTCCTGCGCCGCGAGACGGTGGGCGGCGAGGCCCTGCTGCACGTCCAGCTTCAGGGCCTGCGAATTCCCAGCCCGCTGACCGAGAGCGGCCTGACCACCTCTATCGGCCACCTGCCCATCCGCGAGGCCGAGGTGCGCCAGAGCGTGACCGAACTGCTAGAGCAGGGCGTCATGGCCGACGACGGCGGCGGGTACGAGACGTGGCGGGCCGCGCACGCACGGGGCGAGGCGGGCTTTTTTACCCTCCCTGTGTCGCAGATCGTCACGCTGATGGAGCAAGCGGTGCGGGACGCGGCGGCGGGTCAGGGCGGGCTCTTTCGCAAGAGCAACCGCTGAAGCTCAGCGGTGTTCGGCCTCCAGCCGCGCGTTATAGGCCGTCGACCCGCCACGCGGAATGCTGAGGGTCTGCCAGTCCGCGCCCCGCAGGGTCTTGACCAGCAGCACGAGTTGATAGACGTGTCCGCTGTAGTGGGCCACCTGCCGCTGAATTGCCTCCAGCACGGTGTGCGGCTCCCCCCGGATGGTCAGCGTGCCCGTCAGGTCGGCGGGCCGCAGGTGGTCCAGCGCGTCCAGAAAGACGGTCCAGCCGTCTTCCCAGAGTTGGCGCAGTTCGTCCCCGGCTCGGTTGCCCTCCTCAAACTCGGCGTCGCGGTGGCGGCCCGGCGTCTCCCCCTCCATGCCCGGCGCGTACCCCCCGCGCAGGCCGCCCCAGCGCGAGTGCATGTTGCCCGCCATGTGCTGCACGAGGACGGCCGCAGAATTGCCCCCTTCCGAAAGCGCCGTGTGCCACTCGCCGGACTGAAGTTGCGCGAGCGCCCCGTCCCCCAGCGTCTTGACGCCACGCATCCGTGACCGCACGTCAGAGAGGTAGAGGTCCGCCACAGCAGTGGTCATGGGGCCAGCAGACCACATCTGCCCGGCCGGGAGAACCCCCGCGCTGGTCAGGGGCTGCGTATCAGGCGCGTTCCTCGCGCGGCAGGAAGCCGAGGTGGCCCTCGAACTGCCACAGCGAGAACTTGCGGGGCCGCTTTTCCACCAGCGTGCCGCGCATGGGGCCGTGCTGGGTCTGCACCTGCACCTCGCAGCGGCCCTCGCCCACCTCGCACGCGGCCCGCAGCGCCTGGGCGTCGCCGCGCAGCAGCGGCATCTGCGCGTGCGTGCCCTGCGGTTCAGCGAGGATGATGAGGCGCTTGTTGGGCGCGACCTGGTACGTTCCCTGAAGAGTCAGCATCCCCCGACCGTACCCCATCCGGGGCCGGGCAAGAGTTCTGGGAGCACTCAGGGCCGCGCCACTGACACTCGCCCGCCTTCCAGCGTCACAGTGGCGGCGAGCTGACCGTCTTGCACTCCCACGACGCAGCCCTGCACGGTGGCGGGCGGCTCGCGCTTCAGCACGGCGGCGCAGGGGGTCTCCTGGGTGATGCCCGCGCGGACGGCGGCCCGCACCGCCTCCTCCGCGTATTCGCGGGCGGCGCGGCCCTGCCACGACAGGGCAGCAACCATCAGGCCCACGCCGGTCACGAAGGCGAGCAGGATCAGGCCAAAGGTCCGCATGGGGCGCAGGCTAGCAGCCGCGAGCGGGTACACTGGCCCCCGATGAGCAAGGTCATGATTATCGGCGCGGGTGGCGTGGGCAACGTGGTCGCCAAGAAGTGCGCCCAGAACGACAGCGTGTTCACCGAGGTGCTGCTCGCCAGCCGCACGGTGAGCAAGTGCGACAAGATCGTGGCGGAAATCCACGAGCACTTCCCCCAGAGCCGGACGAAGTTCACCACGGCAGCGGTGGACGCCGACAACGTGCCCGAACTCGCCGCCATGATCCGCGAGTTTGGCCCCGAGCTCGTGATCAACGTGGCGCTGCCCTACCAGGACCTCACGATCATGGACGCCTGCCTGGAGACGGGCGTGCATTACCTCGACACCGCCAACTACGAGCCGCGTGACGTGGCGAAGTTCGAGTACTCGTGGCAGTGGGCCTACCGCGAGCGCTTCGAGCAGGCCGGGCTGATGGCGCTGCTGGGCTGCGGGTTCGACCCCGGCGCGACCAACGTGTTTACCGCCTACCACGCCAAGCACCACTTCTCCGAGATTCACTACCTCGACATTGTGGACTGCAACAACGGTAACCACGGCAAGGCGTTCGCCACCAACTTCAACCCGGAGATCAACATCCGCGAGATCACAGCGAATGGCCGCTACTGGGAAAACGGCGAGTGGGTGGAAACCGCGCCGCTGGAGATCAGCCAGGACATCTACTACCCCAAGGTGGCGACCCGCAAGAGCTACGTGCTGTACCACGAGGAACTCGAGTCGCTGGTCCAGAACTTCCCGACCATCAAGCGGGCGCGGTTCTGGATGACCTTCGGCGAGGCGTACATCAAGCACCTGAGCGTGCTGGAGGGCATCGGCATGACCTCCATCGAGCCGATCAACTTCCGGGGCATGCAGATTGCCCCCATCGAGTTCCTCAAGGCCGTGCTGCCCGCGCCCGAGTCGCTGGCGGAAGGCTACACCGGGCAGACCTGCATCGGCGTGCAGGCCAAGGGGCTGGGCAAGGATGGCCAGCCGAACGTCCACTTCATCTACAACGTGAAGGACCACGCCGAGTGCTACCGCGAAGTGCAGGCGCAGGGCGTGTCTTACACGACGGGCGTGCCCGCCATGATCGGCGCGATGCTGATGCTTCAGGGAACGTGGATGAAGCCCGGCGTCTACAACGTCGAGGAGTTCGACCCCGATCCCTTCATCGCCGCGATGAACGAGTGGGGCCTGCCGGTGGACGAACTGGCGGGGATTGAACTCGTCAAAGACTGAGCAGCGCACATCAAAGCGGCGGCCCATGCGCACGGGCCGCCGCTTGTGCTGACTTCACTTCAGGTGCCCCATCGCCTCCCCGATGTAGCTCCACATCGCCTGCATCTCCGGCGTCAGGTGGGCCTGATAGGACTCGTTCAGTGTTCCACCGATGTCCGGGCGGCCCCCGGTGAACTCGGCCACCAGTCCCTGCCAGCGCCGGGCGAGGTCGAGGACACGCGGGTCCGACGCGTGGGTCCCCGCTTCCATCTCGCGCAGCACCTCGGCCATGAGGCGGGGCCACTCGGCCTCGACTTCCTTGATGCGGGCCTCGCCGACAACCTCGCGCCGCTGCTCCAGGTATTTCATCTGCTCGTCGTCAAATTTAGGCTGCTCGCCCACCTGACGGGCCACGTCCAGCATCTTC
Source organism: Deinococcus sp. NW-56 (assembly GCF_002953415.1). Lineage (NCBI taxonomy): Bacteria > Thermotogati > Deinococcota > Deinococci > Deinococcales > Deinococcaceae > Deinococcus > Deinococcus sp. NW-56. The sequence continues at coordinate 971,144 of NZ_CP026516.1, read as the reverse complement.
TCCACCTTCTCGTTCATTCGAATCACCTCCAGAAGTTCGGCCCAGCTCGCCCCGCGCGGGTCCAGCCGCCGTAGACGCTCCAGCAGCGTCTGCTCGCGCTCCAGCCGCTCCTCCAGCAGGCGGATATGGGCGGCGAGAACGGCGGCGGGATCATGGACCGGGTCGTGCAGTGCCCCGCGAATCTGGTCCAGCGAGAGCCCCAGCGTGCGCAGGGTCTGAATCTGGTGCAGGGTCCGCACCTCGCCCTCGGAGTAGAGGCGGTGGTCGCCGTCGGTGCGCTCGCCGGGGCAGAGCAGGCCGATCTGGTCGTAGTGGCGCAGGGTCCGCACCGTGACACCGCTGTGCCGGGCGAGTTCACCGATTCTGAGTTTCACCGCTTCCCTCCGCACCTCACCGTAAGGGCTGACGTTACGTCCGGTTCAAGCCCCCGGCCGGGTCACTCCGGGTCGCCGTGACTCTTATCCGTCCGGGCCTCCAGAAAGCGCTGCTGAGTTTCCCAGGCGCGGCGGGCGCTCTCGCGGGAGGAGGTGTCCGATCCGGCGATGCGGCGAATCTGCCCCAGGGCGCGTTCGAGTTCGGCGGGGTCGCGCTCGTCTTCCGGCTGCGCCTTCCAGGCCTGCACCGTGCCGGGGAGGTAGTCGCTCAGGCCCTGCCGGGCGTCGAAGGCGCGGCGGGTATCCCCACCCTCGCGGGCCTGCACCGCCACGGTTTCGAGGTGGTCGACGGTGGACAGCACCTCGCCCGCCAGCGCGGAAGGCAGCCCCCGGCACAGCTCGCGCACGTCGAGCTGTGGGAGGACTTCAGCGCTGGGCTGGGCAGGAAGGGCGGCGGGCGCAGGCTGGGGGACGGCGGGGACGGGCGGGGCCGAAGTCAGCCCGGCCTCGTAAATCAGGTCCACCCCCCGGAAGGCCGCCAGCCCCAGCCCCACGAAGGCGAGCGACAGCACCGCCAGCATCAGCCACGGCCCGCCGAACACGCCGCTGACGGCCACCGCTGGAATCAGCAGGGCGAGGACCGCCGCTGCCTCGGGCCGCGTGAAGACCGCCCGCAGGTTCGCGCCCGTGCGGGGGTTGCCGAACAGCAGCAGCAGCGCCAACGCCACGAGGAGCAGCACTGCCAGCCCCGGCAGCGGGTTGCCCCGCGAGAACACCTGGCTCAGCACGAAGATCGGGATCAGCAGGGCGAAGAGTCCCCCCTGGGCATCCTTGCGCCGCCGCTGACCACGTCGCTGCTTGTCCCGCCGCCGGGAGGAGCGCACGGCGGGAGGCGACGGATCGGGGCCGGGCGCGGGGTCCATGACTCCAGTATCCGCCCCCGGCAGGAGCGGGGCAACGCGGACGGGTCAGGCGGCCCCGGCGTCCTCCGGGCGGGCAAAGATCATGCGCCCGGCCCCGGTCTGCACGTTGTTGACGACCTGCACGCGGGCGGGCTTGCCGCGCAGCTTGATGCCGCCCTCCACGACGACCATCGTGCCGTCTTCCAGGTAGCCGACCCCCTGGCCGGGCTGCTGGCCGCCCTTGGTGACCGTCACGGTGAGGACGTCCCCGGCCTGCACCTGGGGCCGCAGGGCCAGCGCGAGCGTATGCAGGCTCAGCACCTCCACCCCGTGCAGCCGCGCGACGCGGGCGAGATTGGCGTCGTTGCTCAGCAGCTTGGCGCCGGTCTCGCGGGCGAGGCGCACCAGCTTGTCATCCACGGTGGGCAGGGCGGGGTCGTCCCAGTCCTCGACGCGCAGGGGACGCGCCGCCCGCAGGTCCTCGAGCAGGGTCAGCGCCCGCTTGCCGCGCGTGCGTTTCTGGGCGTCCTGGCTGTCGGCCAGCAGTTGCAGCTCGCGCAGCACGAAGCCGGGCACCATCACCTCGCCCTCCAGAAAGCCGCTGCGGGCGAGGTCCAGCACCCGGCCGTCGATAATCACATTGGAATCCAGAATCTTGCCGCCGGAGCGCCGCCGCACCGGCCCGACGTCCAGAAAGCCGAAGGCGCCTTCGTGCCGCACCGCGAAAGGCACGAAAAAGGCGGCCAGCACAGCCGTCACCAGCAGACTCAGGGGCCAGGCGTAAAAGGGCAGCGAGCGCACCAGCGGCCCCAGCAGCACGCTGAGCAGCAGCGCCACCATCAGCCCGAAAGTCGCCGCCGCCACCCGCCGGGGCGAGAGGCCCCCGTACCAGCGGCTGAGGCGGTCCCACAGCCGCGTGGCGGTGCGCTCGGCGTGGGGACCCAGCAGCAGGGCCGCCAGCGCCCCGGCGAGCATCAGGCTGAGGGTGTTGACCCAGGCGGTCCCGTCGTCCCCGGTGCTCGCGGCGAGGAGTTGCCCGGCACCCCATCCGACAAGCAAACCCAGCAGGAGCAGCAGGAGGCGAAAGGCAGGCACGGCCCCGAGTGTACCTGAGGCCCCCGCCCGGCGGGACGCACCCCGGCACCACCCCTTCATGAAGAAGCTGACGCCTTCATGTGGAGGCCCCCCGTGAACACCTCATGGTCGGTGGCTAAGATGCCGTTCATGCGTCAACTCTCCAGTGCTGCCCTGCTGGGCCTCGGTTTCAGCGGGTTCCTCAGCCTCGCCGCCGCGCAGACGGCTCCCGCCACCCCTGCGGCGGCGCCCAAAGCCACCGTCTCGGCCGCGACCGCCCGCGCCGCGAGCAGCCTTGCCGTGGAGATCAGCGGCGCCGTCAAGGGCCAGATCGTGAGCTGCCCAGGGACCCTCAAGGTCAGTGCGGCGGCGGTGTGCCTGTACGTCAAGAACTCCCCCGCGTCTACGCGGGCACTCGTGCGCGGCAAGCTGGGCACCCGCGCCCTGGGGGACTGGAAGACCCCCGCGAACAGCCAGGCCAGCTCGCTGCTGGTGTCGGGCACCGCGAATGGCCCGGTGGCCGCCTACCTGCTGATGGCGCCCCTCTCGGCCACCGAGACGCTGCTGGTGGTGGACGCGGCGCAGGCCACGGCCACGGCGGCGGCTCCCCGTCCCGCGACCCCGGCGGGCGTGGTGAGAGGCGAGCCCTACGTCCTGGGCAGCGACCTCGTGGGTGTGGTCAACGTGACCTCGCTGGGGGGCGGCAAGTTCCGCCTCGCCCGCAGCGGCGGCGACCCCCTCACCGTGACGGCGGGCCAGAAGGCCGCGCAACTCGGCTCGGGCACCGTGCAGCTTCCGCTGGTCCCCGCCTCGGACGGCAAGAACCTGATTTTCCCGCTCGCGGGCCTGCGGGCGCTGGGCTGCACCTTCAGCCCGGCGGGCAACAACGTCACGGTCGCCTGCGGGTCGGCCAGCGTGGGGCTGAGGCCGATCATCTTCTGAGCGCCGTTGCACCAACGTGGGGGGAGGCAGCCATCTGGCCCGCCTCCCCTGCGCCTTTCATCCAGCACTTCACGTCCCCTTGAGGCTTTGGCCCGGACGCAACCCACGCTGGCCCCCCTGCGTAATCATGACCGCAAGGAGGAACCACCCATGAGCATTCTCGATCGCCTGTCCCGCCTGCTCCGTGCCAACGTCAACGACCTGATCAGCCGCGCCGAGGACCCCGCCAAGATCATCGACCAGGCCCTGCTCGACATGCGCTCGGCCTACGCCGAGGCCCGCAGCGAGGTGGCCGAGGCCATGAGCCAGAGCGCCAAGCTCACCCGCGAGTCGGGCACCAACCGCAAGCTCGCCGAGGAATACGAGAAGAAGGCGGAAGAGGCGCTGCGGGCCGGGAACGAGGAGCTTGCCCGCGAGGCCCTGCGCCGCTCGCAGAACCACAAGGACCTCGCCCGGGGGTTCGAGGAGCAGGTCGGCACCCAGACGGCCACGGTCGATCAGCTCAAGACCCAGCTCCGGGCGCTGGAAGCCAAGATCGACGAGATGGAGTCGCGCAAGTCGCTGCTCGCTGCCCGGCAGAAGACCGCGCAGGCCGGAGCGACCCTGGAGCGCGTCAGCGGCTTCGGCAAGGCGGGCGGCGCGATGGACGCCTTCGAGGACATGGAACGCAAGGTCCTGCACATGGAAGACCGCAACCAGGCCATGACCCAGCTGCGGCAGGAGGGCGACCTCGACGCCCAGCTCGCCGACCTCGGGCGCGACCGCGAACTCGACGACGCCTTCGCCGCGCTCAAGGCGCGGGTGCAGGGCGGCCAGGGCGGCGCGGGGCAGGGCAGCACCCCTCCCAGCGACAGCCAGGGCTGAGGCCCACCCGGTCCTCGTGGGGGCACCGCCGGGTGCCCTCTTTTGCTGTGGCCCTCCCCCACCCGTCAGCGGAACTTCATGATGGCTGACAGAATGGAGGGGATGCCCAGCCTTACCCTGTCCACCATGTCCGGCCACCTCCGCCGAATCCTTTCCCCAGCGCTCCTGGGGGCAGCGCTGCTGGTGGGCTGTGCGCCCGCCACGGCACCGCAGTCGCAGGGGACGCCCGTGGCGTCAAGCACGCCCGTCAACCGCGTGTCCTTCTCCCCGCTGGAGACGGGCCTGACCTGGACCTACCAGCCCGAGGGCGAGGCGGCGGGCGGGCAGCCCTACACCCTGCGGGCGCTGGGGCCGACGGTGTTCGCCGGGCAGACGGCGCTGGCCTTCGAGCTGACGGGGCGCGGCGCCCAGCAGACGTGGTTCCGGCAGATCGGCGCCGAGGGGGTGCGGCTGCTGGGCTTTCGCAAACCCGGCGTGAGTGTGCGGCTGGACCCCGCGTGGCTGGAGGCCCCCGCCGAGGGCGCGTGGCGGGTAGGCTTGAACTGGGAGGGCGTCAGCCGGGTGACCCTGACCGGCGACGACGGCAAGGTGCAGGCCCAGGGCACCTTGCGCTACCGCTACGACGTGCAGGACCGCCGCCGGGTCACCACCCCCGCCGGGACCTTCGAGGTCTGGGTGGTCACCCGGCAGATCGGGGACGACGTGGGCGGCCTCTTCTCGCCGCAGGTGCAGCAGCTGTGGTTTGCGCCCTTCGTGGGCGAGGTCCGCACCCCGGAGGGCCTGCTCCTGACCGCCCGCAACTTTGGGGGGAAGCCGTGAGCCTCCCCACCCGCTACCGTGGGGCCATGACCGGCCCCGTGCCCACCCGCCAGGAGGCGTCCCATGACTGAACCCCTGACTCCCCTCCTCGACCGCATCCACAGTCCGGAAGACCTCAAGACGCTCGCCCGCGAGGACCTGCCGCAGCTGTCCGCCGAACTGCGGGACGAGATCGTGCGGGTCTGCTCGGTGGGCGGACTGCACCTCGCGTCCTCGCTGGGAGCCACCGACCTGATCGTGGCGCTGCACTACGTCCTCGACTCGCCGCGCGACCGCATCCTCTTCGACGTGGGGCACCAGGCCTACGCGCACAAGATGCTCACCGGACGCCGGGGGCAGATGCCCACCCTGAAAAAGGAGGGGGGGCTGAGCGGCTTTACCAAGGTCAGCGAGAACGAGCACGACGCGATCACGGTAGGGCACGCGAGCACGTCCTTGGCCAACGCACTGGGCATGGCGCTGGCCCGCGACGCGCAGGGGCAAAAGCACCGCATCGCCGCCGTGATCGGGGACGGCTCACTGACGGGCGGCATGGCCCTGGCCGCGCTGAACACCATCGGGGACCTGGGGCGGCCCATGCTGATTGTCCTGAACGACAACGAGATGAGCATCTCGGAGAACGTGGGGGCGCTGAACAAGTTCATGCGCGGCCTGCAGGTCCAGAAGTGGTTCCAGGAGGGTGAGGGGGCGGGCAAAAAGGCGGTGGAGGCGCTCAGCAAGCCGCTGGCCGACCTGATGAGCCGCGCCAAGAGTTCCACCCGGCACTTCTTCGACCCGGCCAGCGTGAACCCCTTCGCGGCGATGGGCCTGCGCTACGTCGGGCCGGTGGACGGGCACAACGTGCAGGAACTCGTGTGGCTGCTCGAACACCTCGTGGACCTCGACGGCCCCACGCTGCTGCACGTGGTCACCAAGAAGGGCAAGGGCCTGAGCTACGCCGAGGCCGACCCCATCTTCTGGCACGGCCCCGCCAAGTTCGACCCCGCGACCGGGGAGTACGCGCCGAGCAGCGCCTACTCGTGGAGCAGCGCCTTCGGGGACGCGGTGACCGAACTCGCCGCCCGCGACCCCCGCACCTTCGTGGTCACCCCCGCCATGCGCGAGGGCAGCGGGCTGGTGCGCTACAGCCAGGTCCACCCCCACCGCTACCTCGACGTGGGCATCGCGGAGGACGTGGCCGTCACGGCGGCGGCAGGTATGGCCTTGCAGGGGCTGCGGCCCGTCGTGGCGATCTATTCGACCTTCCTGCAACGGGCTTACGATCAGGTGCTGCACGACGTGGCGATCGAGAACCTCAACGTGACTTTCGCCATCGACCGGGCGGGCATCGTGGGGGCGGACGGGGCCACCCACAACGGGGTCTTCGACCTGAGTTACCTGCGCTCGATTCCCAACGTCCGGATTGGCCTCCCCAAGGACGCCGCCGAGCTGCGCGGGATGCTGAAGTACGCGCAGGAGCATCCCGGCCCCTTCGCCATCCGTTACCCACGCGGCAACACCGAGCGCGTGCCGGAGGGCACCTGGCCCGAGCTGGAATGGGGCACCTGGGAGCGCGTGCAGGAGGGGGACGACGTGGTTCTCCTGGCCGGGGGCAAGGCGCTGGACTACGCCCGCAAGGCCGCCGAGGGCCTCCCCGGCGTGGGTGTGGTGAATGCCCGCTTCGTCAAGCCGCTCGACGAGGCGATGCTGCGCGAGGTGGCGGGCAAAGCCCGCGCCCTGATCACGGTGGAGGACAACACCATCGTGGGCGGCTTCGGAAGTGCGGTGCTCGAAGCGCTGAACGGGATGGGCCTGCGGGTGCCCGTGCGGGTGCTGGGCCTCCCCGACGAGTTTCAGGAGCACGCGACGGTGGAGAGCGTCCACGCCCGCGCCGGAATGGACACGGCGGCGATCCGCACCGTGCTGGCCGAACTCGGCGTGGATGTGCCGTTGGAAGTGTAGGCACGGATGAAGGAGGGAGGCCGGAGCACCCGCCCCGGCCCCTTTGCTGGACCGGCGGGTCGTGGACCGGGCCTCCCGGCTGACGCTGGCTTGACGGTCCTCTGCTCAACTGCAGGAGGTTCCCCCATTCCATTCGCGGTCCGGAGGTTTTCTATGCGACTCCCTTTTTTCGCCGTTGCTCTGCTGCTTGCCACCCTGTGCTTCCTGCTGCCCTGGGACTGGGCCTCGGTGCTGGGTGGCGTCCTGGTCATCCTGGGGCTGGGAACGATTCCCCGGAGCGGTTTCCTGCCTCTCCTCCGCAGCGCAGACAGCGATTCCATCGTCGGAGGCAGTGTCGGGGACGCCTGCGACCTGGGCAGCGGGTCTGATGGTGGCGGCTGCGACGGCGGTGCCGCGTAGGACCGTGAGGGCGAGCGGGGGGGACTATTCGGTTTGCCGCCGCACGGCCTGAAAACTCTGCCGGAGCAGCCGCGCCGCTTCCCCCGCCCGCACACCGCCCGTCACCTCGGGGCGGTGGCCCCAATGGTGGGCCAATAGGTCGCTGACGCCGCCCAGCGCTCCCGCCTTGGGGTTGGCAGCCCCGTACACGATCCGGCCCACCCGCGCCTCCAACGCCGCTCCCAGGCACATCGGGCACGGCTCCAGCGTCACGACGAGGGTGCAGGCCGTGAGGTAGGGCGTCCCCAGGGTACGGGTCGCTTCTCGCAGCGCTCCGAGTTCAGCGTGCCGGGTCATGTCGCCATGCTCGCGGCTGGTGTTGCGGCCCCGGCCGACCACCGCGCCGTCCGGCCCCAGCACGACGGCGCCCACGGGGACCTCGCCGTGCCCCGCCGCTTCCCCCGCCAGCGCGAGGGCCTCGCCCATCGCCGTATGGAGGGGGTCCGGGGCCACGCCCGCCGCTTCCCGCGCTCCGACCGCCCACACGGGGGGGTGCAGGCCCACCCACTGCACGTCATCCCCCACCGTCAGCAGGGGCACGCGGTCCCGCTCGGGGCGGGGCACCTTCGCGTCGGTGAACACGTCGCTGAGCTTGCGGGTGCCTCCGGGCAGACGCAGCCGATCGCCGGGCTGCCGGGTGCGGAGGGTCCAGCCGGGTGGGACCGGGAAATCGGGGGCAGGCCACCCCAGCGGGCGCAGGTGTAGCCGCCCGCCCGTCGCGGTCACGTCCCGGCCCCCCGGCAGGGTGACGTGGGCCGTCTCCCCCGCCCCCAGAGCAGCGGCGAGTGCCCCGACGTGCTCGGCGTGGTAGGCCAGGCCCGCGTCCTCCAGCGCCCGCGCCACGTGACGGCGCAGGACGGCGGCGGGCTGCCGGGTCCGGGGCGCGTGCTCGGTCAGCCGGGCGGCGAGGGCCTCCAAGGCCGCATCGTCTTCACGGGCAAGGCGGGCGAGGCGGGCGAGGGCAGCCTCCAGGCCAGGAAAGCGAGTGGCCAGCAGAGGCATGACCTCGCCACGCAGCCACGCCCGCGTCCGGGTGAGGTCGGCATTTGTGGGGTCCTCGCGCCAGTCCTGGCCCAGCGAGCGCAGGAAGGCTTCCACATCGGCGCGGGACACGTCCAGCCAGGGGCGGTGGACGCGGCCCCGCACGGGGGGAATGCCGCTCAGGACTGCCTCACCGCGCAGCAGTTCCACCAGCACCGTTTCCGCCTGATCGCGGCGGGTGTGGGCCGTCAGGATGGCCGAGGCCCCCGCCGCCTTCGCCGCCCGCGAGAGGAACTCGTAGCGCACTCGGCGGGCCGCGTCTTCCAGGTTCCAACCGCGCCGGGCGGCGACCGCGCCCACCTCCACCCGCGTGCCGTGGAAGGGCACCCCCAGCCGCCCCGCCAGCGCCTCCACCCAGGCCGCGTCCTGGGCTGAATCCTCGCGCAGGGCGTGGTCGAGGTGGGCGACGACGGGCCGCGCCCCCGCCAGGAGCAGCGCCCGCAGGAGGGCCACGCTGTCGGCCCCACCGGAGACGCCCACCACGACAGTCTGCCCGGCGTAGGGCTGAAGCGGACGGCCCAGCGCCGGGGGCCGCCTCACCTCTCCCCCGGCCACGTCACCCCCAGCGCCGAGGCCAGCGCGAGCGCGTCACGGGGAGCGTGGGCGCCGATGTCGTTGTCGAAGTACACGTACACGTCGCGGGGCTGCCGGGGCAGCGGGAGGCCGGTCAGGCGGCGGGCATCCGGCGGTTCCCCGCCCTCCCGCCAGGCCCGTACTCGCGCGGCCCAGGCCCCGATCTCGTCGGGGTCATAGCCGCTGCGGTACAGCTCGCGCGAACCGTGCAGCCGCACATACACGAAGTCGGCGGTCACCTCCTCCACCAGCGGAAAGTGCCCCGCCGCGTCCGCGACGACGAGGGCGACCCCGAAGCGGCGCAGCAGGGCGGGCACTTCGGGCGTGAGGAAACTCCCATGCCGCACCTCCAGCGCGTGGCGCAGGGGGCGGTCCTCCCCTGCCTCGGTCCACGCCCGGCCCGTCAGCCGCTCGTCGTGTTCGGCGGCGAGGCGGGCGGCTTCCCCGGTGGTGCGCGGCAGCAGGGCCAGGAATGCCCCCAGCACCTCCGGGGCGAAGCGCACCTGTTCGGGCAGTTGCCACAGCACCGGCCCCAGCCGCCCACCCAGCCGCAGCACCCCCGACGCGAAGAAGTTGGCGAGCGGGCCGCGCACCCCGCGCAGCTTCTTCATATGGGTGACGAAGCGCCCACCCTTCACCGCGAAAACGAAGCCGGGCGGCACCTCGGCCCCCCAGCGGGCGTAGGTGTCCGGACGTTGCAAGGAGTAGAAGGAGCCGTTGATCTCCACGCTGCCCAGCCGCTCGGCGAGGTAGGCCAGCTCGCGCCGCTGCACCAGCCCGGCCGGGTAGAACTCGCCCCGCCAGTGGCGGTAGGTCCAGCCGGAGGTGCCGACAAAGAGGCGGCCGGGGGCAGGCGGAGGGGCGGGCACGGGCGCATTGTAGGTGGCCCGGTACAATCGGGGGCATGTCTCCCCGCGTCGGCCAGCCCGCTCCCGACTTCGACACCCGCAGCGACGACGGCCAGCCCGTCCGGCTCGCGGACCTGCGGGGCCGCTGGGTCGTGCTGTACTTTTACCCCCGCGCGAGCACGCCCGGCTGCTCGGTGGAAGCGCAGCGCTTCGAGGCGGCCCTGCCGGAGTTCGAGCGCCTGAACGCCGCCGTCATCGGCGTGAGCACCGACACGGAAGCGCGGCAGGCCAAGTTCCGCGAGAGTTGCGACCTCTCCTTCCCCCTGATTCCCGACGGCGACCGCACCCTGTGCCGCGCTTACGGCGTGATGGGCGGCCTCGGCGGGCTGATGGGGCTGGCCGGGCGGCAGACCTTCCTGATCGACCCCGAGGGCAAGGTCGCCCACCACTGGCGCACGGTGAACCCGGCGAGCCACGCGGCGGACGTGGTGCGCTACCTGCGGCAGACGGCGTAGCTGGGGAGGGCTATCGCCCCCGGCTGTCCCGGCTCTCGGCGAGGACCGTCGTGGTGGCCTCGCGCACGGGGTCCTGCGGGTAGAGCCAGCGCAGGAAGACCAGAAAGAGGCCGATCACGGTCGCCGTACTTGTGGTCAGGAAGGCGATGATCACGCCCGGCTCCAGCCGGAAGGGGCGGCCCCCCAGGGTGCCCCAGCCCACCGCCAGGGTCAGGACCACGTCCGCGATCAGCCACGCGGTCGCCAGCGCGAAGACCGCGAAGCCCGCCCAGCCGCGCCACCGCTGCTGCGCCCGGACCTCCCGGAGCGTGAGAGCCTGCCGCTGGCGCAGGTAATCCTCGTCGGCCCGCTGGCGGCGCTCGGTTTCCAGGCCGCCCTCCACGCGGGCATGAATGGCGCTCAGCGGCAGCGGCGGCTCGGAGCGGGGGTCGCTCATGCCCCCGGCTCAGGCGCTGCGGGCCAGGGCGGTGTAGTACTCGCGGGTGACCTCGTTGGGAATCAGGTCGGCCGCGTGGCCGAAGACCTGCCGCCAGGGGCTGCCGTCCAGGTGGGTCAGGCGCGAGAGTTCCTCGCCGCTCATCTGGCCGTAGGTGGCCCACACGCTGCGGATGACCTCCAGCGCGGCCGGGTCGTCACTCAGGTCGGGCTCGCCAGGCGAGACGGCCAGCGGCTCCGCGATGGGTGCCCGGCCCCGCCCGCCCCAGTGGTCCCACAGCCGCCGCACGATGGGGCCGTACTGCCAGGCGTGAACGGTGTTGTAGATCAGCGGCCGCCCCAGCAGCGCGAGCGTCCACCCATGCGCGATGTACACCAGCTTGTGAAGCTGCATCTGCGTGAGGCTGCGGCCCTCAGCCCGCGCGAGGTCGAGAAAAGCGTTTGCCACGACCTCGGCGGCGTAACCGGTCCGGGTCGGGTCAGCGATTTTGAGCGGTGAGTCCGTCAGGGTCATGGGCGGCGCTCCTTTCTGATGCCAGCGTAACACGGGGACATGAACGCTGGGCCGTGGAACCCTTCGCTCCACGGCCCAGCCTCGGTGCAGCAGACCTTAGAGGGCGGCCAGCGCCTCCCGCATGATCTTCAGCCCCGTTTCCGCGTCCTCGCGGGTCAGGATCAGGGGCGGGCTGATGCGGATGACGGCCTCACCGCAGTCGAGGTTGAGCAGGCCCTTTTCGAACATCGCCATGCTGGCGCGGTCGCGCAAGGCTCCGTCGGGGGAGCCGTCAGGCTTGACGAACTCCAGCCCGATAAACAGGCCCTCGCCGCGCACGTCGCCCAGGAACCCGAACTCGGCCTGCATCTTCCGCAGTTCGGCCAGGATGTAGCCGCCGACCTCGCGGGCATTGTCCATCAGGCTCTCGCCGCAGCCGGGGTGCGTCACCACCCCTTCCAGCAGGTCGAGGGTGGCGTGCGCCGCCGCCGCCGCGACCGGGTTGCCGCCGAAGGTCGAGCCGTGCGAGCCGACCGCCCACGTCATCACGCTTTCTTTCGCCAGCATCGCGGAGATGGGCAGGCCCGAGGCAATGCCCTTGGCGAGCGTCACGATGTCGGGCTGCACGTCGAAGTGCTGGAAGGAGAACATCTTCCCGGAGCGGCCCATCCCGGCCTGCACCTCGTCAAAGATCAGCATGATGCCGTGCTTGTCGCACAGCGCCCGCAGTCCCGGCAGGAAATCGGCGGGCGGCACGATGTAGCCGCCCTCGCCCTGCATCGGCTCGATGATGATCGCCGCGACCTCGTCGGCAGGAATGACGGTGCTGAACAGCCCCTCGATGTGGTCCAGCACGGCCTGTCCGCAGGTTTCGGGCGTGCTGCCCAGCGGCGGACGGAAGGGGTTGGGGTAGGGCACGTGGCTGACATTGGGCAGCAGCGGGCCGAAGCCGCGCTTGTATTTCGTCTTGGACCCCGTCAGGGTGATTGCCCCGTAGGTGCGGCCGTGGAAGCTGCCCAGCGTCGAGATGATGTGGGTGCGCCCGGTGTGGTTGCGGGCCAGCTTGACCGCCGCCTCGACCGCCTCCGCGCCGGAGTTGCCGAAGAAGACGCGCCACTTCTCGCCCGGCCGCTCGATATGCGAGACGAGCCGCTCCGCGAGGCTGGTGGTGATCTCCTGCGGGTAGTCGGTCAGGCAGACATGGGCGAACCGCGTGATCTGCTGCTGCACGGCCTGCACCACGTGCGGGTGGGCGTGCCCGGTCGTGCTCACCGCGATGCCCGCGAAGAAGTCGAGCATGGTGTTGCCGTCCACATCGGTGAGCCACACGCCCTCGCCGTGGTCGGGCACGAAGGGGTAGGGCCGCATGTAGGAGGTGGAGAGGTGCTGGGCGTCGCGCTCCATGATGGCCTTCGTCTTGGGGCCGGGGAGGGCGGTCTTGAGGAGGGGCTGGCGGGGCTGGGTGGCGGTGGTCATGGGGGCTCCTTCGGAGACCGTCTAAGGGTCTGAGGGTCTAAGGGTCTAAGGAGATTGACCGTTAGGGGGGAGGGACTTGGGTTGGAGGCGCTTGGTCAGGGTCATAAGCTTGGCGGAGAGGGTTCGGGCCTGAGTACGGAGGAGGCGAAGGCTCGCGTCATCCAGGTAGCCCAGGCGGTGAGCAATTTGGGAGGCGCTCACCACCTCAAAGAGGGAACCGCGCGACATCATCAGGAAACGGACGAACTCGCGGTCCGTACCCCGTCCACGTCCCTCAGCGATGTTGAGCGAGATGGAGACAGCCGCACGGCGCATCTGGTTCGTGAGTCCGAATCGCTCAGCATCTGGGAAGGCGTCGGTCAGGCGATAGACGTCGGCGCCAAACTCCACCGCCAGCGAATACACGTCCAGTTGCTCAAATGGAAAATACGTCTCCTCCATCCTGCAACCTTAGACCCTTCGACTCTTGACCCTTAGACGCCGCATCAGCGGCCCTCAGTCGCCGCTGACAGGTTGCGGCTCGCTCTCCAGCGGCTGAGGCACCTGCACCATGCCGTCGGGGGCCGTGTCAGTCACCCCGCCCGCGCCGCCCACGCCGTGCGCGACCCACTTGTCCTCGCGGCTGTTCAGGCGGTGCTGGGTCGCACCGGGGCGATTGCGGCTTTCACTGAACTCCTTGGGCTCGATGGAGATGCGCTCGCCTTCCATCAGGCCGTAGATGCCGCTCTGGCCGGGTTCCTTGCGCTGCCAGTCTTCGGGCACCGCCATGTCGGGGCCGGTGTAATCCGTCGGCTCGGAGTAGGCGGCGATGTAGCCCTCGAAGTTGCGGAGGATCAGCTTTTCGGGCGAGTGCGAGAGCACGTAGTTGGGCGCGACCGGAATCTTGCCGCCGCCGCCGGGCGCGTCCACCACGTAGGTGGGCACCGAGTAGCCCGAGGTATGCCCGCGCAGGCTCTCCATGATCTCCAGGCCCTTGCTGACCGTGGTCCGCAGGTGCCCGGCCCCGTGCACGAGGTCGCACTGGTAGATGTAGTAGGGCCGCACCCGGATCTTGACGAGTTCGCGCAGCAGCTTCTGCATGATCACCGGGTGGTCGTTGACCCCGCGCAGCAGCACGCTCTGGTTGCCCAGGGGCACACCCGCCCGCGTGAGGCGGTCGCAGGCGTCGGCCACCTCCGGCGTGATCTCCTTGGGGTGGTTGACGTGGATGTTCATCCACAGCGGGTGGTTCTCGGCCAGCACGTCGCACAGTTCCTGGGTCACGCGCATGGGCATGAAGACGGGCACGCGGGTGCCGATGCGGATGATCTCGATGTGCTCGATCTTCCGCAGCTCGGAGAGCAGGCGGCCCAGCACCTTCGGGGCGAGGGTGAGCGGATCGCCGCCCGAGAGCAGCACGTCGCGCACCTGGGGCGTGTTCCGCAGGTAGTTGAGTTGCGCCTCGTACTCGGCGGGGTTGAAGGTCTCGGAGGGGTCCCCCACGATGCGCGAACGGGTGCAGTAGCGGCAGTACGACGCGCACTGGGTCGTGACCAGCATCAGCACCCGGTCGGGGTAGCGGTGCACCAGGCCGGGCACGGGGCTGTGCTTGTCCTCCGCGAGCGAGTCCTCCATCATCGCGGTGAAGGGCTCGAGCTCGTGGTGGGTCGGGATGACCTGACGCCGCACTGGGCAGGTGGGGTCTTCGGGGTCCATCAGCGAGGCGAAGTACGGGGTAATGTCCAGCCGGAAGATGCCCTTGGCGCTCGCTCCCGCCCGCTCGGACTCGGTGAGGCGGATGACCTCTTCCAGTTCCTCGACGGAGTTGATGCGGTTCTTAAGCTGCCATTTCCAGTCGTACCACTGCTCGTCGGGCACGTCCGCCCACTTGGGGGCACGGTGGTTGCGGGGCAGCATCTGCTGGGACCGGACGGTCGCCTGCGGGTGCAGGGTCATGGGGGTGGGCATGGGGCCTCCTGGGGGTGATGAAACGTGAGTGCGGTCTCCAAAATTCTGACGACCCCAAAGGCGGTTTGGAAGGCGCGTGGAACGGCCGATGCCTGCCCCGCCGCCCACACCAAACTGACAAACGCCATGTCCGACCTATCAAACGTTAAGATGACCTTATGAAGCAGCACGGCGGCCCCCTCGATCCACTCGACCACCGCATCCTCGAAGAACTGCAAACCGACTCGCGGCTGAGCATGCGCGAACTGGGACGGCGGGTCGGCCTCTCAGCCCCCGCCGTGACCGAGCGGGTGCGGCGGCTGGAGGACGCGGGCGTGATCCTGGGCTACGGCATCCGGGTCGCCACGGGGCCACTGGGCCGGGCGATCACGGCCTTTATCGGTGTGCAGGACAGCGGGCGCAACGACCCCGCATTGGTGCGTTGGGCCAAAAAACACGACGGGGTGCTGGAATGTCACTCGGTCACGGGTGACAACTCCTGCATCCTGAAGGTCGCCGTGTCCGACGTGGCCGCGCTGGAGGGGTTGCTGGGCGAACTGATTGCAATGGGCTTTACCTGCGCGACCTCCATCGTGCTGAGCACGCCGCTGGAGGGCAAGGTGCTGCTGCCGCCCGCCTGAGCCTTACTCGGCGGAGAAGCTATACACCGTTCGCGACGTGAAGCGCTCGCCGGGGCGCAGCACCGTGGAGGGGAAGCCGGGCTGGTTGGGCGAATCCGGGAAGTGCTGGGTTTCCAGGCAGACGGCCCAGCGGTGGCCGTAGCGCTGCCCGCCCTTGCCGATGAGCGAACCATCCAGAAAGTTGCCGCTGTAGAACTGCATTCCGGGCTGATCGGTCTGGACCGTGAGCCGCCGCCCGCTGACCGGGTCGTACAGAATGGCCGCTGGTCCCCCGTCCCCACGCAGCACGAAGTTGTGGTCGTAGCCCCCGGCGAAGCGAAGTTGCTCGTCCTCCGCGTCCACCCGTGCGCCGATGGGCTGGGCCTTGCGGAAGTCGAACGGCGTGCCCGCCACCGCCCGCCGCTCCCCAGTCGGAATCAGTGTCGCGTCCACAGGGGTGAAGTGGTCGGCGTCCAAAGTCAGTTCGTGGCCCAGGATGTCCCGCTGGGCGTCGCCCGACAGATTCCAGTAACTGTGGTTGGTGAGGTTGAGGACAGTGGGCGCGTCCGTCGTCGCCTCGTAGTCGATCTGGAGGGCACCTTCCGGCCGCAGGGTGTATGTCACCCGCACGGTGAGGGTGCCGGGGTAACCTTCCTCGCCGTCGGGGCTGACACGGGTGAAGACGGCGCGGGGGCCGTCCTCTCCCACCGATGCCTCGCCCTGCCAGAGCCGCTGGTCGAAGCCGCGCTCGCCGCCGTGCAGGGCATTGGGGCCGTTGTTGCACGCCAGTTGATACGTCTGCCCGTCCAGCGCGAAGCGGCCCCCCGCGATGCGGTTGCCGTAGCGCCCGATCAAGGCCCCGAAAAAGGAGGCGGTGGCCCGGTCGAAATACGGCTCCGGCGTGTCGTACCCCAGCACGATGTCGCCCAGCTCTCCGTCGCGGTCGGGGGTGAGCAGGCGTACAAGGACGCCGCCGTAGTTGGTCAGGCTGGCCTGAATCCCACCCGGCAGACGCAGTTCGTAAAGGGCGACCGCCTCACCCGCAGGAGTGCGGCCCCACTCGCGTTCCTCCACGCTTCCGACCGGCTGATGCTGCAGCATGGCCCCAGGGTGCCACACGGCGGGGCCGACTCTCCCCTACCGCCGCGTGTGCGCCGCGTACCGCTGGAGCAGGTCCCAGGCCGCGCCGCTCGCCATGACCTCGCGGGCCTGAGCTACTCCTTCGCGGATGCTGGCGACTCGTCCGGCGGTCCTCAGCGCTGCGCCCGCGTTCAGCGCCACGATGTCGCGCTGGGCCGGGGTGCCGCCCCCCGTCAGCAGGGCGCGGGTGATCTCGGCGTTCTCGGCGGGAGTGCCGCCCACGATGGCCGCGCGGGGATGCTCAGTCACGCCCGTCTCGGCGGCAGACACCACCCGGTCGATCACCTCGCCCTCCCGCAACCCCGACACCGTGTTGGGGCCGCAGACCGTGAACTCGTCGAGGCCGTCGCCGTAGACGACAGTAGCCCCCTTCGCGCCCAGCAGCCGCAGCACCTCGGCCAGCGTACGCGTCAGTTCCGGGCGGTAGACCCCCACGACGAGGTGGGTGGCCCCGGCCGGATTGGACAGCGGCCCCAGGATGTTGAAGACAGTACGGGCAGCGAGTTCAGCACGGACGGGCGCGGCGTGCCGCAGGGCCGGGTGGTAATTGCGGGCGAACATGAAACCGATGCCCAGGCGGTTGATGCCGTCCGCAACGACCTCTGGCGGGGCGTCGAGGTTGACCCCCAGCGCTTCGAGCACGTCCGCGCTTCCGGCCCGGCTGCTCGCGGCACGGTTGCCGTGCTTGGCGACGGGCACCCCGGCGGCAGCCACCACGAAGGCGGTCGTCGTGCTGATGTTGAAGGTGTGGGCACCGTCGCCGCCCGTGCCCACCACGTCGAGGAGCACGTCGCGCGGCTCGACCTGCACGTGGACGGCATTCTCCCGCATCGCCTGCGCGAAGCCCGCGATCTCCTCCGGCGTCTCGCCGCGCACGCGCAGGGCGGCCAGGGCGGCGGCGAGGCGCACCCCACTGACGCTCCCCTCCATCACCTCGCGCATGAAGGCGGCGGCCTCGGTCTGCGAGAGCGCCTCGCCGTTCATCAGCCGCAGGTGCAGGGTGCGGGGGTCGGTGGGAGCGGTCATGCGCCCACCCCGGCCCGGTGCTCGCGCACCAGCGTCAGGAAGTTGGCGAGCAGGGCCATCCCGCCCTCGGTGGCGACCGATTCGGGGTGAAACTGCACCCCGTAGACGGGGTAATCGCGGTGGCGCAGGGCCATCAGCACCTCCTCTTCGGGATCGGTCGTCCAGGCGACGGGCACGAGTTCGGCGGGCAGGTCACGGACCACCAGCGAATGGTAGCGGGTGACGGCCACTTCCTCCGGCAGTCCTGCGAAGAGGCCCGTGCCCTCATGCCGCACCGGGCTGGTCTTGCCGTGCACCGGCCGCCGCGCCCGCTCCACCCGCGCCCCGAACGCCTCTCCGATGCTCTGGTGCCCCAGGCAGACACCCAGCGTGGGGACCTGCGGCCCGAGTTTGCGGATCACGGCCACACTTTGCCCCGCCTCGCGCGGCGTGCAGGGACCGGGTGAGACGACGATGGCGTCGGGCCCAAGCGCCCGCACGTCATCCAGCGTGAAGGCGTCGTTGCGCCAGACGGTGACTTCACATTCCAACTCGCCGAGGTACTGAACGAGGTTGTACGTGAAGGAGTCGTAGTTGTCGATCAGCAGGACAGATAGGGGAGCATTGGGGGTCATGTTCAGGTCTCCTGGGAGGGGGCGTAGAGGGCTTGGGGGAGCAACCTCCGGCGTCATAGCCCCCCCGCCGCCAGCTCGACGGCCCACATCAGCGCCGCCGCCTTGCCCCGCGTCTCGGCCTCCTCGCTGGCCGGATCGCTGTCGGCCACTACCCCGGCTCCGGCCTGGATATGAACCCGGCCGCCCGCGATCACCATCGTCCGCAGCGTGAGGGCCATGTCGAGGCTGCCATCGAGGGCGATATAGCCGAACGCGCCGCCATATGGTCCCCGGCGCACGGGTTCGAGTTCCTCGATAATCTCCATCGCGCGAATCTTGGGAGCGCCCGACACCGTGCCCATCGGCAGCACGGAGGCCAGGGCGTGCAGCGGCGTCTGCCCCGGTGCCAGCTCGCCCGTCACGGTAGAGACGATATGCATGACGTGGCTGTAGCGCTCGACCGAGAAGGCGTCCTGCACCCGCACCGTCCCGTAGCGGCTGACCCGCCCCAGGTCGTTGCGCCCGAGGTCCACCAGCATCAGGTGCTCGGCCCGCTCCTTCTCGTCGGCGAGAAGTTCGGCGGCGAGCGCTTCGTCCTCCCCCGGCGTGGCCCCGCGCCGCCGCGTTCCGGCGATAGGCCGGGTGACGAGCGCGTGACCGTCCGAGCGCAGCAGGCTCTCCGGGCTGGAGGCCACCAGGGTCACGTCCCCCAGCGCGAGGTAGCCCAGGTAGGGGCTGGGATTGACTCGCCGCAGGGCGCGGTACAGGGCAAAGGGGTGCAGCTCCCCCAGTTCGGCGCTGAAACGCTGCGAGGGCACCACCTGAAAGATGTCCCCGGCGCGGATGTACTCCAGCGCCCGCTCGACGGCAGCCATGAAGCCTTCCGGGGTGAAATTGCTAGTGAAGTGGGGCGCGGGGGCCGGGTCGCGGCCGGGCACCTCGGGCAGGGGACCGCGCAGCCGGGCGGCGAGGTCGGCGACCACCGCGTCGGCGTCGGCCTGGGCTTCGGCGGTCGCCACCACGTTCAGGCGGTGTCGCAGGTGGTCGAAAATCACCATGCCGCGCGGGGCGACGAAGAGGGCGTCGGGTACGTTCAGCTCGTCGGGATTGCTGTCTGGCAGGCGCTCGTAGGCCCGCACCACGTCGTAGGCCGCATAGCCCACTGCACCGCCGATAAAGGCGGGCAAACCCTCTGGCAGCGGCGCGGGCCGGGTCGCCGCCGCGTACAACCGAGCCAGGGGGTCGGTCTCGGGGCCGTCGGAGTCCCCGAACACGCCCGAACTCGTCACCCGTCCATTCCGGTACGTAAAGCGCCCGGCCTCCCCCACCCCGATGAACGAATAGCGGCCCAGCTTCTCGCCCGCTTCCACACTCTCCAGCAGGAAGCTGACCGCCTCCCCCCGCGCCACCTTGAGGTAGGCCGTGACGGGCGTGTCGAGGTCGGCGTTGAGTTCCTGCACGGCGACGGCGAGGGGCTGGGGATACGTCTGGGTCATGGGGCTCCTGGGAACAACACAAGAGCGCCCGGTGGGACTTCCACCTGGGCGCGTCGGGGGTTGGGAAAACGGCGCGTCAGACCCAGGCGAAGCTGGGCCACCACCACGCACCGAAGGGGGTCATGCGGGGAAGATAGCGCCCGGCCCGGCCACCTACTCATGAGGGCGTTTAGACAACTTCTGCCCTGTGCCCCCGCTTGCCGTCTGCCCGGCGGCGGGGTGAGAGGCTGGGGCCATGCCCGATCACCCCCGCCCAGAGCTGCCGCCCGAAGCCTTCCGCCGGGTGGACGAGACGCCCGACGAACGCTTCTACGCCCAGCCCCGCTTCGTGACCCACATTGACGATGCGGCGATTGCCGCCGTCACGCAGCTTTACCGCGAGTACTTTCCTCCGGGCGGCCACGTCCTCGACCTGATGAGTTCCTGGGTGAGCCACCTCCCGCCTGAGGTCGAGTACGCGGGCGTGACGGGATTGGGCCTGAACCGCGCCGAACTGGAGCGCAATCCCCGCCTGACGCGGCGGGTGGTGCAGAACCTCAACACGGACCCCTCTCTGCCCTTCGAGACAGCGAGCTTCGACGGCTGCGGGATTTGCGTTTCGATCGACTACCTGACAGACCCCATGACCGTGCTGCGCGAGGTCGGGCGGGTGCTGAAGCCGGGGGCGCCCGTCGTCATCACCTTTTCCAACCGCTGCTTCCCGACGAAGGCGGTCGCGGTCTGGCACGCTCTGGACGACGCAGGCCACGTCGCGCTGGTACAGGAACTGCTGCGAATGGCGGGAAATTTCCGGGACATTGCGGGCCTGGACCGCAGTCCCCGGCTGGGGCGCTCGGACCCGCTGTATGCGGTGGTGGGGCGGGCGGTGCACGGGGAGGAGTAAACCGCTTACCCCCGGTTCGCCGCCACCCACAGCAGCAGGCCGATCAGCAGGAGGTCGAAGGCCCACGCCGCCGGGCGCTTGAGTTCGGGCCGCCGCTGTGCCCGCAGAATCTGAATAACCAACCGGGCGAGCAGCAGGCCCACCACCAGGTAAGGACTCGGCAGCGGCCCGCCCAGCAGCGGCACCAGCAGCAGCGCGGCCACGCCCACCAGCAGCAGCAGGCTCACGGCGGTCAGGGGATCGGGGCGCCCTGGGCCAGTCATGCGGGGTCCGGCTCCAGCACCAGCACGCTCAGGGGCGGCAGGTTCAGCCGCAGGTGATGCGTCTGCCCGTGCCAGCCCTCCTCCCGCGCGGTGAGGTCGGGCTGCTGGGTGCCGAAGCCGCCGAACTCGCCGTCGTCAGTGGAGAGCACCACACGGTAGCCGCCGCCCTGGGGCACGCCCACCGGATAGGCCTCGCGGTAGACGGGGGTGAGGTTGGCGACGACCAGGCTCCACGTCCCCCCCTGCGGGTCACGGCGGATATAGGCGTACACGCTGGCCTCGGTGTCGTCGGCACTGACCCACAGCATCCCCTCGTCGAGCATGTCCCCGGTGTGGAGGTCAGGGCGCCCCACGTACAGGCCGTTGAGCCGCCGCACCAGCTCCAGCACGCCCCGGTGGTCCGGGTGCTCGGCGAGGTGCCAGGGCAGCGACACGTCATGGTTCCACTCGGTGGGCTGCGCGAACTCCTGGCCCATGAACAGCAGCTTCTTGCCGGGGGTGGTCCACATCAGCGCCAGGAAGGCCCGGTAGCCCGCCCGCTGCGCGTACCAGTCGCCGGGCATCTTCATGACGAGCGATTTCTTGAGGTGCACCACCTCGTCGTGGCTGATCGCCAGGATGAACTTCTCGGAGGTGCGGTAGGCGTTAAAAAAGGTCAGCTTGTGGTGGTGGTACTTGCGCCACAGCGGGTCCTGCTCGAAGTAAAAGAGGCTGTCGTTCATCCAGCCCATCGCCCACTTGTAGTCGAAGCCCAGGCCGAAGGGCGTGGGGGCCGTCACGCCGGGAAAGGAGGTGCTCTCCTCCGCGACCATCACGGCACCGGGGGCCATGTGATGCACGACCTCGTTCAGCCGCTTCAGAAAGGCGATGGCCTCCAGATTCTCGCGTCCGCCGTGAATGTTGGGCACCCATTCCGTGCGCGAGAAGTCGAGGTACAGCATGGAGGCCACCGCGTCCACCCGCAGGCCGTCCACGTGGAAGTCCTGGAGCCACTTCAGGGCCGAGCCGATCAGGAACATCACGACCTCGTTGCGGCCGTAGTCGAAGATGTACGTGTTCCAGTCGTGGTGGAAGCCCTTGCGGGGGTCGGCGTACTCGTACAGCGCCGCTCCATCGAAGCGGGCGAGGCCCGACTCGTCGGTGGGGAAATGGCCGGGCACCCAGTCGAGAAGGACGCCGACGCCGCGCCCATGCAGGTGGTTGACGAGGTAGGCGAAGTCGTCGGGCGTGCCCAGGCGGCTCGTCGGGGCGTAGTAGCCCGTGACCTGATAGCCCCACGAGCCGTCGAAAGGATGCTCCATCACGCCCAGCAGCTCGACGTGGGTGTAGCCCAGCCACGTCACGTAGTCGGCCAGCCGGTGCGCCAGCTCGCGGTAGTTCAGGAAGCCGCCGTCGTCTCGCCGCGCCCACGAGCCGACGTGGGCCTCGTAGATGCTGACCGGACGGTCGTAGTCCACGCCCCGCGCCGCCATCCAGTCGCCGTCGGTCCACTCGAAGGCGGGCTGCCAGACCACGCTGGCCGTATTCGGCCGCAACTCCATGTGCTGCCCGTAGGGGTCGGACTTGTCCACCGTGCGCCCGTCCGCACCCGTGACCCGGAACTTGTAGCGCTGCCCCGCCGAGGCCCCCGGCACGAAGGCGCCCCAGAAGCCGAAGTCGAGGCGCGTCAGGGGGTGCGAGGAGCCGTTCCAGCCGTTGAAGTCCCCCACCACGCTGACGTGCCTCGCGTTCGGCGCCCAGACCGCGAACCGCACCCCGTCCACCTCCCCCTCCCGCACCGGGTGCGCCCCCAGCAGGTGGTCGGGCCGCACGAGGTCGGCGGTGACCAGCTTTTGCAGGTGCTCGTGGTCCAGGGGAAGGGGCAGGTGGGGGGCACTCATGCGGGCGAGTGTAGCGGGTGAGGCGTAGGGGGAAAGAGATGCCTCAGGAAGCACTGAAGGGGAGGAAGCGGTGGGTGAGCAGGACCGGAGCCTCCCCGCCCTTTACTCGCCTTCGCCCTCCAGCACGTAGCGCCGGAAGCGCTCCAGGATCGCCAGCCCCACCGCACCGCTCTTTTCCGGGTGGAACTGGGTGGCGTGCAGGTTCCCGGCGCTGAAGGCCGACCAGAAGGGCACCCCGTACTCGGTCAGCGCCCCGGCGTCCACCTCCACGTCGAGGGGCACGTAGTACGAGTGGACGAAGTAGGCGTAGGCGGGACACGCGAGGTCGCGCAGCAGCGGCGAGTCGCCCACCTTGTCGAGGCTGTTCCAGCCCATTTGCGGCACTTTCTGAGTCGGCGCGGCCTCGAAGCGGCGCACGGTGCCGGGCACGAGGTCGAGGCCCGGCAGGCCGGGGGCCTCCTCCGACCCCGAGAGCAGCATCTGCATCCCCACGCAGATGCCCAGCAGCGGCACGCCGCCCCGCGCCGCGTCGGTCACGGGGCCGTGGAAGCCGTGGCGGTCGAACGCTTCCATAACCTGCCGGAAGTGGCCCTGCCCCGGCACGACGAGGGCGGGGGCGTGCGGCACGTCGGCGGGGTTGTCGGAGATCTGAACCGTCATCCCCGCGCGTTCCAGGGCGCGGGCGGCCGAGCGGACATTGCCCGCGCCGTAGTCGAGGAGGAGGACTTCGGGGGTGCTCACAGGACTCCTTTCGTGGAGGCGAGGTCGCCGGAGGTCACCTGCACCGCGTCCCGCAGCGCCCGTGCCAGCGCCTTCATGACCGCCTCGATGACGTGGTGAGCTTCGCGGCCCGCGAGCAGCCGGACGTGCAGGGTCACGCCGCCGTGATTACAAAAGCCGCGCAGGAACTCGCGCAGGTGGTAATGGGTCATCCCGCCCGCCGTGCCCCACACGTCCAGCGTCTCCGGCTCGAAGGCGAGGTGCGCCCGCCCGGAGAGGTCCACCACCACGTGAGCCAGCGTCTCGTCCATGGGCACGAAAGCCGACCCGTAGCGTTCGATGCCCCGGCGGTCCCCCAGCGCCTGCGTCATGGCCTGCCCCAGCGTGATCCCGGTGTCCTCGATCAGGTGGTGCGGCTCCACATGCAGGTCGCCCGTACCGCGCACGCTCAGGCCCAGGCGCGAATGCCGGGCCAGCGCGTCGAGCATGTGGTCGAAGAAGGGGTGCCCGGTCGCGGGGGCGTCGTAGGCGGGCGAGTCGAGGTCGAGCCGGACCGTGAGGTCGGTTTCCCCCGTCGTGCGGGTCACGGCAGCGGTGCGGTGGGCGGGCATAGGCGGCCATGCTACGGCGCGGGGCCAGGGCCGAATGGGGGGCGGGATAGGGGAGCGGGTCAGTCCCTCGGCACGTCCACGTCGAACAGCGCCCGCACGAACTCCTGCGGGTCGAAGGGCTGGAGGTCGTGCGCCCCCTCCCCCACCCCGATGAACTTGATGGGCACACCGAGTTCCCGGACGATGGGCACCAGGATGCCGCCCTTGGCCGTGCCGTCGAGCTTGGTCACGATCACCCCGGTGAGCGGCGTGGCCTCGTGGAACTTCTTGGCCTGCGCGAGGCCGTTTTGCCCGGTCACGGCGTCGAGGACCAGCCACACGTCGGCGGGCTCGCCGGGGTCGGCCTTGTCCACGACGCGGCGGACCTTTTTCAGCTCCTCCATCAGGTTGTGCTTGGTGTGCAGCCGTCCGGCGGTGTCCACGAACAGCAGGTCGGTGCCCCGCGCGGCCCGCGCCGAAGCCGCGTCGTAGGCGACGGCGGCGGGGTCCCCGCCCTCCGGCCCCTGCACGACCGGGATGCCCAGCCGCTCGCCCCACACGCCGAGCTGCGCTCCCGCCGCCGCGCGGAAGGTGTCCCCGGCGGCGAACATCACGCTGCGGCCCCGGCCGAGGTAGTACTCGCCCAGCTTGGCGATGGTGGTCGTCTTGCCCACCCCGTTGACGCCCACCACCATGACCACGTGCCCGCGCGGGTCCACGACGGTGCGGCGGGCGTCCGGCGTGAAGCCGAGCTGCCGGAACTGCGCCCGGCGCAGGTCGGGTTCGAGCTGCAGGGTCAAGGCCTCCATCAGCGCGTCTTGCAGGTTGGATTTGTTGCTCGCACGAATGTCCGAGAGGATTTCCTCGGTGGCCGCGCGGCCCACGTCGGCGGCGATCAGGGCGTATTCGAGGTCCTCGACCGTGTCGAGGCGGGTGGTCAGGGTCTCGCGGAGGTCGGTGCCGAGGTCCCCGGCGGTGTCATTGATCTGCTGCCGGGTCTTGCTCAGGCCCTGGCGCAGACGGTCTAGCCAACTCATGGGGTCACCATAGCGCGGGGGGCTGGCCCGCACCGGCCGGAACTCACGCCCCCTCGCCCGCCTCCCGCAGCAGCCGCAGCTTCAGCTCGCTCAGGCGGGCGCGGCTCAAGACGCCCCTGAGCAGCACCCGCTCCCCGGCCGCGAGCACGGGCACGTCGTCGCCGTAGCGGGCACGCAGGGCAGGGTCAGTGTCCACGTCCACGGGGGTGTAAGCGAAGTCGAGGAGGCGCAGCCGTTCCTCGGCCTGCTCGCACAGGTGGCAGCCCCGGCGGGTGTAGAGGGTCAGGGGGGGCAGGCGGCTCATGCCTGGCCCCCACCCTGGGGTCGGGGCAGCAGGGTCAGCGCGAGGACCGGGGTATACATGTCGCGGGTGGAGAGTAGGTCGCCCGCCGCGCTGAAGGTCCGCAGCATCTGCCCGCCCTGCCGCACGGCGTAGAGCTGCCCCTCCGGGCCGGGGTGCAGCAGCCACGGGGCAGAGGCGGGTTCGCCCACCAGGCCCTCCAGGGCAAAGGCGCCGCCCGGGGTGCCGCCAGGGTCGATGCGCCGGACCTTGCGGGCCACCCCGTCCACGATATAGACGGTCCCGTCGGCTCCGGCCGCCAGCCCTTCCAGCTCGCGCAGGGCTTCGGAACTGCGGTCGAGGCGAAAGGCGTAGCGGCCCCGATACTCGCCCGTGGGGGAAAAGCGGCCCACCTCGCGCCGTCCGGGGTCCAGCACGAGCACCTCGCCCCCCGGCGTCGCGGCCACCGTGCGCGGGGCCTCGAAGGCGCCCGGCCCGGTGCCGCGCCCGCCGAAGGAGCCCCGGAACTCCCCCGCCGGGCCATACACGTTGACCCGCAGCGCCTCGCCGTCGAGAACGTAGAGCTGCCCCCCGGCCCAGGCGAGGCTGACCGGATCGAGCAGTTCGCCCTCGCCCAGCCCGTAGCGCCCGAAGCTCCGCAGCTCCGTGCCGTCGGGGGCAAGCTGCCGGATCAGGCCCGCCGTGCCCGCCCGGCCGTAGTCGAGGACGGCGGCATAGAGGTGCCCCGCGTCGTCGGCGGCGAGCGCCCGGGGCGCGGCGGGGAGGCTGGGGGCGGCCGGTTCCTGCCCGGTCGCCAGCGAGGCGCTGCCGGGGCCGTCGCGCAGGCTGAGGCGCAGCTTGCCCGAGAGGTCGAGCAGCCGCAGGGTGCCCCGGCGTTCCTCCACGCCGAGTGCCAGCGCCCAGGGGTCGGTAAAGGTCTCGTCCTCCAGCACCCCGGCGTCGATGCGGGCGATCACCTCGTCGAGGCCAGGGCGCTGGGCGGGGTCTTTCTCGATCATGTGCAGGATCAGGTCGCTGAGCTTGCCGGGCACCTCCAGCCGCACCTGCTTGGGGGGCTTGGGGGCCTCGAAGACCTGCTGGTGGACGACCGCCTCGTAACTCCCCTTGAAGGCGGTCTGGCCGGTGGCGAGTTCGTAGGCCAGCAGGCCCAGCGAGTACACGTCGCTGCGGGCGTCCACCCGGCCCCCCTTGGCCTGCTCGGGGGCCATATAGATCGGCGTGCCCACCCGCGCTCCCGTCATGGTGAGGCGCGTCAGCACCTTGCCCACCGCGATTCCGAAGTCCATCAGCTTGATGCCGCCCTCGCGCAGCCGCCCGTCGCGGAAGGCCCCCTTGAGAACCATCACGTTGGCGGGCTTGATGTCGCGGTGGATCACGTTCTGCATGTGGATGTGCCGCAGGGCGTCCGCGAGCGCACGCACGACCTGCACGCCCTGCTCGAAGGGGAGCCGCTCACGGTCCATCAACGTTTCCAGGCTCTCGCCGTCGAGAAACTCCATGGCGATGTAGTGCTCGGGGTCCTCCATCCGGAAGTCGTAGACGCGGACGATGCCGGGGTGGTTGAAGCGCTTGAGGACCTCGGCTTCCCGGTAGAAGCGGCGCACGAACTTGGTGTCCGCGAGGTACTTGTCCTGGGGGACCTTGAGCGCCACCGTGCGCCCGTCCGAGCGCCGCTGGGCGCGGTAGACACTGCCCATTCCGCCGATGCCGACCCGTTCGAGCACCTCGTAGTCCTGAAAGTGCAGGTCGGGCAGTGGCGTGGCCGAGCGCGGCGGGGCGGCGCGGTCGGTGCGCTGCACCCGCACCGGGCGCCGCCGGAAGGCGGCCGCCGCCCCGCCCGAGACCACCAGCGGCGCCCCGGTCAGCAGCAGCGCCGCCGCGACCAGTGCCCCTGTGCCCGCTCGGGGGTGCCCCCGGCCAGCACCGCCAGCGCGGCCAGCCCCCCGCCAGCCCCGTCGCCAGCCCCCCGCCAGCACCGCCAGCGCCCGCTCGGGCAGCCGCACGAACAGCAGCAGCCCCGCCGCGAAGAGCCCGGCGAGCAGCAGCAGGTTGGGCCATCCCCGCCGGGCAGCGTGTCCGGGGTCAACGGCGGCTCCGGCCGGGCGGGAAGGGGGGCAGGGCGGCGGGGCAGGGCAACATCGGTGCCCCCGTTATAGCGAACCCCGGCGGCGCGGCGCGGCCCGGATGCGGGAGGCGGGGTCCGAATCCTGTCAGAGTGCCCCCGTTACAGTGGGGCGCGTGACGCAGCAGACCGTGTGGGCCGAACTCGTCGAGCTGTATGAGTACCGGGTGGCCGACGTGCGGGCGGGGGGACGCCCCCGGGGGGGCCTGCGGGCGCTGGGCGAGTTACGCACCCGCCTGCAGGCCGCTTCCCTCGACCCCAGCCTGACCCGTCGCCTGCGGGCCGCCGACCGCCTGTACCGGGCCTACCGGGCGGGGACCGATACACCCGCCGAACCCGCTCTCAGTACCGCCACACCTCCCCCCCGGGCGGTGGGCACCCCCGACGAGACGGCCCCCGCCGACCCTGCCGAGGTCCGCGCCTGGGCCGAGCTGCGCGGCCTGCGCTGGGAACGCGACTTGCGGGCCGGGCTGGAGGCCTTGGGCCGCGAGTGGCTCGCCCAACGGGGGCAACCGTCCCTGCGGGTGCTGCACGCCGCCGCCGAGAGCGCCGAGCGGGCGGCGCAGGGGCAGAGCGGCGAGGTCGCCGTGCCCGCCGCCGGGGACCCGCTGGTGGCGCTGGACCGCCCCACGGTCGCCCGTGACCTGCTGCACGGGGTGGCCGCCCGGATGGGCACGCCCTCCGGCTGGGCGAGGCTGCGTTCGGCGCTGCTGGCGCTGGAGGCCGAGCCGCTCCCCCGCCATGCCGACGCGGACGTGCTCGCCGCGCACCTGCGGGCCGCTGAGCGAGAGCCGCTGGCCCCGGCCGCCCGGGGCGAACTGGTGCGGGCGCTGCGCGAGGCCCACCCCGCCGGGCAGGCGGCCCACGACCGCCCGCTGCTGCGCGAGGCGGCGGCCGAGGTCCGGCGGCGGCTGGACACCCTGATGGAGCGTGCCCCCTCGCCCAGCCTCGCCCCCGGCACCGATCTGCCGGGCGGCGCGATCCTGTACGCGGCCACGCCCCGCGCGGCGCTGGCGGCTCCCCCGCCGGAGGGGGACACCCTGACCCTGCACCTCGCGGGAGGGCGGGAGGCCACCTGGCGGGGCCTGCACCTGGCCTGGCAGCGGGTAGGGGCAGGCTGGCAACTGCTCGTCGAGGGGCCGGGGGGCCGGACGGTCGCCCTGCTGCACCCCGAGCGCCCCGCCGCCGACCGGGTCCAGACCCTGCCGCTGGAGCTGCTGATCCCCGAGGAAGCGGCGCTGCGGCTGACCCTGAGCGGCGCGTACCTGACCCTGGACTGGCTCACGCCGCCGGGACCGGGGCTGGCCGACCTCGCCGCACAGGCCCGGATCGTGGCGGCCCTGCTGCGCCCGGACGAGGGGTACGCGGGCCTGCGCCTCGCCCGCGCGGTCGCGGGGCTGCTGCGCGGCGCCCCGGTGGACGAAGGCGCCCTGGGTCCCCACAGCGCCGCCCGCTACGCCGCCGCCCCGCCGGGTGCCCTCCTCACCCTCGCCCGCAAGGGGGCCGCCGCCCTGCACGCCCGCGCCGCCCGCCTGCGCCCGGAGGAGCTCGGCCCCGTGCTGGAGGAGGCCCGTGAGCGCCTGGGGCTGGGCACGGACCCCACCGAACGGCTGCGCGGGGCCGTCCTCGCCGCCCGAGGGGGGCTCCCCCGCGCCGCCCAGCCCGTCGCCGGGGGCGAGGCCACGCTGCCCACAGACGGCACCCCCGTCCGGCTGCGGCTGCCGCGTGAGCCCCACCTCGTCTTGCGGGCCGCCGGAACCGAGCTGGAGGTGCGGCCCGCCCTGGGGGCGCTCAGCGTGCAGGCCCT
Source organism: Deinococcus sp. NW-56 (assembly GCF_002953415.1). NCBI lineage: Bacteria > Thermotogati > Deinococcota > Deinococci > Deinococcales > Deinococcaceae > Deinococcus > Deinococcus sp. NW-56. Next base: position 942,005 of record NZ_CP026516.1, on the reverse strand, counting down.
CGGGGAGCCGGAACAGGTGCTCGACGACCTGCTGATCGTGAACCTGCCGGGCGCCCAGGTCCTGCTCGTGCGGTCGTTGGAGGACCTGGGGGCGGCGGTGCTGACGGGCTGAGCACCGGGGAGGGAGGCTACAGCGGCGACCCCCCGGCCCCCAACCGCTCCTCCAGGTCACCGAGGTGCTCGGTCATGGGGTCAGTGGCGGTGATCGCCGCCAGGCCCAGCGTCAACGCCGCCACCGCCGCGTGCAGGGGCAGGGTGCCCAGGTCGGTGAGCGACAGCCCCGCCGCCACCAGCAGCCCCCCCAGCAGCGCGAGCAGGCTGCGGTCGCGCTGGGGCTGGCGGCGCGAGAGCCGCAGCGCCGTGAAGCGCAGCAGCACCAGCGAAAAGAGCAGCGAGAAGAGCGACCACACCACGAGTTGCAGGTTCACGGCGTCGCGGGCATTTTCGGTGTCGCTGATGCCGTGGCCCAGCCCGACCGCCAGCATCACCAGCCCCAGCGTGAAGGGGATGTGGCTGTACAGCCACAGCAAAAAGGACCCCACCCGGCCCCGGCGGTGCGCCTCCAGCACCGGGAGGGCACGGGCCTGGTCGAAATACAGCCGCCACAGTCCCACTGCCGCCAGCAGCGCGAAGAAGGACGGCGCGAGGTCGGCCAGGGTCAGCGGGCGCTGCCGCCCCCCCGCGACCAACTCGGTCACGATGTTGCCCAGCGCGATGATCTGGAGGAGGCCCACCCGCTCGGGCAGGTGCTCCTGATGCGGGAGCGCGTGGCCGTGGCGGTCCTTGATCAGCAGCGGCGTCACGAGATCCACCGCCAGCGCGACCCCCCAGGCCAACAGTTGAACGGTCCCGCCCAGAAAGGCGCTCCCCAGCCAGATCAGCGCGGCCAGCCCATACCCGGTCATCAGCGGACGGGCGAAGGCGGCCACGTCGGGATCCTTGCGAATCATCAGCCCGTGCATGGCGACCAGAATCAGCCGGTTGGCGGCGAAGGCGGCGGCGAAGACCGGGCCGTTTTCCGCGAGTTCACCCCGTTCGGACAGGGCCATCAGCGCCACGGTGAGGAGCTGCGCCAGCGTGCCCCAACGGTAGACCCGCTCCTGGTTGCCGTGCCGCGCCGCAAAGGTGGTGTTGCCCGCCCACGCCCACCACACCGCCCCGAACATCACCAGAAAGTTGACGAGGTTGATCCCGCTCGGCGCGTCGCCCAGCCGCTTGGCAAGCTGGTCGAAGGCCACCACGAAGGTGAGGTCGAAGAACAGCTCCAGCCAGGTGACCTTCTGCTCCTCGGGCGTGCCGGGGGTCGCCTGCCGCTTGTCGCTGGGGCCGTCTTGCAGGGTGACACTGCTGGGTTCGCCGTGGCTCATCGCAAGCGGCCCAGGCCCTTGCGAATCAGGGCGTCGGCACTTTGGGCCGGGTCGGCGGCGAGCAGTTCGGCCACCACCCCGCGCACCTGCGGCTCGCGGAAGCCCAACGCCAACAGCGCCTCGATGGCGTCGCGCCCGGCCGTCGAGGTGGGGGCCGCCGCCCGCGCCGCGCCGCCCCCCGCTGGCCCGGCCACCAGATGCTCGGGCACCTTGTTCTGGAGTTCGAGGACCAGCCGCTCGGCGGTCTTCTTGCCCACGCCCGACACGCTGGAGAGCAGCTTCACGTCGCCCGTGAGCAGGCCCTGCGCCACGGCGCTCACCGGCATGGCCGAGAGCAGCGCCAATCCCAGCTTCGGCCCCACGCCGCTCACCCCGGTCAGCAGGTCGAAGAGGCGCAGGCTGTCGGCGTCGCTGAAGCCGAAGAGAAGCTGCGCGTCCTCGCGCACGATGTGGCGGATGTTGAGTTCGGCCTCGTCGCCCACACTCAACTTGCCCAGGGCGGACGCCGGGCAGTGGACCTCGTAGCCCACGCCCCCGGCGACGATCACGGCACTCGCGTCGCGCACCTCGCGCACGGTGCCTTTCAGGTAGGCAATCACACGACCGATTCTAGGGGGCCACTCCTCACCCAACCGGGGGAAAGGTGACGGGACCGCCCCCGGCCGGGTACACTGCCCGCATGACCGCCCGCGCCGCCAAGCCCATGCGAATGCCCCCGCGTCCCTGACAGGTCGGTCGGGAGGGGCGGGGTGAGACGCGAGAGTCCGCCCCGCCCCTCCTCCCATTGGGCCGTTTTTCCGTATCCTGACGGGGTTGCCCGGCCCCCCTCTGCGAGGAACAGAGCGTGCCGGGCGGGGAGAGAGCGAGCATGAGCAGACCAACGGGGGCCGAGCCGCCCACCTTTTACATCACGACCGCCATCGACTACGCCAACGGTCTGCCGCACATCGGGCACGTCTACGAGAAGATCCTGACCGACGCCATCGCCCGTTACCGCCGCCTCGCCGGGGACCGGGTACATTTCCTGACCGGCACCGACGAGCACGGCGAGAAGATCGCCAAGGCCGCCGCCGCGAGCGGGCAGACCCCGCAGGCGTTCGTGGACGACCTCGCGCTGCGGGCCTTCCGGGGCCTGTGGGACCGGCTGGAGATCGGCTACGACGACTTTATCCGCACGACCGAAGACCGCCACAAGCGCTACGTGCAGGAGATTTTGCAGCGCGTGTACGACGCGGGCGACATCTACTTCGCCGAGTACGAGGGCCTGTACTCGGTGGGCGCCGAGCGGTACGTCACCGAGAAGGAATTGGTCGAGGGGCCGGACGGGGTGCGCCGCTTTCCCGGCGACAAGGATCCGCCCGAGCGGCGGCGTGAGGCCAACTACTTCTTCCGGATGGAGAAGTACCAGGCGTGGCTGCTGGAGCATATCCAGACCCATCCCGAGTTCATCGGCCCCGCCGGATACCGCAACGAGGTGCTGGAGATGCTGCGCGAGCCCATCGGCGACCTCTCCATCAGCCGCCCGAAGGCGCGGGTGCCCTGGGGCATCGAGTTGCCCTGGGACCCCGACCACGTCACCTACGTGTGGTTCGACGCGCTGCTGAACTACGTCTCCGGGCCGGTCAGCCTCGGCCTGGGCGAGGAGACCATCGGGACCGCGTGGCACGTGATCGGCAAGGACATCCTCAAGCCGCACGCGGTCTTCTGGCCCACCATGCTGCGGGCGGCGGGGCTGCCTGTGTACCGCCGCCTGGTGGTGCACAGCCACATCCTCGCGGAAGACGGGCGCAAGATGGGCAAGAGCCTCGGCAACGCGATTGACCCGGAAGCGCTGGTGCACGAGTACCCCGCCGACGCGATCCGCTACACGCTGCTGCGCGAGGCGTCGCTGGGGGCCGACAGCCCCTACGGCGAGGGGATTCTGGTTTCGCGGCTGAACTCCGACCTCGCCAACGACCTCGGCAACCTGCTCTCGCGTACGGTCAGCATGATCCAGAAGTACCGGGGCGGCGTGCTCCCGCAAGCCTGCGAACAGGGCACGCGCGAGCACCAGATCGAGTCGGCGGCGCTGGCCCTGCCCGGCGAGGTGCTGCGGCTGGTGGACGACCTGAAGGTCAACATGGCGATCGAGGCCGCCATGAACTTCGTGCGCGACCTCAACCGTTACATCGCGGAAAGTGCCCCGTGGACGCTGGCGAAGTCGGACGACACCCAGCGGCGGCTCGACACGGTGCTGTACACCGCCGCCGAGGGCCTGCGGGTGGCGAGCGTGGCGCTGGAGGCCGTGATTCCGGCCAAGGCGCAGGAACTCCGCGCCCAGCTCGGGCTGGCGGGGCAGAGCTATCCGCTCACGGCGGCCTGGGGCCTGATCCCCGCTGGAACCGCCGTGCCCGGCGGCCCGGTCCTCTTCCCCAAACCCGAGCCGCTGCCGAAAGCCGAAGCCGCCCCCACTCCCAAACCGACCAACAAGAAAGAGAAAAAAACCATGACCCAACCCGCTGAAACGATGCCTGCCCAGCAGCCCGCCGCCCAGCCCACCGAGACGGTCGCCCCCACCCAGGACCTGATCTCCATCGACGACTTCGCGCGGGTGGACCTCCGCATCGCGGAAGTCGTGGAGGCCGAGGCGGTGCGGGGGGCCGACAAGCTGCTCAAGCTGACGGTGCGGCTGGGGGGGGAAACGCGCACCGTGGTCAGCGGCATCCGCCAGTGGTTCGCGCCCGAGGACCTGGTGGGCCGCCGGGTCATTCTGGTCGCCAACCTCAAGCCTGCCAAGCTGCGCGGCATCGAGTCGCAGGGCATGATCCTCGCCGCCGAGGACGAGCACGGCAACCTCGATCTGGTGGGCACCCGGCTGGAGTTGCCGAGCGGAACGAAGGTCCGGTAAGCGGCCAGCCGTCAGCCGGGAGGGGCAGGGGCGCGAGCCTTCTGCCCCTCTGCCCTTCTTCCTACGCCCTAGACTGCGCGCATGTTCGTGATCGTCTCCGGCCTGTCGGGAAGTGGCAAAAGCACGGCGCTGCGGACGCTGGAGGACGCGGGCTTCTACGTCACCGACAACCTTCCGCCCGAGCTGTGGGGGGCGATGCACGACCTCGCCACGGCGCGGGGGCTGGAGCGGGTGGCGGTAAGCACGGACGCCCGCACCCGCGACTTTCTGAGTGCGCTGGAAGACAGCTACGTGCGGCTCTCGCGGCGGCGCGAGGACCTGCGGGTGCTGTTTCTGGAGGCGACCTCCGAGGTCTTGCTGCGGCGCTACAACCTCTCGCGCCGGGAACACCCGCTGGGCGAGAACCTGATGCTGGATTTTCAGCGCGAACGGGACCTGCTCGCGCCGCTGCGGGCCATTGCGGACACGGTGATCGACACGACGAACCTCACCCCGGCGCAGCTCGCGGAGCGGGTGCTGCGGGCCTGCCGTCTGGAGCAGGACTTCGACCTGCGACTGCTGAGCTTCGGGTTCAAGCACACGCCCCCGCGCGACGCCGACCTCGTGGTGGATGTGCGCTCTTTGCCCAACCCGCACTATGTCCCCGAACTGCGGCCCCGCACCGGGCTGGAGGCGGACGTGGCCGGGTACGTCTTTGGGGACGAGGAATCCGAGCGCTTCTACGCGGAGGTGCGCGACTTCGTGCGGGCGAGCGCCGAGCGGGCGCGGGCGGCGCGGCGGCACGGGTACACGGTGGCGATCGGGTGTACCGGGGGACAGCACCGCTCGGTGGCGGTGGCGGCGCGGCTCGCAGGTGACCTCGCGGACCTGGGCGCACAGGTGGCCGACCACCGCGACATGCGGGTGGGTGGCGAGGCTTGACGCCTCCGGCACCGCAGCAACACCCCCGGCCGGGCCGTGCCCGCCGCGCCCGGATGTGGCTCGTGCCGGGGCTGGGGGTCAAGCGCTGGCTGGTGCTGTTCGTGCTCTGCACGCTGGTGGGGGCGGTGGGCTTCCTGCACTTCACCTGGACCGGGCCGCTGCACTTCGTGGCGACGCGCTGGATTCTGTGGCTCAACGCCCTGACCACGCCGGAGGTGATGCCCCTCTACGTGGGCGGCATGGGGGTGATGGCGCTGGCGCTGGGGGGAGCGCTGCTGAGCATCGTGATGCTCAACCGCTCCATGCTGCGTTCGACGGGCACCGCACCCGATCAGGCGCTGGACGTGATCTATTCCAAGCGCACCCTCGCGCGTGGCCCCCGCATCGTGGCGGTGGGAGGCGGGACGGGACTGTCGAACCTGCTGAGTGGCCTCAAGGCGCACACCAGCAACATCACGGCGGTCGTGACCGTCTCGGACGATGGGGGGTCCAGCGGGCGGCTGCGCGAGTCGCTGGACATGATCGCGCCGGGCGACCTGACCGACTGCTACGCGGCGCTCTCGGACAGCCCGGTGCTTTCCAGGCTGCTGCTGCACCGCTTCGACCGGGGCGAGGGGCTGGCCGGGCACACCTTCGGGAACCTGCTGCTCGCCACCCTCTCGGAGGAACAGGGCGGCCTGGGGGACGCCATGCGCGACGTGCACGAGGTGCTGCGGGTGCGCGGGCAGGTCTTTCCCGCCACGACCACGCCGAGCACGCTGGTCGCCCGGCTCTCGGACGGGCGCGAGGTGCGCGGCGAGAGTGGGCTGGCCGCGCAGGTGGGAGAAGCGCGGGTGGAGGCGGTGCGTCTCGATCCCCCGGACCTCCCCGCGCTGCCCGCCGTGCTGGAGGCGATTCAGGGGGCCGAGCTGATCGTGCTGGGACCGGGGAGCCTGTTTACCTCGATCATTCCTGCGCTGCTCGTGCCGGATGTGGCGCGCGCGATTCGCGAGTCGGGGGCACCCGTCGTGTACGTCGCCAGCCTGATGACCGAACCCGGCGAGACGACGGGCCTGAGCCTCGCGGACCACGTGGGCGCGGTCACGGGGCACCTGCGCCGCACGCCCGACTGGGTGCTGGTGAACAGCACGCCCGTTCCGCCCGCCATCCGCGCCCGCTACGCCGGGGAGGGGGCCGAGGTGCTGGACCCCGGCGCGGTGGGGGGCGACCTGCGCGGGCGGCTGCGGCACGCCCCCCTGCTGCATCCCGGCGAGCAGGCCCGGCACGACCCCGACGTGCTGGCGGAGGCGCTGGTGGCCCTGGCGCCCCGGCGGGCGACGCTCTGACGCGCAGGCCGGGGAGAGACACCGGAAGGGGAGCGGCCCCCAGAGGGCTGCAAAACTCCCTGAGCTATGCTGGCGCCCGTGCTCACGCTGCTGACGGCCACCCTGCTCACGGGGACGCTGCTTTCCGTTCCCGACCCGGCGGGGGACGCGCGGGGGGACGGGGGCTACGTGCTGCCCCGGCGCCCCGCCGTGCCCGAGGCGGCCCTCGACCTGCGCTCCTTTCAGGCCGAAGCCCGTGGGGACGGGATGCGCTTCACGGTGGGGCTGGAGGCCATCGGGAATCCCTGGCGATCACCCTCCGGCTTCTCGGCCAACGTGACCGACATCTTCGTGGGGGGCAGCGTGGGCGGCGAGCGCGAACTGGCCGACCTGCGGCTGAGCACCGGGCGCCAGGGCTGGACCTACCACCTGCGGGTGACGGGCTTCGGGAGTCAGCTCACGCGGGTCGCGGAAGCCGGGGACGACCCCACGCCCCTGGAAGACCCCACCGTGCGGCTGGAGGGCAACCGGTTGATCGTGGACGCGGCGGTGCCGCCGGGGCACTACGCCTACTGGGTCACCTCCAGCGTGTACTCGCCCCTGACCCCGGCCGGGGTGCTGCGCCCGGTCACTGCCCCCGGTCCGGCGGTGCTGCAAGCGGGCCGCGCGGGGGCTCCCGTTCCGGTGGACGTGCTGGCCCCGGCGGGCGACGTGACTCCCTTCACGCGGGGCACCCTGGCCCCAGTGGGCCGCGCCCGCGACACCCGCGCCCTGACGCTGGCGGCGCTGGGCGGGCTGGGCCTGCTCGCGGTGATCGTGGCGACCCTGCGCTCGCGGCGGACCCCGGCGTGAGGCCCTCCCCCGCCGGGCTGATCCTGACCGCCGCCGTGCTGTGGGGCCTGCTGGGGATTCTGGGGAAAGGTGCTCAGGGGGCGGGCGTGGGGGCGCTGGAGGTCGCCTTCTGGCGGGCCGCGCTGGGAGGCGGCCTCTTCGCCCTGCATGCTGGGCTGACCCGCGCCACGTTGCCGCGTGGCCGCGACCTGGGAGTGACGGCCGTGTTCGGCCTCGTCGGGGTCAGCGTGTTCTACGGGGCCTACCAGCTCGCCGTGCGGACCGGTGGGGCCAGCCTCGCCTCGGTGCTGCTGTACACCGCGCCCGCCTTTGTCGCGCTGCTGGGCTGGGGCCTGCTGCGCGAGCGGCTGGGCGGGCGGGAGGCGCTGGCCGTCGCGGGCACGCTGGGGGGCATCGCCCTGATCAGCCTGGGCGGGGGCGAGGGCGTGACCGTGACCGGGGCAGCGCTGGGCTGGGGGCTGCTCTCGGGACTGACCTATAGCCTGTACTACCTGTACGGCAAGGCGTTTTTCGGACGCTACGCTCCCACGGCCCTGTACGCCGTCGCCCTCCCCGTGGGGGCGCTGGGGCTGCTGCCCTTCGTGGAGTTCAGCGCCAAGACACCTGCGGCGTGGGCCAGCCTCGCGGGAATCGCGGTGCTGAGCACCTATTTCGCCTACCTCGCCTACAGCGCGGGATTGAAACACCTGCCCGCCACCCGCGCCAGTGTGATCGCCAGCCTGGAACCCGTCGTGGCGGCGGGCCTCGCCGCTGCCCTGTTCGGGGAGAGGCTCTCGGCGGTCGCGCTGGTGGGCGCGGCGCTCGTGGTTGGGGCCGCGCTGCTGCTGAGCGTGGGGGGCCGGGAGAAGGCCGAGGCGGCCACGGCCTAGTGCTCAGCGGTTCGGGATGGAGCGGGAAAAGGTCAGACCGAACATGCCCGCGTCCATCTCTTCGCGTCCCCAGCGGCGGGAGGTCCGCAGGGGCAGGGTGACATCGTCCAGCAGCAGGGAGAAGCCCCGATGCTCGGGCATAAGTCGTAGGCAGGGACCGGTGGGCGCCACGGCGTAGGGTCGGCCCGGCTGCCGTACCGGGCAGAGGAATGTTCCCCGCAGTTCATAGGCCCGCCCGTCCTCCCGTGTCCAACGGCCTTGAACGTCTTCCAAGGCCAGTCCAGAGAGCGACGCGAAACGCGGCAATTCCCGCGGCGGTCCTGCCAACAGCAGCCCCCCGAGGGTCCACAGGGCGAGGTAGAGAAACTGGGTTCCCACGACGGCTGTCACGCCCCAGCCCGTCGCCCCTCGCCGCACACGGAAGAAGACGGCCAGCCCCAGCAATGCGGCTCCCAGCGCCCCCGCGACGGCGGCCCCCGTGGAGAACGACGACCCCGCGAAGCCCCAGACCGCGAAGGCCACGCTCAGCAGGGCCACCCCGCCGAGCAGAAGCCCACGCCTCATTCGGGCAGCGCCGCGAGTGCCAGCGGCCACAGCGCGAGGACGGGGCAGCCGATGGGCAGCAGCCACGGCCATGAGCGGCGCGGCACGAGGAAGGTCACGCCCAGCAGAATCAGTCCTCCGGCCAACAGAAAGAGGACCACTCCAGCGACCGGGAGGGCGAGCATCACCCCAGGCTACCGCCCCTCCAGCCGGAAGTCCCACTCGAAGGAGCGGCCCCAGGGCAGTGCGGCGTCCTCCAGCGTGTAGGTCAGGCCGACCCGCAGCGGGAAATATTCGCGGGCGATCTCCAGCAGCCGCGCCTGCCCGGCAGGCGTATTCAGCTCGGCCTCGGGAACAGCTTTTCTGAGAGCCGCCCGCACCTCGGCGCTGTAGATCACGTCATTGGCGTATTCGCGGGCCAGCAGCGCGTCCTGCCGGATGGGGTCGGCTCCCTCCAGGCTCAGGCGGGCGTGGGCGAGCGCCGTGCCGACGTTGTTGCCCGGCGTGCCCCAGGCCGCGAGCGAACGCAGATTCGCGTGCTGGCGCAGGGTGGCGAGGTCGCGCCACAGCCGCACGTTTCCCAGGTTGACCTGCGCCACGTCCGCCACCGCCACCGGCCCCCGGCGCAGCAGGGCACTCACCCGCAGCGCCGCCCGGCGGGGATCGCCACCGTTGTAGACGTAGAGGGTGAGGTCTGCGCGGTCCCCCTCCACGACCCGGAAGCCGCCTGCTTCGGCATGGTTAAGCACACTCTGGGTCAGCGGAATACCCTCGTAGCGGATGATCCCCTCGGCCTTCACGGGATCGCTGTACTCCACCCGCACGGTCCGCCCCGCCGGGGCGAGGGCACGCGCCACCAGCAGGCTCAGCACCTCGTCGGCGCCGGGGTAGACGCGGACATTGGCCGGGGCCTCCTGCGCCAGCGCCGCACCCTCGGCCGGGGCGGGGCTGCCGGGCAGGGCGTCGTCCCAGGTAACGTGCAACTCGCGGAAGACCCCCTCGCCCGCCCAGCGCATCACCCCGCGCACCACGGCGAGGTTGCGCCCCCGGTCGGTCGCGTCCGGCTCGCGCGGCAGGGTGATAAAGGCGTAGACCGGGCTCCCGGTTCGCGCGGTCCACGTCCGCAGGGGTTCCAGGCGGGCCAGCGCCTGCGCCGCCGTCAGCGGGCTGGTGCGCGACTGCACCAGGCCCCCGTAGGCCAGGGCATCCAGGGCCACCACCAGCGGCACCCCGGTGGGCTGGGCCTCCAGCCACGCGGTCAGGGCGGCCGGGTCGGCTCCCCATGCCGCCGTGCCCAGCAGCTCGGCGGGGGGCACCCGCACGTCGCCGCCGCGCAGTCCGGCGATCAGGGCGGGCAGGACACGGGTCGCCGGGCGGGAGTCGAGCGGGAGGAGGGTCTGGGCACCCGCCTGGGCGGCGAGCAGGAGGGCGAGGAGGGGGATGGGGCGGGGCATGGGGGCAGCGTAGGGGCCAGAGGTGAGGAGTTGGGCGAGCAGACAAAGGGGCGGGGCGGATAAGGCGCGTGGGCGAGGCATGCAGGATGGTTTCTCTGGTCTGGGATGAGGGCGAGCTTCGCCCGCCACCCCCCTCTGCGGCGCAGCTCTACGAGTCCCAGCCTCTGCTGCGCAGCTTTGCAAGTCCCCCGCAAGGGGGGAGGAGTAGACACTGACCTGCTCTTGCGAAAGCCCTCTTTTCCCTGTGTCAGCCGGTCTCAACGTCCCCGCCTTGCGAGTTCACTTTCCAGGCAGACGAGCCGTTCGGCTTGGGTAGCGCCGAGGCCTTTCACTCGGGCGGGACTTGCAAAGCTGCGCAGCAGAGGATGGCGTGGAGGGGGAAACGGGGGCTGGGCGAGCAACGCCGAAGCCTGAAGGGACGACCTTTGCCTAGCGCAGCGCTGCTCCCCTCCACCCAGTATCAGACGCGCTGAATAAGTCAGCGGCAACGCGCGGGCCGCCCCGCGCGGCGGAGACGTGGCCCCCTCTGCTGCGCAGCTCTACGAGTCTGGGGGGAGGGGCTGGGGGTGGGGGCAAGGCGGATCAAGATGCTCAGCCCACCAACCGCCAAACCCCCCCACCCCAACATCGGAAACGCACCCGCCCACACATCGCAGCCCTTCCCGCCCTCTCCCCTGGCCCAGCGGCGTAGCCTGTCTCCCGATGAACGGCAAAGACTTATGGACCCTGGCGTGGCGCGGCCTGACCCGCCGCCCGGTGCGGACCCTGCTGACCGCGCTGGGCATCACCGTGGCGGTCGCCAGCATGGTGGTGTTCCTGTCGCTGGGCGAGGGCATCCGCAAGGTGTTTACCGCCGAGCTGGGCGGCATCGGCCCCGACGTGCAGGTCAGCCTCAGCGGATTTTCGCAGGGCTTCGCGCCCTCGCCCAACCTGCCGCAGGACGTGGTGGGACAGATTCGCGGCCTCTCGGACGAGCTGGGCATCACGGCGGTGACGCCGGTGGTGGTCACGGTGCGCGGCAGCCTCGACGTGACCCAGAGCGCGGTGCTGTACGGGGTGCCCGCTGCCGGGGGGATGACCAACATCTTCCCCAACACGCGGGTGACCCAGGGCCGCGCCCTGACCGGGGCCGACGAGGACGGGGCGGTGGCGGTCATCGGGTCGAAGACCGCCGAGAACCTGAACCTGGGGCTGGGCAGCACCCTCAACCTCAACCGCCGCAGCCGGGTGAAGGTGGTCGGCGTGCTCGCGCCCGAGTCGGGGCTGGTGGACTCGCTGATCTTTCTGCCCATCGGGACCCTTCAGGCGGCGGAGGGCGCCGAGGGCCGCGTCTCGATGGTCGCCCTGAAGCTGAATGACCCCCGGCAGGCCCGCGCGGTCGCCGACACGGTCGCCGCGCGGCTGGACGTGGAGGCACAGACGCAGTCGGACTTCGTGTCGTTCGTGGACCGGGCGCTGCGGATCAGCGACGCCGTGAGATTCGGCATCAGCCTGATCGCCCTGATCGTGGGCGGGCTGGCGGTGGCGAACACGGTGATGATGGGCGTCTTCGAGCGCACCCGCGAGTTCGGCACCCTGCGGGCCATCGGGGCGCGGCCGGGCTTCGTGCGGGGGCTGGTAATGGCCGAGTCGCTGCTGCTCTCGCTGGCGGGCGGCCTGGGGGGGCTGCTGCTGGGACTGGTGGGCATCTGGGGCGTGAACCTCTACACCCAGGACCTCGCCGGGATCGACGCGGCGGCCCTGACGCCCCGGCTGACCCTGCTCGCGCTCGCCATCAGCCTGCTGCTGGGGCTGCTCTCGGGACTGCTTCCGGCCCGCAGCGCCAGCCGCCTGAACATCACCGAAGCGCTGGGGAGGGTCTGATGGGCACCCTACAGGTCGAGAATCTCTCGCGGGTCTACCCCAGCGGCGAGGGACAGGTGACCGCCCTCGCCCCCTTCACCCACACCTTCGCGCCGGGCCTGACGGCGGTGGTGGGGCCGTCGGGCAGCGGCAAGAGCACCCTGCTCAACCTGCTGGCGGGCTTCGATACGCCGACCAGCGGGCGGGTGGTCGTGAACGGCACCGATCTGCACGCGCTGCCCGAGGCGGGGCGGGCCGACTTCCGGCTGACGCACTACGGCTTCGTGTTCCAGAACCACAACCTCGTGTCCATCCTGACGGCGCTGGAGAACGTCGAGTTCCCACTCACGCTGGCGGGTGTACCCCTCCGCGAGCGGCGAGACCGGGCGCGGGCCTTGCTCGACCGGGTGGGGCTGGCGGGCCGCGCCTCACACCTGCCGTCGCAACTGTCGGGCGGGGAGGCGCAGCGGGTCGCCCTCGCCCGCGCCCTGGCGAACGACCCCGACGTGCTGCTCGCCGACGAACCGACCGGGAACCTCGACACGCGCACGGGCGAGCGGGTGCTCGAACTCCTGACCGCTCCCGCCCGCGAAGGCCGCACCGTCGTCCTGATCACCCACGACCGCGACGTGGCGGCGTTGGCCGACCACACCCTGCGGGTCCGCGACGGGGTGGTGACGGCAGAGGGAGCCGGAGTAGGGGTGTAGGGCAAGCGCGGAGCGAAAGGGCGAGGATGGGAACTCCACCTCGCCCCTCTGCGTTGATCGCTGTTACTCGTCCCGAATGGTGACGCGGGCATCCCGCAGCCACAGCACGCGGCCCCGCGGGTCTTCCAGGCTGACCACGACCTGCACGCCCTCGCCCGCTGCCAACCGGCCCGCCGCCCCGCTCCCGCTGGTCTGGAGGCAGGGGCGCTCGCCGCAGCCCTGACGGCTGGCCCGTGCGGCGGGAGCGGACCAGACCCCCTCGCGGGTCACGACGTACACGCCCGTCACGGCGAGGGGCGGCAGGGCCTCGGCACCGCGCTGTCCCTGCACCCGCACGCGCACCCGCAGCGTGTCCCCGCCGAGCTGCGGGGCGGCCTCGACCCTCAGGCGCTGGGGGCCGAGCTGCAGCGACGTGGGCGCCCCCAGCAGGTCCCCCGTGGTGGGAGCGGGGGGCGTGCCCAGCGTGCCGCAGGCTGTCAGGGCAGCCAGGGCAGGAGCCAGGAACCACGTGCGTTTCATGAGTCCAGCTTAACCCAAAGTGGGTCCCGGCGGGGTGAGCGACCTCCCCCTCCCCACGCTGCGGCCCCTTACCAGGCGAGGTCGGGCGCCGTCACCACCGCGTCGGCGGGCTGGTCGGTGAGCAGGGTGTAGCTCACCGTGTAGGTGCCCGGAATCACCCGCGCGAGCAGGATGCTGTCGCCCTCGGCGCGGGCATTCACCCCCGCGAGGCTGGGTCCCTGCACGGTGAGCGGCCCGCGCACCGCCGAGGTACCCCCCTCCGCCACGGGCAGGGGGTCGATCAGGCGCACGTTCTCCAGGGTGCGGTCCACCGTGAGGGCCAGGGTGACGGCGTAGCCCTGAGGCGCCACGTCCACGCTTTTGGTGAGGGTGGCCCGGCCGCCGCCCTGCACCGTGCGCGTCACGTTGGCCCCGCCGGGATTGCGGACGCGGGCCTGCCCGGTCGCCCGCAGGTCCAGCGGCTCGGCGACCGCCTCCGCCGTGTCGGTGCGGCACACCCGCACCGGGACCTTGAGGCGCAGGGGCTGCCCGCCCCCCACCTCGCCGGGCACCTCCAGCGGGTAGTCGCTGGCCCACCCGGTCGGCAGGTTCAGGCGCACGCGGGCGGGCAGGCGCTGGGGAAAGTCGGTCTTGAGGGTCGCGGTGAGCTGGGTCACGTCGCAGGCATTCAGGATGTCGGGGGCGGTGACCAGCGTCAACTCGGTCCGCACCACGTATTCCAGGGTCACCCGCGCGGTGCCGCCGTCCGCGACCCGGCCGGGAGGGGGCGCCGTGACCGTGCTGCCCGCCAGGGTGCCCGGCTTGACCGGGTACTCGCCTGGAGCGAGGGGCAGGGTGGCCGGGGCGGTCAGCGTCTGCCCCGCGACCTCGAAGGCCACGCCGCTGAGGGGAATGCGCTGGTCCCCGTACACCGCGACCGCCTCCACCGCGAGCTGGCCTTCCGGCGGGCGGGCCACGAAGCGCACCTTGGTGAAGCCCGGCTGGTAACGGATCTCGGTGGGCGAGACGATGTTCCCGGTCCCCTGCACGATGCTGCCCCCCACCGGCAGGTAGCCCGGCGGCAGGCTGGGCCGCACCACCCGCTCCCCGATCAGGGTATAGCCCGCCCCCGGAATCGCCCGGCCCTGCGGGTCCACGACCTCCACGAGGAGCTGGTTGTCCAGCCGCGCCCCGGTCGGCGGCGCGAAGCCCCCCACGCGGGCGGGGACGGCATTTTCCCCCAGCCGGAAGGAGTAGCGCACCGCGTTGGAATACTGCTTGGTGGTCGGCAGGACCCGGATATACACCTGCCACTCGCCCACCAGTTCCGGCGTGATCGGGAAGCGGTCGGTCGCGGCCTGCCCGTTGGCGCTGGTGGTCAGGTTCACCCGCGCCCCGCCGGGCTGCACCACCCAGGTTTCGGCCTCCTGCGCCCCGTCCACGTCGTAGTTCAGCAGGCTGAGGGTCTGCCCCACCCAGGCAGGCGGCACGGTGAGCCGCGCGGCGAGCAGCGGCGTCTGCTCGGTGTCGCGGGCGTTGACCGAAAAGTCGCTCGTCTCCAGACTGAACGGCTCGGCCACCCGCAGCGCGAACGAGTTCTTGCCGTCGCCCCGGCTGCTCACCCGCAGCGTGTAGGTCCCGGCGGGCAACCCCCCCGCGTAGAGGCTGTCCCAGGTGTGCTCGCGCCCCGCCGCGTAGCGCCGCTCGGCGACCGTGCCGCCCGGACCCGTCAGGGTAAAGGTGGTCTCGAACGGCTCATTTTTCTTGTACAACTCGTCCCCAAAGTAGCCCGCCCCCCGCCGCCCGTCCACGTAGTCCGCGAGGTTGAAGCCGGGGCTGTAGGCTTCCAGTCCCAGCGGTTTCCCGGCGTCCCCCGGCGCGACCCGGATCACGTAGGTTTCCTGTGCCTGCGGCCAGCGCTCGCCCACCGACACCAGCGGGAGGATGCCCCCGGCCGCACTCGGCGCGGCGGGTGTGGGGGAGGCTGGGGTGGAGGTGGTCTGGGCGGCAGCGGGCACGGCGAGGAGCAGGGCGGACAGCAGGAGGGCGGCCGTGGGGGGACGGGGCATGAAGGCAGGATAAAGGGCCGGGGGCGGGGCGGAAAGCCGGAACGGGGACGGACCTGCGCTCCCACACCTGCCCACCCGCGAAACCCCCGCAGACCGATGCTCTAGCATGCGCGGCGATGCAGTCCCGCGCCGTGGCCCTGATGTCCGAGTCCGCCCTCGCGGGCAACCTCACGGCCCTCGCGCGGCGGGCGGGGGTGCCGCTGCTGCTGCCCGTCAAGGCGAACGCCTACGGGCACGGGCTGGCCGAGGTCGCGGCCCTCGCCGCCCGGCACCCCGACGTGTGGGGCTTCGCGGTCGCGGTGCCGCAGGAGGCCGCCGCGCTGGCCGCCCTCGCCCCTGGCAAGCCCATCCTGCTGCTGACTCCCCCCACCCCGGAGGAGGTCCGGCCCCTCGCGGACCTCGGCGTGCGCCTGCCCGTCGCCTCGCTCGCCGAAGCCGAGGCCCTGCCCGCCCATGCCCGCGCCCACCTCAAGGTGGATACCGGCATGAACCGCCTGGGTGCGAGGCCCGAGGAGGCGGTGGAAATCGGCCGCCGCCTCGCCGAGCGGGGGCTGCTGGAGGGCGTCTACACCCACTTCGCCACCGCCGACGAGCCGGACCTCTCCTTCGCGCACCGGCAACTTGCGCTGTTCGGGTCGGTGCTGGCGGCGCTGCCCCCGGTCCTCGCGCACGCCGCGAACGGGGGCGGGGTGCTGAGTTTCGGCCCGCTGCCCGGTATGGGGCTGGCCCGGCCCGGCCTCGCCGCCTACGGCTACGCCCCCGCGCACCTGCGCGACCGGGCGCCGCTGACCCCGGTGATGACCCTGCGGGCACGGGTGACCCACATTCACCCCGTCCAGCCCGGTGAGAGCGTGAGCTACGGCGGCCTGTGGCGGGCAGCCCGCGACACCACCGTGGCGACCGTCGGCGTGGGCTACGCGGACGGCTACCCCCGGAACGCCACCGGGCAGGCCGAGGTCCTCGTCGCGGGCGAGCGCCGCCCGGTGCTGGGGCGCATCTGCATGGACCAGATGATGGTGGATGTGACCGGGCTGCCCGTGCGGGTGGGCGACTGGGTGGAGGTCTGGGGCGCGGGCGAGATCACCGTCTCGGACGTGGCGGCCTGGGGGGGGACGGTCGAGTACGAGGTGCTGACCGGGGTCGGAGCGCGGGTGGAGCGCCGGGCCGCGCCCTAAGGGTCAGTCCAGGGACACCGCCGCCCCCCGCGCCGCCTCCACGCTGCTATACCCTCCCACGAACAGGGCGACCCGCAATTCGTGGATGAAGCCTGCCAGCCACGCCTCCGCCGCCTCCGCGCTTTCCAGCGCGGGCTCCAGCAGGGGCCGGGCCACCGCCACGACCTGTGCCCCCAGCGCGAGGGCGCGGGCCGCGTCTAGGCCGCTGCGGATGCCGCCGGACGCGATCAGCGGCGTGCCGGGAGCCTCCCGCCGGGCCTCCCGCAATGCCCGTGCGGTGGGCACCCCTAGCTCGCACAGCTCCGGCGAACGCACCTCCCCGAAGCGCACGAGCTGCTCGACCCGCGCCCAGCTCGTCCCCCCCGCCCCGGCCACGTCGTAGGCGGCAAATCCGGCGTCCCGCACCGCCCGGATCGTCGCCGCGTCCAGTCCGTGCCCGACCTCCTTGAGCACGACGGGGAAGGGCAACTGAGGCACCACCTCCGTCAGCCGGTCCGCCAGCCCCGCCCAGTGGGTATCACCCCCCGCCTGCATCGCCTCCTGCAAGGGGTTGAGGTGAATGGCGAGGGCGTCGGCCCCCACCTCGCGCACGGCCCGGATCGCCTCGGTCGCCCCGTAGCCCAGCCCGAACTGCGCCGCTCCCAGATTCCCGACCAGCAGGATGTCCGGCGCCACGTCCCGCACCTGAAAGCTGACCGCTGCCTCCGGCCGCTCCAGCATCACCCGCTGCGACCCCAGCATCATGCCCAGGCCCAGCCGCGCCGCCGCCTGCGCGAGGTGGCGGTTGATGGTCCCCGCTCGTTCGGCGCCGCCTGTCATCGCACCGATCAGGACGGGCGCAGCCAGCGGACGTCCCAGGAAGGAGGTGGTCAGGTCCACCGCTCCCAGGTCCAGCTCCGGCAGTGCTCGGTACGGCCACGGCACCCTCGCGAGACCAGTGGACACCCCCGCGTACTGGCTCTCGGGGCGCAGGCAGGCGTCGAGGTGGCGCAGTTTGCGCGTCTGGATGTCCCCGCTCCCCGTCACCCGGCCAGCCTACCTGCCGGAGCCGGGTGAGAACGGTCGGGCCTGCCACACGTGTTGACAGTTCGGAAGTCCGGCGCTACTATTCCTGAGCGCCGGAAGAACCGAGGTTCCGAAGGAGGCAGATGACGCAGGGTAGAGCAGTCTGGTAGCTCGTCGGGCTCATAACCCGGAGGTCACAGGTTCAAATCCTGTCCCTGCAACCAGAGAGAATGGCCCCCACTTCGGTGGGGGTTCTTCGTTGATGGATGAATGGGCGCCCGAGAGGTGTCCCTCCCTCCCCCACCTTCCTCAGCGCATTCGGTCGCGTACCTCCTGCAAGGTCTCTTCGAAGGCGTCGTCAAACACGTCCTCCAGCAGGCGGTCGCGGATCAACTCGTCTTGCAGGGTGGTGGTCTGCTCGCGGGTCCAGCGCACCCGGACCTCGCGGGCGGTGCTGACATTGCCCTGCCCGGCGACGAAGTGGGCGGCGTGGCGCAGGGCGTCTCCGGGATCGTCGGTGGGTGCCACTACCCGCAGGTTGCGCAGCCCGCCCCGGTCGTTGACGAGCGAGCAGGTCACCTCGATGCGCTGGCCCCGGCGAGCCAGGAACACCTGATCCACCCGCCACATGCTCGTGGCGCGGATGGGCTCGGGGGCTGAACGGAGGGGACGTCGGCGGGCCATCTCAGGCAGGCGCCTCGGCGTGGGGTGGGGTCCATTCGCGCGGCGTCTCCAGGCCCAGCAGCACCCGGCCCGCGCCCTCCGCAAGGGCTTCGAGTTCCAGTTCGCCGGGCACCACGATCACGGGGGCGATCCAGCTCAACCGGCGCTCAATCCGGTCCACGACCGCCTCCCAGCGGGCCACTCCACCCGTCAGCGCCAGCGCGTCGGGCCGGGCGGAGAGCGCCCCACACTGCTCGCCCACCGCCTTGCACGCCTGATGCACGAGCGCCGAGGCCGCCGCCTGCACGTCAGGGTCTTCCTGGGCACGGGCTTCGAGGTCGCGCAGGTTGGCGCTCCCCGTCAGGGCCAGGAAGCCGCTGCCCGACGCGAGCCGGGTCAGCACCTCGTCCGGGCGGTGTCCCTCGGCCAGCCGCAGCAGTGCGGGAGCGGGCAGGGGTCCGGCCTGCATCGCCCCGATGGGGCCGCCGCCCGCCCCGCTTCCGGTGGTGTCCACCGCCCGGCCCCGGTCAAAGGCGGTCACGCTGGTGGTGGCCCCCAGGTGCGCGACGACCACCCGCGCGTCTTGCAGCCGCAGCCCGACCTCATGGGCGGCGCGGCGGGCCACCACGCGGGCATTGAGGGCGTGGAAGCGAGGCTCGCGGGTCACGCCGGGCACCCCCGTCTCGCGGGCTTCGGGAAGCAGTTCGTTGACGCTCTGGGGGTCCACCACGTAGGCGGGCACCCCCCGCGCCTGCCCCAGCCGCAGCGCCAGAGCCGCCCCCAGCCCGTCGCGGCCCGGCTCGGCGGCGTAGGCGGCCAGCGACGGCGTGACCCGGTAGGTGCCCGCCGCCACCGCGCCCAGCCAGCCGCCGCGCCCCACCACGGCGTCGGGGGCAGGCCAGCCCGCCGTGGCGTCCAGAATGGCGGCCATCAGCGCTTGGGGATCGTGCTCGGCGGCCAGGGGCACCTCCGAGCGCTCCAGGCTCAGGCGCAGTTGCCCCGGCAGGGCCGGATTGTCGCTGGGCGAGATGGCCGCGCACGCGAGCTTGACGCTGCTGGTTCCGGGGTTGACCACGTGCGCGATCATGAACGCCCCAGCCTAGCAGATGCCCCGGCCTGCCGCCGGAACAGGGGGAGGGGGAGGGGAGCCGCTGCTGTGCAGGCTCCCCTCCCCCTCCAGGGGCTCCCGCTCAGCTCGGTTCAATCAGCCCGTAGTGTCCGTCACGGCGGCGGTAGACCACGCCGACGCCCTGCGAATCCATGTTGCGGAAGACGTAGAAGTCGTGGCCCAGCGCCTCCATCTGGGTGATGGCGTCCTCGGGGCTCATGGGGCGCACGTCGAAGCGCTTGGTGCGGACGATCTCGGGGCGAAACTCGGTCACGTCGTCGAGCCCCGCGTCCACGTCCGCCTCGGCCAGGCCCGGCTCGGGCTGGGGCGGGGCGTCCTGGCGGTGCTTCATGTAGCGGGTCTTGAACTTGCGCAGTTGACGCTCCAGCACGTCGCTGGCGCGGTCGATGGCCGCGTACATGTCGGCGTGGTGTTCCTCGGCGCGGACGATGCCGCCCGGCACGTTGAGCTGCACTTCCACGCGGTTGCGCCGCCCGGCGTCCCGCACGTCGCGGACCGTCAGGGTCACGCGCGCGTCGGTGATCTGGTCGCTGTAGCGGTCCAGGCGCGTCAACTTCTCCTGCACGTACTCGCGCAGCGCGTCGGTGACCTCCACGTTCCGGCCGGACAACTGGTAGATATGCATACTGGTCTCCTCGTTCTCGGTTCTCCGAAGGGGGAAATCGGCCCCTCCGGGCACCTGCACTCTAGGCCACCCCCCCGGCCCCCGTCAGGCGAGGAGACCACAGCCGCGCCCGGACGGGTGGGGTATGGTGGGGGAGTGAGCCGCCCCGAGGGGCGAGCGGAGCAGCAAAGTGCCCACCCCCGAGGGAAGTGGGCACTGGAAGTCGAAAACGGGTCAGCGGCGGCGGTCACGCACGCGGACCGGCACGGGCACCGGCTGGGGCTGCGGCGCTCCCTTCAGCGCCTCGCGCAGCCAGTCGATGAATTCACGTAGGCCCTTCATGGAGAGAGTCTAGAGGCCGGGGGCCGGGACAGATGCGCCCCCGCTTACGATGCCCCCATTGCGCAAAACTTCACCGGGGACGGCAAAACACCTCATGGACAAGGCCCCGGAGAAGTCGCTTTCCGGGGCCGGTGAACGGTGCCGTTACTCGGCGAACCGCTTGAGCACGTCGCGGCTGATCACGAGGCGCTGCACCTCGTCGGTGCCCTCCCCGATGCGGGTGAGGCGGTTGTCGCGCCAGTAGCGCTCGACCGGGTACTCCTTGATGTAGCCGTAGCCCCCCAGCATCTGAATCGCCTCGTCGCAGGCTTCCACGCCCACCGTCGTGGCGAACAGCTTGGCACGGGCGACGGGCACGGTGAAGGTCATGCCCGCATCCTTGAGATCGGCGGCCTTGCGGATCAGGAGGCGGGCGGCTTCCAACTTCGTGTCCATGTCCGCGAGGCGGAAGGCGATGTCCTGGTTGTGCGAGATCGGCTTGCCGAACTGCTCGCGCCCGGCGGTGTAGCGGGCCGCGTACTCGTAGGCGGCGCGGCCCAGGCCCAGGCCCATCGCGGCGATGCCCACGCGGCCACCGTCGAGCACCTTCATCACGTCCTTGAAGGCGTTGCCACGCTCGCCCAGCAGGGCATCGGCGGGGAGGTGGATGTCCTCGAAGATGAGCTGCGCGGTGTCGCTGGAGCGCAGGCCCAGCTTGTCCTCCTTGCGCCCGATGGAAAAGCCCTGCACCTCGTCGCGGTTGAAGACGAAGGCCGAGATGCCGTCGTTCTTGCCCTTGCCGGGACGCGGCGCGTCGGTGCGGGCCAGGATCACGTAGGTACCGCCCACGCTGCCCTGGGTGATGAAGTTCTTGGAACCGTTGAGAATCCACGACCCGTCGGGCTGCTCCTTGGCGTTGGACACCATGCCGCCGCTGTCCGAGCCGCTGCCGGGTTCGGTCAGGCCCCAGGCCCCCAGCTTCTTCGCGGAGGCGAGGTCAGGCAGGAACTTCTGCTTTTGCGCCTCGGTCCCGCCGATCAGGATGTGCCCCTGGCACAGCGAGTTGTGCGAGGCGACGGTCAGGCACAGCGAGCCGTCCACCGCCGCGATCTCCTCGATGATCATGGCGAAGGTGGCCGTGTCGAGGCCCGAGCCGCCGTACTCCTCAGGCGTCTGGGCGCCCATGATGCCCATCTCGCCCAGTTCACGCACGATCTCGAACGGAAACTCGCCAGTCTGGTCGCGCTCGGCGGCGCCGGGTTCCACGCGGGTCTTCAAGAAGCTCCCCAGCGCCGAGACGATGGTGCGCTGGTCGTCGTTGAGGGGCGCGGTGTTGGGGTTGGTCGGGCGGTCGAGGGTGCTGGTCATGGGGTCGCCTCCGGCGGGTCAAAGGGTATAAGAGTCAGAGGGTCTAAGGAAAATGGGCGCGGGACGTCATGAAGCGGGGCGGCACAGGGTCAAGTACAGTCAGGGCTTTCTTAGACCCTTAGACCTTTCGACCCTTAGACGGGCGCGCCAGCGCCCTACACCTGAAACACGCCCACTTTGAACTCTTCCTGCACCGGATTCTGGGCGCAGGCTTCCAGAGCGCGGATCAATCGGTTACGGGTGTCGTTCGGCGGAATGATCTCGTCCACCCACAGACGGGCGGCGGCGTAGCGGGGGTCGAGTTCGGTGTCGTACTTGGCCTTGACCTCGTCGTAGAGCTTCTGGAGTTCCACGTCGTCGGGGGGGTGGCCGGAGCGCTTCAGGGCCGCGAGCTGGATGTCGAGCAGCGTCTTGGCCGCCGCGTTGCCGCTCATCACGGCGTACTTGGCGCTGGGCCACGCGAAGAGGAAGCGGGGCGCATAGGCCTTGCCGTTCATCGCGTAGTTCCCGGCCCCGAACGAGCCGCCCGTGATGATGGTGATTTTGGGAACGACGGAGTTGGACACCGCGTTCACCAGCTTCGCGCCCCGGCGGATGATGCCCTCCTGCTCGGAGTCGCGGCCCACCATGAAGCCGGTCACGTCCGAGAGGAACACCAGCGGCACCCCCGCCTGATTCGCGTCGAGGATGAAGCGGGCCGCCTTGTCCGCCGAGTCGCCGTAGATCACGCCGCCGACCTCGATGCGGGTGCGCAGGCCGGGTTCGCCGCCCGACTTGAGCTTCTTCTTGATCACGGTGCGCTGGTTGGCGACAAAGCCCACCGGGAAGCCGCCCACCCGCGCAAAGCCGCACACGATGGTTTCGCCGTATTCGGGCTTGAACTCGTGGAACTCGCCGCTGTCCACAATGGACGTGATCAGGTCGCGCACGTCGTAGGTCTTGGAGCCGTCGAAGCCCACCAGCTCGGTGAGGTCGCGCTCGGGCGCGGGCAGCGTCTCCTTGCGGCGGCGAGCAAAGGGGGCGGGGTCGCCCTGCGCGTACAGGTCGGCCAGGGCGCGGATGCGGGCGAGCGCCGCGTCATCGTCGGGTTCCTTGTAGTCCACCGTTCCGGCTATCGAGGCGTGCATGTCCGCGCCACCGAGCTCCTCGGAGTCCACGACCTGCCCGATGGCCGCCTTCACGAGCGCGGGTCCGGCGAGGTAGAGGCCCGAGCCCTCGGTCATGATCAGCGTGTCGCACATGACGGGCAGGTACGCGCCGCCTGCCACGCAGTTGCCCATGATCGCGGCGATCTGCGGGATGCCCTGGGCACTCATGCGGGCATTCAGGTAGAAGACCCGCCCGAAGTCGTCCTGATCGGGGAAAATCTCGTCCTGCATGGGCAGGTACACGCCCGCCGAGTCCACGAGGTAGACGACGGGGAGGGCATTTTCCAGCGCGATCGTCTGCGCCCGGATCACCTTCTTGGCGGTGATCGGGAAGAACGCGCCCGCCTTCACGGTGGCGTCGTTGGCGATGATCATCCAGGGACGGCCCGCGATGGTGCCGATGCCCGTGACGGTGCCCCCGCTGGGGCAGCCGCCCACGTCCTCGTACATGCCGTACCCGGTGAAGGTCATCAGTTCGTCAAAGGGCGTGCCCTCGTCCACCAGGCGGGCGATACGTTCGCGGGCGGTCAGGCGGTTTTTCTCGTGCTGACGCTGCTGGGCCTTGGGGCCACCGCCCGCGCGGACCTGCTGCTGGTCGGCGGCGAGGCGGGCAAGGGCCTCGGCCCAGGCTCCCTGCGGGGTGGGGGGCGCCGGAGCGCGGGTGTCAGGTTGGGTCATCTGCCCCGGCAGTCTAACAAACGGCCGTTTGGAAGCGGAGCGGTGCGTCCGGTTCTGTCAGCCAGCCCCGGCGTGCGGGCGCATACTGCCCCCATGACCGCCACCCTCTCCCGGCCCGCTGGTCCCCGGCCTCACCCCGTCCTGGGGCACCTGCCTGAATTGCGGCGCGACGCGCTGGGGTTCCTGCGCCACGCGCGGGCGGCCTACGGGGACGTGTTCCCCATTCGCTTCGGGCGGAACGAGGTGCTGGTGGTGGCCGAGCCTGCCGCCGCCCGCGAGGTGCTGGTCACGAAGGCCGCGAGCTTCCGCAAGGGGCGCGGCATTCAGAAGATGGAGCCCTTCCTGGGCAGCGGCCTGCTGACCGCCGAGGGCGAGACGTGGCGCTCGCACCGCCGCCTGATGCAGCCCGCCTTTCACCGCGCGGCGCTGGAGGGCATGGCCGGGGACATCGTGGGGGCGGTGGCGCCGCTGCTGGCCCGGCTGGAGGCGGCGGCCCGCTCCGGCGCGGAGGTGGACGTGGGCTCCGAGATGCTGCACGTGACCCTGCGGGCGGTGGCCGCCGTGCTGTTCGGCACCGCGCTCGATGACCGCGAGCTGGCAGTGGTGGAGCGCGAGCTGCCGCCACTGCTGGAACGCACCTCGGCCCGCATCCGCTCGCTGGTGGACTGGGACCTGCCCACCCCCGCCCGCCGCCGCGAGCAAGCGGCGGGGGAAGCGCTGGACGCCATCGTGCACCGCATCATCCGCGAGCGCCGGGCCTCCGGGGAGGGCGGCGGGGACCTGCTGGGAATGCTGCTCGCCGCGCGGGACGAGGACGGCGGGGGCGGCCTGACCGACGCCGAGCTGCGCGACGAGGTGATGACCCTCTTCCTGGCGGGGCACGAGACGACCGCGACGCTGCTGACCTTCCTGTTCCTGAGCCTCTCGCGCCATCCTGAGGTTCGCGCCGGGGTGCAGGCTGAGGTGCGGGCAGCGCTGGGCGACCGAACCCCCACTGCCGCTGACCTGCGTGAGCTGCCGCTGCTGAACGCCTGCCTTCAGGAGACGCTGCGCCTCTACCCCCCGGCGTGGCTGGTCCCCCGGCAGGCGACCGCCCCGGTGACGGTGGCGGAGGTGGAGGTGCCGGAGGGCGGCAATGTCAGCGTGAACATCTTCCTGATTCAGCGCAACGCCCGGTACTGGCCGCAGCCCGACGCTTTTCGGCCAGAGCGCTGGGTGGAGGGAGGCCGCACGCCGGAAGCCTTCCTGCCCTTCGGGGCGGGGGCGCGGATGTGCATCGGCAACCACCTCGCGCTGATGGAGGCGGGGCTGATCGCGGCGCTGGTGCTGCGCGACTTCGGGCTGGAGGTGCCGGGGGGTGGGCCGACTGGACTCGTCGCGGGCGTAACCCTCAAGCCGGACGGGGCGGTGCGGGCGCGGGTTCAGGCGTCGGCGGGTCAGGGGCCAGCGTAGATCGGCAAAGGCCGGACGCCTCCGCAGAAGCGCCCGGCCAGCTCCGTCTCCCCTACCCGTGAATCGGAGCGCCCGTCTTCGCCCGCAGTTCGTCCAGCGTCACGCCGGGAGCGAGTTCGACCAGCTTCAATCCTTCCGGCGTCACGTCTAGCACGCCGAGGTCGGTGATGATGCGGTCCACCACGCCCTGACCGGTGAGCGGCAGGGTGCACTCGGGGAGAATCTTGTGCGCGTCTCCCTTGGCGACATGTTCCATCAGCACGACCACGCGCTGCACGCCCGCCACGAGGTCCATCGCGCCGCCCATGCCCTTGACCATCTTGCCGGGAATCATCCAGTTGGCGAGGTCGCCCCGCTCGGACACCTGCATCGCCCCCAGGATGGCGAGGTTGACGTGCCCGCCCCGGATCATGGCGAAGGAATCGGCGCTGGAGAAAAAGCTCGCGCCCGGCAGTGCCGTCACCGTCTGCTTGCCCGCGTTGATGAGGTCGGGGTCCACCTCGTCTTCGGTCGGGAAGGGACCGATCCCCAGCAGGCCGTTTTCGGATTGCAGCATCACGGAGACGCCCTCGGGGATGTGGTTGGCGACCAGAGTGGGCAGGCCGATGCCGAGGTTCACGTAGTAGCCGTCTTGCAGTTCGCGGGCGGCGCGGGCCGCCATCTCGTCTCGGGTCCAGGGCATTACTGTCTCACCGTCCGCTGCTCAATGCGCTTTTCAGGCTCAGGGTTCAGCACCACGCGCTGCACGTAGATGCCGGGGGTGTCGATCTCGTCGGGATCGAGCTGGCCCACCTCCACGATCTCCTCCACCTCGGCCACGGTCACGCGGCCACAGGTTGCGGCCATCGGGTTGAAGTTCTGCGCGGTCTTGCGGTACACGAGGTTCCCGGACCGGTCGGCCTTCCACGCCTTGACAAGCGCGAGGTCGGCGCGGATGCCGCGTTCGAGGATGTACGTTTCGCCATCGAAGTCCTTGTGCTCCTTGCCATCCGCGACGACGGTGCCCACGCCGGTCTTCGTGTAGAAGCCGGGAATGCCCGCGCCCCCGGCCCGCATCCGCTCGGCGAGGGTGCCCTGGGGGGTGAACTCCAGCTCCAGCTCTCCGGCGAGGTACTGGCGCTCGAATTCCTTGTTCTCGCCCACGTAGGAGGAGATCATCTTGCGAATCTGCCGGGTCTGGAGCAGCAGCCCCAGGCCCCAGCCGTCCACACCCGCGTTGTTGCTCACGGCGGTGAGGTCCTTCGCCCCACTGTCGCGCAGCGCGAGGATGAGTTGCTCGGGAATTCCGCAGAGGCCGAAGCCTCCCACGGCGACGGTCTGGCCGTCGGCCACAATGTCTTGCAGCGCTTCACTCGCGCTCGGGTAGACCTTGTTCATGTCGGCTCCAGACTAATTCAGGACAGCGTATCGAGGAACGATTGCAGCAGGGCACGGAAGGCGGCGGGGTCTTCCTGTGGAAAGCCGTGGCCGACGCCGGGCAAGACCATCGCGTCCGTTCCCAGCGCGGCGGCTTGTGCCCGCACCAGCTCCGGCGTGACCAGCGCGTCCAGCTCGCCCCCCAGCACGAGCACGGGCCGCCCGGCGAGGCGCCCCGGCTCCACGCTCCACGCGGCCAGGGCGCGGGCGTTGCCGCTGTAGTGGCTGGGAGCCATCTGGCCCGCGTGGTCCAGCAGCGTGGCGAAGTTGTCGGGCCGGCGCGATGGGAAGAGCGCCCCCAAGCTCATCTCCCGCAGTCCCGCATTGCCGCGTAGCAGCTCCAGCACGGGGTAATTCTCCTCGGGGGTGACCAGGCCAGTCAGGGGAGCCGACGCCGCCAGAATCAGTCCGGCGTAGGCGTCGGGGCGACGGGCCGCCGCTTCCAGCACGACCGCCCCCCCCAGCGAGTGCCCCAGCAGCACCGGACGCGTGACGCCCTCACCCTCCATCCAGCCTTCCAGCCAGTCAGCGTAGGCGGCGATGCCGACCTCGCCCTCGTGAGTCGTCCCCGCGAAGCCGGGGAGGTCGGGGGCGAGGACACGCCAGCCTTCCGGCGGAGCGGCCAGCAGGTCCACCCACCAAGCCGAGGAGGCGAAGTTGCCGTGCAGCGCGACCAGCACGCGCTCAGGCATGGGGCACCTCCCCCGCGCCCGCGAGGTCGGGAGGCGGCGCGGCGGCGGGCAGGGTGTCGTCCAGCAGCCCACGCAGCAGCCCCGCGAAGGGCGCGGTGTCCTGCACGCACCCCAGGTGCCCCCACGCCGAGTCGTACTCGAAGTGGGTGTGCGCCACGCCCGCCGCCCGACTCGCTTCCGCGAAAGCCCGCATCTCGTGCGCGGGGAAGAACTGGTCGCCCCGGATGTTCACAGTCAGCAGGCGTAGGCCCGCGTCCCGCCAGCGGGTGAACAGCTCGGGGCGGGGGGCGACCGCGTGCAGGTCGTGCGTCTGCACCACCCGCGCGATGTCGAGGATGTGCGCGAGGCTGGCCGTCCCCGAGCGCGAGCGCAGGTAAGCCCCAAAGTCGGTGTCCCGGAAGGCCGCCTCCAGCCCGTCTGCCCCCATCCCGAAGAAGGAGATCAGGCGCAGCGCCCCCGCCAGCCCGCCGGTCGGGGCCACGTCGCGCAGCAGCGGCCCGAAGGCGTCGCGCAGGACCGGTCCCGCACACGGGCTGGTCGCCACCGCCGCCACGCGCGGGGCGAGGTCCGGTGTGCGGGCCGCCCACTGGAGGGCCTGCATGCCCCCGAAGCTGGGACCGATCACCGCGTGCCAGCGCTCCAGGCCGAGCTGACGCAGCACCTCCAGTTGCAGGGCGTGGAGGTCGGCGAAGTCCCAGGCCGGAAAGCGGCCGCCCCACGGCTGACCGTCGGGGTGCAGGGTGTCGGGGCCAGTCGTCACGACGGCCGGGTCGTGGACCTGCACATTGGACGGCGTGTTCAGCGCCACCACGAAGTAGCGGTCCGTGTCCACCGCCCGCCCCGGCCCGATCAGCGGTGCCCACCAGCCGGGCGTGCCGTCCTCCGCCTCGCCCGCCGCCTGCCCGGTGCCGGTGTAGTAGTGGCACACCAGCACGGCGTTGTCCCGCGCCTCCGTGGGCTGGCCCCAGGTGCGCCCGCCCAGCCGCACCGGGACCTTCACCCCCCCAAGCGCGGCGTCCACCTCCAGCGTGAACGCCGCGCCCCCCCTGTCCTCGCCTTGTCGCATGTCGCTTCCGAGGGTAGGGGGGGAACGTTACGGAGCGGTCACACCCCCACGGGCGGCTCCCCGGCTGTAACGCGGGCGTGACGCGGCCCAGCTACACTCCCAGACGAACATGAAAAAGATGCTTCTGACGGGCGTTCTGCTCGCGCTGTCCGGCGCGGGCGCGGTCAAGGTGGGCGCACTCCTTCCCCTCTCGGGGGCGGGCAGCGTGTCGGGGCAGGCGGCCCGCAACGGCTACCTGCTGGCGCTGGAGGAGATCAACAAGGCGGGCGGCGTGCTGGGGCGGCCCCTGGAACTGGAATTCGCGGACGACGGCAGCAGCCCCGCCAAGGCCGTGCCCGAGTTCGTCAAGCTGGTGACGGTCGAGAAGGTGGACTTCATGGTGGGCGGGGTCAGCAGCGCCACCTCCATCGCGATCAGCGGCCCGGCCAAGCAGTACAACACCTTCATGGCCTGGATCGGCGCGGCGGCGGTGCCCGTGGAGGACGCCTTCGCGGACCACAAGTACTTCTTCCACTACCACCCGTGGTCCTACTACAACTTTGAAGCGATCCTGGACTACTTCAAGCACCTGCGCGTGACGAAGAAGGCCCGCAACATCGCCATCGCCTACGAGGACGGCCCCTTCGGGTCGGCGGGGATAGGCGACACGGTCGCGGCCTTCAAGAAGGCGGGCTTCAACGTCGTGATGACCGAGAAGTTCAAGACGGGCAGCGGCAACTTCGGGCCGATCGTCTCCAAGGCGAAGGCCGCCCGCCCCGACATCTTCTACTGGGTGGGCTACGACACCGACGCCCTGCCGCTGGCGACCGAGATCAAGCAGCAGAATCTGAACGTGGGCCTGATCTACGGCACGCCTCCCTCGTGGCCCGTCGGCTTCGAGAAAAACCGACTGGCCGACAACGTGGCGGGCCTGAGCCTGTGGCTCCCGACCAGCCCGAACGCCCAGAGCCGCGCTTTTGTCAACGCCTACCGCAAGAAGTTCGGCAACGTGACCGAGGAATACTTCGCGCCGCTGGCCTACGTGAACCTCAAGACGCTGGCCGCCGCCATCAACAAGGCGGGCAGCACCGACAAGGACAAGGTGGCCGCTGCCCTCGCGGCGACGAACACCCAGACGCCCTTCGGTCCGCTGACCTTCACCAAGAGCAACAAGACCCGCTACCAGGGCTTCAAGGCCGGAAGCTGGCTGAGCTTCCAGTACCTCGGCGACGACCGCGCACCCGTCTACCCGCTGAAGTTCGCCAAGAAGACGACGGTCTGGGGCAAGTGAGCCTGACGGGGTCGGTGGTTGGCCCTCTGACCTAGAGCCCGGCCACCGACTCCCCCGCCAGGGCCGCCCGCCACCACCGGGGCGGCTCCCCTTTTGCCTCCTCTACCCTTCTCCCCTACGGAGCCTCGCATGGAACTCTTTTTACAAACCCTGCTCAACGGCCTGCTGCAAAGCGGCATCTACGCGCTCGTCGCGTCGGGGCTGGCGCTGGCGGTCGGCGTGGTGGGCATCGTGAACTTCGCGCACGGCGAGTTCCTGATGATCGGGGCCTTTCTGGCCTGGGCGCTGAGCACCTACCTGGGCGTGGACCCCCTGATCTCGCTGCCCTTCGCCGCGCTCGCCGTCTTCGGCGTCGGGGCGCTGACCTACCGGGTCAGCATCCGGCACGTGCTGCTGGCCCCCGAACTCAACCAGATGCTCCTGACCTTCGGGCTGGGCATCCTGCTGCAAAACCTCGCGCTGATCTGGCTGGGGGGCAACACCCGCACGGTGACGACCGGGTACCAGGGCAGCAGCCTCTCCATCGGGGAACTTAGCGTGGGCGGTCCCAAAGCGATCGCGTTCGGGTTCGCGGTGCTGATTCTGGGAGCGCTGTACGGGGTGCTGTACCGCACCACCCTGGGCCGTCAGATGCGGGCGGTGGCGCAGAACCGCCGGGGCTCGCAGCTCATCGGCATCAACGTGGACCGGGTGTACCTGATCGCCTTCGGGGTGAGCTGTGCGCTGGCGGCGATCGCGGGCGTGCTGGTCGCCGTGCTGCTGTTCGCCTCGCCCACGGTGGGCCTGGTCTTCGCCCTCAAGGCCTTTGCCATCATCGTGATGGCGGGGCTGGGCAACCTGACGGGCGTGCTGTGGGCGTCGGTGGTGCTGGGCGTGTCGGAGGCGCTGGTGCAGACTTACGTGCCGGGCGGAGGCGGCTGGAGTGACGCGGTGTTCTTTCTCTTGATCTTCGCCACGCTGGTCTACCGCTCCTACCGGGGGGCGAAATGAGTCAGGCATTGGATAGAGGCCGGGCCGTGGTCCGCCGCCCCGACGTGCCCCTGCGGTCGCTGCTGCCGCTGGGCCTGTTCTTCCTGCTGGCGCTGGTGTTCCCGTTCCTGCCGCTGGGAGAACGGGCCGAGTACCTGCTCCAGATCGCCTTCTTCACGCTGGTGGCCGGGGTGCTGGCGCTGTCGTGGGACATTCTGGCGCGGAGCGGACAGGTCTCCCTGGCGCACGCCGCCTTTTACGGGCTGGGGGCCTACGGCTTCGCGCTACTGAGCAAGGTGATGCCCTGGTTCCTGGCGATGCCGGTCGCGGCGCTGATCGCCGGGCTGATCTCGCTGATTCTGGGCGCCGTGACCATGCGCCTGAGCGGAATGTACTTCGCCATCGCCACGCTCGCCTTCACTGAGGTCGTGCGGACGATCATCCAGAACCTGCCGGAAGCCACGGCGGGAGGCGCAAACGGGCTGCTCGTCCCGGCGCTGCTGGGCGGGAATGCGCGGGCGCAGTACTTCCTCGCGTTCGGCATCCTGCTGTTCACCGCGCTCGTGAGCCTCGCCATCCGGCGTTCGCGGCTGCACCACGCTTTCGCCGCCATTCGGCAGGGCGAGGAAACGGCGCGGGTGCTGGGTGTCAGCGTCGTGAAATACAAGCTGCTGGCCTTTTTCATCTCGTCGTTCCTGGCCGCGCTGGGCGGGGTGCTGTACGCGGGCAAGACCTTTTTCATCAACCCGCTGGAAACCTTCAGCCTCGCCAACTCCATCGCGCCGCTGACCACCTCGATTTTCGGGGGGCTGTACACCACCCTGGGGCCGATTCTGGGGGCGACGGTGCTGCGCGTGGCCGAGGAAATCCTGCACGCCTACATCAAGAACGGCTACCTCGTGGTGTACGGGCTGGTGCTGATGCTGAGCATCCTGTGGCTGCCGCGTGGGCTGATGGGCCTGTTCAAGCGGGGCAAGCATGGGGGGGACGTATGACGGCGGTGGGTGTGCAGCCTTCAGCGGTGGGCCAGGGTGACGTGGTGCTGCGGGCCGATGGCCTCAGCAAGCGGTTCGGGGGCCTTCTCGCCGTGCAGAACGTCAGTTTCAGCCAGTACGACGGCGAGATTCTGGCGGTGATCGGGCCAAACGGGGCGGGCAAGACGACGCTGCTGAATCTGCTGTCGGGGGTCTACCGCCCCAGCAGCGGGCGGCTGCACCTGCTGGGACGCGACGTGACGCAGGAGCCGATGGAAGCGCGGTGTCACGCGGGGCTGGGGCGGGCCTTCCAGATCGTGCGGCCCTTTCCCGAGATGACCGTGCACGAGAACGTGACGGTGGGAGCGCTGTTCGGCAAGCGCGGCGTGACGCTGGGGCAGGCGCGGGAGCGGGCTTACGACCTGCTGGAACGCACCGGCCTCGCCGCCCACGCCGACAAGGAGGCCCACGAGCTGACCCTGCTGCAAGACAAGCGGTTGGAGGTCGCCCGTGCCCTCGCGACGCAGCCGCGCGTGCTGCTGCTGGACGAGGTGATGGCCGGGCTGCGGCCGGGGGAGGCGCAGGAGGCCGTGGGGCTCGTCCGCAGCGTGCGCGACAGCGGGGTCAGCGTGCTGTTCATCGAACACATCATGCCGGTGGTGCGCGACCTGGCCGACCGGGTCGTTGTGATGGACCAGGGACAGGTGCTCGCCGAGGGCACCTACCGCGAGGTCACGGCCAACCCGCAGGTGGTTGCCGCATACCTGGGCACCGAGGAAGGACTTCACGCATGACGGCGACACAGATGAATCCGGCCGCGAGCCGCACCCAGGGCCAGGAACTGGTGATCGAGAACCTCGCCGCCGGATACGGCAAGGTGCAGGTGCTGTGGGACGTGAGCCTGCGGGTGGCTCCCGGCGAATTCGTCGCCATGATCGGGGCGAACGGAGCGGGCAAGACGACCACGCTGCGGGCGGTGAGCGGCGTGGTGAAGCCCTCGGCGGGGCGCATCACGCTGGGCGGGCGGGACATCACGCGCTCGGCGCCCTCGCAGATCGTGGGGCTGGGGCTGGGGCACGTCCCGGAAGGCCGCGAACTGTTCCCGCTGATGACCGTGCGCGAGAACCTCGAACTCGGCGCGGCGATGCGGCCGGAGGCGCGGGCGGTGCAGGCGCAGACGCTGGCGCACGTCTACGAACTGTTCCCGCGCCTCAGCGAGCGGGCCGGGCAGCTTGCCGGAACGCTCTCGGGCGGCGAGCAGCAGATGGTCGCGGTGGGCCGGGCGCTGATGAGCCGTCCCTCAGTGCTGGTGGTGGACGAACCCTCGCTGGGCCTCTCGCCGCTGATGACCCAGACCGTGTTCGAGGCGCTGAAGGCCGTCAACCAGGAGGGCGTGACCGTCCTGTTGGTCGAGCAGAACGTGGGCCTGAGCCTCAAGCTCGCGCACCGAGCCTACGTGCTGGAAAACGGGCAGGTCGTGAAGGAGGGCAGCGGAGCGGAATTGCTCGCAGACCCGGCGGTGCGGGAAGCGTATCTGGCGCTGTAGGTAGCGGGAATAGAAGGGGGCCGGGAGATGATCCCCGGCCCTCTCTCCTATCCCCCCGTCACAAACCGCCCCGTCTCCTGGTACAGCCTCTCCACCGCCTCCAGCGAGTCGAAGGTGTGGTTCGCGCCGGGAATCGCCACCGCGTCGCAGCCGAGGGCCTGGGCGTAGCGCACCCCGAAGTCGGGCGGGCAGACCGTGTCGGCGTCGCCGTGGAAGACGCGGGCGACCCCGCCCCAGCGGGCGGCGGCCTCCAGGGGCTGCACGCGGGGCATCTCCAGCAGGAACTCGCGGCCCAGCGGCCAGCCGCCGTAGTCGCGGATGACCGGGGGGGCGTAGCCGCCGCGCAGGAAGCCCAGCCACAGCTCCGGCAGGGCAGGTGCCCACAGCGCAAGTCGGTGGGGCCGCACCCGCTCGGCGGCGAGGGCCGCGACGAGGCCCCCCATGCTGAAGCCGAGCAGCATCACCCGCTCGGGGTCGAGCATGGGCAGGCCGCGCACGTACCCGAAGGCGGCCTCCGTGTCCTCCACCTCGCGGGCGACCGTCATCTCGGAGAAGTCTCCCTCCGACTCGCCGCTGCCGCGAAAGTCGAAGCGGAGGGACGCCACCCCCCGCGCTGCGAGATACCGCGAGAACAGCGGCAGCAGGCGGTGGTCCCCGGCCCGGTTGCCGGTAAAGCCGTGCAGCATGACCACGCTGGGCCAGCCCTGCGCCGGGCGCCCGCCCCCCAGACTGTGTTCCTCTGGGACGTGCAGCATCCCGTAGACCCGCTGGCCGCCCACCACGAACTGCGCGAACTGTTCCATGCGCCCGATGATGGCAGAGCGGGCACCCCCCCGGCCCCTGCTAGCCTGCACCCATGACGAAGGCGAGCAGGTTGGCAAGCGTGACCCTGAAGCCGGGGGCGGTGCGGCGCATCTCGGGCCGCTACCCCTTCGGGCACGCGGGGGACATCGGGGAGGCGGGGCCGGGGATAGAGGCGGGCGAGGTCGTGGACGTGCGGGCACCCGACGGGTCGCTGATCGGACGCGGGTACTTCAACCCGCAGGGCGCGACGCCGCTGCGGATGCTGACGTGGACGCCGGGCGAGGCGATTGACCTCGCCTTCTACCGCTCGCGGGTGCGGGCGGCGCTGGCCCGCCGCGAGGGCCGCATCGAGAACACCGATGCCCGCCGCGTCCTGTACGCCGAGGCCGACGGGCTGCCCGGCGTGGTGGCCGACCAGTTTGGGGACGTGCTGAGCGTGCAGCTTCGCAACGCAGGGGTGGAGCGCCACCGCGACCTGATCCTGCGGGCGCTGCGCGAGGAGACGGACGCGACCTCGGCCTTCGAGCGCAGCGACACGGGCGAGCGCCGCCGTGAGGGGCTGGAGCTCCGCACGGGCGTGCTGTGGGGCGATGTACCGGAGCGCGTGACCTTCCACGAAGATGACCTCTCGCTGCATTTCAGCCCCTTCGACGCGCAGAAGACGGGCTTTTTTCTGGACCAGCGCGACAACCGGCGGCTGATGCGTTCGCTCGCAGCGCCCGGCGAGGGCTTTCTCGACGTGTACTCGTACACCGGGGGCTTCAGCCTGCACGCCGCGCGGGCGGGGGCGAAACCCGTCGCGCTCGACAAGGACCAAGCGGCGCTGGGGGTGCTGGAGCGCGAGGCCCGCGAGAACGGGGTGCAGGTCGGCGTGCGCTGGGGAGACGCCATCGAGACGCTGACGGCGTTGGAGCGCGAGAAGCGGACCTTCGGGGCGGCGGTCCTCGACCCGCCCACCCTCGCCAAGCGCAAGGAGGATGTGCCCCGCGCCAAGCGCATCTTCACCGACGGCAGCGCCCGCGCCCTGCGGATGCTGCGGCCCGGCGGCCACCTGCTCGTGAGCACCTGCGCCCACTACATCCGGGTGGACGACCTGCTCGACGCGGCCCGCGTGGCGGCGGGCGAGGCCGGGTGCGGCGCGGAGGTCGTGGCGATCACCTACCAGCCCGCCGATCACCCCCACCTGCTGAGCGTGCCGGAAAGCCTGTACCTCAAGAGTGTGCTGCTGAAGAAGGAGGCGTAGGCGTCACGGGAAAGGCGGAGGGCCACCGATGGGAGCCTTCCGCCTTTCGTGTAGTCCTCTTTCTCTCAGTCCGCGTCCGCCGCCTCCAGCGACACCTGATCGAGCGCCGCCGGGTTGAGGAGGGTCACGCTCTGGGGACCCACCCGCAGCAGGCCGTGGCCCTCCATGCGCTTGAGGACACGCACGACCGTCTCACGGCTGCTGCTGGTGCGGGCCATGATGTCGGCGGTGGAGAGGGGCAGCACTTCCGGGCGCGGCACCCCCGCCGCCACCCGGACCGCGTGGAGGTGGCCGAAGACGTGGGCGAGGGCGGCTTCGGTATTTAGCCCGAAGGCGATCAGCTCGTCGTTCAGGAGGGTCACCCGGCGGGCCAGCATCTCGGCGAGGTTCCACAGCACCTTCGGGTGGTGACGCAGGATCAGCTCAAAGTGGCTGCGGTACAGCATCAGGGTGCGGACCTCCTCCAGCGCCCGCACAGACGCGCTGCGCTCCTGCCGGGCCAGCACCGACGTTTCCCCGATCACGCCCGGTGCGTAGAGGTCGCCCAGCACCCGCTCGCGGCCCCCCACGCTGACGCGGCTGACCCGCACCACCCCGCGCGTGACGAGGTGCATCGCCTCGCCCTGGGCGTCCTGCTCGACGATCAGTTCACCGCGCCGGAAGTGGCGGGGGGTCACAATTCCGGCGGCCTCGCGCACCGCGTCCTCCGGCACGCCCTGGAACAGCGGCGAAGTTCTCAACTCGTCCAGAACCGACATCTCAGGCCGCATGCTAGAGCATGCCCCGGCCCCCGTGTTGTCCCCGGCCGGGGCACGCCCCTTGCGCTACAGTGCCGCGCGTGACCGCCGCTCCCTCTGCCCCGCCCCCCGCCCTGGAAGCCCGCGAGGTGCGGCACGGCTTCGGGGACCAGATCGTGCTGCACGGAGTCTCGTTGGTGGTGGGGCCGGGCGAGGTCGTGGCTGTCTCGGGGCCGTCGGGGAGCGGCAAGAGCACGCTGCTGCACCTGCTGGGCGGGCTGGACACCCCCCAGGGCGGCGAGGTGTGGTGGGCGGGCGAGCGGGTGGACCTTCTCGACACCCAGGCGCGGGCGCGACGGCGGGCCGGGCGGGTGGGGCTGGTCTTTCAGCACCACTACCTGCTCGACGACCTCAGCGTGCTGGACAACGTTCGGGTGCCCGCGCTGCTGAGTGGCGAGGGGGGCGAGGAGCGGGCGCGGGAGTTGCTGGAGCGGGTGGGCCTGGGGGACCGGGGGCGCGACCTGCCCGGTGTGCTGTCGGGCGGCGAGCGGCAGCGGGTGGCCCTGGCCCGTGCGCTCGTGACCCGCCCCGCCATCGTCCTGGCCGACGAGCCGACCGGGAGCCTCGACCGGGCGAATGCCGACCGGGTGGCCGAACTGCTCCTCGGCCTCGCGCGGGAGGAGGGGTCCGGGGTGCTGCTGGTCACCCACGACGAGCGGCAAGCAGGGCGGGCAGACCGGGCGCTGCACCTCCTCGACGGGCGAATTGAGGAAGAAGAGCGCGGCCACCACGCCCTTTGACCCTCCCGGCCTGAGCGTTCCCTGTATCTCCTGTTAAGAGGCCTTGTGGGCGCGGGATTGTACGGCCCCGTACCCCCCGGACAGCAGAGGCCGCTTACGCTGCGGGAGCCTTCCAGGCTAAGGGAACTCATCAATGCGAGGTCGGGCGCCCGGTTCGGGAGGGACAGGCCCTCCCCGGCGTCGTCCCTGCTGGAAGCGGACTCCAGGGAGGTCTACCGTGAAGCAGCGCCTGATGTGGATCAGCACCGTGCTCCTGCTCGCCTCGCCCGCCGTCGCGGGGGGCGGCCAGAGCGTGCCTGCGGGCAACACCATCGCCGCGATCGTCTCGAACGATCCCAACTTCAGCACGCTGCTCGCAGCGGTGCAGGCCGCCGGACTGACGCAAACGCTGTCGCAGCCCGGCCCCTACACCGTCTTCGCCCCGACGAACGCGGCCTTCGCCAAGATTCCCGCCGACCAGCTTCAGGCCCTGCTGAACAACCCCGCGCAGCTCCGCGCCGTGCTGCTCTATCACGTCGTGCCCGGCCGGGTGACCGCCGCACAGGTGACGCGCCTGAGCAGCGCCCGCACTGTGCAGGGCGCCAACGTGCGCATCAACGCCAGCGGCGGCACGGTGCGGATCAACGACGCGACCGTCACCCGCGCGGACGTGCGGGCCAGCAACGGCATCATCCACGTGATCGACACGGTGCTGCTTCCCCCCAACTGACCGGGCGCGGCAAGGAGGGGGTCAGGCCCGAAGTGGCGACTGACCCTCTTCTCGTCCCACCCTTCCGGAGGACGCCACGATGACTCTTCCTTTGACCCTGCGGCGCGGGGCCAGGCGGCTCGCCCTCCTCGCGGGCGCCTTGCTGCTGACCGCCGGGCAGGCTCCCCCGGTGTCACCCAGCGTGGACCGGGAGCTGCGGCCCCAGACCCTGCAATTGAAAGTCGTGGCGCCCGAGCCGGTGCTGAGTGGCGGCAAGATTCGCTCCCGTGACGTCGTGCAGACCCACACCCTCACCCTGAGTGCGCAGGAGCGGCGCAGGCTGCGTGAGGGGCAGGTGACGGGCGACCTCGCCGTGCGGCTGGAAGGGCTGTATGCCCAAATCGAGGCGCGGCGGCCCCGTGACGCCCGCTTCGTGCGGGAGGGCGGGAGATGGATCGCGCAGGCCCGGACCGGGTGGGCGGTGCGGCGGGGTCCCACTGCCGAGCGGCTGCGGGCAGCGCTGCTGGCGGGGCGGGGGGAAGCGACGGTCGCCCTGCGGCTCCTGCCACCCGACCGAACGGTGGCCGAGCTGCACTCGCGCGGCGTGACCACACACCTGACGACCGGGGGGTCGAGCTTCGCGGGCAGCCCCGACTTCCGGGTCCACAACATCCGGGTGGGGGCAGACCGCTTTCAGGGGTTGTGGCTGGAGCCAGGCACGGTGCTGGACTTCAACCGGACGGTAGGGCGCATCACGGCGGACCGGGGCTTCGTGCCGGGCTACGTGATCACCGGGGCGAGCCTGACGATGGAACCCGGCGGCGGCATCTGTCAGGTCAGCACGACCGTTTTCCGGGCGGGGTACCAGGCGGGGCTGGAGGTCGTCGAGCGCCACCAGCACTCCCACCACGTCGCCTACTACGACCCGCCAGGCTTCGAGGCGACGGTCTACGCTCCCGCCAAGAACCTGCGCCTGCGCAACGACACCGCCGCGCCGCTGCTGATGCAGGTGGAGTGGAATCTGGAGGCCGGGACGCTGGAGGTCCACCTCTTCGGAGCGCCCCCCGACCGCGAGGTCACGGTGTCCGCGCCGCAGGTGCGTTCCACGGCGCTGGCACCCGCGCCCACCTTTGTCGTGGACCCCGCCCTGCGCCCCGGCGAGGCCCGGCGCCTCGACATGCCCGCTGCCGGGATGAACACGCAGATCGTCCGCCGCATCACCCGGCGCGGCCAGACCACGACCGACCGCACCAGCAGCCAGTACCGGCCCTGGGGAGGCGTGTTCGCGGTTGCGCCGGGAGACGCGCGGCTGCGCTAAGTGAGAAGGGGGAGCCGCGCGAAACGGCTCCCCCTTCTCCCCAAGCTTCCTACCACCCAGCCCGCGCGTACACGTCGGGCAGGGGCGGCGTCATGCCCAGGGTGCGGGCGGCCCGCTGGGGCCAGTGGGGGTCGCGCAGGAAGGGGCGGCCCAGCGCCACGAGGTCGGCATCGCCGTTCTGGAGGATGCCCTCGGCCTGCTCGGGCGTCTCGATCATCCCGACCGCCATCGTGAGGAGATCGGGCACCTCGGCCCGGACGCGGGCGGCGAAGGGCACCTGATACAGCGGTCCCACGGTGATGCGCTGCGCGGTGGTCAGGCCCCCGCTGCTCACGTCGAGCACGTCCACGCCCTCGTAGCGCAGCAGCGAGGCGAGCTGGACGGTCTGGTCGAGGTCCCAGCCGCCCTCCGCCCAGTCGGTGGCACTCACCCGGACAAAGAGGGGCAGGTGCATGGGCCACGCCGAGCGCACCGCCCGGACGACCTCCAGCAGCAGGCGGGTGCGGTTCTCGAAGGAGCCGCCGTACTCGTCGGTGCGGGTGTTGGAGAGCGGCGAGAGGAACTGGTGCAGCAGGTAGCCGTGCGCCGCGTGAATCTCCACGGCGTCAAAGCCCGCCACGACCGCCCGCCGCGTCGCCGCCGCGAAGTCGGCGACCACCCGGCGGAGGTCATCCCCGGTCATCGGGGCGGGCGCCGGGTACAGCTCGTGAAAGCGCTCGCCGTCCGGCCCGATGACCTGCCAGCCGCCCAGTTCGGCGGGCACCGCGCCGCGCCCACGCCAGGGCGCATAGGTGCTCGCCTTGCGCCCCGCGTGCGCGAGCTGCACGCCGATCAGGGAACCGTGGCGGTGCACGAAATCGGTGATGTGGCCCAACGGCACGATCTGCTCGTCGGCCCACAGGCCCAGGTCTTCCGGGCTGATGCGGCCCTCCGGCGAGACGGCGGTCGCCTCGGTGACGATCAGCCCGGCCCCACCCAGCGCGAACTGCCCCAGGTGCGTGAGATGAAAGTCGTTTGCCACCCCGTTCTGGGCGCTGTACATGCACATGGGCGAGACGACGGTGCGGTTTTTCAGGGTCAGGGTGCGGAGCTTCAGGGGACTGAACAGCAGGGGAGCCGGGGCGTCGGCGGGGGGCGTCGTCATGGGGGAAAATCTAGCGCGGGTGGGGAGGTACCCGCGCAGGCCAGGCCAGATGGCCGAGGCCGAAGGGCGGCCCGCCGGGGCAGGCTGGGGCCATGCGTCTCACCGACTCTCTGGAAGGCCTCACGCCAGACGACTTGCAGGGCTTTTTCGTGGGCTGGCCCAACCCGCCCTCCCCGGAGACCTTTCACCACCTCCTCGCCGGGTCGTACCGGATCTCGCTCGCCTTGGACGAGCGCGGGCGCGTCGTCGGCTTCGCGCAGGCGATCAGCGACGGGGTGCTGACGGCCTTTATCCCGCTGCTGGAAGTGCTGCCGGAGCACCAGGGACAGGGCCTCGGGACCGCGCTGATGCGGCATCTGCTGGAGCAACTCGGGCACCTGTACGCGGTGGACCTGAGCTGCGACGACGACGTGGTGCCCTTTTATGAGCGGCTGGGAATGGAGCGGGCGAATGCGATGTACCAGCGGAACTACGCGCGGCAGAGCGGAGTGCCGGAGGAAAGCCGCTAGCGTCGCCGGGCCTGCCACCGCTCGTGGGCGGCCTGGGCCTGCCGCTCAGCCTCCCGCCAGAGGGCGGCCTCCAGCACGGCAAGGTCGGGAGCGGGACCGGAAGCTGGGCGGCGGTAGTCGGTCGCTTCCAATCGGGCGAGCAATGCGGGAAAGGTGCGCCCGGAGGCCAGCGCTGCATCCAGCACAGCTTCCTCGTCGGCACGGGAAGCCGCCGCGACCAGCTCGCCATTGAGCCGGGCGAGGGCTTGCAGATCGGCCACCGTCGCCGCGTAGACCCAGGGGCCATGTTCCCCCAGCAGGGCGAGGAGGCCCGACCACTCGCCGCGCAGGACCACGTTCAGCACCTCACGGGCCGGAATCTCGGAGGGCAGCCAGGGCCGCACCGTGAGGAGGTCGGCGGCCAGCCCCCTCTCCCCCGCCAGTTCCGCCCCCACCCGCGCGGCGTCGGCGGGCGAAAACACGTCGTGCAGTTCGGTGAGGTGCGAGAGGCGGGCACGGGCCTGGGGCGAGAGCTTCAACGATCGGGGCCGGGGTTGACCCAGAGCGGTCCACACGGCCCGGCGCAGGTCGGCATCCTCCATCTCGGGGAAAGCGGCCGACACTTCCGCCAGCGAACCCGGCGGAGTCGGCCCCGGCCAGTTCAGCCCCGCCCGAGTGAAAGCGGCGGACCAGCGGTCTTTGCTCACCGCGCCTCCCTCCGATTCCAGAACAGCCGGACGGGACACCGGCTGTTCTTCCATCTCCGCGAGCCGCTGTCCCTTGTCTCTCGCTCCCCTCGGGCTCGGCTTCGCCTCACCGCAAGTTCCTCAACTGCTCGCGCTCGTGTAGCTCGCCACGGCCTTCAGCCAGAACAGCCGTGTCAGCACGAAGGCGGCGGCGGCCACCAGCGGCGAGGCCAGCGCCAGCGCGGGCGTCAGCGTGCCCGTCAGCGCCTGCGCGGGCACGGTGGTGACAAAGGCGACGGGCACCACGAAGGTCAGCAGCGCCCGGATGGGCACCGGAAAGGCCGTGACCGGAAAGCGGGCCGCGCCGAACACGCCGTTGAACAATTCCGAGGCATTCTGCGTCTTCACGAACCAGAAGGCCGTCGTGGAGAGCGCCAGCCAGATGCAGTACACGATCACCACCGCTGAGAGGTACAGCACCGCCGCCCCCGCGAGGCCGCCCGCCGTCACCGTCAGGTGCGAGGCGGCGTAGGCGATCAGCCCCAGCCCGATCAAGAGGTCACCCGCCCGCAGCACGTTGAGGTGCCGGGTGCTCACCCCGAACTGCGCGTCCAGCGGCTTGAGCAGCGTGAAATCCATGCTGCCGGTGCGGACGGCCTCCGCGATCTTGCTCATGTTGGGCTGGATAAAGACGCTGATCACGCCCTCGGTGAGCATGAAAAAGCCCGTCACCAGCAGCGCCTCGTGAAAGGTCCACCCGCCCACCGTGTCCGTGCCCGGCTGCCCGAACAGCACGCCGATGCCCAGCAGGGCCACCCCCACTTCCCCCAGGCTGGCGAGCACCGCCCCCACGAAATTGGCCCGGTACTCCAACTGCGCCGAGAGCGTGGCCCCGGTAAAGAGGCGCATCAGCCGGAGGTAGCGGGTCACGCCCCCACCGCCCCGTACTTGCGCAGCCCCAGCCGCCACACGGCCAGCCGCACGAACCAGAACACGATCAACCACGCCCCCAGCACCAGTGCGCCGCGCCCGGCATCGGCCAGGGACGCCTTGCCCGCGAGGAGCTGCGCCGGGAGACCCAGCATGTACGGAAAGGGCGTCCAGGCCGCAATATTCTGTATCCACTGCGGGTAGAAGGCGAGCGGCGCGAACATGCCGCCCAGCGCGGCGTACAGCAGCCAGACGAGTTCCTGAAAACTGGTGCTCGACTCAGTCCAGAAGGCCAGCAGCCCGATGGTGTACTCGTACAGAAAGCGGGCGCTGAAGCCCAGCATCGCCAGCCCGAAGGCGGCGAGGTAGTTCAGCGGCTCGGTGCTGAAGCTCGCCCCCGCCAGCCACGCGAAGAGGGCCACCAGCCCCAGCATCGCGGGAAGGCGCACCACCCGCTCGGCCACGTGCGCGGCGTAGTGCTCCCACAGGGGGTCCAGCGGGCGCAGCAGCTTGGGCGAGAGGGTCCCCTGCCGCACCTCCATGTCGAGTTCCCACGCCACCCACACCACCAGCAGTTGTCCGGTCACCCAGATGCCCAGGAAATAGGAGGCGAACTCGGCGGGCGTGTAGCCGCCCACCTTCCCGTCCGGGGCCGATGCCGCCTGCGCCATCCACACCAGCATCATCACCAGGGAGAGGGTGCCGGAGAGCATCCAGATGACGACCTCGGCCCTGTACTCCACCATCTCGGCGAAACGGGTGGAGAACAGGACGCGGACCTTGCGCCAGGCGGCGGTCATGGGTGGCCCCCGTGGCGGACGCGGTGCGCGGTGGGCGGGACGCAGGGAAGAGGCACCGCCCACCTACCCACGCACGGCCGCCTTTCCCCCGAACAGCTCCGCCATCACCGCTTCGATGGGGGGGTCCTCCACCGTCAGGTCGGCCACGTCGAGGTCGGCGAGCAGGCGGGCCGCGCGGGGGCTGACCTCGGCGCGGGGAACGGTGAGTTCGGCGCTGAGGCCGTCCACCTTCACGTCCGAGCCGTAGGCGGCGAGAGAGGCGGCCTCCACCGGGCGGCGCAGTTGCAGCCGGACGGTCTTGCCTCCGCCTCCCCGCTCGACCAGCCGGGCGAGGTCGCCATCAAAGACGAGCTGGCCCTGGTCAATGACGAGAATGCGGCGGGCCAGCGCCGTCACGTCGGCCATGTAGTGGCTGGTCAGGATGACGGTCGCCCCGTAGCGCTCGTTGTAGTCGCGGATAAAGGCCCGCACCGACTCCTGCATGTTCACGTCGAGGCCGATGGTGGGTTCGTCCAGAAAGAGCACCCCTGGGCGGTGCAGCAGTGCGGCGGCGAGTTCGCACTTCATCCGCTCGCCCAGCGAGAGCTTGCGCACCTGCTTTTTCAGGATGCCCGACAGCCCCAGCACCTCGGTGAACTCGTGCATGGTGGCGCGGTACTGCGGATCGGGAATCTCGTAGATGGCCTGATTGACCAGAAAGGAGTCGAGCGCCGGGAGGTCCCAGATGAGCTGCTGCTTCTGCCCCATCACCAGCGTGATGCGGCGCAGGAACTCGCTCTGGCGGCGCCTGGGCTCGAACCCGGCCACCCGCACCTCGCCCCCGCTGGGGTGCAGCAGCCCGGAGAGCATCTTGAGGGTGGTCGTCTTGCCTGCCCCGTTCGGCCCCAGGAAG
Organism: Deinococcus sp. NW-56; assembly: GCF_002953415.1. Lineage (NCBI taxonomy): Bacteria > Thermotogati > Deinococcota > Deinococci > Deinococcales > Deinococcaceae > Deinococcus > Deinococcus sp. NW-56. Next base: position 898,686 of record NZ_CP026516.1, on the reverse strand, counting down.
CCCACCACCTCGCCGGGCGCGAGGTCGAAGGAGACGCCGCGCACCGCTTCGACCTCGCGGGACTGGCGGCTCACGAAGGAACGCAGGCTGCCCAGAAAGCCCGGTTCCTTCTCGTGGACGGTGTAGCTCTTGCGCAGGTCACGGACGTGCACGGCGGCGTCCGGGGTGGGTGTGGTCATAGGTGTCTCAGGGTACGCGCTGGGCAGGAGCGGAGAATGCGGCAAAGCGCCTAGCCGCCCGCTAGAGTCCCCCCATGTGTTCTTGCCACCTCTTCACCATCACCCAGGCCCCCGCGTGAAGCCCTGGGAGTTGCTGGGCCGCGCCATCATTCCCGGCACTGACGGAGAAATGCGGCTCTCGCGGCGGGGGGACGAATTCTCCATCCACCTCAGCACCCAGACGAGCGAGCTGATGAACAGCCGGATGCACGCCTCGGAGGATGCGCTGGCCGACCTCGCGTGCGCGGCCATCGCGGGCCGGAGCCGACCACATGTGCTGGTGGGTGGGCTGGGGATGGGCTTCACGCTGGCGGCGGCGCTGCGGGGGGTGGGACCGGGGGGCGTGGTCACGGTGGCCGAACTCGTGCCCGAGGTCGTGGAATGGAATCGGGGGCCGCTGGGCGAGTGCGCGGGGAGGCCGCTGGACGACCCCCGCACCCGCGTTCATGTGAGCGACGTGGCCGAGCTGCTGCGCGGGGGCCACAGCACCTACGACGCCGTGCTGCTGGACGTGGACAACGGCCCGGAGGGGTTTACCCACCACGGCAACAACTGGCTGTATTCGCCCGCTGGCTTGAGCGCCGCCCGGCTCGCGCTCAAGCCCGGCGGGGTCCTCGCGGTGTGGTCGGCGAGCGGGGACAGCCGCTTCACTGCTCGCCTGAACCGCGCCGGATTCCGGGTGGACGTGCGAACCGCCCGCGCCCGCCCCGGCAAGGGAGCGCACCACACCATCTGGCTGGCCCACGCCCCCGGTCCGGGGCAGGGGCGTTCAGGGCCGGGCGGAGGTCGCCAGCGGTCCACGCGCCCTTAGCCACTCGGCGGCCCACGCGCCGGGCTGCCCGCGCATGGGGGGCAGATGGTCCGGGCTGAAAAAGGCCACCTCTACGCCTTCTACCCCATCCGGGACGGGCGTGCCGTACCAGTCGGTGACGAGATACACCGCCGTGTAGAAGTACGCCTCGTCGCCGTTGGACACCCGGCGGTGCCCGGTCGTCAGGAGGTCGAGCAGCTCCGCCCCGCGCACCTCCAACTCGGTTTCCTCGCGGACCTCGCGGCGCATGGCCTCCAGCGGCGGCTCCCCCAGTTCGCACAGGCCGCCCGGCACCGCCCACACGTCCCGACCGGCGAGGTGTTGGAGCAGGAGTTCACCCCGGTCATTGAGAATCAGGCCGACCGCGCCCATCAGATTGACGGGGCGGGTGCCGATCAGTGAGCGCAGGGAGGCGATGTAGTCGGGGGGAGCAGAATCGGTCACGGTGGGAGCAGGCTAGCGTGGGGGCCGGGCTGTTCCCGCCGCAGTCACGGCCAGGGCCGGGGGGCGTGGGCGTAGCCTCTGCCCATGACGCCGTCGGAAACCACCCCCACGCCCCTCGCCCTCGCGCGGATGTTCGTGGGAGTGGCCCTGGCGGGGATCGGCGGGGGCCTGCCCGCCCACACGCGGCGGGCACTGCTGGCGCGGGGCTGGATGACCGAGGAGGGATTCGCGGAGACCTTTACCCTCGCGCAGCTCACGCCGGGGCCGAACGCGGTGAACCTCGCAGCGATGGTGGGGGCGCGGCTCTCGGGGCGGCTGGGAGCGCTCGCCAGCGTGCTGGGGGTGCTGACGCCGGGCCTGCTGGTCATGCTAGCGGTCAGCGTGCTGACGCTAGGGGGGACCGGGGACCTCTCCCCCACCCTGCAAAGTGCGCTGCGGGGCGCGGCGTGCGCGGCGCTGGCGGTGCTGCTGACCGCCGCGCTGCCCGTCGTGCGGGTGGGCTGGGGGGTGCGGGGCGGCCCGGCGGTGGTGGGGCTGACCTTCCTGGCGCTCGGCGTGCTGCGGCTGGACCTGCTGCCCGTGCTGCTGGCGATGGTGGGGGCCGGACTGCTGCTGCACCGCCCCCGGAGGTCCGGGTGACCGGGCTGTGGGCGATGTTCCTGGCCTACGTGCGGCTGGGACTGATCAGCTTCGGGGGCACCAACGTCGCGGAGATGGAGCGGGTGCTGGTGGGTGAGCGGGGCTGGATTGACGCGGGCACGCTGGCGAATGGCTTCGCGCTGGGGCAGCTCATGCCGGGGCCGAACACGCTGGCGGTCACCCACTACGGGTACGCTGCCGCTGGCCTCGCCGGGGCACTCGTCGCCACCCTGGGGTTCTACGGGCCGACGGCCTTGATCGGGGCGGTCGCGGCCCTCGCGTGGGAGCGGCACCGGGCCAATCCGTGGGTGGTCGCGTTTCGGCAGGCGCTCCTGCCCTTCGGGGGCGGGGTGGTGCTGGCAGGAGCGCTGGTGCTGGGGCAGACCAGCATCACGTCGTGGGCAGGAGTGGCGGTGGCGGTCGGCGCGTTTCTGCTGCTCTGGCGGACGCGGGTGAACAGCGCGGTGGTGGTGCTGGGAGCGGCGGTGGTGGGGGCGCTGCTGGGGTTGTGAGGGGGCAGGGGCTGCACGCTTTCGCCTCTTACCATCCCCATCCCCTCCCTGTCTGCACCCCGTTTCACTTCTCAGCCTGAAGTCAGTCCTTATGCTGCCGCCATCATGCTTCGTGCCCAACTCACGATTGCGGCGGGGATGCTCGCGGCGCTGGCTTCCTTTTCCGCAGTAGCGCAGTCGCCCGCCGAGGCGCAGGTGCTGGCGGGGCTGAACGCAGCGAGGGCACAGGGTGTCACCTGTCCGGCCAGCGGACGGCGGCCCGTCGCGGCGCCGCTGATGCCCAGTTCTGCCCATGCCCTCGCCGCGCGGAACCAGGCGGGCTACATGAGCAGCCGCGCGGGGGTCACGCACGCGGGAGCTGGGGGCACCACCCCGCGCATCCGGGCGGCCAGCGTGGGCGTGCAGGCGGTCAGCGTGACCGAGATCATCTACATGGGGACGGGTCCGCAGTCGGCGCTGAACTGGTGGCTCGCCTCGCCGCTGCACTGCGCGATCCTGACCGACGCCCGCTACACGCACGCGGGAGCGGCCGTGGTGCAGGGGTCGCGCGGAACGGCGTATGTGGTGGTGCTGAGCAGCCAGCCGAAGTAGGGCGGGTTACCGCGCCGTCCACCCCAGATCGAGGTCCAGCACCGCGCCCGTCATTCCCCACGCGGCGGGGCTGACGACGTAGCTGGCGAGGGCCGCGATGTCCTCCGGCTCCAGCAGCCGCTTGATGGCGGCGGGTTCCAGCATCACCTTCTGCTCGACCTCCTCGGGGCTGAGGCCACGCGTGCGGGCCTGGTCCGCGATCTGGCCCTCGACCAGGGGCGTGCGGACATAACCGGGGCAGATCGCATTCACGGTGAGGCCCTGCTCGCCCGCCTCCAGCGCCGCCGTGCGCGTGAAGCCGATCACGCCGTGCTTGGCGCTGATATACGCGCTCTTGAAGGGGCTGGCGACGTGCCCGTGGATGCTCGCCACGTTCACGATGCGGCCCTGGCCGGAGCGCGTGAGGTGTGCCCAGGCGTACTTGCTGAGCAGGAAGGGCGCCGTGAGCATCACGTGCAGCATGGCGTCCCAGGTGTCTTCGGGAAAGTCGGGGATGGGGTCGATGTGCTGAAAGCCCGCGTTGTTCACGAGCACATCCAGGCCGCCCAGCGCCGCCACCGTCTCGTTCACCGCGCGGCGGCAGTCGGCCCGGCGGGAGAGGTCGGCCCCGATGAAGGTCAGGCCGTACTCCTGCGCCACCTCGCGGGCCTGCGGGCGGTCGAGGTCGAGGACGGCCACGCGCAGGCCGTCCGAGTGAAGCCGCCGGGCGATGGCGAGGCCGATGCCGCTGGTGCCGCCCGTGACGAGGGCGACGCGGGATTCCTGAGGGGTCATGCGCGGAGTGTAGTGGGAGGGCGTCACGGGGGCGTTGCAGTGCGCCTGCTTCTGTCCATATCGAAAAAGAGGGTATGGTTTAGGGTATGGACGTGACGTATGCCCAGGTGAAAGATCGTCTCGCGGCCCCCTTTCCGGCGGCGCGGGTCGCCTGGAAGCCCCAGACAGTCAGCCGGGACCGTTCCTCGGCGCTGATGGTGGCGTTCGTGGACGCCCGCACGGTGATGGAACGGCTGGACGACGTGTGTGCGGGCGAGTGGAGTTTCGACGTGAAGCTCTCTCCGGGGCAGCCGGGCCAGCCGCCCACCGCCCGTGGCCGCCTGACCGTGCTGGGCCTGACCCGCAGTGACGTGGGCGAAGCAGACGAGGGTGAGGCCGGAACCCTCAAGGCCGCCGCCTCGGACGCCCTGAAGCGCTGCGCGGTGCATTTCGGGGTGGGGCGCTACCTCTACGACCTGCCCCGCACCTGGGTCGCCTGGGATGAGGGCCGCCGCGCTCCCCTCGACCCGCCCCGGCTCCCCGAGTGGGCGTTGCCTGAAGAGGAACGCACGCCGGGCGCGGCCCACGTGCTGGGGGCGCTCGACGCCCTGCGAACTGGACTCCCACAGGACGTGGGACAACTGCGCGAGGTCTACCGCCACCTCCGGGCGGCGCTGGACACGGTGGAGCGGGCGGCAACCGCGCCGGAGGCCACGGCGAGCTTGAGGCTGTAGTCAGCGCCCTCAGTGATCCTGCCCCGTCAGCGCCCGGTGCAGCGCCGCCGTCTCGGGCAGCGGGCTGAGGCCCAGCTCGGCCAGCGCCGCGCCCAGGGCCGCATACGTCCGGGCGGCGGCGGCGGGGTGGGCGCGGGCATGGTGCGCCCGCATCAGCGCACGGGCGGCGGGCTCAAAGGCGGGGTCGAGGGTCAGCGCACGTTCGGCCAGCCGCGCGGCGAGGTCCGGCGTTCCGGCCCGCAGCGTGACCTCGGCTTCCTCGCCCAGGGCTTCGGGGAGGCGGGCGGCGTAGCGTTCGGCCTCGGCCTGCACCGCGTCGAGGTCGCTGCCCGCCAGCTCGCCGGGGAGGGCGAGGAGCGACCCCGCGCGGCCAGGCGTGCCGGGGGAAGCGTCCAGCCAGGCCCGCGCCCCGTGCAGGTCCACCGTCAGGTCGGGGCCGGGTTGCAGCCGCAGCCAGTCGCCGCGTTCCAGGAAGGTGCCGCTCGCCACGCCCTCCTCCAGCACCTGCCCCAGCGCGTGCAGGGTCACCCGGAAGTTGCGCTCGCCCACCTGCGGGTCGGCGTCGGGAAAGAGGGCTTCCTGCGCGGCCTCGCGGGGCAGGCCACCCGGCGACACCGCCAGCAGCGCGAGCAGGTCGCGGGCGCGGGCGCGGCCCCACTCGCGGGCGGGGCCACCATCGCGGGTGACCGCCACCCGGCCGAGCACCTGCACCCGTACGTCCACGCCGGGCAGCGCGTCCGGGCTGGGAAGGTCGGGGTAGCCCAGTGCCCGTGCCACGGGGCGCAACTCGTTTTGCCGCTCCGGGACCGCCGCCCCCAGCCGGGCCAGCAACGCCGCGCGGCCTGCCCGCCCAGGTACCGGGGACACCAGCGAACGCCGCGCGAGCAGGAAGGGGAAGTGGGCGACCGCGCCCGCCGCCTCCACCGCGCCCTCCCCGGTCGCCGCGTACCGAGCCAGGGCCGCCGCCCCCGCCCCGAAGCGGTCCCCGCAGGCCGTGAAGGTCGCGTGGGCCGCCTCCAGGCCGGGCCGCGCCCCCACCGCGTCTCCCCCCTGCCACCGCCCCAGCGCCGCCACCAGCCGGGTCAGCCCCACCACGTAGCGGTCGCCGCCGACGCTGGCGAGCGCCGCCGCCTCGTGTGCTCCGGCCTCGGTCACGTTCCCGGCACGGCCTTCCAGATAAGCCAGGCCGAGGCGGGGCTCCACCTGCAAGCGGGGCACCACGTCCTGCGCGAGGGCCAGGGCCGCCGTGTACGCCGCCCGCGCCGCGTCCTCCCGCCCGGCGATGGCCTCCGCGTGCCCCAGCCGGGCCTGCGCGAGGGACTGCACGAAGCGGCTTTCCAGACGCTCGCCCTCCGCCAGGCCCTCGCGGGCACGGCGGGTGGCCTCCCCCGGCTCGCCCAGCGCGGCGTGCAGGAAGGAGGCGAGCAGCAGCCCCTCGCGGTGGTTCTGCGCGGCCCGCGCCCCGCCCGCCTCGCCCCGCGCGGCCTCCAGCGCGAGGTCCAGCGCCCGCCCCAGGTCACCGGAGCGCAGAGCGTAGCGTGCCCCCGCGCCAGGGCCGGGGCCAGCTCCAGCGCCCGCGCGAGGTCACCCGCGTTGAGGTGGTTCTCGGCCCGCATCCGGGCGATCCGGGCCTGGGTGTCCTCGTCCGGGGCGAGGGCCGCCGCCGTGTCCAGCGCGGCCCAGGCGTGGTCGGGCTGCACGGTGTCCAGCGCCACCTGCGCCTCCCCCAGCGCCCGCGCGAGGGGGTCCGCCTGCGCGTAGGCGGCCAGCGCTTCGGCGTAGCGGGAGGAGAGCCGCCGGGCGTCACCGCTCAAGGCGTAAAGGGCAGGCGTCCACGCCTCCCCCGGCAACCGCGCCAGACTGCGGCCCACCAGCGTGACCCGTCCCTGTTCCAGCCAGCGCCCGCCGAAGTGGGCGAGCAGTTCGGCCGCCCGCGCCGTGTTCCCCGCCTGAAGGTGCGCCGCCAGCGCCCGCCGGGGCCGCCCGGTGCGCTCGAAGTAGTCGGCCCCCCGCGCGGCGACCTCCCGCGCCTCGCCGGGCGAGAGCAGGCCGCGCAGGTGCGCCCGCAACAGGGGATGCGCACGGTACGTCTCGCCCGTGCGGGTCAGGAAGGTGCCACCCCGCTCCAGCGCCCCCAGCAGGGTGGCGGCCTCGCGCACGTCCAGCACGGCTTCCAGCAGCCCCGGCGAGAGTTCCTCGAAGACGCTGCCGCGCGTCAGCAGCGCCCGCAGCGCGGGGTCCAGCGGCCCCAGCACCTCCTGCGCGAGGTAGGTGAAGAGGGTCGCCAGTTGCGCCTCGCCGCCGTCCAGCTCCGCCAGCGCCGAGAGGGGCACCCGCCCCTGCGCCGCCGCCTGCGCCAGAAAGCGGGCCGCGATGGGCCACCCTTCGGTCAGGGTGTGCGCCAGCCGCACCTCCTCCGCGCTCGCCACGACCCCCTGCGCGGCGAGCAGCGCTCCCAGTTCCTGCCGGGTAAAGGCGAGGTCGGGGGCGCTGAGGCGGCGCAGTTCGCCCTCCGCCTCCAGCCGGGTCAGGGCCGGGTGCTCCAGCGGCAACCGCGACAGCAGCGCCACCCGCCCCCCCAGCAGTTCCCGCAGCACGTCCCCCGCCAGCGGCCCGGCGAGGTGCCCGGCCTCGTCCAGCACGAGCAGCGCCCCCGCCGCGTCCAGCACGTCGGCCACCCGCGCGGCCACCCGGCGGGGCGTGGCCCCCGCGTCCAGCAGCGCCCCCGGCCCCTCGCCGCCCGGCAGCCCGGCGACCGCCACCGCCAGCCCCGCCACGAAGACCTGCGGGTCGGCGTCGTCTACATCCAGCGTGAGCCACGCCGAGCGCCCCAGTTCGGGCAGATGCGCCGCGAGCGCCGTCGTCTTGCCGTAGCCCGCCGGGGCCACCACACTGAGCACCCGCGCCGAGTTCAGCAGCGCGAGCAGCCGGGGCCGCGCCACCGCACCGCGCACCTGCGGAGGCCGCGCCCGCCGCGCGGAGGCGTGTTCGCGCCAGTCGAGGATCACGGGGAGATGGTAGGGCATGGGCGGGGGGAGGGACGAGGGGGAATGGTCAGCCGCCAGAAAGGGCAAGCGTTGCTTGCCACCCCCCTCCCCAGCCCTCCCCCACAAGGAGGGAGGGAGCAGACACTAACCTGCTCTTGCTAAAGCTGTCTTTCCCTGTGTCAGCCGCCCGAAGCGTCCCCACCTATCAAGCCCACGTTCCAGGCAGCCGAGCCGTTCGGCGCGTCAGCGCCGAGGCATTGCGTTGGGCGAAAGGATGGCGTGGAGGGGGAAACGGAACCGGGGCAAGCGGAAACACCGATGGGGGGACGACCTTTGCCGAGCGCAGCGCTGCTCCCCCTGCCCCCTCGGGGGTAGGGGGCTGGGGGTGGGGGCAAACCGCAATCAAAAAAACCGGCCCCCACCCGAAGGCAGAGGCCCAAAGCCAAGAGCTACGTCTAGGCCTCTACAAGCCCACTCCGCCGCAGCAGCGCCTCCGCATCCGGGTCGCGCCCCATGAAGTCGCGGTACAGTTCGGCGGCGTCCTTGCTGTTGCCCTTGCTCAGAATCGTGTCCACGTAGGCCCGCCCCGTTTCGCGGTTGAAGATGCCTTCCTGCGCGAAACGGCTAAAGGCGTCGGCGTCGAGCACTTCCGCCCACTTATAGGAGTAGTACCCCGCCCCGTACCCGACCGGGCTGGAAAACAGGTGCCCAAACTGCGCGATGCGGGCGTAGTCCCCCGGCAGCGCGTAGGGGTAGAACCGGGCCATGATGTCGCGGGCGAAGGTGACCGGATCGGCCCCCGCCGCATCGGCGTCGAAGGTGACGTGCAGCTCCAGGTCCACCGTGCCGAAGGAAAGCTGGCGCATGGTGGCGTTCGCCGCGCTGTAGTTGCGGGCAGCGACCAGCTTCTCGAACAGGTCGTCCGGCAACCGCTCCCCGGTCTGCCAGTGGAGGGCGAAGAGGTCCAGGGCCTCGCGCTCCAGCACCCAGTTCTCCATGATCTGCGAGGGCAGCTCCACGAAGTCCCAGGCGACGCGGGTGCCGCTGAGCGAGCGGACCTCCACGTTCGACATCGCGTGGTGCAGCAGGTGGCCGAACTCGTGGAAGACGGTTTCGACCTCGCGCACCGAGAGCAGTGCGGGGGTGTCGCCCGAGGGCGCCGTCATGTTGCCGCACATCAGACCGAGGTGCGGCTCGACGCCGTCCTCGCGCGGGCCGCCGGTCAGGAAGGCGTTCATCCACGCGCCCGCCCGCTTGGTGTCGCGGGGGAACCAGTCGGTGTAGAAGGAAGCGAGGTGCGTGCCCGCCTCGTCGCGGATGTCGTAGTAGCGCACCTCGGGGTGCCAGCCGGGAGCCTGGGCCTCGGTCACCGTGATGCCGAAGACGCGGCGGCAGATCTCGAAGAGTCCGGAGAGGACGCTGTCCATCGCAAAGTAGGGACGCAGCGCCTCCTCGTCGAAGGCGTACTTGGCCTGCCGCTGCTTTTCGGCCCAGTAGCCCATGTCCCAGGCTTCCAGGGCCGGAGCGTCACTTCCCACCTGCTCACGGTAGAAGGCTTCCAGCTCGGCGTTCTCGCGCTCGTAGAAGGGCCGCACGCGGGCCTCCATGTCGCGCTCGAAGGTCAGGGCGCGTTCGCCGCCGCCCGCCATGCGGTCTTCGAGCACGTAGTCGGCGAAGTCGCCGAAGCCCAGGAGCCGGGCCTGCTCGCGCCGCAGCCGCAGAATCTCGCCCACCAGCGGACGGTTGTCGCGGCCCTCCTGCGTGCCCACCGAGTTTTGCGCCAGCCACAGCTCGCGGCGCAGCTCGCGGTCGTCGGCGTAGGTCAAGATGGGCTCCAGGGTGGGCAGGTGCAGGGTCAGGCGGTGACCCTCCTGGCCGTGCTTCTCGGCCTCCAGCCGGGTCGCTTCCCGCACGCGCTCGGGCACTCCGGCCAGCCGCTCGGCAGGCACGTACAGCTCGAAGGCGGCGGTCGCGTCCAGCACGTTCTTGGAAAAGTCGTTGGTGATCTGCGCCAGCCGGGTGTTGACTTCCAGCAGCCGGGCCTTTTCCGCCTCGGGCAGGTCGGCCCCCTGACGGCGGAACTCATCGATGGTGAGTTTCAGGTGACGCGCCCGCACGGGGTCGAGGCCGCGCCCCGCTTCCGTTTCGGCAAAGCCCTTCAGCGCCGTCCACAGTCCCGGATGCAGGCTGAGGTTGGTGTAGAACTCGGTCACCTTGGGCAGAATCGCCCGCTTGGCGGCCTGCCACTCGGGGCTGGTCACCACGCTGTCGAGGTGGCCCACGATCACGCGCACGGTGTCGAGCTGCTCGGTCAGCGTGTCGAGGTCCGCCATGAAGTCCGCGTAATCGCGCTCGCCCGCCCGCGCCAGCGTGTCGAGGCGCTCCTGCGTCTGCGCGAGCAGCGTGTCCACGGCGGGTTCGGCGTGCTCGGGGCGAATCTGGTCGAAGGGAATGCGGAAGCCGACGTTCAGCAGCGGGTTGTCGCTCTGAACGGGCGCGGTGGGCGCTTGCGTCATGGCCCTGAGTATAGGCAGCCCTGCCGGGGGAGCACTGCGCCAAACGGCGGATATCCCGCCACCCGCAACCTGTGCTGTTCTGCCCTATGGAACGCGCCGCCCCGCCCGCCCAACTCACCTTTCAGCCCACCGACGCGGAGGGCTTTGCCGCCGCCGTCAATGCCGCGACCCCCGACGCGCCGATTTCCGCCGCCGACTTGCAGCGTCTCGACGCGGCTCGTGCCCCCGGCGAGCACCACACCCGGCGCCTGGCGTGGGAGGGCGGGGAGGTCGTGGGCGCCCTGGAAACCGAGTTGCCCCGCATGGACAGCTTCGAGGGTTGGCTCCAGCTCGTTGTCCACACCCTGCGCCCGGAGGACAGCTTGCGGGAGGCACTCTGGACCGAAGCGCTGGCGACCGTCACGGCGGCGGGAGCGCAGACCGCCGTCACCCGCGTGCGGGAGGACACCCCCGACCTCCCCTTTCTGCTCGCGCGGGGGTGGGGGGAACACGACCGGATGTGGCCCTCCACCCTCGACCTGCGGATGCTGGACTTCGCCGCCTTTGCCGGCGAGGAGGCGCGGGTGCGGGAGGCCGGGTTCCGCCTCCTCCCCCTGACCGACCTCGGCCCCTGGGACGAGGCGCAGCAGCGGCACTACTACGAGCTGACCATCGCCCTGCTGGCGGACGTGCCCAGCGCCCGGCGTATCGAACCCTGGCCCTTCGAGGTGTGGCAGCGGCGGTTCGGGAAGGACACCCCGCGCGAAGGGCTGTTCGTGGCCGTCGCCCCGAGTGGCGAATGGGTGGGCACCAGCCAACTGGCCCAGCCGCTCCCCGCCCGGCCCGGCACCCTGCACAACGGCCTGACCGGGGTGCTTCCTGCGTGGCGCGGGTGTGGGCTGGGACTGGCCCTGAAGCTCGCGGCGGCGCGGGCGGCCCTAACGCGGGGCTATACCCACTCGCGCACCAGCAACCACCCCAGCAACCGCCCCATGCTCGCCATCAACGAGCGGCTGGGCTTTGTGCGGGAGGCGGCGACGGTGACGCTGATTCGGAGCCTGGAGGGGGCCGGTTAGCCCCTGTTTTCCAGAAGCATCGCGTCGCCCAGCGAGTAGAAGCGGTATCCCTGGGCGAGCGCCGCGTCATACGCCGCCCGGATGCGCTCCTCCCCGGCAAAGGCAGCGACCAGCAGCAGCAGCGTCGAGCCGGGCAGGTGCAGGTTGGTCACCAGCAGGTCGGGTACCCGTACCGGCGTCCCCGGCGTAATGAAGATGCGGGTGTCGCCTTCGCCGGGGCGCACGGTCCCGTCTGGGGCCGCGCTGCTTTCCAGGGCGCGGACGGTGGTGGTCCCCACCGCAACGACGCGGCGGCCCTCGGCCTTCGCCCGGTTGATCGCATCCGCCGTCGCCTGCCCGATGGTGTAGCGCTCGGCGTGCATGACGTGCTCGGCCACCGGACCCGTGATGGGTTTGAAGGTGCCCGCCCCGACATGCAGGGTCACCGCCACGCGCTCAATGCCCCGCGCCTCCAGCCGCTCCAGCAACTCTGGCGTGAAGTGCAGGCCCGCCGTCGGCGCCGCCACGCTCCCCGGCTCGCGGGCGTAGACCGTCTGGTACCGCTCGCGCCACGTCTCGTCCGAGTCGCCCGCCGCGATGTAGGGCGGGAGCGGCAGCCGCCCGATCTCATCCAGATGCGGCTTGATGTCGTACGCGAACCGCAGCAGCCGGGCACCGTCCTCCAGCACGCCGACGACCTCGGCCCGGTGCTCGCCCAGCCAGAGTTCGTTCCCGGCGCGTTTGGCAGGCTTGAGGTACGCGGACCAGACGTTCGCCTCTTCCTCGCGGAGCAACAAGACTTCGATCTGGCCGCCACCCAGGCCATTCACGATCGGCTTGCGGGCCATCACTCGCGCGGGAATCACCCGGCTCTCGTTGAAGACGAGGAGGTCGCCGGGCTGCAACAGGTCAGGCAAGTCGCGGAAGACGTGATGCTCCACGCTCTCGCCCACCACCATCAGCCGCGAGGCGTCGCGCGGTTCGGCCCCGGTCTGGGCGATGCGCGACTCGGGCAGGTCGAAGTGCAGCCGGGCGAGGACGGCGTCGGGGTCAGGCCTCGTCACTGCTGGCTTTGGCTCCATTCTTCTGGCGGGCGGGCATCAGCGCCCCGTCGAGGTCGGGCAGGTGGGTGAAGCGGTCGGCGGCGTCGATCAGCTTCTGCGCCGTGTGTTCGCGGAAGGCGATCACCTCGACCCGCTTGCCGCGCTCCTGCAAGACCTCCACGATGTCGGTGAAGTCGCCGTCGCCACTGCCCAGCACCACCACGTCGAGGTGGTCCATCAGCCGCACCATGTCGGCCACGATGCCCATGTCCCAGTTGCCCTCGTAGATCGCGCGGCCGTCCTGCGCGACGTGGTGCAGGGTCAGGTTCATCCGGCGCACCTTGTACCCCAGCGCCGAGAGCTTGTAGATGAAGGGCCGCGCGGTGGCCTCACCCTCACGCTCGACGGTGTAGGAGATCGCGTGGACGAGTTCGCGCCCGGCGACAGCCTCGCGCAGGATCGTCTCGAAGTTGACGGTGCGCTCCAGCAGGTCGCGGGCCGAGTGATAGAGGTTCTGGGTATCGATAAAAACGCCCACGCGGGGGCGGGATACGACGTACTGCATTGGAAATCTCCTGTTGGGCAGAACCGGAAAAAGAGGGGGCGGGGGCAAAGCTCCCCAACGTGGAGAGCCGCCGCAGGATAGGGCAAATCGTTGGAGGTGTGCGCCCAGTTCAGCCCTGCGCGACCAACCAACCCAGCGTCAGGGCCAGCACGACGACCCCTCCCGCGACCACGATAAAGGTCCGCCAGGACGCGCCCTTCTCCGCGACAGGAAAGGCCGTCCAGCCCAGCAGGAACGCGAAGCCGCCGAGCAGAGCAGCCAGCACCAGACGCAGGGCGGAACGGAGAGACATAGGGCAGTGTAAGCCTGCTCTGGCGCGGGTAACGTGCGGTATGACGACGCCCTGTGTCCTCTGCTCGCCCACGCTCGGCCCGGTGATCGCGCAGGCAGAACACTGGACGGTTGTCCTCAACCGCAACCAGAACCTGCTCGGCAAGCTGATGCTGGTGCTGCGCCGTCATGCCGAGGCCGTGCCCGATCTGCGCCCGGAGGAGTGGGCCGAGTTGCACGCCGTGATGGGCCGGGCGACGGCGGCGCTAGCTGGGCTGTTCGCGCCAGAGCACTTCAATTACGCCTTCCTGCAAAATCAGGACCGCCATATCCACCTGCATGTCATTCCGCGTTACAGCGGGCCGAGAGAGTTCGCCGGGCAGACCTTCGCGGATCCCGACTACCCGGCGCACTACGCGGTTCCCGCCCCCGTGCGACCTCTGACGCCGGAGGGCAGCATGGCACTGGCCGAGCGGCTCCGGCGGGCCTACGCGGGGGCGGCCTCCTAACCAACCCCCTCCCCTCTCCTGCTCCGCGCGGGTAACGTGGGGGCATGACCAAGCACGCCACCTCCCCGGCATTGGAACAGGCCCGCGCCGCCTACGACGCCTTCCGGGCCAGGGGCCTGAAGCTCAACATGCAGCGCGGCCAGCCCTCGGACGCCGACTTCGATCTGTCGAACGGGCTCCTGACCGCGTTGGGCGAGAACGACTACCGGATGGATGGCCTCGACCTGCGGAACTATCCCGGCGGGGTCACCGGGCTGCCCTCGGTGCGGGCGCTGCTCGCCGGGTACCTCGACCTCAAGGCCGAGAACATGGTCGTGTGGAACAACTCCAGCCTGGAACTCCAGGGGCTGGTGCTGACCTTCGCGCTGCTGCACGGGCTGCGCGGCTCCGAGGGCGGCTGGATTCATGGGCGGCCCAAGATGATCGTGACCGTGCCCGGCTACGACCGCCATTTCCAGTTGCTGGAGACGCTCGGCTTCGAGATGCTGACGGTGGACATGCAGCCCGACGGCCCCGACGTGGAGGCCATCGAGCGGCTGGCGGCGGGGGACCCCTCGGTCAAGGGCGTGCTGTTCGTGCCGACCTATTCCAACCCCGGCGGCGAGAGCATCAGCGCGGACAAGGCGCGGCGGCTGATGGGCGTGCAGGCGGCGGCTCCCGATTTCACGGTGTTCGCGGACGACGCCTACCGGGCGCACCACCTCTCCGATACCGAGCGCGACGAGCCGGTCAATCTGGTCACGCTGGCCCGCGACGCCGGACACCCCGACCGCGCCTTCGTCTTCGCGTCCACGTCCAAGATCACCTTCGCCAGCGCGGGGCTGGGCTTCGTGGGCACCTCCGAGGACAACGTGAAGTGGCTGTCGACCTACCTCAACGCCCAGAGCATCGGCCCCAACAAGGTCGAGCAGGCGCGGCACGTCAAGTTTCTGGAGGGCTACCCCGGCGGCCTCGAAGGGCTGATGCAGGCCCACGCCGGGCTGATCGCCCCCAAGTTCCACGCGGTGGACGAGGTGCTGCGGGCCGAACTGGGCACCGGGGGCGAGTACGCGACGTGGCGGGTGCCGCGCGGTGGGTACTTCATCAGCCTGGACACCGCCGAACCCGTCGCGGCGCGGGTGGTCGAACTCGCGGACGCGGCTGGGGTCAGCCTCACGCCCGCCGGGGCGACCTATCCGGGCGGGCAGGACCCCACCGGGCGCAACCTGCGCCTCGCGCCGACGCGCCCCCCGCTGGAGGAGGTCCGGGTGGCGATGCAGGGCCTCGCGGCGTGCATCCGGCTGGCGACGGAGGAAGTGCGGGCGGGACGGGGCTGAGGCTGGGGAAGGGACCCCTCACCCCGCTGCTTCGCAGCGCCCCTCTGCAAGCAGCTCATACGAGTCTCCCCATGGTAGAGGGGTCAAACAACCCTCTCCGAGGGGAGAGGGGTGTTCCTGTCATTCCACCCCGGAAGCCACCCGCCCTTGCGCTCCCACCCTCCCCGCGCGACCATGGCGGGGAGATGCCCACCCGTTATGCTGGAACCCCCGAAGACCGCGCCGCGCTCGACGCCTACATCAAGCTGTGGCGGGCCGCGCACGCGGTCGAGACGACGGCGCACCGGCACCTCGCGGAGCACGGCCTGACGGTGAGCCAGTTCGGGGTCCTCGAAGCCCTGTACCACCTCGGGCCGCTCAGCCAGCGCCAGCTCGCGGAGAAGATTCTGCGCTCCAGCGGCAACCTCACGCTGGTGATCGACAATCTGGAGCGCGACGGGCTGGTGCGCCGCGAGCGCGACGCCCACGACCGCCGGGTGACCAACGTCTTCCTGACCGAAGCAGGCGAGGCCCTGATCACGCGGGTGCTGCCGGACCATGTGCGCGGTATCCGCGAGGTCTTCGCCGGACTTACCCCCGACGAACTCGGTCAACTCGCGGCCCTCTCCCGCAAGCTGGGGCGCTCCCTGATGGGCGAGGCCGCCGAATTGACGCCAGCCGCCCGGCGCTGACTCCCTCCTCCACCCAAACCCAACCCGGCCCACCCAGAATCGTTCAACATTGAACTATACTGAGGGCATGACGACGTTCTCCCCCATTCCCGGCACCAGCCCCGTCCAGGGCCTGCATCACGTCACGGTGATGGCCTCGGACCCGCAGCGCAACATCGACTTCTACTCGCAGACGCTGGGGCAGCGGCTGGTCAAGGTGACGGTCAACTTCGACGACCCCGGCACCTACCACCTCTACTACGGCGACCTGACCGGGCAGCCGGGCACGATCATGACCCACTTTCCCTGGCCCGGCGCGAAAAAGGGCGTGCGCGGCAACGGCGAGGTGGTGGCGACCGCCTACAGCGCCCCGCGCGGGAGCGAAGGGTACTGGGAGACCCGGTTGCGCGAGCAGGGCTTCGCGCCGACCCGCTCGGAACGCTTCGGGCAGCCCGTCCTGACGGTGGAAGACCCCGACGGCACCTGGGTGGAACTGGTGTTCGAGGACGGCGGGGCCGTGCAGCCCTGGCCCGCCAGCCCGGTCCCCGCCGAGCATGAACTGCGCGGCTTCCATTCGGTGACCGCCTGGGTGCGCGACACGGGCGCGGTGCGCGAGTTGCTGGTGGGGCACCTGGGCTTCACGGAGGCCGGAAGCGAGGCCGACCCCGAGGGTACCCGCACCCGTTTCCGGGGCAGCGGCGACGGCGTGGGGCTGTACGTGGACGTGGTGGAGCGGCCCGGAAAGCCGCGCGGCACCTTCGGCGCGGGCAGTATCCACCACGTCGCCCTGCGGACCCGTGATGACGCCGAGCAGGAGGCGTACCTGACGGGCCTGACGGAAGTCGGCTACCGACCCACGCCTGTGCAGGACCGCCAGTACTTCCACTCCATCTACTTCCGCGAACCGAACGGCGTGCTGTTCGAGATCGCCACCGACGCGCCCGGCTTCCCCGACGACGAGCCGGTGGAGGAATTGGGCAAGCACCTCAAGCTCCCCGCGTGGTACGAAGACCGCCGCGCGACCATCGAGGCGCACGTGCCGAAAATCGTGAACCGCGAGTACGGCAACACGCTGGGGTCCCGCGACCTGAGCGCCGCCGCGCCCGTCACCGAGTCGGGCGAGACAGGCATCGAAGTGCATACCGCCGGGCGGCCCCTCGGGGAAGCGCGGGTGGCGGCGGTGCTGCTCCACGGGCGGGGGGGAACGGCCCCGGACATCCTGGGCCTTGCGGACGAACTCAACCTCAGCGCCTTCGCCTACCTCGCTCCGCAGGCGCCGGGAAACACGTGGTATCCGCTGTCCTTCCTGGCCCCGGTGGAGCAGAACCAGCCTCACCTCGACCGGGCGCTGGCGACGGTGGACGCGGTGCTGACCGAGCTGGAGCGTCAGGGCATTCCGCCGCAGAAGGTGGTGCTGGGCGGCTTCTCGCAGGGCGCCTGCCTCGCGCTGGAGTACGCCAGCCGTTCCGGGCGGCCCCTGGGGGGCGTGGTGGCCCTCAGCGGCGGGCTGATCACGCTCGACCAAGAGGGCGACCTGTCGGGGGTCCCGGTCTTTATGGGCGTGGCCCCCGACGACGCCCACATCCCCCTCTCGCGCTTCCAGGAGAGCGCCGCGCACCTGCGCTCGCGGGGGGCGGCGGTGGACGACCGGGTGTATCCGGGACTGGGGCACTCGGTCAACAAGGACGAGCTGGACGCGGTGCGGGCGATCATGCAGCATGTGGCGGGACAGGTGTAAGGGGAAGGGGGCGCGGAGTGTCTCTCCCGCGCCCCCCTCCCTTTTGCTCTTACCGCAGCCGCGCCGCTACCGGCACCACGTCCGCGTTCGGCCCCTCAAAGCCCGGCGTGTAGGCCCGCACGATGAAGACCGCGCGGTTGCCCTGCACGTAAGCGCGGTCGAGGGCATAACGGGCGGCGCATTCGCGCCCCGGCGGAAGCGTGCGGTCGCTGTGAATGACCTGATCACGCACGGTCAGGGTGAATCCAGCAGGCCCTTCCCCGGTCGGCAACAGCTCACCCCAGCGGCAGCTCGACCCCACCGGGCGCACGCTCAGGCTGACGGGCACCGGAACGCTCCAGAGCCGAATAGGGCGAATCAGGGCGGTGCCCGCCTCCACCCCCTCGGTCCAGACCGGGGCCATCACCGGGAAAGTCCGGGCGTAGACGGGCCGGGCCACCCGCACGGGGTTCAGGGCGTGCAACTTCAGCACGCCCGCCTCCTGCCGCAGCAGCCGGGCCACGACCGGGGCCGGGTCGGGCGAGTCCGCCTGGGCCTGGGCGCGGCGCAGCACTGCCCCCGTGGTCGTGCTGAGCACCCACAGCCGGGCGGCCCCGAAGCCGCTGCCGTCCAGACTCCCGGCCTCCACGACAAGGGCGCGGGTGCCGTCCGGGGAAAAGGCGACCCGCTCCACGTCCAGCCGATTTCCGGCCCCGGCCATCCCCAGCAGGGCCAGCCCCAGACACGCGAGCAGGCGGCGCACGGCGCTTACCGGAAGCGCACGGTGCCCAGCACCCGCTTGAAGAGGGCGTCACTCTTCGCGAAGCGGGCGGCGCTGTCCGTGACCTGGAAGGAGTAAAGGTTTTTCGAGCCGTTGCCGAACCACACCCGCATCCGCAGTTCGCCACCACTGTGCTTGAGGGCATAGACACGCTCGGCCCCGCGCACACCGCCGTACGTGCTGTTCTTGCCACCGATCAGGCGGAGGCTTCCGCCTGTCCCCTTGACCCCCGCCTCGAAGTTGCGGAACTCGGTGCCGAGGTCGACGTTCTTGCCACCCTTGTTCAGAAACAGGAAGCGCATCAGGGTGGCGGGCGGCTTTTGCGCGGACACCACGCTGATGCCCTGGGCACCGTCTTCCGCCTGAAAGCCGTACCAGTCCTGGGGCAACTGAACGGTAAAGGGCAGGCGCTTGTCGTCCACGGCCTTGAGGGTCTGGGCCGCCGCTGTGGCGGGCAGGGTGACGAGCAATGAGAGGAGCAGGACACGCTTCATGCGGTCACCCTAAGGGGCCAAGGTGAGTGCCGCGCCTGTGGGGAGGATCAGGAATCCTTCTTGTTCGTCTTGCCGCCGCCGCTCTCGCTGCCGTTGCGACGGCCGTCGCCGTTCTTGTCGTCGGCGCTGGGCTTGTTGCCGCCGGGGTTGCGCTTGCCCTGCCCCTTGCCGTCGTTGGAGTTGCTGTGGTCCTGCGGATCCGTGTTGCGGGTCATGCCCCAGGGTGAGGGGTCAGGGGGCTGGGCAGGTGAGGCGGACCTTGATCCTGGCCTCAGCGGGCGACGACCGCGAAATAGACCCGCCCCGCGCCCGCCGCGTGCAAGGCGTCGCGGCAGGCCAACAAGGTATGGCCAGTGGTCAGCACGTCATCCAGCAGAAGGACTGGGCCAGCCGGGAGCCGCCGCGTATCGGCCTGAAACGCCCCAGCAAGGTTGGCCCCACGCTCGGCCGCGTGCAGCCGGGCCTGCTGAGCCGTGGCACGGGTGCGGCGCAGGGCAGGGACGCAGGGAACGCCCAGCTCCGCGGCGACCGCCTGACCCAGCAACTCGGCCTGGTTGAAGCCCCGTTCACGCTCGCGGGAAGAATGGAGGGGGACGGGGACGACCGCCCGCACCCCCCACTCCGGCGGCACGCCCGCCGCCACCCTCTCCCCCAGCGCCCCCGCGAGGTCCCGTGCCCCGCCGAACTTCAGCGCCCGCACGGCCCGGCGGGAGACGCCCCGGTACGGCCCCAGGGTGACGAGGTGGGGGGTGGGCCGGGACGAGAGGGGCGAGTAAGTCTCCACGCGCGGCGTGAGCGTGGCGCGACAGGCCGGGCACAGCCCGCGCTCGCGGCCCAGTTGCGCCTCGCAGCCGGGGCAGGGGCGGGGCAGCAGCGCCCGCAGCAGGTCGCCCAGTCCCGTCACCCTGCCCTCCGCGTCATCCCGCCTGCCCTGACCGGGCAAGTTCGTCCACGAAGAGGGGCGGCGTGGTCGCCTCCACCCGCGCCCAGACGCCCGCGAGCGCGTCGGGGTCCAGCATGGGCGCGGCCAGGGTCAGGCAGCTCAGGTGGTGGGCGCACACCAGCCGCACGCCCGTCTCACCCAGCCGCTCGCGCTCCTCCGGGCTGAGCAGGTCGGCAAAGGCGTGGGGGTCGCCCAGCGCCGGATGCCCGCCCTGCCGCAGTGCCGCCCGCAGAAAGGCCGCCACTTCCGCCGGATTGAGCCAGAAGCCGAACATCAGCTCGCCGGAGAGGGCGTCGAGCTTCCCCATCCCCCCCGGCGGCAGTTCGCCGCGCACCAGCCGCCGGGCGAGGTCCTGCCGCTCGATCCGCCGCGCCGCGTAACCCGCCAGCGTGAGCACCTCCCCCGCCGGGGCCACCCGCCCCCCGACCGCCCGGCGCAGGCGGTGGGCCAGCACGTAGCCCTGGTACTCGCGCAGCATCTCCGGCACGCCGCCCGTCGCGGAATGGGGTGGGGTCACCGCGCCATTCTGCCGTCCCCCCTTCCCACCGGACCGTGAGCCAGACTGCGCCCCGGTTAGATGAATTCCGGCCCAACAGGGACTCCAACTGGTCCACCCGAGCGGACCCGTGGAGCAGAGAGGGAGTGGTCGAACCGGTGCCTCCCTGGTTCAACAACGGATTGGACGGCAACCAGAGGAAGCGACGGGACAAAGGCCACTCGCCCGCCCCCACCCCCCGCCGGTACCCTGGGGGGGTACCCCAGCGTCGTGGCCTCCCCCGGCCATCCGCCCCCGACCGCGTGACCCCACGCGGCGGGCGACTTCTCCCCCCCTTTTTCCCTGGAGTGTGATTTCACGATGCAGCTTGTCCGGCAGGCCCACCCCTTCGAATACCGCGACCACCACGGCGTCGACCGCCTGGGAAGCGCCGACCTGTGGCGCAGCCGGAGCGGAGATCGGGCGGTGCTGGTCCTGCGCGGCCTGCCCCCCGCCGAGGCCGAGGCCCACGGCGTGCGGGCGCTGCGGACGCTCGACACCACCCTGCTGCCCTACCTGCTGCGGCCCGACGTGCGGCTGAATGTCTTCGTGCTGCACCGGGAAGCGGATGGCACCGTCAAGGCGCGGGCGCTGGTGCTGCCGCTGAGCGCCTGACCCTGTTGCGGGCAGGGTCACTCCAGCACGTACTTCACGCCTTCCTCGAACAGCACCCGCTCCACCTCGGTGCGGGGCAGCACCACATTGCGTCGCCAGGGGACCCACTCGGTCTGCCCGGTCGAGGAGCGCAGGTAGCCGTGCAGGCCGACCTCCACGGTGCGGGCCTCGCCGTGCAGCCAGGCGGCGAGCACTGCCCGCAGCGCCTCTGGGTCGCGCAGGGGACCGGTCAGGCGGGCCGACGGCACCGGGGCGCCGGGCTCGTCGTGCCGGGCGTAAAGGTCCACTGTGAAGCCCTCGGCGGCGGCGAGCACCGCAAGCGCCTGCTCACGCGGGAGGGCGTGGGCAAAGGCGACGTGCAGGTCGAGGTCGAAGCCGCGCACGCCCTTGTCGGTGCGGCTGGAGGTGGGGGGGCGGGTCATGGGGGTAGGGTAGCGGGTCGGCGGCTAGGCTGGGCGCCATGTGCCCACTGCCCGGAAACTCCCCACCGCCCCTCTCCGCCCCGCTGAGCCGACTGGAGGGTGTGCAGGTGCTGGGCCTGGGGGAACCCACCCACGGCACCGCCGAAGCGTTCCAGTGGAAGGGTGAGGTCCTCCTGGCCCTGGCCCAGTCCGGGCGCCTGCGCGTCTTGGCCTGGGAATGCGGCTTTGCCACTGGCCGCCTGCTGGATGCAGCCCTGCGTGGGGAAGGCGACCTGGAAGCTGCCCTCCTTGCCCAGCGCTTCTGGACCTGGGAAACGCGGGAGATTCTGGCCGCGTTGACCGAACTGCGCGACTGGAACCTGTCTCAGCAGGGAGACCGGCAGGTCCGCTTCGTCGGAGTGGACGTGCAAGAGCCGTACCGGGGAGTCGCCGAACTTATCGCCGCCGGACACGCGCACCCTGCACTCGCCGGGCTGACCGCACGGGGCCGGGTGGAGGCTGGAAGTCAGGAGGCCCGCGAACTTTATGAAGTGCTGCGCGAGGTGGAGGCAGTCGAACCCCACCCAGAGCGCCGCCGCCTCGCCCGCAACGCCCGGCGCTATGTGGACGCCTACCTGCTGGAGGCGGGCTACACCCGCCTGGGCCTGCGCGACCGCTTCATGGCGCAGACGCTGCTGGAGGAGGGGCTGGAGAAAGGCGGCCTGACCGTCTTCTGGGCACACAACGAGCATGTGGCCGTCAATCCCGACTTCCACGGCTCGCCCGCCGCCGGATTCGTGCTGCGCGAACAGCTTGGCCCGGCGTACCTCGCGGTCGGGATGCTGATGGGGGAAGGCACCTTCCGAGCCCGCGACCACGACGCGCCGGGTCACCCGAAGCCGCTGGCCGACCTCCCGGTGGGACCACCCGCCGCTCACCACTCGGAAGCCCTCTTCATGGGGCGGGGGGATGGGCTGCACGACACCCGCGACCATCCCCACCCCGGCCCCCGGCGTTTTCTGGGCGGGCAGTATGGGCCAGACTGGGCGCGGCGGGAGCCGCAGGTCTTCGAGCTGGCCCGGCCCCTGTCCGACTTCGACCTGCTCGTGTTTCAGGAGCGGACCACTCCCGCGCAGCCCCTGCCCGCTACCGTCCCAGCCCCTCGCTGAAAGCCACCCCCGCCGCCCAGTCCGGGCAGTCGATCAGGGGGTTGCGGTTCCCCTGCCGCTCGAAGATGGCCGCGTTGCGGTGCCGCTCCCAGTCGCCGGGCGGGTCGGCGGCGTGCCACGCGAGCAGGGTCTGGAGGTGCCGCTCCGCGTATTGCCGCACCACGCCGGGGTAGCGCAGCAGGAAGTAGAGGGTCGCGCGGGCCGCCGCCCCCTTGCCGTGCGCGGGCTCGAACTCGCCGGGCTCGCGCCGCCCGCAGTCGCTGCGCAGGGCCTCGCCGTAGTCGGGAAAGTCGAAGTAGGGGGTATTGCCCCGGAACGAGTTGCAGTCCGGCTCACACGCGAAGAGGTGGTGCAGGTCCCCGCGCATGGGTTCACGTTTGCCGAACCACGACTGCGGCACCACATGCTCGCAGTTGTAGGGCAGCGCCCCTTCCAGCGCCTCCGTGTCCAGCCCCTCGCGGGCGGCCAGGGCCACACGGCGCTCCTGTGCGGCGCGGTCGGCGGCGATGAATTCCTCGGGTACATGCTCGCGGGCCGAGTAGAGGCTGCGCAGCTTCCCGTCCGGCCAGAGGTCCACCCAGGGGTAGAGTTCGTCGGCGGGGTCGTAGCCCACTGTGCGCGTGTGGGTGCCCGTCACCAGCTCGGAGAGGGCCTGAAAGCGGGCCTGGGGAGTGCCGCCCTCCGGCAGCCCGGCGTAGTACGCCGCTGCCTTCTCCGCATCCGCCGGGTCGAGGTACGGGCGGGAGGGGGCCGGAGCCGGGCGGCCTACCTCCCCGCCCCCCACCCGCAACCGCAGGGTGACGGGCACGGTCGCCACCCCGTCTGCCCCCACGGTCACGCTGCCGAGGTCGAGGACGGGGGCAGCCCCGGCGCTCTGCCGCTCGGTCGCCACGGAGGGCCGCTGGGCCGACAGCACGCCTGCCAGCAGGGGACTGGAGGCCCCCTCCGCCCGTGCCCGCAGGTCCTCCACGATGCGGCTGATTCGCACGCCCTCGTTGGCGATCCAGTCGATCAGGGTGTCCTGGTCGCCGGGCTGCACGGGCTGGCCGTCACGGCGCAGGGTGCGGCCCTGGGCATCCTTGCGCGGCACGCCGCTGTGGTGCAGGGCCACGACCTCCCAGGCGTCGTTGAACACGGGGCTGCCGCTCGACCCCGGCGCGGTGTCCGTCTCGTAGTGCAGGAAGTCGGGCAGCAGGTCCACGAGGCGGTTCTCGCGCAGGGCGATCTGCTTGGGCTCGCCGGAGGGGTGCTGGATGATGCTCAGCGCCTCGCCCACCAGCACCTTGCCCACGCTGCCGAAGAGGGGCAGCCACCCGAAGGCCGACGTGTCGCCCCCTACCGCGACGAGCGAATAGTCCAGCGCCTCCGAGGTCACGAAGAGGGTGTCTGGGTCAAGGTTCAGCGTCACCCGGTCGCGCAGGGTACCGTCGGGCCGCAGCTCGTAGTCGAACTCGACGGCGGCGGTACGGGCCGAGGCCGCGTCCTCCAGCACGTGGTGGTTGGTGAGCAGGGCACCGGGGCCGCATAGCCAGCCTGTCCCGTAGCCGCGCGTTCGGCCCCGGCTGTCACGCAGCACGATGCGCCCCACCGCCCGCGACGCCGCCCGCGCGAGGTCGAGGTAGGCGACGCCCACAAGGTCGTTGGCGCCCAGCACGCGCTCCAGCGGCAGCCGGGTGTCCTCGGGGAGCCGGGCGGCGACCGCCAGCCCATCGGCCTGCCCTTCCGCCACGGCCCGCGCCTCGGGGAGGGGCACGCCCAGGCGGGTCAGGCGGGCTTCCACCCGCGTCTCCGTGTCGGCGGCGAGGGGGCCACCCACGCTCAGCCGCTCCAAGGTCTGTGCCCGCTCGGGGTCCCGGCGGAGAAAGCGGGCCTGCGTCTGCTCCAGCAGCTCACGCGGAATGTCCATGCGGGCCAGGGTAACGGGTGCGGATGGGAGAGGCTCAGTCCTGCTGCCACCCGGCACGGACACCCGGTTCGTTCACGGCCGTACACCACGCCCGGTAGGGCAACCCGGCCGGGGTCGTCCAGCGGCTGAGCAGGCGGCCGGGAGTGGAGCGGAACCTTACCGGATCGCGGCTGTACTCGGCCAGTTCCTGTCTCTCGCAGACGGCAACGGCATTGGGGCTGAAGCGGCGCCCGGTCAGGGCCGTCAGGAACTCGGCGGCCACGCGGTGTCCCTGGGATGACAGCGGGTTGAGTTCGGTGCTGACGATGGGACCAGGCTGGGCGGCCAGGTACAGCCGCGCGTTGCTGACCCACCCGGCGGGCCGCACGCCGACATCCATTGTCCAGCCGTTCCGCAGGCGGTAGCGGCGGAGGGTGCCGTCGAATGCCCCCACCACATCGCGGGCGTTCTCCCGCACCTCCACCAGCTCGCACCCCTGTGCCCTGCAAAACGCCGTCTGGGCCACGTCTATCCGCTGGCCCAGCCAGGAGACTGGGGTGTCGACACCGCCCGCCAAAGTCCCGCCACCCAGCAACGCACCCAGCGCCAGTGCCGACCGCAAACACCCTTTCATGCCCGGCAAGCTATACAAAAAAGGGCCAGGCCACCTGACCTGACGCCGCCGTGATACAAGAAAAGAGGCGCAACCGGGGCCGAGAGGGCTTATCTCAGGGCTTGAGTCAGGGCCGCCAGCCCACTGAGGGCCGTGCCGAACGCCACGAGGATCGCGGCGAATTCAGCAGGCTTCAGTGATCTCCAGCGGGGTTTTTTGGTACGCTTGTGGTGTCGAGCCACAGCGACCACCCCCTTTCCGAAGCGCCCGGAGGACGAGTCCGGGCGCTTCCACGCTCCGTCTCGTTGTTCCCCCTCGCTTTCCCCGGTTGTCATGCGCCCCGTCCCTTTCGGGACCCTGCGATGGTACTCGAAGGCTGGGGCTTTCCGCAGAGGAGGCCCCGGCTCGCGGCTCCTTCCGTTTACGCCGTCGCCAGTTCCCGCACGGGGACGCCCAGCACCTCACGCCCGCCGAGGTAGGGGCGCAGGGCGGCGGGCACGCGCACCGTGCCATCAGCCTGCTGGTGGTTTTCGAGCAGGGGCACGAGGATGCGCGGCGAGGCGATGCCGGTGTTGTTCAGCGTGTGGGCGTACACCAGCCGTCCCGACTCGTCGCGGTAGCGCAGGCCGGTGCGGCGGGCCTGCCAGTCGCCCAGGTACGAGCAGGAGTGCGTCTCGCGGTACTTTTCCTCGCTGGGCACCCAGGTTTCGAGGTCGTACATCAGCACCTTGCCCGCGCCCATGTCGCCCGTGCAGTTCTGCACGACCCGGTAGGGCAGCTCCAGCGCCCGCAACAGCGCTTCGGCGTTTTCCAGGATGGTGCGGAACCAGCCCAGCGCCTCTTCCTCGTCGGCCCGCGTCAGCACGTACTGTTCGACCTTGCGGAACTCGTGGACCCGGATCAGGCCGCGCACGTCGCGCCCCGCCGAGCCCGCCTCCGAGCGGAAGGCGGCGCTGATCGCGGCGTAGGCGAGGGGAAGCTGCTCGGCGGAAAGCTGCTCGCCCGCGTACAGGCTGTTCACGGGCACCTCGGCGGTTCCGGCCAGCATCAGCTCGTCGCCTTCCACCTTGTACACCTGGTCCTCGCCGCCGGGGAAGTGGCCCGACCCCACGAAGGTCTCCGGGCGCACCAGCGCGGTGGTCGAGAGGGGCGTCAGGCCGCGCCCGCGCAGGAAGTCCACGGCGAACATCAACACGGCCATCTCCAGCATCACCGCGTCGCCCTTGAGGAGGTACGAGCGGCTGCCCGACACCCGCGCCACCCGCTCGGGGTCGCTCCAGCCCTGACGCTCCAGCAATTCAACGTGGTCCAGCGGCGTGAAGGCGAACTCGGGCAGTTGCCCCTCGCGGCGCAGTTCCACGTTGTCCGAGTCGTCCTTGCCCACCGGGACCGACGGGTGGGGGATGTTGGGCACCCGCAGCAGCAGCCCGCGCAGCCGCTCCTCGGCGCTGCGCAGCTCGGGTTCCAGGGCCTTGAGTTCTTCGCCGAGGTCCTTGCCCTTCTGAATCAGGGCCGGGCGCTCGTCGGGGGACGCTTTGGGGACCAGCTTGGCGTTCGCGTTGCGCTCGGTCTGGAGGGCCTCCACGCGCTGACGCGAGGCGACCACCTCCCGGTCGAGGTTCAGCAGCTCGTCCAGGTCCAGGTCTATTCCTTTGACTTTGGTGGCGTGGCGAACGGCTTCGGGGTTTTCGCGGATGAATTTGAGGTCCAACATCAGTCGGTCTCCACTGTACGCGGCACGCGGATGAATCCACCCTCCATCTCGGGAGCGAGGGCCGCCACGACCTCGGGCGCGAAGACCTCACCGGGCACGTCGTCGCGCAGGACGTTGACGAGGGAGACGGGGCGCTGCATCTCCTCCACCCCGGTGGTGTCCACCGTGCGGAGCTGCTCGAAGTACCCCAGGATGCGGCCGAGGTCGCTGCGCAGGGCGCCCTGCTCCTGCGGGGTGAGGTCCAGCCGCGCGAGGCGGGCGAGGTGTTCGACCTCCCGCACGTCCAGCGGCGCCGAGCTGACGGGATCAATCATGAACGGGAGTATACGGGCGCTCATGCACGGTCAGCGCCCGCGGGAGAGGCTGGGGGCATGACCCGGACCTTCTTCCTGACCCTGGCCCTGGGCGCGGGCACCCTCGCCGCCGCGCAGGGCGTCAACGCCATTCCCGCCACGCCGCTGAGCGCTCCCAGCCAGACGACCCCGGTGCAGACCACGCCGCCGCGCGCGGCCACCTATCCGTCGGGCTACACGGCCGCCCAGCTTCAAGCGGCGGCGGCGGCGCTCCAGGGGCTGCCCGGCCTGACCGCGCTGGAACTCGACCCGGCCCAGGGCCGCCTGCGCGTGACGGTGGGCACCGCCGTGCAGCGGGTCGCCGTCCTGCAACGGCTGACCCAGGCGGGGCTGCCCACGGGCGTGGTGACGTTCACGGCGAACGCGACGGGCGGTGCGACTGGCACGGTGACCGAGACGCCGATCACGCCTTCTCCCACGCCGACGACCCCCGCTCCCGTGACGCCTCCCACCGCCGCAGGCCGCGTGACCGTCACCGAACTCGCCAGCGGCACCAACGCCGCCGCATTCACTCCCGCCGTGCAGGTCGCCAGCACCCAGGCGGGCCTGAACGCCCTGTACCGGGTCGCCTACGGCAACCAGACGGGCGTCCCCGCCGCCCCCGCCCTACGCTCCGGCGAAACTGTGGTCGCCGTCTTCCTGGGACAGCGGCCCACCGGGGGCTACGGCATCCGGGTGACCGGGGCCAGCGTGCAGAACGGAACCCTGACCCTGACGGTGGAGGTCCGGGCGCCCGGCGAGGGCAGCATCACCACCCAGGCCATCACCAGCCCCTGGACACTGGTGCGGGTGCCGGGGACCTTTACCCGCGTGCAGCTTGTGGATGCGGCGGGCCGCCCCGTTCAACTCGGGAGCGGGGCGGGCGACCAGACCCGCTGACCTCCCCCCTCCTCCCCGACCCCACCCGCTCCGGCCGGTGGGGTTTTGGCTTGCTGCCCCCTCCGCCTTTCGCCCGATGCAACCTCGCCCGCTCCTGTGCCGTACTGATGGGCATGAGTGCTGACAAGCCCGGCCCCCTGACTCCGCCCGACGCCCTGCTGCAAGCGCCCGAGGCGGTGGCCCCGGTAAAGGCGCAGGAAGCCCCGGACATGGTGCCCCTCTCGCCCGAGGACCGCACCCGGCTCGACGCGATGGCGCGGGCCTTTGTGGAGGACGTGCTGCACGCCGGAACGCACAGCCCCGACTTCAAGCGCAAGCTCGACGCGGTGCATGACCTCGGCGTGCCGGAGCAGCGGGCGGCGGCGCAGGTGTCCAGCCGGATGCTGGAGCGGCCCCTGCGGGCGACCAAGGCAGGCTCGCTCGCCGAGGGCAGCGACATCCTGAAGGGCCTGACCGACCTGCGGCGCACGGTGGAAGACCTCGACCCCGGCCGCACGCCCACCGCGCGGGGCTTCCTGCGTAAGCTGCCGGGTGGGCGCAAGGCCGTGAACGCGATGGACCGCTACCAGAGCGCCCAGAGCCACCTCAACGCGATTCTGGAGACGCTCTACCGCTCGCAGGACGAGCTGCGGCGCGACAACGCCAGCATCGAGACGGAGAAGGTCCACCTCTGGGAAACCATGCAGAAGCTGCGCCAGTACGCCCACGTGGGGACGGCGGTGGACGAGGCGCTCACCGTGCGGCTGCACACGTTGGAGCAGACTGACCCCGAAAAGGCCCGCGTGGTGCGCGAGGAACTGCTGTTCGCGGTGCGCCAGCGCGTGACCGACCTGCTGACCCAGCTCGCGGTGGCGATTCAGGGGTACCTCGCCCTCGACCTCGTGCGGCGCAACAACCTCGAACTCATCAAGGGGGTGGACCGGGCGACCACCACGACGGTGAGTGCCCTGCGGACCGCCATCATGGTCGCGCAGGCGCTGGGCACCCAGCAGGCGGTGCTGGGGCAGGTCACCGCGATCAACGACACCACCGGCAAGATGATCGGCTCGACCGCCAGCCTGCTGCGCCAGCAGTCCACCGAGATTCAGCGGCAGGCGGGCAGCGCGACGGTGGACCCGCAGATCATCCAGCAGGCCTTCCGCGAGGTGTACGGGGCGCTCGACGCCATCAGCACCTACCGTACCCAGGCCCTCGACCGCTTCAAGGACACCATTCAGGTGCTGGGGCGCGAGGTCTCGCAGGCGCAGACCTACCTCGACCGCGAACGCCAGACCGCCGCGCGGGACGTGGCGCAGGGGCTGAACGTGACGGAGAGGGGTGACCTGAAGTTGTGAGGGACCGCTGGAAGCTTGCCCTGGTCCTGCTGGTCTTGATTCTCGGCATCGTGAGGGCCTCGGAAACGTTCAACGACTGGCAGGCGGGCGAGTCCTGGGTCTTCAATGCGGTGCTGAGCGTGGTGTACCTGATCGGAGCTGGAGTAATGATCTGGCGTGAAAGCCGTGGGCGGGGGTGAACATCCGCACCGAACTGCTGCGCCGTCTGGCTGACCGCTTGGAAGCCCAGCCCCCCGCCCCCGTCCTGCGCGTGGCCGTGGACGGCGTGGACGGCGCGGGCAAGACGACCTTCGCGGACGAGCTGGCCGAAGTTCTGCAGGCGAGAGGCCAAACCGTCATTCGAGCCTCGATAGACGGCTTTCACGTTCCCAGGGCCGTGCGCTACCGCCGGGGGCGCACCTCGCCGTGGGGGTTCTACCGGGATTCTTATGATCTCGCGGGCTTGCGGTCGGCGCTGCTGGACCCGCTGGGGCCGGGTGGGTCGGGGCGCTACCGAACGGCGATCTTCGACCGCACCACCGACTCACCCGTGCATCAATCGGAGGAGGTCGCCCCTCCCGGCAGCCTCCTGATTCTCGACGGCCTCTTTCTGCATCGCCCGGAACTGCGGGACGTGTCGGACGATTCTATTTTCCTGCACGTCCCCTTCGAGGTGTCGGTGCCGCGTGGGGGGGCGCGGGGGTCGGGGTACGGCTCGCCCGACCCGCACGCGGAGTCCAACCGGCGCTACGTGGAGGGGAATCGCCTGTATTTCCGCGAGGCCGACCCAGAGCGGCACGCGGGCGTAGTGGTGGACAATGCCGACCTCGCCGCACCCTTTGTCGTGCGGCTCTCACCTGTGGGCGCCCCGCGTGAGTCCACTTCCACAGCCGGGTAAAGCGAGTTGGGGTAGCCGCGCGGGGCAGGACCAACCCAGAATCGGGGCGAGGTCCGACATGTCCTATCCCCCTTTCCTGAACCGCCGGGACGCGGGCGAGCACCTCGCCGCCCGGTTGCGCGAGCGGGGTGCCTGGCCGAACACCACCGTTCTGGCCCTCCCACGTGGGGGCGTGCCCGTGGGTGCGGAGGTGGCGCGGGCACTCGGATCCCCGCTCGACGTGTTTCTGGTCCGCAAATTGGGCGTGCCCGGCTACGAGGAAGTGGCGATGGGCGCGGTCGCCTCCGGGGGCGTGCGCTACCTGAATGGCGACCTGATTCGCCGCGCGGGGGTCAGGCCGGACGCGATTGAAGCGGTGGAGGCCCGCGAACGCGCCGAACTCGCCCGGCGGGAGCAGGTGTACCGGGAGGGCCGCACCCCTGCCCCTATTGCCGGGCGCACCGTCCTCCTTGTGGACGACGGCATCGCGACTGGTGCAACGCTGCGGGCGGGGTTGCAGGCGCTGCGTGCCCTCTCCCCCGCCCGCGTCGTCGTCGCCGTCCCCGTCGCCCCACCCGAGACCGCCCGCGCCCTAGAAGTCGAGGCCGACGAGGTGGTCTGCCTCCATACCCCGCCCGACTTCATGGCGGTGGGGCAGTTCTACCGCGACTTCGCCCAGACGACCGACGACGAGGTGCGCGAGGCCCTGACCCGCGCCGCCCGCCCCCAGGAGTGACCATGACCGACCCCCTCCAGACCGCCGCCCGGCCGCTGACCGGCGCCTCCCACGACTACGACGCCCTGCTGGAGCGCATCGGGGAGGCCCGCTTCGTCCTGATCGGGGAAGCCTCGCACGGCACCCACGAGTTCTACCGCGAGCGGGCGCGGCTGACCCGGCGCCTGATCGAGGAGAAGGGCTTTACCGCCGTCGCCGTCGAAGCCGACTGGCCCGACGCCTACCGAGTCAACCGCTGGGTGCGCGGCCAGGGGGAAGACGGCGACGCGATAGAGGCCCTGAGCGACTTTTCCCGCTTTCCCCGCTGGATGTGGCGCAACGAGGACGTGGCTGAGTTCGCCCGCTGGCTGCGGGACTTTGGCGCACGGCAGCCGGGGCGGGAGGCGGGCTTTTATGGCCTCGACCTCTACAGCCTGCACCGCTCGGTCTCGGAGGTGGTGCGTTATCTGGAAGGGGTAGACCCCGAGGCGGCGGGCCGCGCCCGGAAGCGCTACGCCTGCTTCGACCACTTCGGGGACAACCCGCAGGCCTACGGGTACGCGGCCGAGTCCGGCCGCCAGGAACCGTGCGAGGACGCCGCCGTCGCGCAACTGCTCGAACTCCAGCGCCGCGAGCCGGACCCCGCCCACGGGCCGCTGGGGGGCGACGAACTCTTCTACGCCGAGCAGAACGCCCGCCTCGCCAAGAACGCCGAGAGCTATTACCGTTCCATGTTCCGGGGCCGCGAGGAATCGTGGAACATCCGCGACTCGCACATGGCCGAGACGCTGGCCGCGCTGGTCGACCACGGCGAGGCGCAGGGTCGGCCGCAGAAGGTCGTGGTCTGGGCACACAACTCGCACCTGGGGGACGCCCGCGCGAGCGAGATGGGGTGGGCACGGGGCGAGCACAACCTCGGGCAGCTCGTGCGCGAGCGCTGGCCCCTGGACACCTTTATCCTCGGGCAGACCACCCACCACGGGAGCGTGACCGCCTCGGACGACTGGGACGAACCCGCACGGCTCAAGCGGGTGCGGCCCGGCATGAAGGGCAGCCTGGAAGAGCGGCTGCACGCGGTCGGCGGCGACTTCTGGCTGGACCTGCGGGCGGCGGAGGTGGCCGACGTGCTGGACGAGGAGCAACTTCAGCGCTTCATCGGCGTGATCTACCGCCCCGAGACCGAGCGCTGGAGCCACTATGTCCACACCCGCCCGGCGCACATGTACGACGCCCTGCTGCACTTCGACCGGACGACGGCGCTGGTGCCGCTGGACACGACCTCCGGGGTGGAGGAGGAAGGGGAAGTGCCGGACACGTACCCGGCGGGGTTGTGAAGGCCGTCAGGGACGGGGCTGGCCGTTCCAGAGCGTCTTGAGTTTCCCGGTGACGAGGTTCAGGCTGGGGCCTTTTCCCTGGGGGTTTCGCAACGCCAGATGTACGTCTTCGCCGTAGAAGGTGAATTTGGGCGTGTAACCCCAGCTCAGGAAGGGACCGTCCATCGACTGGCAGCGCGGGCAGGCGTCCGGGGCGGGAACCACATCGGAGAACTTGAGGTCCGCCGTCACCTTGCCTTGCAGGTCATAGATCACCACGGCGTGCTTCGGGCTGCCGGAGCCCGCCCAGTTGTCGAGCGTGACCACCTGTCCGCGCGGGCTGATCAGGACGCGGCTCGGGATGTTCACGAGCTTGCGCTTCCAGAGGGTTCTCAGGGTGCCGTCAGGCTGCAACACGAACAGTTCGCCCCAGCTCTCCCGCGCACTGGCGTTGGCGTCATTTACTCCATGCGGCAGGAATTTGAAGCCGTAGCTCCCAAAGTCCGAGCCGATCAGCAGCGGGCGCGGGGGCACGTAGGAATTGGCCCCCGCGCTCACGGCGAGTGCCAGAAGAAGGGAGGCGAGACGCTTCATGGCCGCAGTGTGGGGGGCACAGGTGAAAGCAACCTGACGAGTCTCAACCCCCCCGCGCCTCCACCTCCGCCTGCTTCTCGCCCCAGGCGGTCATCTTCGCTTCCAGACGCACTTCGAGGTCGTGCGCGGCCTGACCCAGCGCCACGAAATCGGCGTCGGGAGGGGCGGCGGCGAGGGCGGCCTGGGCCTCCTCCAGCTCGGCCTCCAGCCGGGCAATCTCAGCTTCCAGCGCCTCGACCTCGCGCTTGAGGTGCCACAGGCCCTTGCCCTTCGGAGCGGGTGCAGACACTGGCTTTGACGTGGGCCTGACTTCCTCCACCACAGCGGGTCGGTGCTTCTCGCGGTAGTCGGCCCAGCCGGGGTACTCGTAGAACACGCCGTCCTCGATCAGCCAGATGCGGTCGGCCAGGCCCTCGATAAAGGCGCGGTCGTGGCTCACCATGAGCAGGGTGCCGGAGTAGGCGCTCAGGGCGTCCTCCAGCGCCTCCACCATCTCCATGTCGAGGTGATTGGTCGGCTCGTCGAGGACGAGGAGGTTGTGGTCTTCCTGCGCGAGCTTCAAGAGCGCCAGCCGCGCCCGCTCGCCGCCCGAGAGAATGCGGGCCTGCTTGTCGTGCTGGTCGTAGGGAAAAAGAAAGGTGCCCAGCAGGTTGTGGGCCTCGAAGTCCTTTTGCACGTACTCGCGGGCCACGTCGTAGAGGGTCTGGGAGGGGTCCACCCCGCGCAGGGCCTGGTCGTAGTAGCCCACGCTGACGCGGGCACCCGTCAGCACCCGCCCGCGCGGGTCGTCGGAGGGGTCCATGCCCAGCAAGGCCCGCAGCAGGGTCGTCTTCCCCGCCCCGTTGCGCCCGATGATCGCCACCCGGTCGCCCCGGCGCAGTTGCACGTTCACGTCCTCGAACAGGGTGCGCCCCCCCAGACGGCGGGTGAGGTGCCGGGCGTCGAGCACCACGTCGCCGCTCTCGGGCGCGTGAAAGGTGATGCGGGTGGTGCGTTCCTCCGGGGGTGGGGCGCTCGTGGCACGGGCCTGCATCCGGTCCACGCGGGCCTGCATCGCCTTCGCGCGGCGGGCGAGCTTGCTCATGCCCAGGCCCCAGATCTTCATGCGGTCGGCGCTGGCCTGGAGAGAGGCGATCTGCCGGGCGTCCTGCGCGTGCTGCGCGGCCTGCTGCTCCTGTTCGGCGGCCAGCGTCTCGCGGAAGGTCGTGTACCCGCCCTTGTAGACGCTCAGCCCGCCGCCGCGCAGGTAGGCGGTCTCGTTCGTCACGGCGTCCAGGAAGGCGCGGTCGTGGCTGATCACCAGCACGGCGCCGGGATAGCGCGAGAGGAAGCCCTCCAGCCACTCCACCATCACGATGTCGAGGTGGTTGGTGGGCTCGTCGAGGAGCAGCACGTCGGGGTTTTCCACCAGCAGGGCGGCGAGGCCTAGGCGGGTGCGCTCGCCGCCGGAGAGCCCGGCGACCGGGTCGTGCTCGCGGCCCCGGAAGCCGAAGGCCAGCGTCACCGCCTCCTTGCGGCTGCGGCGCTCGAAGCCGCCCCGGCGGACGTAGTGCTCCAGCACGGCCTCGTGGTGCAGGACGCTCTCGGGGGTGCCGCTCGCCATCGCCTCCGCCGCCTGACTCAGCTCGGCCTCCAGCGCGTCGAGGTCATGAAAGGCCGCCTCCAGCACGCTATCCACGGTCGCGCCCCCAGGAAAGGTGGGGTCCTGCCGCAAGGCCCGCGCCCGCACCCCTGGCGCCCGACGCACGGTGCCGCCGTCGGGCTTCAACTCGCCCGTCAGCAGGCGCAGCAGGGTGCTCTTGCCCGCCCCATTGCGGCCCACCAGCCCCACCCGGTCGCCGGGCTGCACGGCGAAGGTGATGTCCGACAGCACAGTGAGGGGGCCGTATTCCTTGGTGGCGTCCTGCAAGGCGACAAGCACGGCGGGCAGTATAGGGCGCCCTGTGAGTGCAGCTCTTCTCCGGTTGCCGTCTTCGTGGTGTTTTGCCGGGTGCCGGGCGGAAGCGACCCGGTAGACTGGCCGGGTGAGTCTGCCACCCGTGCCCCGCCCCTCCCTGCCCCTCCGCACGGCCCTGCTCGCGGCGCTGCTGGGACCGGCGGCGGACGCGGCCTCCGGCCCATCCCCCCTCGTCAAAGCCGAGCAGCTTCAAGGGCGGGCCGAAGCGCTGACGGGGGGGCGCTGGGTGTCCCTGCGAGTACCCGCGACCGTCACGGCGGGCCTGCGGACGGGGGGCGACGGGCTGGTCTGGACCACCATTCGCAATGGCACGACGGGGAAACTCCTCCTCGGCCCGGCCTCGCGGCTGCGGGTGGCGGGCGGGCGGGCCGAGCTTCAGGAAGGCCGGTTTCTGCTACTGGGACCGCTGAGCCTGACTGCGCTGGGGCAGCCCCTCACGCTGGACGCCGGGGCGCAGGTGCGGGCCGACCTGGGTGTGGGGGGCCTCAAGCGGGTCGCGGTTCTGGCGGGCGGAGCACGAGTGACGGTCGCGGGCAAGGCCACGCGGCTAAAGGCCGGGCAGGCTGTCGCGCTGGGCACCGGCCGGGTGACCGCCTTCCGCGAGGAGGAGGGTCCGTGGTACGCCCCCCGGCTGACGGGCACCGGGAGAGCCAGCGTGCAGGCCACGCGCGGGCCGGTGTACGTCACGGCGGGCGGCACGCGCACGGTCGCGCGGGTGGGGGCGACCCTGGACCCCGGCACCCGCCTGAGCACCGGCGTGGGCGCCTGGGCAGAGGTGGGCTTTCTAGGAGGCGGCTACCTGCGACTTCAGGAGAACAGTGAACTGACGGCCACGGCGGGGCCGGAGTCCGGTACGACCAGCCTGGGCCTGCTGCGGGGGCAAGCCTGGAACGTGGTTCGCAGCGGGGCGGGGCAGCCCGCGCTGGTGGGGAGTGGACTGCGGGGCAGCGCCTTTGCCGTGGAGGTCGCGGGCCTGCGCAAGACCTTCGGGGTATTCGCGGCGCCGACGGGGAGCGGGGCGACCCCCCTGCCCAACCCGGCACTGGACGCGCAGGTGTTGGCGCCCCTTGTCCTGCGGCTGGACCCGGTGAGCAGCCCCACGCGGTCCCTCTCCCTGGGGGTCACCACCCAGCCGGGGGCGACGGTAAGCGCCCTGGTGGGGAGCCGGGTGCTGGCGCTGTCCCCCGTGGCCGGGCAGCCGGGCCGCTTCCGGCTCGCCGGGGCGAGTCTCCCCGAGGGCGAGGCGCGGGTGGAGGTCCGGGCCGACTGGCGCGGACAGCGGCGCACCCGGCGGGTGACGGTTGTCGTGGACCGCACGCCCCCCTCCCTGACCGGGCTGCGGGCCGAGCGAGAGGGGAGGCTGCTGCGCGTGACCGGCACCCTGCGCGACCTCGGCACCGCCCAGAGCCGCGCCGGACGCCTCACGCTCACGCTGCGGCTGGGCACCGAGACCCAGACCCGCCGGGTGGCCGTGGGGCCGGACGGGGTGGCCGTGCTGGACCTCCCCCTCCCCGCCCCACCGGACGGCACCCCGGTGCGGGTCACCGTGCGCGACGAGGCCGGAAACGAGGCGTATGCGGTCCTTCCCTGAGCGCGGCCGGGGGGGCGGGGAACGGCCCCTCTCCCGGCTGACGGTGCCCGCCGCCGCCCTGCTGGGGCTGGGGGTGGGGCTGCTCTTTCCGCAGAATGGGCGGCTGTGGGACAGCCTCAACCGTGCCCTCCCCGCGCCCCCGGACGGGCGGGTGGTGGTCGTGGGGGTGGACGACACGTCGCTGCGCGACTATGGCCCGCCCACCGTGTGGCCTCCCGAGCTGTATGCGCAGGCCCTGAACACGCTGGATCAGGCCGGGGTGCAGACGGTGGGCCTGGACCCCCGGCTCTCGGCGCTGGCGCGGACGCCGGACCTCGCCTGGGTGTTCGCCCGGCCCAACGTGGTGCTGTCGAGCACGCCCGGCGAGCCGCTCGCACCCCTGGAAGGCCAGCGCCTTCCTACCGGCGTGGTGACCCTGGACCCCGACACGCGGGGCATGGTACGGCGCTTCCGAACGGCCCTCCCCGACCCTTCAGGCGAGCTGCAACCCAGCTTCTCGCGCCAGCTCGCCGTCAGTGCGGGGCAGACGGTGCCGCTCGACCCCCAGCCCCGGCTGCTGCGGCAGTTCCGGCGCGACGCCAGCCGCCTGGCCGCCATCCCCTTCCGCGACGTGGTGAACGGCAATGTGCGCTTCGGGGACCTGCAGGGGCGGGTGGTGATCCTGGGTGTGACGGCCGCCAGCGAGCCGGACACCACCCTGCTCGACCCGGCCGGGCAACCTACCCCGGTGCCCGTGCTGCAGGCCCAGGCGGTGTCCACCCTGCTCGCACCCCCGCCCACCCTGCTGCCGGGCTGGCTGGTCGCCCTGCTCGCGGTCGCGGCGGCGGCGCTGGCGGCGTGGCTGGGCGGGCTGTGGGGCTTTGGGCTGGCGCTGGGTACGCTGGGGCTGGCGGCCCCGCTGTGGTTGGTGAACCTGTGGTTCCCCGGCGTGACCGTCTCGGTCGCCGCGATTCTGGGTATGGCGCTCGTCGCGCTGGAACGCTGGTGGACCCTGCGGACGCTGGGCACCCGCGACCCCCTGACCGGGATGGGCAACCGCCTCGCCTTTACCCGCGCCGTCGAGCACCGCTGGCCGGGCCGCGCCGGGCGCCCACTGGGGCTGCTGCTGGTGGACCTCAGCGGGTTCCGGGCCGTGAACGAGAAGTACGGGCGCGGCGCGGGGGACGAGGTGCTGCGGGACCTCGCTGCCCGCCTGCAGGCCCAGAAGCGCCGGGGCGACCTCGTCTTCCGCTGGGGACCGGACGAGTTCGCCGTGCTGCTCGACAACGTCGGCCCCGCCGAGATCGGGGGCCTCTCGGACAACCTGATCGCCTCGCTGGACGGCCTGAGCTACCGCGACCTGCCCCTGCGGGCCTCGGTGGGGGCGGCGACCACCAGCCCGGACACCTCTGGCCCCGCCGACCTGCTGGAAGCGGCCAGCCGCAGCCGCTACCGGATGAAGTACGGGCAGGCGCAGCGGGAGTAGCCCCAGCAAAGGAAGAGGAGCGAAAGCAGATGCCTTCGCTCCTCTTCCTTTGGCGTCTCCCCTACCGCCCCGCCAACAGCTCCCAGATTGCCGGGTCCGCCACCCACCCGTACCACAGGTTGGGCAGCAGCCCCAGCACGGTGATTCCGGCGACGCCCAGCGCCACCGTCAGGTTGGTCGCGGGGCGCTGGCCGTGCGCGTACTCGCGGGCGGGGGTGCGGTCGGGCATGAACAGCAGCATCGCGGGGCGCAGGTAGTACACCAACGCCGCCACGCTCGCCAGCACCGCGAGGATGCTCAGCCAGACGTACCCGTTCTGAAAGGCCGCCTGGAACGCGAGGTACTTGCCGAAAAAGCCCGCGAAGGGCGGCAGCCCCGCGAGACTGGCGAGGCACACCGCCAGCGCGATCGCGTAGCCGGGGTGCCGGTAGTACAACCCGCGCAAGTCGCTGATCTCCATCCCGGCCTCGCTGCGTTGCAGGGCCGCCACGACTGCCAGGGCGGCCGCCGTCATCAGCGTGTAGATCAGCAGGTAGTAGCCCAGCGCCGCGCCGCCCAGCCCCGGTGTACCCAGCAGGGTCATCGCCACGAAGCCGGTGTGGGCAACCGCCGAATACGCCAGCATCCGCTTGAAGTTGGTCTGGAACAGCGAGGCCGCGTTCCCGATAATCAAGGTCGCCGCGATCAGGAGTTGCAGCGCCGAGGCCCAGAAGGGCGCGTTTTGCAGCGCCCCGCCGAAGACCCGCAGCATTCCCGCGAAGGCCGCGACCTTGACCACCGTGCTCAGGAAGAGGCTGACCGAGGTGGGCGCCCCGGAGTACACGTCGGGCGTCCACTGGTGGAAGGGGGCCAGCGCCACCTTGAACCCGAAGCCCGCCAGCAGCAGCAGCGCCCCGCCCACGAGGAGGCCGAGATTGCCGGGAGTCAGGCCCGCCGTCGCCTCCGCGATGCCCGCGTAGCTCAGGCTGCCCGTCGCCCCGTACACCAGCGCGAGACCGTAGATCAGGATGGCGCTGCCCACCGACCCCAGCAGGAAGTACTTCAGGCCGGATTCCTCGGCGCGGCGCGAGTCCTGCAGGGTCGCCAGCACGTAGCTTGCCAGACTCATGACCTCCAGCCCGATCAGCATCACGATCAGGTCGCCGGAGAAGGCGATCAGCAGCGTCCCGGTGATCGCGTACATCAGCATCGCGTCAAACTCCGGAAAGCTCACGCGGGCGCGGTAGGCCGTGTCCAGGCTCACCAGCAGGGTCATCACGCTGCCCGCCAGAATCGTGAGGCCCAGCAGGATGGCGGCGTTGTCGGCTTGCAGGCCGCCGCCGAAGGCGGTCGCCGGGACCTCGCCGGGGCCGCTCCACAGCAGGCCCATCGCCAGTCCGCTCAGAATCAGCAGCGCGAGGTTGATGTAGGTCAGCGTGCGCCGGGGCAGGTGAAAGCCCAGCACCGTGCTGGACACGGCCCCCGCCAGCACCAGCAGGATGGGCAGCAGCGGCGCGAGGGCGATATCAGGAGCTTGCAACATTTATTGCCCCCCCAGGGCAGAGAGCACCCCGCGCACGGCGGGTTGAATCAGGTTGAGCGCGGGGGCCGAGTACACCCCGAAGAGGATGGCGACCGCGAGCGGGATGCCCAGCACCAGCCACTCGGTCTGCCGCAGGTCCGCGACCCGCACCGACCCCAGCGGGCGCCCCTGCCAGAAGGTCGTCTGGAAGGCCGTCAGCGCGTAGGCGGCGGCGGCGATGGTGGAGAGGCCCGCGATAAACGCCAGCCACGGCGCAACCTGATAGGCCCCCAGCAGCACGCTGAATTCCCCGATGAAGCCCGCCAGTCCCGGCACGGCGATGGAGGCAAACCACAGCGCCATCGTGAGGCCGCTCAAGGCCCCCGCCTGCGTCATCACGCCGCCCACGCGGGTGTCCACGCTGCCGATGCGGTCTTGCAACATCCCCACGCCCAGGAACAGCGCCCCGGTGTACACGTTCTGGAAGGCCAGCAGGTACAGCGCTCCCACGGTGGCCGTCTCGTTCAGGCTGAAGATGCCCAGCCCCACGATGCCCATGTGCGAGAGCCCCGCGTAGGCCAGCAGCCGCTTCCAGTTCGTCTGCCGGAAGGCGATCCAGGCCCCGTACAGCGCGGTAAAGGCCGCGAGCGCCATCAGCACCGGGCGCAGTTCCAGCGAGGCGTCCGGGAAAAGGGGCAGCGCGAAGGCGAACAGCCCGTAGCCGCCCACCTTGTACAGGGTGCCCATCAGGTCGGGAATCCCGCTGGCGTGGTTCTGCTCGTGGAAGTCGGGGAGCCAGGCGTGCAGCGGCCACAGCGGGAGCTTGACCGCCATCGCCGCGAGGAAGCCCAGGTACAGCCACGTCTGCGCGGCGCCCTCCACCGGGAAGCGCACCAGATCGGCCAGCGCGAAGGTCGGGCTGCCCCCGTAGTAGCGCACCCCGATGATGGAGAGCAGCATCAGCAGGCTGCCCAGCAGCGTGTACGCCGCGAACTTGACGAGCGCCCGCATCCGCTCCGGGCCGCCGTAGATCGCCAGCATCAGCAGGGAAGGCAGCAGCGCCGCCTCAAAGAACACGTAGAACAGCACGAGGTCGCGGGCGGCGAACAGCCCCAGCAGCGCCGACTCCATCGCCAGCACCAGCGCGAGCATGGTGCCGGGATTCTCGATCCGGCGGGCCGCGTAGATCACGGCCACCAGCGTCATCAGCGCGGTAATCAGGGCGAGGGCGAGGCTCGGCCCCGCGAGTTCCACCGAGTAGGTCGCGCCCAGCGCGGGAACCCAGGGGGCGCTGTAGAGGGCGGCTCCCCCGTCGCGCCACAGCCACAGCCCCAGGCCCAGGGTGAGCGCGGCGAAAAAGCCCGCCACCTCCTCGCGCCACGTGCGCGGCGTGACGAGCAGCAGGAGGGCGCCCAGCAGGGGCAAGAAAATCATCAGGTGAATCACGCGCCGCCTCCAATCGTCCGCAGCGCCCAGTAGCCCAGCAGCAGGGCCGTGCCCAGCAGCATGGACACCGCGTAGGTCCGCACGAAGCCGCTCTGCCAGCGCGAGAACAGCCCGCCGGGGGCCGCGCTGTTGCGGGCCACGCCCGACAGCGTGCCGTCCACGCCCCGGTCC
Source organism: Deinococcus sp. NW-56 (assembly GCF_002953415.1). NCBI lineage: Bacteria > Thermotogati > Deinococcota > Deinococci > Deinococcales > Deinococcaceae > Deinococcus > Deinococcus sp. NW-56. Next base: position 858,052 of record NZ_CP026516.1, on the reverse strand, counting down.
ACCGCGTCCAGCCCGGCGGCCAGTGCCCGGCTGGGGGCCGCGACCAGCCCGTCATACACCCGGTCGAGGTACAGCGCGTTCGTGCTCGCCGCGCCCAGCGGCCCGGAGGCCAGCGTGCGGCGGCGGTGCTCGGCGTAGGCCCACAACAGCCCGCCCACCCCGGCGGCCACCGCGAGGATGGTCAAGAGCCACTCGGTCGAGACGGGAATCTCGTGGCCGTGAACCGGAATTGCCCGGCCCAGATAGTCGTCAAAGGCGTGCCCGCCCCCCAGGAAGGTCGGCACATTCAGGAATCCGGCGAAGGTCGCCAGCGCCGCGAGGATGCCCAGCGGCACCTTCATCAGGCCGTCGGCCTCGTGCGGGTGCGTCACGTTGCCCCGGTACTCGCCGCGCCAGACCAGGAAGTACCAGCGGCCCATGTAGTAGGCGGTCAGGAAGGCCACGCCCAGCCCGATCACGTACAGGCCCGGACTCGCTTCAAAGGCGGAGGCCAGAATCGCGTCCTTGGAGAAAAAGCCGCTCCAGATGGGAATCCCGGCGATCGCCAGCACGCCCATCAGGGCCGTGATGTGGGTAAAGGGCATGAACTTGCGCATTCCGCCCATGCGCCGCACGTCCTGCTCCTCGTGCAGCGCGTGAATCACCGCGCCCGCCGAGAGGAACAGCAGCGCCTTGAAAAAGGCGTGCGTCAGCAGGTGGAACACGCCCGCCGAGTAGGCGTGCAGGCCCACGGCCATGAACATGTAGCCGAGTTGCGAGACGGTGGAGTACGCCAGGATCTTCTTGATGTCATGCTGGTTGAGCGCCGAGAGCGCCCCGTACAGCGCGGTCAGGCCGCCGACCCAGGCCACCCAGGTCGAGGCCGTCGGTGCGAGGTCGTACAGGAAGTGGCTGCGGGCGATCAGGTACACGCCCGCCGTGACCATCGTGGCGGCGTGGATCAGCGCGGAGACGGGCGTCGGCCCCGCCATCGCGTCCGGCAGCCAGGTTGTCAGCGGCAACTGGCCCGACTTGCCCACCGCGCCCACGAGCAGGAAGAGGCAGGCGAGTTCGATTCCGGCGACGGCCACCTGTGCCCCCTCCACCCGCTCGGCCAGCTCGGGAATCACCAGCGTGCCGTACAGCTTGTAGATCAGGAACATCCCCAGCATGAAGCCGAGATCCCCGATGCGGTTCATGATGAAGGCCTTGCGGGCGGCGTTGGAGTTCGCCACGCCCTCACGGTCGCTGGCCTCGCGCACATCCTTCTGGGACGCCTCCGAGTTGCGGCCCGAGAACCAGAAGCCGATCAGGAGGTAGGACGCCATGCCCACCCCCTCCCAGCCCACGAACATCAGCGGGTAGGAGTCGGCGAGGACCAGAATCAGCATCATCGCCACGAAGAAGTTCAGGAAGGCGAAGAAGCGAGCGAACCCCCGGTCGTGGCCCATGTAGCTCACCGAGTACAGGTGAATCAGGAAGCCCACGCCCGTGATGATCAGGGCCATCAGCGCGGAGAGCTGGTCGTACCAGAAGCCCACCGACAGGTTGGCGTTCAGCGCCATGTTGGGCAGCCACGTCCACAGCACCTCGCGGGCGGGCTCGTCGCCCTGACCGAGGTAGCGCATCACGGCGATGACGAAGCTCACCAGCACCGTGCCCGACGCGAGCCAGCCCGCCGAGCGACCGGGAAAGAGACGGGGAAAGAGCATCAGCAGCGCGAAGCCGATGAGCGGCAGCAGGGGAAGCAGATACAGGGGCACGCGCACTCAGCCTTTCAATGTGGCGAGGTCGTCCACGTTGGTCGTCTCGCGCTTGCGGAAGATGGCGACGATGATGGCGAGGCCGATGGCGACCTCGGCGGCGGCCAGCGTCATCACGATAAAGACGGCCGTCTGCCCGGCGAGGTCGCCCCACGACCGGGCAAAGGCCACGAGCGCGAGGTTGGCGGCGTTCAGCATCAGCTCGACACTGAGGAAGATCATGATCGCCGTGCGGCGGGTCAGCACCCCGATCATCCCGATGGCGAAGAGCAGCCCAGAGAGGGCCACGTAGTAGGCGGTCGGTGCCATGTCCATCAGGCCCTCACCCCGCCTTCGGGGGCCGTGCGCTCGGGCGCTTCGCCGGGCAACGCCACGCCCTCGGCGTCGGTCAGGCCGTCGGGCTGGGGCACGGGCCGCTTGACGAGCGCCACCGACCCCACGATGGCGACGAGCAGCAGGATGCTCACCGCCTCAAACGGCAGCAGGAAACGCGTCAGCAACGTCTCGCCCACCGCGCCCGCCGTGCCGCCGCGCAGCACCGCTGCGCTTTCAGTGAGGGGCCGGGGATCGCGGTAGGAGAAAGCGATGATCGCCAGCGCTCCCGCCAGAATCACCCCGCCGAGGCCCGCCAGTTCGCGCACGAAGGGCACCGGGTCGCGCCCGGTGATGGGCTGGTTGGCGTTGAGCAGCATGATCACGAAGAGAAACAGCACCAGAATCGCCCCGGCGTACACGATCACCTGAATGGCCGCCAGAAAGGACGCGCTCAGGCTGGCAAACAGCCCCGCCACGCTCAGCAGGGTGCCCACCAGTCCCAGCGCCGCGTGAACGGCATTGCGGGCCGCGACCGTGATCACCGCGCCGACGAGGGCGAGCGCTCCCAGAAGGATGAAGGCGATCATGGCTGCCCCCCGGCCGGAATGAAGTTGAGGTCATTTGCCTGGGTCATGTCGGGTACTCCACCCCTTCCAGTTCCTTGCGGGCGCCGCCCTCCACCCGGAAGCCCCGGCGCAGGGGTTTGCCGGTGCGGGCGGCCTCGCGGCGCTGCGGCAGCGAGCCGTCCACGCCCACGAGCATGTCTTCCTTGCCGTACACGAGGTCGCGGTAGCGGTAGTCGGCCATCTCGAACTCGTTGCCCAGCACGACCGCCCCCGTCGGGCAGGCTTCCTCGCACAGACCGCAGAAGATGCAGCGCAGCATGTTGATCTCGTAGACCTTCGCATAGCGCTCGCCGGGGCTGGTGGGGTTGAGGGGGTCGTTCTCGGCCGCCTCCACGTAGATCGCGTAGGCGGGGCAGACGGCGGCGCACAGCGAGCAGCCGATGCACTTTTCCAGGCCGGTGCCGGGGTGCCGGGTCAGCACGTGCCGTCCCCGGAAGCGCGGCTGGAGGGTGGCCCGCTCCTCCGGGTAACTCACGGTCACGGGCTTCTGAAACAGCTTACCCAGGGTCACGCCCATGCCCTTGGCGATGTCGAGCACGCTCATAGTTGCCTCCTCCTTCGGGTGGAGGGGACCGGCACCATCAGTCCCCCCCCAGTGGCCGCGTGGGCCACGAGTCGTCCGCGCCCCGGCGTCCGGTCGGCTTGTTCCACAGCACGCGCACCCGGTCGCTCATGGCGAAGAGGGCGAGCAGCCCCAGCAGGCTCAGCAGTGCCAGCGGCCACAGCCCCAGGCCCCGCGCGAAGGCGAGGTAGGCGGCGGTCATCATGGTGTTGGCGAGCGCGAGCGGCAGCAGCAGCTTCCAGCCGAAGCGCATCAGTTGGTCGTAGCGGAAGCGCGGCAGCGTGGCCCGCACCCAGATGAACAGGAACAGGAAGAAGGCGATCTTGACGACCAGCCATAGAATCGGCCAGCCCGAGATGCCCGGAATCAGGCCTTCCAGGAAGACCGGCCCCCGGTAGCCGCCGAAAAAGAGCGTTGCCATGATCGCCGAGGCCGTGATCATGTTGACGTACTCGGCCATCTGGAAGAGCGCCCACTTAATCGCGGAGTATTCGGTCAGGTAGCCCGCCACGAGTTCCTGCTCGGCTTCCGGCAGGTCGAAGGGGGTGCGGTTGGTCTCCGCGAAGGAGCTGACGAGAAACAGCGCGAAGCCTAGTGACTGGAACAGCAGCATCCACCCGTTGGCGGCCTGCCACTCCACGATGTTCACGAAGGCCGTGCTGCCCACCAGCATCAGCAGGCCCAGAATGCTCAGGCCCATGCCGAGTTCGTAGGAGATCATCTGGGCGCTGGAACGCAGGCCGCCCAGGATGGGATACTTCGAGCCCGAGGCCCAGCCCCCCAGGAAGATGCCGTACACGCCCATGGAGGTGATCGCCAGCAGCGCGAGGATGCCCGCGTCGAGCTGGTAGACCCAGGGGTCTTCCCCGAACAGCGAGCCCGCCGGACCCGCCGGGATGCCCCCAAAGGCGGTCAGCGCCATGCCGATGGCGACGATGGGGGCCACCGTGTAGACCAGCTTGTCGGCCAGCGTGACGCGCAGGTCTTCCTTGAAGATGCTCTTGACCGCGTCGGCGAGGGGCTGGAGCAGGCCTCCCGGCCCCACCCGGTTCGGGCCGTAGCGAATCTGCATCCGGGCGAGCAGCCGCCGCTCGACCAGGGTCATGTAGGCAAAGGTGGTCAGCAGCGCGAGGGCGACCAGCACGCCCTTGAGCAGCGTGATCAGCAGTGTGGCGAGCCAGTCGGGCATCAGTCGTCTCCTCCCGGCTGCGGCGAGGGCGCCATCGGCAGTTCCCACAGCTCGGTGCGGGCCTCGCGGCCCAGGACACCGCTGCCCCGGCGCTCGGGGTGCGGCACCATGCGCGGCTTCCAGAGCTGCGGCTTATAGGCCAACCCGGTGGCCGCGTCCTGCGGGGGCCGGGGCGGCTGAATGACCCCCTTCTCGGGCACGTCGGCCAGCCGCAGTCCGTAGCGGCCCTCCAGCCAGGTCTGTGCTCCACGCAATCCACGCACCGGGGGCCGAATGCCCAGCGCCTCGGCCACCGCGACGAGGGCGCGAATCAGGTCGGCTCCCTCGCCCGCCCGCAGCGGGGCTTGCGTGAGCGGCAGCAACCGGCCTTCGAGGTTCACGGTGGTGCCGCGCTTCTCGTAGTTCGTGACGGCAGGCAGGACCACGTCGGCCAGTTGCGCGGTCGCGGTGAGGTGCGTGTCGTGCACGACCGTGAAGCCGCGGGCGCGGCCCGGCAGGCCCTGGGCGGCGGGGTCCAGGCGCGAGAGGAACGCCGCCCCCACCCCGTCCAGCCGCGCGTAGGGCAGGCCCCCCGTGCCAGGCACGAGGTTGAGGCCCCCCAGCCCCCGGCTGTTCGCCCCGGCGGGAATGGCGAGCACCTTCGCGCCCACCCGCGCGGCGAGGCTGTTCAGCACCGCCGAGAAAGCCGCGTCGGCCCCGTTCAGCACGTCGGCGCCCAGGATCAGCACGGGTTTCTCGGCCCCTTCCAGCAGCCGCAGCGCTGCCTGAAGTTCGGGGGTGTCGGGGCGGGCGAGGCGGGTCAGGGCGTCCGGCCCGCTGGCCGCAACCCGGATCCCCGCGTGCTCCCACAGCCGCGACTCGCGCCCGATCACGGCCAGTTTCTCGGGCTGGCGGGCGGGCCGCTCGGTGAGGCGCAGGTCCGCGATGGCGGTGCCGTGCGCGAACTCGGCGGGCAGCAGGCCGCCGCGCAGGGCCTCCAGAATCCGCAGCTCGACGACCGGGGCCTCCTCGCCCAGGTCAGCCCCCAGCACCACGACCCCGTCGGCGGTCGCCACGTCGGTCAGGGTGGCGGTGCCCATCGGGGTATGGGCGTAGCGCGGCCAGTGGTCGAGAGAGGCGGTGCCGATGGCTTCGGCGAGGGCGACGAGCGCCGCCCCCTCCTCCAACGTGGAGTCGGCGTTCAGGTACAGGCCCACGCTCCCGCCGTGCCCCAGGAAGCCCTGGCGCATCGCGTCCACGGCCTGGTCCCAGGTGGCCTCGCGCAGCTCGCCGCCGACGCGCACCAGCGGCAGGGTCAGGCGCTCCTCGGTGGCGAAGACGTGCCCGAAGCGGCCCGCGTCGCAGATCCACATCTCGTTCACGTCGCGGTTCTCGCCCGCCACGACGCGCTCCAGGCGGCCGTTGCGGGCGTCCACGACGATGGAGCAGCCCACCGGACACAGGGTGCAGGTGGTCGGGGTGTGGTCGTACTCCCAGTTGCGGCCCCGGAAGCGGGCCACGTTGTCGAGCAGTGCCCCCACCGGGCAGATGTCCGCGATGTTGCCCTGGAAGCCGACCGGCAGGCCGCCCTCCTCCGTGTCGATAAAGGTGTGCCCGCCGCGCTCGATAAAGTCGAGCACCTCCTGCCCCGGCACCTCCTCGAAGTAGCGCACGCAGCGCTTGCAGTGGATACAGCGTTCCTGGTCGAGGATGATGAAGTCCGACAAGGCGTAGTGCTTGTCCGCGTGGCGGCGGTCGAAGCCGTAGCGGCTGGCCCCGTACCCGTACTCGAAGGCGCGGTCTTGCAGTTCGCAGGCGCCGCCCTTGTCGCAGGTGGGGCAGTCGAGCGGGTGGTTCAGGAGCGTGAACTCCATCATGCCCGCCTGCGCCTTGGCGACCACGTCCGAGGTCTTGGCGGTGCGGATGTGCATCCCATCGGTGGCCTGCAGGGTGCAGGACGCCATCGGCTTGGGCATCCAGAAGATCTTGGGCTGCCCGGTCGCCTCGTCGAGTTCGAACTGCCCGTCCTTGCCCTTGCGGGGCGTTCCGGCTTCCACCAGGCACATCCGGCAGGCGCCCACGGGCGAGAGGTACGGGTGGGCACAGAAATACGGCACGTCGCGCCCGGCGTGAAACACCGCGTCGATCGCGCTGGTGCCCGCCGGGAGGTCGACGGCGATGCCGTCGATGGTGACTTTCATTCGTTCCTCCAGCGGTTGCGGGCCGGGTACGTAGGCTGGCCCGTCTGCACCAGCACGTCGTACTCGTCGCGGAAAAGCTTGATGGAGCTGAGGACCGGCCCCAGGCAGGCGTCGGCGAGCGCACAGAAGGAGCGGCCCCCGATGTTTTCCGACATGTCGAGAACCAGCTCCACGTCGCCGGGCACGCCGCGCCCGCGCACGAGCTTCTCGTACATCTTGACCATCCAGCCGCTGATGCCCTCGCGGCAGGGGGTGCACTTGCCGCAGGACTCGTGGGCGTAGAAGCGCACGAGGTTCCACGTCACGTCCACGATGCAGTCGGCCTGCGGGATGAGGGTGACCCCGCCCGTGCCCAGCATGGACCCGGCGGCGGCGATCGCCTCGTAGTCCATCGGCGTGTCCAGCGTGGCCTCGTCCCAGCGCAGCATCGGGCAGGAGGACCCGCCGGGGATGATCGCCTTGATGGGTTCCAGCGGCCCCCCCGCCCAGTCATAGATCAGCTCGCGGAAGGTGGTTCCCAGCGGCAACTCGTACACGCCGGGCCGCGCCACCGGGCCGGAAATCTGGAAGAGCTTCATGCCCTTGGACTTTTCGGTGCCCATCGAGGCGTGCCAGTCGGCGCCGTACTTCAGAATCTGGGTCGCCGCGCAGAAGGTCTCCACGTTGTTGATGGTCGTGGGCAGGCCATACAGTCCGGCGGCGGCGGGAAAGGGCGGCTTGAGGCGGGGATTGGCCCGCAGACCCTCCAGCGAGTTCATCAGCGCGGTTTCCTCCCCGCAGATGTACGCCCCGGCTCCCCGGTGCACGTAGAGCTGGAAGTCGAAGCCGCTGCCCAGCACGTTCTTGCCCAGCAGCCCTGCTTCCCGCGCTTCCTCGATGGCGGCCCACATCCGCTCGGCGGCATGGACATACTCGCCCCGGATGTAGATGTAACCCACCGACGCCCGCATCGCGTACCCGCCGATCAGCATTCCCTCGATCAGTTGGTGCGGGTCTTCGGACAGCAGGTAGCGGTCTTTGAAGGAACCCGGCTCGGACTCGTCGGCGTTGCAGATGATGAAGTGCGGCTTGCCGTCGTTCAGCGGCATGAAGGACCACTTCAGCCCGGTAGCGAAGCCCGCGCCGCCGCGTCCGCGCAGGCCCGACTTCTTCACCTCGTCGATGACGGCGTCGGGACCCATCGCAAAGGCGCGGCGCACGCCCTCGTAGCCGCCGTGCTCGCGGTAATAGTCCAGCGTCCAGCTCCGGTCCTGGCCCACATGCGCGTACAGGCTGGGGGCGAAGCGGGGGTCTTTCCCGCTGGTGATCGCCCTGGGGGCGGGGTCCGCGACGGTCATGCCTCACCTCCGGCCCCGGCGGGCATGGGCAGCGGCCCCCGGTCGTGGATGCTCGCGCCGACGCGTTCGCCCGTCGCCGTCATCTGCCGCCCGTCCTCACGCACGGTGACGGGCACGGGGTTGTCGGGCGGGGGCGGGGCGTCCTGGCGCAAGGCGGCGATCAAGCGGTCGCACTTGCCGCGGGTCACGTTCTCGTAGTAGCCCTCGTCATTGATCTGCACGACGGGCGCGGTGCCGCACGACCCCAGGCATTCCACCTTCTGCACGCTGAAGCGCCCGTCCGCGCTCACGTCGCCGGGCTGCACGTCGAGGTGGGACACGAGGTGGTCCCACAGCTCGTCACTGCCCGCCAGCGCACACATCAGGGTCGAGCAGACCTGCAGGTGGTACCGCCCGGTGGGGAGGGTGTGGTAGGTCGAGTAGAAGCTCATCACCGAGCGAACTTCGGTGGCGGTAGTGCCGCACAGGGCCGCTATTTCGGCCATTCGCGCTTCCGAAACAAAGCCCTCGGCGTCCTGCACCTCGCGCAGCAGCGGCATCAGCGCCGATCGGCGGCCCTGCGGGCTGTCCGGGTAGCGCGAGAAGATGTCCGCGACGAGGGAGTGTTTGTCTGCGAAGTAACTCAAAGGGGCCTCATCTCCTTACTGAGAAGCACTCGGCCAGCCAGGCGGCCGAAAGCTCAGGACTCACCGGTCTACGTCTCCCAGCACCGGGTCGATGGTCGCCAGGATCGTGATCAGGTCGGCGAACTGCGCTCCCACGCAGGCGTATTCCAGCGCTTGCAGGTTCACGAAGCTGGGCGCCCGGATCTTGACCCGGTACGGCATCGAGCCGCCGTCCGAGACGATGTAGTAGCCGACCTCGCCCCGCGCCGACTCGGTGGGCACGTAGACCTCGCCCCGCGGGGGGTGGAAGCCTTCGGTGACCAGCTTGAAGTGGTGGATGACCGCCTCCATGCTCGTCTCCAGCTCCTGCCGGGGCGGCAGGCTGATCTTGCGGTTGGGGTCCTTGACCGGGCCGGGGCGCAGCTTCTTCAGGGCCTGCCGGATGATGGCGGCACTCTGGCGCATCTCCCACAGCCGCAGGTTGAAGCGGGCGAGGCTGTCCCCGTCGGGGCTGGTGATGACCTCGAAGTCGTATTCCTCGTAGCCGCTGTAGGGATTGTCCTTGCGGTGGTCGAGGGGCACGCCCGAGGCCCGCAGGTTCGGCCCGGTCAGCCCGAGGTCGAGCGCGACCCCTGCCGGAATCACGCCGACGCCCCTGGCGCGGTCGATGAAGATGGGGTTCCCGGCGAACAGGGTGGTGTACTCGTCCACGCCGCGTTCGAGTTGCTCCAGAAAGCGGGCGACCGCCTCCGGCCAGCCGTCGGGCACGTCGCGCGAGAGCCCGCCCACCCGGAAGTAGCCCTGGTTCATGCGGTAGCCGCACACGGCCTCGAACAGGTCCTGCACCGACTCCTTCTCGCGGAAGGCGTAGAAGAAGGGCGTGAGCGCCCCGAGGTCCAGCAGGCCCGTCCCCACAAAGACGAGGTGCGAGTGGATGCGCCCCAGCTCGTGCAGGATCACCCGCACGACCCTGGCCCGCTCGGGCACCTCGGCCCCCAGCAGCTTTTCCACACTCAGGACGTAAGCCAGCTCGTGCCCGAAGGCATGCAGGTAGTCGGTGCGCGGCGCGTAGGTCACGCCCTGGTGGTAGGTGCGGTGCTCGAAGGTCTTCTCGAAGCCGGTGTGCAGGTAGCCCATGTGGGGCGTGACCCGCACCACCCGCTCGCCGTCCATGTCCACCACGAGGCGCAGCACCCCGTGGGTCGAGGGGTGTTGCGGCCCCACGTTCAGCGACATGATCTCGGTGTGCAGCAGCGTGCCCCCCTCGGCGGGGGCCTCGGTGGCAGGGCGCAGGGATTCGGCGGTCATCGTGGTCCCTCCGGCATCACGGGCGGCACCCGGTCCTCGCCCTGGCCCCGGCGCAGCTCGCCGCGCCAGCCGGTCAGGCCCCGGCTCTCCCCGGTCAGCCCGGCGCGGAAGGTGGGCGGGTCGATAAAGCGGCCCTCGCGGAAGAGGGTGGGCGTCTCGCCCAGCGGGAAATCCTTGCGCAGTGCGTGGCCCTCCATGTCGTCGGGGGTCAGGATCTTGCGCAGGTCGGGGTGCCCGTCAAAGACGATGCCCAGCAGGTCGTACACCTCGCGCTCCAGATAGTTGGCGGCCCGCCACACCGGGTAGAGGCTGTCCACGCTCTGCCCGTCTTCCAACCACACCCGCAGGAAGAGCCGCAGGTGCTCGTAGGGGTGGTAGATGTTGTACAGCACGGCAAAACGGGCCGGGCGGGGGTCGGGGTAGGCGAGGTAATCCACCCCCACCGCGTCCATCAGCATGAAGCCGCGCTCGGCCAGCGCCCGCGCCACGTCCCGCACGCGCGGGGCCGGGACGACCACGGTGGGTTCGAGGCTGTCGTCGGGCGTCAGGCCGAAATTGGCGATGACTTCGGTGACGGCCTGCCGCATGGCCTGGCTTCGGTCAGGGGCGGTCATCGGGTCCACGCCTCCACCATTGGGAGTTCCTGCCCACGCTCGTCGAAGGCCTCGCCGCGCACCTTCTTCTGAAGCTGCATCACGGCGTAGATCAGCGCCTCGGGGCGGGGCGGGCAGCCCGGCACGTAGATGTCGACCGGCACGACGTGGTCCACGTTCTGGACAATCGCGTAGTTGTTGAACATCCCGCCCGAGGACGCGCACGCGCCCATCGAGATCACCCACTTGGGGTCGGGCATCTGGTCGTACACGCGGCGCATGACCGGGGCCATCTTTTTGGAGAGGCGCCCCGCCACGATCATCACGTCGGCCTGCCGGGGCGAGGCGCGGAAGACCTCCGAGCCGAAGCGGGCCATGTCGTTGCGCCCGTTGGTCGAACTCATCATCTCGATGGCGCAGCACGCCAGCCCGAAGGTCGCGGGCCACAGGCTGTTGCTGCGGCCCCAGGCCACCAGCTTTTCCAGGCTGGAAAAGAGGATACCCTCGGATTCCAGCTCCTGCCAGTCGCGGTCGAACAGTTCTTTCAGGGCCATGCGGGGACCTCGGGAGGGGGTCTAAGGGTCAAAAGGGCTAAGGGTCTAAGGAGATGGGCCGCCGGGTCTCTTAGACCCTTGGACTCTTCGACCCTTGGACGGCGCGAAGCGCCCGCAGCGCTCAGGTCCACTCCAGCACCCCCTTCTTGAGGATGTAGTAGTAGCCCACCAGCAGCAGCCCCACGAACGTCAGCGCCTCCCAGAAGGCGAACGGCACCAGCTTCTGGTAGGCCACCGCCAGCGGGAAGAAAAAGGCCGTCTCGATGTCGAAAACGATAAAGAGCATGGCGACGAGGTAGAAGTGCACTGGGAAGCGCTGACCGGTGCCCACGCCGCCGTGTTCGGGGTCGTTGCCGCTCTCGTAGGCCATCAGCTTGGTGCGGCTGGCCTTTTTCGGTCCCAGCAGCGCCGAGACGATGACGGCCAGCACGCCGATGCCCAGGGCAATGACCAGCATGATCACGAAATTCGCGTACTCGATGGGAAGCTCCCTTCTGCCCGACGCTCTATCCTTGAACTGCTCGTGAAAAATCGCACGAAAGAGCCAAAAAAAAGAGAGCGGGCCTGACGAAACCGTAACGAAACCGACTTGTGGTACGCCTCATGTTCTAGCACGAGGAGGCCCCTCAGGTTGTGCGCGAACACGCTGTGGAAGCCAGAGGACGGTGGGTTCGCGCGTTCCCGAACCAGGGGGAGGAATCAGACAGATAAGTTGCTCGCAGGCCGTCCGGAATGCCCACCTCCCTCCGAGCGGCACAGTGGCGCCTCAGTGCCTAGAGCACCAAATGACCACCCTGCTGTGGCCGTCTCCGGGTGGGCTGAGACCTGAAATGCACTGGCTTAGCTCCCCCTGCCCACCGGCTGCGGGTTGCCGCCCGTCACCATGCTCAGCCCGCCGCTCCTTTAGCTCAGCAGCTCGACGAACTCGTCCTCATCCTCGGTATCGACAGCGAGCGGTAGGGTCAGCGTAAAAGTGGTGCCGACGCCGCGCTCGGACTCGACCCAGATGCGCCCGCCGTGTTCCTCGACGGCGAGCTTGCAAAAGGCCAGGCCCATCCCGGTGTCGAAGCGGCCATGCAGGGTCAGGCGTGACTGCTCGAAGGCCGCGAAGAGGTTGGGGAGATCTTCTTCCGGGATGCCCTCGCCGTCATCGGCCACGCTGATGTGGGTCTGGTCGCCGTCCTGCCCGACGCGGATGCGGATGGCGCCCCCGGTCGCGGTGTGCTTCATCGCGTTGCTGATCAGGTTGGCGAGCACCCGGCGCAGAATCTCGGGGTCGGCGCGGGTGGGGCTGAGGCCGGGGGCGACCTGCACGTCGACCAGGCGGTCGCGCAGGCCGCTGCCCACGTCGCCCCGGGCCTGCGCGATCACGTCCATAAACATCGGGCTGAACACCAGCTCGGGGCGCAGGCGCATCTTGCCCGCCTGCATCTTGCGCACGTCGAGCATGTTCACCGAGAGGTGCAGCAGGTGCTGCGTCTCGTCGCGGGCGATCTTGAGCAGTTCGCGCAGGTCGGCGGGCACCCGGTCATCGTCCTCCACGACCTCCAGCAGCCCCAGCACCGCCGAGATGGGGTTCTTGAGGTCATGCACGAGCATATGCACGAGCTGGTCGCGCACCCGTTCCTCGTGTTCCCAGTCGTCGAGACGGCCCTGAAGGCGGGCGATGCGGGTCTGGGCCTCGGCGTGGGCGGCGGCGCGGGCGAGCAGGGCACGGACCTGCAGCGCCAGCCCGGCGGGGGGTGTGGCGTCGCTGACCAGGGCGTCGGCCCCCGCCGCGAGCAGGGCGCCCAGGCCCGAGTGCCCCACCGCCAGCCAGTGGGTTCCGGCGAGTTCGGCACGCTGGCGCAGCAGGGGCAGCACCTCGGCCAGCGGAATGCCCGGCGTGCGGTCGTAGAGCAGCGCGGCGGCGGGCGGGCGCAGGTGGGCCTCGCGCAGCAGGGCGTCGGCTCCCGGAATGTGCAGGACCTCCGCCCCCGGCAGGGCGGCGGCGAGGTCAGCCGCCTGACGGGCCTCGGGTGACACGACGAATACGACGGGAAGAACGCTGGTCATGACCTGCCGGGCAGTTTAGAGGCTGCCGCCGGGGCCTGCTGCCGGATTTGTCGCAGGTGGGGAGGACATAGCGCAAAACCCCTCCCCAGAGGAGAGGGGCCGGGGGGACAGTGCCCCGCTCCTCCCCTACCCCTTCACGCTCCCCGCCAGCAGCCCGCGCACGAAGTAGCGCCCCAGCAGCACGTACACCAGCAGGGTGGGCAGCGCGGCGAGAATCGCCCCCGCCATCGGTAGGTTCCAGCTCACCGCCTGCCCGCCCGCGAGTTGCGAGAGCGCGTAGGTCACGGGCTGCGAGGAGGTGTTCGTGAGGGTCGCCGCGAACAGGAACTCGTTCCAGATCTGGGTGAATTCCCAGATCACCACGACCACGAAGGCGGGCACGCTCAGCGGCAGGATGATCCGGCGGTAGATGCCCCAGAACCCCGCTCCGTCGATGGTCGCGGCCTCCACGAGCGCGTCGGGCACCTCGGCGTAGTAGTTGCGGAAGATCAGCGTGGTGATGGGCAGGCCGTAGACCACGTGCGCCAGGATCAGCCCCCCCAGGCTGCCGTACAGCCCCAGCCCCTTGATGAACTGGAAGAGGGGAATCAGGATCGCCTGATAGGGAATGAACATCCCGAACAGCATCAGCGCGAAGAGGGTGTTGGCTCCCCGGAAGGTCCACTTGGACAGGGCGTAGCCGTTCAGCGATCCCAGCACCGCCGACAGCGCGGTCGCGCTCACCGCGAGCAGCAGGCTGTTGCCCACGTTGCCGCCCACCTTGGCCCACGCCTCGCGGAAACTGGCCCAGTTCAGGTCACGCGGCCACTGCCAGGTGGTCGCCAGCGAGATCGCCTCGGGCGTCTTGAAGGCGGTCGCGAGCAGCAGATAGACCGGCAGCAGGAAAAAGAGGGTCGCCAGGACCAGCAGCAGATACAACGCCGCGCGGCTGATGCGGGGCCGGTGCGGCACGGCGGCGGGCGGCGCCGTCGTCACGGGGGGCGCGGTGGTCGTCATGCGTGTCCCTCCTCGCGGCGAAAGGCACTGCTCAGGTACGGCACGATCACGAACGCCACCAGAATCAGGAGGATGGTCCCGATGGCCGCCCCTAGCGCAAACTGGTTTTGCCGGAAGGACGTGAGGTACATGTTCAGCGCGGGCACTGAGGTGTAGGTGTTGTCCGGCCCGGTCATCGCGTACACGAGGTCGAAGATCTTGAGGCTGATGTGTCCCAGGATGATCATCGCGCTGAGCGTGATGGGCGAGAGCAGCGGAAAGACGACGTGGCGGTAGAGGCCCACCTCGTTCGCGCCGTCCACCCGCGCCGCCTCGCGCAGTTCCTCGGGAATCCCGCGCAGCCCGGCGAGGTAGAGGGCCATTGTGTAGCCGCTCATCTGCCACACGGCGGCGAGGATGATGCCGATCAGGGCAAGGTTGAAGCCGTGGATTTCCGGCGCGGGCAGGAGCTGCACGTTCGGCCCCACGAAGACGGCCCAGCCCAGCAGCACGAGGGCACAGGCCCCCGCCACCAGCGTCCGCGTGCGGTTCCCCGCGCGGGCGGCCCGCCACGCGACCACGCCCAGCGCGAGCGCCACCACGGCCGCCGTGAGCAGCGGGACCCGGTTCCAGTCCAGCCCCCAGATCGACGCCGTGCTGCTCAGCCACTCGAAGCGGCCCGGCGGCAGCCCCAACACGGCCGGGAACTGGTTGAGGCCCCCCTGCGGCTGAAGCATCCAGCGCCAGATGGTGCCCGTCACGATAAAGCTCAGGCTCATGGGAAAGAGGAAGATGGTGCGCCACAGCCCCTCGCCGCGTGGGTTGCGGTCGAGCAGCAGCGCGAGCGCGAGCCCCAGCCCCAGCGTCCCTGCGATGAAAAACACCGTGAAAAACAACGTGTTGACGAGTTCCTGCCGGAAGCGGACCTGCAGGAAGCCGGTGAAGAGTTCCTGGTAGTTCGCCAGCCCCACCGGGCGAATCACCGGGTTCAGGGCCAGCGCCTGCGCGGGGTCGTTGCCCCAGTCGGTCAGGCTCACGGCGACGGTGCGCCCGATAAAGCCGTACACGAACACCGCCAGCAGCAGCACGCTGGGCAGCAGCACGAGGACCGACCACAACCGGTCACGGGAGAGGCCTTTCAAGGGATGGTCACCTCCTGATGGTGGGGCAGGCCGGGCACGGGCGGCCCGGACCTGCCCCATGCCCTACGTGCTCAGCGCCCGATGCCCGAGCGGGTGGCGAGCTGCCCGGCGGCGTTGGCGGCGGCCTGCGCGTTGCGGCTGGCGACGAACTGGTCGATCACGGCCCCGAAGGCGCTCATAAAGCTCTCGGGCGCGACGGCCCCGTGCACCAGGCTGCCCACGATGCGGTCCTTGCGCCAGTCGGCAGCCGCACTTCTGGAGTAGGTGTTGTACTTGCTCAGGTCGCTGTCGGTGCGGGCGGCGATGGACCCCTTGAGCGGGTTGAAGGCGTCCTGCCCGGCCTTGGAGCCCAGCACCCGCAGCCAGTTCAGCGCCTCGGCGCGGTTCTTGGCCCCCTTGGGCAGCCCGAAGGAGTCGGCCAGCATCACGAAGGTGCCCGAGGTGCCGGGGCTGGCCGCCCAGCCGAAGCCCGTTCCGGCCCGCAGCTTCTTGGTCGTAGTGAAGTACCCGGCGGCCCAGTCGCCCATGACGTTAAAGGCGCTCGTGCCGTCCACGATCCGGTCGGAAGCCTGCTGCCAGCTCAGGCCGCTGGCGTCCTTGTTGGCGCAGTCCAGCACCCGCCCGAAGGTGGTGAAGCCCTGCACGACCTTGGGGTCGGTGAATTTCGTCTTGCCCGACCACAGGTCCTGCCAGCCCTGAGCCCCGAGGGTGCCGATCATCACGCTCTCCCAGAGGTGCTGCTGGGTCCAGTTCTCGCCCATCACCAGGGGCGCGGCCACGCCCTTGCGCTTGAGGGCCGCGCAGGTCGTCAGGAACTCGTTCCAGGTCTTGGGCGGGGTCACCCCCCAGGTCTTGAGCTTGGCGGGGTTGTACCACATCACGTTCGAGCGGTGAACGTTGACGGGCACGCTCCAGATGCCGCCCCTGGCCGAGAGCAGCGTCACGAGGTCCTTAGGGTAGACCTTGCTCCAGCCCTCGGTGCGGAACAGGCCGCTGAGGTCCTCCATGCGGTTGGCGACGACCCAGGTGCCGATCAGTTCCTGCCCGGCGTGAACCTGGAAGGAGTCGGGGGGCGTGCCGCCCAGCATGCGGGTCTTGAGCACGGCCTTGGCGTTGGTGCCCGCGCCGCCCGAGACGGTCGCGTTGTCCACCGTCACCGAGGGGTACTTCTGGCGGTAGAGCTTGATCAGGGCGTCGAGCGCGGGGCCTTCGTCGCCCGACCACCACGAGAAGATTTCCAGCTTTCCGGCGGCAGAGGCGCTGGACGTGACGGCAAGGGCAGCGGCGAGCAGCGCGGTCTTCTTGGCAAGGGACACGGTCATGGGAAACCTCCAGGGGCAGAAAGGGCGAAGGGCGTGGGCGGCCGCAAGGCGGTGGCGGGCGGCCCCCGGCCCCACGCGGCGACCCGGTAGAGGTGGCGCAACCCTGCCGGGGTGAGAAGCTGGTCAAGCAGCATCGCCCCGGCTCCCAGCACCCCCGTGCGGTCCCCCAGGGTGCCCAGGTCGATGCAGGTGGGATCGGCGTTGACCGACATGGTGCGGCGCAGCGCACTTTCCCGTACGGCCTGCAGCAGCACGTCGCCCGCCTGCGAGAGCCGCCCGCCCAGCACGACCGCCGCCGGGTTGAAGAGGTTCAGCGCCGTGCTGATTGCCACCCCGAGGTGGTGCCCGGCCCCGGTCCAGACCTCGCGGGCGAGGGGGTCGCTGTTCGCCCCCGCGATCAGGGCCGCCAGGGTGAGAGGTTGGGGCAGGGTGGTCGCGGCCCCCGCCGCCCGGAGGGCCTCGGCGGTTTCCAGCAGCACCCGCGCCGCCGCGTAGCTTTCCAGGCTGCCGGGATTCCCGCTGCGGCCCACCGGCCCCTGCTCGTTGATGCTGATGTGGCCGATCTCGCCCGCACCGCCGCGCACCCCCCGGTGCAGCCGCCCGCCCAGCAGCACCCCGGCCCCGATGCCGGTCGCCACCTTGACGTAAATCAGGTCGCGGGCGCCCCGATGCTGCCCGAAGCGCGTCTCGGCCAGCGCCCCTAGGTTGGCGTCGTTGTCCACCCAGGCAGGCAACCCCAGCGCCCGCTCCAGCCCGGCGCGGACGTTCTCGCCGTCCCAGCCGGGCATGTTGGGAGGGCTGATCACCCGGCCGGTCGCGTGGTCCACCGGCCCCGGCACACCCGCCCCCACCCCGGCCACCCGCTCGCGCGGCACCCCAGCCTCGCGCAGCACCTCGGCGGCGAGGTCCGCCAGCCGCGCGTAAGTCGCCTGCGGTCCCGCCAGCACGTCGTGGACGACCTCGCGGCTCGCCAGCGGCCCGCAGCGCAGGTCCAACACCTCCACCCGCAGGTGACTGGCCCCCAGGTCCACCGCGAGCAAGCCCGCCGCCTGCGCCCGCAGGGTGAGGAGGGTGGCGCGGCGGCCCACCTGCCCGCCCCCGCGCTGCCCGGCTTCCTCGACCAGCCTGGCCGCCATCAGTTCGGCCACGATGGAGCTGATCGCGCTGCGCGACAGCCCCAGCTCCCGCGCGAGGTCCACCCGCGCCCGGTCCCCCTCCCACAGCCTGCCCAGCAGCAGCAGCGTGTGCCGCGCCCGGATGGCCGCCAGATCGAGGGGAAGCGGGGGATGAATCGGTGACGCCATGGCACCTCCCGGCAAGCGACAAGGGGCGGCACCCACGCGCAGGTGCCCCGGACAGACTGTCTGAGGCGTTCATGGTGCGCGCTTCCAATTTTGTTTGTCAAATGAACCAATTAACTTGGGATCGGGACCTCCTGAACAGCCCAAAGGGAACTGGGCCAGGCGGCCACAGTTCCCTGACCGGGTGGAGCCCAGTCGCTCAGCCCGGTGAGGGCAGGTTCTCGGCGCCTGCCTTGGGCGCCCCGCTCCCCTCCGGGCGCAGCAGCGGAAACAGCAGCACGTCGCGGATGGAGTCCGCGCCGGTCAGCAGCATGGCGAGGCGGTCGATGCCGATGCCCAGGCCCCCGGCGGGAGGCATGCCGTACTCCAGCGCCAGCAGGAAATCTTCGTCCTGGGCGTGGGCCTCGTCGTCTCCGGCGTCGCGCCGGGCGGACTGGGCCTCGAAGCGGGCACGCTGGTCGAAGGCGTCGTTCAGCTCGGAAAAGGCGTTCGCCAGCTCGAAGCCCGAGCAGAAGACCTCGAAGCGTTCGGTCAGGCCGGGGCGGGTGCGGTGCCCCTTGGCAAGCGGGCTGATCACCGCCGGGTGGTCCATCACGAAGGTCGGGTTGGTCAGGAGCGGTTCCACGAACTCCCCGAACAGCTTGTCGAGCAGCTTGTAGGCGGGCACGGCCTTCCACTGCGGAAAGCGGGCGTCGCTGAACTCGCGCAGGCGGTCAAGGTCCAGCGGATCGAAGTCCAGCTCCGGCACGTGCTCGCGCAGCGCCCCCACGTAGTCCACCCGCGCGAAGGGCGGCGTGAAGTCGAGCGTCTTGCCCCCATACTCGAAGCGGTAGTCCCCGTGCAGCTCCTGCGCCAGCCCGCTGAGCAGGTCCTCGACCAGCCCGGCGATGGCCGAGTAGTCCACGTAGGCCCAGTACAGCTCCAGCATGGTGAACTCGGGGTTGTGGGTGCGGTCGATGCCCTCGTTGCGGTAGACGCGCCCGATCTCGTACACCTTCTCGAAGCCGCCGACGAGCAGCCGCTTGAGGTACAGCTCCAGGCTGATCCGCAGCTTGAAGTCGTGCGAGAGCGCGTTGTGGTGCGTCATGAAGGGCCGGGCCTCCGCGCCGCCCGCCGTGACCTGCAGGGTCGGCCCCTCCACCTCCATGAAGCCCCGCGTGTCCAGCTCGTTGCGGAGGTAACGGATGATGCGGCTGCGGGCCTGAAACTTCTCCCGCGCTCCCTCGGTCACCATCAGGTCGAGGTAGCGGCGCCGCGCCCGCAGTTCCTCGTCTTGCAGGCCGTGGAACTTGCTGGGCAGGGGGTGCAGGCTCTTGACGAGGGGCTGCCACGACGTGACGCGCAGGGTGAGCTGCCCGGTCTTCGTGACGAAGGGAAAGCCCGTGACGCCGATGATGTCCCCGAGGTCGAGCTTCTTGACGCCCTCGAAGGTCTCGGTGTCGGCCTTGGAGAAGTGCAGTTGCAGGCGGCCGAATTCGTCTTGCAGGTCCGCGAAGGCCGCCTTACCCATGTGCCGCAGCAGGGTCACGCGGCCCGCCAGCGCGTACGTCTCCTCCGGCCACTCCTGTCCGGCTTCCAGCCCCCCTTGCGGGTGCGCGGCCAGCACGTCGCGGGTGTGGTGGGTGCGGGGGTAGCTGTAAGGGTGGGCCTCGAAGCCCGCCTCGCGCAGGGCCTGGAGGTTGTTCAGGCGGCTGACGGTCTGTTCGTGCAGGCCCTGACGGGGGTCCGGGGTGGGGGCGGGGTCCGACATGGGGGCGAGAGTAGCAGAAGGGCCGCTGGGCGCAGGGCGGGGCCGCAAAAAGGCCGGGGACCTGCCCCAGCCTCCGGCCGTTGGGGTTTCCCCCGCCCTCAGTATTCGATGTTCTGCACCCGGTACTTGACCTGCTTGCCGTTTTCGAGGTTGACCACAAAGGCCTCGCCCTTCTTGCGGCCCATCAGCTCCTTACCGACCGGGCTGTCTTCCGAGATGCGGGGCAGGCTGCCCCCCAGCACGGCGGCCTCGGGGGCGCTGACGACCTGCACGCGCATGTCCTTTTTGGTGGTCTCGTTGGCGAGGGTCACGACCGCGCCAAGCTCGACCCGGCCGTCGTTCTCGTGGTCCTCGATGATGGAGGCGCGGGCGAGCGTCTCCTCGAGTTCCTCGATGCGGGCCTCGATGCCCATCTTCTCGCGCTTGGCGTCCTCGAGGCCGGTGTCCTCGGTGTCGGCGCTGGTTTCCATCTGCTCTTGCAGGATGCGCGTGGCCTCGTTGAGCCGGGCCTGTTCCTGAGCGAGGGTGCGCTGGAGGCGCTCGTAACCTTCGCGGGTGAGTTTGACCTGCCGGGGTGCCTGAACCACTGGGAAGACCTCCGCTGGGTGGGGGGTGTCGGGGACGGGGTTTCTGAGAATCGCCCGGCATTGTGCCACACGCCCGCCGGGGCGGCAACGCAGGACGCCGGGGGCACGCCTCAGGCGGAGGCGGGCAGGGACCGCTCCGAGACCCGCGCCGTGAAGGCCACCAGCCCGGTCAGCCCCAGCCCCAGCGCGGCCAGCGCGAGGGGCACAGCCTCCGCACCGAAGGCGGCGACGAGCGCCCCCAGGCCCGCCGGGGCCAGCACCCCGCCCGCCGACCCCGCCACCAGCAGGTAGGGCACCTGCCGCGCGGGCAGGCGCGAGGCCGTCCACGCCAGGGTGGTGCCGAACACCGGCCCCAGGCTCAGGCCCGCGAGCACGTAGGCGGCGGGCGCCAGGGCCGGAACGGTCGCTGCCAGCGCCGCGAGGGTCGCCAGGGCGGCGGAGGCCAGGACCAGCCGCGCCGGGGCGATCCGTCCCCCGACCAGCCCGGTCAGCACCCGCCCCAGCGTCAACCCACCCCAGTATCCACTGAGAATCAGGGCGGGGGCCGCGAACCCCACGCTGCCCAGGTGCCGGGCCAGCCACGCCCCGAAGCCCACCTCCATCCCCACGTACAGCCCCAGCACCAGCGCGAAGAGGATCAGCAGCGGCCCCGGCCGGGCGGCCTGGGTCCCGGCGACCGGGGGCCGCAGCCCCGGCACCCCCCAGAGGCGGGTCGCCAGGACGGTGAGCAGGCTCAGCCCCGCGACCACCACGAAGGGCCACGCCAGCGAAACGCCGCCCAGCCCCAGCACCAGCAGCGGCGCGAGGATGCTCCCCACCCCGAACACCGCGTTCACAAGGTTGGCGGCGCGGGTGCCGATGCTCGCGTAGGCCGCGTTGATCGCGGCACTCACCGCACCCAGCCCCAGCCCGCCGAGCAGCGCCGCCGCGACGACCAGGGACCAGGTGGGGGCCACTGCCACCCCCAGCACGCCCAGCGCCAGGATCAGTGCCCCGGCCACCGTCACCGCCCGCACGCTCACGCGCCCCAGCGCCAGCCCAACCAGTGGCGGGGCCGCCGCCGACCCCAGGAAGTGGGCACTCGCCACCCAGCCCACCACGCCCGCCCCGACCCCGTAGCGCTCCTGAAAGAGGGGGAAGGCGGCGCCGTACATCGCTTGAAGCACGCCCAGGGTCAGAAAGGCGACCGCCCCCGGCGCGAGCAGGGAGGCGGTCAGGCGGGTCGGGGCGGGCACGGCGCTCATCGGTGGGGGAGCGTAGCACGTGCCCCGCGCGGCGGGGGTCACTGGGTCACTTGGGCAGCGTCACCAGGCTGACGAGCCAGCGTCCCTGCCCGTCCGGCGTCCACTGGTAGCCCACCGAGGGACCGACCAGGCTGGGCAGCACGCTCAGGCGCAGCAGCAGGTCACCCCGCAGGGTGGTCACGTCGCTCTGCCAGGCGTGCGAGAGGCGGGTGCGGACGGCGCCGACGCCGAAGGCCCCCCCACCAAGGGCAGAGTCGCCCGGCAGGCGGTAGGTCACCCCCGCGTTCGTCTCGTTGTAGCGGCCCAGCCCGAAGGCGGGCACAGCGACCTCGCCGCTCACGAAGCGCTCGAAGTGGGTGGCGTCCAGGGTCAGGCCCGGCAGCGGCGTGGTGTTCAGGACGACCACGGCGTCCATACTCCCCTGCGCGTCCTGCTGCACCGGGAAGGCGAAGAGCCGCGCCGCGCCGCCCACATAGGTGTTGAGCTTGCCGAAGCTGCGGCCGTACCCCGCCGTCGCCTCCGTCTGGGTGTAGGGCACCCCGTCCCCGCCCACGAAGGCCACGCCCACGTTGCCCAGCAGCCGCGCCCGGTTCTCCCACAGCAGGTGTGCGTATCCGGCCGAGAACTTCGAGAGGTTGCCCTTGCCCTGAACCAACCCACCGTATTGCAGCCCCTTCGAGGGATCGTGCGTGACCTCCAGCCGGGGCACGTTGTAGAAGACGCCCGCCGCGAGCGTGGTGTCGTCCACGCGGGTGCTGACGTTGTAGTCCCAGTAGGTCGGTGCCTTGACCACCGAGATGCGGATGTCCTGCGAGAAGAGCAGCGGAAAGGCCCGCACCCCGTACCCGGCTTCCGTCGAGATCACGAGTTCGGTGCTGGCGAAGCGCGAGAGGTAGTCCGGCGGAATCTGGAAGCCCATCAAGGAGGCCGACTGGGCACCGGCCGTTCCGGCGGCGAGGAGGCAGAGGGCAGCGAGGCGGGAGCGGAGCGACTTCACCCCGCTATTTTGCCCGGTTCCGGCTGGCGGAAGTCTGACTGCTCCCGCCCCTCAGCGCTTGATGTTCACGACCGTGACCCCGTGCCCGCCCTGGTTGGCCTCCGCGTCATGGAAGGACTCGACCCGCTTGTCGGTCTTGAGGTAGTCGCGCAGCAGGCGGCGCAGCACCCCCTGCCCCTTGCCGTGAACGACCCGCAGCGGGCTTTCCTTCAGGGCGTGGGCCTCGCTGATGGCGGTCCGCAACTCCTCCACGGCTTCCTCGACCCCCAGGCCGCGCAGTTGCAGCTCGTTCTCGAAGCGGCTGGGGGCAGTTCCGGCGAAGGTGGGGCGCGGGGCCTTGACCTGAGGTTCCTGCTTGAGCCGCACGTCGCGGCGCTTGACCCCCACCTTCATCACGCCGAGCTGCACCACGAGGTCGTCGCCGCGCATCTCCAGCACCTGGCCGGTCGCTCCATACGCGGGCACGTCCACCCGGCTGCCCACCCGGATGGGGTCGCCCCGGTCCTCGCGGGGGGCGGGCGGGGCCGGGCGGGCCTTTTGCGCCGCCGTGCGCAGTTCGCGCAGCTCCTGCATCACGCGGGGGCGGGCGCTGTCCTCCTGGGCGCGGGCACGCAGGCTGCGGACGCGCTCGATGGCGTCGGCATAGAGCGTCTCGGCCTTCTGGGAAGCTTCCGCGAGCATTTCACCCCGCCGGGCCTCCAGCGTCTCGCGTTCCTGGCGGGCACGGCCGAGTTCGGCCTCGGCCTCTCGACGGGCGTTCGTGGCCCGCTCCAGCTCGTCCGCGAGGTCCGTCCGTTCGCGTTCCAGGCCCTCCAGCATCCGCTCCATCAGCCCCGCGTCCGGTCCCAGCAGGGCCTCGGCCCGCGCCAGCACGTCGTCCGGCAGGCCCATCCGCCGCGCGATGGCGAGCGCGTACGAGCGCCCCGGCTGGCCCACCTGAAGCTGGTAGGTGGGCGCCAGCGCGTCGAGGTCGAAGCCCATCGAGGCGTTTTTCAGGCCCGGCGTCTCCAGCGCGAAGAGCTTCAGGGGCGAGAGGTGCGAGGTGATGATGCCCCGCGCGTCCTGGGCGAGCAGCGTCTCGATCAGGGACTGCGCGAGCGCCGCGCCCTCGGCGGGGTCGGTGCCGGACCCCAGCTCGTCGATCAGGACCAGCGTGTCGGGGGCCGCGTGCCGCAGCACGAATCGCAGGTGCTTGAGGTGCGAGGCGAAGGTGGACAGGCTGGCCTCGATGCTCTGCTCGTCCCCGATGTCGACGAGCACGTCACGCACCACGGGCAGCCGCGCCGAGGCCGCCGCCACGTACAGCCCGCACTGGTGCATCAGGACGGCCAGACCCAGCGTCTTGAGGGTCGCCGTCTTGCCGCCCATGTTCGGCCCGGTGATCAGCAGCATCTTGGTGTCGCCCAGGCTGATGTCGTTGGGCACCGGGTTCTCGATCAGGGGGTGCCGCGCTTCCCGCAGGTCGTAGGTATGGTCCCCCACCTGCTCGGGGCGGTTGAGGTGCCAGTCGCGGGCCAGCCGCGCCTTGGCCGCGATCAGGTCGAGTTCGCCCACCGTGGCGAGGGTCATCGGGATATCGGCGTCACCTGCTAGCAGGCCCGACAGCTCGGTGAGGATGCGGCGGACCTCGGCCTCCTCGTCGAGAATCAATCGGGCGAGTTCGTTGTTCAGCGGGGTGATGGTCGCGGGTTCGACGAAGTAAGTCTGCCCCGACGCCGAGGCGTCCACGATGATCCCCTGCACCTGCCCCACCCGGCTCGCCTGCACCGGCAGCACGTAGCGGTCGCGGCGGATGGTGACGATGTGCTCCTGCAAGACCTCCGCCCATTTCTCCAGCGTGGCGGTCACGCGCTCGCGGATGCGGTTGCGGAGCGGCTCAATGCGGCTGCGCAGGTCGCGCAGTCGGGGCGAGGCGTCGTCGCGCACGCCACCGTCGCGGTCGAGGGAGGACAGGAACCGGCGCACGAGTTCGGAGTGTTCTCCCAGCCCCAGCGCCACGTCGCGCAGTGGACCGCGCGAGTTCGTATTGATCGCCCGTTTGACGGTCATCGCGCCGTCGAGTGAGTAGGCGGCGTTCAGGAGTTCCTGCCCCGCCAGCACCCGCCCCTCCCCCGCCCGCGCGTGCAGCTCGCGGATGTCCTGAATCCCGCCCAGGCTGAGGCTCACGCCGAAGAGGGCGTCCTCCACCTCATCGAGTTCGCGGGCGATCCGCCCGGCGTCGTCCGAGGGCATCATGGCCCGCGCCCGCTCCACCCCCAGCGACGTGGCGCTGCGCTGTGCGAGAGCGTCACGGATACGCGGAAAGTCGAGGGCAGTCAGGGCGCGGGAGTCGAACGGCATGTCGGGGAGGAGCATAACAACGCTCGCCCGGCCCGAACGTGGGCCTTGTGGCTTAGGAAGGGTTGGGGAACTCCGGCCCCGCCCGGCCCGTACTCCCCGGCACCATGTCCACTCCCCCCCGGCAGATTCGGCTGCGGCTTCCCCCCTTCCTCGGCCGCGCCCTCGGTCACCTGCTGACCCGGTCCACCGCGAAGGCCGGGCAGACGGTCCCGCCGCCGCCCGCGCTGGGGCTGACCCGGCGCTCGCTGCTGTACTTCAAGAGCGAGGGGTGCGCCCCGTGCGACGGCATCGACCTCTTTATCGGTCGGCTGGCGGCGGCGGGCGGCCTCGACCTGCGGGTGGTGGACGCCCGGCGGGGCGAGGTGCCCGAACAGGTCTACGGCGGCTCGCTGCTGCTCGACCGGGAGGGATCGATGCGCCGGGCCTACGGGGTGCGGGTCTTTCCCACCCTGCTGGTGACGGGTCCCGGTGGGCAGGTCGAGCGCGTGCTGGTCGGGGCCGACGCGAACGAGGAGCAGGTTCGGGCGGGGCTGGGGCTGGCCTAACGGTTCAGCGCCCTCAGGAACGCGGCTGGGTCGTCCAGATGCAGGGTTACTTGCCGCACCTCGCGCTCGGTGAGGTAAACGCCGTAGAGCCGCACGGGTTTCGTGAAGCGGAGGGTCACGTTCGGCCGCACGTCGATGGCGATGCAGAGCGCGTCCGCATCCTCTCCGGCACCGTAGGGCGCGGCCTCCTCCAGATTTGCCAACGCCGTGCTTCCCGTCCAGTGCAGGCCGGAGCGAAGGTAGAGGCGTCGCCGTCCCACCGTGACAGGCCGGGTCGCCAGCGCACGCCCATACGCGAGCAGCCACAGCAAGCCCGCCACGTTCAGTCCAGTCCAGACCCACGCGGCCGTGGGATTCCACCGCTCCAGCAGGACGTGCGCGAGTAACCCCTCTACCGCGCTCCCAAAGACCAGCAGGGTCAAGGTGGCCCCGGTCGTCGCCCCGCGCCGGGTGCCGAAGTGCTGGCCTTCCGGCAGACGCGGGCGCACGAACAGGTGCCGGAACAGCAGCACGTCGTACAGGGGAAGGCGGGCGAGCCTGGGGCTTCGGCTCAGACGGCCCCAGAAGGCATAGAGGCGTTCCAGATCGTCGAGTTCGGCGTAGCCTTCCGGCAGGGGCGTCCGGAAGCCCTGCCTCAGCATCACCGCCCCCACCCAGAGGCCGAGCAGGTCCAGCCACAGGTACGCCCGGACCTCCGGAAAGACGAGCGCGGTGAGGGCCACGCCCCGTAGCCCCACCCCAAGGAGGCTGCGCCAGCCCCGCTGGGCGGCGGGCGTGACCAGCAGGACGATCAGCGCGGTGCTGAGCGTGGCGTCCACCAGGGCGAGGTGCGCGAAGTGGGCGCGTGGCTCGCCCGGCGACGTGACGGCAAGTGCGAGCGCGGCCAGCACAAAGGCGAGCGGCAACAGCCACGACAGGCGGACGTGAATGGGCACGGCGCGAAGGCGGGACACCATTGGGGGAACCTCCGCCCCGCAGCGTACCGGGCAACTCCCGGATTCCGGGACGAGGATGCGGCACCGTCACCGGAACCCAGGTTCTAGAGCGCCATCCATCCCCCATCCGCCGGAATGATCGCCCCGTTGATGTACCGCGCCTCGTCCGACGCCAGGAACAGGGCGAGTTGCGCGATGTCCAGGCTGTCGAGGTAGGCCGGAATCAGCGCGGCGAAGGCCCCCGCACGGGCGGCTCCTGTGGGATCGAGGCGGTCTTGCGGCATCGTTTCCGCGATGTTGGTCTTGGTCGCGCCGGGGCAGATGGCGTTGCAGCGGATACCGCGCTGGGCGTACATCCACGCTGTCGAGCGGGTCAGGCCGATCAGCCCATGCTTGGAGGTGGTGTAGGCCGCCCCCGCCGCGCCCCCGCTGAGCGCGGCCGTGGACGCGACGTTCACGATCGAGCCGCCCCCCTGCTCCAGCATCTGCCGCACGGCGCGGCGGCTGGTGTACATCGGGCCGTTGAGGTTGATGCCCAGCACCCGCGTCCAGACCTCGTCCGTGAGTTCGCCCACGCCCGCCATGTAGTCCATGACCCCGGCGTTGTTCACCAGCACGTCAATCCGCCCATAGGTGGACACCGCGAGGTCGATCAATCCTTCGGCGCTGGTCTGGTCGGAGATGTCGCCCTGAGAGGGCGTGATCTCGCCGCCCGAGGCGCGAATGCCCTCCACGGCCGCCCCCAGCCGTTCGCCGTTCCAGTCGGCAGCCACGACCTTCGCGCCCTCCCGCGTGAACAGCTGCGCCATCGCCAGCCCCATGCCCGAGGCGGCCCCGGTCACCACGACCACCTTGTCCTGTAAGCGCATTGGCACCCCTCCTCGCAGGGGCGCGGCCCGGCTGGCCTCGCCCCGTCGCCCTCAGCCTACGCCCGGCCCCCTCCGGAATGTCCCCGCCCCTCTGCTAGCCTGCCCGGCGTGAAGTTCGCGGTCCTCTCCACCAGCCTCGATCCCCTCAGCCGCAGCCGCTGGCTGGCGGGCCTGACGGCGGAGCAGCTCCGGACAGGGGGCCACGAGGTCACCCTGCTCGACCTGCGCGAGTCGCCCCTGCCGCCCTTCGACAACGCCGAGTGCTACGCGCACCCCCACGCCGAGGTCTACCACCACGCCATTCGGGAGGCGGACGGGATTTTCCTGGCCGTGCCCGTCTACAACTGGGGGCTGGGGTCGGGCGCCAAGGCCCTCGTCGAGCTGACCGGCAGCACGGACCCCGACCGGGGCCTGCACGGGGCATGGTTTGACCAACCCGTGACCTTTCTGGTGTCGGGCGGCCTCGCGCACGGGTACCTCAGCCACGGGGCCTTCGCGTTCGGGCTGATGACCGATTTTCGCTGCGTGGTCAATCCGCACTTCGTGTACGCGACTGGGGCCGACTGGGCAGAGGACGGCGTGCCCGGCGAGTGGCTCGCGGAGCGGCTGACCCGCACGGTGGAGCGGGCGGTGGACCTGTCACAGCGGCTGCGCGGACGGCCCTACCGCTCGGTGTGGGAGGTCTGACCGTGACCCATCCGGCGGTCCGCGCTCCCCTGTTCCCCCCCACCGAGAAGCCGCGTGTGCTGGTCGAGCACCCCGACTTCTACGTCATCCATAAGCCCGCGCTGTGGCTGACCCATCCGGTGCGGGCGCGGGTGGATGTGCCCGACGTGCTGGGCTTCATGCGGACCGAGACGGGCGAGCCGGACCTCGCGCCCCCGCACCGCCTCGACCGCGAGACGAGCGGCACCCAACTGCTCTCGCGGGACGCGGACGCGGCGCGGCGCTTTTTTACCCTGTTCAAGGAACATCTGGTCGGCAAGACGTACCAGGCCATCGTCCACGGCTCGCCGGGGTGGGAGCGGACCACGCTGGACGCCCCGCTGGGCGACCTCGGGCTGGGGGGCGCGAACCGCATCGTCATCCGGCAGGCGGTCGTGCCGGACGGCAAGCCCGCCATTACCGATTTCCGGGTGCTGGAACGGCGCGGGGGCTTCACGCTGCTGGAGGCGTACCCCCGCTCGGGGCGGCTACATCAGATTCGTGCCCACCTCTCGCACCTCGGGCTGCCGATGGTGGGCGACAAGATCTACGGGCGCGACCCGCAGGCGTTCCTTGATTTCATGGAGCAGGGCCAGACGCCGGAGCTGACCGCGCGGCTGCTGCTGCCCCGGCAGGCGCTGCACGCGGCCCGCATCGCCTTTCCCTGGGGCGGCACGCAGTTCGCGGCAGAGGCGCCGCTGCCCCCCGACCTGCGGGCGTTCTGGGAGAGGCTGTAGGGGCCTCCCCTACCTCGGCCCCACCTCGTACACCGCCCGCCACGGCTTGTAGCTCGTCTTGGTCTGGTCGGTGCGCGTCCCCTTCCCATCCTTGATCGTCCGGGTGATGGAGAGGTCGTAGCCGTCCTTGGCCCAGTCCACCTGCCGCACGGCGCCGGGAGCGAGGGTGCGGTTGACCACGTACTGCGCGGGCGGGTGCGGCGTGTAGCGGTGAATGACAGCGGGGCGGACCGTGACCGTACGCTGGGGCTTGATGCCCCACACCTGCACCTCCAGACGGCTCTTCACGTCGTCGTTGACCGTCTTGATGAAGAGGGGGCCGCCCGTGTCGTTCTTCAGCCGCAGGTCGAGGCCGGGGTCGTACACGGCGGCCTCGAAGCCCACCTCCGGCTCGTAGTAGCCCACCCGGTAGGAGTGCTGGTGGCGCTCCACGACAGGCAATCCCGCCTGATACAGCGCCCGGAACGCCGTGGTGGATACCTGGCACACGCCCCCGCCCAGGCCCTCCACCGTGCGGCCCCCGCTGATGATCAGGCCGCCGACAAAGCCGTTGTCCGGCGTGATGCTGCCCAGCGCCGACAGGAAGCTGAACTCGCCCCCCTTCGGGACCACGTACCCGTGGATGTTCGCGGCGGCCACCGCCACATTGGTCCGGCGCTCGGCGCTGCTGCCGTGGTAGGTGCTGGTCCCCGAGGCGATCAGTTCGAGCTGATCGGGAATGGGCAGCTCGGCCAGCTTCAGGCTGGGGCGGCTGGCCTTGGCCGCGAACACCACCGACGCCTGAGCCGGGTCGAGCACAGCCTTTCGGAAGGCAGCGAGCGCGGCCTGCCGGTCGGTGACGCGGCCCGCTTCCTCCTTCACCTTCATCAGCTTGCCGCCCTCCAGCCGGAAACGGGCGTTCTGCGCGGGGCGGTCCACCGCGTCCGTCAGGCGGTCGAAGGCGGCGCGAATGGTCTTCTCGTCGGGTTCGATGCCATTCTCGCGCACCCAGTAGAGGTCCGCGACCTGCAAGGCCGTCAGCGCCCCGGTGCGGTCGGTGCCCTGCAATTTCACAGTCAGGGGTCGCATCAGACGGTTGCCGCGCTCCACGTGGGGGCGCAATTCGGCGGCGGTGTGCTCGGCGGGCCACTCGGTGACGGGGAGCGAGAGGCGCGTCTGGGTGGGATCGGCGGCGAAGGCGCGGGCTGCCGCCGCCGCGTTGGGACGGCGTCCCGGCTGGTCGGGCTTCAGGGCGTAGCGGTGGGCCGTCTTGTCGAAGAAGATCGCCGCGTTTTTCGGGCTGGTGGCGAGGTCGCGGGTCAGGGCTTCCAGGGCCGCTCGCGCCTTCGCCTCGTCCACCCGCGTCACCAGGGGCAGCGTCTGGGTGGAGGCCTGCCCCACCATCCCGCGCACCTTCTGCCACAGGTCGCGGTTCTGAGAGGCCCGCACCGCTGCCGCCACACTCGCCGCCGGGTCCACGCTCCAGCCCAGGCGGGTGGCGGGAACGGTCCAGCTCTTCTGTCCGGCCTGCACCGTGACCTGGGGCACGGCCGGAAGCTGATCGGTCAGCCGGGCGCGGGCCTGGGCGGGGGTCAAGCCACCGACAGGCACGGTCCCCACGACCAGCCCCGGCGCGAGGCGGCCCGCGTCCCCGGCGGCGAGGCCCATAGCGAGCGCGCCGCCCAGCAAGGCGGCGGCAGAAACAGCGATGGCGTAACCCCTCGTCACCCGGTCAGTGTAGCGGCAGGGGCCGGGCCGGAGGTGTGGGGGTGAGGAACGGTTAAGGTCCCCGCGTGCCCGCGTCCAGCACCTCGGCCACGGCCTGCGCGACCTGCCCCCGGCGGTCCACCACGGGCGTGACCACCCGCTCGCCCCCCTCCAGGTCCATCACGAAGTGGTCGCCCTCCAGCCGCACCCGGCGCAGAATCTGCTCGTCGCCCTCCTCGCGGGTGCAGGCCCGCAGTTCCACGTACCGGCTCATGGGCGTGCGAATCACCTTGGGCGCCAGCACCTCCTCGACCTGAAAGATGCCGCCGGAGTTGTTCATGGTCACGTTGATGAGGACCGGCTTTTCGCGCCCACGCTCAATCACGACCTGGTCCACCGCCAGGGCGCTGATGGAATGAATGTCCACGCTGCCCAGCGCGAAGGCCTTGCGCCCGCGCCCCTTGGTGATGTCGGTGCCGTCCGCAACCGCCGTGATGCCGCCTTCCAGCGTGAGCGGCACCGGGTTGAGGTCGTGGCAATTGACGGACCCCAGGATGAAGGAACGCACCTTCGTCCGCTTGAAGGGGTCGGGGTAGATCGGCCCCAGGATGCGGTCGAGGATCGGCAGCGCCAGCGCGACCCCGTGCGCCTCGTGCCCCACCCGGTGAATCTGGTTGCCGATGTCGTGGAGCATGGTGCCCAGAATCACCGCCAGAAACACGTCGTCGGCGTCGCCCACCCCCGACTCCATCAGGTCGGGCCGCACTCCGGCCTCCAGCAGCAGCTCGGTGATCGCCATGCTGGCCGCGCCCGTGATAAAGGAATGGACCCGCCCGTGGTCGTTGTAGCCCAGCTTGCGCATGGTGATGTAATTCGCCATGTCCCAGTGGGCCAGCGCCTCGGGGTCGCCGCGCAGGGCCTCATAAGCGGCCAGCGCTCGGGGGTAGCTCTGAAGGTCGGCGTGAATCGCCCCGTGCGCCTCCGCGATCAGCTTGGCGCGGGGGGTGGTGAACTCGACGACGCGCCCGTCGGCCGGAACGTCGGCGGGCGGCGGAGGTGGGGCGTCCGGCGTTCCATCCCCCTCGCTGTGGCGGCCCTCCACGTCCTGAAGGTGACCCCCGGCCACGCTGAGGGTGAACTTGGAGTCGCTCCCAGGGCGCTCGTCATGCTGCTGCGCGTCCGGCAGCAGGTCCGCCTCACTCACCCTGGAACTCCGGCTTGCGCTTGGCGAGGAAGGCCGAGGTGCCCTCGCGGAAGTCCTTGGTCGCCACCAGCATCCCGAACAGGTCCGCCTCGATCTCCAGCCCCGCCTCCAGCGAGGTGTCCAGCCCCCGGCGCACCGCCTCCTTGACCAGCGAGAGAGCGATGGGCGCGTGCCGCACCATCTGCTCGGCGACCTCGCGGGCCTTCTGGAGGGGGTCGTCGGCGACGTAGTTCACCAGCCCCAGGCGCAGGGCCTCGTCTGCCGCCATCTGCCGCCCGGTGAGCATCAGGTCGAGCGCCGGACCCGGCCCGATCAGCCGGGCGAGGCGCTGGGTGCCCCCGAAGCCGGGAATCAGGCCCAGCGAGACTTCGGGCAGCCCCAGCTTGGCCCCCGGCGAGGCCACCCGCACGTCGCAGGCCAGCGCGAGTTCCAGCCCGCCGCCCAGCGCGAAGCCGTTCACGGCGGCGATGGTGGGAATGGGCAGATTCGCCACCGTCTGCATCACGTCCTGCCCGGCGAGGGCGAGTTCGCGGCCCTGGTACACGTCCTCCAGTTCGGCCAGCTCGCTGATGTCGGCCCCCGCCACGAACGCCCGGTCGCCGCCCCCGGTCACGATCAGGGCGCCGATCTCGGGCACGTCCACGACCGCGTCGAGGGCCGCGCTGATCTCGGCCAACGTGTCGGCGTTCAGGGCATTGAGCGCCTTCGGGCGGTTGACGGTCAGCACCGCGAGCGGACCGTGCTGGTCGAGCTGGATATGGTTGAACTCAATCTCGTCGAGCATCGTCATGGGTTCATCCTGCCACGCCCGGCCGCCGGGGTCAGTGGGCTTCGGCCCCGGCCAGCCGCACGACGGCGTCCAGCGCCACCCGCACCATCCGGTCGACGCCTTGCGCCAGCACCTCGTCGGGCACGAGTTGCGGGTCCCCAATGTCGTTGCTGCACGCAGTCAGGCACCCCGCCCGCAGGCCGTGCTGGGCCGCGACCAGAAAGACCGCGCTCGCCTCCATCTCGAAGCCCAGCACCCCGCGCGACGCCCACAGCCGGGCATGCTTGGGCGTGCTGGCGTAGAAGGCGTCTTCCGTCATGATCAGCCCCGCGTGGTGCGGCACCCCCAGCGCACGGGCCGAGGCGACCGCCGCCTCCACGACCTCGAAGCTGGCGGCGGGGGCGTAGGGGGCGCCGCCCAGTATCTGCCGGGTGGTGCCGTCGTTGGGCACGGCGGCGGTGGCGACCACGAGGTCGGCGGGCTGCACGCGGGGGGTCGCGCCGCCCAGGGTGCCGACCCGAATCAGCGTTTTGGCCCCCAGCCGCGCGAGTTCCTCCGCGACGATGGCAGCGCTGGGGCAGCCCATCCCGGTCGTCTGGACGCTCACGCGCACTCCCTGATAGGTGCCGGTAAAGCCCAGCAGTTGGCGGTGTTCAGTGTACAGCCGGACATCTTCTAGGTAGGTCTCGGCGATGCGCCGCGCCCGACCCGGATCGCCGGGGAGCAACACGTAATCCGCGACGTCGCCCGGCTGTGCCCGCAGGTGAATCTGACTCATGGACGGCAGTATAGAAAGCCCGCCGAACGGTGAGCGACTCCCGGACCAGGCGCGTGTCGGGCGTCACTTGGCAGTGGCCTTCTCTGCCTGAGAAGCGGATCAGATTCCTCATTGAAGGAGCCGGACCTCTCACCCGCCATTTAGAGATGCGCCGCACTTGAGGTTTCTGAGAAGAAACCGTCATGTGATGGATGGCAGGAGGGGTTACAGTTCATGGCGTCCTCACGGCGTCTTCCTACGGTGAGGCCGTGCCACGGAGCGGATCAACCGCTTCCCGTATGTTCAAAGGAGAACTATGCGCAAGTCCCTGACCATTGCTTCGACCCTGGCCCTGGCGCTGGGTGCCGCCAGCGCCCAGACCAACACGACCACCACCACGACGACCACCACCCCGACCCAGGTCGTGACCTTTACCGACGTGCCCGCCGGGCACTGGGCCAAGGACGCCGTGGACCTGCTCGTGCAGCGCGGCCTGATTCAGGGCTACCCCGACGGCACCTTCCGCGGCAACCAGAACATCACCCGCTATGAAGCGGCGCTGATCTTCTTCCGCCTGCTGCAGTCCGGCTCGCTGAGCAACAGCACCCTCAGCCAGAGTGACCTCGCCACCATCACCGCCGGGATGCAGGAGGTCGCCACCGAGCTGGCGGCCATCAGCACCCGTGTGACCGACCTCGAGCGTCTCAACGCCGAGCAGCAGGCCCGCATCGCGGCCCTGGAAGAGCGCATCAACGCGCTGGGTACGGCTGGGACTGCTGGCGCCGACACGGCGGCCCTGACCGCCCGCATCGACGCGCTGGAAACGGCGATTCGCAACATCCCCGCTGGTCCCCAGGGTCCGGCCGGCCCCGCTGGTCCCGCCGGAGCGGCGGCGGACACCGCGGCCCTCGAAGCCCGCATCGCGGCCCTGGAAGCCCGCGCGACCCAGACCGGCACCACCACGGGCGGCACCACGACCATTGTGACCCCCCCCACCACCGTCGTGATCGGCGAGACGCCCACCGGCACCACCAACGGCGTCACGCGCGGCGACCTGTACGCGGGCGTGTACGTGGGTGCGAGCAGCGCGGGCGCCAACAACCCCTGCTACATCCCCAACAGTGACGGCCGTGCGGTCAACTACTGCGCCAGCTTCGGCGGTATGGTGGGCACCACCTCGCTCGTCGGCCCCTTCGGCGCCCGCGTCTCGGCGGACTACAAGCCCGGCCGCAACGCCCTCTCGGCGGACGTGAACGCGACCATTGGCCTGAACACCGGCACCAACATCCAGCCCTACGCGGGCGTGGGTCTGGGCCTGACCAGCAGCACCGGGCGCACCACGGCCACCGCGAACACCAACGTCACGGACACCTACGTCAACGCACTCGTGGGCGTGGACTTCCAGGTGACCAACTCCATCGCCGCCTTCGTGGAAGGCAACGGCCGCTACTACCTGAGCAGCAAGGGCGCCGGCTCGGTGCAGAACACGAACACCGCGACCGACCAGCGCGGCTTCGTGCCCGCCGTCCGCGCCGGTCTGAAGTTCTACTTCTAAGCCCAATCACGAAGTCCAGCCACGGCTGAACGGGGTCCCCTGCGGGGGACCTCTTTTCGTCCCTGTGTGCGGCCGGGCCGCGCGGTAGACTTTGGTGGTATGCGACTCGTGCAGTTGATTCAGGTGCTGCTGCTGCTCGCGCTGGGAGGGTATCTGCTGCTGGTCGCGCTGGAAAATCCGGTGCCAGTGCGGCTGCCGCTGCCGCTGGGCCAGGGGGAAGCACTGCTGTCGCTGGGAGGCGCGGTGGTACTGTTTGCGGTCCTGGGCGGGGCGTACACGGCCCTGTTGCTGCTGCCCCCGCTGTGGCGCTCGGCGTGGCGGCAGCGCCGGAGTCGCCGGGAACGGGCGCAGCTGGAACACCGCCTGACGGCAGCCCTGCAAGCCCGGCTGGGCACCGTGCCCCCAGTCACCCCCGCCCCGGAGGACGCATGAGCCGCCCAGCCCCTACCCCCCCGGAGGCCCGCTGGCTGCTGGCCCCGCCCGCGAGCCGGGAAGCCCTGCTGGACACCATGCGGACCTGGGGCGTGTCGGCTCCCCTCGCCCAGGTGCTGCATGGGCGCGGCCTGACCCCGGCCCGGCTGGACCCGGCCCTGCGGCTGACCCCCAACCCGGCGTTGCGGGAGGCGGCGCGGCGGCTGGTGGCGGCAGTACGGGCCAAGAAGCGCCTCCGCATCCATGGCGATTACGACGCCGACGGGGTGACAGCCACCGCCATCCTGGTGCACGGCCTGCGGGCGCTGGGGGCCGAGGCTCACGGCTTTATTCCCCATCGCCTCAACGAGGGCTACGGCATCCATCCAGACCGGGTGGAGGACCACGCCGCCGCCTGTGACCTGCTGGTCACGGTGGACTGCGGGGTCACCAATCTGGAGGAGGTGCGGGCGCTGCTGGCGCTGGGTGTGGAGGTCATCGTGACCGACCACCACGCGCCCGGCGAGGACTACCCCGCCACCCTGGTCGTCCACCCGCACGAGACGGCGGACTACGACCCGGAGGTTCACAACCTCACCGGGGCGGGCGTGGCCTACCACCTGCTGTGGGCGGTGCATGAGGAGCTGGACCTGCCCGCCCCCACGCCCCTCACCGCGCTCGCCGCCCTGGGGACGGTGGCCGACGTGGCTCCACTGGTGGGGGAAAATCGGGCGCTGGTGCGGCGCGGGTTGGAGGAACTGGCACACTCGACCATTCCCGGCCTGCGGGCCATGCTTCAGGCCAAGAAGGTCGAGCGGCCCACCGCCCGGGACGTAGCCTTTCTGCTCGCGCCGCTGCTGAACGCGGCGGGGCGGCTGGGGGAAGCGGACCTCGCGCTGGAGCTGCTGACCACCGAGAGCGAGCACCAGGCGCAGACGCTGGCGACCTACCTGGAATCGCGCAACGGCGAGCGCCGGGTGTTGCAGGACCGGATGTACGCCGAGGCTCTCGCGCTCGCCGACCCTGCCGACCCTGCGCTGGTGCTCACGCACCCGGACTGGCACGCGGGCGTGATGGGCATCGTGGCGAGCAAACTGGTGGAAGCCTTCTACCGCCCGGTGTATATCGTCGCGCAGGGCAAGGGGTCGGTGCGGTCCACGCCGGGCATCAGCGCGGTGGAGGGCCTGCGGCACAGCCAGGACCTGCTCAAGCGCTTCGGGGGCCACCCCGGCGCGGCGGGCTTCTCACTGGACGAGGGGAACTTCGGAGCGCTGCGGGACCGACTGCATGGCTACGTGCGCCAGTTTCCCCGGCCCGTTCCGGCGTGGCGGCTGGACGCGCCCTTACCTCCGCTGGCCGCGACCGGGGACCTCGCGCAGCAGGCGGCGGCCCTCGAACCGTTCGGGACCGGGCACACGCCGCCGCTCTGGCACGTGCGCTCGCCCCTCTCGCGCACGCGGCTGGTGGGCGGGCGCGGCACCAGCCTGCAGTTTCAGGCGGGAGGCTTGCGGGGCATCAAGCACGGCGAGACGCGGGCGGCCGACGGCGACCACGACCTCGCCACGCACCTCGTGCAGGACGAGTGGCGCGGGCAGACGCGGCTGGAGTGGCAGGGGCAGGCGCTGCGGCCCCCCGGCCTGCTGGGACTCGACGGCGAATCCGCTCCCGCCCCGGTTCCCCGGCTGGACCCCCGCGAGGCGATGAACCACCTGCGGACCGGATCGAGTGCCTACGCCGACGGCCCGGTCGCGGCGTATCTGGCCGGGCAGGTGCCGGGGCTGACGCTGGTGCGGGCCGGGGAGGGGCACCCCGGCGGCGAGCTGATCCTCTACGCCCTCCCCGACGAGGCCAGCCTGCGGGCCTGGCTGACCGGGGGCCGGGTCGCCTTCGCGCTGGGACCCAAAACGCTGGGCGAGTTGGAAGGCAGCCTCACCCCACGCCACCTTCAGCCGGCCACGGACGAGACGCGCGTGGCTGAAGCCGCCGACGCCTACCGCCGCTGGCAGTGGGCGCACCTGTACCGGGTGCTGGATGACGGGGGATGGAGTGCCGCCGTGCATCACCTGCTGGGCCTGGCCGGGCCGTCGTCGGCAGCCCCTGCTCCGGCGGAACTCGCGGCAGCGGACGACTGAGCAGGGGACGGGGCCTCCTCCAGCACCCCGTCCCCCTACCAATCCACCGCTCTTACTCCTCGTCCAGATCGTCCTCATCGTTGAAACCGTCCGCGAAGTCCTCGTCGTCCACGCGGGTGCGGCGCACGTCCTCCGGGCGGCCCAGGCCCAGGGCGGCGGGGTCTTCCTCCCCCGCCAGGGCCGACTGGGCGCGGGCCAGGACGGGGGGGTCGGCGGGCTGGACGCCGTAGCGCTCGGCGAGGTAGGCCGCGACCCAGGCCCCGAAGTACCACAGGGCGAGGCTGCCCGCGTACCCGCTGGGCGCCGCGCCGCCTTCACCCTGGGGAAAGGGCACGTGCAGCACCTCGTCGATGCGCGACTCCAGCACCTCGCGCACCACATGCAAGGTCGGGTCGGGGTCCCCCAGAATCAGGGCCACCTTGGCGTCGCCCTTCTCGTGCTGGGCCTCGAAGGCCCCGGTTGCCACCGCCAGCGGATCGCCCAGCACGGGCACGGCGAGCGTCTTGCCCGCCCGCGCGAGCAGCGACTGCCAGGCGTGCGGCAGCGCCTCGGCGTCGGGGGCGGCAAGCAGCAGGGGCGTGCGGCCCCACAGCGACCACGCGAGGTCGCGGGCGGGGTTGCCCTCCGTGACCTCCGGGGCGCACTGGTCGCGCAGCGTGGCGAGCAGGGACTCCGCCTCGGCGGCCTCCCGCGCGTGGCCGGAAGCGTGGGCGAGGTACTGGGCCGCGTGGTAGGTCGCGGGCAGGCCGCCCGGCACCAGCACATCCACGTCATCGGGGACGCCCCCGGTGCTGACCCGGCGCACCCCGGCCCCCGCCACCTCCGCGAGGTCGGCGTAGTCGCGGGCGGCGTCAGCGGTATCGGCGCTGGACACGACAAACTGCGTCCCCGTGCGCGTCAGGGTGCCGGGAATCAGCGTGGCCGCGAGGTGTGCGGCGAGTGCGCCCTCCCCCACCCCGATCAGGCCGTGCGGGCCGGGTTCGGGCTGGGTAGGTCCGGCGTAGGAGCCGGGCAGGCGAGTGAGCAGGGAAAGCAGGTCCATGTCCCCAGGGTACACCGCGCATGAGAGGAAGCAGGAAAACTGCGCCCACACCGACGTTTTTGGCTTCATGCGACCTTAGTCAAACATGCTAGACTCGCCCGCGTGCGTTTCCGGACCTCCGCCTTCTCCCGCCGGATTCACCGGGCCGGGCTACAACGAAAACACCACCCCGCAGGGTGGCGTCTGGGTGCCCGCAGGGCACTGGGCAGTTGTGGCGCACTCGACAGGACTCGAACCTGTGGCCTTTGGCTCCGGAGGCCAACGCTCTATCCACCTGAGCTACGAGTGCATAGCCCAGGTAACCTAGCACCTACGCACAAGGAGATCAAGTGAAGAACAAAAAAGCCCTCAACGTCCTGCTGGGCGCCCTCGCACTGCTGTTGGTGGTCGGGATGGCCTACCAGTTCACGCCCAACGTGGGCTCGCTGTTCGGCGGCGGGGACAAGGGAACACCGGCCATGACCGTCAACGGCGAGACCGTGACCGTGCAGGAACTCGAAGCGCTGCGCCAGAGCAACCCGGTGCTGTCGAGTGCCCAGAGCGGGGTGCTGGCCGACGACTTCAAGACCTACGTGGTCGCGCAGCAGGCCCGGCAGGTCGCGCTGCGGCAGGCCGCAGAGGACATCGACGTGAGCCGCGCGGACGTGAACGCCGAGGTGGACAAGATCCGCGAATCCAACGGCCTGACCGACAACAAGGCCTGGACCGACGCCCTGCAACAGGCCGGGCTGACCGACTCGCAGTTCCGGGCACAGATGCGCGACCAGCTCGCCGTGAACCGCAAGGTCGAGGAGATCAAGGCGGCGGCCCCCGCTCCTTCGGACGCCGAGGTGCGGCTGCACTACGACCTGAACCCGGAGAGTTACCAGACCGACGCCCGCATCGTGGGCCGTCAGATCGTGGTGAACGACAAGGCCAAGGCCGAGGACCTGCTGCGCCAGATTCGCGGCGGGGCCGACTTCGCCGAGTTGGCGAGTGCCAACAGCACCGAGTTTGGGGACCGGGGCGGCGCCCTGGGTCCCCTCGAGAACGGCAAGCCCCGCCCGGTCGCGCAGGTCGCGCTGCCCAGCGAGGTGGGCGCGGCGGCGTTCGCCCTGACGGACGGCGGCGTGACCGACGTGGTGGAGAGCGGCGGCAAGTTCTATATCGTGCAGGTCGAGGACTACCTCGCGCCCGCCGTCAAGCCCTTCGAGCAGGCCAAGGCCGACGCCCAGAAGACCGTTGCCGAGCAGAAGAAGAACCGTGCCGTCGAGGAATGGTTCAGCGGCATCGAGAAGGACATCAAGGTCGAGGTCAGCGACCCCAACTGGAAGACCGAGAACCCCACGGTCGCCAGCGTCGCCGGGCAGACGATCCCCTACTCGGCGGTCGTGGAGCAGGTCGTGCAGAACGAGCAGTTCGCCGCGCTGCTGGGGCAGGTGCCCGCCGAACAGGCCGGGCAGCTCGTCAACAGCCTGCTCAAGCCGCAGATCACCGAGCAACTGATTCAGGCGTACGCCGCCCCGCAGGTCGCGCAGAGCCTCAAGCTGCCCCTAACGGGCACCCGCCAGGAGCAGGCCGCCGGACTGGTGGCCTACGGCGGGCGCGACGTGGAAGTGACCGACGCCGAGGTCCGGGCGTACTACACCCAGAACCGCTCGCAGTTCGAGACCCCGGCGAGCGCTGCCGTCGCGGAAGTCAGCTTCCCCGACCAGGCCAAGGCCACCGCCTTCCGCCAGAGCTTCGCGGGCGGCGACCCCGTTCAGGCGGCGGCCCGCGCGGGCGGCACCGTCTCCGAGCGCGGCGAGGTCAGCGCCGGAAGCGGCACCCTGGGCGAGGAGGTCGAGGCTGCCGTCTTCGGTGTCGAGAACCTGAAGGCCGCCGGGGAAGGCCGCGTCAGCGATGTGGTCAAGGTGGGCGACCGCTACGTCGTCGCTTACGTGACCGGCTTCCAGCCCGCCGTCGTGCAGTCGCTGGCGGAGGTCCGTGACCAGATTCGCGAGCAGGTGCTGGCGACCAAACGCTCGGAGGCCGGGCAGAAGTTCCTGACGGGCGAGGTCGCCAAGCTCAAGCCCAAGAACAACCTTCAGGCCGTGCTGGACGCGCAGGAAAAGCGCGTGGCCGCCGCTGCCCCGCCCCCCGCTCCCGCCGGACAGACCGGGGGCGAGGGGGAGGGCGCGGCCCAGGGCGAGGGCGCCGCTGCGGAAGATGCGGGGGCTCCCGCCGACGGGGCCGGGGACACGGCCGCAGAGACGGAAACGCCCGCCGAGGGCGAGGCCCAGACTGGCGCTCCCGCCGAGGGTGGCGAACCGGCCACCGAGTAACCCACCCCAGGCACATCCGGCAGGGGCGGCTCTCCGAGCAGGGGGCCGCCCCTGCCCCATGGTCCGCCAGACAGCGCAGGCGGCTCCCGGTTCCTGCCCGCTAGAATCCCCCCGATATGCCGCGCGTGTTTTCAGGAATCCAGCCGACCGGGGACCCCCACATCGGCAACTACTTCGGGGCCATGAAGAACTATGTGCGGCTGGGCGAGGAGTACGGCAAGAACTCCATCTACTGCGTGGTGGACCTGCACGCCATCACCAACCCCGCCGCCTACGACCCCGCCCAGCTCTCGAAACGCACCTTCGAGATGGCGGTCGCCAACTTTGCGGCCGGACTGGACCCCTCCAAGGTCACCTTTTTCGTGCAGTCGCAGGTGCCCGAGCACCACGAGCTGAGCTGGGTGTTCACGGCCTTGACCCCGGTGGGCGAGCTGGAGCGCATGACCCAGTACAAGGACAAGTCCGAGCAACTCGAAAGTGTTCCGGCGGGCCTGCTGATGTACCCGGTGCTGATGGCCGCCGACATCCTGCTGTACAAGGCCGACACCGTGCCCGTCGGCGAGGACCAGACCCAACACATCGAGCTGACCCGTGAGATCGCCCGCAAGTTCAACCATGCCTACGGCGAGACGTTTCCCGAGCCGAAGGCCGTGTACGCCAAAGACGCCCTGCGGATTCCCGGCGTGGACGGCCACGGCAAGATGGGCAAAAGCAAGGGCGAGACGAGCACCCTGGGGATTCTCGAACCGCTGGACTCCATCTGGCAGAAGGTGCGGGTGGCTCCCACCGACCCCGCCCGCGTTCGGCGCACCGACCCCGGCGACCCCGACAAGTGCCTGATCGGGGACTACCACAAGCTCTTTTCCGATCTGCCCACCATCGAGACCGTCTACGCGGGCTGCCGCACCGCCGGAATCGGCTGCGTGGACTGCAAGAAGATGCTGATGGAGGGGATGCGGCGCGAACTGGAGCCGCTGCAAGCACGGGCCGCCGACCTGCGCGCGGACCCTGACCTCGTGCGCGACGCGCTGGAGCAGGGGGCGAAAGAAGCCCGTGCCATCGCCCAGCCCGTCATGGAGGAAGTGCGCGAGAAGGTCGGCTTCCTGAAGTCCCGTTGAGTCTGGCGCGCTAACGGCATGACCACCCTCGCGCTTCCCCCTCCCGCCAGCTTCGTGGTGAGGCTCCCGACGTTCGAGGGCAGCCTCGCGGAGCTGGCCTCTGCCTTGCGAACGGGCCGGGTTGAGCCGGGCGAGGTGGGCCTCTTGCACCTCACCCGCGAGGTGCTGGGCTGGGCAAGGGCGCAGGGGGTGGAGGGGCACCCGGAGGCGCTCCCCGCACTGGCAGGCGTGATCGCGCTCAAGGCGCGGCTCTTGCTGCCCGCCCCCGACCCGGACCCCTCCCCCGAGGGCGAGTGGGACACGGACCCGCTGGACGACCTCGTGGAAGGGGTGGAGGCGCTGGCCGAACTCGACGCGCTGGTGGGGTTTCTGGCCGCCCGCCGCCGCGAGCGCGAGGGGCTGATTCCGGCGCGGCCGGTGCCACTGAACCTTCCCCGACGCGAGCGCCCCGTGCAGCCCGCCCGCAGCCTCGCCCGGCTGGTGAAGGCCGCGCAGAACGCGGTGCGGCAGGTCGAGGTGCCGCTGCTCTCGCGCGAGCGCCTCACACTGGCCGACGCGCTGGGGGCGCTGCGGGCGTTCGGGGTGCGGCTGCGGACCTTCACCTTCCGGGGCATTCCGGCCCAGGACTGGGGCGAGCGCACGACCTACTTCGCCGCGCTGCTGGAGGGCGTGAAGGAGGGGGCCTTCAGCGCAGAGCAGGAGGGAAGCTACGGGGAGATTCGGGTCGTGTCGCATCTGGCGGAGGACTGACTCTCAGACTCCCTCCGGCACCCCATAGGTATGTCCTGCCCCCTCCAGCCCCAGCATCACGTCGAGGTTCTGCACCGCCGCGCCGCTGGCGCCCTTGCCCAGGTTGTCCAGCCGCGAGACGAGCAGGGCGTGCTCTCCGCCGGGGCTGGCGTAGACGAACAGTTCCAGCTCGTTCGTGCCGTTGAGCGTCTGGGGGTCAAGGATGGCGTCGGCGGGCTGACCGTGCTCAAAGGGCATGACCTGGACGAAACGCTCCCCGGCATAGTGGTCGGCCAGCGCCTTGTGCAGCCGCGCCGCCGTCACGCCCAGCGGTTCCAGGTGCAGCGGAATCTGGACCAGCATCCCCTGCCGCCAGCCGCCGACGTGGGGGGTGAAGAGGGGCATCTGGGTCAGCCCACCGTGCCGCGCCATCTCGGGCTGGTGCTTGTGGGTCAGCGAGAGCGCGTAGCTCTTAAACGGCCCGGCCATCGGATGCTCTCCGCGTCCCTCGTGTGCGTCCACCAGCGCCCGGCCCCCGCCCGAGTACCCGGAGAAGCCCTGCACGCTGAGGGGGAAGTCGGGCGGCAACAGGCCCGCGTCGGTCAGCGGACGCAGGAGGGCGATCGCCCCTGTCGCGTAGCAGCCGGGGTTGCTGACGAAGCGGGCGGCGCGAATCTCGCCCCGGCTCTCCTTGGTCAGTTCGGGGAAGCCGTAGGCCCACCCCTCGGCGGTACGGTGGGCGCTGCTGGCGTCCAACACGCGGGTCGCCGGGTTCTCGATCATCGCCACGGCCTCCCGCGCCACGTCGTCGTGTAGGCACAGGATGGCGACATCGGCGCTGTTCAGCAGCTCGCGCCGGGCTTCGGGATCCTTGCGGCGGGCAGGGTTGATGCTCAGGAGGTCGAGGTCTGTGCGGCCCTCCAGCCGGGCGCGGATTTGCAGGCCGGTGGTTCCGGCCTCGCCGTCGATAAAGATGCGGGGGGTCATGTCAGTCGGTCTCCATAACAAAGCCGCACCAGCGGCGCGAGGTCACTCTTGGCCGGGTCACCTGCGGCGATGCGGGCGAGCAGGGCATCGGGCGTCAGCCACTCGGCCCCATCGAAGTCGTGGGGGTTATAGGCGGGGGCCGTATCGGTACGGAGTTCGTAGACCCGCATGAAGATGTTCAGGCCCGCGTCCTGCGGGGTAAAGGCGCCGATCTCCCGCCAGGGCAGCGTGTCCACGTCGAGATTCAGCTCCTCCTGGGTTTCGCGGCGAAAGGCCGCCTCGTAACTCTCGCCGCGCTCGACGTGGCCACCCACACTCATGTCGAGGCAGCCGGGGAAGTTCCGCTTGGTGAGGGTGCGGCGCGGAATCCACAGCTCGCCGCGCGGGTTGACGAGAAAGGCGTTGACGCCCCGCACGGGGAGGCGCCGCGCCCACGCCTCGTCGCGGGTCACGCTCCCGATCACCTCGTTATGTTCGTTCACGAGGTCGAGCCATTCCACGTCGTTCATGCGCCCGATTCTCTCACCAGCGGGGCTTCATCTCGCCCATGACGTGATACAGCAGCGCCTTTTGCGCGTGCAGGCGGTTTTCGGCCTGGTCGAAGACGCGGCTTTTGGGGTGTTCGGTCGCTTCGGGCACCGTCTCCTCGCCGTAGTGGGCAGGAAGGCAGTGTAGGAAGATGCCGTGCGGGGCGATCGTCTCCAGCATGGCGGGCGTGACCTGATAACCCCGGAAGGCGCGGCGGCGGATATCGGCCTCGGCCTCCTGACCCATGCTGATCCATACGTCGGTGTACAACACGTCGGCGCCCTCGATAGCAGCGAGGTCGTTCG
The DNA here is from genome assembly GCF_002953415.1 of Deinococcus sp. NW-56. Taxonomy (NCBI): domain Bacteria; kingdom Thermotogati; phylum Deinococcota; class Deinococci; order Deinococcales; family Deinococcaceae; genus Deinococcus; species Deinococcus sp. NW-56. The sequence goes on along the minus strand of NZ_CP026516.1, from coordinate 814,011 downwards.
TCAGGGTGACCTGCACGCCCGCCTTCACCGCGTCCATCAGCACGCCCGCGTTCGGCTCGTAGCCCACTGGAGTCACGATGGTGACGTCCGTGCCGGTCAGGATGCCGAGGTGGATGTGGCTGTTGGCGAGGTTGTTGCCGTCGCCGATATACACGACCCGGCGCCCACGCAGGTCGGTGCCGAACTCCTGCTCGATGGTCTGGTAGTCGGCCAGCAGTTGCGCGGGGTGCAGCATGTCGCTGAGGCCGTTGATGACCGGAATGGCGGCGTGGTCGGCGAGTTCCTGAAGCGTCTGCTGGAGGTACACCCGGCCCATCACCCCGTCCACCCACCGTTCGAGGTTGCGGGCCACATCGCTCACGCGCTCGCGGGTGCCCAGGCCGATCTCCTGATTGCTGAGGGTGATCGCGTGCCCGCCGAGCTGGTACATGCCCACGTCGAAGGTGGTGCGGGTGCGCAGGGATGCCTTCTCGAAGATCAGCGCAAGGCTGAGGCCCGCGAGCGGCTTCACGCCCCGCCACTCGCCCCGGCGCATGGAGTGGGCGGTGTCCAGCACCGTCCGCAGCTCCCCCGGCGTCATGTCGAGGTTGCTCAGAAAGTCGCGCCCGGCCATCACCGGGGCGGGCAACGTGTCGGGGGTCAGGCGGGCGGGAGCGTCCAACGTCATGGCGAGTAAGTATACGCTTTGATGCAAGAAGATGCAGATCAGGGCGGTGCGGAGTCGGTTCGGTCGTGGGGCTGCCGGTCCCGGTTGACCCCTCTGCTCCGCAGCTCTGCGGGTCCGCCTCTCCGGGGCACCTCTGCTGCGCAGCCTTGCAAGTCCACTTGAAAGGGAGGCTTTCGTGGGTAGCGTTCTCCCCAGTTTCGTGCGCTTCGGGGCTCCCTTTGAGGGGAGCTGGCCGCGAAGCGGACTGAGGGGTTCTTCCGCGCCGTACACTCCGGAGCCGATGCCCCCCGCTCCCTCTCCCCTGCCCGCCCGCAGCCTGCTCCTGGCCCTGCTGATCACCTTCATCTGGGGGGTGAATTTCGTGGTGATCAAGTGGTCGGTCTCGGACGCCCCGCCGCTGCTGGTCGCCGCGCTGCGCTTCGCGGTGGCCGCGTTTCCGGCGGTGCTGTTCGTGGGACGCCCGCAGGTTCCAGCGCGGATTCTGTGGGGCTACGGCCTCGCGGTGGGCGTGGTGCAGTTCGGGCTGCTCTACCTCGCCGTGCAGCTCGGCATGAGCGCGGGAGTGGCGTCGCTGCTGATGCAAACGCAGGCCTTTTTCACGGCACTCCTCGCTGCCCGCTTTCTGGGGGAGCGGATCACGCCGCCGCAGATGCTGGGCATGGCGCTGGCTTTCGGGGGAATGGCGGTGATCGGGACAGCCTCGGGCGGGGACGTGACGCTGATCGGGCTGGGGCTCACGCTGGTGGCGGCGCTGGGGTGGGCGGTCAGCAACCTGCTGGTGCGGGCGTCGGGCGGAGCCAACGTGTTCGCGCTGGTGATCTGGAGCAGCCTCGTGGCGCCGCTGCCGCTCGCGGGGCTGGCCGTGCTGACCGAGGGCTGGGGCAACGTGGTGGGCACGCTGACGGATTCGGGGGCCACGTTCTGGGCCGCCGTCCTGTTTATGGGGCTGGGCAATACCGTGCTGGGCTTCGGGGTCTGGAGCTGGCTGATTCAGCGGCACGGGGCGGCCCGAATCGCGCCCCTCTCGCTGCTGGTGCCCGTGTTCGGGATGCTGGCGAGCGCCGTCTTCTACCGCGAAGCCTTCCCCGCGCTCAAGCTGCTGGGAGCCGGGCTGGTCCTGGCGGGACTGGTGCTGCATGTGCTGGGGGGCCGGGTCGGGGCGCGGCTGGCGGTGCGTCCGGTGCGGTAAGGCCGCCGCGCACCGCGTACCCTGTCCCCCATGAGCCTTCCCTCTGGCCTCTACGACTCGCACATGCACACGCCGCTGTGCGGGCACGCGACCGGGCACCCGCGCGAGTACGCGCAGGCGGCGCTGGACGCGGGCCTCGCTGGGCTGTGTTTCACCGACCACATGCCGATGCCCGCGTGGTACGACGCGCCGTGGCGGATGCGGCCCGATCAACTGGCCGAGTACGTGGACACCGTGCGGGAGGTACAGGCCGAATTTGCCGGGCGGCTGGACGTGCGGCTGGGGCTGGAGGCCGACTTCCACCCCGGCACCGAACGCTTCGTGGAGCGGGTTCTGGCCGCGCACGACTGGGACTACGTGATCGGCAGCGTGCATTACCTCGGCGCGTGGGGCTTCGACAACCCCGAGTTCGTGGCCGAGTACGAGGACCGCGATCTGGGGCAGCTCTACCGCCACTACGCCGCGTTGGTAGAGGGGGCAGCGCGGACGGGCCTCTTCGACGCGCTTGGGCACCTCGACCTGCCCAAGAAGTTCGGGCACCGCGCCCCCGACGACTCGGCGCTGCTGCGCGTGCTGGACGTGGTGGCGGGGCTGGGGTTGGCCCTGGATTTCAACACGGCGGGGTGGCGCAAGCCGGTCGCGGAGGCCTACCCGTCGCCGGAGTTGACCCGCGAGGCCGCCGCGCGGGGCATTGGGTTCGTGCTGGGGTCGGATGCCCACGCGCCGGGCGAGGTAGGCTCCCACTTCGGGGACGCGCGGGCGCAGATTGCGGAGGTGGGCGGACGCGTCATCACCTTTCAGGGGAGGCAAGCCCGTGGCTGAGGTCACCCGCAAGGCGCTGGTGTCGGCCCTGAAAAGCACCGCCGACCTGCTGGACGTGCTGGGCGAGGAACCATTCCGGGCGCAGGCGTACCGAAGCGCGGCCCGCAGCCTGGAGGCGCTGGACACCGATGTGCCCACCCTGCTGGCTTCCGGCTTCGCGGGGGTGCCCAAGGTGGGCAAGGGCATCGCCGCCGAGTTGCTCGCCTACGCCGAGGGCGGGAGCTTCGGGCCGCTGGAGGACGCCGCGAGCCAGGTGCCCGCCGGGGTACTGGGCTTATTTCGGGTACGGGGGCTGGGGCCGAAGAAAATCCGGGCGCTGTGGGACGCCGGAATCGATTCGCTGGAGGGGCTGCGCGAGGCCGCCCGCGATGGCCGGGTCGCGGCCTTGAAGGGCTTTGGGGCCAAGAGTGCCGGAACCATTCTGGAGGCGGTGGAGTTCGCGCTGGGGGCACAAGACCGCCAGCACCTCTCCACCGGGCAAGCGGTGGTGGAGAGCCTGCTCGCCCGGCTGGACGGCCTGGACCCCCGCCCCGCCGGGGACGTGCGCCGGGGACTGGAGACGGTGCGGACGGCGCGGGTGACTGTCACAGGCACAGCCGACGATGTGCGGGCACGGCTGGAACATGCCGTGGAGGACCTCGCCCCGCTGGAGGGAAAGCCGCTGCTCGCAGGCCGGGTGGATGGCGTCCCGGTGGAGGTGGGGTACGCCTCCGCTGAGGTACGTGGGGCGCTGGACCTGATGCTGGGCGGGAGCACGGCCTACCGGGAGTCATTGCGGACCGAGGCCAGAGCGAAAGGCTTGGACCTCAGCGGACGGGGGCTGAAGCATGGGGACACCCTCCTCCCCACCCCCACCGAGGCCGACGTGACCCGCGAACTGGGCCTCCCCCTGCGCCCCGCCGAGTACCGCGAGCCGGAGCACGACGCGGTGTGGGAGACGTTGCCCCCGCCCGAAGACCTCGTCACGGTGGCGGACATCAAAGGGATGCTGCACACCCACTCGGTCTGGTCGGACGGGGCGGCGACCCTGCCGGAGATGGTGACGGCGGCGCAGGCGCTGGGACACGCTTACCTGGGCACCGGGGACCACTCGCGGGCGGCGAGCTACGCGAACGGCCTGAGCCTGGAGCGGCTGCGGGCCTACGTCGCGGAGATTCGTGCCCTGCAGGGCGCGGGCCTGCCCATCCTCGCGGGAGCGGAGGTGGACATCCTGGCCGACGGCTCGCTGGACTACCCCGACGAGGACCTGCTGACCCTGGACTACGTGGTGGCGAGCGTCCACAGCCACTTCACCCTGGACCCCGCCCGGCAGACCGAGCGGCTGGTGCGGGCGGCCTCGCACCCCCTGGTGACCATCCTGGGTCACCCCACCGGACGGCTGCGGCTGCGGCGACCCGGCTACGCGCTGGATCTGGACGCCGTGCTGGAGGCGTGCGCGGCGAACAGCACGGTCGTGGAGATCAACGCCAACCCCTACCGCCTCGACCTCGACTGGCGGGACGTGCTGCGGTGGCGCGAGCGGCTGACCTTTGCGATCAACACCGACGCCCACGTGCCCGGCGGCCTGGGCGACACCCGCTACGGGGTGGCGATGGCACGGAAGGCGGGACTGACTCCGGCGGGCGTGGTGAATACGCTCTCGCAGGCCGAGTTCCTGACGTTCGTGGATCGGCAACGGGCCGCGCGGAGGTAGAGAGCGACCAATCCAAGCAAGAAGCCCCGGCTCAGGCTGGGGCTTTCCTCGTTCTGGCTGGTCGATCAATCCCCCACCGCAGGCGGCGTTCCCCCCTGCTCGCCGTCCGCCAGCTTGATCAGCCACATCATCAGCTGCACCAGCGCCAGGGCCATCGCGGGCAATCCAGCCACCATCATGATCCACCCGCTGATCTGCTGGTTTTGCAGGGGACTGAGGTCCCACAGACACAGCGCCCCCACGTAGGGCGTGTACAGCACCTGCCGCGAGTACAGCCACACGCTGGCGACCGCCATCATGGGCAGGGCGGCGAGCAGCCCGAACCACCCGCGCGAGCCGATGTGCGCGGGCTGCACGGTGGGCAGGGGCCGCAGCACCACGCTCCAGACCATCAGGCTGCTCAGCAGGTACAGGGCAGGCAGCAGCGCGGCGGCCGTGTTCGTCACCACTGAGGCGTTGAAGCCCGCCGGGACGTTCCAGAAGATGATGACCGCACTCCACACCGCCAGCGCCACCCAGGGGTCCAGCAGCACGCTCAGGAATCGCCCGAAGGGACGGCGCGGGTCAATCTGGATGCCGCGCGGCAGCCCCAGCACCAGCAGCGGCGGCACCACCTCGGCCAGCACCATCAGCCGGGCCATGTAGAGGGCCATGCTGTTGAGCGTCAGGTTCGTCGCCGCCGACTGGGTGGAGAGGATCAGCAGCACCACGCCGAGGCCGAAGAGCACCGGCTTCCACGCCGGCCAGTTGGCGCGGCCCTCCGGGGTGCGGCGAGCAAGGGTATAGCGCCAGAAATACAGCGCCGTCACCGCCAGCACAGGCAGCCACACCAGGGGGTCAAAGCGCAGGGCGAGCAGGTCGGCCAGGCCGGGGTTGAGGTCGGCGGGGGCCAGGGTCATCAGAGGGAAGGTCATGGCAGCGGGTTCTCCAGAACGTGGGTGAGGTCGCGCGTGACCCGCTCCACGTCGGTGAGCTGGGTGTAGTCCCACAGCACGCGCAGCTTGCCGCCCGCGTCGATCAGGTAGGTGGCCGTGGTGTGGTTGATCTGGTAGTCGTCCGGCCCCTTCACGTCGGCCTTCTGGTAGCCCACCCCATAGGCGCGGGCGACTTCCGCCAACGCAGGCTCGGAGACGCGCACCCCGGTCGCCTCCCCGAAGTATTCCACGTAGGCCTTCAGGCGCCCCGGCGTGTCGCGCTGCGGGTCCACGCTCACGAGGATCACGTCCACCCCGTCACGCTGGTCGGCGGGGAGCGCCTGCCGCGCCCGTTCCAGGTACGCCAGGGTCAGCGGGCAGATGTTGGGGCAGTGGGTGAAGCCGAAGAAGAGGGCGGTCGCCCGGCCCGACCCACCGGGCGTGAAGGTCCAGGGCTGCCCGTTCTGGTCGGTGCCCCGGAAGGACGCCGCCGCCACCGGAGGCGTGTAGGCCGTGCCGTAGTAGGGAAAGGGACTCTGCACGCGGGCGTACACCCACGCGCCCCCCAGCACCAGCGCCACCGCCAAGGCCGCCAGCAGCGCCGAGAGGTACCAGGGACGCGGGCGGGGGGCAGCGGGCAGTGGGGTGGAGTCAGTCATGGGCAGGGTCCTCAGGGGGTCAGGGCAGGCGGACGGTGGCGGAGACGGTCAGGGTGCGGCCGTCCCGCGCGACGAGCACCAGCGGAACACGCTCGCCGGGCTTGAGCGGCCGCTTCAGGTCCATCAGCATCAGGTGGTCACCGCCCGGCTTCAAGGCGAGTTGCCCGCCCGCCGGAACGGTCAGACTCTTCACGGCGCTCATGCCGACCCGCCCCTGCGCGTCGCGCCGGGTGGTCATCAGCATGACGTGTCCGGCGGCAGAGCTGCGGGCCGATGTGAGCACCACCGGGGTCTTGCCGGGGTTCCGCAGGGTCATGCCCGCGCTCGTCTCGGTCGCGCCGGGTGGCACGGCGATCACGCTGGCCCCCTGCACGGTCAGGGGCAGCCGCCCGGTTGAGGGAGAGGAAGAAGTCGGCGCCACATGGGTGGAGTGGGCCACCGGAGACGAGGGCTGCCCCGCCTGACTGCGAATCGCGGCGGCGGGAATCACGACGGCGGCGAGCGCCAGGGAGAGGAGCAGGGGGGTGGGTCTGGACATGGGGGTGGGGGGCCTCCGAAAAAGGGCGCGGGAGGAAGCGGGGGGCCAGCAATGGCCGCAGTCTAGGGTGGGGGGAGTCGGCCCTTTGTCCCCGTCCCCTGGCTCCGGTTCATGGGACTGGGCGGGCGGGGCAGCGGCGGCACGCTGCGCTATGGTGGGCCTTGACGTGACGCGCAAACCCACGATTCAGGATGTGGCCCGCCGGGCCGGGGTGGGGGTCGGCACCGTGTCGCGCGTGCTGAACAACCACCCGTCGGTGCGCGGCGCCACCCGCGAGGGCGTGCTGCGGGCCATTGCCGACCTCGACTACACGCCCAACCCGCACGCCCGCCGCATCGCGGGCGGCAAGAGCTACACCATCAGCGTGCTGCTGCCCGTCGTGACCACCGAGTTCTATGTGCGGCTGCTCGACGGGCTGGAGAGTGCTTTTCAGGCCGCCCGCTACGACGTGGCGATCTTTCCGCTGCTCGACCGTTCGCGGCTGGAACGCTATCTGGGGTCGCACACGCTGGCGTACCAGGCCGACGGGCTGGTGATGGCGACCTACAACCTCACCTCGCTCTTGGCCGAGCGGCGGGTCCGCACCGGGCAGCCCACGGTGCTGGTCGACGCCTACGCCGAGGGGGTGGACTGCGCCTACATGGACAACGTGACGGGCGGTCGCCTCGCCGGGGAGTACGCGGCGGGCCTGCCGGGCGACTTGTACGCCGTCTGGGTCGAGACCGAACTCGACCAGCTCTTCACCACCCGCGTCTTCGAGGACCGCCGCAGCGGATTTCTGGAGGCCCTCACGGCGGCGGGGCGGCCCCTGTGCGGCGAGTTCACCGCCAGCTTCGATCCTCTCGCGGCCCGGACGGTGGCCGCCACCCTGCTCGACGCGGCGGCGCTCCCCTGCACAGTCTTTGCTTCCGCCGACCTGCTGGCGGGCGCCCTGCTCGACGAGGCGCACGCGCGGGGCCTGAAAATCGGCGAGGACGTGCGGGTGATCGGCTTCGACGACCAGCCATGGGCGGCGGGCCGGGACCTTACGACCCTGCACCAGCCCGTCGAGGCGATGGGCTTCGAGGCCGCCGGGCTGCTGCTGGGGCGGCTGGGCGGCTACCGTGGACCGGCCCGCGCCCGGCGTTTCGAACCCCGGCTGGTCGTGCGCGGCTCGGCGTAGCGGAACGGGGGCGGGAGTCAAGGGTCCTGACCCGCCGTGGACCCGCCCACGGCGGAGCGCTCCGCGTGCTGCACGCCGTCGCGCCCACGGGCTTTGGCCGCGTACATGGCGGCGTCGGCACGGGACACCACCCGCTCCGGCGGTTCACCCGGCGCGGAGACCGCCACGCCGAAGGACGCCGTGACCCCCCTGACCCCTCCCACGTGCTCGCGGGCCAGCCGTGCCCGCAGGGCGTCGAGCAGGGTCCGCAGCGCTCCCGGCTCCAGCGGCGGCAGGATCAGCAGGAATTCCTCGCCGCCCCAGCGGGTCGCCACACCGCCGGGGGGCAGCAGTTCGCGCGAGAGCCGGGCCGTCATCTGCAAGACCCAGTCTCCTACGGCGTGCCCGTGGGTGTCGTTCACGGCCTTGAAGTGGTCGAGGTCGAACACCACCAGTGTGAAGGGCCGCCCGGCGTGCGCGAGTTCGGCCAGCCGTTCCTCCCCCGCCCGGCGGTTGGCCAGGCCGGTCAGGGGGTCTTGCCGCGCCGCCTGCCGCGCTGCGAGCAGTTGTCCGCGCTGCGCCCCGAAAGTCGCCTGCATCAGGATCATGATCAGGCCGACAATCTGAAACTGCATGATCGACGCCGCGAGGTCCACGCTGCGGGCCTCCGGTCCCCAGAAGAGGCGGTAGAGGCACACCGCCAGGGCCAGCAGGTACGTCACCGCCGACCACCGCAGCGCTTCACGCGGGGCGAACAGCAAAAAGGCCCCGGCGTACAGCACCGGGAACCAGTAGGTGCTTTCGCTCAGCAGCGAGAGGTGCCCGCCCCCGCTGCCCGGCCAGGGCCACAGCCCCACCAGAAAATAGAGCGTGAGCCCCAGCAGCGCCGCCCGCGCGGCCGGAATCAGCCTCAGCCACCCGCGCCGCACCCCAAACAGCAAGCCCAGCAGCAGCGCCGCGAGCAGCGGCAGCGCGATCAGGTCACGGGGGGTGGGGGTGGGCCACTGAAAGGCCAGCGTACCCAGACAGGCCAGCGTGCCCACCCAGGCCAGTTGCCCGAACATCCGCCGCTGCGTCCTCGCCGTGTAGTCCCAGGCCAGCGGGTCGGCGGGGTGGGAACCGGGTTGGGTCATGTATGCCCTCCAGAGGCCGACGATGGGGGCGGACGGGCAACTTGTCCTGTTTCCCCATTGTGCGGGTTGCCGTGGCCCCTGTGCCTTCAGTTGGCTGACTGAACTTTAGCCAAACTTGGCCCAAGAGGGGAAATTCTCAGCCTCCCCGCACTCCCCCCTCACTCCGGGCGGCTGGAGGCGTACCCGTCGGCCGCACGGTGTGATGAACCCGGCAGCGGGCCTCGTAGGCTTCCTGGGCGCCCACGAGCACCACCGGGTCGTCGTAACGGGCAGGCTCTCCGGCAATCAGGCGCTGCGAACGGGTCGCGGGAGCGCCGCACACCGTGCAGATGGCGGTGAGCTTCTCCACGCTCTCGGCACGCGCGAGCAGGTCAGGCATACAGCCGAAGGGCTCGGCCCGGAAGTCGAGGTCCAGCCCCGCCAGAATCACCCGCACCCCGCGGCCCGCGAGGTCCAGCACCAGCGGCCCGAGTTCCGGCCCGAAAAACTGCGCCTCGTCGATGCCCACCACGTCGGGCAGGGTCAGCGCGGGGTCGGAGAGCAGCTCGCCCTCGCCCAGCAGGTGGGCGCGGATCGCCGCCGCGCCGGGCACCGCGACCGCCTCCAGGCTGCGGCCCGCGTGGCTGGCGACGTGCGCCGCGTGGTAGCGGCTGTCCAGCGCGGGCTTGAACACCGCCACCCGCTGCCGGGCGATCACCGCCCGCGTCACCCGCCGGATCAGTTCCTCGCTCTTGCCGCTGAACATCGGTCCGACGATGACTTCGAGGTGGCCGCCGTGGTAGGGGGACTTCAGCACGGGGGGAAGTATGCCACCCCGAAGCGGGCAGGAAGGACAGAGGGTCATGCGTGGGTCATGTTGCGGCGATAACGTGAGCCATGACCCGCCACACGGCTCTTCTCCTGGCCGCCTCCGCTCTGCTGGTCGGGAGTGCCGGAGCGCAGTCCGCGCAGACGGACGAGCTGACGCCCACGCAGTGGCCGGAACTGGAGCGGGCTACGCGGGCCGTCCCAGGATTCGCGGGGCTGGCCTACGTGTGGGTAGACGGTGGAAAGTATCTCGTTCCGGCGCTCACAGACGTGAATCAGGAGGAGAAAGCGCGGGGCTTCCTGCGCGGAGACAGGTTCTGGAAGACGCGGTTTCAGCCTGGCGTGGGGGTGAGCCGGGGGTACCACCCTGCCCGGTTCAGCGGCGTGCAGCTCGTTCAGGCGGCGCAGGTCTTGAAGAAGCACTCCCCGAACCTGACGGTGCGGATCAACACCAGCCGTAACCGCGTGGTCGTGTACGCCCCGCCCCCGACTGTGCAGAGAGCCGCGAAGGCTGCCGGAGTGAGTGAGCGGGTGCAGTCGGCCTACGAGCAACCCCCGAAGGTTGTCTTTGACGTGCAGCCGCGTGTGTTCAGTCTGGGGGCCATCCGGGCAACACCCTTAAAGCTGGGACGCCGACCGGATATCTCCGTCCGTGTGACCAATCCGACGGGGACCCCGGTCATCTTTCACCCGAAGTGTGGGGCGGTCATCGTCCACGTCACGCGTCCCGACGGCAGCCCTGTGCCACCTGCGCAGGGAGCCGTATGCGCCGATGTTCTGGAGGTGATGCTCCTCCAACCTGGTCAGACGATAACGCTTCCGGCCAGTCCGCACTCCGATCTTGCCGCCTTGCCCCCAGGGGAATACCGCTGGGTGGTGGGCGAGTCCACCTTTCCCTTCACCCTGACGCGCTGAGCCCAGTCACGAACAACGCCCCACCCCGTCGGGCGGGGCAGCTCAGCCAACAGCAAAACCCCCAGGGCGGCCTGGGGGTTCATTCGCTGCTCTGCTTCGCAGCTTTGCAAGTCGCTCCGCTCGGCCCCGCGCGGGGCGGCGATGACTACTTCTTGCGGTTGGTGCGGTAGCTGTCGCCGAAGCGCTTGTTGAACTTGTCCACGCGGCCCTCGGTGTCGACGAAGCGCTCCTCGCCGGTCCAGAAGGGGTGAACGCCGCTCCACACGTCCACGTGAATCTCGGGACGGGTGCTGAGGGTTTCCATGACGACCTTGCCCTGGTAGATGATCTTGGTGGGGACGGCCTTGGGGTGAATGTCTTTCTTCATGTTGAACCTCCTCCGTCACGTCGTTGTGCGTGACGGGCAACCGCAGAAGCATAGCACGTCACCACACGAAGCGCTCGTCCCAGGCGTCCCCGCGCCGCAGCAGCGGAGGGCGCGTGCCGGTGACCCGGTGCCCCCCCTTGACGGCGGCCCGGACGATCACGCGGGGGTCCAGGGTGGGATACCGGGTGCGGGCAAAGGCCACCTCGTCGCGCACGTCGAGGCTGCCGCCACTGGCGACCGAGTCGGTGCCCAGCGCCACCTCTACCCCCGCCGCCGCGAAGGCGCCCCAGGGCAGGGTGCCGCAGCCCAGGTGCGCGTTGGACCGGGGACAGCTCACGACCGCGCATCCGGCGGCGGCCACCCGCACGATGTCCTCCGGAGTCACATTCACCATGTGGATCAGGGTGGGCCGCGCCCGCAACACGCCGAGTTCGTCGAGGTAGCGCACCGGGGTGAGGTCCAGTTCCGGCTCCCGCCCGATCACCTCCGCGAAGGTGCCCGGATAGAGGGCCGGGAGGCGGTGCTCCCACAGCGGCCCACCCCCGGTGCGGAAGAGTTCGGGCTCGGCGGGATGCTCCGCGACGTGAATCTGGAGGGGCAGGCCCTCCCCCGCCGCGTACTCGGTCGCCAAACGCATCAGGCGGTGGCTCACCGTGAAGGGCGTGTGCGGCGTGAGGCCCACCCGCAGGCCGCCGGGCCGCTCCATTCGCCGCCAACGCTCCACCCGCTCGCGCACCTCCGCGAAGATCAGGTCGGCCCGCTCGGGAAAGGTGCCCAGCACCTCGAAGTACAGCACGCCCGTCAGGTCCTCGCGTGGGAGGAGCGCGTCCATCACGTCGGGCGCCCACACGATGTCGCCCACAGCGCCCGTGCCCTGCCGGGCGAGTTCGGCGGCCCCCGCGAGCGCCCCCGCCACCCCGCGCTTGTGCCGCTGCGCGATCACGACCTCCGGCAGCCAGCGGAAATACGGCAGCGCCTGAAAGTCATAGGCGCTCATGTCGAGGTGGGTGTGCGCGTTGACCGGCGGCGGCGCGATCACGGCCCCGGCCCGGCGCTCGCGGGCGTGCGGGAAGTTGGCCCGCAGGGTGGCCGGGTCCCCGGTCGCCGCGATGACGCCCCCGGACACCACCACTCCGCCCGGCGCGTGCCCACCCCCGACGCCCGTGTACAGCACGTCGGCGGTGAGCAGCTCGGGGAGGTGGGGGTCGGCGGCAGACATGGGGCGCATTCTGCCGCGCCCTTCCCCGCTTACGCCAGCGCCTGTACCCGCGCCCCCAGCTCGCGGGCCACCGCGTCCGGCCCCCCGGCGAGCAGCGAGGCGGGCACGTGCCAGCGGCCCCGCTGCTCGAACTCGGAGGTGAACAGGCTGGCGAGGCCGGTCGCGCGGCGGTCCACCTCCAGGATCACGTCCAGCCCGCCGCCCGCGCCCGGAAGCATCATCATCTCCAGCTCCTGAATGCGGTACTGCCCGTAGGGAGGCCGGAAGCTCAGCTCCTGCACGATCCGCCCGTGGTGGTACTCGACCTCGCTCCCCGCCAGCGAGAAGCCCAGGCGCTCGGCCGCGCCGATCACGGCCTCCATCTCGCGGCTGGGAAGAATCTGAAGCTGGTCGGTGTCACCGGGGTCGGCGGCTCCCGCGATGTCCGCGTCGGTGACCAGCCACACCGCCGTGCCGCGCAGGGTCAGGGGGGTGCCCGCCGGGACCGGCAGCTGAAAGGGGAACTCCCGCCGCTCGCCGGGCTGGAGGGTAAAGCCCGGCACCACCGGCTGGGTAAAGAGGGTATGCGTGACATAGGTGTCGTCGCTCTTGTAGCGGGTCGCCAGGCCGAGGTTCAGGCGCTCGATCTTCTGCTCGATGCTGCCTCCCTCGACCAGGATCACGCCGGAGACACTCTCGCCCACCCGCACCGCCGGGTTCTGCACCCGCGCATCTACCCGTGCCCCGCCGACGCCGACCGCCGCCATCATCCGTTTCAGAAATCCCATACAGGTCACAGTACGGGCGGGAGGTCCGGGAAGTTCCAGTCAGTGCTGCTCGTGCCCACGGGCGGCGGCCATCATCGCCGCGCCAACGATGCCGGAGTCGTTCTGCAAACCGGCGGGCACCACCTTCGTGCGGGTGGTCTGGACGTGGGGCTGCCACTTGTCGGGCTTCTTGGCGACCCCGCCCCCGATCACGAACAGCTCCGGCGAGAAGAGGCGTTCGAGGTGCCCGAGGTAGGTGCTCACGCGCTTGGCCCAGCCCTTCCAGTTCAGGTCGTCGCGTTCGCGGGCACGGTCGGAGGCCCAAGTTTCAGCGTGTTTGTCCCCCTTGAGCCACAGGTGCCCCAACTCGGTGTTGGGCACCAGCACTCCGTTCTGCATCAGCGCACTGCCGATCCCGGTGCCGAAGGTCAGCACGAGCACCACGCCGGGCACGTCCCGCGCGGCCCCGAACTGCGCTTCGGCGATTCCGGCGGCGTCCGCATCGTTGACGAGGTACACGTCGCGCCCGGTGGCCTCGGTGAACAGGGCGTCGGCGTCCAGTCCGATCCAGGCGTCGTCCACGTTGGCCGCACTCAGGGTCTGGCCGTGCTGCACGATGCCGGGAAAGGTGACCCCCACCGGCCCCTCGTGCCCGAAGTGCCGCACGAGTTCGGCCACCACCCCCTTCACGTCGTCGGGGCGGGCGCCCTCGGGGGTAGGAATGCGATGCCGCTCGGCCGTGAGCTGCCCCGTCTGCGTGTCCACGGGTGCACCCTTGATGCCGCTGCCGCCGATATCGATGCCCAGGATCACGCTCATGGGGTACAGGGTAACAAAGAGTGGGAGGCTGTTCGGAGGGCCACAAAAAACCGCCCCCACGCGGGAGGCGGCTCTCTCATCAACCCTGGGGGTTACTGGTTCCGGGCACCCTTGGCCGCGTCCACGAGGGCGCGGAAGGCTTCGGGTTCGCGGGCGGCGATGTCGGCCAGAACCTTGCGGTTGAGGTCCACCCCGGCCCGCTTCAGGCCGTTGATGAAGGTCGAGTAGTTCATGCCGTGCAACCTAGCGCCCGCGTTGATGCGCTGAATCCACAGGCGGCGGAAGTCACGCTTCTTGTTGCGGCGGTCGCGGTACTCGTAGGTCGCGGCGTTGAGCAGCGTCTGGAAGGCGTTGCGGTACTGCTTGGAGCGGCTGCCCCAGAAGCCCTTGGCCCGCTTGAGCACCTTCTTGTGGCGGCGGCGGCGAATCGTTCCAGTCTTGGCGCGTGGCATCTAACTCACTTCCTCCCAACGACGAGGCCCAGCTTCATGCGGGCCCACTCGCTCTTGGCGAGCACGAAGCCCTTGCCCTTGCCGCGAATCTCGTCGCCGCTCTTGCCGGTGTTCTGATGGCGCTTGCCACTCTTGAACGCCATGACCTTGCCGGTGGCCGTGACCTTTACCCGGCGGGTCACGCTCTTTTTGGTCTTCATCTTGGGCATGTGCTCTCCTTAGTCCAGTCGCGCCCGCCTGGGCGGGGCTTCTGTCTGGGGTGCGGGCCGCTTCCTGTCCGGAAACCGTTGGTCGCCCTGCCCCACTTGACCAAGTGGAAACTATACGCGGGCGGCGGGGGCGGGGGCAAGGGGTCAGCCGGGCCGGAAATACATCTGGGTGGCGACGTGGCGGCTGCCGTTGTTCTCGAAGATGCGGCGCATGGCGTGGTTGCCCTGCTCGGTGCCGCCCCCATGCATGGCCAACGACTCGGCGGCGCGGGCGAGCAGGTGCGCGTGCAGACGGGTGCCAAGGCCCTGGCTGCGTGCGCTGGGGTGGACGCCGATCATATTCAGGTTGGCCCAGCCGGGGCGACCGCTGGGGCCGAAGGCTCCCAGGGCGACCGGCTGCCCATCCGTGCCGGGGAGGGCGACCAGTGTCCAGCCCTCGGCCCATTCCCAATCCGAGTGGCCGAGGGTCTCCAGCAGTGCGGCGATGTCAGGACGCTGGCGCAGATCGTCTCCGCCCTCGACGGCATCGGGCACGAGGGGATAGGAACGGGCCTGGAGGTCGGTCTCGTACATCACATGGACGGGGGCGTCCCTGACCCAGCCCGCGACCAGCACGGCGTCCGCGTGTTGCAGCGGCGCGAGGTCGTCCTGAAGCAGCAGCTTCCGTTCCGGCTCGGCGCGGTCGCGCAGGGCGCAGGCCAGGGCAGTCATGGCCGCTGGGGTCACGTCCGGGCGGAAGCGGGGAAAGATGGGCACCTGCGGGGCCGCCGAGATCAGCGCCGTTCCCTCTATGCCCCGCTCGGAGCGCAGGATCAGCAGGTTCTCCAGCCGGACCCGGCCCGCCGCGAGGTTGTCGCGCAGGATGGGAAGACGTTGTGCCACGTCCAGCGGGTCGGGGTGCAGCGCGAAAAAGTCGGTCAGGGTGTCCAGCGTGGGCGTTTCAATCGTGTACGTGTTCAAGGGGTGACCTCGGTCGGCGAGTCACCGGGCAGGCGTCGGCGCTGAATCAGGGACGGCTCACAGTGACCGGGAGGCGGGCGGACGGTCCGGCGTGATCGGCGGGGGTGGGTCGGTCATGGAAACCTCCGGGGTGCAGCAAGGCTGCGGGCAGCCTACGCGACGGCCCGTCCTCCGCCTCGCCGATCTGCTGCCCGCAGGCCAATCGGCTTAGCTCGGGCTGGACGACCCCGCACCTGGCCTCCGGACCGTCCAGCCCCACCGGCTACCTGTACATGGAGCCGTAGTAAGAGGCCATCCCGTAAAGCGCGACCAGTCCCACCAAGGAAATTAACGAGAAAAATTGCCCGGCGATACGGGTGCTCGCTCGCCTCGACCGTGCTCCCAAGGTCCAGAGCAGGCCCCCCAGCAAGGCCGTGCCAAGCAACACAAGCTCCATTGTCGTACCCTGACGCCCCGCTCGAATGCCAAAGGCGCGGAGGGTCAGCGCTGCCGGAAGTCCGCTCTCAGCGACAGGTTTTCGGAGAGGCCTGCGAGGACAGGCCAACGCCTTCAACCCGCCGACCCCGGCCCCGCGTTGCCGGACCCTGCGCGGCGGATGGCTCCCACCAGCCGTCCCAGAGCTTCGGCCGTCGCCTGGGCTTCCCGACGAACGTCCGGGTCACGGGCGAGGTGTGCGAGACGCTCAGTCGCCCGGCGGGAGGCGTTCAGGGCCGCCTCGACGCCGCTGCGAGGAACCTTCATCCGCGTTTTCATGGTGTCCCCAACCCTATCAAGCCTGCGTCAGCCACAGCGCCCGGTACCCTTCCAGCCGCAGCGTGGGGTGCTCCAGGTGCAAGCGGCTCCCGGTCAGCGCATCCACCGCCTCCGCGCCCAGCACCTCGCGCAGCTCCCACGCGGGCAGCACGACCTCCGCCTCGCTGAAGTTGTAAGCCTGCACCATCACGCCGAGGGGATGGTCGCGCCGCAGCAGCAGCACCCGCCCGTCGGGGCTGGGCATCGGCCAGCTTTCCACGCTGGCGTGCAGGTGGGGCAGGCTCCGCCGGGTGGCGATCAGGTGCCGCAGCCCCGCATTCACCCGGCCCGCCGGGGTGTCCGGCTCGCTCCCCACGCGCCCCGCCAGCTCCCAGTCCATGCGCGGGCGGTGCACCCAGCGGTTGTCGGCGGCGTGTTCGGGCACGTCGGCATAGCCGGAGTCGTTCAAGAGCGCGAGTTCGTCCCCCATGTACAGCAGCGGCACCCCGCCAAAGCCCAGGATGACCGCGTGCAGCATCAGCAGGCGGCGCACCGCGTCGTCCACCCGGCCCGCGTCCCCGGCGTCCAGCGCCGCCTCCAGCCCGGCGAGGCTGGCCGCTGACCCGCTGATGCGGCGGTCGCCCGTCTGCGGGTTGTGCTGAAAGACCAGCCCCCGCGCGAAGGACCCCACGAACTCGCCGCTGTAGAAGTCCGAGAGGAAGTGGCGGTGTGCCGGGCCACTCAACCCCGCGCGGGCGGCATCCTCGTCGGCGATCGCCCAGCCGATGTCGTCGTGGCAGCGGACATAGACGCCCCAGGTCGTGCTCGTGGGCTTGGGCGGGAAAGCCCGCAGCGCCTCGGCGAAGAGGCGGGTGTCGCGGCTCGCCAGGCTGGACCACAGTTGCACCATCAGGCTGTTGTGGTAGGCCATGTCCGAGACGCGCCCGTGGTGTGCGCCGCGCCCCAGGTAGCCCATCAACTCGGCGGGGGCGACGATGGCCTCGGCCTTGAACGCGACCGCCGGGGCCACGATCCGGGCCGCCGCCCGCAGCGCCCGCGTCAGGTGGTGCACCTCCGGCTCGTTCTGACAGGCCGTCCCCAGCCGCTTCCACAGGAAGGCGATGGCGTCCAGCCGGAAGACCTCGACCCCCCGGTTGGCGAGGTAGAGGATCAGGTCCACGAACTCCAGCCACACGTCCGGATTGCCCCAGTTCAGGTCCCACTGATACGCGTTGAAGGTGGTCCAGACCCAGCCGCCCGCCTCGTCGTCCCAGGTGAAGTTGCCCGGCGCGAAGTCGGGAAAGACCTCCGGCAGCGTGCGCTCGTAGAGGTCGGGCAGGGTGCGGTCGGGGTGGATGTGGAAGTAGACGCGGTACTTTTCCTCGCCCGCCCGCGCCCGCCCAGCCCACTCGTGCTCGCGGGCGACATGGTTGAGCACGAGGTCCAGCACCAGGCTGATGCCCCGGCCCCGCAGCCCCCGCGCCAGCTCGGCGAGGTCGTCCATCGTCCCCAGGTCGGGCCGCACCGCCCGGTAGTCGGCCACCGCGTAGCCGCCGTCGTTCTCGCCCTCGCGGGGCTTGAGGAGGGGCATCAGGTGGAAGTAGCGGACCCCCAGGCCCTCCAGATAGTCCAGCCGCTCGCCCACCCCCGCCAGCGTTCCGGCGAAGCGGTCCGCGTAGGCCACGTAGCCCACCATCTCCGGCCCTTGCAGCCAGTCGGGGCGCAGCAGCCGGGCCTCGTCCAGCCGTCGCAGGTCGGCGGGGCGGTCCTGGAAACCGCGCACCAGCACCTCCAGCAGCCGCGCCGGGAGGTCACCCAGGTCGTCGCCGTACACCACCCGCAGGCTCGCCAGCAGATCGTCCCCGTACCGTTCCAGCCGCAGCGCGAACGTGTCGGCGTCGCGCTCGTCGGGGAAGGCGGCGGGGGGCAGAGGGGGAAAACCGGAGGCAGACACGCCCCCAGGATAGGGTCAGGGTGGAACCGATTCCAGCGGCGCTGAACAAAGGGCAGCGGAGGCTCCCCCATTGCCCCCGGTCATCCCCGGTTACTGCACAGCGGTGCGTTCCACGTTCAGATACACCGCCACGTCGTCCATGCTCTCCACTTGCGAGAGGGGCACGTAGTGGTGCTGCCCGTCGGGACTGCCTTTGCGGGTCAGCTTGAGCTGGTCGCCCTCCACATGGTCCACGGTGCCGACGTGCTCGCCGTTCACGTCCTTGACCTGAAGGTGCTCGGCTCCGCGCTCCAGACGCTCGCGCAGGTCCTGCTCGATGCGGCGGGTGATCTCTCCGGCGTCGTTCTGGGTCATGGGGTCAGCGTAGGCCGCCCCCCGCGTGCGGCACATGACAGGACGGTGCAGGCCAGGGCACCGAACGTTGGGCGAACCGTCATTCGGCGGCCCCGGTATGCTCGCTTCCGTGAACCCCTCCCCGCCACGACAGTGCGCCGCCGTCGTCCTCACCAACGAACGGGGCGAGGTGCTGCTGGTCCGGCAGGCGTATGGGGGCCAGTTCTGGGGCCTGCCCGGCGGCGTGGTGGACCCCGGCGAGACACCCCTGGGGGCCGCCGTGCGGGAAGCGCGGGAGGAGGTGGGCGCCGAGGTCGCGCTGGAGGGGGTCGTGGGCGTCTATCTCCTTCAGGGCGGAGGCTGGCCGGACATCCAGGCGTATGTGTTCGCGGGGCGGGTGGTGGCGGGCGAACCCACCCTGGCCGCGCCCGAAGAACTGAGCGCTCTGGCGTGGTGTCCGCTGGGCAGGTGGCCCTCTCCCCTGGTACCGGACGCGCTGGCCGCCTGGGAAGACCTGCGGGCGGGCCGCCGGGGAGCCGTGAGGACGGTCCAGCGCCACCTCACCCTGCCGGGCGCGGTAACCCTGGGGTAACAGGGAGGGCGCACCATCAGGCCACGGGTGCCGGGGCCAAGAGCCGGGGCCAAGACTGCCGCCGTGCCCAGCGCCCGCTGGAGGTGAGCCATGACTCCCCCGGTGATCCACCACGCCGCCGACGCCCCCCGCCCAGGGGCTGGCCGCTCCACAGGGCCGCGCCGGGATGCCCGCCCCGCGAGGTCGGCCGCACTCCGGCGGCGTGGCCTGGGGTGGCCGCTGCTCCTCGCCCTGCTGGTGCTGGGGGTTTCCGGGAACCCGGAGCCGCTGCTGCTCGAATCCTTTTCCAGCCCGGCGGTGGCCTGGACCCTGCCCCACCCGCCCGGCGCCCAGGTGACCGTGACGGGGGGCACCCTGACCCTGGACCTCTCCGGCCCCCACCTCGATCTGGTCTCGTATGCGCCCGGCCCCTTCGGCAATGCCCGGATGGAGGCCACCCTCGCCCGGCAGGGGGCCAGCCACGCCATGGCGGGCCTGATCTGCCGGGCACCCGACACCCGCAGGCTTCAGGGCCACGCCTTCTTGCTGCGCGGCGATGGGCAGCATGGGGTGGTCCGGTTCGGAGACGGAGCCGCCCAGCTCCTGAGCCGGGGCCAGTTGGGCAGCCGCCCCGCCGGACCCCTGCGGTTGGCCCTGGAGTGCGTGGGGGACCGCCTCGCGGCCTTTGTGGACGGAAACAAGGTGGCCGAGCTGCGCGGCCTCTCCCTGCCCCCCGAGGGGCTGCTGGGCAGCGTGGCGCTGACCCAGGGGGACCCGCAGGCCTTCACCGCCCGCTTTGACGACGTGCGCGTGACCGCCGCCCAGACCGTGAGCGGTCCACTCCTGGCCGCGGCCCCGCCCCGAACGGGGGACGTGCTGCAGCGCGAGAGCTTCTCGGACCCGGCGAGCGGCTGGCCGGTGGACGAGCGGGCGCTGTACCACTACGTGGACGAACGGCTGCGCTACCACTACGTGGACGGGCAGTACCGAATCACCCCGCTGGGCCAGCGGGCCGTGTGGTCGGTCACCGACGACCTGCTGCGCCCCGCCCCCGCCGACGTCCGGGCTGAGGTCACCCTCACCCTGGGGCCGGGGCCAGCGGGCGGCGCGGGCGGCCTGACCTGCCGCCAGGTGATCGGGCCGGAGGGGACCTCCAGCTTCTACGCCTTCACGGTCGCGGCCGACGGCGCGGCACAGATCACCCCCTTCACCGACGACCGGGCCGGAGTTCCCGTCGCGCAGGCCCCGGCCGGGACCGTCCCGGTGCAGGTCGGACGCCCCCTGCGGCTGCGCGTGGAGTGCGTGGGCGACCGCCTCGCGCTGCTGGTCGGGGACCAGAAGGTCGTGGAGGTCCATGACCGCCGCCTCACCGGGCCGGGGCAGGTCGGCGTGATGGCGACCCAGCCCGAGGCCCTGGACCAGGGGGCCACCGTCGCCCTGTTCGACGACCTCGTGCTGATTCAGCCCTGAGCTGGCCGCCGGACAGGCCAGCCCCCGGCAGCGCGTGCCCCGGCCGACTATGCTGTCGGGCGATGACGAAAGACGGTGGCAAGCAGGACAAGAAGGCGCAGCAATACGGCGTGACGCCCCAGAGCGCGGATTTCAACGACTGGTACAACGAGGTCGTCAAGAAGGCCGACCTGGCCGACAACTCCCCCGTCGCGGGCGCGATGGTCGTGCGGCCCTACGGCACAGCGCTGTGGGAGAACATTCAGCGTTGGCTCGACGACCGCTTCAAGGCGACCGGGCACGAGTCGCTGATCTTCCCCACCCTGATTCCGATGGGCTTTATCACCAAGGAAGCCGACCACGTCGAGGGCTTCGCGCCCGAGCTGTTCACGGTGAGCAAGATCGGCACCGAGGAACTGGCCGAACCCTACGTCATGCGCCCCACGTCGGAGACGATCATCGGGCACATGTGGGCGGGGTGGCTGAACTCGTACCGCGACCTCCCCTTCCTGCACTACCAGTGGGGCAGCGTGTTCCGCGCCGAGCTGCGGACCAAGGCCTTCCTCCGCACCTCCGAGTTCTTCTGGCACGAGGGCCACACCGCCCACGCCGACGAGGCGGAAGCGCGCGCCGAGGTCCGCCAGCAGCTCGACCTCTACCACGAGTTCTGCCGCGACATGCTCGCACTTCCCGTCGTGCGCGGTGAGAAGACGGCCTCCGAGAGATTTGCCGGAGCGGTCGCCACCTACTCCATCGAGGGGATGATGCGCGACGGCAAGGCGCTGCAATCGGGCACCTCGCACTACCTGGGGCAGAACTTCAGTAGAGCTTTCGACGTGAAGTTCCAGACCCGCGAGCAAAAGGAGGAGTACGCGCACACCACGTCGTGGGCGATCTCCAGCCGGATCATCGGGGCGATCATCATGACGCACGGGGACGACTTCGGGCTGATCATGCCGCCCCGCATCGCGCCCATTCAGGTCGTCGTGATCCCGGTGGGCCGCAAGGAAAATTTCGACGCGATGGTCGAGGAAGGCGAGAAGTTGGCCGCCGAACTCCGCGCCCAGGGCCTGCGGGTCAAGGTGGACCGGCGCGACGGCGTGACCAACGGCTTCAAGTACAACGACTGGGAACTCAAGGGCGTGCCC
This sequence comes from Deinococcus sp. NW-56, assembly GCF_002953415.1. Lineage (NCBI taxonomy): Bacteria > Thermotogati > Deinococcota > Deinococci > Deinococcales > Deinococcaceae > Deinococcus > Deinococcus sp. NW-56. The sequence goes on along the minus strand of NZ_CP026516.1, from coordinate 792,574 downwards.
GTGCGGATCGAGCTGGGGCCGCGCGACCTGGAATCGGGCATGGTCGTCGTCAAGAACCGCAACAGCGAGGAGAAGGAGACGCTGGCCCGCGCCGAAGCGGTCTCGGGCATGGTCGCCCGCCTGGACGGGGTCCACGACTGGCTGCTGACCCGCGCGACCGACTTCATGCTCTCGCACACGGTGAAGGCGGACGACTACGACACCTTCCGGCAGGCCATTGAGGACGGGCACTGGGTCCGGGCGCACCACTGCGGGCAGCCCGAGTGCGAGAAGGCGATCAAGGAGGACACCAAGGCCACCGCCCGCAACGTGCCCCTGGACGACGCCGAGTTCTTCGCGGAGCAGGAAAGCGGTCCCTGCGTGCGCTGCGGACAGCCGGGCGCGTATGACAAGCGGGTGATCTTCGGGCGGCAGTACTGACGCACTGAGACTGAGCCGGGAAAGGGGGCCGCTACCAGGGGTGGGCGGCCCTTTCAGGGTTCGGCGTAGGCCACGCCGCTCTCCTGGCCGGGTGTTCCCCGCGCGGCCCCGGCCCACCGGCCCTTTCCCCTGACCCTCAACTGCCCTACACTGTCTGTCATGATCCGCTCTGCGCTTACCACCCGGGGACGCCTCGCCTAGCCCAGAAGCTTGCGCGTGTGTCCCCGGCTGCGTCAGCCGGGGCGATTTTTTGGCCTACCGCCGCCCAAGGAGCCTGCCCATGACCACCGAACCCACCCAGAAGCCCGCCATTCAGGAACCCCGCGCCGAGCGCTACAACCCCCACGCCACCGAACCCAAGTGGCAGGAGCGGTGGGAGACAGACGGCCTGTACACCTTCCACGAGGACCCGGCCAAGACCAAGCACTACGCGCTGACCATGTTCCCCTACCCCTCCGGGAACCTGCACATCGGGCACTGGTACGCCAACGTCGCGCCCGACGCCCGCGCCCGCTGGATGCGGATGCGCGGCTACAACGTGCTGTTTCCGATGGGCTTCGACGCCTTCGGCCTGCCTGCCGAGAACGCGGCGATCAAGCACGGGCGCGACCCCGCGCAGTGGACGTATTCGAACATCGAGCACATGACCGGGCAGTTCCGGCGCATGGGCACCATGATCGACTGGAGCCGCTCCTTTGCCACCTGCGACCCCGAGTACTACCGCTGGAATCAGTGGTTTTTCACCGAGTTCTTCCGGCGCGGCCTGGCCTACAAGAAGGGCGGGCTGGTGAACTGGTGCCCCAAGGACCAGACCGTGCTGGCGAACGAGCAGGTCGTGAACGGCTCGTGCGAGCGCTGCGGCACCCCGGTCGAGCGGCGCAACCTGAGCCAGTGGTACCTGAAGATCACCGACTACGCCGAGGAACTGCTGGACTTCTCGGACACCGACATGCCCGAGCGCGTCCGGCTGATGCAGACCAACTGGATCGGCAAGTCGGTGGGCGCGGAGGTCACCTTTCCCACCCCCGCCGGGCCGGAGACCGTCTTTACCACGCGCCCCGACACCCTGATGGGCGCGACCTTCCTGGTGCTGGCTCCCGAGCACAGCAAGGTCGAGGCCCTGACCACCCCCGAGCAGGCAGGCGCCGTGCGGGCCTACGTCGAGGCGGCGGGCCGCAAGACCGACGTGGAGCGCCAGCAGGAGGGCGAGAAGACCGGGGTGTTCACCGGCAGCTACGCCACCCACCCCGTGAGCGGCGAACCGCTGCCCATCTGGGTCGCGGACTACGTGCTGGTGACCTACGGCACGGGCTCGATCATGGCCGTGCCCGCCCACGACGAGCGCGACTTCGCCTTCGCGCGGAAGTTCGGGCTGCCCATCCGCGAGGTGATCCGTCCGGAAGGCGAGGAGGGCATGGGCGAGCATCCGGAAGCAGCCTACGTGGGCGAGGGCCTGATCGTGAACTCCGGCGAGTTCGACGGGCTGCCGGGAGGCAAGGCCAGCATCGGCCAGATTACCGAGCGGCTGGAGGCGCGGGGCGTCGCGCAGGCCCGCACGACCTACCGCCTGCGGGACTGGCTGGTGTCGCGCCAGCGGTACTGGGGCACGCCCATTCCCATCGTCTACTGCGCCGAGCACGGGGCGCAGCCGGTTCCGGCGGAGGAACTGCCCGTCCGCCTGCCGGAAAATGTCGAGTTCACCCCGACCGGCCAGAGCCCGCTGAAGCTGGACCGCGAGTGGACGGCCACCACCTGCCCGGTGTGCGGCGGCCCCGCCGAGCGCGACACGGACACTATGGACACCTTCGTGGATTCGAGCTGGTACATGTACCGCTACCTGTCCCCGCGTGACGACGCGCACCCCTTCGACCCCGCGAAGGCCCACCTGCTGCCCGTCGACCTGTACACGGGCGGCATCGAGCACGCCATCCTGCACCTGCTGTACTCGCGCTTCTGGACCAAGGTCATGCGCGACATGGGCCTGACCACGCAAAGTGAGCCGTTCAGGTGGCTGCGCAACCAGGGGATGATCCTGGGCGAGGACGGCGAGAAGATGAGCAAGTCACGCGGCAACGTCGTCGACCCCGACGATCTGGTCCGCGAATACGGCGTGGACACGGTCCGCACGTACCTGATGTTCATCGCGCCGTGGGAGCTGGGCGGCCCCTGGGACCCGCAAGGCATCAACGGCCCCGCCAAGTGGCTGAGCCGCGTCTGGGCGCTGTACTTCGACGAGAAGGCCGTTGGCCCGGAGGAGAACGTCAGCGAGGCCGACCTGCGTTACGCTGTCCACTCCACCCTGAAGAAGGTGACGGGCGACTTCGACCGCCTGAGCTTCAACACCATCGTCGCCTCGTTGATGGAGCTGACGAACACGCTGGTCAAGGCCAAGCGCTCGCCCGTCTTCGGGACCCCCGCCTGGGAGGAGGCGCTGGACATCTTTAACCGGATGCTGGCCCCGGTCGTGCCCCACATCGCCGAGGAAATCTGGACCGAGCGCGGTGGGACGGGCAGCGTCCACGTCCAGTCCTGGCCCGAGGTGGACGAGGCTGCCGCCACCCGCGACACCGTCACCATCGGCGTGCAGGTCAGCGGCAAGGTGCGCGGCCAGGTCGAGATCTCCAAGACCGCCACCCAGGAAGAGGCCCTGGCCGCCGCCCGCGCCAACCCCGACGTGGCCCGCTTCGTGGAGGGCAGGGCGACGGTGAAGGAGATCTACGTGCCGGGGCGGATCATCAATATCGTCGTGAAGTGAGGCCCTGGACAGCGGCACCACCCTTGCCTGGGGGTGGGGCCGCTTCTTGCATCACCATCCTCTTCTGAAGACCACTTGGGCTGGCGGCTGCCCCCGCCTCACCTGCCGTTGCTGCAATGCCCGTATGGACACCCAGCACCAGGCTGCGCCGCAGACCAATGAAGACCTCGAAGTGAGGAAAGCCCGGCTGCGGCAGATCATTGACGAGGGGCGGAAGGACGAGCTTTCGGAGGAGGACTACCTCTTCGCGGTCAAGAATGCCCTGATTCTGGATGGACAAGCAGAAGCCTGACCCTGCAAAGCGAGGGGTCCCACCCGTGCCGTCTGGCGGGGTGGGACCTCGGCTTTACGGGCAGCCCGGACTCAGGACTTGCCGGTGTTGGGGTCGATGTCCGGAATGTTGGGCGTGGCGCTCGCCGTACCCTCGATGTGGTCATCCACGTACTCGTCGGACGCCTGGGCACCGGGTTCCTGCCGCGCTCCCCGGCCGGGGTTGGCGTTCAGCTTGGCGGCTTCCTGATCGGTGAGGTCCGTGCCGGTATCGGGCTGGATATCCCCGGTCGCGTTCTGCTTGGTGCCGCTCTCGTCGTTGCGCTCGTCCTGGGTCATGCTGGCGCCTCCTGGGGTGGATTTGCCCGGCAGCATACGGCCCCGGCGGGAGGCAGGTTTCGCCCCTAACGGGTTGCTTAAGGCGAGACTTCAGCGGCCACGACTGGGGCAGGCGTCTCGGGCGTGGGGGCGACCTCCTCGGACACGGTGCCCTCGGCGCTGGGGGGAAGCTCCACCGCCAGAGCCTCGCGCAGCAGGCGGACCTGATCGGCGTTGGCCTGGGCGTGGGCGTCGTCGGTCACGCGGGTCATGGTGACACGTCCCCGCAGGACCCGCAGGCGCATTTGCCGTCTGCCCCTCAGCGGGTGGCAGCCCAGAAGGCGTCCAGCGCCGCCCGCACCTCGGGCAGCTTCTCGAAGTGCGGCAGGCCGTCGGTGCCCTCGATCCGCACCGCCGTCACGTTCGGCTGCGCGTCGAAGAGGGGCAGGCGGTCGAAGCTCACGAAGCCGTCGCGGTCGTACAGCACGGTCACGGGCACCTGGAGCTTGCTGTAGAGGTCGCGGTAGGCGTCGGGCGTGAACAGCACCCCGCTGATAAAGAAGAGGGGCGCGTTCTTGGCCCCCGGCTGCCGGGTCGTTTCCAGGCTGTAGGCGATCAGCCCCTCGTTCACCGGCCCCCGGAAGGAGCGGCTCAGGAAGTATTCGATGCTGGGGCGGGTCCGCAGCACGGCATACAGGGGCGTGCCCACCGCGTCCAGGGTGCGGTAGAGACGGGTGCCGCCGTCGCGCTCGCTGGCCTGCTGGGTGCCGTTGCGTGGCTCGCCCAGCCCGCTGGGGCTGATCAGGGCCAGGGTGCGGATGCGCGGCTCCGCGAGGGCCGCCCGCGCCGCGAACTCGCTGCCCAGGCTCAGGCCCACCACGTCCACCTCCCCCCCGAGTTCGGCCACCAGCGCGGTCAGGGCCTGGGCCATCAGCTCGGGCGTATAGCGAATATCGGGGCGGTCGCTGCTCCCGAAGCCGGGCCACTCCAACGCATACAGGGGGCGGGTGCCCGCGTAGGCGTCCCACAGCGGCTTCATCTCGTAGGCGCTCGCCGCCGCGTTGACGGAGTGGGTCAGGATCAGCGGGCGCCCCGTGCCGCGCGGGTCGGCGTAATAGGCTACGCGCCCGAAGCCCGGCAGGGTCAGGAACCGCCGCTCGCCGGACAGGGCGGGGCTCAGCGTGGGGGCCGGGGCGGCCGTGACCTGAGCGGGCTGTGACGGGGCCGCCTGGGCCGGTTCAGTCTGGGCCATCGCCCCCCCAGCCAGCAGGGCAGCGGCAGCGAGGGCGGTGGTCAGCGGACGGATGAGATCGCTCATGCACTCATCCTGACGGCCTGAGCGGAAGCGTCTGTCACCCCGCACGCCAAGATTTGCACTCCCCTCACGTTCCCTCAAGGGAAAGTCACCCCCACGTCAGTTTGAGAGCCCAGAGTGAGAGCCATGAAAAAGATGCTGCTGGGAGCGGTCGGCCTGAGCGCGGTGCTGGCGAGTTGCGGAGTCGGGGGAGCGCCGGACGGAAGTGGAACCGGGAGGGTCAGTCAGGTCAGGACGGAGTACCGCCTCGCTTCGGGGCAGTTCGTGGCCTGCGACAACGTCAACAACGCGACCGCCTCCACCCAGGTGTCGGTGTACTTCCAGGTGGCTGGGGCCGTCCAGAACGTCACAGTGGGTCTGCGCGGCAACACCACGTCCCAGTACGACAACAACTACAGCGCGACGGCGACCGGGCAGCAGCTCGCCGCCATCGGCAACGGCAGCTACCGCCTGACCTTCAATGCCAACCCCACGACGGGCGGCCTCCTGCCCCAGGCCATCATCGTCACGCCCACCCAGGGTAAGGTCAAGGTCGTCACCGCGACCGGCCGGGCGGGCAGCTTCCACGCGGCCCTGACGGTGAATACGGGGACGTCGAACTACGCCTTCACCAGCCGCGCTCTCCCCACCAACGGCAACGTGGAGGTATATACGAGCTGCACCATCGTGAGTACCACCACCGAGGACGTGTAACCCTACCTCAGCATCAAGGGCCGCCCCCATCCCGGAGGCGGCCCCTCTCCTTCGTCCCCTGTGCGCCTCAGCGTTCGCCGGTTTGCAACGTCTCGCTGATCTCCCCGCTGCGCCCACTCGTGCCGCCGCTGCCGGTCATCAGCAATCCCAGGCCCGTCTCGGTGGCCTCGCTGGCGGGGACCTCGCCCACGACCTCGCCCTCGTACATCACCAGGATGCGGTCGGAGAGGTTCATCACCTCGCCCAGATCGGCGCTGACGAGCAGCACGGCGAGGCCCTGGTCCCGCGCCTCCACGATGCGGGCGTGGATGAACTCGATGGCGCCGATGTCCACCCCGCGCGTGGGCTGCGAGGCGACCAGAATCTTGGGACCTTTTCGCATCTCGCGGGCCACGATCAGCTTCTGGGCGTTGCCGCCGGAATACTGCCCGGCCCGCAGGTGGGGGCTGCGGGGGCGCACGTCGTACTGCTCGCTCAGGCGCTTGGCATTTTGCTCGATCACGTCCAGCCGCAGGAAACCCATCGGCCCGGCGAAGGGGGCGCGGTCGTGCTCGCCCAGGATGTAGTTTTCGGCGGTGGTCATGTCCAGCACCAGCCCGCGCTCGTTGCGGTCTTCGGGGATGTGCGAGAGGCCCGAGGCCTCGACCTCGCGCACGCCCTGTGCCCGGCGGCCCAGGTAGGTGATCTCGCCGCCCGCGACCGGGGTCAGGCCGGTGATCGCCTCCACGAGTTCGCTCTGGCCGTTGCCCTCCACGCCCGCTATCCCGACGATCTCGCCCGCGCGAACCTGGAAGGACACGTTCTTCACGGCGTACCCGTGCTCACCCGCCACGCTGACCCCGCGCACGTCCAGCGCGACCTCGCCGGGCTGGGCGGGGGCCTTCTGCACCCGCAGACTGACCTCGCGGCCCACCATCATCTGCGCGAGCGCCTCGGTGGTGGCGCCCGCAGCAGGAATGGTGCCGATCATCTTGCCGTCGCGAATCACCGAGATGGTGTCCGAGATGTGCAGCACCTCGTGCAGCTTGTGGCTGATGAAAATGACGGCGTTGCCGCTCGCCGCGTACTGATTTTTCAGGAAGTCGAACAGCTCGTCCGTCTCGCTGGGGGTCAGCACGGCGGTCGGCTCGTCCAGAATCAGGATGCGGGCGCCCCGGTACAGCGTCTTGAGAATCTCGACCTTCTGCTGGAGACCCACCGGGAGGTCCCCCACGAGGGCGTCGGGATTGAGGGCGAAGCCGAACTGCGCGATCAGCTCCGCGACCCGCCGCCGCGCCGAGGCGTAGTCGATGGCCCCGCCCGCCGTGGGCTCGGCGCCCAGAATCACGTTCTCGGTGACGGTCAGGGTGTCCACCAGCATGAAGTGCTGAAACACCATGCCGATGCCCCGCGCGATGGCCTGCGAGGGGTCGGTGAAGTTCACGACCTCGCCGTCCACGACGATCTCGCCGGAGGTGGGGGGCTGGGCGCCGTAGACGATCTTCATCAGGGTGCTCTTGCCCGCGCCGTTCTCGCCGCACAGGGCGTGGACGCTGCCCCACTTCACAATCATGGAGATGTTGTCGTTGGCGAGCACGAGGGGAAAGCGTTTGGTGATCCCGCGCAGCTCCAGCGCGGACTCGGAGCGGTGCGGCGCGGCGTGCAGCACGTCGGGGGTGGAGACCGTCATATCCCCAGTGTAGCGGCCTGGACCCCGCCCCCCTGGAACGCGAGACCCGTCACAATAGGCGGGCATGGAAGCATTCTGGTTGGCTATCACGAACCTCGGCCGTGACGAGGTTTTTATCGTCGTCCTCGCCCTCTACACCTGGCTGGTCAATCCCTGGGGTGGGCGCAATCTGGGCGTCGCCTTCGCCCTGTCGTATCTGGTCAATACGGCCCTGAAGTTCGGCTTCGACCTGCCCCGCCCGTATCAGGACGGCTCGGCGGTGGCGAGTGCGGCGGCGCAGCAGACCGGACTCGGGCCGGGCCTGCCCAGCGGCCACACCCAGATGAGCGCGACCCTGTGGGGCGGCATCGCCGCGCAGACGGGCCGGGTCGGGGCCTGGGTGGTCGCCCTGGTCCTGATCGGCCTGATCGCCACCTCGCGGCTCGCGCTGAACGTCCACTATCCCAGCGACGTGATCGTGGGCCTGGGACTGGGGGCGGCGTTCGCGGCCCTCGCGGCACGGGGCCACTTCGCGCAGCCGGGGGCGGCCCGCTGGCTGATTCCGGCGCTGTTCCTGGCGCTCACGGCCTTTCTGCCCGCCGGAACGCCGCGCGAGTACGCGGTCGCCCTGGGGCTGACGTCGGGGTTCTGGCTCGTGCGCCCGAACTACCAGCCGCCGCGTGACTGGACCGGGCGAGCTATCGTCGCCCTGCTCGGCCTGCTGATCGTCTTCGCCGTGTATTTCGGGCTGGCGGCGGTGCTGGGGGGGCTGAGCGACCTCCCGCTGGTGCGGGCGCTGCGCTACGCGGTGCTGGTGTGGGTCGCGGCGGAAGGAGCGCCGCTGCTGCTGGGGCGCTGGCTGCGGCGGGGGTAGGCAAGCAGGAAAAGCCGAAGGGGGCGTGGGTGACACGCCCCCCTTGCTGTGCTGCTTTCAGAACTGGGGAAGGGGGTCTGGGGCTCCCAGGCCTCCAGCTCCCCTCAGGCACTCGCCCGTCCACGTCCCCCGTTCTTGCCCAACCGCACCACGTCGGTGATGCCCGGCACCCGCCGAATCGCTTCCCGCACCGTCTCCAGGTCGGCCTGCCCAGTCACGGCCAGCCGCAGCCCGATGTGGGCCACCCCATCGGCCCCCACTCCCGCCTCGATCTTCATCGGGCTGCGCTTCTCGGCACTCAGGGCTCCCAGCACGTCGGCCAGCAGGCCCTGACGGTCGGGGGCCACCACGTCGAGGTCCACGATGGTGCCGCCCGGCGTGCCCGAATCCCAGGAGGCGGCGACGCAGCGCTCGGGCTCGTCCTTGAGCAGCCGGATCATGTTGGGGCAGTCGATCCGGTGGATGCTGACGCCCCGTCCCCGCGTGAGGTAGCCCATGATCTGGTCGCCCCGGATCGGGTTGCAGCAGTTGGCGAGCTTGGTGGTCGTGCTCAGGCCCTCCACGTAGACGCCGCCGGGGGTGGGGGGCCGGGGCGCGGGCGCGGCGCGGCGGGCCACCGCGTCGGCCTGCTCCTGCGCGAGGCTGGGCGAGAGCAGCCGTCCCACCACGCTGGGGGTCAGCTTGCCCGCGTGCAGGGCGAGGTACAGGTCGTCGGGGTTGCGGGTGCCCAGCAGCTTTTGCGCGGCGTCCTCCAGCAGCTTGGTCCGCATCAGTTGGCGCACGGGCAGGTGCCGCTTGCGCAGGTAGCGCTCCAGCAGGTCGTGGCCGCGCTGGAGGGCCTCGTCGCGTTCCTGCTGCCGGAAGTAATGGCGAATCTTGGCGCGGGCCGAGCGCGTCACCACGAAGTTCAGCCAGCCCAGGTTCGGTTTGCTGCTTTTCGAGGTCACGATCTCGACCATGTCGCCGTTTTGCAGCCGGTGCGACAGCGGCACGATGGAGCCGTTCACCCGCGCCCCCACCGTCGTCTCCCCGATGCGGGTGTGGATGTGGTAGGCGAAGTCCACCGGGGTGCTCCCTGCCGGGAGACTGATCGCGAGGCCCTTGGGCGTGAAGACCCGCACCCGCTGCGAGAGGATGTCGGTCTTGACCGCGTCCATGTAGTCCGACGCATCGTTGATCTCGTTTTGCAGTTCGCGGAGTTGCGCGATCCAGTTCTCGCGGTCGCGCTGCGCGAGGGCACCGCCCTGCTTGTACATCCAGTGGGCGGCGACCCCGTACTCGGCCACCTCGTGCATCCGCCGCGAGCGAATCTGTACCTCGATAGGCTGCCCGCTCTGGCTGATCACGGTCGTGTGCAGGCTCTGGTACCCGTTGGGTTTGGGCACCGCGATGTAGTCCTTGAAACGCCCCGGCAGCGGCGTCCACATGGAGTGCACGATGGACACCGTGTGGTAGCAGATGCGCTTCTCGCGCGTCTCCTCGGCCCGCTCGCGGCGCTTCTCGTCGGTGCCGGGGGGCACAGATAGCTCGCGCGGGGTCAGGATCACCCGGATGGCGAGGAGGTCAAAAATCTGCTCCAGCGCCTTGCCCTCCTTCTGCATCTTGTTGTGGATGCTCCAGAGGTGCTTGGAGCGGCCCGCGATGTCGATGTCGCTGACCCATTCGGGGAGTTCGAGATCGTCTTCCAGGGCCGCCTGAAGCCCCGCGACCGCCTGCTCGATGAGTTGCTGGCGCTCCTCCTGCCGGGTCCGCAGCCGGGTCTGGAGGTAGGCATAGGCGTCGGGCTGGAGATACTGGAAGGCGAGGTCTTCGAGTTCCCACTTGATCTGCCCGATGCCGAGGCGGTGCGCGAGCGGGGCGAAAATTTCCATCGTCTCGCGGGCGATGCGAATCTGCTTTTCGGGCTTCATGGAGCCGAGGGTCCGCATGTTGTGCAGGCGGTCGGCCAGCTTCACCACGATGATGCGGATGTCGCCGGTCATCGCCACGAGCATCTGGCGCAGGTTCTCGGCCTGCATGTCGCGGCCCGTATCGCGCACCTCGGCCTGCTGGCTGCCCTGCTTGGAGAGCTTGGAGACCTTCGTCTCGCCCTCCACGATGCGGCGCACCCCTTCGCCGAACTCGCGCTCGATGATCTCGAAGGTCACCCCGTCCACGTCCTCGACGGTGTCGTGCAGCAGCCCGGCCATGAGCGATTCGGTGTCCATCCCCAGCCGGGCCAGGATCACCGCGACCGCGACCGGGTGGGTGATGTACGGCTCGCCGCTCTTGCGGGAGACTCCAGCGTGGGCGTCCCGCGCGAAGACGTAGGCCCGCTCGACCGCCCCCCGCTCGGCCTCGGGCCGGTCGGCGATGAGGGACCGCAGTTCGGACATGCCGTGGTCATCGGGGTCGGGGGTGGGCAGGCTGGGAGGCACCGGACGTTGCTCGTCCGGGCTGGGGTCGTCGCGGCCGCTGTCGGGGGGGACCTGCACGCCCGGCAAGATAGTGCATTGGCCCCGGCACAATGGAGGCCGGGCGACCCCAGGCACATGAAGGCCCCCTCAGCGCGGGGGTACGCCCGGCTACCCTGCGGTCACGTTGAGCGCGGTACCCTGAAGAACGTGAAAGTCGACCGCCACGAACAGGACGAGGCCCGGCGCGAGCGCATCGCGCGGGTGGCCTTCGAGCTGTTCGCGCGGGGAGGGCTGGACGAGGTCAGTGCCCAGGACATCGCCCGCGCCGCGTATGTCAGCCGCACCAACCTCTATCGCTATTTCCCGTCCAAGGTGCATATGCTGCTCGCCCACTTCGAGAAGGCCGTGCAGGCCAGCCGCGACGACGCGGTCGCCCGCCTGCGGGCCGGGGCCAATCCACAGCAGGTGTGGGCGCAGGTCACCGCGCGGATGGCCGACTTGGGGGTGCGCTACCGCCACCTCGTCGGGGCGGTGGGACAGGCGGTGCTGGGAGCGCGACAACCCGGGGGCAGTCAGGCGGAGGCCGACCGGGACGCGATGACGACGGCCGTCACGCTGGTGGCCCTCGTCGAGCCGGTGCTGATCGCCATGCGCGACCGGGGCGTGCTGCGCGACGGGATAGATACCCGGATGGCGGGGGCGCTCCTCGTGGACGCCTGCCTGCTCGCGCTGCTGCACGGCGGACACCGCGACCAGCGCGAGGTGCTGCGCGACTGGCAGGACCGCTTCAGCCTGATCCTGCACGGGGCACTCGCGCCGGGCGTCAGCGCCGGGGACGTGCTCGCGCCTCCCGCGCACTCGGGCAACCCGGTCACGGACACGCGGCGGCCGGGGCCTTAGCCTCGGCGGGTGACTGCCGCCGCCACTGCGTCCATTCCCCACGGCACCCGCACCCGCCTGACCTTCCCCGCCGGGGGGGAGGGGGTGCCCGCCGTCTGGTTGCGGCCCGAGGCCCCGGCCCCCGGCCAGCCCGCCGCCCTGCTGCTGCACGGCTTTTCGTCGCGCGGGGACGTGATGGCCGACACGGTGGGCCGGGCACTGCTGCGCCGGGGGGTAGCGTCCCTCTCCCCCGACCTGCCGCTGCACGGCACGCGCGGAAACCCGCTGGAGCTTCAGGCCCTGCGTAACCCGCTGGAACTCGCGCGGCTGTGGCGGCTTGCCCTACAGGAGGCGGGAGCGGGCGTGGACTTCCTGCGGGGCGAGGCCGGGCGGGTGGGCGTGGTCGGGTACTCGCTGGGGTCGTTCCTGTCGGTCGTGCTGGCGTCCGGACGCCCGGAGGTCGCGGCGCTGGTCCTCGCGGCGGGCGGCGATCTGCCGGGTGGGACGCCCCTCACAGCGGTAGCGCGGACGGTGGCCGATCCGCTGCGGGCGGCCCGCAAGTTAGGACCGCGCCCGCTGCTGATGCTGAACGGGCGGCACGATCCGGTAATCCGGCCCGAGCAGGCCGAGCGGCTGTATGCCGCCGCCCCTGGCCCCAAGGACCTGCGCTGGTGGGACGGCGGCCACGCGGTGCCGTCCGGGGCGGTGGACGAGGGGGCCGAGTGGCTGGCGGGGCAGTTGGGAGGTAAGGACCCCTCGCTGCGCGAGGCCCTCTCCCCAAGGGAGAGGGTTTTGTCTGTTCCCCTCTCCCAGGGGAGAGGGGCGTTGCGAAGCAACAGGGTGAGGGGTCTTCTCAGGAGTTGCACCTGCATAACGACGGGGAAGCGCTCCCAGCCGAGAAAATCTGGGAGTGTCTACGTCACAGATTCTGGGGGAGCGCGTCCGCATTCTGGCAGATGAGTTCCTGGCCGTTCCAACCACGTCCTACCAACAGCGCAGCCTGGAGGCTGCGCTGTCGATGTTCCTGGACACTGCCACCAAAACGGCGTTGCACCGCGCTGAGTTGGTCAGCAAAAGTGCGCTGAGCCGCCTCCTGAACGAGTACCCCTGGGATACGGCACAGGGTTGGGCCATCTTGCAGCGCGCCCAGTGGGACGCGCTGCTTGTCGCGGCCCGACGAAAACACCGCCCACTCCTGCGGCTGAGTGTCGACCTGACCAGCATCGAAAAAAAGGGCAGCACGCTGCCCTTCGTTCGCGTCTACAACGAGGTTCACGGCATCCATCTGGTCGTGTTGTTCGCCGAATACGGAGCGGTGAAGTTTCCCGTGGGGTACCGGGTCTACCGGGGCAAGGGGACAGCGACCCCAGTGACTCTGGCACGAGAACTTCTGCGAACCGTCCCAGACGCGATCCGTCGTCGATTCCGGATTCGCGTGTTAGCAGACAGCGGATTCGAATCCGCTGTCTTCCTGGATGAAGTCAGGCAGCTGGGCTTCGAGTTTGTGGTGGGCGTTCGGTCAACCCGGCGGACGATGCACCCAGGCGAGGTCACGGTGGCTGACTGTCCGCATGGAGGCTACATCGAATTGAAGAACTGGCCGCATGACCCGCTGGTGCTGGGTCGCGTCGACCGTGGAGACCGGGTGTTTCACGCGGTTTCTTCGGAACTGATGGAAGGCGACGAGGTGGTCGCCGAGGGGGCAAAGCGGTGGAGTGAGGAATCGTTCTTCAAGGAGGGCAAGCACCAGTTTGGTCTGGCGCAGTTCGCATTGCGAACTGCTGTGGGCCTGGATCGCTGGGTCCTGCTGGTGTTCCTGGCCTGGACACTGGCCATCCTGCACCGAGAGACCGGGATGACCCTGGAGGCGTGTGCTGCTCTGGCACTGATGACGGTCATGCCAGACGTTCATTTGAACCGCCTGCTCCTGACGTTCAGCAGAAACTCGGAATTTCTCCGCCAGCACGGCTATTCACTGCGCTATGCGAGGTGCAACTCCTGAGGTCTTCCCTCCTCCATGCGCTAACGCGCCAGCTCGGCCACCCGCTCCACAAACCGCGCCGCCGTCGTCGCCCGTACCTCTTCCAGCGTGGCCCCCGGCATCAGCCCGGTCAGGGTGAGCGCCCCGTCCACGAACTCGAACACGGCCTTGTCGGTAATCACCATCTCCACCCGCCCCCGCGCGGTGAGCGGCAGGGTGCATTCGGGCACCAGCTTGGGAGCGCCCCCCGGCTCGGTGTGGGTCATGGTGACGATCAGGCGGCGAGCACCGCTCGCGAGGTCCATCGCGCCGCCCACGCCCAGCAGCGGCTTGCCGGGCACGGCCCAGTTCGCCAGATTTCCAGCCTCGTCCACCTGCAAGCCGCCCATCACGGCCACGTCCACATGTCCGCCCCGGATCATGCCGAAGGAGGCCGCCGAGTCGAAGTAGCTCGCGCCGGGCAGGGCCGTCACCGGAATCTTGCCCGCGTTGACGGGGTACTCCATCGCGCCGCCGCCCTTGGGGGCCGGGCCGACGCCCAGCATGCCGTTCTCGGTGTGGAGGATGACCCCGTGCTCGGGCGTAATCAGGTCGGCCACCAGCGTGGGAATCCCGATGCCGAGGTTCACCACGTCGCCGGGGCGCAGCTCGGCGAGAGCACGCCGGGCCATATGCAGCCGCGAGTCGTCCACCTTCTTCGCCCCGCCCTTCACGTCGGCGCTGCTGCCCAGGTCGTCCGGGGTGAGGCTGGCCTGCACGAGGTAATCCACGTACAGCCCCGGCGTGTGCACATGCTCGGGCGCGATCTCCCCGACCTCCACGATCTCTTCAACCTCCACGATCACGAGGTCGGCGGCGGTCGCCATCAGCGGGTTGAAGTTCTGCTCGGTCAGCCGGTACTGGAGGTTCCCCGCCCGGTCCGCCCGCCACGCCCGCAGCAGCGCCACGTCGCCACGCAGGGCAGGCACGAAGACCATCTCGCGGCCGTTGAGCACGCGAACGTCGGCCCCTTCGGCAATCACCGTGCCCGCCGCCGTCGGCGTGTAGAAGCCGCCGATCCCAGCCCCGCCCGCCCGCAGCGCCTCGGCGAGGGTGCCCTGGGGGAGCAGCTCGACCTCCAGCTCGCCCGCCTGATACGCCTTCACCGCTTCCGGGTTGGAGGTGAAGTAGGAACCGACGGCCTTCCTGATTTGCCCGTTTCTCAGCAGACGCCCCCCGCTGAGGCCGGGTTCGGAGACGTTGTTGGCGACGTAGGTGAGGTCCCCTGTCCCCGCCTCGGCCAGCGCGTGCATCAGGTGAACCGGGTTGCCCGTCATCCCGAAGCCGCCGACGAGGAGGGTCTGGCCGGGTTGGACGAGGCGGGCGGCTTCCTCCAGCGAGAGGACCGGGACCGTTTTCACGCCTCCACCCGCTCAATCAACGCGGCCTCGCCCTGGCCTACACCCACACAGAGGGTCGCCAGCCCATAGCGTCCGCCCCGGCGCCGCAGCTCGTGCGTCAGCGTGGTGACCAGCCGCGCCCCGCTCATGCCCAGGGGGTGGCCCAAGGCGATGGCCCCGCCATTGACGTTGACTCGCTCGGAATCCAACCCCAGCTCGCGGATGCAGCCCAGGGCCTGGGCCGCGAACGCCTCGTTGAGTTCCACGAGGTCCACGTCACCCAGGTTCACACCCAGCCGCTCCATCAGCTTGCGGGTGGCGGGCACCGGGCCGAGGCCCATCACGCGGGGGTCCACCCCCGCCGACGCCGCGCCCACCCAGCGGGCGAGCGGCGCCAGTCCCAGTTCACGGGCCTTCCCCGCACTCATCAGGACGAGGGCCGCCGCGCCGTCGTTCAGGCCGGACGCGTTCCCGGCGGTCACGCTGCCGCCCTTGCGGAAGGCAGGTTTCAGCCCGGCCAGCGTCGCCTCGTCGGTGGCGAGGGAGAAGGTGTCGCCGTCGCGCTTAGCGCGAGGGTGTTCGTCAGTATCAAAAACGGTCACGCCCTTCCGCCCCTTCACCTCCACCGGCACGATCTCCTCGCGGAAGGTGCCCGCATTCAGGGCCGCGACTGCCCGGCGCTGCGACTCCAGCGCGAAGGCGTCCTGTTCCTCGCGGGTGATCTCGCCGCCTGCAATGCCCCCGGCGCGGCTGCGCTCCACGATGTTCTCGGCGGTCTCTCCCATCGCCTCCAACGGGAAGAGGGCCTCCATCGCGGGATTCGGAAAGCGCCAGCCCAGGGTCGTATCAAAAGCGGTCACGTTACCGTTGGCAAAGGGCTGGGTGCCCTTGCCCATCACGAGGGGAGCGCGGGTCATGCTCTCCACACCGCCCGCCACGTACACGTCCCCGTCGCCGTTGCGGATCGCGCGGGCCGCCGTGTTGATCGCCGACAGGCCCGAGGCGCACAGCCGATTGACGGTCAGCCCCGCCACCGTGTCGGGCAGCCCGGCGAGCAGGGCGGCCATCCGCGCCACGTTGCGGTTGTCCTCGCCCGCCTGGTTCGCGCAGCCCAGAATCACTTCTTCAATCAGGTCCGGGGACACGCCTGCCCGCGCCACCGCCTCCCGGATCACCTGGGCGGCGAGGTCGTCGGGGCGGACGGTGCTGAGGCTGCCGCGAATCGCCCCGATGGGCGTGCGGACGGCGGAAACGATGACTACGTCGTGGTCTTGCAGGGGCTGGGCTGGGGAGGATTGGGACATGCGGGGGCACTTCCTTTCGCAGAGGAGCAGGGGGAGCAGCGGACGAATCGCCCGCCATTCAAGCGCGGATGCCGGGCGGATTTCCAGCTGGGAGAGACGAGTTGGCATGCAAGCCGCTTGCCACTTGCCAGGTCAGCCCACAACTCCCCAGCCCCAACCTTCGCCCAACAGCCGCTTTTCCGGCTGTCGGGGGCCGCTGGTATGCTCCCGCCATGAGCAACCCTGCCCCCCGCCCGGCTCCCTCCAGAACGCAACTTCCCGCGTGGCAGGCGCTCGCGGCCCACCACGCCGAGGTCGCGGGCCTGCACCTGCGCGACCTCTTCGCCGCCGACCCAGAACGGGGCGAGCGCCTGACGGCTGAGGGGGCGGGGCTTTACCTCGACTACTCCAAGAACCGGGTGACGGACGAGACGCTGCGCCTGCTGCTGGACCTCGCGCGGGAGGTCGGCGTGGAGCAGAGGCGGGACGCGATGTTCGCGGGCGAGCGCCTCAACGTGACCGAGGGCCGCGCCGTGTTGCATACCGCGCTGCGGGCACCCGAGGGCGCGGTGGTGAGGGTGGACGGCGAGAACGTGGTGCCCGCCGTCCACGAGGTGCTGGACCGCATGGCCGCCTTCGCCGACGCGGTGCGCTCCGGCGAATGGCGTGGGGCGACGGGGAAGCCCATCCGAAACATCGTGAACATCGGCATCGGCGGCTCGGACCTCGGCCCGGTGATGGCGTATGAGGCGCTCAAGCACTACGCCGACCGGGGCCTCACCCTGCGCTTCGTGTCCAACGTGGACGGCACCGACCTCGTGGAGAAGACGCGCGACCTCGACCCCGCCGAGACGCTGTTTATCGTCTCCTCCAAGACCTTCACCACCCAGGAGACGATGGCGAACGCGGCGAGTGCGCGGGTGTGGCTGGTTGATGGATTGGGAGATGAAAGCGCAGTGGCGCGGCACTTCGTCGCCGTCTCGACCAACGCCGAAGCGGTGCAGGGGTTCGGCATCGACCCCGCCAACATGTTCGGCTTCTGGGACTGGGTGGGCGGGCGCTACAGCCTCGACAGCGCCATCGGCCTCTCGCTGATGATCGCCATCGGTCCGGACGGGTTCCGCGAGCTGCTGGCGGGCTTCCACGACATGGACGAGCATTTCCGCTCCGCGCCGCTGAAAGCCAACCTGCCCGTGCTGCTGGGGCTGCTGGGGGTGTGGTACCGCAACTTCTTCGGCGCCCAGACGCACGCGGTGCTGCCCTACGACCAGTACCTCGCGTACTTCCCCGCCTACCTCCAGCAGCTCGACATGGAAAGCAACGGCAAGCACGTCACGCTGGGAGGCCGGGAGGTGGACTACGACACCGGCCCGGTCGTGTGGGGGCAGCCGGGCACGAACGGGCAGCACGCCTTTTATCAGCTCATTCACCAGGGCACCACGCTGATTCCCTGCGATTTCCTCGCCTTCGCGCAGAGCCTCAATCCCCTCCCCACGGCGCAGGGGCCGACGCACCACGACCTCCTGACCGCCAACGTGTTCGCGCAGACCGAGGCGCTCGCCTTTGGCAAGACGCGAGAGGAGGTGCTGGCCGGGGGCGTCTCGCCGGAACTGGCTCCCCACCGCGTGTTTGAGGGCAACCGCCCCACAAATACCCTGCTCGCCGAGCGGCTCACCCCTCGTGTGCTGGGCGCACTGATCGCCCTCTACGAGCACAAGGTCTTCGTGCAGGGCGTGGTCTGGGACGTGAATTCCTTCGACCAGTGGGGCGTGGAGCTTGGCAAGGTGCTTGCCGGTCAGATCGTGCCGGAACTGACGGCCGACTCGGAGCCGGAACTGCGGCACGATTCGAGCACGAACGCGCTGATTCGGTGGTACCGCGAGCGTCGGGCCGGGAGCTAGGGAAGGTCCTCAGTCCCCAGGGGTCATCTCCCGCGCGTACACCGCCCGCACCGTGTCCGCCATCTGCGCCGCCGAGCCGCTGAGGTCCAGCAGGTTCACGACCTCGGTGGCGTCGGTGTCGGGGTTGGCGCAGGCCCGCAGCAGGCCGTAGTTCACCACGCTGCTGCCGGGGCGCAGGCCGCCCGCCGGACGCCACAGCTCGCGCAGGTGCGGCAGTAGAGCAGTGGCGAAACGCACCACGTCGTCCCCACCGCGCGTCAGCTCCTTCTGGAGCAGGCCCACCGAATGCACCCCGACATGGTGCAGCAGGCTCGCCAGCCGCTGCGGGCGCTCGGGGTCAGGCCAGCCCGAGAGCAGCGGCACACCGAGTTGGGCGGCGATGCGCGTGTCGAGGTCGCGGATGGGCGACGCGCTCAGCAGGTAGGTCATACTGGGCGCGTCGATAAACACGCTGTCGGGGGCCTCCTCAACCCGGCGCGGCAGGGTGGCGGCGTAGTCGCGGCTGAGGCGGTCGAGCGCCATGAACTCCTCGTCGGCCATCTCCAGCAGCCCGGCGAGGCGGTAGAAACGGCGGCGGACCTCGCGCGGCACGGCCTCGCGGCTCTTGTAGCCCAGGTCGTGCTCGATCTCGGCCCAGGCGTGCTGGAGGATGGAGCGAATCTGCACCTCGTAGGTCAGGCCGGGCAGCTCGGGCACGAGGTCGGGTTCGGCCCGCAGCACGTAATGCACGCCGAGGTACCCAAAGCGGTCGGGGTCGTGCATGCGCGACTTGTCGTTGGAGTTGTGCCAGTCGACGATGTGGTGCTCCTCCATCAGCCGGGCCACCACGTCCACGTCGCTGGCGAAGTAGGTGATCACCCGCACCCCCACGAGGTCGGTCACGTCCGCGAGCGTGCGGTAACGCCCCGGCTTGCGCCGCAGCTTGTCCGCGAGGCTGCCGGGCTTTTTCACTCGCCCGGTCACGTGGTGGATCTTGAGGCCCTGTTCCGAGAGCAGCCGGGTCGTGTGGGCCACCACCGCGTCCCGCAACTGCTCGTAATGCGGCAGGGCGGCCTCGTAGGCCCGCAGCAGGTCGCTGTCCATGATGGGGGTCATGATAGGCGGCGGGCATCACGGCGGGGGCTGACATGAGGGGTGCATCATGCAGCCATGACCTCCCCCGCCATCGCCTTCCGCGCTCCCGGCCGCATCCCCTACCCCGGCGGCTGCGTGCTGGAACCCGGCCCCTACGCGCTGGATTACCTCTTGAAGTGGCGGACCGACGTGACGGTCGCGGGTACGTTGCACCCCGACACGCCCGTCTTTGAGCTGCTGCGCGAGGTGCTGGCCGATCCCGCCGCGCACGGGGTGACGCCCCAGGAAGCGGAGGAGGCCGTGGGCCGCTTTCTCACCCTGGCAGGGCAGGCCCTCGCCGCCGAGGGGGGCGACCCGGCGTGGCTGGAGCGGGAGTTCTCCCGGCCGTGAGGGGCGACGCCGGGCTGCCCGCCGGGTTGCCCCCACCTCTGCCCGGCGAGGCGCTGCACGCGCGGGTGGCCCGCACCCTGCGGGGGGCGATCGTGGCGGGCACCTTGCCGCAGGGCACCCGGCTGCCGGGCCACCGCGCCCTCGCCGGGCGGCTGGGGGTGTCGCGCAACACCGTGGTGGACGCGCTGGAGCAGTTGGAGGCCGAGGGCTACCTCCAGACCCGCCCCCGCAGCGGCACCCGCGTGGCGGTGCCCGCGCCGCCCCCGACGGACGCCGCGCCTGCGCCGCTCCCCCTCAGCGCGTGGGCCAGCCGCGCCCTCGCGGGGGCCGTGCCCGACGTGGGCGGCGACTACGCGGTGGACTTCCGGGTCGGGCAGCCGGTGCCGGAACTGTACCCGGCGGGGGCGTGGGCACAGGCTCTGGCCCGTCAGGCCCGCGCCGCCGAACACGCCTTTCCCCCTGACCCTGACACCGAACTCGGCCCGCTGGAGACGCGCCGGGCGCTCGCCGCCTACCTGAATGCCGAGCGCGGCGCCCGCGTGACCCCCGACATGGTGATGCTGACGGGGGGCACCCAGGCCTCGCTGGACGCCCTGGCCCGCGTCTTTCTGGAAGAAGGGCGGGTGGCCGCGCTCGAAGACCCCACCTACCCCGGTGCCCGCGCCGCGCTGGGGGCGACGGGGGCGACCCTCTGCCCGGTCCCGGTCGACGGGCAGGGCCTCGACCCCGCCGCGCTGCCCCCGCAGGCCACCCTGCTCTACCTCACGCCGGGGGCGCAGTATCCCACCACGGCGCTGCTGCCCGCCGCGCGGCAGGCGGAGGTGGTGGCCTGGGCGGCCCGGACCGGGGCCTTCGTGCTGGAGGACGACTACGCCGCCGACCTGCACCACGGCGGGCGTCCCCCGGCGGCGCTGCAGGGGCTGGCGCCGGAGCGGGTGATTCTGCTGGGGAGTTTCAGTAAAAGCCTCGCCCCCGTGACCCGCAGCGGGTATCTCGTGGCCCCGCGCGAGGTCATCCGCGTGCTGGCAGGCACCCGGCCGCTGACCGACCGCGCTCCCGCCACGCTGGACGCCCGCGCCCTGGCCGACGTGTTGGCCTCGGGGGCCTATGCCCGGCACCTGCGGGGAGCGCGGCAGGCGATTCGCCACCGCCATGAGGTACTGCTCGCGGCCCTGGAAGCTGGCTTGCCCGGTTGGACCGTCACCCCGGCACGGGCAGGACTGCACGTCCACCTCACCCTGCCGCCGGGCCTGAGCGAAGCCGAGGCCGTTCAGCGGGCTGCTGCCGCTGGCATCGCACTGACTCCGGCCGGGCCACTCGCGCAGCTTCCACGTCCACCCGCCGTGCTGCTCGCCTTCGCCCATCTTTCCCCCGAGCGGCTGCGGGCGGGCGTGGCGCGGCTGGCCCACGCCCTGGCCTTCCCCCCCGACGCGAAGAAATCCACCTCCGTCTCCGCGTGAGCCGGATTACACTACGCGGGTGCGCCTCCTGCTGATTGCCCTGGTTGCTGCCCTGGCACTGCTGTACGTCACCCTGGGTCTGCGTTTCGGGTACGTGACCCTTACCCCCACTTGGCTGGTCAATGCCCAGGGCCAGAATCGCTACACGCTGGAGGTCTACGAGGAGGGGCAGCGGGTGGGCTACCGGGGCCGCTGCGAAGTGCAGAGTGGGCAAGCGGTGCTGCGGCTCCTCGCGCCCGACGGCCGCCAGATCGTCGGGCGCACCTGTCAGAAGGTGGGTGACCGGGGCGACTGGACCCTGCACCTCGTGGGCGGCAGGCAGCCGGGGCGCTATCAACTCGTGGTGGATTTCGACGCGTATACCGGTCTGCTCGACCTCTCCGAGACGCGGGACTAGCGCCGCCCACGACAAAACCGCCCCCACACGGGAGGCGGCTGTGGACGGGTGAAGCTTAAGCCTGCTGCGCGGCCTTGGCCCGGTTGATGGCCTTGGCGAGGCGGCTCTTCTTGCGGGCCGCGGCGTTCTTGTGCAGGGTGCTGCCCTTGGCGGCCTTGTCGATCAGGCTCTCGGCCTTGCTCTGGGCGGCGGCCACG
The DNA here is from genome assembly GCF_002953415.1 of Deinococcus sp. NW-56. Taxonomy (NCBI): domain Bacteria; kingdom Thermotogati; phylum Deinococcota; class Deinococci; order Deinococcales; family Deinococcaceae; genus Deinococcus; species Deinococcus sp. NW-56. The sequence goes on along the minus strand of NZ_CP026516.1, from coordinate 770,944 downwards.
TCCTCGCCAGCCGTCACGGCGGCAATGGCCTTCTTGGTGAAGGTCTTGATGGTGCTCTTGCGGCTGCGGTTGATCAGGCGGCGCTTGAGGCTCTGGCGGTGACGCTTCTGGGCGGACTTGTGACGTAGGGCCATGAGGATTCTCCTTGTTCTCCCGCTCTCGCGGGGCGGTCCCCACACGCCCTCTGGCGCGGGGAACTCGACGCGCCGGGCCTCGGCGCTCCCGGCCGCCGCCGATGACGGGGCCGGGGCCGCCCCACCCCTGGGGATGGGGGCAACCTCGGAAGCTTAGCGCCCCCCGGCACCCCGGCGCAAGCGCCATACTGACGGGCGTGACCGACGAGGCAGCACTCCCCCCCGACCCCGAGCGGCAGAAGGCCAGAGACGACCTCCTCGCCTACGCCTTCCGGGCGCTCGCGGGCCGGGCACTCACGGAGGCCGAGCTGCGAACCCGCCTCGCCCGCCGCACAGACGACCCCGTGCTGGCCGCCGAGGTGCTCGCCCGTGTGCAGGAGCTGGGCTACCAGAACGACGCCGGGGTCGCCCGCGCAGAAAACGCCCGCCGGGGCGTAGGCGGCTTCCGAGTGCGCCAGACCCTCAAGCGCCGGGGCGTGCCCGAGGGGCTGATCGAGGAGACGCTCGCCGCTCGCGACCCCGACCGGGAAGCCGAGGAAGCCCGCGAGCTGTTGGAACGGCGCTGGCCCGCCCTGGCCCGCAAACGCGACCCCCGCGCGAGTGCTTATGCCTTCCTGGCCCGCCGGGGCTTCGGGAGCGCGGCGATCTGGACCGTCATCCGCGAGGTGGCGCAGCAGAACCCGCCGGAGGACGAGGGCGCCGAGTAGCTCCGGGCGGCTCCCGCCTCGCTTGACACCCCCTGACCCCCCGCGTAGACTACCGGGCGCACCGAAAGCGGGCTTTTTTTAGGCCCCAGGTGCCGTGGTTCGGCGGGGCGTAGCGCAGCCTGGTAGCGCACGTCGTTCGGGACGACGGGGTCGGAGGTTCGAATCCTCTCGCCCCGACCACGCTGAAGGGCCTCCCCACCGGGAGGCTCCTTTTTTGTTGTCTCCCTCTCGCCACTCGCCTCCCTTCCTCCCCGTCCCGGAGTCCCCATGCGCGTGTACGCCATCGCCGACCTGCACCTCGCTTCCGTCACGCCCAAGCCGATGACGGTCTTCGGGCCGAACTGGGCGGGGCACCCGGAGGCGATCTTCACGCAGTGGCGCGAGGTGGTGCGCGAAGGGGACCTCGTGCTGCTGCCGGGCGACCTCTCGTGGGCGATGCGGCTGCCCGACGCCCTGACCGACCTCGCCCCGGTGGCCGAGTTGCCGGGGACCAAGGTGCTGCTGCGCGGCAACCACGACTACTGGTGGCCGGGGCTTGCGAGGCTGCGCTCGGCCCTCCCCCCCGGCATGCTGGCCCTGCAAAACGACGCCCTGCGGGTGGGCCGGGTGGTCGTGTGCGGCACACGCGGCTGGCTCACGCCAGGCTACGAGGGGCTGGGAGCCGACGACGACCGTCTCCTGAGACGCGAGGCCGAACGCCTGCGCCTGAGTACAGCAGCGGCGGCGCGGCTGCGGCAGCCCGGCGACACCCTCATCCTGATGCTGCACTACCCCCCCGCCAGCCCACCCTACCCCCCCAATCCCCTGACCGAGGTGATCGAGGCCGCGCGGCCCGACCTGATCGTGTACGGCCACCTGCACGGCGTGCCGCCCGAGCGGGCGCTGCGGCACTGGGCGGGGATTCCGGCGCATCTGGTGGCCGCCGATGGGCTGCGGTTCCGGCCCCGGCTGCTGCTGGACACCGGCAAGGCGCCGGGCTGACCCCGAGTACGCCAACGTGACCGGCTCCCGCTTCCGGAGCCGCCGCTCGCCGCAGACTGCCCCGCATGACCCCTGACTCCACTTCCCTGCCCCTCTCGGTGCTGGACCTCGTGCCGGTGCCCAGCGGCTCGGACGCGCCCACGGCCCTGCGCGAGACGGCCCGGCTGGCCCAGGACGCCGAACGCCTGGGCTATGCGCGCTTCTGGGTGGCCGAGCACCACAACATCCGGGCGCTGGCCGCCAGCGTGCCCGCCGTGGTGCTGGCAGCGCTGTCGCAGGTGACCTCCACCCTGCGGCTCGGGGCAGGCGGCGTGATGCTGCCCAACCACGCGCCGCTCGCGGTGGCCGAGAGCTACCGCCTGCTCTCGGCGCTGGCTCCGGGCCGGGTGGACCTCGGTCTGGGCCGCGCCCCCGGCACCGACGGCCGCACCGCGGCAGCCCTGCGCGGAGCGGGCGGACTGCATGAAGCCCCCTTCGAGGCCCAGCTCGCGGACCTGATCGCCTACGGCAGCGGCGACTTCCCGGCGGGCCATCCCTTTGCGGGCATCACCGCCGCCCCGGCGGACGCGGCGGGGGGACCGGGCCTCTTTCCGCCGCTGTGGATTCTGAGCAGCAGCGGGTACGGGGCGCGGGTCGCGGCGCAGGTCGGCGCGGGGCTGGCCTTCGCCTCGCACATCAACCCCAGCGTGCCGGACGCGGCGGCGGCCATCCGCACCTACCGGGCGGCCTTCCGGCCCTCGGCCACCTTTCCGCAGGCGCGGAGCCTGGTCGCGGCGAGCGTGGTCTGTGCCCCCACCGCCGAGGAGGCCGAGGACCTCGCCGCCCCGCTGGGGCTGATGTTCCTGCGGCTGATCCGGGGCGAGGCCGCGCCGTTTCCCAGCGTCGCGGAGGCCCGGGCCTATCCCTACACCCCGCACGAGCGCGCACAGGTGGCCGCCTCCCGCTCGCGGGTGATCGTAGGCGATCCGGCGCAGGTCCGGGCCGCCCTGCTGACCCTGGCCGAGCAGACCGGCACCGACGAACTGATGCTCACCACCCTGCTGCACGACCCGGCGGCGCGGCGGCGCTCCTACGCGCTGGTGGCCGGGGCCTTTGGCCTGAGGGGCACCGAGGCGGCGCTGCCGCTCCCCGCCGCCACCCGCTGACGCCGCTGGAACGGCCTGGGCGCGGCCCCGTCCCGGCGCTGGCCCCTCCAGGCCGCTATGCTGGCCCTGGAGGCATGTTTGCTGGAGTTCGAGAAAGTTCAGGACCGCCTGGTCGCCACCCGCTCGGTGCGGGCGGTCGCCCAGGCGGGCAGCTACGGCACCGACGACGCCTGGGCCGGAAGCCAGCCCACGCTGGTCGCCTTTGAGCGCGGCCTGCTCTCGGCGCAGTCCGAGACGCGGGCGGGCGTGACCGTTCACCGCTACCCCTACGAGAAACTGGAAGCGTGGCGCGCCTGGGACGTGGCCCGCGAGGAAGCCCCGGTCGCGCTGCTGGCGACCAGCCGGGTGGTGTACGACCCCACCGGGCACTACGGCCGCATTCAGCGCACCCTGTGGACCCTCAACGAGGAGCGCCTCGCCGGGCACCGCGAGGACCTGCTGGGCCGCGCCGCCGAGCGGCTGGACACGGCCCGCCGCACCCTGACGGGTCCCGGCCACGGCGTGCAGGAGCAACTGCTCGCGCTGGCCGAGGCCCGGACGGTGGCGGTGGAGCTGCTGTACCCCGCGCTGCTCACCCATATCCACGGCTGGCCCGAGTTCGCCCTGCGGCTGCCCCACGCGTGGCGGGCAGCGGCGGGCCTGCGCTTCCCAAAAGCGATCTATCACCTCGACAGCCTCTACGGGTTCGGCGGCGAGGAGGAAGCCCGCCGGGTGCTGCTCGCCACCCGCGGCCTGGGCATGGTCGAGCACGAGAAGCGTGCCCGCGCCGCCTTCCAAGCGGGCTACTACGACGGCGCGGTGCGGCTGCTGCGCGACGAGGCGGCCCGGCTGCACCGCACGGATTTGGAGCGCTGGAGCTACCTCAGCAGTCCGCGCCGGGACAAGCTCGGCACCCTGCTGGGCGTGACCCGCAGTCCCCTCGGCCCGGCGGCCCTGACCCTGGCGAGCGAAGTGCTGCAAGACGCGCGGGAAGGCCGCTGACGCCCGCCAGAACGGGCAACGAGAAAACCCCGCGCTTGGCGGGGCTTTTTCCTGGTGGGTCGTGTAGGACTTGAACCTACAACCCGCTGATTAAAAGTCAGCTGCTCTACCGATTGAGCTAACGACCCGCGCCTGGGCGGGGAGCTGCGGGTCTCGCAGCGGGCCTGAGTATAGGCAGCCCCCCCACCCACGTCAACGGCAGGTACCCGGACGAGGCGCGGGTCAGCGCTTCATGCCGGGCGGCATCGGGGGCATACGGGGCGGCTTCATGCCCTTGCCCATGCCGCCGGGGCCGCTCAAGCGCTGCAGGACCTTCATCATCTCCTTCATCTGCTCGTGCATCTTCAGCAGGCGGTTGATGTCCTGCACGGTCGAGCCGCTGCCCGCCGCGATGCGCTTGCGGCGGCGCCCGTCGATGATCTTGGGATTGCGCCGCTCCTTGACCGTCATCGACGAGATCATCGCGTCGATGCGCTGAATCTGCTTCTCGTCCACGTTGAAGCCCTCCGGCAGCGCCCGGCTCATGCCCGGAATCAGCTTCAGGAGGTCGCCCAGCGGCCCCATCTTGCGAATCTGACGCAGTTGCAAGAGCAGGTCTTCGAGGTCGAAGTCGCCCGGCTTCTTGACCTCCATCGCCTTGAGGTCGGCCTGCTGTGCCCGCTCAATCAGCCCCAGCACGTCGCCCATGCCCAGGATGCGGCCCGCCACCCGGTCGGGGTAGAAGGGCTCGAGGCCGCTGATTTTCTCGCTGACCCCCGCGAAGTAGATCGGCTTGCCCGTCACGCTGCGGGCGCTGAGGGCCGCCCCGCCGCGGGCGTCGCCGTCCATCTTGGTGATGATCAGGCCGGAGAGGTGTACTCGCTCGTCGAACACGCGGGCGACGTTCAGCGCCTCCTGCCCGGTCATCGCATCCACGACCAGGAGCGTCTCGGTGGGCTGGAGTTCGGCTTGGAGGTTGGCGAGCTGATCCATCAGCGCCTCGTCGATCTGGAGGCGGCCCGCCGTGTCCACGATCACGAGGTCACGGAAGTCGGTCTTCAGGTACTCGTCAAGGCGGCGCTTGGTTTCCTGGGGCGTCTCGCCGTCGGCGACTTTTAGCACCGGCACGCCCACCTGATTGGCGAGCACTTCAAGCTGGTCGCGGGCAGCAGGGCGCTGGGTGTCGGCGGCGACGAGCAGGACGCGGCGGCCCTTGCCCTTGTAGAAGGCGGCGAGCTTGCCCGTGCTGGTGGTCTTCCCAGCCCCCTGGAGGCCGACCATGAACCAGACGTTGCCCTCGTTCTTGAGGGTAGGCTGGTGGGTTTCGCCGCCGAGGGTCTGAATCAGTTCGTCGTGGACGAGCTTGACGACCGTCTGCCCGCCGGTCAGTGAGCCTTGCACCTCCTGGCCCACCGCCTTTTCGGTCACGCGGGCCACGAAGTCCTTGGCGACGGTGAAGTTCACGTCGGCTTCCAGCAGGGCCATGCGAATCTCGCGCATGGCCTCCTTGACCTGTTTCTCGGTCAGCTTGCTCTCGCGGCCGACCCGGTCGAGGATGTCCTGCAACTTGTTCCCGAGGGCCTCAAACATGCCGCGAGGCTACCATGCGGGCGTGAACGGCTCCGTAGACCGCGCCTCCATCAGCAAACTGGTGCGCGACCGGATTCCCGAGCACTTTCCGGCGAGCCGGTACCGCGTGCTGGACGAGTCCGAATATGAGGTGGCCCTGCGAGCCAAGCTGACCGAGGAGGTCGGGGAATACCTGGCGGACGGCACCCCGGAGGAGTTGGCCGACGTGCTGGAGGTGCTGCACGCCCTGGCGGCCCGGCATGGGCTGACGCTGGAGGACCTAGAGCGGCTGCGGGCGCAGAAGGCGGCGGAACGTGGAGGTTTCGCCGGGCGGGTGTGGTTGGAGATGTGAGGGCGAGGCGTGGCTTCGCGGCGGGTACAGTGGCCGAATGACACGAGTGGCGCGGACCGTCCTCCTGGGGCTGAGCTTGCTGCTGGGTGGGGCGGGAGCTGCCGACCTGTTCCGAAATGACTCCCTGCAGGAGCAGGTGCGGGCGCTGGAGGTCCTGCCCTCGCGCACGCCCGAGCAGGAGCAGCGGTTGGAATTGCTACGCCGCACGCTCACGCACCCCTCGTTCGCATTGCAGGAGGTGCTGAGCCGAATCGGGGTCCGCTTCCATTCCGGGGGCTTGCACTGCCCGTCCGACGGTGGGCGCTGCACCTTGCGGGACCTGCGGCTCAGTGGCGCGGTGCCGGTGACCGAGGTTGAAGCCGCGCTGCGACAGGCAGGTTATGTCGTACTCGGCACCACTGCGGTGCTAGGGCCGCCAGAGATCGCGCCCGCTGCCGCTCTGCCACCCTCCTTACCCCTGCACGTGGCCCCCACCCTCCGATATGTGCAGTTCGCGGGGCAACCCCTCTACCTTCAGGTCACCCTGAACAATCCCTCCGCGCAGCCGCTGAATCTCTCGTGGGGCATGAACGTGCTCAGCGCTGTCTTGCTCAACGACGAGGAAGAAGTCGTGACCTGGGACCATCCCTACAGCTATGGACTCGCAGGCATCGGGGCGTCCTGCCCCGCCCACCAGCCGTGCACCGGCAGCCTGCGACTCTCTTTGCCTCTCACCCACTACGGCACTGGCGATTCCCTACCGTCGGGCCGTTACCACCTGCGGGTCCGGATCAACGGTCCGCGTGTGGGCGACGCGCCTCCCCTAACTTTCACCCTCCCCGACCTCCCGATCACGGTGGAAGCACCTAACGCCCGTTAGCTGCCCCGCGCTATCCTCTCCCCCATGACCAAAGCTGTGATCGTCTCGGCGTCGCGCACGCCGACGGGCAAATTTCTGGGAGCCTTGCAGGACGTGACCGCCGTGGAGCTGGGGGCCATCACCCTGCGCGAGACCCTGCGCCGCAGCGGGATTCCCGCCGAGCTGGTGGAGGAAGTCATCATGGGGCAGGTCGTGCAGGCGGGCAGCGGGCAGAACCCGGCGCGGCAGGCGGGCCTCAAGGCAGGTCTCTCGCACGAGGTCGGCGCCCTGACCGTGAACAAGGTCTGCGGCTCGGGCCTCAAGGCCGTGATCCTGGCGGCGCAAGCGATTCGCGCGGGCGACCAGACGATCATGCTGGCGGGCGGCATGGAGTCCATGAGCAACGCGCCGCACCTGCTCCCCGGCGCCCGCAAGGGTTACCGCCTGGGGCACGCGCAGGTGTTGGACGCCAACACGCACGACGGCCTCTGGTGCTCCATCAACGACGAGGGTATGGGTCTGACGGGCGAGCGCGTGGCGGAGAAGTACGAGATCGGGCGGGAAGCGCAGGACGCCTATGCGACGGGCAGCCACCAGAAGGCCATCGCCGCAACCGAGGCCGGACGCTTCCGCGACGAGATCGCCCCCGTGACTGTCAAGGGGCGCAAGGGCGACGTGATCGTGGACACCGACGAGGGGCCGCGTGCGGACACCAGCCCGGAGACGCTGGGGCGCCTCAAGCCCGCCTTCAAAAAGGACGGCACCGTCACGGCGGGCAACGCGCCCGGCCTGAACGACGGGGCGTCGAGCCTGCTGATCATGTCCGAGGAAGCGGCGCAGGCGCACGGGCTGACCCCGATGGCCGAGATCACCTCCTACGCGACGGGCGGCCTCGCTCCCGAGTGGGTGATGATGACGCCCGTGCCCGCCACGCGGAAGCTGCTGGACAAGAGCGGCCTGAGCGTGGGCGACGTGGACCTGTGGGAACTGAACGAGGCCTTCAGCGTTCAGAGCCTCGCCGTGCAGCGCGAGCTGGGGCTGGACCCGGAGCGGGTGAACGTGAACGGCGGCGCGGTCGCGCTGGGGCACCCCATCGGGGCGTCGGGCGCCCGCATCCTCGTCACGCTGCTGCACGCGCTGCGGCAGCAGGACAAGGAGACGGGCGTGGCGACCCTGTGCATGGGGGGCGGCAACGGCCTCGCGCTGTCCGTCAAGCGGCTCTCGTAAGCTGACGCCCATGACGCAAAGCAGCACGCCGACCCTGTGGGTGATTCAGAGCCGTTACCTCAAGAGCGGGGACGACCTCGCCGCCGTCACACCCCGGCACCGGGAGTGGCTGGACCAGCACTACCGCTCGGGCCTCTTCCTGACCTCGGGCCGCAAGGTGGACGGCACGGGCGGCGTACTGATCGCGCAGGCGGAGAGCCAGGAGCAGTTGGAGGAAGTCTTCAAAGACGATCCCTTCGTGCTGGAGGGGTGCTCGGAGTACACCTACACGCCGTTTACGCCCGTCAAGCGGGGGCGGGCGGTGATGTTGGACGGCGTGCCGCTGGTGGAATAAGCAGCAACCGACTTCACATACGCCGGCCGTCAGCTTCTTGTGGAGGAAGCTGGTTGCTGGCGGCTGAAAGCTCTAAAAAGGAGAACCCATGAATTTCGGAGTCATCGGAGCAGGACAGATGGGCGGCGGCATCGCGCAGGTCGCCGCGCAGAGTGGGTTCAGCGTCGTCGTGCAGGACGTGAAGCAGGAGTTTCTGGACCGGGGCCGGACGGTTATCGAAAAGAGCCTCGCCAAGCTGCACGAGAAGGGGCGGCTGACGGGCACGCCGGAAGAGGTGCTGGGCCGCATCAAATTCACGACCGAACTGAGCGACTTCGCCGACTGTGACCTCGTGGTGGAAGCCATCGTGGAAAACGAGCCGATCAAGGCGCAACTCTTCCGGCAACTGGGTGAGATCGTCAAGCCGGACGGCATCCTGGCGAGCAACACCAGTTCCATCCCGATCACCAGCCTCGCCACGGCGAGCGGGCGGCCCGAGCGCTTTATCGGGATGCACTTCATGAACCCGGTGCCGCTGATGCAGCTTGTGGAAGTGATTCGCGGCTACTCCACCAGCGACGAGACGGCCCAGAAGGTCACCGAAGCGGCGCGGCAGATGGGCAAGACGCCCGTGGAGTGCAACGACTTCCCCGGCTTCGTGTCCAACCGCATCCTGATGCCCATGCTGAACGAGGCCATCCAGTGCGTGATGGAGGGCGTGGCCGAGCCGGAAGCCATCGACCAGATCATGAAGCTGGGCATGAACCACCCGATGGGGCCGCTGACGCTGGCGGACTTCATCGGGCTGGACACCTGCCTCGCCATCATGGAGGTGCTGCACCAGGGGCTGGGCGACGACAAGTACCGGCCCTCGCCGCTGCTGCGCAAGATGGTGCAGGCCGGGCTGCTGGGCCGCAAGAGTGGGCGGGGCTTCTACAGCTACTGACACCCGACCGGAAAGGAGGAGCGAAGGCCCAGGCCCCGCTCCTCCTCTCTTTGCGCCCTAGCTGTGGCCAGGGTCCGAATCGTCGCTGGGACGGCCATGCTTGCCGTCGCCGCTCACCTCATCCTCCGGGGAAGGCTGCGCCGTGTCTTGAGCCGACTCGGAAAGCTGAACATGTTTCGCGTCGTGCGGCTGGGGCGTGCGGTCGCGGCCTTCGTCGTTCTTCGTCATGGTGGGTCTCCTTAGCGGCTCTGGACGTAGTATTCGGCGTTGGGCTGGAATCCCAGGGCGCTCGATACGCGGTTGGTCATGTTGAACATGCCGATCACCTGCACGAGTTCCATGATCTGGTGGTCGTCCAGCCCCACCCCACGCAGGGGCTGGAGGTCGGCTTCGGTCACCTCGGCGGGGCGCAGGGTCAGCTTCTCGGCGTACTCGCACAGCACGCGCTCGCGCTCGGTCAGGGTGGCGTGGCGCCAGTTCACCGCCACCGCGTCGGCCTTCTGGGGATCACCGTCAAAGTGGCGCAGGGCCGCCCCGTGCGACACGGCGCAGTACAGGCAGCGGTTGACACTACTTACCACCACGGCGACAAGTTCGCGCTCGGCGTTGCTCAGGTACCCCTCCTTGTTCAGCAGCAGGTTGAAGTAGTTCCACCACGCCAGGAACTGCTCGCCGTTGACCGCCTGGGCGCGGAACACGTTGGGCACGAAGCCCATGTTCGCCTCGGCCTTGGCCCACAGTTTGCTCACGCCCTCGGGCACCCCGGAGGCGTCGGGGACGGGCAGGTAGGAGAGACGGCGCTCGTCGGTGGGCGGCTGGGTTGTGGTCATGGGGACAGCTTACCCGCCCCGGAACTCCCTTCCTCCGCCCCGCGTATCTCACCAGCGTATGAGTCTCGCCTTTCTGGTCTTTCTGGTCGCCTGGGTCGTCGGCATGGTCGGCACCTTCGTGCCCGCGCTGCCCGCCACGCTGATCATCTTCGCGGGCACGGTCGCCGCCACCTTCATCGACGGGTTTCAGGTGTGGCCGGACCTGCCCTTTCTGCTCACCTTCGCGGTCATCACGTTCCTGATTTCCATGATCGACAACTTCGCCTCGGCGTGGGGGGCGCGGCGGTATGGGGGCAGCAAGCAGGCCGGGTGGGGAGCCTTGGTCGGCGGGCTGGTGGGCATCTTCATTCCCTTCGGGCTGATCGTGGGACCGCTCGCCGGGGCGTTGGCGGCGGAACTCCTGATCGTGCGAAAGCCCGCGCCCGACGCCATTCGCGCCGCCTGGGGCACCCTGCTGGGACTACTGACCGGCATCGCCGCCAAGCTGGTGCTGCACCTGCTGATCGGGATTTACGAGCTGTGGCGCCTCTGGGACCCCAGCAAAAGCATCTTCGGCTGAACGGGGGTTCGGGAGGGTCGGGGCCGAGGCTCCGGCCCTTTCTGCTGGCCGCTTTACCAGGCCGCCAAGAGCGGGGCCAGGCCCAACGCCGTCACCGCCAGCACGGGAAGGAGGGGAAGGAGCGTGCCGAGGAGCGCCCGGCGGCGGTCCCCCGTCAGGGTCAGGAAGCCCCGGTAGGCCAGCGCGAACTGCGCGAGGGGCGCGAGCAGCAGCAGGAGCACGGTCACGCGGGCGAGGCCGCCCTGCATCACCGCCTCCAGCAACTCACGCTGAGAAAGCGCGGCCCCGTCCACACGGATCAGGCCCAAGTCCGTTCCCGACAGGAGGACCAGCACCGACAGCGTCAGATACAGCGGTGGCAGCAGCACAAAGGTTGCCCCGTAGACCTCCGGGGCACGGCCCTCGCGTCCGGCTCCCAACCAGCCCAGCCCCGCCATCAGCGCCGCGCCCACCACCGTCAGGAAGAAGGTGCCGAAGACGTTGACCGCGTAAGAGGCGAACGCCGCCGCACCCTGGGCCGTCGCCCCCACGACCGGGCGCAGCAGCAGGGCGTACACCACCCCCGCGAGCAGGGCTGCGAGCACGGGCGGGAGGGCGTACCGCCAGGGCAGGGGCGGCACCTGGCGCAACCGCTCGAAAAAGGCCGCCGGGCCGCTCAGCAGTTCGGCGGCGAGGGGCGCGGTGGGGGGCGGGGCAGGCGTGGGGCGCGGGCGGGCCATCGGGGGCACTCTAGCCCCCCGAGCCGGAGCGGGTGACCCACAGGTGCCACAGCCCCCACAGCGCGAGGGCGTACAGCCCCAGCATGGGCACCAGCCCCCAGCCGGAGCGGGCCAGCCGCGCGGGATGACGGGCGGCCTCGGCACGGGCGTCCTCCAGCACGGCGGGCGGCACGAGGCGCAGCACCAGCCACAGCCCAGCGGGAACGAGCAGCAGGTCGTCGAGCTGCCCCAGTACCGGGATGAAGTCCGGAATCAGGTCGATGGGGCTGAGCGCATAGGCCAGGACGAGCAGGGCCAGGGCGCGGGCCAGCCACGGGGTGCGGGGGTCACGGGCGGCGAGGCTGAGGGCCAGCAGGTCGGCCTTCAGCCGCCGGGCGAAAGCCCGCAAGCGGTTCAGCGCCGTGCCTACCGCATCACCCCGCGCAGATCGGTCAGGGTCTGCTGCACGGCGGGCAGGGTCAGGGCCGCCGCGACCACCCCGAACAGCACCACGCCGACATACGCCGCGCTGAGCCACGGACCGGGCGCCTGCCGCTCCTGGGGATCGGCCCTGGGGGTCAGCCAGAGGTGCAGCACCGTCAGCACCGCGACGCCAAATAGGGCCGCCCCAATCGCCACGGGCACCGCCAGCGCCGGATTTTTCAGCAGTTCGCCCGCCTGTTCGGTGTTGTCAGGAAGCCGTCCGGCGAGCACGCTGCCCAGCGCCACCGCCAGCGTGTTGTTCAGCGCGTGGACGATCACCGCGTTCCACAGGCTGCCGCTGTGCTGGGTCAGCCGGGCCAGCGCGTAGGCCAGCGGAATGATGCCCACCACGCTCGCCGGAACCCCGTGCGCGACCCCGAAGGCGAGCGAGGTTGTCACTGCCGCCACCGTGAAGCCCGCCGCCCGTTCGTGCCCACGCAACATCAGGCCCCGGAAGGCGACCTCCTCCGCGAAGGGGATCAGCAGCCCGGCGGCCAGCAGCAGCACCCACAGGTCCGGCCCCTGGCTCACGAACTGCGGAATGGCGTCCGCCGATTGCGGAAAGAGGGTCACGTACACGAGGACAAAGGCCCGCGACGCCAGAAACGCCAGCACGAAGGCCGCCAGCGACAGTCCCCACGACGGCGGCGTGCGCCAGCGCGAATCGCGGAAGAGGGCCTGCATAGGCCGCCGAAAGACGGTCAGGGCCAGCACCGCATTCCCCACGAAGGACAGCAGCAGTGCCGTGCCCAGCGGGACCCCCGCCCCGATGGCAATCGCCGAAAGAACATTCTGCGCGATCAGCAGGGTTAGAGCCGCGCGGTTGCCGTCCACGGCGCGGATGCCCGGAGCCTGGGGGATGCTGGGGGAAACGGGCTGGTCCGGGGCGGTCATGGAAGGCAGTATGCCGCCCCCGAGCAGGTTCAGGCGGTCAGCACCCGGATCGCTTCCTCCAACGCCTCGTCTCCGACCTGGTGGTGCAGCACGAAGCGCACGGAGTCCGGCCCCAGCGCACTCGCCAGCACCCCTTCTGAAGCCCAGCGGGCCACCTGCGCCGCCGCGTCGGGCAGGGTCACGTAGATGATGTTGGTCTGCACGGCGGCCATATTCACGCTGTACCCGGCTTCCAGCAGCGCTTCGGCGAGGCGGCGGGTGCGGCGGTGGTCTTCCTTCAGGCGGGCGGGGCCGTCCCGCACGGCGACCAACGCGGCGGCGGCGAGGACCCCGGCCTGACGCATCCCTCCGCCCATCATCTTGCGGTAGCGGTGGGCCTGCTTCATGGCGGCGGCGCTGCCCAGCAGCACGCTGCCGACTGGGGCACCCAGCCCTTTGCTCAGGCAGATGCTCACGGTGTCGAAGTGGCGGGTGATCTCGGAGAGGGGAACGTCCAGCGCCGCCGCCGCGTTGAAGACCCGCGCCCCGTCGAGGTGCAGGGGCAGCCCCTCCTCGTCGGCCACGCCGCGGATGGCGGCCAGCACCTTCAGCGGCAGCACCGTCCCGCCTGCCTTGTTGTGGGTGTTTTCCAGGCTGATCATCCCCGTGGGCGACTGGTGGACGCTGCGCCGCACGGCGAGGCGCACCGCCTCCGGGTCGGGCACGCCCAGCGGCGCGGGCACGAAGCGGGGCACCACGCCGGAAAAGGTCGCCATCATGCCCAGTTCCCACTCGTAGATGTGTGACCCCTCCGCGCAGATCACTTCCTCGCCCCGGCGGGTGTGCAGGGCGATGGCGACCTGATTGGTCATCGTGCCCGACGGCATGAAGAGGCCCGCCTCGAATCCGGCGAGGCGGGCGAGTTCGCTCTGAAGCGCGTTGACGGTGGGGTCCTCGCCGTACACGTCGTCGCCCACCGGGGCCTGCGCCATCGCCTCCCGCATCTCGGGGGTGGGCGTGGTGACGGTATCGGAGCGGAGGTCGGCCAGGACGCGGGGAGGGGCGACGGTCATGGAGAGAATGGTACGCGGGAGGCCGGGCGCGGTGCGCGGTGGCAGGTTCCTTTCCGGCCTCCCCTCCCCCTACCCGGCCGCCGTCTTCCGCGCCTCCACGATCTTCTTCGCCAAGTGCTCAGGCACGTCCTGATAGCCCTGGGGCTTGACGCTGAAGGCCCCCCGGTCGCCGGTCAGGGAGCGCAGGTCGGCGCTGTAGGTCTGGAGTTCGGCCTGGGGCACGACTGCCGTGATCGTGATGACGGTGCCTTCGGGCTCCATGCCCTGCACGCGGGCGCGGCGGGTCTGGAGGTCACCCACGAGGTCCCCCGTGAACTGCGCCGGAGCCCGCACCCGCAGCAGCACCACGGGTTCCAGCAGGGTGGGCCGCGCTCCCTCCACCGCGTTGCGGAAGGCGAGCGCCCCGGCGGTGCGGAAGGCGAGGTCGCTGGAATCCACGTCGTGATATGAGCCGTGGGTCACCGCCACCTGCACGTCCTGCATGGGGTAGCCCGCCAGCGGCCCCTTCTCCATCGCGTCCACCACGCCCTTCTCGATGCTGGGGAGGTACTTACCCGGAATTGCACCGCCCACGACTTCGGAGCGGAAGGCAAAGCCCGGTCCCGGCGAGAGGCGAAGGTGGCAGTCGCCGTATTGCCCGTGCCCGCCCGACTGCTTCTTGTGCTTGCCCTGCGCCTGGGCCGAGGCCCGGATGGTCTCCCGGTAAGGAATCTGCGGGAGGTGGGTGTCCACGTTGACGCCCAGCGCGGCGAGGCGCTCGACCGCGATGGACGTGTGCATGTCGCCCATTCCGGCCAGCAGTAGTTCGCCCGTCTGCTCCTCGCGAGAGAAGCGCAGGGTCGGGTCCTCGTCCAGCAGCCGGGCCATCGCCGCGCCAAGGCGGTCCTCATCCTGCCGGGTGCGCGGAACGAGGGCAACCGTGTGGGCCGGGTCGGGGAGCACCAGCGGGTCGTATTCGATGGGCTGAGCGGGGTCGGCCAGGGTGTCTCCAGTGTGCAGTTCGGGCAGCTTGGTGAGCACGCCGAGCATCCCGGCCCGCAGCTCGGGCACTTCGGTGAGGTCGTGGCCGCTCATCACGTACAGGTGGGCAGGCTTCACGTCCGCCCCGCGCGTGGTGTTGCGCAGGGTGTCGCCGGGGCGCAGCGTGCCGCTCCACACCCGGATATGCGCGAGCTTGCCCACGAAGGGGTCCACGCTGACCCGCCACACGCGGGCACTGAAGGGCGCGTCCGGCGTCGGCTCGCGGGTCTGGCCGTCCACCCCGGTGAGCACGCCGCGCTCCTGGGCACTCCGCAGGCCGCGAACCATCAGGTCCAGCAGTTCGTCCAGCCCGCCCCCCGTCGCCGCCGAGACGGGCAGCACCGGGAAGAGGGTCCCGGCATGGACGGCCCGCAGGAAGGCCGAGCGCAGTTCCTCCGCGGACAGCTCCTCTCCTTCGAGGTAGCGGGTCATCAACTCGTCATCGGTGTCCGCGATGGCTTCGATCAGCGCTTCGCGGGCTTCGGGGAGGGCGCTGCGGACCTCGGCGGGGAGGTCAGGGTCGGCGGGGTCGGTGCCCAGCACGTCCACCACGCCCCGGAACCCCGGTCCCTCGCCCACGGGGAGGCAGGCCGCTGCCACGTTCCCCTTCAGGGTCGCGCGGATATCGGCCAGCACCGCCGAGAAGTTCGCCCGCTCGCGGTCCATCTTGGACATCAGCACGATCCGGGGCATGGCAAAGCGGTCGGCGGTGGCCCACACCCGCTCGGTGCCGACCTCCACGCCGCTCACTGCACTCACCAGCACCAGGGCGGAGTCGGCAGCCCGGATCGCTCCCCGGATCTCGCGCACGAAGTCGGCGTAGCCCGGCGTGTCCAGCAGCGTGAGGTCGGTGCCCGCGTGGGTCAGGCGCAGCACCCCGGTCGTGATGGAAAAGCCGTGGGCTTTCTCGGCGTCGGTGTGGTCACTCTGGGTGGTGCCGTCCTCCACCCGGCCCGCACGCGGCAAAGCCCCGCTGCGCACCAGCAGGGCTTCGGAAAGCGTCGTCTTGCCCGATCCGCTGTGGCCCACCAGGCTGACCACACGGACCGGCATGTCCTGTCTCCCGTCTTGCACGGACAAACCACCTGACCTTTGTTCTGGGGCGCGTTCCGGCGAGCAGAAGGAGCGCACGAACAGGCGGGCGAACGGCCACCGCAGCCTCGTCAAGCTTGTGTAGGCCGAGCATACACCCGCAGCGTGACGAACATAACGTTCTGCTCAAGGTCTGCCCAGGGCAGGCTTTAGACGGGCCTCAGCCAGATGGGGAGGGCGGCAGCGAAACTGCTACGGGTAAGGGCGAACGCCTCGCCCTGCACGCCAAGAAGCACCATCTCACTTCCGGAGGAATCCCATGACCCAGATGAACCTGATGCGCCTGTCCGACCTGAGCCGCGACAACATGTACGACAACGCGGGCGTCTACAACCCCAGCGGCAACACCGCCTACGGGTACAACAACGAGAAGATCGGCACCGTCCGCGACGCGCTGGTGGACCCTGGCAGCGGCCGCATTCGCTACCTGATCCTCGACGTGGGCGGCTGGTTCTCCTCCAAGGAAGTCGTCGTGCCCGTCGGCGACGCCCGCTTCGACGACAACGGCGTGTACTTCGACAGCCTGACCAAGGACCAGGTCCGTGACCTCGAAGAGTACCGCTACGACCAGACCTACACCGACACCAACTTCCAGCAGACCAACGAGCGCGTGCTGCGGGCCGCCGATACCGACGAGACCACCTACCGCGAGCGGGCCTACCGCACGCCGGACCGTCTCCAGCTTCTGGAAGAGCGCCTGATCGTCAACAAGGAGCGCTTCCGCGCTGGGGCCGTCGAGATCGGCAAGCACGTCGAGACCCGTCAGGAGCAGGTCAACGTGGGCTTGCAGCGCGAGGAAGTGGTCATCGAGCGTCACCCCGTGACCGAGGCCCGCCCCGTCGAGGGCGCGGTGCTGGGCGCGGCAAGCGAGACGGTGCGCGTGGACCTCGAAGCCGAGCGGGCCAATGTCGGCAAGCAGGCCTACGTGGTCGAGGAAGTCGAGATCGGCAAGCGCACCGTGACCGACACCCAGACCGTGACCGAGACGGTGGGCCGCGAAGTGCTGGACGTCAACAAGACGGGTGAAGTGCGCCTGCAGGACGGCGACACCACCACCAGCACGACCCTGACCGACACCGACCGCAACAACGGTCGCCGCTGATCAGGCACAACCCTCCGCCACTCAGGTGCGGGGGCGGAGGCGGGGGCAACCCCGCCTTCTTCTTGGCTCATCCCCAGGCTCCCAGGCCGGAAAGGACCCCTCATGGACGACCACAGACCCGACCAAGCTCCCCTGACCGACGCGGCCCTGCGCGAGCGTGAGGAGCGCCGCGAACTGATCGAGCGCCTGCGGCTGTACGAGGAACGTGCCCTCGTGGAAGTCGTGCCCGAGACGGTCGGCGCCGTCACCATCCGCCGGGTCGTGACCGAGCGGCAGGAGAACGTGCCCATCACCCTGCGCCGCGAGCACCTCGAGATCACCGTGCGCGAGCACACCGGGGGCCAGGCGACCCTCAACGGCGAGGAACTCGAAGTGGGCCGCGTCTACGAGGTCCCGCTGTACGAGGAACGGGCGCTGATCGAAAAGCAGGTCTACCCCCTCAACGACGTGACCATCGCCAAAGAAGCCCGCGTCTACACCCAGACCCAGGAGATCACCCTGCGCCGCGAGGAACTCGCCGTGGAAGACCCGCAGGGCCTGGTGCGCGAGCGGACGATGCCCAACCCCCTCGACCCCGACCCGACCCTTTAACTCCCGCTGTCTCCCCACCGCCCGCCGGACTTTACCGGGGGCGGTTTGCCGTGGGGACAGGCCCTATCCTGCGGGCCGATGACCGACGCCGACCCTTCGCCCGCCGGAGCCATCCTGCTCACGCCCGACGGCTCACGTACCGCCCTGAGCGCCCGCTACGGCGAGGCGTACGGCTCGCGGCACGGCGCGGCAGCGCAGGCCCGGCATGTGTTTGTGGAAGGAAGCGGCACCCACAAGCACCCCCGCCCCCGTGTGCTGGAGGTGGGCTTCGGGCTGGGCGTCAACTTCCGGGCGACCCTGGCGGAGTGTGCGCGGCGCGGCGCCTCGCTCGAGTACGTGGCCTACGAGTTCGACCCCGCGCCCGTGGCCGTGCTGCGGGAGGTGGCTGAAGGCGGGGAAGGCTCAGAGCACCCCGCCTGGGAGGAGCTGCTGGCGGGGTGGGGCGGACCGGACCCTCTGACCGTTCGGGTGCCCGGCGTCTCCCTCACCGTCCGGTTCGAGGACATCCGGACGGCGCAGCTTCCGCAGGACTGGGCCACGGCCCTCTACCTCGACGGCTTCTCGCCCGCCTGCAACCCGGAGGTCTGGACGCCGGAGGTGGTGGGGCGGCTGGCCTCGGCCCTCGCGCCGGGGGGCGTGCTGACGACCTACAGCGCGGCTGGGCACGTGCGCCGGGCGCTGGCGGCGACGAGTTTGCAGGTCGAGCGCCGCCCTGGTCCCCCCGGCAAGCGCGAGCATCTGCGGGCGGTGCGGCAGTGAAGGTGCTCGTCGTGGGCGGCGGCGTCGCGGGCGCGGCGGTGGCGTACTTCGCGGCGCAGGGGGGGGCGCAGGTGACGGTGGTGGACGCTGGGGTTCACGCGGCGAGCCACGTGCCTTCCGCCCTGCTTAACCCGGTGCGCGGACAGTCGGGGCAAGTGGACGGGCGGGCATTAGAGGGTATCTCGCTGACCTGGGCACTGGTGCGCGAGCTGGAGGCGGCGGGCTGGTCCATTCCCCACGGCCAGGAGGGCGTGCTGCGCCCGGTGCCCGACGAGCGCACGCGGGCCAAGTTCGCGCGGAACCTCCCCCCGGCTCTCCCCCACCGCTGGCTGATGCCGGGAGAGTTCCCCGTGCCCCTCTCCCCAGGCTGGCCGCACGCCCTGCTGATCCCGGAGGGGGGCTGGCTGGAGGGCGCGGCCTTCTGCGCGGGGCTGCTGGGCGCGAGCGGGGCGGAGGTCGTGCGGGGTCGGGCGGTCGCCTGGGATGCCCACTCGATCACACTGGAGGAAGGTCCCCGGCTCCAGGGCGACGCGGTGGTCTGGTGCGGCGGCGCGGTGGGGTCGGGCTGGGCGAGCGAAGCGGGCACCCACCGGGCAGGCACGTTGCTCACACTGGACCGTCCAGCGACCACCCTGCCCGTAAGCTTCGGGGCCTACCTCGCGCCGGGGGCCGGGGGAACGGGGGTCCTGGGGGCGACGTTCGAGGCCCTGACGCCGACCTGGCAGGAGCCGACCTTCCCCACCCCCTCGCTGCGCTGGCTGCTGAACCGGGGGGATGCACTGGCTGACCTGCGCGGCGTGCGGGTGACCGGACGCTGGAGCGGCACCCGACTCTCCGGGCTGGTGGCCGGACGGCAGACGGACGGCGTGTGGCGGCTCTCCGGGCTGAGCAGCAAGGGCTTTTTGCTGGGGCCGCTGCTCGCGCGTCACGTTGCGGGTGACGTGCTGCGGGAGACCGCAACGTAACGCCGGGTACAGGCACCGCTTACACTGGCGGGGTTATGGCGAAGTACCGCATCTGTTTGATTGAGGGAGACGGCATCGGCCACGAAGTCATCCCCGCCGCCCGCCGCGTGCTGGAAGCCGCTGGCCTCGACGCCGAGTACGTGACCGCCGAGGCGGGCTACGAGTACTTTCTCGACCACGGCACCAGCGTGCCGCAAGCCACCTACGAGGCCGTGGAGAATACCGACGCGACCCTCTTCGGCGCGGCGACCAGCCCGAGTGGCGAGAAGCCCGACGGGTTCTTCGGCGCGATTCGTCACCTGCGGCGCAAGTACAACCTGTACGCCAACGTGCGCCCCACCCGCACCCGCCCGGTCCCCGGCGCTTACGAGAACGTGGACCTCGTGATCGTGCGCGAGAACACCCAGGGCCTGTATGTCGAGCAGGAGCGGCGCTACGGCGACACCGCGATCGCCGACACCGTGATCACCAAGGAAGCCAGCGACCGCATCGGCAAGTTCGCCGCCGACCTCGCCCTGAAGCGCCGGGGCAAGCTCACCGTGGTGCACAAGGCCAACGTGCTGCCCGTCACCCAGGGCCTCTTTATGGACAGCGTGCTGGAGCAGGCGCAGGGCGTGGACGGCCTGACCACCAACACCATGATCGTGGACAACGCGGCCATGCAGCTCGTGCGCAACCCCTCGCAGTTCGACGTGATGGTCATGACGAACATGTTCGGGGACATCCTCTCCGACCTCGCCGCCGGGCTGGTGGGGGGGCTGGGCATCGCCGCGAGCGGGAACGTGGGCGACCAGTTCGGCATCTTCGAGAGCGTGCACGGCTCGGCGCCTGACATCGCGGGGCAGGGCATCTCCAACCCCACCGCGACCATGCTGGCCTCGGTGCTGATGCTCGACCACATCGGGGCACACGACGTGGCCCGCCGCATCGACGAGGCCGTGAACACGGTGCTCACCGAGGGACCGCGCACCCGCGACCTCGGCGGCACCGCCGGAACGAAGGAATTCACCGACGCGGTGATCGCTCGGCTTTAAGCCTGCGGGGAAAGGGGCCGGATGCCAGGACGGGTCCGGCCCTCTCATGACGCTTGATGTGCAATAGAACGACCAACAGCTCAGACGGGCTTTTTCCCCCCTTCCTCCTTGTGGGGGACTCGCAGAGCTGCTTGCAGAGGGTTGGGGAGGGGGGTGGCGGGCGAAGCTCGCCCTCATACCAGACGAGGAACACGGCTCTACGTGCCCCGTCCGCCCAGCCTGCATGACACACCAGACGTTTACGGGGGGCTAAGTGCGGAGAGGTCTACCCGCCTATGAAAAGCACCCCTCAGTCCGCTTCGCGGCCAGCTCTGCAAGCAGCTCTCCGAGTCCCCTCAAAGGGAGCCAAACGGCTCTTGCTGGAGGTGTGCCTCCCCCCGGCGGCCGGGCGCCGCGCCCCTCCGTGCTACCCTCCCCGGTTGAGATGCCGCGCCCCTGCCTGTCCCCCGCCCTCCGCCGGAGCCGCCCATGATGGTCGTGGCAGCCCTCCTCTCGTGGTTTCTTGTGGGACTCTTTATCCGCGTCAGCCGGGCGCGGGGCTGGGGCCAGCCCATCCGGGCGGACGGGCCGCAGACACACCTGAAAAAGGAGGGGACGCCCACGGCGGGCGGCGTGGCTTTCGTGCTGGCGCTCGCGCTGGTGTTCTTCCCGCTGTACCTGACCGGGAACGCGGGGGGCGAGCGCGAACTGCTGATCATGCTCGCGGCGCTGGCGATGGGCGTGATTGGCGGGATTGACGACCTGCTCAAGATCGTTTCGCGGATGCGCGGCAAGGGCAAGAAGGAACTGCTGGCCCGCGAGAAGTTCCCGCTGCAATTCCTGGTCGGGCTGGTCTTCGCCCTCTTCGCCGCACCGCTGGCCTCGCACGAGGTTTTCCCCAGCCTGGGACCGGTCCTCGACGTGATTCTGCTGACGCTGGTGATGGTGGGGGCGGTGAACGCCTTCAACTTTACCGATGGGCTGGACGGGCTGCTGGCGGGGGTCGCGATGATCGTGCTGCTGCCGCTGCTGGCGGTCTCACCTGTCTCGGCGCTGATGGTGGCCGTGCTGCTGGGCTTCCTGTGGTTCAACGCGCATCCGGCGCGGGTCTTCATGGGCGACATGGGCAGTCACGCGATCGGGGCGGTCGCGGCGGGGGCTTACGTGCTGTACGCCGATGTGTGGCTGCTGCCGCTCGCGGCGATCATCCCGGTGGTCGCCGTGCTGAGCGTGGCGATTCAGGTGATCTCGTTCAAGACGCGGGGCAAGCGCGTCTTCAAGATGAGTCCGATTCAGCACCACTTCGAGCTGAGCGGCTGGCCCGAGACGCACGTCACTACCCGCTTCTGGGTCATCACGGCGGTGGCGACCGCATTGGTGTGGTGGATTCTGGGCGGCAGGCCGTAAGGAGGAGGCAGAACCCGGAGGGGCGGTGGCGACGGCTTCCGCCCCTTTGCGCTGGTGACCCTACACTTGCCGGGTGAAGTTGCCCGACCTCCCGGCCCTCCTCGCCCGCCGTGCCCACCTGCCCGCGGGGGGCACGACCGTCTACCGGGCGGCGCACACCACCGAGACGGGAGGTTTCTTCGCGCTGGACCTCGCGGGTGACGCGGCGGTGCTGAGCCTGTACGCGGACCTGTCGTCGGGGGAGGAGGCGAGGCTGGCGGCGGCGTGCGGTGCCCTGCCCGGTGTGGCGGGGGTGTACCTCAAACGCCGCCCGGTGGAGGCCCGGCACGCGGCGAACGTGGCCCGCGAGCAGCTCTCGCCGCCGGGGCCAGTCTGGGGCGAGGCACGGCCCGAGGTGACCGCGCTGGAGGCGGGGGTGACCTTCCTGATCCGGCCGGGCGGGGACCTCAGCATCGGCCTGTTCACGGACGCCCGGCCACTGCGGGCCTGGGTGCGGGCACATGCGCCGGAGGGAGGACGGGTGCTGAACACCTTCGCCTACACCTGTGGCTTCGGCCTCAGCGCGGCGCTGGGGGGCGCGGGCACTGTCAAGAACGTGGACCTCTCGCGCAAGGTGTTGAGCTGGGGACAGGAGAATTACGCGCTGAGCGGCCTTCCAGCCCCCGACGCGGACTTCTTGTATGGGGACGTGTTCGAGTGGCTCGGCAGGTTGCGCAAGCGGGGCGACCGCTTCGACCTCGTGGTGCTCGACCCGCCCTCCTTCGCGCGGGGGAAAACGGGGATATGGCGGGCCGAGCGCGACTACGCGCGGCTGGCGGCGCTGGCGGCCGACGTGACCGCGCCGGGGGGCCGGGTCCTGGCCGTGACGAACCACGCAGGACTGACGGGCGCGGCCTTCGAGCGAATGGTTGCAGCCGGGCTGACGGAGGCCGAGCGGCGGGGCCAGCTCCTCACCCGGCTGGGGGCGGGCGAGGACTACCCTGGCGCAACCCACCTCAAAGCCGGAGTGTGGGCGCTGAATTGAGCGTCACCCCCCGCGCGGTGGAGCGAAAGGCGACAGCTCGCCGCCGATAAAGGTGCAGGCCACGTCCCCCAATGGCACGTCCTCGCCCACGTCCCCATGAACCGCGATGACCCCACGCAGGAGCACGTCCACCACCTCCCCCGCCTCGATGCGGGCGAGTTCGCCCGGCGTCACGAAGCCGCTGAGGGTCACGTTGCCGAAGGTGAAGCTGACGAACTCGGTGGCCTCGTCCATGCCCCAGCCTACCTTTCCCGCCCCTTGTGGACCGGGTCACTTCGTTTTTCAAAGCGGGGGGTATGCTGTGACCATGACCGCGAACGCGACCGAACAGACCCAGGTGCTTGTGCCCCTGACGACGCCCGAAGAGGTGGACCAGTTCCTGCGGGAGTACCCGCTGGCCGCCGTGTTCAAGGCCGGAACCTGCCACAAGACCATGCAGGGCTTCGGGGTCCTGGAGACTTTCCTCCAGCGCCACGAGCTGCCCGTGGGCTTTATCCGGGTGGTGGACTGGCGCCCGGCGAGCAACCACGTGGCCGAACTGACCGGCATCACGCACCACAGCCCGCAGTTCATCCTGTTCCGGGAGGGCCAGCCGCAGTTCGAGGTGAACAACTGGGACATCACCCCGGAGGCCCTGGGGCCGGTGTTCGCCGCGCAGGTGCCTGCCCGTGAGGGAACGGGCACGGTGGCGACCGACGACAACGTGGAGCCCTACCGCCGCCTGATGCGGGCCTTCCTGAACGGCGAACTGAACGAGTGGGCCTTTCAGGACCAGTACGTGACCCTCTTCCGCGACGACGCCAGCCTGCGCAGCCAGCGCGAGTTCGAGCTGCTCTCGCGTCTGTTCGGGGACCCCGACGCCTACCACGGCGGCCTGCACCAGCTCGGCGCCCCCCAGGAGCGCGGTGACCTGCGCGGGCGCGTTCAGGAGCTGCTGAACGAACTCGGTTAAGCTGTCCCGTCCTGCCCGCCCGGTCGCCACGCCGGGCGGGTTTGCCGTGCTCTCCGGATGAGGGGGGTGTAAGCGAACGGTAAGAGGGACTGAGGTGTGATGGGGCACAAGCGTGACCTTCCACGTGTCCTTCTCCCGTCTCCGAGGTGACTTCCATGCCCCAGCCCCGCCTCCCCCTTCCGCCTGAACCGGCCGTGTACCGCGGCCTGCACACCGACCACTACCCCTGGACCGAGGTCACGAGCGATCTGCTGACCCGCCAGGGCCAGGGCCTGAGCGCCGTGTTCGACGCGCAGCAGGGGCCGCACTGGGCACGCTTCGTGTGGGTGGGCGGGGCGCTGCAGGGGGGGTTTACGGCCCGTGGCGAGGTGGGCTGGCCGCAGGCGATGGCCGGACTGCCCCGCGCCCAGGTCAGCCTGACGCCGCTGCCCCCGGCCGTCGCCGAGACGGTCTGGGCTGCCCGCACCCACAGCCCGCAACCGCTGGAAGAAGGCTGGCCGCAGGGCCGGGCGCGGCTGGAGGGCAGCCGCTTTTCCGGCGTGCTGCTCGCGGGTGAGGCGTGCAGCTACTGGCAGGACGGGCAACTCCTTGGCGGGCAGGTGCCGCAGCCGGGCGCCACGTGCGAGCTGCTGGGCGAACTGATGCAGGCACCCTCCGAAGCGGCGATGCTGGTCTTCTGGAAGGACCTGATCGCGGCAGCCCACAACCACGCGCCGCTGGACGAGGCCTGGCGCAGCGTCTGCGTGGGCCTGGCCGGGGAACATCCCTGTCTCGACCCGTTTGCCCGCGAGGTCACGGTGCAGGGAGGCCACCTGACGGCCGACCCCGGCGTGCCCGCCCATGAACTGCACCCGGCCCTGCTGGCCGCCTTCCACGCCAGCCTCGCGCGGCTGGGGCAGCCGCTGGCCGACCTTCCGCTGGGCACCCTGCCGGACCGCCCCGAGTGGCAGGCCGCCGGGCTGGGGGCCGCATGACCGCCGCTTCTCTGGCGGGCGGCGCCCCGGCGGGCGTCCCCACCTGGCCCGCGGGCCTGCGCGACGAGCTGCCGCTGCCCTTCGTGCTGTGGCGGGTGCTGCACCACATCGACGGAGTCCGCACGGCGGCCGAGGTTGCCGCCCTGGCCCGCGTGAACGCGCCCGATGTGGCGACTGCCGTCACGCAGGCCGACGCCTGGGTGCGCCGGGCCGCGCAACGCACCCAGCCCGTCACCGACGAGGTGCTCGGCGCCGTGACCGCCTGCGTGATCGCGGCCGTCGGGCCGATGGGCGAATTCGTGGTGGACGACGTATTGGACGAACTGGGTGACAGCCCCACCCTCAGCGCCCTGCTTTCCGCCCTCGCCCGGCAACTCGGCGAGGCGCAGGTGCCGGTCTTCGTGCGCCAGCTGCGGGCGCGGGACCTCGCGTGACCCTCCCTCCTCTGCCCACACGCGGCCCCACCTCCCCCACTCCTCTGCCCACTGACGGCTGGCCCGCTCGGCGCGTGGCCCGGAAGGAACTCCCATGAAGTACACGGTCGTGATTCGCCAGCCTGTTCCCGATGGGGTGCGCCCCGAACTCGAAGCGCAACTCGTCTCCCGCTTCGGCCTCTCGCCCGAGCAGGCCGCCCGACTGGCCTCGCGGCGCTCGGGCCGCCTGATGAAGCCCAGCGGGCGCCCCCGCGCCGAGCTGCTGCTGCGCGTCTTCGAGGAAGTCGGCGCCGCCGTCGCCCTTGAAGAGGTGCGCGACGAGACGCGGCTGGACGTGAGTCCCTTCGAGGGAGCAGCCCCGCTGACCCCTGCTCCCCGCGTCGGGGCGCCGGACGACGTGGAACTCGCCCCCGCCGCGCCCCTGGGCGGAGCGGCCGACCCCTTCGGCGGGCTGGGCGGCATTCCCGGCCTCGACGCCGATCCCTTCGCCATGCCCGTGCCCGTCGGCGCCGAGGCGGCCCGCGAGCCGGTGCTGGCGGCGGCCGGGCTGGCCGCCGCCGGAGCGCTGGGGGGCACAGGCCTGGGCGGATTGGGCGGCAGCACCACCGTCTTCTCGCCCGACCCGCCTGCCCCCCGCGTGACGGGAGAGGAGTCCACACCTGCATCCACGTCCGTCCCGGCCGGAGACGACTCGTGGTCGGATTTCACCGGGGCGCTCACGGTGGGCGGGACTCCGGCGGCCCCCGCCACGGACACCCCGGCGGCGGGCACCGGAGCGGAGGCCGACCGCTTCCTGAGCGCGGTGGCGGCCGAGGGCAGCGCGGCCCCGGCGGGGCGGCGGCGCAGCCTGGCGCAGCAGCTTATCGTGGCGTCGGTCGCGCCGCTGGGCGTGGCGGCGGGGCTGTCGCTGCTCTCGCTGGCGGTGCTGCTCCCCAACGCGCAGCAGCGGCTGATCCGTCAGAACGCCGAGGCGGTCGCGGTCGCGGTGGGCACCAGTCTCGACACCCGTGACCAGGAAACCGTGAATGCCCAGCTCGACGCCCTGCTGAAGCGCTCGGCGGTGGGCTTCGTGGAGGTGGAACTGCCCGACGGCACCGTCTACTTCCGCAGCCAGACTCCGGGCCTAGACGGCAGCCTGCAGGGCCAGGTGGCCGACTTCGTGAAGGCCAACCCCGAGACGGGCACCTTTGTGAACCGGGGCACCCCTGCCGACGCCTACCGCGAGCAGCTCGCGCAGCTCGAGGAGGTCGGCGCGGGCGAGTCGGCCCAGGCCCGCGAGTTGCGTGCCCTGGCCGAGGACAAGGAGAACCAGCGCGGCGGCAACCAGACCTTCATCGTGAGCCGCCTGGGCGTGGTCGAGGGCCGTGACGGGGTCCGCACCCCGGTGGACGCCTCCGAGCGCTCGGGCGACCTGCTTTACCGCATCGCGGTGGGCGTGGACAGCACCGACGCCACCCGCCGATTGCGGACCACCCTGCTGCTGGTGCTG
Source organism: Deinococcus sp. NW-56 (assembly GCF_002953415.1). Classification (NCBI taxonomy): domain Bacteria; kingdom Thermotogati; phylum Deinococcota; class Deinococci; order Deinococcales; family Deinococcaceae; genus Deinococcus; species Deinococcus sp. NW-56. The sequence continues at coordinate 744,434 of NZ_CP026516.1, read as the reverse complement.
GGGATCTCGCTGCTCGCCGCGCTGGCCGCCGCCCTGCTGACCCTGCGGGCCACCCGCCGGATCGTGCAGCCCATCGAGCGCCTCGTGAAGTCCGCCGAGGCCATCAGCATGGGCGACCTCGCCCAGCCGGTGCGGGCCGACCGCAACGACGAGATCGGCGACCTCGCGCAGGCCCTGGAGCGCATGCGCCTGAGCCTGGAATCGGCCATGGAGCGCCTGCGGCGGCGCAAGCGGGCGTAACCCGACGGTGGGGAAGGGTGGGCCGGGAGGGGCGCGGGGTTGCCCTCCCGGCCCACCCCCTTGAGCTACACCTCGATGTGGAAGGGGTCGCGCAGCCCTGCCGCCGCCGTCTCGCGGGCCACGGCGGGCGCGTAGCCGAGGGCCAGCACGGCGCGGTAGGTGCGCTCGGCCAGCTCGCGGTCGCCCTGGGCGTCGCGGACCTGCCCCAGTCGGGCGAGGACCAGCCCCGGCAGGCTGCGGGGTTCGTCCCCGCGCAGGGCGTGGGCGGCCCGCTCCAGCCGGGTGCGGGCGGCGTCCAGGTCTCCTACCGCGAGGCACAGCCCCGCGCCCGCCGCGAGCAGTTCGGCCCCCGGCGTGACCGCGTCGCCTTCCTCGCGGTCGAGGGCCGCGAGCAGGGCCTCCAGATCGTCCTCCTCGCGCAGTTGCCAGGCCCGGTCGGCCAGCGCCCGCCGCCGCGACATTTCACCGGGCACGAAGCCGGTGAGGTCGGGCAGGGCGGCCCCCGGCACCCGGTCCCGCAGCGCGAAGAGGTCGTCCAGCGGCACCAGAACGGCCCCGGAGCGGCCCGCCAGAAGCTGTGCCATCTCCCCCAGCCGCCGCTCGCGCCAGCGGGTCCCCGGTCCCTCATCCAGCGCGTCACGGACGGCGGCGTGGTAGCGGGTGACGGCCTCCTCCATCTCCTGGGCCAGCACACCCGGCAACGTCAGGGGCGCGGTCAGCACCGCCGTGAACTCGGCCTCGGCGCGGCCCGCCGCCCGCAAGCGCTCGCGGCCCTGGGGATACTGGTTCAGGAAGCCCGTAAGCTGCTCGTGCTCGGCGGCGGCTGGGGCGGGGTCGGGGAGGGGCAGGTCCTCCACCGCGATCCCGGCGGCGGGCAGCGCGTCGCGCAGGGGGTGGTCGGGGTCCGGGCCGCTGGCCCACAGCACCTCGCGCAATCCCAGAAAGCGCAGGGCCTCTGCGAGCGTGCCCGCGTTGAGCTGGGGATGCAGCCGCAGCAGGTCGCCCAGATCAGGCAGCAGGACGAGGCTCATTCCTCCACCCGTGACCCGCGCCGGGCCAGGGCTTCCAGGAAGCCGCCAGGGTCCGCGGGTGTCAGGAAGTAGACCTGCCCGCCCGATTCCAGCAGCACCCCACCGCCGGTGCGGGTGGCCGCCGCCCGCACGCTCCGCAGCGCCGGGTCCGGCCCGAAGGTGAAGTGCCCGGTGAGGTAGCCCGGCAGCCCGGTGCCGAAGGTCCGCAGCCCCAGCCGCCCCGCCGAGCGCCGCGCCCGCAGTCCGGCGTAGGGCAACACGGTGCGGCCCAGCAACGTCCGGATAACGAGGCCGTCGCCCGTCAGCTCATACCCCAACCGGCGCGGCGCGAGCCAGAAGCCCAGGCCCGTCAGCAGGGCCACGGCGAGGAGTTCAGGGTGGGGCGGCGGGCGGCCCTCGTCGGGCAGGAAGGCGGCTCCGGCCAGCAGCAGCGGCACGCCCAGCGTCACGAGGCGCAGAGCGGGCGGCGCCTCCGGGGGGGCGAGGGGCACGGGGGTGGGCATGGGGGCAGTCTAGGCCGCGGGAGCCTGCCCGCTACCGCACCCGCACGGCCTTGCTCGCGGGCTGCCCCCGCACCCAGGCCACGAAGCGGCGCACGTCCTCGTGTCCCAGCAGGGCCTCGACGCTGGAATACTCGCCCGCCAGCTCCGCGTTGCTGAAGGTCCGGTGCAGGAACTTGTGGCAGGCCGGACACAGCATCACGGTGGGCAGCTCGTGAATCTTGACCCCCTGCCGCCGCCCCTGCGACCGGGGCACGAGGTGGTGTTCGGTGAGCACCGGGGTCCCCCGACCGCACAGGGCACAGACCTCGGGGGCGCGGGGCGGCGGGGGCCAGTTGGACTCGGGACGGCGGCGGGCCACCGGGCGATGATGCCGTCCCTGGCGGCGGGGGACCGGGTGGGGCGTTACGAGGGCGGGGAGTGGGGAGTGATCAGTGGGAAGTGGAACAAGGAGCAGAAGCGGTTGCCCCACTCTCCACTTCCTACTCCCCATTGCCCACTTACAGCTTGGTCAACCCCGGATACTTGCGGATCGCCTCGTCCTCCGAGAGGAACTCGCCCTCCGCGTCGGGGCTCCAGACCACCTCGGCGCGAATCAGGTCGCCGGGGGCGACCGAGCTGATGGCGGCCAGCGCCGCGCGGGCCTCCTGCGCGGTGGTCACGCCCGCCGGGGGCAGGTTGCCCAGGGCGTGGGCGGCCACCGCGATGGTCACGGCGAGGTAGAGGTCGGTGCCGTCGCGCTCAAAGGTGTAGTCGCCCCGCTGCTCGAAGCCCGTGTTCACGTCCCGGTTCTGGTAGTTGCTGGTGGTCTGCACGGTAAAGGCGGCGCGGGCCTCGGTCGCCCAGGCGCCCACCTGGCTGTCGGCGGCGCCTACCGACCCCTGCGCCCGCTGCACCTCGCCGTAGACCCAGCGTTCGGGGTGGCGCAACAGGACCAGGGCCGCTTCCTGAAGCATCCGGGCCAGGCCCTCGTTGGAGTCGGGGTCGCCGGAGCGGGCCACCCGCTGAAGGTCGCGCTTGACTTCGTCGCCCTCGGCGAGCAGGAGCTGGACGCTGACCGCCTGCGCGGTCCCGCTGAGGCTGCCCGCGCCGCCCAGGCCCCGCGCCCCGCCGCCCACGCTGCGGCGCATGAAGCCCAGCACGCTCATGATCACGAACCCGAAGAGCAGCAGCCCGATGATCCCGAAGCCCCCGCCTCCCCCGATATACCCCGGCCCGAAGCCGCCCCCGCCGATGATGATCGGGCCGGAGTACCCGCCGCCGTAGCCACCCCCGAACCCGCCGCCGAAGCCGCCCCCACCGCCGCTGCTGCCCCCACCAAAGCCCCCGCCGCTGCTGCTGCCGCCAAAGCCGCCACCCGACTGGGCCGCCGCCTCCCCCAGCAACGTCAGGGCGGCGACCGCGAGGAGCAGCAGCGCGGCAAGGAGGAACGCCGCCCGCAGGGGACTTCTGGCAGGTGACAGACCAGCGTGGTTCGGCCCAGCTTCTTTCGGCATGGGCGCAGTCTAGGCCGACCCGCCCGCCCCCCGCGCCAGCCTCCCCCTTACACTGCGCCCATGAACGCCGCTCCCCCACCCATCCTCACCCTGTCCCCCGACGACTGGGACGCTTTCCTGGCCCGCCTCTACGAGCGGGGCGAGCGGCTGGACCTGCGCACCCCCGGCGAACCCTACCCCCCCGAGGAAGACGTGGACGCCTACGTCCTGAGCGCCCACGCCGAGGCCCTGCGCAGCGCCGAGGTGGACGGCGACGTGTGGGGCACTCTGGAGGACATCGAGGAAACGGCGGGAGACGAGGAGGAGGCCTGGGCCAAGATCGTCGCCTTCTACCTCGACCGGGGGTGCGTGCTCGTGCGCGTGACCGGCACCGAGGAACCCGAGGAATGGCTGCTGGAAGAAGGCCTGGCGCGGCGGCTGGGGCTGCTCAGCAGCGCGGCGGGGTGAATCCGGGCTGAGGCCCCCCTCATCCGCTCATGAGAGAAGGCGGCCTAGGCTGATCTCATGTCGCAGAACAGTCACTTTCCCACCAAACGTCTCCTGCTGCTCGGAGCCCTGATTGGCGCTGGGGCCTACTACCTCAGCCGCGAACAAAACCGCAAGGCACTGGACGCCAAGCTGGCCGAACTTGGCCTCAAGGACGCCGCCGAGAATGTCGGCGAGAAGGTCAGCCAGGGCTGGGAGAAGACCAAGGACGCCGCTGCGAGCGCCGGAGCCGTGATTGCGGACAAGGCCGGGGAGGTCAGGGACGCCGCGCAGCAGGGCGGCGTGCAAGCTGCCGTGGACAAGGCCAAGGAAGTCGCGGGCGAGGCCGGGGTCGCCGTGAAGGGCGCCGCCGCCGAGGCTGGGGACGCCGCCCGTGACGTGGCCCAGACCGTGGGGCGCGAGGGCCAGGACGTGGGCGGCGAGCTGAAAGACGCGGCCCAGGACGCCCAGCGCGACGCCAAGCAGGCCGTGAATCAGGCCAAAGAGGCCGCCCAGGACAAGGCCCAGGAACTGAAGCGCGACGCACAGCAGACCGCGCACCAGGTGAAGGCCGACGCCAAGGACGCCGCCGCCGACGTGAAGGCCGGAGCCAACCAGGCCGCGGACCAGATGAAGGGCACGGCCCAGGAGGTCAAGCAGGGTGCCCAGAACGCCGCCGAGCAGGCGCGGGACAAGGCCCAGGACGTGAAGCGCGACGCGCAGCAGGGCGCCGAACAGATGAAGGCCGAGGTGCGTGACGCCGCCGCCGACCGGGGCGCGGGCGCCGGGCAGGCCGGAGCCCAGGCCAAGGCCGACGCTCAGGAGGGCGCCAGCGATATGCAGCGCCTCGTGCAGCAGGCCCTCAACGAGACGAAGAAGGCCTCCGACGAGGTCCGCAGCGACGTGAAAGACGCCAACCGCAAGATGTAATTCGTCCCCCTGGGACCCCGAGAAGCCTCCCCGCGTGGGGAGGTCTTCTTTTTTCTCCACCTGACCGTGAGCCCTGCCCCGGCTCCCCTCCCCTGCCCCCGCTAGACTCGGCCCCATGACGCGCAGGGACGCCGACCCCACCACGCAGGGGCGCACGCAGACGCTGGAGCGCACGCAGACCCAGCGGCCCCGGCTCTACCGGGTGCTGCTGCTCAACGACGACTACACGCCGATGGACTTCGTGGTGATGGTGCTGGAGCGCCACTTCCGCAAGTCCGAGCAGGAGGCGCAGCTCATCATGTTGGCGGTCCACCACAAGGGGCAGGGCGTCGCCGGGGTCTATACCCGCGACGTGGCCGAGACGAAGGTCGCCCAGGTGACCGCCGAGGCCCGGCAGTACGGCTATCCGCTGCGGCTGGTGGCCGAGCCGGAGGCGAGCGAATGAGTGGGACAGTCGAGAAGTCAAAAAGTCAAGAGGTCGGGCGGGGTTGCTTCTCGACCTCTCGACTCCTCGACCCCTCGACCCCCAGCGCGGGGGTCCGCCCATGATCGGCGACCACCTGCAAGTCACCCTGGGCCGCGCCGCCGACTACGCGCGGGAGGCCGGGCACGAATACGTCACGCTGGAGCATCTGCTGCTGGCCCTGACTCACGACCCGGAGGCGAGGGAAGCGCTGCTGGCCGTCGGCGCCGACGTGGAGCGGCTGCGCGACGAGCTGAGTGAACTGCTGGACGGCTTCGAGAGCGTGGAGGACGCCGAGCCCGACTTCACCCTCGGGGTTCACCGAGTGGTGCAGGGCGCGGTGCTGCAACTGCACGCCAGCGGCAAGGGCCACGAGCAGGCCGACGGCGCCCGCGTGCTGGCCGAGCTGCTGGAGGAGGACGACTCGCCCGCCCGCGCCGCGCTGGAGGCGCAGGGGGTGACCCGGCTGGACGTACTCGCCTACGTGTCCCACGGGGCCGCGAAGGTCGCCGGACGCGAGCGCGAGCGCCGAGTGACCGGGGTGGACGGCGAGGCGCCGGAAGAAGGCACCGCCGAGCAGAACCCGCTGGAAGCCTACGCCACCGACCTCACCGCGCAGGCGCGGGCCGGGGAGTTCGACCCGGTGATCGGGCGCGAGGCCGAGCTGGAGCGTACCGTGCATATCCTGGCGCGGCGCTCCAAGAACAATCCCGTTCTGGTCGGTGAACCCGGCGTGGGCAAAACGGCGCTGGCCGAGGGGCTGGCGCAGCGGGTGGCCGATGGGGAGGCCCCCGGCTTCCTGCGAGGGGCGAGCGTGTACGCCCTCGACCTGGGGGCGCTGCTCGCCGGAACCCGGTACCGGGGCGACTTCGAGCAGCGGCTCAAGGCGGTCCTCGCCGCGCTGGACGGGCAGAACGCGGTTCTCTTTATTGACGAGCTGCACACACTGGTCGGCGCCGGGGCGACCGAGGGGGGCAGCGTGGACGCGGCGAACCTCCTCAAACCCGCACTGGCGCGGGGCAAGCTGCGGGTGCTGGGGGCCACCACGCCCGCCGAGCTGCGCCACCTCGAACGCGACCGGGCGCTGTGGCGGCGTTTCCAGACGGTGGAGGTGCCCGAGCCGTCCGAGGAGGATGCCCTCGCCATCCTGCGCGGGCTGGCGCCGGGCTACGCGGCGCACCACGGGGTCACGTACACCGACGCGGCGCTCTCGGCCGCTGTCCGGCTCTCGGCCCGGCACCTGCGCGACCGCTTCCTGCCCGACAAGGCGATCGACGTGCTGGACGAGGCGGGGGCGGCCCGGTCCTCGGCGGGGCGGGGCGGCGAGATCGGGGAGGCGGACATCGAGGCGACCGTCGCGCGGATGGCCCGCGTGCCCGTCGGCGCGGTGAAGGCCGAGGAGGTGCGCTCGCTCGCCACGCTGGATGCCGACCTGAAGGCCCGTGTCTTCGGGCAGGACGCGGCGGTGGAGGCCGTCGCCAGCGCCGTCAAGCTGGCCCGCGCCGGGCTGCGCGACCCGCAGAAGCCGCAGGGGGCCTTCCTCTTCGCGGGGCCGACCGGGGTGGGCAAGACTGAGCTGGCGCGGGCGCTGGCGGAGCGCCTGGGGGTGGAGCTGCTGCGCTTCGACATGAGCGAGTACCAGGAGGCGCATACGGTGGCGCGGCTGGTGGGCGCCCCTCCCGGCTACGTGGGCTTCGACCAGGGCGGCCTGCTCACCGACGCGGTGGCGAAAAACCCCCACGCCGTCCTGCTGCTCGACGAGATCGAGAAGGCGCACCCCGACGTGTACAACCTCTTCCTGCAACTGATGGACCACGGTACCCTGACCGACCACACCGGCAAGAAGGTGGACGGACGCGGCCTGCTGATCGTCTACACCACGAACGCGGGCGCCGCCGACGCCAGCCGCCCCGCCCTGGGCTTCTCGCGAGAGGGCCGCTCGGGCGAGGAGGCCGAGGCGGTCAAGCGCACCTTTACCCCCGAGTTCCGCAACCGCCTCGACGCCGTGATCCACTTCCGGCCCCTGTCGCGGGAGGTCATGGGGAACGTGGTGGACAAGTTCTTGCGGCAACTGGAGGGGCAACTGGCCGAGCGCGGCGTCTCGCTGACGGTCACGCCCGCCGCCCGCGCCCGGCTCGCGCTGCTGGGCTACGACCCGCAGATGGGGGCGCGGCCCCTGGCCCGCGTCATCGAGGAACGGGTCAAGCGCCCGCTGGCCGACGAGCTGCTGTTCGGGCGGCTCAGCGGCGGCGGCGCGGTGACGGTGGACGCGGACGGCGAGGGCTTCAGTTTCCGTTGACCCACTCCCAGGTGGGGAGGGCCTCGCACAGCACTTCCAGAATGTGGCTGTTGGACGCGATCAGGAGGTGGCGGTAGCGCGGGCGGCGGCGGGTGGCCTCCCATTGCGCCCGCTGAACCTGCCTGAACTGTGCCTGCGCCTCAGCCAACTCTTCCGGGGTAGGGGGTTGCGGACGAAGCAGAACGAAATCCGTGCCCCGGCCGGTGTCCTCGGGCGTCGCGTCCTCGGGGAAGAAACGTCCGGTCGGCTTCAGGTGAGGGTTGAGCAGTCGCTCGCGCTCGCTCACGGCGACCGGCACCCCGGAGGTGGGAAACACGCCGGTCCCGTTCTCCTCCAGCATCTCCGTGATCCAGGGGCTGGGGTCGTTGACCACCTCGTACAGCCAGGACTGCGGAAGGCCCTGCCGCACCGGGTGGAAGGTGCCATACGGCCCCGCGTAGAACTCGTCGTAGCTTTCCAGGGCGAAGACCTGATTAGGGAAGTGGGTGTGACCCTCCCAGCGGCTTTCCCAGGTCAGGCGCAGCAGGCGGCTGTGATGCCGAGGGTCGGGCTGCCCGTCCGGTCCCACCTGCCAGCCGTCCGCTTCCGAAGCCCGGTAGAACTCGTCCGCAAGGTCCACGGTCAGCGCCCCTCGGGCATGGTTCAGATCGGTGCGAAGGATGTTAATCCAGTCGCCGGGAAACGAGGCGACGGCTTCCAACAACCCCTCGTCGGGCCAGAGGGCGAAGCTTGCCTGGGCATAGCGGGCATGTCGGGCCATGGCGCAGGCTACAGCCGCGCCGTCCGCCACTGCGCCCGCAACCGCTCGGGGCGCAGGCCGTAGGCGGTCACATACCCCGGCACCCCCTGGAGGCCCGGCACCCCCTGAAGCATCCGCAGCAGCAGGCTGGGCACGTGCAGCGGCTGGGCACCGTCCAGGCCCTCGACCTCCCGCTCCTCGATCACCTGCTGGGCTTGCAAGGCGACGATCTGCCAGGCACGCTGGCGCTGCACGCGGGCGAGGTGCCGGGGCCGCAGCCGCCCCGAGCGCAGGGGGCCGCACAGCACGTTGGCGGCGGCCACCGCATCCTGCACGGCCATGTTGATGCCCATGCCACCGACCGGCGAGATGGGATGGGCCGCGTCCCCGATCAGGAGCAGGCCGGGGCGCCACCAACGCCGCACGCGGGCGACCTCCACGGCGAGCAGGTGCAGGTCGCGCCACTCGGTCAGGGCCTGCAACCGCCCGGCCAGCCAGGGCACTGTATCGGCCACCGCCTCGCGAATGGGGGCCACGCCCGCCGCCCGCGCCGCCGCGTAACTCCCCTTGCGGATGGAATACCCCACCTGCCAGCGCTCGCCGTGGTCGGTGGTCACGATGCAGTGCGGGCCGCGCAGGTGCAGGTCGATGCTGCCGCCAGGGTCGTCCGCGTGCCGGGGGAGCGAGAACCACAGCACGTCCTGCCCCGGCGAGAGCCGCCGCAACTCCAACCCGGCGAGGTCGCGCACCCTGGAAAAGCGGCCGTCCGCCCCCACGGTCAGCGTGGCGGAAAGGTCGTGCAGGACCCCAGCCCGGCGGTAGCGCACGCCCCGGACCTCGCCGCCCTCCTCCAGCAGTCCCTCCACCCGGGCGCCCATGACCACCCTCGCATGGGGAAAGCGCTCCAGTTCGGCAGCGAGGAAGGTCAGAAAGCGCGACTGGGCCATCACCGTGAGATAGGGGTAGGGCGTCCGCAGCCGCGAGAAGTCCGCGATGACTTGTGTACCTTCCGCCAGCACGAGGCGTGCCCGGTGCGCGCGCGTGTGCGGCAGTCCCAGAACAGGGCCGGCCAGCCCCAGTCCGGCGAGCAGTTCCATGATCGCGGGATGTAGGGTGTCGCCCCGGAAGTTGCGCTGAAAGTCGCCCGCTGCCTCCAGCACTGTCACCGGGATGCCCTGCCGGGCCAGCAGCAACGCCAAGATCATCCCCGCCGGGCCTCCCCCCACGATGCACACGTCCTGCGGCCCCGGCAACATGGCGGGCATTCTGGTTCGGTGGGCTGGGGTCAGGTTGTAAGGAATGCTGCGGGTGAAGTGGGTACGCTGCTTCCGTGAATGCACTCACAAGTCGGCGGGCAGGGAGGGCCTGGCACCGGACCTCTGGCCGCCGCACCCCGAGGCGGAAGCGCGGGTGCGGGCACGGCTGGAGCGCGAGCTGGCGCAACCGGAACGCTTCGCGTGGTTCCTGGCCGAGCGGGGTGGGGAGGCGGTGGGCGTCGTGTCGGCGGGCCTCTTTCCTGCGCCGCCCGTGTATCAGAGTCTGCTCGCGGGGCTGAGTGGGGATGAGCTGTATGCCGCAGATTCGGAAGTCCTCGCCGCGCTGCTGGACGAGGCCGAAACTTTCCTGCGGGAGCGTGGCGCAGCGGTCTTCGTAACAACCTGTCCCGCCCGTGCCTCCAAACGTCTGGCCCACCTCACGGCGCGGGGGTACCAGCCCCTCACCCTCTGGATGACGCGCCCGGTGGACCCGCAGGCGACCCGGCCCCCGGCGGTGCGCCCCGCGACCGAGGCCGACCTCCCCGCGCTGGTGCGCCTGAATGCTGCCGCGCAGGAGGGTAGACGCCGCGCGAACCCGCGCTTCTGGACCCCGCACCCGGAGGCCCCCGCCCGCTTTGAGGGCTGGATGCGGCACTCGCGGACCCTGCCCGACCGGGACGTGCTGGTCCACGAGGGGCCGGGCGGCGTGAACGGCTTCGTCGTGCCGCAGCCCACGGGGCTTCCCCCAGCGCACGATGCTGCCCAAGTGGGGACGCTGGACGACCTCGCGGCGGACGACTGGGCGACCTTCGGCCCGCTGCTGGAGGCGGCGCACCACACGCTTGCCGCGCGGGGAGTCCGCACCGTGCAGGCGATCTGCCCCGCTGACTGGCCCCAGCGCCGGACCGTGCTGGAAGCGGCAGGGTTCCGAACGGCGAACGTATGGCTGATCAAGCATTGAGCCGTCTTCAGGGGACTCGGGCGTACAGCCTGCCCCCACCTCCTACGCTCCCCCCATGACCCGAATTGACCGCCTGACCCTCTCCGGCATTCGCCTCTACCAGCGGCATCTCTCGCCGCGCAAGGGGTTTCGCTGCGCCCACACCGCGCTGCACGGCGGCGAGTCGTGCTCGGCGGCGGTGGCCCGCATCGTGCGGGAAGACGGGCTGGTGCGGGGCCGCGCCCGGATTGCCGCCCGGTTCGGAGCGTGCCGGGAGGCCCATAACGCCATCCACGGCGGCTCCCCATTCGCACTGGGGTCCAGCGTGGAGACACGCGGGGTGTGCTGCATTGGGCCGATCCCGATTCCCTTCCGCTGCGGGTGACAGGGATCTCGGAGCATCCCTGCCGCCCCTTTGCGATCACAGATAAGTCACCCCGCCATTCGGCCGATGTTCGCGTGGGGGCCGCCTGGCAGCCTGGGGCGGATGCCCACCCTCACCCTGCGCGAGCGCCAGCCCGGCGACCTCCCCATCCTCCACCGCTGGCTGCACGCCGAGACGGACCCGGAGTGGAAGCGGTGGGACGCGCCGTACTTCCACGCCGCCCGCTGCCCCTCTCCCCTGTCGCTGGCCGACTACACCGAGCGAGCACAGGCCGAACCGCCCTCGCCGCACCGTCGGGTCATCGCCTTGGACGGGATGTGCATCGGCATGGTGACCCGCTGGGAGGAGGCCCCAGCGGGCGGCGGCTGGTGGGACCTCGGCGTGCTGATCTACGACCCGGCCCACTGGGGCGGCGGACTGGGGACGCGGGCGCTGGGGCTGTGGACGGACGCCACCTTCCGCGAGACGGAGGCGCACGTCCTGACGCTCACGACCTGGGGCGGCAACGAACGCATGGTCCGGGCCGCCGCACGGGTGGGCTACCGCGAATGCGGCCGGGTGCCGGAGGCGCGGGCGTAGAACGGCCAGCGCTGGGACAGCGTGCGGCTCGCCCGGTTGCGGCGGGAATGGGAGACTGGGCGGCATGACCCCCCGCATTCGCCCGGCCCAGACCTTTGACGCGGCCTTTGCCGCTCCGCTGATTCAGGAGGCCACCCGGCGGGTGGGCCAGCACCTGACGGGCACCACGAGCGACGAGGACGCCGCGCACGTCATCGCCGAGTTTTTCGTGGCGCGGGGCAACCGCCTGAGCTTCACGCACACGCTGATTGCCGAGGGCGAGGATGGCCGTCCGGTGGGCCTCGCTGTGCTGTATCCCGGCGAGTTCGCGCAGGCCCTCGACGCGCCCTTTCGCGAGCACCGCCGCTCGCTGGGGCTGGACCCTGCCATTCCCAGCGAGGCGGAGGCGGGCGAGCTGTACCTCGACACTCTCGCCACGGTTGCGGAGGCGCGGGGGCGGGGCGTGGGTCGGGCACTGATTGAGGCCTGTGCGGAACGGGCACGGGCACTCGGCCTCCCCCTGACCCTGCTGGTGGAGGACGGCAACCCGGCGGCGCGGCTCTACGCCCGCAGCGGCTTCGTGGCGGTGGGACGGCAGGACCTCGCGGGGCACGCGTACACGCGCCTCGCCCGGCAGCCTGACGTCTGACGGGGCCGGAGCCTATACTCCGCGCCGTGACCCCTGCCCTGCCTTCCCTCCCGGTCACGCTGCGCGACCGCCGACCGGACGACCTGCCCACCCTGACCCGCTGGCTCACCGACCCAGGGGCCGAGTGGCGGCGCTGGGACGCGCCCTACTTCCCGGCGGCGGGTACCACCCGCACGATGGAGGCGTATGCCGAATACCTGGCAGCACACGGCCCCGACGCCGACGAGCAGGTCATCGACGTGGACGGCGTGGTGGTCGGGATGGTCAACCGCTCGGAGGAGGAGCCGGAGGGCGGCGGCTGGTGGGACCTCGGCATCCTGATCTACGACCCGGCGTACTGGGGGGGCGGTGTGGGCACGCGGGCGTTGAGCCTGTGGGTGCAGGACACGCTGAACTGGACCGACGCGCACGTCCTGACCGTGACCACCTGGAGCGGCAACGAGCGGATGCTGCGCCTCGGCGCCCGGCTCGGCTTCCGCGAGTGTGCCCGCGTGCGACAGGCGCGGCTGTGGGGGGGCGTGCGGTACGACAGCGTTCAGATGGACCTGCTGCGCGGGGAGTGGCGCGGCCTGCCCCGACCATGAGTCCCCGGCCATGACCAAGAAGCACCCCCGCCCCACCCGCGAGAAACCACTGACGCCGCCCGGCTTTCTGGCGACCCAGGACCTCAAGGAACGCGGCTGGACGCCGGGCCTGATTCGCAAGTTCCTGGGCGAGCACGACGACACCCGCCCCAACGGCCTGAAGATGGGCCGCCGCCGCCTCCCCCCCGTCAAGCTCTACCGCGAGGAACGGGTGCTGGACGCCGAGCGCGAGGAAGCCTTCCTGGTCGGTCAGGCCCGCGCCGCCGACGCTCGCGCCCGCGCCGAACGCGCCCGCGAGGAACGGGCGGCGAAACGGGCTGCCCTGCTGGATGCCGCCGCCGAAAGTTACGTCCCCGTCATTCACCCCGAGCCGCTGCGGAAAGGCTCGGTCCGCAAGGCCCGCGAGCCGTATCTGCCGGGGTTGGAAGACACCCTCTCGCGCCTGGTGCGGGAGATCGAGAAAGTGACCCCCCGCGAGGAAGCCGAACTCCGCGCCCGTCTGCTGGAGCGGCTGCATACGGCCCTCGCCGCCGCCTATCCCTGGTATCCGGCCCCGCAGGAGAAGAAGGCACAGTCGGCCAGCCGCGAGGCGAAGCCCAGCGACTGGCGCGAGTGGGAGTGGGACTGAAGGGCAGACAGCTTCCAGCAAACAACAAAAAAAGCCCCAGCCGGGGCTGAGGCTCTGGTCCTGCGGACTGTTTACTTCAGCGTCTCCACGGCCCGCCGCAGGATCGCGTCCCCGGCGAGGTCCACCGTCGCCTCGCCCTGGGTGGTCGAGCGCACGGGGCGTTTGACCTCGGCCGTATAGGTGAACTTGCCTTCCTTGTCGGCGGTGACGGTCACGGGCTTGCCTTCCACGGTCAGGGTGACCTTGGCGTTCGGCGTCAGGCCACTGCCGCTGAAGTTGAACGGGGTGGTAGAGCGGGTATCGGCCACCGTCACGTCGGGCTTGATGCCCTTCTTGTGAATCTCGCGGCCCTGGGGCGTCAGCCACGCGCTGTTCACGATGGCGACCTTGCCGCCGTCCACCGTGTTCACCGGAATCTGCGCGACGCCCTTGCCGAAGGTCTGCTCCCCGATCACGGTCGCCCGCTTCAGGTCCTGCAGCGCCCCGGCCACGACCTCGCTCGCGCTCGCACTGTTCTTGTTGACGAGCACGACCAGCTTGCCCGTGTAGTCGGTGGGGCGGGTGCTGGCACGCCCATACACCTGAGCGCGGCCCGTGCGGTCCTTGAGGCTCACGATGTTGCCCGACCCCAGGAACTGGTCGGCCACGTCCACGCCCGCGTTCAGCAGGCCGCCGCCATTGTCGCGCAGGTCCAGAATCAGCTTCTGCACGCCCTTCTGCTTCATGGAGGCGACCGCCGCGCGGAACTGCTCGCTGGCCTTCTCGTTGTAAAAGGTGTTCAGCGCGATGTAGCCGACATTTCCGGGCAGCACCGTCTGCTCCACGCTCACGATGGTGACCTGACGCCGCTCCATCTTCACGGTGTAGGGCTTGCCGTTCCGGGCAAAGGTCACGTTGACCGTGCTGCCCTTGGGACCGCGCACCAGCCGCACGATCTCGTCAAGTTTGGAGGTCATCACGTCCGTGTCGCCGATTTTCACGAACACGTCGCCGATCTGCACCCCGTTGTCGGCGGCGGCTCCGCCCTTGTACACGTTGTCGATCTTGCCGCCCGTGCCGTCGGGGTTGGCGGCCACCAGCGTGACGCCGATGCCGCCGAACTCGCCCTGCAGGTTCTGGGTATCGATGGCGGTATCGGCGGGTTCGGAGTAGTAGGTGAACTCGTCGTCGAGGCTGCCGAGCGCCCCGTTGATCGCGCCGCGCAGCACCTTGTCCTGGTCGATGGGGTAGAGGTACGAGCGCTGGAGTTCGCCCAGCACCTGCAAGAAGGCCCGGCCCGTGTCGGTGCGGGTCAGGTCGGCCTGGGTGTAGCCGCCGAGCTGCGCGTAGCCGACGGCAGCGGTCGCGGCGAGGGACCCCGCCACCAGCATCATGCGTTTCCGGTTCACGCCCCGCAGGATAGGGCGAACCGGTTAAGAGACTGTGGGAGGCGTTTCACCCCTCCCCACCGGACTCCCCCTCCATGAAGGGCTGGGCTATGCTGGGCCGCGAGCATGCCAAGTTCCCTGTCTGGCCCGTGCGGCTGCCCTCCCGGAGGCGGGAGCGCGTGATCGTCTTTCGCAACGTGAGCCTCGCGTACCCGGCGAGCGGGGCGCTGGCCCTCGACGACCTGAATGTCCGGATTCACAAGGGCGAATTCGTGTACCTGGTGGGGCATTCGGGCGCGGGCAAGAGCAGCTTTATGAATCTGGTGCTCAAACGGGCGCTGCCCAGCCGGGGCGAGGTGCAGGTCGCCGGGGAGCCGCTCTCGCGCTACCGGGGCCGCCGCACCGCCCTGCTGCGCCGCCGCATCGGGACCGTCTTTCAGGACAACCTGCTGCTTGAGCACCTCAGCGCCTACGACAACGTGGCCTTTACCCTGCGGGTGACGGGGGTGCCCGCCCGCGAGTGGCCTGCCCGCGTGGGAACGGCGCTGCGGACGGTGGGGCTGGAGGGCCGCGCCGACGCCCGCCCGGTGCAGCTCTCGCAGGGCGAGCAGCAGCGGGTCGCCATCGCCCGCGCCATCGTGGCCGATCCGCCGCTGCTGCTGGCCGACGAGCCGACGGGCAACCTCGACCCCGACCACGCCCGCGAGGTGCTGCGGGTGCTGCAACACGTCAACCTGCGCGGCACCACGGTGGTCCTCGCCACCCACGCCCGCGACCTCGTGCAGACCTTCCGCCACCGCACCCTGACCCTGCGCCAGGGGCGGCTGGTGCGGGACGATCCGGCGGGGGGGTACGCGCTGTGAGGGGTGCTGGCGCAGCATTGCCCCTCCCCCTTCAGGGGGGAGGCCGGGTGGGGGTGAGCGGGCCGGGCATCCCGAGGCCCGGAGCCGCAGACAGCCCCTCCCTCCCCGCCCCCCGGAGGGTCCGGTGACCTACCACTTCCGTCAGGCCCTCCTCGCCATGCGCGGCAACCTCACCGCCACGCTGGGCACACTGACCACCATGACGCTGACCCTGCTGATGCTGGGCGGGGTGCTGCTCCTCACGCTGAACGTGAACCGCACCCTGGAGGGGCTGGAATCGCAGGTGGAGGTGGCGGCCTTTCTGGAAGGGGACGCGGACGGGGCGGCGCTGCTGGGGCGGGTCGAGGTTCTTCCCGGCGTGCGCGAGGCCCGGCTGGTGTCCAGCGAGGAGGTCCTCGCGGAGATGACGCGTGACTACCCCTCCACCGCCGAGGCGGCGGGGCTGGTCGGCAACCCCTTTCCCGACACGCTGCGGGTGCGGGTGGGCCGGGTGGAGGACTCGCGCCCGGTGGCCGAGGCGGTGGCGAAACTGCCCGGCGTGGACGACGTGGAATACGGGGCGGGGTACGTGGATCAGGCGGTGCGGACGCTGACCACCGTGCGGGCGGCGGGGTACGGCCTGGTCGCGCTGCTGTTCGCGGGCACGCTGCTGAG
The DNA here is from genome assembly GCF_002953415.1 of Deinococcus sp. NW-56. Classification (NCBI taxonomy): domain Bacteria; kingdom Thermotogati; phylum Deinococcota; class Deinococci; order Deinococcales; family Deinococcaceae; genus Deinococcus; species Deinococcus sp. NW-56. Next base: position 728,387 of record NZ_CP026516.1, on the reverse strand, counting down.
CATCCTCAACGCCGTGCGGGTCGCCATGTATGCCCGGCGCAAGGAGATCAGCGTGATGCGGTTGCTGGGGGCCACACGCGGCTTTATCCGCACCCCGCACGTGATTGAAGGCGTGCTGCTGGGCACCCTCTCCTCGGCGCTCGCGCTCGCGGTGCTGGCTCCTGGGTATCTCGCGCTGGCCGAGCGGGTGGCGACCTTCGCGCCCGTCTTTCCGGTCGTGCAAGACCTCGACACGCTGCTGCCCCTCCTGGGCGCGGTGGCGATGCTGGGCATCCTGACCGGGCTGGCCGGGAGCCTGTTTGCCACCCGGCGCTACCTGCGGGAGCTGGAGTGAAGAGAAACCCGCGCTGGCCCGTCCTCGTCCTGCTGTCGGCGGCGCTGCTCGCTGGGGCGCAGGAGACCAGCGAGCGGCTCCAGCAGCTTCAGCGCGAACTCTCGCAGCAGCGGCGGCTCAGTGTTCAGCAGGGCCGCGAGCTGGCAGACCTGCGCCGCAACATTGCCCGCCTCTCCGCGCAGGGCCGTGAGACGCTGGAGCGGCTGGAGACCCTGTCCGGGCGGGTGGCCGAGCTGGAAAACGAGACGGCCGACCTCGCCCGGCAGGTGCAGGGGGCCGAGCGGGCGCTGGCCGAGACGACGGCAGCGGGGGCAGTCACCCAGGCCCGCGTGACCCGTCTTCAGGCCGACTTGCGCGAGCTGCTTCAGGCCCTCTACCGCGAGCGCAGCGGGCAGTACCTGCGGCTGCTGTCGCAATCGGGCAGTCTGTCGGACCTGCTGATTCGGCTGCGCTACGCGAACCTCTCGGGCGAGCAGCATGTCGCGGTGCTCGAAGAACTGCGGGGCGAGGTCCGCACCCTGGAGACGCAGCGCGAGCGGCAGGCCGCGCAAAAGGCCACCCTGGAGGGCCTGCAAGCCCGCCAGCTCGCCCGGCTGGAGGAGCTGCGGGAAAGCCGCGCCGAGACGGGCCGCCTGCTGGCCGAGCTGCGCCGAGACGAGCAGGGGCAGCGCACCCTGGCCGCCCGCACCCGCGCCGAGCAGGCCGAGACCGCCCGCACGATTGACGAACTTGTGGGCGCGGTCGTGAAGGAAAAGGCCCGGCTGGAAGCCGAACGCCAGCGCCGCCTAGAGGAGGAACGCCGCCGCCGCGAGGCCGAGCTGCGCCGCATCCGCGAGGAACGGGAACGCGCCCGTCGGGAGGCCGAGCGCCTCGCCCGCATCCGTGCCGAGCAGGAGCGGCAGGCCCGCCTCGCCCGCGAACGCGCCGAGGCCGAGGCGAAGGCCCGAGCGGAAGCCGAGGCCAGAGCGAAGGCCCGGGCCGAAGCCCGCGCCCGTGCGGAGGCGAAGGCCCGCGCCGAAGCCGCCGCCCGCGCCAAAGCCGAGGCCGAAGCCCGTGCCAGGGCTGAGGCTGCTGCTCGCGCCCGCGCGAGGGCTGAGGCAAAAGCCAGGGCCGAAGCCCAGGCGAAGGCCGCTGCGGCTGCTCGCGCCAAGGCCGAAGCGGAAGCCCGCGCGAGGGCCAGGGCCGAGGCCGAAGCCAAGGCCCGCGCCGAGGCCCAGGCCAGGGCCGCCGCCGAAGCCCGCACGCGGGCCGAAGCTGCCGCCCGCGCCCGCCAGCAGGCCGACGCCATCGCCCGCGCTCAAGCCGAGGCCCGTGCCCGCGAGGCCGAGCAGAACGCCCGCGAGCAGGCCGAGCGCGAGGCCGCCCTGGCCGCTCAGCGCGAACGCGAACAGCGGGTTGCCCAGGAACAGGCCGCCCTGCGCGAGCGTCAGGGGCAGACCCAGCAGGCGGTGGCGGCCACCACCCAGGCCCTCGCCCCGCTGCCCGCCTCGCCCGGCCCGCTGGGCTTCCCGCTGCCGGGAGGCCGGGTCAGCCAGCCCTACGGGTCGAACGGCGCCCAGTGGAGCGTGCTGGAAGCCGCCGAGGGCACCCAGGCCGTCGCCTCGCTGCCGGGCAACGTGATCGCCACGACCTACTACGCCAGCCTGGGCTGGGTGGTCCTGCTCGACCACGGGGCCAAGGTCACCGCCTACTTCGGCCTGCAAGACGCCGCCGTGGAGGTCGGGGCGCGGGTGGGCGCGGGCACGCCCCTGGGCACCGTGGGCGGCAGCCCCATCTTCGGCCCCGGCCGGATGGCCTTCCAGCTCAACGAGGTGTCGGGCGCGTCGCGTCGGCCCGTGCCGCCGCCGTTCTGACCCCCCTTCCCACCGCCCCCCGACCTCTGCTACTCTCCTTCGGTGCGCTTCCGGTTGGCTGCTGCGGGCGCATGAATCCCGCGACCTAGGCGGGCGCCCCACCCTCAATATCCCAACCCGAGGTTTCCAATATGGTCAAGATTCGCCTGTCCCGTTTCGGCTCTGCCCACAACCCCCACTACCGCATCGTGGTGACCGACTCCCGCCGCCCCCGCGACGGCGGCTACATCGAGAACCTGGGCCACTACGACCCCCGCAAGACCAGCGAGACCTACCTCAAGGTCAACGCGGAGCGGGCCGCCTACTGGCTCTCGGTCGGCGCCCAGCCCACCCAGACCGCCCGCCGCCTGCTCAAGAGCCAGGGCGTCAAGGTCGCCTGAGGCCACCCCGCAACACGAGAAAGGCTCCCCTCGCGGGAGCTTTTTTCATGCCGCTCCATCAGTTCCCCTTCATGAGTGCGGCCTAAGCTCGCCGGTATGCGTGCCTCCTTCCTCCTGCCGCTGCTGGCCGCCCCCTTGCTCCTTCCCGGCTGTGCGCTAGGGGCGAATATCGCCGCGAGCACGGCGCTGGAGCGGGCGGTGAGCGGCGTCTACGAGGGCGTGGGCAGTGGCCTGACCGGCCGCGTGCCCTACCGCCTGCTCCTGAGCGTGCAGGAGCGCGAGGGCCGCGCCACGGGCGTGCTGACCAACCTGGAAAGCCGCAAGGCCTATGCCCTGAGCGGCAGCTTTCAACGGGTGGGCACGGCGGGCGGCAGCATCGAGGTCGACCTGTACGAGAGCGGCGACAATCTGCGCGGCGCCCTGCGGGCCGAGATCGGGGCGGGCAAGGTCAGCGGGACCCTACGCACCGTGCTGCTGGGGCGCGAACTGCTCACCTATAACATCACCCTTGACAAGCAGGAGGCTGGGGCCGCGACCACCCCCACCTCCCCCAAGAGTCCCTGAACCCCGCCAGAGTAGCCTGGGGCATGAAGAAGTGCCTCGCACTGGCCGGATTGCTGACACTGCTCCCCCCCGCCTACGCGGAAGTCCTGCGCTGGGGCACCCTGACCGTGACGGTCACGCCCCGGCCGGAGGGGAGCACCGAGGAGGCGCGGGCGGTGGTGAAAAATGGCAACCACACCGTCCTGACCGTCAGCGGCTGGAACGTCGCCGCCGAGCTGCAACCCCTGCGGCCCGGTGGCCTGCCCGAGCTGGTGCTGACCACCTTCTCCGGCGGGGCGCACTGCTGCTCGGTGTACTACGCCTTTACCCAGGACGCGGGCCGGGTGGAGAACCTCGCCGTCATCGACGGGGGCAACTATGGGCTGCGGTTCGTGGACCTCAGCGGCGACGGGACGAAGGAACTGCTGCTTGCCAGCGACCGCCTCGCCTACTACGACTGGCCCTATGCCGTCAGCCCGGCGCTGCTGACCGTGCTGGCCTGGGACGGCGTGCAGCTGGCTGACCGCACCCGCGCCTATGCCTACGTCCCCGCGCAGGAGGCCGCCCGCAACCTGCGCGACCTGCTGGCCGGGTTGAGCAAGGACGCTGACCTCACCAACCTGAAGGCGCGGCTGGGCGGCTACTACGCCAACATGGTCCTCGCCGGACAGGGTGCCCAGGCTGAGGAGGTGCTGCGGACGCAGGTCTTCGCCAAGTCCCCCGCCCTGCGCGACTGGTTTCGCCTGCACCGCCCTGGCCTGATCGACGCCACCTACGCCCCCGCCGAGGGCCGCGTGCGGGTGGCGGGGAGCACGACCTACCCGCTGAAGGAGCCGGGGCAGCCCTGAGCTACGGGCACAGCCGCCCCTGCTAGACTCGCGCCCGGCCCGCGCTCAGCGCAGCGTGGCGTACACAGAAGGCCCCGGAATCCCTCCGTCAGGCCGAGGAGAAGAACGTGAAGGCACACCTGATCACCTACGGCTGCCAGATGAACGAGTACGACACCCATCTGGTCGAGTCGCAACTCGTCTCGTTTGGCGCAGACATGGTCCAGAGCGTGGACGAGGCCGATTTCGTCCTCGTGAACACCTGCGCGGTGCGTGGCAAGCCCGTGGACAAGGTCCGCTCGCTGCTGGGCGACCTGCGCAAGCAAAAGCAGCAGCGCCCACTCGTGGTCGGGATGATGGGCTGCCTCGCGCAGCTCGAAGAGGGCCAGCAGATCGCCCGCAAGTTCGAGGTGGACGTGCTGCTGGGGCCGGGCAGCCTGCTCGACATCGGCAAGGCGCTGGAGAGCAACGAGCGCTTCTGGGGCCTGCAATTCAAGGACGAGCTGCACGGGCATATCCCCCCGCCCCCCACGGGCAAGCTGCAAGCGCACCTCACGATCATGCGCGGCTGCGACCACCACTGCACCTACTGCATCGTGCCCACCACGCGCGGTCCGCAGGTCAGCCGCCACCCCGACGACATCCTGCGTGAACTCGACCTGCAACTCGCCGCCGGGGTACAGGAGGTCACGCTGCTGGGCCAGAACGTGAACGCCTACGGGGTAGACCAGGGGGCCAAGCTCGCCGGATACCCCTCCTTTGCGGACCTCCTGCGGTTGGTGGGGCGCTCGGGCGTGCGGCGGGTCAAGTTCACGACCAGCCACCCCATGAACTTCACGGAGGATGTGGCCGCTGCAATGGCCGAGACGCCCGCCGTGTGCGAGTTCGTGCACCTGCCCGTGCAGAGCGGCTCCAACCGGGTGCTGCGCCGCATGGCCCGCGAGTACACCCGCGAGAAGTACCTCTCGCACATCGCGGAGATTAAGAAGCATCTGCCGAACGTGGTCCTGGCGACCGACATCATCGTGGGGTTTCCCGGCGAGACCGAGGAGGATTTCCAGGAGACGCTGAGCCTCTACGACGAGGTGGGTTACGACTCGGCCTACATGTTCATCTACTCACCGCGCCCCGGCACGCCGAGCTACAAGCACTTTCAGGATCTGCCGCGCGAGCTGAAGACCGAGCGGCTCCAGCGCCTGATCGTGCGGCAAAAGGAATGGAGCGCCCGCAAGAACGCGGAGAAGGTGGGCACGGTTCAGGAACTCCTGCTGCGCGGCGACGCCCACGACACCGGTTTCTTGGAGGGCCACACGCGCGGCAACCACCCGACGGTGGTGCCCAAAGCGCTCGGCGCGACCGGGGCGGGCCTCTACCGCGCCCGCATCGAGCACGCCACGCCGCACATGCTGTATGGCCGCTTGATCGGGGAAGACGGTCAGGACCTACCTGAGCTGCCCCGCTTCAATCCCGAAGCGGCGGCGCTGAGCAGCCCGTTGCAGATGGTATGAGGGTGGGGGGAGGGGGCCGGGGCACAGCCGCCCCGGCCCTCTTCCCTGTTACCCTGTCCCCGATGACGGTTCACCTGAACGCCAAAGAAGGCCAGATCGCCGAGACCGTGCTGCTGCCCGGCGACCCCCTCCGTGCCCAGCACATCGCGGAAACGTTTTTCGAGAACCCCGAGCTGCACAACACCGTGCGCGGCATGCACGGGTACACCGGCACTTACAAGGGCCAGCGCGTCAGCGTGCAGGGCACCGGCATGGGCATCGCGTCCTCAATGATCTATGTCAGCGAGCTGATCACCGGCTACGGCTGCAAGAACCTGATCCGGGTGGGCACCTGTGGGTCGTACCAGCCGCACGTCCATGTGCGCGACCTCGTGCTGGCACAGGCGGCCTGCACCGATTCCAACATCAACAACATCCGCTTCGGGGCCAAGAACTTCGCGCCCATCGCCGACTTCGAGCTGCTGCTGCGGGCCTATCAGATCGCGCAGGAGCGGGGCTTTACCTCGCACGTCGGCAACATCATGTCTTCGGACACCTTCTACCACGACGATTTCGACCAGTACAAACTCTGGGCCGACTTCGGCGTGCTCGCTGTGGAGATGGAGGCGGCCGGGCTGTACACCCTCGCCGCCAAGCACGGGGTCCGGGCGCTGACCATCCTGACCGTCTCCGACCACCTCGTCACACGCGAGGAGACGACCGCCGAGGAGCGCCAGACCACCTTCAACGGGATGATCGAAGTTGCGCTGGACGCGGCGCTGGGGCTGTAAAAGGGGGGTTAACCCAGTGAGGAAGGGAAGCGAGCGCGTCGGCACTCGCCTCCCTTCCTATTCCTCTACGCCGTTTAGGGCTGAGCAAGGTTGTGCGCGAGGACGGCTAGGACGACACGGAAGCGAAGGGAGGCGAGCGTCTTCGTCTGAACGGAGCGGATTTGGGCCTCCACCAATTGGGAGAAGACGGTTTCAATGCGCTTGCGTAACTTCGGGTGGCGGTCTTCCCGCCACCCGGTGTCGTACCGGGAGTTTTTCTTGGGTGGGAACACGTATCCCAGGCAGCAGTAGCCCTTATCCCCGATAATCTTTGGCCCGCCGAACTCCGGCCATCTGCGGTTCAGCTCGTAGCTGACCGTAGTGTCGTGGAGGTTGGCGGGTTTCAGCAGGTACTGGACGATTTCACCCTCCGGCGTCACCTAGGCGTGGAGCTTGTAGCCGTACACGTCACCCTGCGTCCCAAAGCCCCACCGAGCGCCAGGAAACGCGCAGCGTTTCCCTCGTTTGGGTCGGCAGACGGGCAGTGGCATGGAGTCGATGATGACCTCTCCGCACCATTTGGGAGGGCTGACGATGGCTTCGAGGCGCTCCAGGAGACGGAGGCCACGGGTGTAAGCCTGGGTGTACGAGGGAAGACCGCTCCGATCTTCCCTCAGTATCTGCCACCAAATCGACGGAAACGGATGCTTGAAGACAAGACGGCTGAGCAACAAGGCCACCAGCAGCGCATCGCTGAGCTTCTGGTGTTTGCAGCGCTTCTGGTCGCTGAAATGCCGTTTGGCCCAGCGGTGAAGCTGACGAATGACAGTCCGCCGACCTAAACTGTGGTGGAGACGGTATCTAGCCATACCGTCTCCATTTTTTCTCGTCTCCGCGCTGCCCGAGGCCGTTTCACTCAAGCCCTAAACGGGGTTCCTCTACCTTCCGCCGCAAGCGGGCGATGAAAAAGCCGTCTATGCCTCTTTCCATAACAGTCAGCACCCCGTCTCCCGCCGGGACAGTGGGCAAGTCCAGGTCGGGCAGCGGCTCCGGCGAGAACTCCGGGTGCGCGGCGAGAAAGTCGGCCACGACCTCCGCCCCCTCCGGCGGCGCAATACTGCACACGCTATAGACCAGCAGGCCACCCGGCGCGACCAGCGCGGCAGCGTTCGGCAGCATCCGGCGCTGGAGGGCTGCCATTTCTCGCACCGCCTCCGGGGTCAGCCGCAGCTTGATCTCGGGATGGGCGCGGAGGGTCCCTGTCCCCGTGCAAGGCGCGTCCAGCAGCACGAGGGGCGCGGGCGGTAGGTCCAGCGGCCCGGTCAGGTCATGCGTCACGAAGTCGGCGCTCAGCCCCAGCCGCGCCAGATTCTGTCGGGCGGCGGCGTGCTTGCGTTCCGCCACGTCCACACTGGTGACCTGCGCTCCCCGCGCCGCGAGCATGGCGGCCTTGATCCCCGCTCCTCCCGCAAGGTCCAGCACGGGCACTCCGGCCACCTCCCCCAATGCATCCACGACCGCGAGGCTGGCCGGGTTGATGGGCTGCGCCTGTCCCCGGCGGTAGGCGGCACTCTCCCGCAGGGGCCGCGCCAGCGTGACCCGGTCCACCCCGTTCGGCCCCGGCTCCACGACGCTGCCCTCGGCTTCCAAGGCCTCAACCCCCTCTTCCGAGAGGCTCAACCACAGCGGCTGCGGGGTGAGCAGGTCAGCCATCACCGCCTCGGCCCGCTCGCCGTAGGCCGACCGGAATACTTCGGTCAGCCAGCCGGGCAGGGCGAAGCGCGTTTCATCCGTTGGGGAAGGCAACTCCACCCGCCGCAGCACCGCGTTCACCAGCCCGGACGGAGCCAGCCGTGCCCCCCGCGCCAGCCCCACGTACTCGCTGACGACCGCGTGGGGCGGCGTGCCCAGCACCAGCTTTTCGAAGGCCCCCGCCAGCAGCAGCGCCCGCGTCTTGGGGTGAGTTTCGCCGCGCAGCAGGGGCGTCAGCGCGGCGTCCAGCGTGGGGGCGTGGCGCAGGGTGCCGTACACGATATGGGTGGCGAGGCCCGCGTCGCGGGTGGGGAGCCGGGCGGAGGCCAGCGCACTGTCCAGCGCCGGGGCCGCGAAGGTCTCGCCCGCCAGCACGCGCAGCAAGACGCGAACGGCCAGCGCACGGGCCGGGTTAAAGGTGGGGCGCGGAGCCGTCATGGGGGGCAGCATAGAGCGGGTGACGGTCTGTGCTCTGTCCCGGCCGGAAGAGTCAGACTTTCGCCCCCTGGGCCGGGCGGACCTGGGGCCGGGCGATCAGGGTCCAGAGGAGCAGGGCGAAGAGAATCCCACCGCTCAGGAAATAGGGGGCCGCGTGGCCGACGCCCTGGTACATCCCGGTGCCGATCAGGGGTCCCGTCATCCGGCCCAGGGCCAGGGCGCTGCTGTTCAGGCCTGCGACCGCGCCCTGCTGCCCCGCCCCCGCACTCAGCGAGAGGGCCGCGCTGAGGCTGGGGCCGAGGACCGCGCTGCCCACCCCGATCACCGCCAGCGCCGCCGTGATGGGCCAGAAGCTCTGCCCCAGCGGAAGCAGGAACATCCCCGCCCCCATCACCAGCAACCCCCATGAGATCAGCGGTCCCGGCGCGAACTTGCGGCTCAGCGGCCGCATCGCCCCGCCCTGCACCGCCGCCGCCAGCAGCCCGAACACCGCCAGCATCAGCCCCACCGTCCGCGCCGTGCCCTCCGGGGTGAGGCGCAGGGTGTCCTGCACGTAAAAGGCGATGGTCTGCTCCATGCCCACGCTCGCCAGGGTGTACAGGGCACTCACGGCCAGGAAAAGCAGGATGCCCGGCTGCCGCAGCAGGGCACGGCGTTCCCCGGCGGGAGCAGGCGCCGCGTCCGCCCGGCGCGTTTCGGGCAGGGTGCGCCACGCAGCCAGCGCGGTGAGCAGCCCCAGCCCCGCACTGAAGAAGATGGGCGCAGTAAGCCCGAAACCCGAGAGCGCGGCTCCCAGCGCAGGCCCGAACACCACGCCCAGCCCGAAGGCCGCGCCGATCAGGCCCATCGCGGCGGCGCGGTCCTTCTCGCTGCTGAGGTCGGCCATCATCGCCTGGGCGGTAGGGAGGGTCGCGCTCGACAGCACGCCGCCCACCACGCGGGAGGCCACCAGCAGCGCAAACAGCAGGCCACCAGCCAGCACGCCCTGTGCCCCCAGCGCCGCCAGCACCCCGAACAGCCCGAAGCTCAGCGAGAAGCCGATCAGTCCTAGGATCAGCACCGGTTTGCGCCCCACCCGCTCGCTGCGGCTGCCCCAGATGGGCGAGAAGACGAACTGCGCGAGGCTGTAGGCGGTCGAGAACCAGCCGATCTGCGTCTCCGAGAGGCCCAGTTCTCGCCCCAGCGGCGCGATGATGGGAAACAGCACGCTCAGGCCCAGCATGGCGATGAAGATGGTCAGAAACAGGACCAGCTTGGGCGAGAGGGGGCCGCGCGGGCGGGCGGGGGCGGCGGTCATGGGCTCACTCTAGCACTGCACTGACCGAGCGGTCAGGATAAAGGGACCCCACCCGCCCGCACACCTCCATCACACGTTGAAGTGGGTGCAAAAAAGGCGGCTTTTGATGACAGGGACGTAAAAATGGCGCCTTGAGTCTACCCTTGTCAAGTTAGGCATTGTTGCCTATACTGACTCTCAGCCACCGGAGCGACTGCATACCCTCTTCTGCCAGACCCGCTCGGGGTCAGCACGGCTCCCAGGTGGCCCCGAAGATCTGTTCCCTCGCTGGAAGCGGTTTCACAAGGCTCGCTTCCCCAAGGAGATGTCATGAAGAAAGCTCTGACGGTTCTGTCCCTCGCCCTGCTGGGAAGTGCCAGCGCGGCCAACATCACGGTCTGGACCCACTTCGGTGAGGGTGAGCTGACCTGGCTCCGCGCTCAGGCGACCGCTTTCAAGAACAAGACCGGCCACAATGTCCAGCTGGTGAGCGTGCCCTTCGACCAGATTCCCGACAAGCTGATCCAGAGCGCCCCCAAGGGTCAGGGGCCGGACCTCGTGCTGACCCTGCCGCAAGACCGCCTGGGGCAGCTCGCGGCGGCGGGCGTGATCGACTCAATGGACCGCTACGTGACCAGCCGCAGTGACCTCGACAAGACCGCTCTCTCGGCCATGACCTACAAGGGCAAGCTGTTCGGGCTGCCCATGTTCGCCGAGTCCGTGGCGCTGGTTTACAACAAGAAGCTGGTGCCCACTGCGCCGACCACCTGGTCGCAGTTCCTCAGCGCCGCGCAGAAGAATACTGGGAACGGCCGCTTCGGCTTCCTGGTCGACCTCAGCAACGCGTACATGAACTACGGCGTGATCAGCGCCTACGGCGGCTACGTGTTCAGGAACAGCGGCGGCACGCTGAACACCAAGGACGTGGGCCTCGCCAACGCGGGCGCCGACAAGGCGGGGGCGTTCCTGAATGACCTGCGCTACAAGTACAACCTCGTGCCTGAGGGCGTGGACGGCAGCGCCGCCAAGAGTGCCTTCGTGGATGGCCGGGCCGCGATGGTCCTGACCGGTCCCTGGGACATGGACGACTTCAAGAAGGCGGGCATCAACTACGGGATCGCTGCCTTCCCCACCCCTCCCGGCGCGAGCGGCAAGTGGAGCCCCTTCGTGGGCGTGCAGGGCGCGATGCTCAACGCCTACAGCAAGAACAAGGCGGTGGCCGCGCAGTTTGCCCGCGAGATCGTCAAGAGCGACGCGCAGGTGTCCTTTAACAAGGCGGGCGGGCGCATCCCGGTGAGCCTCTCGGCCCGCACCAAGCTCAAGAGTGACCCGGTGGTCGCGGGCTTCGGCCGCACCATCAGCCTGGGCACCCCCATGCCCAACGTCGTGGAGATGGGCGCGGTCTGGGCTCCCTGGAGCAACGCGGTCGCGCAGAGCGTGCAGCGCCCCAACCAGAACTACAGCCAGATCAACGACCGGGCCGTGCAGGAAATCAACAAGAACATCAAGTAATCCTGTGGGAGGAGAGGCCAGCCGCACCGGGCCTCTCGGGCCTCTCCTCTTTTGCTGGACTTCGGCGGACGGGCAGCGGGCTCGTCCGCCGCTCGCGTGGAGGAGTATGGTGGGAACCACCTGCCTGCTGCGCCGCCTGCGGTTCTGACCCACCCCACCCCTGTTTGCGAGGAGGCCTCCTACCCCTATGACCTTGACCGCTGCTTCTTCCCGCCCGCGCAGCGCCGCTCCCCCGGACGGCGTGCGCGGTTTTTTGCTGGCGATCCTGATTCTGGCCGTGCTGCTGGGCGGCGCCGTGCTGGTCGGCTGGCTACTCTCGGGCCTGACCGCCCGCTTCTTCCCGGAAGCGCCCCCCTACCTGATTCTGGTCTACACCCTGGGGGCGCTGCTGCTGGGAATGCCGGTGGTTGCGCGGCTCTTTCCCTGGATGATGAGCTGGTACTACCTGGTGCCGTCGCTGGTGTTCCTGGCCGCATTTACCGTGCTGCCCATCGTGCTGACGGTGAACTACGCCTTTACCAACTACAGCGGGCAAAACAGCGGCAACCCCGACACGGGCGTGCGGACGGAAGCGGCGCTCTCGCCGGACCGCCGAACACTCACGCTGGCGGAGATTCCCGAGGGCAACTCGTTGGCCGAGTTCCTGCGCTGCACCACCCCCAATTGCGTGGGCGACACGGCGGTGCTGTACGACGAGGACGCCTCCACGCCCGTGCGGGCACAGATCGCCTCGGTGGAGGGCCGGAACATCACCCTGGCCGCCCCCGTGCCGGAGACCTTTCAGCCCGTCAGCGTGACGCGCATCAACCGCTATGAGAACGTGGGGCTCGCCAACTTCCGCGAGATCTTCGCGCGGGCGAGCAGTGCGCTGTGGCCGGTCTTCCTGTGGACGGTGACGTTCGCCTTTGCCACCGTGGTCATCAATGCCATCGCGGGGCTGATCCTGGGCATCCTGCTGTACAATAAGCGGCTCAAGGGCCGCAACATCTACCGCACGCTGCTCTTCCTGCCGTGGGCGATTCCAGCCGTCATCAGTGTGCAGATGTGGAAGGCGCTGCTCAACCAGCAGTTCGGCATCGTGAACAAGTCGCTGGGCCTGCTGGGCATCGCGGCGATTCCCTGGCTGGGCGACCCCCTGTGGGCCAAGATCAGCGTGATTCTGGTCAACCTGTGGCTGGGCTTTCCCTACATGATGACGGCGACCATCAGCGCGTTGGCGACCATCAACGACGACCTGTACGAGGCCGCCAGCATCGACGGGGCGAGCCGCTGGCAGCAGATCCAGAACATCACGCTGCCGCTGCTGCGAACCTCGTTTACGCCCATTTTGCTTTCGGGCTTCGCCTTTAACTTCAACAACTTCGGCATCATCTACCTGCTGACCCAGGGTGGGCCGCCGCTGGCAGGCCGCGACGCCACGGCGGGCAGCACCGACATTCTGCTCTCCTGGGGGTACAACACGGCCTTTGCCGCCAGCGGCGGGCAAAATTACGCCCTCGCCAGCGCCATCGCGCTGATCATTTTCTTCCTGACCCTCGCCATCAGCCTGGTGAACTTCAAGGCGGCTGGCGTCTTCGAGGAGGCCCGGCGATGACCACCGCCCCCCGTGACCGTGACCGTGACCGCACGCTGCCGCCCGGCGGCTACGTCCACCAGGAACCCGGCCTCCTGCGCCGCGCCCTGCCCTGGCTGGCGCTGGGGGCACTGCTCGTGGCCTTTGGCGTGCTGGCCTACTACCTCATGCAGAGCATGGAGGGCCGTCAGCGCAGCTTCTCCATCTACTTCGTGGAAAACGGCTGGCTGCGCTTCCTGCTGTTCCTGCTGGCGGCGAGCGGCGTGCTGGCGCTCACCAGCCTGATCGGGCAGCGCATCGGGCAGGCCCGCACCGGGCGCCGAATCAGCTACCTCGCCGTGCTGGGCGATCAGCTCACACACCTGTTCCTGATTCTGGTCGTGCTGGTAGCGATCTATCCCCTCTTCTACGTGCTGCTGGCGGCGTTCGACCCGCGCAACAGCCTCTTCGCCTTCCCCGACTTCGAGAACCCGAATATCCTCTACCGCTCCGGCCTGCTGCCCAATCTGGACGTGCTGAGCCTGGAGAACTTCACCCGGCTCTTCAACGGCATCACGCTGCCGGGCTGGCAACTGCTGCTGGCGGGTGTCGGCGGGGCGGCGCTGGCGGCGGTGCTGCTGTTCGCGCTGGTCGGGCGCCTGGGCCGCGACAGCGAGGGCCTGGCCCGTGCCCGCTCCTGGGCGCTGTACCTGCTGATCGGGGCACTCGCGCTGCTGGTGATTTTCATGACCCCGGCGCAGTTCACGGGGCCTGACAACGAGAGCCGCTTCGTGCTGTCGGTCCGCAACACGCTGCTGGTCTCGGGCCTGACCGGGGTGCTGGCGATTCTGCTCTCGACCACCTCCGGGTACGCGATGGCGCGGCTGCGCTTTCCGGGCCGCTTCCAGATGCTGCTGTTCTACATCTTTATCCAGATGTTCCCGGTGTTCCTGGCGCTCGTCGCCGTCTACGCGCTGATGGTGACCCTGGGCCTGACGAACACCTTCACCGGGCTGATTCTGGCCTACTCGGGCGGCGCCATCGCCTTTAACACCTGGATTTTTAAGGGCTATGTCGAGAGCCTGCCCGAATCGCTGGAGGAAGCGGCGATGGTGGACGGCGCGACCCGCTGGCAGAGCTTCCTGCGGGTGGTGCTGCCCCTTTCGGGCGGGATGCTGGCCTTTATCTTCCTGAACCAGTTCATCGGCACCTACGCCGAGTTCATCCTGGCGAACGTGCTGCTGACCGGCGTGGAGAAATGGACCGTTGGCGTGATGCTGCTGAGCTTCACCCAGGGCCAGTTCTCGACCCAGTGGGGCGTGTTCGCCGCCGCCGCGACCCTGGGGGCACTGCCCATCGTGGCCCTGTTCTACGGTTTCCAGCGCTACTTCGTGGGAGGAACGGTAGCGGGAGGTGTCAAGGAATAAGCCGCTTCAACGTGGAGGCCCCCGGACGCGTGCCGGGGGTCTTGTCTTGCGCCAACCAAAGGGAAAACCCCCGCCGAAGCGGAGGCCATCTGGTAGAACCGAGGGGATTTGAACCCCTGACCCCTACCGTGTCAAGGTAGTGCTCTACCCCTGAGCTACGGTTCTATACCGGGTTGCAGCGCTGAGGCTGCGGGGTAAATCTTGGAGGCGCTGACCGGACTCGAACCGGTGGTGGAGGTTTTGCAGACCTCTGCCTTACCACTTGGCTACAGCGCCTTGGGGCGGGGCTGGAGGGCACTCCTCTCCCAGCGGAAGGAATGTTAGCACGGCCCCCCCAGGCTGTAAAGCGCACGGCGGCGCAGGCTACAGTGGAAGGCACCATGCCCAAACTGCTGCCCGTCGGCCTGCTGGCCGCGCTTCTCGTCGGCTGCGCTCCCAGCACCCCGCCCGCCAACCCCTACGTGCAGGGCCGCACCCTCAATATCGCCCACCAGGGGGGCGAACTCCTGCGCCCCAGCAACACACTGCCCGCCTACCGCCACGCCGCCGAGCTGGGCGTAGATATGCTGGAAATGGACATGCACGCCACCCGCGACGGCGTGCTGGTGCTCTCGCACGACGCGGCGCTCGACCGGCTGACGAACACACGGGGCCGGATTGCGGACCTCACGCTGGCGGAGGTGCGGGCCGCCGACGCCGGGTACGCCTTCTCGCCCGACGGGGGCCAGACCTTCCCCTACCGGGGCCAAGGCGTGCAGGTGGCACTGCTCTCGGAGGTGCTTACCGAGTTTCCGAATCTGCCCATGATCATTGAGCTGAAGCAGGAGTCGCCGAGCATCGCCGCGCCCTTTTGCAAGGCGTTGCGCGACGCGGGCGCGACCGGGCGGGTGATCGCCGCGAGCTTCAGCGACCGCGCCCTGAACGAGTTCCGCGCCGCCTGCCCCGAGGTGATGACGAGCATGACCGAGCGCGAGCTGCGCCTGCCCGTGCTGCTCGGCAAGGTGGGACTGGCTGGGCTGGCGCCGCTACCGGGCCGAGTCGCGCAGGTGCCCGTACGAGCAGGAAATATTGAGGTCGTCACGCCCGCCTTCATCCGGGCCATGCACGCGCGGGGGGTGGCCGTGCAGGTCTGGACGATCAACGACCCCGCCGAGATGCGCCGCCTGATCCGGATGGGCGTGGACGGGATCATCACCGACCGGCCCGACCTGCTGGGGACGGTGTTGGCGGAAGAAGGCCAGAGGCGGTAGCCCGGCAGCCTCAGCGGTTCACGAAGTCGCGGACCTGGGCATAGACCGTGCTGCTCTGGTAGAGCTGGCTGTGGGTCAAGCAGGCAGTCTGGGTGTTTGCGGCGCCGCTGAGGAGCACGCTCTGGTCGGGGTTGATGATCTCGTCGCAGGGCGACCACCAGGTGCCGTAGCGGGACACGCCGGGCGTCTCGTCGGTGCTGTTCAGCGCGGTCAGGAAGCTGGACCCCTGGCGCATCTCCACGCAGGAGGCGTCGAAGCAGGCGAGGGCGAAGTCGGTCCCGTGGTTGGGGCCGCCCAGCGAGACCCAGGCGTCCACCTTCACGTCCCCGCCGAGGTTCTTGAGGTAATAGCGCGAGGACAGCCCGCCCATCGAGTGGGTGATCACGTCGACGCGGGCAGCCCCGGTCTGGATCAGGATGTCGTCGACCTTCTGCCGGATCAGGTCGGCGGTCACCGTGTTGGACTGCCGGGTGTCGTAGCTCCAGGCGAAGAGCCCCGCATCGGTCCAGCCGTCGCGCTTGAAGTTGCCGACCATCGTGCTCCAGACCGAGCCGCTGGAGTTGTAGCCGTGCACGAACAGAATGGGGTCGCGCGTGGGCGCCGGGGCCGGGGCTTTGCGGGCCTGGGCCTGCAAGCCCGCCGCTGGGCCGGGCGGGGCCGTACCCCCACACGCCGTGAGGAGCGCCGCCGAACCGGCCATCAGGGCCGCCACCTTCCAGAATCGGATCATCAAAGACTCCTTGCAGGACTGCGCTGGATTTTGAAGATGGCCCAGCGTAGCGGCCAGAGGCAGCGGATGCAAGGCGGAACAGCGAGGGGCCGCCCCCACCTCTCGGGGACGGCCCAGACAGCTTGAACTCAGGCGCGGGTGCGGACGCGCTCCTGCAACTCGGCGAGCAGGGCCGCGAAGTCCACGCCCTTGCGTTCCTTGTGGCCTTCCGGGGTCCGCTCTCGCACGCTGACCTCGCGCCGCGCCTCCTCCTGATCGCCGACGATCAGCATCACGGGAATCTTGGAGAGTTCGGCCGTGCGGACCTTGGCGTTCATGCGGTTGGCGGAGTCGTCGACCTCGGCCCGCATTCCGGCGGCCTTGAACTCGTTCGCCAGCGTCTCGGCGTAAGGAACGTGGCGGTCGGCGATGGGGATGATCATGACCTGCCGGGGCGCGAGCCACAGCGGGAAGTCGCCGCCGTAGTGCTCGATCAGGATGCCCACGAAGCGCTCCAGGCTGCCGAAGGGGGCGCGGTGGATCATCACCGGGCGGTGGTCCTGGCCGTCTTCCCCGGTGTAGGAGATGTCGAAGCGTTCGGGCAGGTTGTAGTCCACCTGAATGGTCCCGAGCTGCCACTCGCGGCCCAGCACGTCCTTGACCACGAAGTCGAGCTTGGGGCCGTAGAAGGCGGCGTCGCCGGGTTCGACCGTGTAGGGCAGGCCGACCTCCTCCACCGCTTCCATGATCTGCGCCTCGGCCCGGTCCCACTGGGCGGGGTCGCCCACGTACTTGTCGGACTCGGGGTCGCGCACGCCCACCCGGAAACGCACGTCCTCCATGCCGAAGGTCTTCAGGACAAGCACCGTGAGGTCGAGCACGTCGAGGAATTCCTTCTTGAGCTGGTCCGGCCGGGCGAAGATGTGCGCGTCGTCCTGGGTAAAGCCGCGCACGCGGGTCAGGCCGTTGAGTTCGCCGCTCATCTCGTAGCGGTACACCGTGCCGAACTCGGCCAGCCGCACCGGGAGGTCGCGGTAGCTGCGGGGCTTGCTGGCGTAGATCCGCACGTGGAAGGGGCAGTTCATCGGCTTGAGCATGTACTGCTCGTCGTCCACGTCGATGGGGTTGAACTGGCTGTCGGCGTAGTAGGGGTAGTGCCCCGAGGTGCGGAACAGGTCGAGGTTGCCGATGTTCGGCGTCACCACACCCTGGTAGTCGCGCTGGAACTGCTGCTCGCGCAGAAAGCGGCTCAGCTCGTCGCGCAGCACGGTGCCGTTGGGCAGCCACAGCGGGAGGCCCTTGCCCACCATCGGGTCGATGGTGAACAGCTCCAGCTCGCGGCCGAGCTTACGGTGGTCACGCCGCTTGGCCTCTTCCAGCCGCTCCAGATACTCGTCCAGCTCTTTTTGCGTGGCGAACGCCACCCCGTAGACCCGCTGGAGGATCGGGTTCTTCTCGTTGCCGCGCCAGTACGCGCCCGAGGTGCTCATCAGCTTGAAGGCGGCGGGAAGCTTGCCCGTGTTGGGGAAGTGCGGCCCCCGGCAGAGGTCCACGTAGTCGCCCTGCTGGTAGAGGGTGATCGCCTCACCGTCCGGCAGTTCGCGGATCAGTTCTTCCTTATAGGGGTCGTGGGGGAACTGCGCCAGGGCCTCGTCCTTGCTGACCTCGCGGCGGGAAAAGTCCAGCCCGCGCGAGAGGATGTCGCGCATGAGGCGCTCGATTTCCGGCAGGTCCTCTTCCCGCAGCGGCTCGGGCAGGTCAAAGTCCTGATACCAGCCGTTCTCGATGGCGGGACCGACGCCGCGCTTGATGTCTTGCGGGCCATAGCCTTTCGCCCTGTAGAACTCGCCCACCGCCTGGCTCATCACGTGCCCCAGCGAGTGCCGGAAGAGGGGGGCGGCCTCGGCGGGATTTTTCTTGGTGATCAGGGTGATGCTCGCGCCGTCGGGGAGCGGGGACATCAGGTCGACGAGGTCGCCATTGGCGGTCGCGGCCAGGGCATCCTGCGCGAGGCGGGGGCCGATGGCGCGGGCGGCGTCGAGGGCGGTCGCGCCCTGGGGCAGGTCGAGTTGTTTTCCGTCGGGCAGGGTGACGTGCATGGAAACTCCTTGAGAAGGCAAGAAAAGACCCGGTCTGGCCGCAAATCCAGCAGAACGCCTGAGAGCCGCGTGGGTTCTCAGGCGCTGGGAGTTCGCGTGACTGGGCCGGGCATCGGCGGTCGCCGGGACGCTCCCGCCCTCATCACCAGACCGGAGTGATGGGCAAGGAGGCTCATGGGAGGCAGGATAGCGGGCGGGGCAGGCTGGGAGCAACCGCGCCCCCCACCCGGTCTCCCCTACCAGTCGGCCGCCACGTTCGCGGTCTGCCCTTTGGGATTCGGCCCCCAGCGGTTGGGGCCGGGCTGGCTGCCAAGAACCATGAAGATCAGGAAGATCAGGCCACCGACAAGAGGCACGAAGTTGATCAGGTACCACCAGCCGCTGCGGCCCGTGTCGTGCAGCCGCCGGACACTCACGGCCAGGGACGGAATCAGGATGAACAGGCTGTAGAGCCCCCCCGCGATGAGGCTGAGCAGGGCCAGTCCACTGGGCGTCACCGCCTCCGGATCGGGCGCGGTCACGGTTTGCAGGAAGAATGGAAGGTACAGCAGGACGCTGATCAGCGTATTGATCAGGTAGAACATCCAGTATTCCCGGCGCCTCGCCCGGCCCCGGAAATCGGCGTAATGGTTCCGGATGACATTCAGGTAGTCGTTCATGCGGCCTCCTCAGCCCGGATCAGGTCAGAGCTGCGACCGGGTGAGAGGATCATAAGCGCTGGCTGAATGACAGGCGCCGCACATGCGCGGAACACCGAACAGGGCAGCTCCAGCCGGAACTGCCCCCTGGTCCCCAGGTTTACAGCCCGGCTTCGGCCAGAAACGCGTCAAGCTTCTGGGGCCGGAACCCGCTGAGACTGCGGGCTACGTCGCCGCTGACGAGGGTGGGCACGCTGCGCTTGCCGCCGTTCACGCTCATGACGTACTCGGCCGCCCCGTCGTCCTGCTCGATGTTGATTTCCTCGAAGGCGAGGCCCTTCTGGGTCAGTGCCCGCTTGGCGGCCACGCAGTCGGGGCACCAGCTCGTCGTGTACATCTTGATCATGGGGCGCAGCCTAGCCCGTTTGAAGCCGGGAGAAGGTGGACCGGCCCTCAACCCGAGGAGCAAAAAGAACAGCGGCCCGCCCCGGAAGGCAGGCCGCTGGACGGGCAAAAAAGGTTAGGCGCTCGGAATCGGGCTGACCGGCGCTTCCCCGGCGGGGGCCGAAGCATCGGCGGCCGGGGTGTCGTCGGCGCGGGCCTCGCTGGGCTTGGCCTTGGGGGGAGCCTTGGGGACCATGATCATGTTCATGTCCATACCCATCATGGAGGGCATGCCCTCGGGGGCGCCGATATCGGCCAGCGTGTCGGCCACGCGGTGCAGGATGCGCTCCCCGAGTTCGGGGTGGGTGCGCTCGCGGCCACGGAACATGATGGTGACCTTGACCTTGTGGCCTTCTTCGAGGAAGCGGCGCACGTGTCCGGCCTTGGTGTTGAAGTCGTGGTCGTCGATCTTGACGCGGAACTTGATCGCCTTGACTTCCTGGGCACGGGCACGCTTGCGGTTTTCCTTCTCGTTTTGCTGCTGCTCGTAGCGGAAGCGGCCATAATCGAGGAGGCGGCAGACGGGCGGCACGGCCTGCGGGCTGACCATCACGAGGTCGAGGCCCTTTTCGCGCGCCATCGCCATCGCGTCGCGCGTGTCAATGATCCCCACCTGCTCGCCCTCCGCGCCGATCAGACGAATCTGACGGACGCGAATCTGCTCGTTGACCTTGTGTTCTTTCGCTATTGCAATCACCTCCGCACGCCTTCCTGCACGCTGGCCGGAAAGCGGCTGTGTCCACCGGAGTCCCGACGTGACAGGTCAGTTTACCACGCGGCCCCCCGCGCCCGGCATGCTGGAACACATGACGCCCGATCCCGCCGTGCTCCGGTCTTATGGTCCCCTTCAGGCCCGCGACCCCGACCCCGAAGTGCTGCTCACCGACGGGCTGGGCGGCTTCGCGCTGAGCAGCCTCGCCGGGGTGCCCACCCGCTGCTACTCGGGGCTGGCGGTCAGCCACCAGCCTCCGGTGGGCCGCTGGCAGCACCTCGTCTCGCCGTTGGAGAGGGTCGGCACGGGCCAGGGCGAAATCACCCTGCACGCGCTGGAACTGGCCCCCAACGTCTTTGAGGGCGACGGCCTGACCTGGCTCGCGGGGGTGACGCTGCGCGACCTGCTGCCCGAGCGCGAGCAGCTTGTGGGCGGGGTGCGGGTGAGGCGACGGACCTTCATGCCCCGGCACTCGGGCGCGGTGGTCTTTCTGTACGAGGTGGAGGCGCGGGAGGCCGTTACGCTGACCCTGGGCGGCTTTTTCGCCGACCGCGACATGCACCATACGCACGAGCGGGCGCCAGAGCTGACCTTCAGAGGAGAAGGGACGCGGGCCGAGGTGCGCGGGACGCGGGAAACACGGGTCAATCTGCACGCCCCCGGTGCGGCGGTGGAAGGGCTGACGCCCCAACCATTCACCCAGCGCGTCTACTTCCGCCACGACGAGGCGCGGGGCGAGCCAGAGCACGAGCGGGTCGTGGGCGCGGCGCTGTGGAAGGTCACGCTGCCGCCGGGTGGGGGGCAGGTGGCGCTGGTGGTGGGTGGTTTGGAAGGAGACGTGCCCGACCCCTGGGCCGCCTACGACGCGGAGGCGGCGCGGCGCCGGGCACTCGTGGAGCAGGCGTGGGAGGCGACCGGGCTGCCCGGCGACAACCTCGTCGCCACCCTCGCTGTGGCTGCTGACGCCTACCTCGTGCGGCGGGGCGAGGCGGGGCTGAGCGTGATCGCGGGCTATCCGTGGTTCGCGGACTGGGGGCGCGACACCATGATCGCGCTGACCGGCCTGACCCTCACGACCGGGCGGCACGCCGAGGCCCGCGCCCTACTGGAGACCTTCCTGACCACCCTGCGCCGGGGCCTGATTCCCAACAACTTTCTGGAAGACGGTACGGGCGCCGGGTACAACACGGTGGACGGGGCGCTGTGGCTGGCGGTGGCGCTGGAGCGGTACGTAGGGGCGACGGGCGACCTCGCCTTCGCGCGGGAGGCGCTGCCCCGGCTGCGCGAATTGTTGGACTGGCACGTGCGCGGCACGGACCACGGCATCCGGGTGGACCCGCAAGGCGGGCTGCTCCTCGCCGGGGAGCCGGGCGTGCAGCTCACCTGGATGGACGTGAAGATCGCGGACTGGGTGGTCACCCCCCGCCACGGCAAGCCGATCGAGATTCAGGGGCTGTGGCTCTCGGCGTTGGCAGCGGAGGGACGGCTCTCGCGCCTGCTGGGAGAACAGCCGCAATATGGCGAACGGCTCACCCAGGCGCAGGCCAGCTTCGCGGCGTTCCTGGCCGGTGACTTCCCCGCCGATACTCTCTCCCAGAATGGCGAGGCCGACCCCAGTATTCGACCGAATGCCCTGATCGCGCTGGCGTTGCCAGACATGCCTGCTACCCCCGCGCAGGTGGAAGTGGCTGTACGGCGGGCCGAGGCCGAGCTGCTCACCCCCCTGGGGCTGCATACCTTGAGCCCCCTGGACCCGCGCTTCCGAGGTAACTACGGCGGCGACCAGCTCGTGCGCGACGCCGCTTACCACCAGGGCACCGTGTGGCCGTGGCCGCTGGGTGCGTACATCGACCTGCTGCTTTCGCGGGGCGAGGTGGACCGTGCCCGCGCCGCGCTGCGGGGGCTGACCGGCCATGTGGGGGAGGCAGGCGTGGGGCATGTCAGCGAGGTGTTCGCAGGCGGGAACCTGCGGCCCGGTGGGTGTCCCTTTCAGGCGTGGAGCGTGGCCGAACTGCTGCGGGCACATGTGGCCGTGGCGCGGGCAGAGCGGGGAGTACCCGACCCCTAACTGGGGCGGGAACCGCGTGTGGCGCACGCCAAGCCGGGCCACGTCCCCACACTTATGTCCTTGACGCTCCCCCGCACGGGGCCTACAGTTCGTGTCATGGAGACACTTGCTCTGCCGCCCCAGGCGACCCAGGTCGGCCTGGCGGTAGACGTGGCGGCCTTCGCCATGCACGAGGGCGAGTTGCAGGTGCTGCTGGTGCACCGCGGCGAGTTGCCCCATGCCCGCGACTGGGCGCTGCCCGGCGGTTTCGTGCACCCCGGCGAGGACCTGCACGAGGCGGCCTTACGCGAATTGCGGACGGAAACCTCGGTGACGCTGGAACCCCGGCACCTCGAGCAGTTCTATACCTTCGGGGCACCGGGCCGGGACCCGCGTGGGCGCATCGTGTCGGTCGCGCACCTCGCGGTCCTCGCGCACGGCACGGTGGACGTGACAGGTGGGGGGCACACGTTAGGGGCGGGGTGGTTTCCGGCGCACCGCCCGCCCGCACTCGCCTTCGACCACGCCGCGATCCTGACGCGGGCGCTGGGACGGCTGCGGGTGCGGCTGGAATACGCCCACCTCGCGCTGGAATTCCTGCCCGACACCTTTACCCTGCCGGAACTCCAGCGCGTCCACGAGGCGATCCTCGACCGGCCCCTCGACAAGCGCAATTTCCGCAAGCGGCTACTCGCGCAGGGCCTCCTCGTTCCCAGCGGCGAGCGGCGCAGCGGGCCGGGCCGCCCCGCGCAGCTCTACCGCCGGGCAAAGGGAGCGCGGGCGGCGGCGCTGTAGCAAACGGGCTGGGGCATCCCCGTACCGGGCACGGTCCAGGGCAGTCCCCCTCGGTAGAATGGGGCAGCTATGGACATGAAGAAGCTCATGAAGCAGATGCAGCAGGCGCAGGTCGCCGCCGCCAAGATTCAGGAAAACCTCGCCGCGCAGTCGGTGGAGGGCACGGCGAGCGGGCTGGTGACCGTCACCATGAACGGGCACGGCAAGGTGACGGCCCTGAAAATCAAGCCCGAAGCGGTGGACGCGGACGACGTGGAGGCCCTCGAGGACCTGCTCCTCGTGGCCCTGCAGGACGCCTCGGCCAAGGCGGACGCCCTCCAGCAGGAGGCGACGCGCGGGCTGGGGCTGCCCGGCTTCTGATGGAGAGCCCTCAGTGGGGTGACGCATGAAGTACCCACCCAGTCTGGTCGCCCTGATCCGCGAGCTGTCGCGCCTGCCGGGGATCGGCCCCAAGAGTGCCCAGCGGCTGGCCTTTCACCTGTTCGAGCAGCCGCGCGAGGACATCGAGCGGCTGGCCGGGGCGCTGCTCTCGGCCAAGCGCGAACTGCACACCTGCCCGGTCTGCTTCAACATCACCGACGCCGAGCGCTGCGACGTGTGCAGCGACCCCTCCCGCGACCAGAGCGTGATCTGCGTGGTCGAGGAACCCGGCGACGTGATCGCCATCGAGCGCAGCGGCGAGTACCGGGGCCTCTACCACGTGCTGCACGGGGTCCTGAGCCCGATGAACGGCGTCGGCCCCGAGCGGCTGCATATCCGGCCCCTGCTGCCACGCGTGCAGCAGGGCATGGAGGTCATCCTGGCGACCGGGACCACCGTGGAGGGGGACGCCACCGCGCTCTACCTTCAGCGGCTGCTTGAACCGCTGGGCGCGGTCGTGAGCCGCATCGCCTACGGCCTCCCGGTGGGCGGGGCGCTGGAATACGCCGACGAGGTGACGCTGGGCCGGGCACTCAGCGGACGGCGCCGGGTCAGCGAGGCCACCGCGCCCCCGCTCCGCAAGCCGGAAGACGAGGGACCCGAGCCGACCTCCGCCCCGTTCTGACCCACCTCTGCCCTGCCCCGCCTGGATCTCCCCGGCGGGGCTTCTTCTGCTTCTGGACCGGGTACGGTGGGGGGATGAACGCCCCGGTGACGCCCGCCCCGACCGACGAGTGGTTCCGGCCCGTGCCCCTCTCTGGACGGCACGTCACGCTGGTGCCGCTGACGGAAGCGCACGCCGCCGACCTCCACGCGGGGGCGGACGAGGGGACCTACGCGCTGCTCTCGCGGGGTGGGCCGGAACCGCAGACGGTGGAGGGGTGGGCCGAGTACATCACCCGGCTCAACGCCTTGCCCGCCCGCCTGAACTGGGCGGTCTTGATGAACGGACGGGCCGCAGGCCGCATCAGCTACAGCGAGGTCCGGCCCGCCGACCGCTGGGTCGAGATCGGCACCATGCTGGTCCCCGCCGCGCAAGGCACCGCCGCCAACCCGGAGGCCAAGCTGCTGCTGATGGCCCGCGCGTTCGGGGAGCTGGGCGCGAACCGGGTGCAGTTCAAGGTGGACGCCCGCAATACCCGCAGCCTGCGAGCGCTGGAGAAACTGGGCGCGGTGCGCGAGGGCACCTTGCGGCAGTACCAGGTGCGACCCGATGGATTTGCCCGCGACAGCGTGGTGTTCAGCGTGCTGAGGGCGGAGTGGCCGGGGGTGCGGGCGGGGTTAGAGGCGCGGCTGGCCTCGCGGTGAGGGCCGCCGCCTGAGCGCGGTGCTCCGTTCCGTCGAGTGGAGGAAGGGACCCCTCTCGCTCACGGTTGCTCGCTCCGCTCGGGCCACATGAGGGGCCACCGCTGTGAGTACACTGGCCGCATGTCTGCCCCTCTGCGCGTGCTCGGCGCGGTCTTTGCCCTGAGCGCCCCCTCCGCCCTGGCCCTGGTGGTCCCCATGAAGGGCTGGACCCCGGTGAACGGCAACGCCGCCGTCTGGGCCGACGCCTCGGGCGCGTGCCTGATCCGTGAGGAGCGGCACGGGCAGGCGCTGCCGACCTTCCGCACCCAGGCCTCGGCGCGGACCTTCGCCGTGCGGCTTCAGCGCACGCTGGGCGGCCAGAAGACCGTGGCCGAGGTCGTGACGCAACCTGTGGAACGCGGGGGCACCTGGGGGGTCCTTGCCGCCTACACCCACGAGGCGAACGGGGTGGCGTACCGCATCAGCCAGCTTTACCTCAGCGACGCGGGCCTGCTGCGGACCGTGACGGGCAGCAGCGCCCAGCACGAGGCCAGCCCCTGCGTGAACGAGATGCGCGAGTTCCTGCGGCACGGGGCGAAGTAGCGGGCAGAGGCGTGCGCCCCGCCGGACCCGCTACCCTGCCCCTCATGGCCCGCCGCGTCAACCCGATTCAGGACCGCGCCCGCCGCGCCGCCCTGGAACGGGCCGCGTATTTTGCGATCTACGAGCGCGGCTACGCGGACGTGACGCTGGCCGACATCGCCCGGCACGCGGGGGTCAGCAAGGGCACGCTGGCTTACCACTTCGGGAGCCGCGCGGGGCTGCTCGCCGCCGTCATGCGCCGCTTTACCCGCACGGTCACGGTCGCCACCCGCCGGGCGCTGCGTCAGGCCCCCTCCCCCGAGGCCAAGCTGCGGGCTTACGTGGACAACCAGTTCTACGGGGTGGAGAACACCCGGCGCTTCTACACGGTGTCCCTCGATTTTCTGGCCGCCGCCACCCGCGACCCCGAGCTGATGGCCGTGCAGCGCGACTTTCTGCGCGAGACGCTGGCCCTCGACCTCGAACTCGCGCGGCTGGGCGGCGAGGAAGGGGCCGGGGAGCGAGCGCGGCTGCTGCGGGCGCTTGTCGAGGGCCTCAGCGTGCGCTTTCTGGCCGACCCGGAGCCGGACCTGGAGGCGTACCGGGCTGAGTGCCTGCGGGGGTTGCGGGCGCTGCTGGGCTGGCTTCCCGCTCGCTAAAGGCCGCGAGCGCCGCCGCGATCTGCCGCGCTCCCTCCACCAGCCGGGGACCGGGGCGACCCAACCCACTCTCCGGCACCGCGACCACCGGCACCCCCAGCCCCCGCGCCTCGATCACCTCCGGGCGGAGCTTTTTCGCCCCGCACCACGAGCAGACGATCAGGTCGGGCTGCGCCGCCCGCACCTCCTCCAGCGTGAGGGGTGAACTGCGGCCCGCCCGGTCCCCCAGGGCGTTCACGGCGCCCAGCCCGGCGAGCAGGTCCGTCACCCACGACTCGCGGGTCGCCGCGATGATGGGCCGGGGCCACCACTCCACGAGCACGCGGGGAGGCCGGGAGAAGGGTCGGATGAGGCGGGAGAGTTCGTCCCTCAGTGCATCCGCGACCGCCGCGCCCCGCTCCGGGCAGCCGATGGCCGCCGCGATGGTCCGGATGTCGGCCAGAGTATCCCCGACACTCACGGGGTCGAGGACCAGGGTGGGCAGCCCCTCCCGCTCCAGCTCCGCGACCACCCGCTCCATCCCCGGCACGCTGAGGCTGGCGAGCACGAGGTCGGGCCGCGCCGCCGCGACCGCCCCCACGTCGATGTCGAGGTCGGGGCCGACCCGGACGGCCGCCTGCAAGCCGGGCGCGTCGCTGTGGCTGTCCACGGCGACGACCTGTCCCGCCGCGCCCAGGGCCGCGAGAATGTCCGAGTTGGAGGCGGTCAGGGAGGCGAGGCGCACGCCCCAGGGTAGCCCAGGGGAAGCCCCACCCTGCACCTTGAGGTGGCGGGAGGGCCGCGCCCGAAAAGGGTAAAGGCGGCGCGGGTCAACCCTCACCGCTTTCCCGCTGAGCGCGGGCCAAAGGCCCCTGACCGCATGGTAGGCTGGGGCGTTATGAAGAACACCTTTGCCGTCACCATGACGCTGCTGCTGGCGCTCACGCTGGGCGGCTCGTATGCCGGGTACCGCATCGCGACCACCCCGCACAACGCCGAGGAGGAGGAAGCCAAGGCGGGCGCCGAGGGCATCGGTGACCCCACCACGCAGGACGTGAAGAGCGAGGACGCGCCCTCGCCCAAGAGCGCCGCGACCCAGGGCTCCGACCAGCTTACCCAGCCGCAGGGCGACACCCGCCCCGAGACGCTGGGCGGCGAGCAGTCCGGCGAGAACGGCGCGGTGGCGGCCCCCGCCGGGCAGCAGAGCGGCGGCACCGAGGAGTCCACCCCCGAGGGCGACGGCGTGGGCGGCCAGGAAGAGACGAGCGGCGTGCCCTCGCCCACCGCCCCCGAGGGCGGCGACGAGCAGACCGAGGTGGGCCAGACCGGCGCCTCGAACGTCGAAAAGTCCAGCGCGGCCAACCCCACCATCGAGGATTCGGAAGCCGCCGACATCGCCGACACGCTGGGCGGCGAGAACCGCGACGACAACGAGGCCCCGCCCCGGCAGCAGACCGGCGGGCAGCAGGGCGAGGGTGGGGGCGCGGACGAGGGCACACCGACCCCCCCGACCGACACCAACGAGTAACCCATCCCCCGAAGGTGACCCCCGGACCCTGTGCGCCGGGGGTCTTCCCTATCCTGGCCCCATGCCCGGTGCCCTGCTCTCTTCCCTCCCACTGCCGGACTGGCCCACCGAGCCCGCCACCCCGGAGGCGCTGCCGGGTGCGGCGGGTCTGCTGCTCCCGCACGACGGTGAGCCGGTGGCCGACGTGCGGGAGAGGCCCGACCGCTGGGCGCTGCTGGCGCTGGCGTCGGAGGCCCGGCGCCGGGGCGTGCCCACCCTCGCCTGGGGAACTGGGGCGGCGCTCGCAGGCCGGGTTCTGGGGACACGGGTGTGGCCTGGTAGCCCCGCCGGGGAATGGGCGGGGGCACCGCGCGGGGCAGTCGTCCACGCCTGGGAGGGAGAACTGCCCCTCCACTGGACCCACGGCGCCCTCACCGCCTGGGCCGGGCCGACCCTCCCGCCCGAACGCAAGGCGGCGTTTCTGGCGGCGTTGGACGAGGCCTCCCCCCGCCTTCCGGCCACCCCGTTGGAGGCGGTCGGCGGCGAGGCGGCGCTGCGGCCCCTGCTGGCCGACTTCTACGCACGGGCACGGGTGGACGAGCTGCTGGGGCCGATCTTCGCCGCGCACGTCACCGACTGGGACGCCCACCTGGAGCGCGTGACGGCCTTCTGGGTCACGATGCTGGGGGGCGGTCCAGCGTGGCGGGGGAACCTCAACCATGTCCACGCGGGGCTGGGCATCCGGGGAGCCCATCTGGAGCGCTGGCTGGCCCTGTTCGGGGAGGCGGCGCGGGCGCACCTGCCGCCCGAAGCGACCGACCTTCTCTTAACCCGCGCCGGGGCGATGGGGGCGCGGCTGGGGAACCGTCCCCGGCCGGGGCGCGTAGGCTAGGGGGTATGGTCAACATTCCCTTTCTGCCCCGGTCCGGCGATCCGCTGCCGGACGGCGTGACCCGGCCGACCTGGGTGATTCTCGACCTGCACGGAAGCTACCCGGCGCGGCAACCGAGTAACCCCATCCAGGCGCTGCTCAACCGCACCGAGACGCTGGAGGCGCTGGAAGCCCGCGCCGAGAAGCTGCGCGGCGCCGAGTGGCTGCACGGCGTCCTCGTGCGCTTCTCCGAGTTCACGGCCTCGCCTGCGACCGCGCACGCGATTCGGGGCATCCTCTCGCGGCTGGCGGGGGAAAAGCGGGTCGTGGCCTTCCTGCCGCAGCTCACCATGACTGGGCTGATCGCGGCGAGCGGCGCCCGTGAAGTCGTCTCGCCCGAGTCGGCGGACGTGATGGTGCCGGGCTTCGGACTGGAGCAGACCTTCCTGGGCGAGTTCCTGCGCAAGAGCGGCATCGAGTTCGAGAACCTGCGCATCCGCGAGTACAAGGCGGCCCTGACCCGCTACTCGCAGGACCACATGGACGACGCCAACCGCGAGCAGCTCACGGCGTACCTGCACGGGCTGGAATCGGCCTGGGCGCGTGACCTCGCGGCGGCCCGTGGGGTCAGCGAGGACGTGGCCCGCACGTGGCTGACCGGCGACCTGACGAGCGCCCACGGGGCACGGGAGGCGGGCCTGATCGACCGCGTGGCCTACGAAGACGACCTGATCGGCCCCGGCACCCGGCCGATGGCGGCGGTCCTCGACCTGCTGATGCCCAAGAAGCCGAGCAACCCCAAGGCCGGGCGGGTCGCCGTCGTGTCGCTGGTGGGCACCATCGTCACCGGCAAGAGCAAGAACAATCCCCTCCCTCTGCCGCTGCTGGGCGGCCCGCAGGCGGGGTCCGACACCGTGGTCGCGGCGCTGCGGCACGCCAAGAAGGACAAGACGACCAAGGCCATCGTCCTGTACGTGGACAGCGGCGGCGGCTCGGCCCTGGCCTCCGACCTGATCTGGCGCGAGGTGGCAACCTCCGACAAGCCCGTCGTCGCCGTGATGGGCGAGTACGCGGCGAGCGGCGGCTATTACGTGCTGACGCACGCCAAGCACGTGGTCGCCAGCCCGTACACCCTCACGGGCAGCATCGGCGTGGTGAGCGGCAAGCCCGTCCTGCGCGACTTCAATGCCCGCCACGGCCTCAGGCCCGAGGCGGTGGGCCGCGAGCGGGCACTGATGTACACGGCCTCGCGCCCCTTTTCGGAGGATGAGCGCGAGCACGTCAAGCGCGGCATCTCGGAGGTCTACGACCGCTTTATCAGCCGGGTGGCCGAGGGCCGGAAGATGACGACCGAGCAGGTCAACGAGATCGGCCGGGGCCGCATCTGGAGCGGACTGGACGCACTGGAGCTGGGCCTGATCGACGAGCTGGGCGACCTTCAGACCGGACTTGCCCGCGCCCGCGAGCTGGCGGGCCTGCCCTACGACGCCCCCGTCTGGAACGCCGCCCCCGCCAAGACCGGCCCCTTCCCCGAGTTTGCGCAGGAGGCCGCCGACGCCGCCCGCGTGTCCGTGTGGCCCTTCGGCCGCGAGCGGGTGCTGACGTGGTTCGATCAGGAAGTGAAGGTGCGGTAATCCGCGCCCGAGGTGCGACATGCACATCAGCGCCCTGGTGCAGAACAGCGCAGGCCACCATGAGGTCACCCTGCGGACGGAGGGGCATGTTCAGTCCCTGGCCGTCCCGCCCCGGCCCAGCGGCTTCGGCTCGGCGGTCAATGGCGGCGAGCTGCTGTTTCTCGCCCTGGCGACCTGCTACTGCAACGACGTGTACCGGGAGGCAGCCAGGCGCGGCCTGACGGTGGGTCGGGTGGAGGTGGAAGTCTCGGGCGACTTCGGGAGCGAGGGTGAACCGGCCCGGAACGTGACCTACCGCGTCCGAGTCACCACGCCGCACGACGAGGCCGAGGTACGGGAGCTGCTCCTACACACCGACCAGGTCGCTGAGATTCAGAACACCCTCCGGGCCGGGGTACCCGTGACGCTGACGGACGTGCAGGTCGAGCCTAGTTAGTCGGAAGAAGCAGTGGGGAGAGGCAGCTTGGAATGGCCGCCTCTCCCCTTCCCGTTCCTGGCCGAATGTCAGCCCGTCGCCGCCTCGTACGCCGCGATCTGCTCCCGAATCACGTTCAGGCTGCCCTCCCAGAAGTCCGGCGCGTGCAGGTCGATGCCGAATCCGGCGGCCAGGGTGCGGGCGTCGGCCAGGCCGGTACCCGACAGCAGCTCGTCGTAACGGCGCTGGAAGTCGGCGGCCTCGCCGCGCTCCTTCGCCGCCTGGTACTGGGCGTACAGGCCCAGGCCGAACAGCAGCCCGAAGGTGTAGGGGTAGTTGTAAAAGCTGAGGCTGTAGTAGTGCGGCTTGACGGCCCACATGTAGGGGTGGGTGCTCGCCAGCGCGTCCCCGTACGTCTCGCGCTGCGCCCAGGTCATCAGGTCATTGATTTCCTGCGGCGTCAGGTCACGCTGCGCCCGCTTCTCGAACACGGCCCGCTCGAAGAGGAAGCGCGAGTGGATGTCCACGACGACCTGCGCGTGCCCCAGCAGTTGCGTCTCCAGCACGTAGAGGCGCTCCTCGCCGGTCGCCCGCTCCAGCGCCGCGTTCTGGATGATCGTCTCGCAGAAGATCGACGCCGTTTCGGCCAGGGTCATCGGCGTCTCGCGTTGCAGGGGCGTGCGCGGCGCCTTGAGGAGGTTGTGGTAGCCGTGCCCCAGCTCGTGCGCGAGGGTAGACACGCTGTCGAGGCTGGGGTCGTGGTTCATCAGGATGCGGCTCTCGTCGCCCTGCCAGCCCATGCAAAAGGCCCCGCCCCGCTTGCCGTCGCGCGGCCCGGCGTCGATCCAGCTCTCGGCAAAGGCGCGGGCGGCGTAGTCGCCAAGCTTGTCGGAGTAGGAGCGGAACTGTTCCTGCACGAAGCGGGTCCCAGCCTCGTACGTCCACTCGGTCTGCGAGCGGCCCACGGGCGCGAAGAGGTCCCACCAGTCCAACCGTTCCTTGCCCAGCGCCTGCGCCTTCGCCGCGAAGTAACGCCGGAAGTCGGGAAAGGAGCGCACGACCGCGCCCTGCATGGCCTCCAGCGTCTCTCGGTCGATGCCGTGGGTCAGCAGGCTGGGGGCCACCGCGTCGGGGAAGCCCCGGCGGGCGGCGAGGGTGCCTTCCTCGCCCTTGACGCCGTTGAGGGCGGCGGCCAGGACGACTTCCGCATTTTCCCAGACCTTCAGCTCGGCCTCGTAAGCATCGCGGCGCACACTCTCGTCGGGGTCGGTCGCCAGGGCACGCAGGGCGGTCACGGGCAGCGACTCGCCCCGGAACTCGCCGCGAAGCTGGCTGGAGACGTTGCCGTGCAGCTTCGACCAGCCGCCCGCCCCGCTGGGCCGCAACCGAGCGGCGAGGTCTTCTTCCTCCGGGGTCATCTGGTACCGCGCCCGCTCCGCACTGCGGCGAATCAGGTGCTCGTGCTCGCGGGCGACCTCGGACCCGGCCAGCAGCGCTTCCACGTCCTGGCCGCCCAGCCACGCGGTCAGGCGTGAGCGCAACGGCCCCAGCGGGAGGGTCAGGGTGGTCAGTTCGCCCATCTTCTGCTGCGCGAGGGCGTCACGGCTGTCGGTCGTCACGAAGGCGGAGATAAAGCCCCGCAGCGCGGTCAGGCGGGTCGAGAGCGCATTCAAGCCCCCCAGCACGGCTTCCAGGCTCTCCGGGGTGGCGGCGGCGCCCTCCTTGCGGACGCCATAGCGGTCAAAGGTCGCTTCCAGTGCGGCCACCTCGTCCCGCACGGCAGCGAGGTCCGCGCCCAAGCGGGGGTCTTGCAGGCTCGCGTAGAGGTCGTCGGTACGCCAGCGCGGAAGCTCGCGGGATTCGGTTGTGGTCATGCGGGGAGGCTAGCAGGCGAGGAGCCGGGACCGGGCCTCGGCCAGATGGCTTAGGAAGGCTGCCCCGCCGTCGCTCTCCCGGCCCCCTGTCCCTCCACCAGCGCCAGTACCCGCTCAGCCACATTGACCAGATGATCCCCCAGGCGCTCCAGGCTGCGGGCCATGCGGTTGGCGGCCAGCGCGATGTCCACGTCGTCGGGGCGCTCGTGGAGGCGGGTCAGGCTGGCCCGCAGCATCTGCTCGTACAGCACGTCCACCTCCTCCTCGTCCAGACGGATGACCTCGCGGGCCGCCGCCGCGTCGCGCTCGGCAAAGGCGTAGGCGAGGCGGTCGAGCATGGTGGTCAGGAGGCCTACCAGCGGCAGCACGTCTTGCAGGGTGGCCGAGCGGGTGCGCGGGGCCAGCCGCTCCAGGTCGCGGGCTACCCCAAAGGCGTAGTCGCCCACCCGTTCCAGGTTGGTCAGGCTGCGAAAGACCAGCAAGTGAAAGGCGAGGTCGTCTGGGGTCAGCGGGCGGGCAAAGGCGGCGAGGCAGGCGTCCTCCAGCTCGCGCTCCAGCGCATTCGTCTCTCGCTCCAGCTCTCCGGCGCGGGCGGTCAGTCCGGCGTACTCGGCACGGCGGGCGGCGTCGCGCACGGCCTCCAGCTCCTCCAGGGCGAGGCTCAGCATCCGCAGGAAGCGGGCGGTCACCGTGCCCACCCCGTCTGCCCTCCCCGCATCAAATGTCATGACGACAGTATCGGCCCGCCGGGTGACGGGGGAGTCAAGCTCAGCCAAAGCGACCCGTCACGTACGCCTCGGTGCGCTCGTCGCGCGGGCTGGTAAAGACCTGATCGGTCACGCCATGCTCCACAAGGTCGCCGTTCAGGAAAAAGGAGGTCGTGTCCGAGACGCGGGCCGCCTGGTGCATGTTGTGCGTCACGATCAGGATGGTGGTGACCTGCTTGAGGCCGGTCATCAGGTCCTCGATGCGGGCCGTACTCGCGGGGTCGAGGGCCGAGGTCGGCTCGTCCATCAGCAGCAGTTCGGGCTCGACGGCGAGGGCACGGGCGATGCACAGGCGCTGCTGCTGTCCCCCCGAGAGGCCCGTCGCTGGAGTCTTGAGGCGGTCCTTCACCTCGTCCCAGAGAGCCGCCCCGCGCAGCGAGCGTTCGGCCACTTCCATCAGCCGGGCACGGTCGCGCACGCCGGTCAGCTTCAGACCGCTCACCACGTTGTCGAAGACGCTCATGGTGGGAAAGGGGTTGGGCTTCTGAAAGACCATCCCGACGCGGCGGCGCATGGCGACGGCGTCCACGCCGGGGGCATACACGTCTTCGCCGTCGAGCACGATGCGGCCCGTCACGCGGGCACCCGGCGTCAGGTCGTGCATCCGGTTGATCGCCCGCAGAAAGGTGGTCTTGCCGCACCCGGAAGGGCCGATCAGGGCATTCACGGTGCCGCGCTGCACATTGAGGTTCACACCGCGCACGGCCTGCTTGTCGCCGTAGAAGATGCTGACATCCTGGGCGGTGAGGAGGGGGATGGTCATGGGTCGGGACTCCTTGGAGGGTGCAGAGGAGAAGGGCTTAGCGCCGCCGACTCGCCCGGCGGGCCAGCAGGCTGGTGGCGAAGATGATCAGGATCAGCAGAAGCGCTCCGGCCTTGGCAAGACGCTGGTTCTCGTCGTAGGCGCTCGTCGCCCCCCGGTAGATTTCCAGCGGCAGGGCGCTCATGGGCTTGGTGGGATCGAGGTTGACGAGCGGGTTCCCGAAGGCTGTGAACAGCAGCGGCGCGGCTTCCCCGGCCACCCGCGCCAGCGCGAGCATCACGCCGGTCACAATGCCCCCGGCAGCGGCGGGCAGCACGATTCGCAGGATGACCAGCCACTGCGGGAGCCCCAGGCTCAGGCCCGCCTCGCGCACGGTGACGGGAACGAGCTTGAGGACTTCCTCGGTCGTGCGAACCACGATGGGAATCATCAGGAAGCCCAGCGCGATGGCCCCCGCCAGCCCGGAAAAGCCGAACTGGAGGACGATCAGCCCGTAGGCCACCAGCCCCATCACGATGGCCGGGATGCCCGCCAGCACGTCGCTGAGCATCCGCACGGTGGGCATCAGCCGGTGCCGGGGGTACTCCGCCAGGAAGATGCCGCCCGCCACACCCACCCCGACACCCAACACGCTCGCCATCGCCAGCATCTGGAGGCTGCCCAGAATCGCGTTGAGGAGGCCGCCGCCCGTCTCCCCTTCCGGCGCGGGCGTCTTGGTGAAGAATTCGAGGTTCATTGCCCCCAGCCCCTCGCGCAGCAGGTAGGCGAAAATCAGGATCAGGGGCATGACCACGATGACGGTCGAGAGGCCGATCAGGCCGCCCATGATCAGGTTACGGGCACGGCGGGCCGGGCTGAGGCGGGGCCGGGAGCGGGCGGGGAGGGGGGCCGAGCGGGCGGTCATTGAATCCCCTTGGGCGTCAGCCGCGCGATCACCACACGGGCGAGAAAGTTCACGGCCACGCTCAGGAAGAACAGGCCCAGGCCCAGCGCCACTACACTGGAGCGGTGCAGCCTCTCCTGCGCGTCCCCGAACTGGTTGGCGATCACCGAAGCCATCGTGCTGGCCCCGCCCCACAGGCTCTTGATGATGTCCTGGCTGTCCCCGATCACCATCGCCACCGCCAGCGTCTCGCCCAGCGCCCGGCCCAGCGCCAGAATCACGCCGCCCAGGATGCCTGCGCGGGCATAGGGCAGGATGGCCCGCGAGATGACCTCCCACTTCGTCGCGCCCAGCGCGTACATCGCCTCACGCTGGTCCTGCGGCACCAGCCGAATCACGTCCCGCGCGACCGACGCTGTGTAGGGCAGGATCATCACCGTCAGGATCAGGATGGCGAGTGCCAGCCCCCGTCCATCGAAGGCGCTGGGCACGAAGAAGCATTGCAGGGTGGTCTGCCCGCTGTTCCACAGGTCCTGACAGCGGGTGTACAGGGCGACGTTCGCCGGGTCCGCGAAAAAGCCCTGCTGCCAGCGGCCCAGGATGGGCGCGATCACGAACAAGGCCCACAGGCCATAGACCACGCTGGGGACGGCGGCGAGCAGTTCGATCAGGTAGCCCACCGGGTTCGCCAGCCACTTCGGCGCGTACTCGGCCACAAAGAGGGCACTCGCCACCGCGAGCGGCACGCTCAGCACGAGCGCGGCGAGGCTGGTCACCAGGGTGCCGACCACCATCGTCGCCGCCCCGAACTGGCCCGTCACCGGGTTCCAGGTGCGCTCGGTATAGAAGCTCAGGCCGAACTCGCGCAGGGCGGGCCACGCCTCGCGCCCGAGCTGGTAGACGCTCAGCACGAACACCAGCACGATCACCGAGGCGAGCGCGAGAATCAGGCCCTGAAAGGTCCGGTCGCTCCGGCCCGACAGGGCGGCGCGGGTCGATGGACGGGGTCGCACAGGTTCACTCATGGGATCATGACCTCTGGAGACAGTTCAGCGCGGCGGCGTCAGGGCCACGTCAGGGGGCGGGCGCAGCAAGCCGGGCGGCCCCCACCCCGGAGAGCCGCCCTGCGCAGGAGAGTCAGGCGATCAGAGCTTCTTGCCGCCGTAGGTCATGGAATTGATGATGTTCCGCGCCTTGCTCGCCACCGTGGAGGGCAACTTCGCGTAGTCCAGCCCCTCGTTGTAGGCCTGCCCGCTGCCGACCATCCAAGACAGCAGATTCTTGAGGGCCTTGGCCTGCGCCTGGGTGCGGTTCCCGTACTTCTGTTCCCCGTAGAAGATCACGTAGGTGAAGCTGGTGATGGGGTAGGCGTCCGGGTTCGCGCTGTTCGTCAGGCTAACGCGGGTGTCGGCGGGAATCACCACGCCCTGCGCGGCGGCGGAGGCAGGGCCGTTGTCAGCCAGCACGTCCTTCCCGGCGCGGTTGCGCACGCTCCCGAAGGGCAGCTTGTTCTGCTTGGCGTACACCAGTTCCACGTAGCCGATCGCGCCGGGGGTGCTCTTGACCACGCCCGCCACGCCGTCGTTGCCCTTGGCGCCCGTGCCGGTGGGCCACTGAAGGCTGTTGCCCACGCCCACCTTGGTCTTCCACTCGTTGCTGACCTTGCTCAGATAATCCGCGAACACGTAGGTCGTGCCCGAGCCGTCGCTGCGGCGCACGGCGGTGATGGGCAGGCCGGGCAGCGTGACGCCGGGGTTCAGCGCGGTGATCGCCTTGTCATTCCAGGTGCGAATCTTGCCCAGGTAGATGTCGGCGAGCACCCGGCCGGTGAACTTGAGCGGCTGCGTCACGCCGGGCACGTTGTAGGCGGGCACGACCGCGCCGATGGCGGTGGGAACATGCAGCAGCCTCGCGGGCGCGGCCTTCATCGCCTCGTCGCTCATGGGGTTGTCCGACCCCGCGAAGTCCACGGTGCGCTCGGTGATCTGCTTCTGGCCTGCGCCGCTGCCCACCGACTGGTAGTTCACGCTGACGCCCGTGTCCTTGCGGTACTCCGCGAACATCTTGGAGTAGAGGGGGTAGGGAAAGGAGGCCCCCGCCCCGGTGATCGTCTGCGCGGCGGCCTGCGAGGCGGTGGCGGTCGTGACCAGGGCGAGGCCCAGGAGGAAGGTCTTCTGCATGGCCCCAGGGTGCCCCCCCCACGTCAGGGCGGCGTCACCGCCGTGTCAGCGGAAGGTCAGCCCAAAGCAAGTCGGGCGGCGAGGTCTCCCCCACCGCCCGACTTGCTCCTCAACCTCAGTCCGCCGCGTCCCCCTGCGCGTATTGCAGGCGGTGCAGCCGGGCGTAATAGCCGCCCTTGTCCAGCAGTGCCCGGTGGCTGCCCTGCTCCACGATGCGGCCCTTGCGCATCACCACGATGCGGTCGCAGTGCTCGATGGTGCTGAGGCGGTGGGCGATGATGATGGAGGTGCGGCCTTCCATCACCTTCAGCAGCGCCTGCTGAATCCGCAGCTCGGTCTCGGTGTCCACGTTGGCGGTCGCCTCGTCAAGCACGAGCAGGATGTCGGGATTCTGGATCAGCGCACGGGCGAAGGCCAGCAGTTGCTTCTGCCCGGTCGAGAGGGTCGCGCCGCGCTCGCGCACCTCGGTCTGGTAGCCCTCGGGCAGCGAGACGATGTAGTCGTGGACGCCCACGTACTTGCACGCCTCGACCACCCGCTCGTGCGAGATGGCCGGGTTGTTCAGCGTCAGGTTGCTCTCGATGGTCCCGGCGAACAGGAACACGTCCTGCAAGACCACGCCCACGTGCCGCCGCAGGTCGTGCTGTTCCAGATCGCGCACGTCGTGGCCGTCCACCCGCACCGCCCCGCGCTGCACGTCATAGAAGCGGCTCACCAGCGCGGTCACGCTTGTCTTGCCCGCCCCAGTTGCACCGACGAGTGCCACACTCTCGCCGGGCTGAATGTCGAGGTTGATGCCGCGCAGAATCCAGCGGTCGTCATTGTCGGGCGTGTTCGCCGTCACGTCCTGGTCGTAGGCGAACCACACGCCGTCGAAGGTCACCCGGCCCTCGAAAGGCTCCAGCGTCCCCGCGCCCGGCTTGTCCTGGATCTTCTCCTCGGTGTCCAGCACCTCGAAGATGCGCTCGCTGCTCGCCATCGCCGCTTGCAGGTTGTTGAACACGTCCGCGAGGTCCTGAATCGGCTGGAACAGGTTCGTCGTCCAGCCGATAAAGGCGACCAGCGTGCCCACCGTCACGCCCGTCGCGGCGGCGACCCCGGCGGCGTCCTGCCCCAGCAGCCGGGTGGCCGCGAAGTACAGCACCAGCGCAATGCCGATCTGCCCCAGCACCGCCATCACGGGCATAAAGAGGGAAAACCACTTCACCGAGTTCTCGTTGGCGGTCAGGAGTGCCCGGTTCGCGTGGTCGAAGTCCAGCGCCATGCGCCGCTGCCGCCCGAACAGTTGCACGGTCGTCATCCCGGTGATGTTCTCGTTGAGCTTGGAGTTCACGACCGCCTGCTGGAAACGGTTGCTGCGGAAGGCGTCGCGCAGGTGCCCCCGGAAGTAGTTGGACGCGAAGTACATGAAGGGCAGCACGCTGAAGCTCACCAGCCCCAGCCGCCAGTCCACGCTGAGCATGATCACGGCGTAGGCCACGATCAGGAAGGCACTCTGAATCAGGCTGACCAGCCCGCCCGTCAGGAACTGGTTGATCGCGTCCACGTCGCTCGTCACGCGGGTGATCAGGCGCCCCACCGGGTTCTGGTCGAAAAAGGCGAGGTGCAGCCGCTGGAGCTTGGTGAACACGTCCGCCCGGATGTCGCGCAGCACGTTCTGCCCCAGGTAGCCGATGGTCATGATCGAGCCGTATTGCACGGCAAACTCCAGCACCTTCAGGCCCATGTAGGTCAGCGCAGCCACCGTCAGCGTCCGCAGCAGCGGCTCGCGGTCAGCGGTCACCCCATTGACGAAGGGCGTCAGCGCGTTGTCGATGGCATAGCGCTGAATGAGTCCGAACAGCGGCTGGATGCCCGAAAAGGCCAGCGAGAGCAGTACTGCGCCCACCACCAGCGCCAGATACGGCCGCAGGTACCGGAAGATGCGCCGGGTGAGCTGGGCGTCAAAGCCCGCCTTGCTGGGTTCGGGGGGAAGGGGAGCACCTGCGGTCACTTCACGGCCTCCTGAGGTCTGGGCTGGTGTTCAAGCACGTCGGCGGCGACCTCCGCGTCGCGGATCGGTTCGTCGTCGGCGTCGAGGTCGGAGGCGAGGCGCTGAAGCCGCTCGATTTCGGCGTAGTGGCCCCCGGCGGCGACGAGGTCGTCGTGGGTGCCCTGCTCGACGAGGCGGCCTTCCTCCAGCACCACGATCTGATCGGCGTGGCGCAGGGTGCTGATGCGGTGCCCGATCAGAATCACCGTGCGCCCCTGAGCGACCTCCCGCAGCCCGTCGAGGATGCGCCGCTCGGTTTCTGTGTCCACCGCCGAGAGGCTGTCGTCGAGAATCAGGATGGCCGGGTCACGCACGATGGCCCGCGCGATCGCCGTGCGTTGCCGCTGCCCACCCGAGAGGGTCACCCCGCGCTCGCCCAGCACCGTGTCGTAGCCCTGCGGGAAGTCCTCCACGTCCCCGGCGAGGCCCGCCAGCCGCGCCGCTTCCTGCACCCGGCTCATGTCGGGGTTCGGGGGAATGTCGGGGGGAGGCGGCGCCCCCACCACGCTGACCCCGGTGGGCACCTCCGGCAGGTCACGGTTGCCCAGCCCGAAGCCGATGTTGTTGGCGATGGAGTCGCTGAACAGGAAGGGTTCTTGCGGCACCACGCTGATGTGGTCGCGCAGCACCCGCAGCGGGATCGTCCGTACATCGTGCCCGTCCACCCGCACTACACCCGCCGTGGGATCCATCGAACGGGTCAGCAGTTGGCCCAGCACGGTCTTGCCGCTGCCCGTCGGCCCGGTGATGCCCAGGAACGTCCCAGCAGGAACCTTCAGACTCACGTCCTCCAGCACGGTGCGCTCGCCGTAGCGCAGGGTCACGTGGTCGAACTCCACGTCGCCGCGCAGGGTCTGGAGGCCAGCGTTCACCCGGCCCCGCTCGTCGCGCACCAGGGCACGGGCGTCGAACAGCTCACGCAGGCGCAGCCATGACGACAGGCCCCGTTGGGTGATCCCGGTGATCCATCCCACCATCAGCATGGGGAAGGCGAGGCGTTCGAGCGTCCCGACGAACTGGGTGAACATCCCAATGGTGAAGGTCTCGTCGCCGCTGAGGATCAGCCGCCCGCCGACGAGAAGGATCAACCCGAAGGCAAGGCCCAGCAGCAGATTCATCACCGATCTGAGCGGCCCGTCCACCTTGATCAGCGAGATGTTGCGCCGCAGCAGTTCGAGGTTCATCGCACGGTAGTCCTCGATCTCGCGGTCCTCAATCGCGTAGCCCTTGACCACCCGCGCCCCACTGAAGTTCTCCTGCGCCTTGGCGGCGATCAGGCTGTTCTGCTCCTGCACGAAAGTGTGCCGCTTGTTGATCTGCCGCGCCATGTAGGTCAGCAGCCCCACGATGATGGGCAGCAGCGCCAGCACGATCAAGGTGAGCTGCCAGCTCAGGCTGAACATCACCGCAAAGGCCGTGATGAACCCCGATACGATATTGACGATCTGCCACGCCCCGAAACCCAACATTTCCCGCACGGCCCCGAGGTCCCCGGTCAGGCGGTTCATCAGGTCCCCGGTGCGGGCACGGTCGTAGTAGGGTTTGTCGAGGGTCTGAAGGTGGCCGAAGATGTCGCGGCGAATCTCGTACTCGGTCTGGCGTGAGGCGATCACGATCATCCGGCGCATCACCAGCATGAACAAGCCCGCCGTCGCGGACGCCGCCACGATGCCCAACGCGTACAGCAGCACCTGGGTGGCAGTAATGCCCGCCGTCGCCGCGTCCGCGTCGGTCTGGCCGGTCACCCCGTCGATGGTGAGGCGAATGAAGTAGTACGGCAGCAGGTTCACGCTGTTGGCGATCACCACCGCGATCAACCCGATCACGTACTGGCGGCGGTGCAGCCGCAGGTAGGGCCAGAGGGTTCGCAAACTGTCCAAGGAAGAGGTACCTCAAGGGGGAAAGAGGGCGAAGACAGCCGGGGGTGGGCAGATTTCGGCAGCTCAGCAGGCCGGAGAGCCGTCAGTCTACGCTGATGGGCTGGGCGGCAAATGCGCGATATGGCGGAGGTGGGGCGGGAGCTGCCTTCAGTCCGGCTTCATCAGAGGGGCCGCCGCCGAATGCTTCCCAAACTCCACCCCCGACAGCGCGGCGCGGCCGTGTTGACACCCCCTGGGGCCGGTGCTACTATTCACAGCCGGAAGTCAGCGCGGCAAGCGCGAAACTTTCGCACCCAGGGCAGGAAATTCAGCCCTCAGGTTTGGGAACGGTGCCACCCTAGCTCAACTGGTAGAGCACCCGACTTGTAATCGGAAGGTTGGGAGTTCGATTCTCCTGGGTGGCTCCACACGGCCCTCGCCGTGACAATCCGGGCCGGGACGAGCAGGACGGGTAGGTGGCCGAGTGGTTAAAGGCGACAGACTGTAAATCTGTTCACGAAAGTGTACGGCGGTTCGAATCCGCCCCTGCCCACCACACGCGGGAATAGCTCAGTTGGTAGAGCGTCAGCTTCCCAAGCTGAAAGTCGCGAGTTCGAGTCTCGTTTCCCGCTTTTTTACTCCGCTCTTGTAGCTCAGTGGTAGAGCACTCCCTTGGTAAGGGAGAGGTCGTCGGTTCAATCCCGACCAAGAGCTCCAGCCGGGAACGCGGCCTGCTTACTCAAGCGGGCCGCATTTCCTTACGCCCTCCGGGTTACATGCCCCCGGCTCCGGCCGGTATGCTGTGCAGGCTGGCTTGTCCCAGAGACACCCCCTTTCAGGAGGAAAGAATCATGGCAAAAGGAACGTTTGAGCGGACCAAGCCCCACGTGAACGTGGGCACCATCGGGCACGTGGACCACGGCAAGACCACCCTGACCGCGGCCATCACCTTCACCGCCGCCGCGATGGACCCCACCATCGAAACCCTGGCCTACGACCAGATCGACAAGGCCCCCGAAGAAAAGGCCCGCGGCATCACCATCAACACCTCCCACGTCGAGTACAACACCCCCACCCGCCACTACTCGCACGTCGACTGCCCCGGCCACGCCGACTACGTCAAGAACATGATCACCGGTGCCGCTCAGATGGACGGCGCGATCCTGGTCGTCAGCTCCGCTGACGGCCCCATGCCCCAGACCCGCGAGCACATCCTGCTCGCCCGTCAGGTCGGCGTGCCCTACATCGTCGTGTTCATGAACAAGGTCGACATGGTCGACGACGAAGAACTGCTCGAACTCGTCGAGATGGAAGTGCGCGAGCTGCTCAGCAAGTACGAGTTCCCCGGCGATGACCTCCCCGTCGTCAAGGGCAGCGCCCTTCAGGCGCTGGAAGCCCTGCAGGCCAACCCCAAGACCGCCCGCGGTGAGAACCAGTGGGTCGACCGCATCTGGGAACTGCTCGACGCCATCGACTCCTACATCCCCACCCCCGAGCGCGACACCGACAAGACCTTCCTGATGCCCGTCGAAGACGTGTTCACCATCACCGGTCGCGGCACTGTGGCCACCGGCCGTGTGGAGCGCGGTGTGGTCAAGGTGCAGGACGAAGTCGAGATCATCGGTCTGCGCGACACCAAGAAGACCACCGTGACCGGCATCGAAATGCACCGCAAGCTGCTGGACTCCGGGATGGCCGGCGACAACGTGGGCGTGCTGCTGCGTGGCGTCGCTCGCGACGACGTGGAGCGTGGCCAGGTGCTGGCCAAGCCCGGGTCGATCAAGCCGCACACCAAGTTCGAGGCCAGTGTGTACGTGCTGTCCAAGGACGAGGGTGGGCGTCACAGCGCGTTCTTCGGGGGCTACCGCCCGCAGTTCTACTTCCGCACGACGGACGTGACGGGCGTGGTGGAACTGGCCGAAGGGGTGGAGATGGTGATGCCCGGGGACAACGTGACCTTCACGGTGGACCTGATCAAGCCCATCGCCATGGAAGAAGGTCTGCGCTTCGCCATCCGTGAAGGCGGACGCACCGTCGGCGCCGGCGTCGTCACCAAGGTCCTGGAGTAAGGTCCAGCCTCCCC
The DNA here is from genome assembly GCF_002953415.1 of Deinococcus sp. NW-56. Lineage (NCBI taxonomy): Bacteria > Thermotogati > Deinococcota > Deinococci > Deinococcales > Deinococcaceae > Deinococcus > Deinococcus sp. NW-56. Next base: position 685,747 of record NZ_CP026516.1, on the reverse strand, counting down.
GGGGAGAAGGCCCTCTGCGGCCTTCTCCTTCTTTTGTGCCTTGTGGGTGGACACTGCCCGCCTCTCTGCCTATAATCCCAATGTTGCCCGCCACAAGGCGGGCTTTTACCAGCGCCGCCCGTGAGAGGTGGAGGGCTGGGAGCGCAGAACCCCCCTGGGGGCGCGCGAAAGGAGCAGTACCATGGCGAAAGACGGACCGCGCATCATCGTGAAGATGGAAAGCACCGCAGGCACGGGCTTCTACTACACGACCACCAAGAACCGCCGCAACACGCAGGCCAAGATGGAACTGCGCAAGTACGATCCCGTGGCGAAAAAGCACGTCGTGTTCAAGGAAAAGAAGGTCTGAGTCTCGGGCTGGGTTTGCCCGCCTCCCCGGCGGGCGCCCAGCTTCGGCTCTGACCCTTCGCCCCACGTCATGACGGGCAAGGTGAGCGCATGAATCTGATGCAGTACTTGCGGGATTCCCGCGCCGAACTCGCCAAGGTCACCTGGCCGACCCGCCAGGGAGTCATCGAGGGCACGCAGGCCGTGCTGATCTTTGTGGTGGCCCTGACCCTGATCGTGTTCGCGATGGACTCCCTGTTCGGCTTTCTCGTGCGGGCGGCGCTGCCATGAGCATCGAGTGGTACGCCGTTCACACCTACGTTGGTCAGGAAGACCGCGTGCAGCAGCACCTGCTGGAGCGTGCCCGCAAGCTGGGCATGCACCACACCAAGATTTTTCAGGTGCTGCAACCCACCGAGAAGGCCGTCGAGCTTCAGGAAGGCGGCAAGAAGGTCGAGGTCGAGCGCAAGCTCTTTCCCGGTTACGTCTTCGTGCAGATGGATGTCGAGGACGACGACGCGCCCGGCGAACTCGGCGAGTCCTGGGAGGTCGTGCGCGGCACGAGCGGCGTGACTGGCTTTGTCGGCACGGCGACCCGCCCGGTGCCCCTCTCCCCCGAGGAGGTGCAGCGCCTGCTGGCCTCGGTCGGCGTGGCGGCCCAGGCCCCCGAGGAAACGGCCCCGCGCATCAAGGTCGACCTCAAGCCCGGCGATATGGTCCGGGTCACTGGTGGTCCCTTCGCCGACTTCAGCGGCGTGGTGAGCGAGGTCAATGCCCCGCAGGCCAAGGTCAAGGTGCTGGTCAGCATCTTCGGGCGCGAGACTCCGGTCGAACTCGACTTCGCGCAGGTCAGCAAGTAATCCCCGGGCGTGGGCTTGGCAGACTTGCCCGCGCCCTGTACACTGCCAAAGTTGCTGCCCCGCCGGCCCACCGTGGCCGGGAGCGGCACTTAGCGCCAGCACCCCGCTGCCCGCTGCGGCCAGCCGGGGGAGCTAAGGAGGACACATGAAGAAAGTCACAGGGCTGGTCAAACTCCAGCTGCCCGCGGGCAAGGCCACTCCGGCGCCCCCCGTTGGTCCCGCGCTGGGTCAGTACGGCGCGAACATCATGGAGTTCACGAAGGCGTTTAACGCGCAGACGGCCGACAAGGGTGACGCGATCATCCCCGTCGAGATCACCATCTACGCGGACCGCTCGTTTACCTTCATCACCAAGACCCCCCCGATGAGCTACCTGATCCGCAAGGCGGCGGGACTCCAGAAGGGCAGCGCGACCCCCAACAAGGCCAAGGTCGGCAAGCTGAACTGGGATCAGGTGCTGGAGATTGCCCGCACCAAGATGCCCGACCTGAACGCCGGCAGCGTCGAAGCCGCCGCCAACACCGTGGCCGGGACCGCCCGTTCCATGGGCGTGACCATCGAGGGGGCTCCCAATGCCTAAGCATGGCAAGCGTTACCGCGCCCTGACCGACAAGGTCGACCGCAGCAAGCAGTACACCATCGACGAGGCCACCGCGCTCGTGAAGGAACTGGCGACCGCCAAGTTCGACGAGACGGTGGAGGTTCACTTCCGCCTCGGGATCGACCCGCGCAAGAGCGACCAGAACGTGCGCGGCACGGTGGCCCTGCCCCACGGCACCGGGAAGACGGTGCGCGTGGCCGTTATCACCAAGGGTGACAACGTGGCTGCCGCCGAGGCTGCGGGCGCCGACGTGGTCGGCAGCGACGAGCTGATCGAGCGCATCGCGGGCGGTTTCATGGAGTTTGACGCCGTCGTGGCGACGCCCGACATGATGGCGCAGGTCGGCCAGAAGCTCGCGCGTCTGCTCGGGCCGCGCGGCCTCCTGCCCAACCCCAAGAGCGGCACCGTCGGTCCCGACGTGGCGGGCATGGTGCGCGGCCTCAAGGCTGGGCGTATCGAGTTCCGCAACGACAAGACCGGTGTGGTGCACGCGCCCATCGGCAAGGCCAGCTTCGAGCCGGGCAACCTCAGCGCCAACTACCAGGCGCTGGTGTCGGCCCTCGAAGCCGCCAAGCCGGGCAGCGCCAAGGGCGTGTACCTGCGCAGCGCGTACCTGACCAGCACGATGGGGCCGAGCATTCCCCTCACGCTGAGCAGCCAGGCCCAGGCCTGAGCTTCTTCCGGGGAGGGGGCACCGCTTCCTCCCCCCTGACTTCAGCACCCCGGTGCGCCCCACGGCCCACCTTTCCAATTCCGGCATCGTAGACAGCGGGGACCCTTGCCAGGTTTAAACATCCCGCCGAGTTGTCAGGGCGCGAGGGAGCGCACCTGGACTTGTTCACCACCAAGGAGGTCCATCACGTGGCGAACGCACGCAATCAGCAGAACCTGAGCAGCCTTCAGGAGAGCCTCAGCGGCATCGAGACGTTTTACGTCGTCGATTACCAGGGGCTGACCGCCGGGCAGCTCAGCCGCCTGCGCAAGGACATCCGCGAGCGCGGCGGTCAACTGATCGTCGCCAAGAACACCCTGATCAACCTCGCCCTGCAGGGCGGCGGTCAGGACTTCAGCGAGACCCTGCGGGGGCCGAGTGCCCTCGTCCTCGCGCAGGACGATCCCGCCGGGGTTGCCAAGGCCCTGAGCGACGCGGCCAAGAGCAATGACCGCGGCATCCCGACCATGAAGGGCGGCCTCGTCGAGGGGCGCCGCGTGGACGTGGCGGTCATCGAGCGCCTGGCCAGCCTGGGCAGCAAGCAGAGCCTTCAGGGCGAGTTCGTGGGTGTGCTCTCCAGCCACCTGTCGAGCTTCGTCGGCATCCTGGAAGCCTACCAGGAGAAGCTGGGCGGCGGCGGCAACGCCGAAGCCCAGGGCTAAACCCCCTTCTTTTCCCACCCCTTTTCACCAATTCATCCACCGGAGGACATCACCATGGCTTACGACAAGCAGGCTCTGATCGACCAGCTCAGCACCCTCACCATCATGGAACTCGCCGACCTCATCGACGGTCTCAAGGAGACCTGGGGCGTGACCGCCGCCGTGGCCGTCGCGGGTGGCGGCGCCGCTGCCGCCGCGCCCGTCGAGGAGAAGACCGAGTTCGACGTCGTGCTGATCGACGCCGGCTCGAGCAAGATCAACGTCATTAAGGAAATCCGCGCCATCACCGGCCTGGGGCTGAAGGAAGCCAAGGACCTCAGCGAGAAGGGCGGCGCCCTCAAGGAAGGCGTTAGCAAGGACGACGCCGAGAAGATGAAGGCGCAGCTCGAGGCCGCTGGCGCCCGCGTCGAACTGAAGTAAGTCCCCTTCCCACCGGGAGTGCAGCCCCCTGCGAGAGCGGGGGGTTTTCCTTTGGTCTCTACGTGATGGGCATTACGATTCCTGGCGAAGTCCCGCGGCATAGTAGCCGAGTTGTTTTCCAGGCAGATTCCTCAGCGGGGCGCGGTAAACAGTGCGCGCTTCCGTTTCTGTCGGTTAGAAAACAGCCAGGAGTCACCATGGCAGTAGGCAGAGTGAAGTGGTTTAACGCGGAAAAGGGTTACGGATTCATCGAGACGGAAGGCAGCGAGGACGTGTTCGCGCACTTCAGCGCCATCCAGGCTCAGGGCTTCAAGAAGCTCAACGAGGGCGATGAGGTCGAGTTCGAGATTGAAGCCGGCCAGCGCGGCAAGGGTCCCCAGGCCAAGAACATCGTCGTGACGAAGGCCGCTCCGGCCCCCGCCTACGGCGACCGCCCCCAGCGCCGCGACGACCGCTGGTAATTTTCCCCAAATCTTGACCCCCCTGCCTCCGGGCCGGGGGGTTTTCATTGCGAAATTGGGCTATCTCAACTCCCGGCGCAACCCTGCCGCCATCTGGAACCACTCGCGCTCCTGCCGTTTGTAGAGGGGAGTGGCGCGGCGCTCGGTCTTCTCCATCGCCTCCAGAAGAGCTGCCGCCTCGTCACGTCTCCCCTGCCCCAGCAGAAAGGCGGCGTAACGGGCGCGGGGTTCCTCGGTGGTCGCGGCGGTCATAGCCTCGCGGTAGGTCGTGTCGGCCTCCGGCCTCTTCCCCTGGGCCGCCTGCGCCTGGGCGAGCAGGGTGAGCGTACGGGTGCGGGTGGCCGCACTGGTCCGCAGGTCGACGCGTTCCAGCAGGATCTCTGCGGCGCCGGGGTTCTCGCGGGCCAGCTCCAGCTCAGCGCTCGTCAGCAGCACCACCGGATCGTCGGCATAGATCCCCCCCAGCAGAGGTGCGAGCGTCGCCTGGGCCTCGTCGGGACGCCCAGCGCGGGCCTGAAGCGCGGCGAGATCGGTACGGTGGGCCAGCGTGTCACTCTCCGAGAGCCGTTCCCGCGCCTCACGAATGCGGATGTCCAGCGGCTTGATGGCCTCGACCCCACGGGCGACCGCCTGCCCCGCCACCCGGCCCCGACCCCGCAGCCACGGCAGGAAGACCAGGAAGGTGTACAGCACGGCGCCAATCAGGCCATAGATTTGACCAAACAGCGCCCCGAATGCCAGCAGGAACATCCAGAAAATCGGCTGCCGGGTCATGATGGCGTGGACGAGGCCCACCACTGCCAGGCCACGAATCACGCTGAAGATCAGGGGGAGGTAAGGTTGCAGGGCGTCCACGCCTCCATCCTAGAGCAGGGGCTTCGGCCGCTCTGGAACGGCCCAGACGGTTGTTGACCTGGTCGGCCGCAGGCCTCTATACTGGCCTGTGGCCGACCACGATGGGTCGGGCAGGAGCGACTTGCCGCGTAGCAGACTCCACAACTGAAGTTTCAACGCGGGACACGGCCGACACAGAGGCTGTGGTCCCGGCTGCGCCTTTTTCCCGCCCCGGAAGGCCGCAGTTCTGCCCAGGGTGCGCGAGGTGTGAATGACCCTGACGAATCAGAAACCGCGCATCGAGCGGTTCGGTGAGATCACCGAAGTGATCCCGCTTCCCGAACTGACCGAGGTGCAGGTCAACTCCTTCAAGGCCTTCTTGCAAGACGACCGCGCCCCCGACCAGCGCGACAACGCGGGGCTTCAAAGCGCCTTCCGTGAGGTCTTCCCTATCGACGAGACCGAGAAGGGCCGCTCGACGGGGCTGGTGCTGGACTTCCTGGAGTATCGCCTCGGTGAGGCCCCCTATACCCCGGAGGAGTGCCGCGAGAAGGACCTGACCTATCAGGCCCCGATGTACGCCAAGCTGCAACTGATCCACAAGGACTCCGGCCTGATCAAGGAAGACCAGGTGTTCCTGGGCGACCTGCCGCTGATGACCGACGACGGTTCCTTCGTCATCAACGGGGCCGACCGCGTGGTGATCTCGCAGATTCACCGCTCGCCCGGCGTGTACTTCACGTCCTCCTACAAGGGGATCAAGAAGCTGTACACGGCGGCGATCATCCCCATGCCCAAGCGCGGTCCCTGGATCGAGCTGGAGTTCGCGGGCGGCGTGCTGGAGATGAAGGTCAACAAGCGCAAGTTCCC